>NZ_QJRL01000003.1 GCF_003205205.1 Pseudomonas sp. LB-090624
TCGACCTGATCCACTACGGCCAATTTAAAAGTCAGCGAGTAATCACGCTGTGTTCGCTTCACACCATGCACCATCGAGCTCTCCAGATTCTCGGGGGAAAGGTGTAAACCTTATTCAGGACGGGACAGCAGCATGAAGAAGGGAGGCCCTGGTGGCCTCCCTTTTTTCATTTCACTTCGACAGTGATCTTCTTCGACTCCACGCTCGGCTTGAACGGCACGTGGTAACGGTCACCCAGCACCAGTTGCAGGGTGTGCTTGCCCGGGGTCAGGGTGATGCTGGTTTCAGTCTGTGCCTTACCGAAGTGCAGCACCTGCGGGCCTGCTGGCAGTGCGGTACCGGCCTCTGGCATCAGGCTGGTCGGCAGCGGCATGTCGGCTACCGGCTCTTTGTCCACATCCACCAGCAGGTGGTGATGGCCGGTGTGCGGGGTCTGGTCACCGGCCGGCTTCAGGCCCATGCCCTCGATGCCGAACTTGACGGTAAAGGTCTTGTCGACCGTAGCGCCATCGGCGGGGGAAACGATGACGACCTTGGCATCCTTGGGCGGCTCCTGGCTCTTCAAGGCGTCTGCGGCACTGGCGACCACCGACACTCCCATCAGCAGACCGGCTACGGCAGCACGCGAAAATAGGCTGTTCATTCACTTCTCCTGTGATTCACTTATTGACCGCCGCAATAGTCCAGCGGCAGCGGTGTTTCACCTTAGTTGAAATATTCGCCAAGGTGTTCACATTGCCTGACAGAAATATTTCCGTCAGGGTTAAACAATGCCGAGGCTTCAGGGTCATAGGCTGCGCTCGACCATGGCGAGGAAGAAAGCCATGGCGAAAGTTATTCATCTGCGAAAAAAAGGGGCATTCATGCGTTCGACCATAGGGGTACTGCTGGCAGTACTGATCAGTCCATTGGCCCAAGCGGAGCTGATCGACGAAATCGCCGACCGGGGTGAACTGCGCATTGCCGTACAGGCCAACAATCAGCCGTACGCCTTCAAGCAAGACGACCACCTGACCGGGTTCGACATTGAGTTTGGCCAGGACCTGGCCAAGGAGCTGGACTTGCGCGCCGAGTTCGTCGAAACCCCGGCAGCCGATGTGCTGCCCGGTGTCGAAAGCGGCAAGTACGACATCGCACTCACACCGTCTATTGAATCGCTCACCGTTGACGGCCCGCTCGATGTGAGCCAGCCGTTTGGCGAGCAGAAACTGGTGATCCCGTTCCAGAAGGACAACCCGGCTTTCGAAAGCGCGGTGAACAATGCCCTGCAGCGGTTGAAAGACAGCGGCCGCACTGCCGAACTGGAGCAGAAGTGGTTCAAGGGTGTGCAGGAGACTGCAGCCGGGCAGTAAGATTCTTATCGCCTGCACTGGCCTCTTCGCGGGGGTGCGTGCTATCCCCGTGGGAGCGGGCTCACCCGCGACGGGGCCGGCACAGGTTTAACCTGAAAGCTCAGCCAGGGCCCGCTGCGCCTGTTCCAGCTCCAGCTCGCTGAACACCTGCACCCCCGCCCGCCGTAGCAATGCCGTGGTCACCCCTTCGCCCGTCACCTTCACCCCACTGAACGTGCCGTCATAGGTCAGCCGGTTGCCACAGGAAGGGCTGCCCGACTTCAGCACCGCCACGCCAATGCCATGCCGCCGCACCAACTCCAGCGCCAGCTGCGCACCGGCCAGAAACTCGGCAGTGACATTTCCACCCGTCACGGTAATCACCTGCGCGTCACCATCAAGCACCTTGCCGCCCTGCCCACCCGGGATCTCCGCTGGCGGGCGCGGGGTCGGCAACCCCCCGGCGACTTCCGGGCACAATGGCACCACGCGCCCTTCGGCCTGCCACTGCTGCAACAGGTCTGGGTGGCCACTGGCTCGGCCGTCATAGCGCACCGGCTGCCCCAACAGGCAGGCACTGACAAGCACCTTGGGCAAATCAGAACGGGTCATTGCCCCGACGCCTGAACCAGCCGGTCAACGATAGGCGTTCGCGCCCGGCCGGCAGCACTTCGTGAGGCACCTCGCCCGACAGGAACACCACCAGGCAACCCGCCACCGGCTCGACATCATGCTCGATACCGTCCGCGAGGAACATGCGCAACTGCCCGCCATCCTGCGGCTGCCAGCCCTCGTTCAGATAAAGCACCGCCGAGACCATGCGCCGGTCGTCGTCGCGAAAGCGGTCCAGATGGCGGCGGTAGAATGCCCCCGGCGGGTACAAAGCGAAGTGGCACTCGAAATCTTCCAGACCGAGGAACAGCCCCTGGTTGATGGCCTGGCGCAACTGGTCCATGGCGCCCAGGTACTGGTCGCAAGCCTCGGCCTGCCCGGGGTCGATCCACTGGATCTGGTCGCCACGAATGGTCTCGCGCACCTCCTGGGCATCACCGCGCCCCACCCCGGCCGGGTTGAGTTCGCCTTCGGCGTCACGGCGCCGGCACTCGGCCGCCAGCGCGCGCACGAGGTCGCCCGGCAGGAAGAGCGCCTGCTGGGACCAGCCATGGGTGGCCAAATCGTCTACGACGGCCGCAAGCATCGGGTTTTCAGGGGAAGTGTGCATGGCGCGCATCATATCCATTCGCCTTGTCGGCGCACAGCGCCACTTGGCCGAGAAACACGCGGATATCTCGACAAACCGGCGCCGGGCCAAGGACAATAGCCACCTGCCGACAGGAGTCCTGAATGCGCCGTCTGTTTTCCCTGATTCTGCTGATGATCTGCACCACGCCTGTCTGGGCAGACAACCTGGATCAACTGTACAAGGCCGCCGGCTGGCCCGACCAGCGCGCCCACTTCAACGATGCCCTGACCGCCGCCCAGCAGCGCTACCGCAACAGTTTGCCACCCGCCGTATACCAGGCGCTGGTCAACAACAGCAACCAGCGCTTCCAGGCCCAGGCGGTGGACCGTCGCGCCCAGGCAAAACTGCGCGCCAGCCTGGCCAACCCGGCACCGGCCCTGGCGTTCTTCCAGTCGCCGCTGGGGCGCAAGGTGGTGGCGGCCGAGCTCAAGGCCACGCGCAAGGACGAACTGGCCAAAAATGCCAAGGGCCTGCCGAAAATCCAGGCCAGCGACGACCGCCTGCTGGTCATCGGCCATCTGGCCCAGGCCCTGCCAGCACGTGAGGCCGGTGCCGAAGTCAGCCTGGCCATTGCCGGCGTGGCCGCCGACAGCCTGAGCTCGATGATCCCCGGCCTGTTCGGCGGCGGCCAGGCCCAGGGCCTGCTCGACGGCCAGCGCCAGCGGTTGATGGGGCAGATTGGCGAAGACCTCAACAACACCCTTCTCTACGTCTACCGCGACCTGACCGACGCCGAGCTGGAAGAGTTCGCCACTTTTGCCGAATCCCCCGACGGCAAGGCCTATTACCAGGCTGCCTTGGCCGCTGTGCGTGCCGGCCTGGCGGTTGGCCAGAGCAGCAACGACCTGAAGTGATCAGCCAAGGTGCTGGTCGATGAAGTCGAAGTAGCGCTGGCGAATGCCCGGCAGCTCGTTGGCCAGATGGTGACGCGCTTCGGGCAGCATCAGTATCTGCGGCTCGGCGAATTTGGCCTTCAGCACTTCAAGGTTGTAGGGCCAGTCCACCGTACCATCGGCCTCACCCTGCACGATCAATGGCCGCCGCGTACTGCGTGGCGCGGCCTCGATGCGTTTGACCCAGGCAATCAAGGCGCCCACCCAGGCGGTTGGTAGCCGGCGCGGTTGCAGCGGGTCTGCCTCAAGAAACGGCAGAAAGGCCGGATCGTTGGTGTTCTCGCTGAAGCGTCGCTCGATGCCGTTGACGAAGTGGCGCAGCACGCGATAGCTGAACTTCGACCAACGCCAGGAACAGGGCCGCACCAGCGGGGCCAGCAGGATGACCTGGCCATCGACAGGGCTGCGCGCGCCCTGGTACAGCAGATGATCCACGGCAATCGCGCCGCCGGTGCTTTGCCCGCACAGGTGCCACGGGTGCGGTAGCTGCAACGTACTCGCCTGGTAGAACAGGGCCTCCAGCACCTGCTGATACACCGCAAAGTCACTGATACTGGCGCGCTCGCCGCTGGACAACCCATGGCCGGGCAGGTCGCAGCTGACTACCGCAAAACCCTGCTTGAGCGCCCACTCGATCACGTGCCGATACAGGCCCATGTGGTCGTAATAGCCGTGCAACAGGAACAGCGTCGCGCTTGGCTGCTCGGGCAGCCATGCCTGCGCGACCAGGTCGAACCCCGCGGCCTGAAAGCTGCCCAGCCAGCTGTGTGCCGGTAGGTTCAGGCCATAGAAACGCTGGTAGTCCTGCGCTTGTGCCGACAGAGGCTGGCGAGTGGTGAACGGCGCCAGGCTGGTGCGCAGGCGGTCGGGGTGAAAGGCAGGGGGCATCGGGTACATCCACATTGATGCAAGTATTGATCTGGAATCTTCAGCTCTGGCCGGCGCCATGGCAAGCTTGCTCACCTTTGCACAATCATCACCGATCAAACTGTTGGATCAACTGTCTTGCACAAAGCCTGCTCCCACAAAGGGCCATCGACTCTTCATGAATAGCCGAATCATCAAACCGCTGTGCACGGTAATCGCCTTGTTGGTCGGCGCAGTCATCCTCTGGCAGGCCTACACCACCTTCCAGGCCCGCTACCTGCGCCCGTTCGACAACCAGGCCACGCTGTTCGACGGCAGCCAACTGCAACTACCTGTAGGGCTGGCCGGCCCCGGCCCGGTTCGTGTGGTGCATTTCTGGGACCCGGCGTGCCCGTGCAATGTCGGCAACCAGCAGCACCTGGGCGACCTGGTGAGCCAGTTCGCAGGCCACGGCGTTACCTTCCACGTGCTGCAAAAGCCCGGTAGCCACGGCCAGCTACCGGCTAACCTCGGCAGCTTGCAACCCATCACCGATCTGCCCGGCAGCCAGCACCTGCCCGCTTCCCCGGCCGTAGCCATCTGGGACCAGCAAGGCCGCCTGGCCTACTTTGGCCCGTACAGCGAAGGCGCGGTGTGCAACGCCAGCAACAGCTTCATCGAACCAATCCTCAGGGCCCTGCTCGACGGCCGCCAGGTCAGCGCCTCCAATACCCTGGCCGTGGGCTGCTACTGCCCTTGGGCGGGCTGACGCACCCGCGCAGGGTTACCCACCACCGTCGCACCCGCCGGCACGTCCCGGGTTACCACGCTGCCGGCGCCGACCACAGCATTGTCGCCAATGGTCACCCCCGGCAGGATGATCGCCGCACCGCCAATCCACACGTTGTCGCCGATCGTCACCGGCCGCCCACTCTCCAGGCCACTGCGCCGCACTTCAGGGTCAAGCGGATGGTCCGCCGCGTAGATTTGCACATTGGGACCGATCTGGCAGTGGTCGCCGATACGCACGGGCACCACGTCGAGGATCACGCAGTTGAAGTTCACGAAGGTATTGCGGCCGACACTGATGTTGTAGCCGTAGTCGCAATAGAACGGCGGGCGAATCACTGTGCCTTCGCCGACGTGATTGAAGTGCTCGACCAACAGCCCATGACGCGCATCATTGAGCAGTTCGACACTGCCGTTGTAGTGATTCATCCAGTGCTTGTTGGCGATCTGCTCGGCTTGCAGCTCGGGGCAGCCAGCGTGGTAGAGCTGGCCGGAGAGCATTTTCTGTTTTTCGCTGAGGGACATGGAAACTCCTTTGGGGGCTATGCTCTGTTCGCGAATCCACCGATGATCGGACCTTATTTTCTGCTTGAACGCACAAGGAGTCTGCATGAAGCGCAGCCTGACCCTGCTGGCCGTGGTGGTTGCCGTGGCCGCCGGCGCCGGTTACTGGTACGTGCAGGGCAAGCTGCCGCGACGCGAAGGCGAGGTCGCCATCGCGGGCCTGCAAGCGCCGGTCAGCGTACGCTATGACGCCCGTGGTGTGCCGCACCTGCAGGCACAGAGCGAGCCAGACCTGTACCGCGCCCTGGGCTACGTGCACGCCCAGGACCGGTTGTTCCAGATGGAGATCATGCGCCGCCTGGCGCGTGGCGAGCTGGCCGAAGTACTGGGCAACAAGCTGCTGCCCACCGACACCCTGTTCCGCAGCCTGCGCATACGCGAGCAGGCCGCGCTGATGGCCAAGCGTCAGGACCCGCAGTCGCCCGCCGGGCAGGCCCTGCAAGCCTACCTGGAGGGGGTCAACAGTTGGCAGGCCAGCCACCCCAAGCCGATGGAATTCGACCTGCTCGGCATCACCCCACGCCCGTTCACCGCCGAGGACACACTCAGCATCGCCGGCTACCTGGCCTACAGTTTCGCCGCAGCGTTCCGCACCGAACCGGCGCTGACCTACATCCGGGATCAGCTGGGCCCCGACTACCTGAACGTCTTCGTCCAAGGCTGGCAACCCGACGGGGCGCTGGGCAAGCCGCTGGCCGCGGCCGACTGGCGCACCCTGGAAGCCCTCGCCCGCCTGAGCCACGAAGCGCTGACCGACGCCGGCATCCCCCAGTTCGAAGGCAGCAACGCATGGGCCGTTTCAGGCAGCCGTACCCGCAGTGGCAAGCCATTGCTGGCCGGCGACCCACACATCAGCTTCGCGGTGCCAGCGGTGTGGTACGAAGCTGAGCTTTCGGCGCCCGGCTTCAACCTCTATGGCTACTTCCAGGCGCTCAACCCATTCGCTCTGCTCGGCCACAACCGCGACTTCGGCTGGAGCCTGACCATGTTCCAGAACGACGACGTGGACCTGATCGCCGAGCGCAGCAACCCGGCCGACCCCAGCCAGGTCATGGTCGGCGGTAAATGGCAGGCGCTGGAAAAAACCGAGCAACAGATTGCGGTCAAAGG
Organism: Pseudomonas sp. LB-090624; assembly: GCF_003205205.1. Taxonomy (GTDB): domain Bacteria; phylum Pseudomonadota; class Gammaproteobacteria; order Pseudomonadales; family Pseudomonadaceae; genus Aquipseudomonas. The sequence goes on from NZ_QJRL01000003.1 coordinate 6,777, forward strand.
CGAAACGCCGGTCACCATCAGCCTGCGCCGCTCGCCCCATGGCCCGATCGTCAACGACGTGCTGGGCAACACCGCCGGGGCCACGCCAATCGCCATGTGGTGGGCGTTCCTGGAAACCGAAAACCCGATCCTCGACGGTTTCTACCAGCTCAACCGCGCCGACACCCTGGCCAAGATGCGTGAGGCCGCAGGCAAGGTTCACGCACCAGGCCTGAACTTTGTCTGGGCCAACGCCCGCGGCGATATTGGCTGGTGGGCGGCGGCGAAGCTACCGATACGTCCGGACGGCGTCGACCCAGGGTTCATCCTCGACGGCGCCAGCACGCAAGCCGACAAGCTCGGTTTCTACCCGTTCAGCGTCAACCCGCAGCAGGAGAACCCGACACAAGGCTACATCGTCTCGGCCAACTACCAGCCGGCAGCGGCGGTGCCGGTACCGGGTTACTACAACCTGCCCGACCGTGGCCGCCAGCTCGATCGCTACCTGGCCAACCCTGACGTGAAGTGGGACACCCAGAACAGCCAGGCGCTACAACTGGACACCGCCAGCGCCTATGGCCCGCGTACCCTGGCCCCACTGCTGGCAACCCTGCGCGGTATAGCCGTAGGTGACGAAGAGAAGGAGCTGGTCGAGCAACTGGCGGCCTGGGCTGGCGACTACCCGCTGGACTCGACCACTGCCACGCTGTTCAACCAGTTTCTCTACGAATTGGCGTTCGCGGCCCTGCATGACGAACTGGGCGACACCTGGTTCCCGGTACTGATCAGCACCCGAGCCATCGACGACGCCCTGCCGCGGCTGGCGGCAGATGCCGATTCACCTTGGTGGAACACCCGTGGTGGCAACCAGCGTACCGACCGTACGGCGGTGGTGCGTACGGCATGGCAGAACAGCCTGAAGCACCTGCGCGATACGCTGGGCAACGACCCGGCGCGCTGGCAGTGGGGCAAGGCCCATACCCTGACCCACAACCATCCACTGGGGGTGAAAAAGCCGCTGAACCTGCTGTTCAACGTTGGTGCGTTCGCGGCGCCAGGTACCCACGAGGTACCCAACAACCTCTCGGCAAAGATTGGCCCGGCGCCATGGCCGGTGACCTATGGGCCGTCTACCCGACGGTTGATCGACTTTGCCGATGCCGGGCAGGCGCTCACCAGCAACCCGGTTGGGCAGAGTGGCGTGCCATTTGACCGGCATTACTCGGACCAGGCCGAGGGGTATGTGCAGGGGCAGTATCAGCGAGCGCAGATGGGGGTGATTCCAGCGCACAGTACCTTGCGATTGATACCAGGCGAATGACGCAGAGGGTACTGCTGGTGCCGGTGGTTCTGCGTACGCCGGGCATTGTGGAATGCCTGCCTTGCGCCGCGAATGGGCCGCAGAGCGGCCCCGAAACAGAAACGCCGACACAAGCGTGTCGGCGTTGGTCATGCCAGGACCTGCAACCGGATCAGAACGCCGGCAGCACAGCACCTTGGTACTTCTTGGCGATGAATGCTTTCACTTCCGGGCTGGTCAGCGCCTTGGCCAGTTTCTGCATGGCCTCGCTATCCTTGTTGTCCGGGCGGGCAACCAGGAAGTTCACGTACGGCGAGTCGGCACCTTCGATCACCAGCGCATCCTTGGCCGGGTTCAGGCCGGCTTCCAGGGCGTAGTTGGTGTTGATCATGTCCAGGTCCACTTGGTCCAGCACGCGCGGCAGCATGGCCGACTCAAGCTCGCGGAACTTCAGCTTCTTCGGGTTCTCGGCGATGTCCTTGGGGGTAGCCAGGGCGTTTTTCGGGTCTTTGAGGGTAATCAGGCCAGCCTTCTGCAGCAGGATCAGCGCACGGCCGCTGTTGCTCCCCTCGTTCGGGATAGCCACGGTAGCGCCGTCCTTCAGCTCGCTCAGGTTCTTGACCTTCTTCGAGTAACCACCGAACGGCTCGACGTGCACGCCGACCACTGTCTCCAGGTGGGTGCCCTTGCCTTCGTTGAAGCTCTTCAGGTACGGCAGGGTCTGGAAGTAGTTGGCATCCAGGCGCTTCTGGTCAACCTGCACGTTCGGCTGGACGTAGTCGGTGAAGACCTTGATCTGCAGGTCCACGCCTTCTTTCGCCAGGGTCGGCTTGATCAGCTCGAGGATTTCGGCATGGGGTACCGGGGTAGCAGCAACCACCAGTTTCTCGGCAGCGGCGGCCAGGCCGGAAAACGACAGGGCAGCGGCCAGGGCAGTGGTGAGCAGGGTCTTCTTCATGGTGGTCCTTGTTCTGATTCTGGGCCATCAGCGATGGCGAAAGGGGTGCCCAACCGATTCACCAGCGGGCATGAGGCGGACAATACCTAGATTTTTTATTCCGTAACAATATCTTTTACTTAGCTGCTTATTCCAAAAACAAAATGCCACCAGTCACTTTGCTTATGAGTGAGGTCTAGCGCGCGTGCTTGAGCAGATCGAGATCTTCAGGCTGGATCTCAACACCGTCATTCACCAGCAAGGCAAAGTGGATGACGTTCTCGAGTTCGCGGGTGTTGCCAGGCCATGGATGGGCCTCCAACACGTGCTGCGCAGCCTCGCTTACCAAGGGCACTGGCCGCTGCAGGCGCACACTGTAGATGCCCACGAAATACTCGGCCAGCGGCAGGATATCGCCCGGCCGCTCGCGCAACGGGGGCAGCTCCAAAGCCCCTTCGCGCAGGTATTGGTAAAGGCGTTCGTTAAAGCGCCCCGCACGCACCACACGCGCCAGGTCGATGCTGCTGGCGGCCACCAGGCGCACATCCACCGGCTGCGGCTGTTGCGCGCCCACCCTTATGACCTCGCGGTTCTCCAGGGCCGCCAGCAGCTTGCCCTGGATGGCCAGCGGCAAGTCGGCGATCTCGTCCAGGTACAGCGTGCCGCCGTTGGCCGAGCCGAACCACCCGGCGCGGCTGCTGGCCGTCCCGCCATGGCTGCCGGCGCTGTAGCCGAACAACTCGGCGTCGGCGTAGGTGGGGCTGATAGCTGCGCAGTTGACCGACACGAATAGCCCGCCCCGGTCGCTGGCGCGGTGAATCTGCCGCGCCAGCAGCTCCTTGCCGGTGCCAGTCTCGCCACGGATCAACACCGGCACGGGTTGCGGCGCCAGGCGCTCAAGGTCCTCGCGCAATTGCTGCGAACGCGGGTCGATGAAAACCAGAGCCTTGGCACGGATGCTCAGCGGGCTCTTGTCCAGCTCGGGGAAGGTCAGCAGTGGCTGGCCAAACGGGTTTTGAAACGTCATGACGAACTCCCGCCCCAGGCCTCCATTGGCCGGGCGTCAGGTAAACGGAAAACGCTAAGGCCTATCAGGCGCGACGCAGTGCGCGCAGCTCGACCCGGCTCTGCAAGCGATACAAGTAGGCAAAGCCTTGTTCCCAACGCTCATGGCCAGACTTGACGTTGATGTGCCCGGCGTTGCTCAGCAACCCCGCTTCGGCGCCCCACGCCTGGGCCAGGTACAGCGCCCGCGGCACGCTTACGGCAGGGTCGTTGTCAGAGCTGACGACCTGGCTGGGGAATGGCAAGGCTTCGGTCGGGATCGGCGCAAAGTTGCGCAGGGCCGGCGCACAGGTCGGCCGTTCGACGTCTGCCGGTGCCACCAACAGTGCACCCCGCACCTGCCGCCGCAAGGCCGGGCTGGCCTGCGCAGCCCAATGGGCGACAGTGACGCAGCCAAGGCTGTGGGCAATCAGGATCACCGGCGAGCGCTCGGCGGCAATCGCCTGCTCCAGCGCCTGGACCCAGTCCTGCCGTTGCGGGGTGAGCCAGTCGTGCTGCTCAACCCGCGCACTGTTGGGCAGGGTGCGCTGCCAGTGACTTTGCCAATGGTTGTCTGGCGATCCTTGCCAGCCCGGCACAATCAGGTAACGAATCGACTCATTGCGCATGGGGACGCCTCCAGTAAGTTTGCGTGCTTGGAGACAAGTATAGGGAGGGAGTTATATTCGTAAAGGAATAAGAAGCTATTTATTAATAACCAAATATTCGATAGCTTGTGCGATCCCAGTGGGAGCGGGCATGCCCGCGAAGCAAGCACCGCGGTGGATGGCACGGGCTTCGCCCGTGTTCGCGGGCACGCCCGCTCCCACCCGGCTCAGGCAAAAAAAAGAGGGCCAACCCCTGCCAAGAGATGTGGCCCATAAGCACTTGCCTGAAGCGGATTTGCAGGTATCAGCGCGCGGTTATCACCGCCAGTTTGCTGATCCCCGCACGTTCGATGGCGGCCATAGCCCGCGCCACTTCGCCGTAGTTCACGCCGTCATCGGCCTGCAGTTGCACGCGTACATCAGCGTTCTTGTCCTTGGCAGCCTTGAGGCTGCTTTCCAGCAGGTCGGGCTGGATTTCGTCCTTGTTGATGAACAGCTTGCCCGCGCCATCGATGCTGACCACTAGCGGGTCCTTCTGCTCCACCGGGGCCACGGCCTCGGTCTTGGGCAGATTGATGGGGATAGCATTGGTCAGCAGCGGTGCCGTGACGATGAACACCACCAGCAGCACCAGCATGACGTCAACCAACGGGGTGACGTTGATTTCACTGAGGACTTCGTCGCTGTCCTGGGTCGAAAAGGCCATATCAGGACGCCTCCTTCACCGGCTGGGTGAAACCGGCCTGCGCTTTGTGCACAGCCGGGTGCACCAGCACGCGGAAGGCGTTCTTCTGCGCCAGGCTGTAGAAGTCGTGGGCAAAGTCATCCAGGTCGGCAGCCGTCAGCTTGAGGCGGCGCAGGAAATAGTTGTACACCAGCACCGCCGGGACCGCGACGGCGATACCTACACCGGTTGCCACCAGTGCAGCACCAATCGGCCCGGCCACGGTTTCCAGACTGGCAGAGCCGGCCGCGCTGATGCCCTTGAGCGCTTCCATGATGCCCCACACGGTGCCGAACAGGCCGATGAAGGGCGACGTGCTGCCGATACTGGCAACCACTGCCAGGCCGGTTTCCAGCGAGCGGCGCTCACGCACGATTTGCTGGCGCAACGCGCGCTCCAGGCGGTCCTGGTGATTGATGGCGTGGCTCAGGTCATTGGCCTGGGTTTCGCCCACGGCGATTGCAGCGTAACCAGACTGGGCCACACGGGCAGCCGGGCCAGGCAGCTCGTGGCTGAGTTGTGCCGCCGAGTCCAGGCTGGAGGCAGCCCAGAACTGCTGGTGGAAGCGTTTGTCCTGGTTCTTCAGCCGCACGAACTGCGCGACCTTGACCAGGGCAAGCCCCCACGTGACGACAGAGAAACCAACCAGCAGCCAGATGACTGCGCTTTCAACGGACTCAAGGGGGGATGCCAGCAGGCTCATGATGATGTCTTCCTGTGTTCTGCGAAAAAGTTAGCGAAGCTTGAAATCGATCGGCACGCTGACCCAGCCGGCCTGCGCCACGTCGCCCTGCTTGGCAGGCACGAAGCTCCAGCGCTTGACCGCGGCTAGCGCAGCGGCATCCAGGGCATCGCGGCCGCTGCTCTTCTGGATCTGAATTTGCCCCGGCTTGCCGCTGGGCAGCACCTCTACGCGCAATAGCACGGTGCCTTCCCAGCCACGACGCTGGGCCATCTGCGGATACTCCGGTGCCGGGTTTTTCAGGTATGCGGCGTTTGCCGAAGCCGGGGTTATCGGGGCCGGCGCAGGTGGTGCCGGAGCAGGCGGGGCCGGCGCTGCGACCGGCCTCGGCGGTGGTGCTTCGACCGGTTTGGGCTGGGGCTTCGGCGCTTGCTTGACCACTGGCTTAGCCACGGGCTTGGGCTTGGGTTTGGGCTTGGCGGCCAGCTCGTCGACTGCCGGGGGCGGTGGCACGACAACGGGCGGCGCAGGGGCTGGCGGCGGCGGCTCGACCACGGGCGGTGCCGGCGCGGCGAATTCGATGGTCATGGGCGGCACCTGCGGCGGCACCACCGGCAGCACAGGCGTGGGTGCCTGGCTGACCCAATACCCAGCTGCGCCATGCAGGGCCAGCACTAGCAGGCCGAGCACCAGCTTGTCGCGGCGCTTGAGCCCGCTGACCGGCGTGCGTTGCAGGCGCAGCTGGCCCAGTGGCAGGCGAAGCGTGCGTCCAAGCTCGACCAGGTCGCCCGGGGCCGGGCCCCATGGCTGGTCGTAGGCCCTGACGGCCGACTGGACATTACCCATTGATAAAAACTCCTGGGGTCTCGATTCAGGTGTGTGGCTGAATCATCGGGGCCAGAGGCTTATCTCTTAAAGTAATGTTTGAAATTATAGTTATAACTTAATTGAATATTGTTTTTGATGGGCAACGCTCAAGCCACGAATTGCGTGGGCTGCGGCAGTCAGAAGCAAGCGCGATGCATTGAGGGCATACAAAATATTTGCGCAAGGCATGAGACTGCCGCGAGGGTTGCGCCCTTGTTCGCTCAAGCAATTGGGGCCGCCCTGCGGCCCTTCGCCGGCAAGCCCGCGAAAGGCTGCAAGGCAGCCCCAATCGATGTCACATCGGGCTTAGGTGAACAGCATCAAGACCAAGCCCGGGCCTTTCAATCACAAAGCCGGCTCAGATATCCGCCACCTTCTGCCAAACTTTCGGCCGGAAGAACAACGTTTCTCCCCGCGCCAACCCGGTCAGGCTGTCATGGTCCTTGACCACTTCGGCTTCGATCAGCTCGCTCTGCCCTTCCACCTTCAAGGTCACCCGTGTGGTCGCGCCCAACGGCCGGATATCTCGCACCTCGGCGGCATGGTGCCCTTCGGTCTCATGGCGCGACAGCGACACTTCGTGCGGGCGGAACAGCACATGGTGCCCTTCGCTCAAGGCCAACCGGTTGGAATCGCCGAGGAAGTGATAGACGAAATCGTTGGCCGGCTGTTCGTACACCTCGCCTGGCGAGCCGATCTGCTCGATCACCCCTTTGTTCATCACCACAATGCGGTCAGCCACTTCCATGGCCTCCTCCTGGTCGTGGGTGACAAACACCGAGGTCAGGTTGATATCCTCGTGCAGCCGCGCCAGCCAGCGCCGCAGCTCTTTTCGCACCTTGGCATCCAGCGCACCGAATGGCTCGTCCAGCAGCAGCACCTTCGGCTCCACCGCTAGGGCACGGGCCAGGGCGATACGCTGACGCTGGCCGCCAGACAGCTGCTCCGGGTAGCGGTCGGACAGCCAGTCCAGCTGCACCATGTTCAGCAGTTCATGCACCTTCTCGGCAATCCTGCTCTCGCTCGGGCGCTCGCCCTTGGGCTTCATGCGCAGGCCAAAGGCAACGTTGTCGAACACGCTCATGTGACGGAACAACGCGTAGTGCTGGAATACGAAACCGACGTTGCGGTCGCGCACGTCATGGCCGGACACGTCCTCACCATGGAACACGATGTTGCCCTGGTCCGGGGTTTCCAGGCCGGCGATGATGCGCAGCAGGGTGGTCTTGCCGCAACCGGACGGGCCGAGCAAGGCCACCAGTTCGCCGCTGTTGATGTCCAGGTTGATGTTGTCCAGGGCCTGGAAGCTGTTGAAGCGCTTGCTGACGTTACGAACTTCGATCGACATGAATCATTCCTCCGCGGCGCTGTGGCGCAGGCGGTTAATACGGTTCTCGCTCCACTGCTTGAGCAGCAGGATGAAGAGCGCCAAGATCAGCAACAGGCTGGCCACGCTGAAAGCCGCGACGTGGTTGTACTCGTTGTAGAGGATCTCCACGTGGAGCGGCAAGGTGTTGGTCACGCCACGGATGTGGCCGGACACCACCGACACCGCGCCAAACTCGCCCATGGCCCGTGCAGTACACAGCACCACGCCATAGATCAGGCCCCACTTGATGTTCGGCAGGGTCACGTGCCAGAACATCTGCCAACCATTGGCGCCGAGCAGGCGTGCGGCCTCCTCCTCTTGCGTGCCCTGCTCCTGCATCAGCGGGATCAGCTCACGGGCCACGAACGGCACGGTGACGAAGATGGTCGCCAGGACAATGCCGGGCAGTGCGAAGACGATCTGGATATCGTGGTCCTGCAGCCACGGCCCGAACAGGCCTTGCGCGCCGAACATCAGCACGTAGACCAGGCCGGCGATCACCGGCGACACCGAGAACGGCAGGTCGATCAGGGTGACCAGGATGCTCTTGCCGCGGAAGGTGTACTTGCTCACGCACCACGCAGCGCTGACCCCGAACACCAGGTTCAGCGGCACCGAGATGAACACGGCGAGCAGGGTCAGCTTCAGCGCCGACAAGGCGTCAGGCTCGAAGATCGCCTCGAAGAAGGTACCAAAACCGTTCTTCAGTGCCTGCGACACCACGATGACCAGCGGCAGCAGCAGGAACAGCGCGAACACCAGCCAGCCAAGGCCGATCAGAATGCGGCGCGAAGTGGCACTGCCACGGCGGGCGGCGTTGGCGGCGGCGCTGGTACTCAGGGATGAACTGGACATGCCGGCCTCCTTCAAGGGGTTTCGATACGGCGCTGCAGCAGGTTGATCAGCAGCAGCAGGATGAAGGAAACCACCAGCATCAGCACGCCGATAGCGGTCGCGCCGGTGTAGTCGTACTGGTCGAGCTTGACCATGATCAGCAGCGGCAGGATTTCGGTTTTCATCGGCATGTTGCCGGCGATGAAAATCACCGAGCCATACTCGCCCACGCCACGGGCGAAGGCCAACGCAAAGCCCGTGAGCCAGGCCGGCAGCAGTGCCGGCGCCAGGATGTGGCGGAACACCTGCAATGGCTTGGCGCCCAGGCAGGCCGCGGCTTCTTCCACTTCACGCGGGATATCGGCCAGCACCGGCTGCACCGTGCGCACCACGAACGGCAGGGTGACGAAGGTCAGTGCCAGGGTGATACCCAGCGGGGTGTAGGCGATCTTGAAGCCCAGGTCGGTGGCGAACTGGCCGACCCAACCCTGCGGTGCATACAAGGCGGTCAGGGCGATGCCGGCAACGGCAGTGGGCAGGGCGAAGGGCAGGTCGATCATGGCGTCGATGATCTTGCGCCCTGGGAACGTGTAACGCACCAGCACCCAGGCCAGCAGGGTACCGATCACACCATTGATGATGGCGGCGAACAGGGCGGTGCCGAAGCTCAGCTTGAGCGCAGCGATCACCCGCGGCGCACTGATGATGTTCCAGAACTGCTCGAAGGTGAGCTGCGAGGCATGGATGAACATGGCCGCCAGCGGTATCAGCACGATCAGGCTGAGGTACACCAAGGTGTAGCCCAGCGTCAGCCCGAAGCCGGGTATGACGGGGGAAATACGACGTGACATAAGTATCCCTGGTTGAATGCACTTGGCCCAGTATCGATCCGGGGCCGGTGCAGGCTTCTGAATCCTGGGGCTGCTTTGCAGCCCATTCGCGGCACAAGGCCGCTCCCACAGGGGCCGCGGTTCCACAGGGGGATCGCGGCTCTTTGTGGGAGCGGCCTTGTGCCGCGAATGGGCCGCAAGGCGGCCCCCGCTTTTCCTTGGCGTTTACTGTGCCTGATAGATCTGGTCGAACACACCGCCATCATTGAAGAATTTCGGTTGTGCCGTCTTCCAACCACCAAAATCCTTGTCGATGGTCACCAGGTCGAGTTTCGGGAACTGCTTGCCGAACTCGGCAGCCACTTTCTCGTCACGCGGGCGGTAGAAGTTCTCCGCAGCAATCTTCTGCCCGGCCGGGCTGTACAGGTGCTTCAGGTACTCGGTGGCAATCTCGGTATTGCCCTTCTTCTCGGCGTTCTTGTCCACCACCGCGACCGGCGGCTCGGCCAGGATCGACAGCGACGGTACGACGATGTCGAACTTGTCAGCCCCGCCGTCTTCCTTCAGCGCCAGGAAAGCTTCGTTTTCCCAGGCCAGCAACACGTCGCCCTGGCCGTTGTTGACGAAGGTGATGGTCGAGCCACGGGCGCCGGTGTCCAGCACAGGTACGTGCTTGAACAGCTCCTGGACATATGCCTTGGCCTTATCTTCGCTCCCGCCGGTCTTCAGGCCGTAGGCCCAGGCGGCGAGGAAGTTCCAGCGCGCACCGCCAGAGGTTTTCGGGTTGGGGGTAATGACCGACACGTCCTTCTTGATCAGGTCGCCCCAGTCCTTGATGCCCTTCGGGTTGCCCTTGCGTACTAGGAACACGATGGTCGAGGTATACGGGGTGCTGGCGTCCGGCAGGCGGGTTTGCCAGTTGTCCGGCAGGGTCTTGCCCAGCTTGGCGATTTCGTCGATGTCACCGGCCAGGGCCAGGGTCACCACGTCGGCACGCAGGCCGTCGATCACCGCACGCCCCTGTTTGCCCGAGCCACCGTGGGATTGCTGGATCTTCACCTTGTCGCCCGGGTGGGCCTGCTGCCAGTGCTTGATGAACTCGGCGTTATACTGCTGGTACAGCTCACGGGTCGGGTCGTAGGACACGTTCAGCAGTTCGTAGTCCTTGGCGATGGCGGAACCGGCAAAAACAGCACTGGCCAGGGCGGCGAGCGCATAACGGCGGATGGACATGGTGAAGCTCCCGATTGGCATTTTTCTAGTTTTGAATGGGTGGCGCGATCAGCCGGTCTTGTTGCCGGGCTGTTGCAGGCGGAACTTCTCCTTGCGCTCGATCTGGACGACCTGAGCGTTGTGCACAGTGATCTCCACCGCACCGAACCGCAGGTCGCGCAGGGCGCTCTGGATTTCCCGCAGAATGGTGGCTTCGTCCTGACCGTCGATGCTACGCAGGGATGCACTCATGCTCGTTCTCCTTGGAGTGAGGTGCCGGGCAGAGGTTTGAAGGGGATTTGCGCCTGGCTTGAGGGCAATAGTAGTGAGGCGGAGTTATTCTTAAAAATACTGTTTAAGAATTTTTATATAACCAAAATAAATTCACGATTTCGCAGGCGCCAGAACCCCCTGTGGGAGCGGGATCACCCGCTCCCACAAGGTCCGTACAAGGCTTCAGTTCTGTTTCTGCGGCTCGCGGATCTTGTACCAGGCCACGTACAGTGCCGGTAGGAACAGCAGCGTCAGCAAGGTGGCCACGATGATCCCGCCAATCATCGCGTAGGCCATCGGGCCCCAGAACACCTCGCGGGCAATCGGGATCATGCCCAGGCTCGCCGCCGCCGCAGTCAGCAGGATAGGCCGACGACGATGATTGGTAGCCTCCACCACCGCATCCCACGGCGAGAAGCCCTGGGCTTCGAACTCGTCGATCTGGGTCACCAGGATCACCGAGTTGCGAATGATGATACCCGCGAGCGCCAGAATGCCGAGGATCGCCACAAAGCCCATCGGCGTGCCCGTAGGCACCAGCGCCAACACCACGCCAATCAACCCCAGCGGCGCCACGCTGACCACCAGGAACAGCTTCTGTACGCTGTGCAACTGGATCATCAGGAAGGTCGCCATCAGGAACAGCATCAGTGGGAGGACCTTGGCGATCGGCCCCTGGGCCTTGCTGCTTTCTTCAACCGTACCCCCCGTGGCCACTTCGTAACCGACCGGCAGCTTGCTGGCGAACTCGTCAATTTTCGGCTTCAGTTGGGCCACCAGGTCGGTGGGCTGGATGTCGCCGTTGACCGAGGCCTTGATGGTGATGGTCGGTTTGCGGTCGCGCCGCCATACCAATGGCTGCTCCAGCTCGTAGCGCACGGTGGCGAACGACAGCAGTGGGATCGAGGTGCCGTTGGGGGTGAGGATCTGCAGGTTCTGCAGGGTATCGGGCGAACCGCGCTCGCTGTCTTCGGCGCGGGCGACCACGTTCACCAGGTAGATGTTGTCGTTGACCTGGGTTATCTGCACGCCACTGACGATGCTGTTCATCACATTGGCCACGTCTTCCGACGACAGCCCCAGCTGGCGCGCCTTGTCCTGGGCAATCTCCACGCGCAGCACCTTACCGGGCTCGTTCCAGTCATAGATCATCTCGCCGATGTGCTCGTTCTGGTTAAGCAAGGTGGCCAGGTCGATGGCGTGCTTGCGCACCTCGTCGATACTGGAGCCACTGACCCGGTACTGGATCGGCCGACCCACCGGCGGGCCCATTTCCAGCGATTGCACGTTGGTGCCGATGCCGACGAATTCTTCATGCAGGATCTTCTGCAAGCGCTCGATCATGCCCTGGCGCTCTTCGAAGCCCTTGCTGACAATGACCAGCTGGGCGTAATACGGGTTCTGCAACTGCTGGTCGAGGGGCAGGTAGAAGCGGATGGCGCCCTGGCCAATGTAGGTGCTCCAATGCACCAAATCGGGGTCATCCTTGATGCGGGCCTCGAAACGGTCGACCACCTTTCGGGTTTCCTCGATCGAAGCGTTTTGCGGCAGGTTCAGGTCGACCAGGATCTCTGGGCGGTCCGAGGAGGGGAAGAACTGGTTCTGCACGAAACGCATGCAGAACAGCGACAGGGCAAACAACAGGATGGTGCCGATGATCGTCAGCCAGCGATGACGCATGCACCACAGCAGCCCCCCTTCAAACGCCCTGCCGACCCGCCCAGGCTCGGCTTCGTGAGCCTTGAGCCTGCTGCTGCTGAGAATATGCACACCCAGCACTGGGGCGAAGAACACGGCAACGATCCATGACACCAGCAAGGCCACGGCAATGACCGCGAACAAGGTGTAGGTGTATTCGCCCGCGGAGCTGGCGTTGAGGCCGATCGGCACAAAGCCGGCCACGGTCACCAGAGTGCCGGTGAGCATCGGGAAAGCCGTGGAGGTATAGGCAAAGGTAGCCGCCTGCTCCTTGCTCTCGCCCATCTCCAGCCGGGTGACCATGACCTCCACGGTGATCATCGCATCATCTACCAACAGCCCCAGGGCAATGATCAACGCGCCCAGCGAAATCCGCTGCATGGTGATGCCGCTGTATTCCATGAACACGAACACCATCGCCAGCACCAGCGGAATCGAGCAGGCCACCACCAAGCCTGCGCGCATGCCCAGGCTGACGAAGCTCACCGCCAGCACGATCACCACCGCTTCGAACAGCGCACTGGTAAAACCGCCAACCGCCTGTTTGACCACCACCGCCTGGTCCGACACGGTGTGCACGCCAACACCTATCGGCAGGTCTTCGATCACTTGGTCCATGCGCTTTTTCAGCGCAGCACCGAATACCTGCATGTTGCCGCCAGCCTTCATGCCAATGGCCAAGCCGATCGCGGTCTGGCCGTTGTACCGGAACATCGGTGACGGCGGGTCGACATAGCCGCGCTCGATGTCAGCGATATCAGCCAGGCGGAAGAAGCGGTCGTTGATCTTGAGGTTGACGGTTTGCAGGTCCTTTTCCGAGGCGAACTGCCCGGAGGTACGCACCGAGATACGCTCCGGCCCAGCCTCGATCACCCCGGCCGGGGTGACCGCATTCTGCGCTTGCAGGGCCTGCATGACCTGGCGCTGGTCTATGCCCAGGGCGGCCAGCTTGCGGGTGGAGAAGTTCAGGTACAGCACTTCGTCCTGGGTACCGACAAACTCGATCTTGCCGATGTTGGGCACATCGCGTACTTCGGCCCGCGCCTGCTCTACATAGTCACGCAACTGACGCATGGTCAGGCCGTCGGCGGTAAAAGCGTAGATCGAGCCGAACACGTCACCGAACTCGTCGTTGAACCCAGGCCCCTGGATGCCGGCGGGGAACTGGCCACGAATGTCCTGGATCTTCTTGCGCACCTGGTACCAGATTTCCGGGATGTCCTCGGCCTTGGTGGTGTCACGCAGGTACACGTAGACCGTGGACTCGCCCGGGCGGGTGTAGCTCTTGGTGTAATCCAGCGAGTCGAGCTCCTCGAGCTTCTTCTCGATGCGGTCGGTAACCTGGTACAGGGTTTCATCCTGGGTTGCACCGGGCCAGCGGGTCTGGATGACCATGGTCTTGATGGTGAACGACGGGTCTTCCTCACGGCCCAGGTTGAAATAGGAAAAAATCCCCATCAGCAAGCCGACGAACATCAGGTACCAGACGAACGATTGATGCTTGAGTGCCCAGTCGGACAGGTTGAAGCTTCCTTTCATTGCGCATCCTCGTCGAAGGCGACCTTCTGGCCAGGCTTGAGGCTGTTAACGCCGGCAGTCACCACACGCTCGCCTGGCTGCACGCCGGAAGCCAGGATGATGCTGTCAGACGTGCGGTCGATCAGGGTGACGTCGCGAGGGGCAACCGTCTTCTGCTGGATGTCGATCACCCACACCTGGGTCTTGCCGTCACGCTCGAGCAAGGCACTCAGGGGCAGCTCGCTGCGTGGGGAAACTTGCGAAGTCAGGGTGACACTGATCGCAGTGCCTAGGTGGAACGCTGCCGGGGTGCTCGCCAAGGTCAGTCGCGCACGGCGGGTACGGGTTGTCGGGTCGGCCTGCGGCTCCAGCTCGCGCAGGGTGGCGGTGGTGCTGATGGTAGGGTCGAGCTGCGAGGCGACAGTGAAGGTCAGGTCCTTGTTCAGTTGCTCAGCCAGGCCGATCGGCAGGTCGATCACTGCCTCCTTCACATCGGGCCGGGCCAAGGTCACCACGGCCTGCCCGGCGGTCACGGTTTGCCCGGCTTCGGCCTGCCAGGCGGTGATTACCGCCGCGTGGTCGGTGCGCAGGGTGCTGTAGTCGAGCTGGTCGCGGGCCTGGCTGAGTGCCGAGCGCGCCTGCTCCAGCGCGGCACTGGTAGTTTTCAGGTTGGTCTGGGCGATGTCCAGCTGCGCCTGGGCACCCACGCCACGGTCATACAGCTGTTGCTGGCGCCGAGCATCTGCCTGGGCATTGATCCATTGTGCCTGCACCTTGGCCAGGTCGCCTTCGGCGGCACGCAGCTGGTTCTGCTGGTCGGTGGGGTCGAGCGTGGCCAGCGTATCGCCCGGCTTGACCTGGGCGCCCACATCCAGCCAGCGGCGGGCAATGCGCCCGGAAACCCGAAAGCCCAAAGTGCTTTCAAAGCGCGCTTCGATATTGCCGGCAAAGCGGCCCAGCTGTGACTGTACCTGGGGCTCCACCTTCACCGACAGCACCGGCCGGATCGGCTCTGGGGCTTGCTCCTCGCTTCCGCAGCCGGCCAGCAGCATGGCGGCCGAGAGCATCAGCAGCAGGCGTGTCATAACTCACCCCCTTGGGCCTTGGCATCGACCTTCTCAACCTGCATGCCCGGGTGCAGCAGCTGGCTACCATTGACCACCACGGTCTCGCCCGCCTTCAAGCCGCTGGCGATCACGATCTTGCCGGTCAGGTAGCGGCTGACCTCGACCTTGCGCAATTCGACCTTGTCACCTTCGCCCACTACCCAGACGGCAGGCCCATGCAGTGCCTTGGTCAAAGCCGACCACGGCAGCTCGATGCTCGGCCGCCCCACCGCATTGGTGCTGGCGGTTACCGGCGCGCCCAGTTGCATGCCCGGTGGCACGTCCTTCAGGGCTACCTTGACCTGCACCGTGCCGCTTTGCGCCGACACGGTAGGGGTGATTTCACGGACAAAGCCGTGCGCCTGGACCTTAGGGTCGTCCAGCAGGCTGACAATCACCCCGGCATCGCTGGGCGGTGCCACCAACAAGGATTCATAAACGTTGAACACCGCGTCTCGATCACCGTCCACGGCCAGGCTGAAGATCGGCATGGTCGCTTGCACCACCTGGCCAACTTCAGCTTGACGCTCGGTGATCACCCCGGCGGCCTCTGAGACCAGTGCGGTGTAGCTGAGTTGCTCGTTGGCATTGGCCAGTTGCGCCTGGGCGGCCTTGAGCGCGCTCTGATTGCTGCGCAGCGCGGCTTCGGCAGCATCGTATTCGCTCTGGCTGGTGTAGCCCTTGGGCAGCAGCTTTTGCTGGCGTACGAAGGCCGCGCTGGTCTGGGTAACCCGCGCCTGCGCGGCGAAGACCTCGGCTTTGGCCGAGTTGACGTTGTTCTGCAGGTCTTTCGGGTCCAGCCGCGCCAGCACCTGGTTAGCCTTCACATGATCGCCCACGTCCACACTGCGCGAAATGATCTTGCCGCCAACGCGGAACGACAGGTCGGTCTGCACGCGCGCCTGTACGTCGCCGGTCAGGGTGACCCTGGCAGCGAAATCGGTGGGCTGAACCTGTTGCACGCCGACCCGAGGCAATGTCTCGGGGACCTCTTCCTTGCTACAGCCAGTGAGCATGTAAAGCAGCCCGAGGCAGACGACCGACAGCGGACGTATCAACGCCATGCTGGCTCCTTGCTTGTGCACAAATGATTTGTGGAATGCGACTGTGAGCGTAGTTCAGGGTTCGATAAACATCACTGACGTGGGTCACGCTGGCATTTTTGTTACCTGTCCCGCCGTGCGCATGGCGAAAGGGCCGAACTTAGCCGAAGCAGCCGCCTTGAAAAGGTAAAAATCCGGGCATGCAAGAGGTCTCGGATTCAGCACGAATGCTTACTGATGACCTGACATTTCTACCAGTTGCCGGGCATTCAACCCCACCGCACACTGTGCTCAACCTGATGTTTCCACCTATGCGAGCAATAGCCAGGTAGCGCTATGCTCAACTTCGCCGCCCTGGAGGTTTCGTGGCCGCTCCCAAACAAACACTGCGCTTCTATCAGAACAGCCGTGTTTCTACCGAAGTCAAAGGCTCTCTGACACATTCGGTCTTCCGGCATGCGGGTGGTCTTTTAGCGCAACGCGCCTCAGTTGCTGACGAAGGTCACTTACTCATAGGCGTTAGCAATAACGACACCGTCATGACCGAGTTAGGGCATGCCGCGCTGAAGGCGTATCCCTACAGCCCTTATGGCCACTGCAACGCCCGTAGCGAATCGAATACCCTCTTGGCATTCAACGGCGAGCCGCTGGATTCAGCAACAGGCTGCTATGCGCTCGGTAATGGGTATCGTCTGTATAATCCCACGCTCGAGAGGTTCTGCAGCCCAGATAATCTTAGCCCCTTCGGGAAAGGTGGGTTGAACGCTTATATGTATTGTGCGGGTGACCCGGTAAATCGCGTTGATCCCACAGGGCACTTAAGTTTCGGTATCATTGGGGCGGGGCTTCATTATACTGCACTCGCCACCGGGCTTGTGGGAAGCGGGCTGGCGATCGCTGGAATGATTACAAAGTCCAAAAAACTAGAAATGGCTGGAGGATTTCTTTCCTTAGCAACCCTACTGATTATAGGTGCTGGGCGACTTGCTATGCAAAAAATGCGCACCATTAACGCTGCTCGGCCGGCCCCTCGCCCTGAAAATTTACCACCCTCTCACAGTCAAGCTATAAATCGCGCAAGGCCTAGTGCCCCTACAGAGCCCCCACCACCTTCTTACAGTGAAGCTGTAAATCCCCCAGAGACCCCACCACCAACTTTCAGTAAAGCTACAGGAAACTCAGCTAATCACGCAGCGGCCGCACAAGCCCTTAACTCTAATGCAGGTACGTCCAGCGTGCCTGTTAACAACAACGGCAGGACAAGCGCATTTGCCACCCAGATCAGCATGGGCAATGTACGCCAATAATTATGATATGCCGAATGAGCTAAGAAAATCTGGTGAATATCAGCCAGGTAATTTCGGAGCTTGTACGAGCCTGTTCGCGGCAATGGCTCGCCGCGAACAGGCGCTATATCACGCTGAAGCCGTGAGCTGGCTCGGTCGCTTGACCTGCGGCTGCGAAGCGTTGGCCGCCGCACCCTCTTCGATTGCCTGCTGAATCGCCTTGCGACGACGCTCTTCGGCACGGCGGCTGAAGAACCAGACAAAGAAGGTGACCAGCGATACAGACAGCAAAATCAGGCTGGCCACTGCGTTGATTTCAGGCTTCACGCCCAGGCGCACCGCCGAGAACACTTCCATCGGCAAGGTGGTCGAGCCCGGGCCGGACACGAAGCTGGCCAGTACCAGGTCGTCCAGCGACAGGGCGAACGACATCATGCCGCCCGCCGCCAGCGATGGCGCGATCATCGGGATGGTGATCAGGAAGAACACCTTCCACGGCTTGGCACCCAGGTCCATCGCCGCCTCCTCGATCGACAGGTCCAGCTCACGCAGGCGAGCCGACACCACCACCGCCACATACGCCGCACAGAACGTTGTATGGGCGATCCAGATGGTGACGATACCGCGCTCCTGCGGCCAGCCGATCATCTGCGCCATGGCCACGAACAGCAGCAATAGCGACAGACCGGTGATCACTTCGGGCATTACCAGCGGCGCGGTGACCAGGCCACCGAACAGCGTCCGGCCCTTGAACCGGGTGACCCGGGTCAGCACGAAGGCCGCCAGGGTACCCAGCGCCACCGCAGCCACCGCCGTGTAGCAGGCAATTTCCAGCGAGCGCATCACCGAACCCATCAGCTGGGTGTTGTCGAGCAGGCCGACGTACCACTTGATCGACCAGCCGCCCCACACCGTCACCAGCTTGGAGGCGTTGAACGAGTAGATCACCAGGATCAGCATCGGCAGGTAGATGAACAGCAAGCCGAGCACCAGCATCAGCTTGGAGAAACTGAAGCGTTTCATGCGCGGCCCTCCATCTCTTTGGCCTGGCTACGGTTGAACAGCAGGATCGGCACGATCAGGATCGCCAGCATCACCACCGCCAGGGCAGATGCCACCGGCCAGTCGCGGTTGTTGAAGAACTCCTGCCACAGCACTTTACCGATCATCAGGGTTTCCGGGCCGCCGAGCAGTTCAGGGATCACGAACTCGCCCACCACCGGGATGAACACCAGCATGCAACCGGCGATGATGCCGTTCTTCGACAGCGGCACGGTAATTTTCCAGAAGCTGTTGAAGGTACTCGACCCCAGGTCCGAAGCAGCCTCCAGCAGCGAAGGGTCGTGCTTCACCAGGTTGGCGAACAGCGGCAGGATCATGAACGGCAGATACGAATAGACCACGCCTATGTACACCGCCAGGTTGGTGTTGAGGATCTGCAACGGCTGGTCGATCAGCCCGGTCCACATCAGGAAGCCATTGAGCAGGCCGTTGTTGCTGAGGATACCCATCCACGCGTAGACGCGAATCAGGATCGCCGTCCAGGTCGGCATCATGATCAGTAGCAGCAGGACGGTCTGGGTTTCCTTCTTGGCGTTGGCAATGGCATAAGCCATTGGGTAGCCGATCAGCAGGCACAACAGGGTGCTGAAGAAGGCCATCTTCAGCGAGCCAAGGTAAGCCGAAATATACAGCTCATCCTCGGTCAGCAGGCCGTAGTTGGCCAGGTTGAGCACCAGCTGGATCTTGTCTCCGACGTAGGTGTAGATCTCGGTGTACGGCGGGATCGCGACGTCGGCTTCGGCGAAGCTGATCTTCAGCACGATGAAGAACGGCAGCATGAAGAACAGGAACAGCCAGATGAACGGCACGCCGATCACCAGGTGTCGCCCCTCCGGGGTAATGCGCTGGAAGGCTCGCTTGAGCTTGCGCAGTTTCATGACCGCAGTACCACGCCGCTGTCGTCTTCCCACCAGACGTACACTTCATCGCCCCAGGTCGGGCGCGTGCCCTGGCGCTCGGCGTTGGCGACGAACGACTGCACGACCTTGCCGCTCGGCAGCTCGACGTAGAACACCGAGTGGCCACCCAGGTAGGCGATATCGTGGACCTTGCCGCGCGACCAGTTGTGCTCGAACTCGGGCTGCTTGGTGGTGACCAGCAGTTTCTCCGGGCGCAGGGCGTAGGTGATGTGCTTGTCTTCCACCGAGGTGGTGATGCCGTGGCCGACGTAGATCTTGCGCTCCAGCTCTGGGCTGGCAATGATCGCGTGGCCTTCGGCGTCATCGACCACGTCACCTTCGAACAGGTTGACGTTACCGATGAACTCGCACACCAGGCGGCTGGTAGGTGTCTCGTAGATGTCGACCGGCGAGCCGATCTGGGCGATCCAGCCCAAGTGCATGATGGCGATGCGCTGGGCCATGGTCATGGCCTCTTCCTGGTCGTGGGTCACCATCACGCAGGTCACGCCCACGCGCTCGATGATCTCTACCAGTTCCAGCTGCATCTGCGAACGCAGCTTCTTGTCCAGCGCGCCCATCGGTTCGTCGAGCAGCAGCAGCTTGGGGCGCTTGGCCAACGAGCGGGCCAGGGCCACGCGCTGGCGCTGGCCACCGGACAGCTGGTGCGGCTTGCGCTTGGCGTACTGGGTCATATGCACCAGCTTGAGCATCTCCGCCACGCGGGCATCGATCTCGGCCTTGGCCATCTTGTCCTGCTGCAGGCCAAAGGCGATGTTCTGCGCCACGGTCATGTGCGGGAACAGCGCGTAGGACTGGAACATCATGTTGATCGGCCGCTCGTAAGGCGGCATGTCGGTGATATCGACGCCATCGAGGAAGATACGCCCTTCAGTCGGGCGTTCGAAGCCAGCCAGCATGCGCAGCAAGGTGGACTTGCCAGAGCCGGAACCACCCAGCAGGGCGAAGATCTCGCCCTTGCGGATTTCCAGGGACACATCGTCCACGGCTACGGTTTCGTCGAATTTTTTCGTGACCCGGTCGATCTTGACCAGCACCTGCTTGGGTTGCTGGCCACCCTCGAGGGCTTTCTTATAGGCACCGGAGGCAACTGCCATGAGTGAAACTCCCAACAAGATTTTTGTGCCCGCGTGGCCTGTTCTGCAGGTGCCGGCGCGGGTCTGGATTTTTACTTGCCCGACTTGACCTTGGTCCAGCTACGGGTCATCAGCCGTTGCACCTTGGGTGGCAACTCTGAGTTCACGAACATCTTGTCCAGCACTTCCTGCGGTGGGTAAACCGCGGCGTCAGTCCTCACGGCCTGGTCCATCAGGTCGCCAGCCTTGGGGTTCGGGTTGGCGTAACCGACGTAATCACTGACCTGGGCGATAACCTCAGGTTTCAGCAAATAGTTGATGAAGGCGTGCGCCTCCTTGACGTTCTTGGCGTCCTTGGGGATCGCCAGCACGTCGAACCAGAGGTTGCCGCCTTCCTTGGGAATGGCGTAGGCCAGGTTCACGCCCTTCTTCGCTTCTTCTGCGCGGGCCTTGGCCTGGAACACATCACCCGAAAAACCTGCCGCGACGCAGATGTCGCCGTTGGCCAGGTCGGTGATGTACTTGGACGAGTGGAAGTAGGTCACGTACGGGCGCACCGCCAGCAGCTTCTGCTCGGCCTTGGCGTAATCCTTGGGGTCGGTGCTGTTGGGGTTGAGGCCCATGTAGTTGAGCACCGCTGGCAGCATTTCGTCTGCCGAGTCGAGGAAGGCCACACCGCACTTGGAGAGCTTTTTCATGTTTTCGGGCTCGAACAGCACGGCCCAGGAATCGATGGTATCCACGCCCAGCGCGGCCTTGACCTTGTCGACGTTGTAACCGATGCCGTTGGTGCCCCACAGGTAAGGCACCGCGTACTGGTTGCCCGGGTCGTTCTTTTCCAGGCGCTTCATCAACGCCGGGTCGAGGTTGGAATAGTTGGGCAGCAGGTTCTTGTCGAGCTTCTGGAAAGCGCCCGCCTTGATCTGCTTGCCGAGGAAATGGTTGGACGGCACTACCACGTCATAGCCGGTGTTGCCGGCCAGCAGCTTGCCTTCCAGGGTTTCGTTGGAGTCGAATACATCCTGCACGGGTTTGATGCCCGTGGCTTTCTCGAAGTCCGCGAGTGTGGTCGGGCCGATGTAGTCGGACCAGTTATAGAAGTGCACCGTTGGCGCCGCTTGGACGCTGCATGCCAGCGTCAGGCCCGCGCCGGCCATCAAGGCCTTGCGGAATACAGAAATAGACAAGTGGGTGGTCCTCACAATCAGTGCCTGGGTAGCGACAATGCTGCCGCACACGCAAAACCGGCGCGCAACTTACCTTCGCAGCTTCGATGCCGCAATCATCAATTGCCTTTCACAGGCCCTGGGCCGGGAATCCCCAGCCCAGGGATGTTTCATCGGGCTTACTTGCCCGACTTGATCTTGGTCCAGCTGCGGGTGATCACGCGCTGTACCGAAGCATCAGGTGCAGCGATCGCGTACAGCTGCTTCTTCACTTCGGCAGGCGGGTAGATGCTTGGGTCGCTGGAGATGTCCTTGTCCACCATCGGGGTGGCCGCCTTGTTGCCGTTCGGGAAGCGCACGGCATTGGTGATCTCAGCCATGATTTCCGGCTGCATCAGGAAATTCATGAACTGGTAGGCAGCGTCTTTGTGCTCGGCATCTTTAGGGATGGCGACCATGTCGTAGAAAGTACCGGCACCTTCTTTCGGAATGACGTAGTCCACTTTCACCTTGTCACCAGCTTCGTGGGCGCGGGCCTTGGACTGCTCCAGGTCACCCGAGTAACCGACGGCCACGCAGATGTTGCCGTTGGCCATGTCGCCGATGTACTTGGACGAATGGAAGTAGGTGATCGAAGGACGGATCTTGAGGAACAGGTCCTCGGCGGCCTTCAGGTCTTCTTTCTTGGTGCTGTTGCTTGGCAGGCCCAGGTAGTGCAGCGCGGCCGGCAGCATTTCGGTCGGGGCATCCAGGAAGCTCACACCGCAGCTCTTGAGCTTGGCGATATTCTCAGGCTTGAACACCGCGTCCCACGAGTCGATCTTGTCCACACCCAGCGCGGCCTTGACCTTCTCCGGGTTGTAGCCGATGCCGATCGAGCCCCACATGTACGGGAAGGCGTGCTTGTTGCCTTGGTCGCTGGCATCGCCGACGGCCTTGAGCAGGTCTTCGTCGAGGTTCTTCCAGTTCGGCAGCTTGGAACGGTCCAGTTCTTCGTACACGCCAGCCTTGATTTGCTTGGCCAGGAAGTTGTTGGACGGCACCACGATGTCGTAACCCGATTTGCCGGCCAGCAGCTTGGCTTCAAGGGTTTCGTTGCTGTCGAAAACGTCGTACTTGACCTTGATGCCAGTCTGTTTCTCGAACTTGGCGATAGTGTCCGGAGCGATGTAGTCCGACCAGTTGTAGACGTTCAACACCTTGTCTTCAGCCTGAACAGCGGAGGCCATGGCACCCATAAGGGCGGCGGCCAGCAACGTCTTGCCCATTTTCTTCATGCGTAATGCTCCAGAATTTTTTGTTTAGCCTTCCGTTCAGCAGCCAGGACCCACGGTGCAGAGCGCGCGGCGACTGAAACAGTCGCTAGTCTGGCAAGTTACAAGGCCCTGTTTCAAGGAAAGCAGGGCGTTGTAACGACTTAATGTCACATCGCTAGCCTAGCAGGTGCTCAGTTGATCGCTTCGAGCGTCAGGTCCAGGCATTTGCGCGCCTTTTCCACCAGCTCGTCGATCTCCGCATGGCTGATCACCAGCGGCGGCGCGATGATCATGGTGTCACCCACCGCGCGCATGATCAGGCCGTTTTCAAAGCAGAAGTTGCGGCAGATCATGCCCACGCCCTTGCCTTCGTAACGGCTACGGGTGGCCTTGTCCTTGACCAGCTCGATCGCGCCGAGCAGGCCCAGGCCACGTACCTCGCCCACCAGCGGGTGGTCCTGCAGCTCACGCAACCGCTTTTGCAAATACGGTGCCGCTTCCGTACGCGCCTTCTCGACAATTTTCTCGTCGCGCAGGATGCGCAGGTTTTCCAGACCCACCGCAGCCGCCACCGGGTGGCCGGAGTAGGTGAAACCATGGTTGAAGTCACCGCCTTCGCTGATCACCTTGGCCACGGTGTCACGCACAATCACACCGCCCATGGGGATGTAACCGGACGTCAGGCCCTTGGCGATGGTCATCAGGTCAGGTTCGAGGCCGTAGTAGTCAGAGCCGAACCACTCGCCGGTACGGCCGAAACCACAGATCACTTCGTCGGCGACAAACAGGATGTCGTACTTGGCGAGGATCTCCTTCACCTTCGGCCAGTAGGTCTCGGGCGGGATGATCACGCCACCGGCACCCTGGATAGGTTCGGCGATAAAGGCGGCGACATTGTCTTCGCCAACTTCGAGAATTTTCTTCTCCAATTGCTCGGCAGCCCAGACACCGAATTCATCCGGGGTCATGTCGCCGCCTTCACCGAACCAGTAAGGCTGCGGGATATGCACGATGCCCGGAATCGGCAAGCCGCCCTGCTCGTGCATGCCGCTCATACCGCCCAGGCTGGCGCCGGCCACGGTAGAGCCGTGGTAGCCGTTGACCCGGCTGATGATGGTCTGCTTGTGTGGCTTGCCCTTCAGCGCCCAGTAGTGGCGGACCATGCGCAGCACAGTGTCGTTGCCTTCGGAGCCAGAGCCGGTGAAGAACACATGGGTCATGCCCTCCGGCGCCACGTCAGTGATCGCCTTGGCCAGCTCCAGCGCTGGCGGGTGGGCGGTCTGGAAGAACAGGTTGTAGTACGGCAGCTCGCGCATCTGCTTTTCGGCCGCCTGTACCAGTTCCTCACGGCCGTAGCCGACCGCCACGCACCACAGGCCGGCCATGCCGTCGAGAATCTTGTGCCCCTCGCTATCCCACAAATGCACACCCTGGGCCTTGGTGATGATGCGCGGCCCCTTCTCCTTCAGCTGCTTGTAATCACTGAAGGGTGCCAGGTGGTGCTCGCCGCTCAGGGTTTGCCATTCACGGGTTTGCGGGTTGATGACGCTCATGTGCCTCTCCATTTTCCGGCGGCCGCGCGGGCGGCCTCAGGGTTGATCAGACAGCGAACAGCAGGAACTCACGCTCCCAGGAGCTGATGACGCGTTTGAAATTTTCGTGCTCGGCACGCTTGGTGGCGACGTAACCGGTAATGAATTTCTTGCCCAGGTACTGGACGAGCGCACGGCTGTTTTCCATGCGTTCCAAGGCATCTTCGATGGTCAGGGGCAGGCGCAGGTTGCGGCGTTCGTAACCACGGCCCTGCACTGGCGCGCTGGCCTCGATGCCTTCGACCATGCCGATATAGCCGCACAGCAGGCTGGCGGCGATGGCCAGATAAGGGTTGGCGTCGGCGCCCGGCAGGCGGTTCTCGACCCGGCGGCTTTGTGGGCCGGCATCCGGTACGCGCAGGCCGACGGTGCGGTTCTCTTCGCCCCACTCCACGTTCACCGGCGCCGAGGTGTCGGGCAGGAAGCGGCGGAACGAGTTGACGTTGGGGGCGAACAGCGGCAGGGCCTCGGGGATGAACTTCTGCAAGCCACCGATGTGGTGCAGGAACAGCTCGCTCATGCTGCCGTCGGCATTGCTGAAGATGTTCTTGCCGGTGGCCACGTCAACCACGCTCTGGTGCAGGTGCATGGCACTGCCCGGCTCGCCGGTCATCGGCTTGGCCATGAAGGTGGCGGCCACGTTGTGCTTGAGCGCTGCCTCGCGCATGGTGCGTTTGAACACCAGAATCTGGTCGGCCAGGTGCAGGGCGTCGCCGTGACGGAAGTTGATTTCCATCTGCGCCGTGCCGTCCTCGTGGATCAGCGTGTCGAGGTCCAGCTGCTGCAGTTCGCACCAATCGTAGACATCTTCGAACAGCGGATCGAATTCGTTGGCAGCTTCGATCGAGAACGACTGGCGGCCGGTTTCCGGGCGGCCGGAGCGGCCTACCGGTGGCTGCAACGGGAAGTCCGGGTCTTCGCTACGCTTGGTCAGGTAGAACTCCATCTCGGGCGCGACAATCGGCTGCCAGCCCTTGTCGGCGTAGAGTTTGAGGACTTTCTTCAACACGTTGCGCGGCGACAGCTCTACCGGGTTGCCCTTTTTGTCGTAGGTATCGTGGATCACCTGGGCCGTGGGCTCGATGGCCCACGGCACAAGGAACACGGCGTTCTCGTCGGGGCGACAGATCATGTCGATGTCGGCCGGATCGAGCAGTTCGTAATAGATGTCGTCGTCGACGTAGTCGCCAGTCACGGTTTGCAGCAGCACGCTCTCGGGCAGGCGCATGCCTTTTTCGGCGATGAATTTGTTGGTGGGCGAAATCTTGCCGCGCGTGATGCCGGTCAGGTCACTGATCATGCATTCGACTTCGGTGATCTTGTGCTCTTTCAACCAATCGGTGAGCTGGTCGAGGTTGTTACTCATAAATACCTCAGGAGGTAAGGTGGTCCGCGCCTTGATTCTGGATGGAGTAGATTGCTAAAGCAAAAACCCCCGCGCAGGCGGACACTGGATACACTGAAAACAAGCGTGTCCGTATGAGTTGGAAGGGCAGGAAAACGAAATCAAGGGCGGCATGCCGCTACGAGGACGGGTCCGAAGGCGCCAAGCGTCAATTATTGCGGCCAGGGCGGCCACGCCATTGACGAAGCTTGCAAAAACGAAAGAGGTACCCGTTGGCACTGCGCAGGCAGTGCTTTCAGGTCGCGGCAAGCGGACCATGTGACCCTCGTATTATTGTGTTCTGGGTTGAGACCGAGCTTAGCCTTGTTCATTTTTTTACACAACACCCGCGTAAAAAATAAAACACGGCGAGCTTGAGATAGCCCTTTACAAGAGAAATAGCGGATAATGGCACGCCCCGATATGCAGCAAATCTGCCGTAGATGTGCCATTTCAGGGCGTCATGGGGTTGGCTTGACATCAGTATGGCTTTTCGATTGACTGGTCCTGCAAGCCCCCCTTGATTGATATTTTTAACAACAAAGGTGTTGCATCATGTCGGTACCCCCGCGTGCCGTTCAGCTTAACGAAGCGAACGCGTTCCTTAAGGAACATCCTGAGGTTCTCTACGTTGACCTTCTGATTGCAGATATGAATGGTGTGGTGCGTGGCAAGCGCATTGAGCGCACCAGCCTCCACAAGGTTTACGAGAAAGGCATCAACCTGCCGGCCTCCCTCTTCGCCCTGGACATCAACGGTTCCACCGTCGAAAGCACCGGGCTGGGTCTGGATATCGGCGATGCTGATCGCATCTGCTATCCAATCCCCGACACGCTCTGTAACGAGCCGTGGCAAAAACGCCCTACCGCCCAGCTGCTGATGACCATGCACGAGCTGGAAGGCGAACCGTTCTTCGCCGACCCGCGCGAAGTGCTGCGCCAGGTGGTGAGCAAGTTCACCGATATGGGCCTGACCATCTGTGCCGCATTCGAGCTGGAGTTCTACCTGATCGATCAGGAGAACGTGAATGGCCGCCCTCAGCCGCCGCGCTCGCCAATCTCGGGCAAGCGTCCGCAGTCGACTCAGGTGTACCTGATCGACGACCTCGACGAATATGCCGATTGCCTGCAGGATATCCTGGAAGGCGCGAAGGAACAGGGCATCCCGGCCGACGCCATCGTCAAGGAAAGCGCCCCGGCGCAGTTCGAAGTCAACCTGCACCACGTGGCCGACCCGCTCAAGGCCTGCGACTACGCGGTACTGCTCAAGCGCTTGATCAAGAACATTGCGTACGACCATGAAATGGACACCACCTTCATGGCCAAGCCCTACCCGGGCCAGGCAGGTAACGGCCTGCATGTACACATTTCCGTGCTGGACAAAGATGGCAATAACATCTTCACCAGCGAGGATCCCGAGCAGAACGCCGCGCTACGTCACGCTGTCGGCGGTGTGCTCGAGACCCTGCCTGCGTCCATGGCGTTCCTCTGCCCGAACGTCAACTCGTACCGCCGCTTTGGCGCGCAGTTCTACGTACCGAACGCGCCAAGCTGGGGCCTGGACAACCGCACCGTAGCGCTACGCGTACCAACCGGCTCGGCCGATGCAGTGCGCATCGAGCACCGCGTCGCGGGTGCCGACGCCAACCCGTACCTGATGATGGCTGCCGTGCTGGCTGGCGTGCACCATGGCCTGACCAACAAGATCGAGCCAGGCGCGCCGATCGAAGGCAACTCGTACGAGCAGCTGGAGCAGAGCCTGCCGAACAACCTGCGCGATGCCCTGCGCGAGCTGGACGACAGCGAGATCCTCAACAAGTACATCGATCCGAAGTACATCGACATCTTCGTCGCGTGCAAGGAAAGCGAGCTGGAGGAGTTCGAGCACTCGATCTCCGACCTCGAGTACAACTGGTACCTGCACACCGTGTAAACAAAAACGCCGCCCCTCAAGGGCGGCGTTTTTGGTTGAGACCGGTGTCGCCGGCTTCGCGGGCACAGGCCTATAGCGGTTTCTCGAAAATCTTCGAATTGCGCTGATAGTTGTACAGCGAAGCCCGGGCCGCCGGCAGCCGCTCCACGCCACTCGGCGCAAAGCCACGTTCGCGGAACCAGTGAGCGGTACGCGTGGTAAGCACGAACAAGGTATTGAGGCCCATGTCCCGCGCCCGGCTCTCGATACGCTCCAGCAACTCGTCCCCACGCCCACCATGGCGGTATTCCGGGTTCACCGCCAGGCATGCCAGCTCCCCAGCCTCGGAATCGGCAATCGGGTACAACGCCGCGCAGGCGATGATCATGCCTTCGCGCTCGACCACGCTGAACTGCTCGATCTCGCGCTCCAGGACCTCGCGCGAGCGGCGTACCAGGATGCCCTGCTCTTCCAGTGGGCTGATCAGCTCCAGCAAGCCGCCTACGTCCTCGATGGTCGCCTCGCGCACCACTTCAAACTGCTCCTGTGACACCAGCGTACCGCCACCGCCTCGGGTGAACAGCTCGGTCAGCAGGGCGCCATCCTCGGCATAACTGACAATATGGCTACGCGCCACGCCGCCTTTGCAGGCTTCGGCGGCAGCATCCAGCAGTTCGCCCTGGTAATCGCTGCCCAAACGCTGCAGGTGCGGCGCTACCTGCTGCGGGCGCAGCTCGCGTACCAACTTGCCGTCGGCATCCAGCAGGCCCGGCTCGGCGCCGAACAGCAGCAACTTGTCGGCACCCAGCTCGATGGCCGCGCGGGTGGCAACGTCTTCGCAGGCCAAGTTGAAGATTTCACCCGTGGGCGAGTAGCCCAGCGGCGACAACAGCACGATGGACCGCTCGTCGAGCAGGCGGCTGATGCCCTTGCGGTCGACCCGGCGGACTTCGCCGGTGTGGTGGTAGTCCACCCCTTCGAGCACGCCGATCGGCCGTGCAGTGACGAGGTTGCCGGACGCCACGCGCAGGCGCGAGCCCTGCATCGGCGAAGCAGCGATGTCCATCGACAGGCGCGCCTCGATGGCCAGGCGCAGGGCGCCCACGGCGTCGATCACGCAGTCCAGCGTGGCCGCATCGGTGATGCGCAGGCCACGGTGGTAGTGCGGGGTCAGGCCGCGATCGGCCAGGCGGCTTTCGATCTGCGGGCGCGAGCCATGCACCAGCACCAGGCGCACGCCCAGGCTGTGCAGCAGCACCAGGTCGTGGACGATATTGCCGAAATTGGGGTGTTCCACCCCATCGCCAGGGAGCATGACCACGAAGGTGCAGTCGCGATGGGCATTGATGTACGGGGAGGCATGACGCAGCCAGTTAACGTAGTCGGGCATGACAGGGCCTGTGGATAAGTGGACGGAGAACGGCGATTCACGGGGCGTTCAGGATCATCGTCGGAACAGGCTTGCGGTCACGCGCGGTCTCCTCTAGGCAGGAACGAATCAGTTCGATTGACGTTTAGTGCAGGCAATAGTGCCGGATCAGGTCACGCAATAGACGCACGGTAGGCTCGATTCGTGACATTTCAAGGTATTCGCCAGGTTGGTGGGCACAGGCGATGTCGCCGGGGCCCAGCACGATGGTCTGGCAACCCAGCTGCTGAAGATAAGGCGCTTCGGTGCCGAACGCCACCGCTTCGGCGCGATGGCCGGTCAGGCGTTCCGCCACTTGTACCAGTTCGGCGTCAGCGTCCTGCTCGAACGGCGGCACTTCGGGGAACAGCGGCGCGTAGTCGATCCGCACCTCATGGCGCTCGGCCACCGGCACCAGCTTTTCGCGAATGGCCGCGCGCAGTTGCTCGACGTCCATGCCCGGCAGCGGTCGCAGGTCGAACTCCAGGGCGCACTGGCCGCAAATGCGGTTGGGGTTGTCGCCGCCGTGGATGCAGCCGAAGTTCATGGTCGGGGTCGGCACGGTGAACTGCGGGTTGCGATAGGTTTGCTGCCACTGCTGGCGCAAGCCCATCAGCTCGCCCATTACCGCGTGCATGGCCTCCAGGGCGCTACGGCCCAGGCTTGGGTCCGACGAATGGCCGCTGCGCCCAAGGATGTCGATGCGATCCATGAGGATCCCCTTGTGCATACGGATCGGCCGCAGGCCGGTAGGCTCGCCGATCACGGCTGCACGGCCCAAGGGCTGACCAGCCTCGGCCAGGGCACGGGCGCCAGACATCGAGCTCTCTTCGTCGCAGGTGGCGAGGATCAGCAGCGGCTGCTTGAAATCGTGCTCCAGCAGCGGAATGACAGCCTCGATGACCAAGGCGAAGAAGCCTTTCATGTCGCAGCTGCCCAGGCCGACCCAGCGGCCATCGGCCTCGGTCAGCTTCAGCGGGTCGCTGCTCCACAGCTGTTCGTCATAGGGTACCGTGTCGCTGTGCCCGGCCAGCACCAGGCCGCCTGGGCCTGAGCCACGGCTGGCCAGCAGGTTGAACTTGCCGGGGGTGACTTGCTGGATATCGCATTTGAAACCCAGGTCACCCAGCCAGCTGGCCAGCAGGTCGATGACCTGCCGGTTGGACTGGTCCAGCGCAGGCTGGGTGCAACTGACCGACGGCGCAGCGATCAAAGCGGCAAACTGGTCTTTCAGCGTCGGCAACGGCATGCGCGTACTCCTCGGAAGCGTCACCCATCATAACAATGCCTATCGTTCGCAGGGCAAGCCCGCGAAGAAGGCACCAGGATCCAACAGTCGACAGCCGACTACTGTAAACTCCTTGCCAACCACGCCCCCTCCTTCGAGTCTGTGATGCACAAAGAAACCGAACTCAAGCTCCGCGCCAGCCGCGAGACCCTTGCCGCCCTGCGCGAGCACCCTCTGCTGAAAAAGCGCAACAAGTCCGGCTGGCAGACCCGCGAACTGACCAACCAGTACTTCGATACCCCTGAGCGTGAACTGTCCGCCGCGCGTGTGGCCCTGCGCCTGCGCCGCGATGGCGATGTGGTTATCCAGACCCTCAAGTGCCGCGGTCAGAGCGTGGCGGGGCTCTCCGAGCGCAACGAGTACGAGTGGAATCTGGACAAGGCCAAGCTCGACCTGAAAAAGCTCGACGCCACCTGCTGGCCTGAGCAACTGGCGGACCTGGACAAAAAGACCATCAAGCCACTGTTCACCACCGACTTCACCCGCGAGTTCGCTGAAATCGCCTGGGGCCGTGGCAAAAGCAAGGTAGTGATCGAGGCCGCGCTGGACCAGGGCTTCGTGGTCGCCGGCAAGCGCAAGGAAGAAATCTGCGAGCTGGAGCTGGAACTGCGCGAAGGTGAGCCGCAGGCACTGCTGGAGCTGGCTGCCGAGCTGGCCGCCAGCCTGCCGCTGATGCCTTGCGACATCAGCAAGGCCGAGCGTGGCTACCGCCTGCTGGAACCGGACAGCTACGAGCTGGGCCTGCCAGCCACCGAGCTGGAAGCCGAAATGGCCGTGGACGACGCCTACGCCGCGCTGGCCTGGCAGCTGCTGGGCAGCAGCCAGCGCCTGGCCGAGCAATATCGCCACAACGGCCACTGGCGCCTGCTTCAGGACTGGGTCGAGTGCTTGAGCGAGCTGCGTGCCCTCACCGCCAGCCTTGGCCAGGCCGCGCCGCGTGCCACTACCCGCGAACTGCGCAGCAGCCTGGACGCCCTGCTCGAAGACTGGCGCCCGCTGGTGCACGCTGGCAACGATGACGAAGACATCCGCCGCGCCGCGCCTGAGCAGTTTGCCGAAGAACTGGAAGACGTGCGCTGGGGCCAGTTCTCGCTGGAAACCTCGCGCTGGCTGCTGGCCCGTGCCTGGACCGTGGAGCGTAAAGGCCGTGGCGAACGCCAGGGCAAGGCGCAGCTGGCCAGCTGGATGGGGCACTTGCTGGGCGAAGAAGGCCGTGCGCTGAAGCTGCCGCTGTACACCCAACGCCCGGAAGACCTGGCCGAGCAGTTGCCGCGCCTCGAACAGCTGCTGGCCTGGTTGCATCATGCGCGCCAGGTGCTGGAAGCGCCGCAGATGGACCGCCTGTATGGCGACCTGAAGAAACTGCACGAGTTGGCCGAGCTGCCGATCAGCGATGAAGTCCTGGAAGCCCGCATCGAACAGGCTCGGGCAGTGGACCAGAGCCGCGGCTGGAAGCACCTGCTCAAGGCGTGATACCGCGTCGCCTGCTTCGCGGGTAACACGCTCCTACAAAGGGTTCGCGCCAGGCGTGAGGCCGGTGTAGGAGCGGGTTTACCCGCGAATGGCCTCACCGCGACAGCGGCAGGCTGGTGGTGGACTTGATTTCGGACAGCGCCACAATCGAGTTCACCTCCTGTATACCCGGCACGTTCGACAGCTTTTCAAAGAAGAAACGCTCGTAGGCTTCTATGTCCGACGTGACGATACGCAGCAGAAAGTCCACGGCCCCCATCAGCACATAACACTCCAGCACTTCAGGGAACCCGCGGATCGCCTCGGTGAACTCGGTAAAGTTGGAGCGCCCGTGGGCGTTCAGTTTCACTTCGGCAAAAATCTGCGTGTTCAGGCCGACCTTCTTGCGGTCGAGCAAAGTTACCTGCCCACGAATTATCCCCTCCTCCTTCAAGCGCTGAATACGCCGCCAGCACGGCGATTGCGACAGCCCGACACGCTCGGCGATCTGCGCGCTGGACAGCGAAGCGTCCTCTTGCAGCAGTTCGAGAATCCGCCGGTCGTATGCGTCCAGCTCGCTGTGCATTTTTAAGTCTCCATATCGGCTTATGTTGGATTAAATTATTCGCTATAAATGGGATATAACCAAATCATAGCGAAAAAATACCGCCCACAACGTGCAAGAATTTCTCCCACATTTGCGGAGACCAGTATGAACGCACAGCCCCGTACCGACGCCTGGGCCGCCCACAACGCCCACAGCACCGTCCATTACCGCCTGCAAGCCGACGCAGAGCCCGACAGCCTTTGTCGGGTGCTCAACCTGTTCGCCCTGCAGTTCCTCACGCCGCACAGCGTGCAGGTCAGCCAGCAGGATGACTGGCTGGATATCGAAGTGGGTGTCGGCGGCCTGAGCTGGCACCGGGCCGAGGTGATTGCGCAGAAACTCCGTAACCTGGTGTGTGTGGGCGAGGTGAGCCTGAACAACCTGCAGCGTTTGGAGCTGGCAGTCGTATGAGCCTGCACCGGCCCTATCGCCGGCACAGGCACAGCAAAATCCCGAAACCCTTCGCGCATGATGATCCCGCCCCACGCGGCTAGCCTTGTTCAGCCCATTCCTACAGGCACGGACGCCCATCATGCACACCCCTGAGAACCCGGCACTCGACCTCAACCACGTGCTCCAGGCCCTGCTCGCTGACCAATGCCTGCATGCCAGCGACACCCTGAACGTGCTCGAACACGCCGCCGCCGACCCCACCCGCCACCCACTGGAACAAATCGCCGCCTGCAGCCTGGAAAACCGCCAGCACCCGGGCCAGCCGCTGGACCTCGATCACCTCTGCCAATGGCTGGCGAGCAAGGTTGGCCAACCCTACCTGCGCATCGATCCCATCCAGCTCGACCTGCCCCAGGTCAGCGGCCTGATCTCTCCGGCCTTCGCCCAGCGCCACGGCATCCTTATCATCGCCGCCGACGCTACCAGCGTTACCGTCGCCAGCGCTCAGCCCTATCAGGATGACTGGCAGGCCGACCTGGCCCGCAGCCTCGGCCGGCCAATCCGTCGCGTGCTGGCCAGCCCGTTGCAGATCCGCCAGTCAGGCCAATCGTTCCAGCGCCTGGCCCAGTCGGTGAAAGGGGCGCAACACCAGCAAGCCGCCAGCCTGGGCGAACTGGAGCAATTGCTGGAACTGGGCAAGCGCCAATCCGAAGCCAGCGCCGACGACGCCCACATCGTGCATATCGTCGACTGGCTGCTGCAGTACGCCATCGAACAGCGCGCCAGCGATATTCACCTTGAACCCCGCCGCGACCAGGGTCAGCTGCGCTACCGCATCGACGGCCTGCTGCATAACGTGTACGCCTTCCCTGCCGGGGTCACCCTGGCGCTAGTCAGCCGCCTGAAGCACCTGGGTCGCATGGATGTGGCGGAAAAGCGCCGCCCACAGGACGGCCGGCTGCAAAGCCGACTGCCAGGCGGCGGTGAGGTGGAACTACGGCTATCGACCCTGCCAACCCCGTTTGGCGAGAAGCTGGTGCTGCGCCTGTTTGACCCGAACCAGCTGCAAGATGGCTTCGACCGCCTCGGCCTGCAAGGCCAGCAGCTGGCCCAGTGGCAAGCCCTGCTGCGCCAGCGCCAAGGGATCATCCTGGTCACTGGCCCAACCGGCTCCGGCAAGACCAGTACGCTGTATGCCAGCCTCAAGCTGCTGGCGACGCCCCAGGTCAACCTGTGCACCATCGAGGATCCGATCGAGCGCCTGGAACCGGCCTTCAACCAGTTGCAGGTCCAGCCAGCCTTGGACCTGGGCTTTGCCGACGGCGTGCGGGCCCTGCTGCGACAGGATCCGGACATCATCATGGTTGGCGAAATCCGCGATCGCGAAACGGCCTTGGTGGCGGTGCAGGCAGCCCTGACTGGGCACCTGGTGCTGTCCACTCTGCATACCAACGACGCCTGTGCGGCAATTACCCGCCTGCAAGAACTGGGTGTCGCCGATTACCTGATAAAGGCGACACTGATCGCCGTGATGGCCCAGCGCTTGGTGCGCACCTTGTGCACGGATTGCCAAGTGGCTGCATCGGGCAATTGCCGAACCTGCCGGGGCACCGGCTTTCACGGGCGTACGGGTTTGTTCGAACTGCTCGAGCCCAGTGACAGCCTGCGTGCATTGATCGGCCCGAACGCCGACCTGAACCAGCTACGGCGCCAGGCAGTGCTCGACGGCCTGGTTGATCTGCGCCGCTGCGGCGAAGCGAAAGTGGCCTGTGGGCAGACGCGTGAGGAGGAGGTGCTGCGCGTCTGCAGCTGACGAAAAGCCCACTGTATTCAGGAACTTGCCTCGTTGAAAAAGATCCAACCGCGCATCTTCAACCCTCACCCTTCGAGGTGTTTCAACATGCGTCTCAAAACCGCCATCGCCGCCGCTGCCTTGCTTTCGCTGCCTATAGGCTCGGCCATGGCCGATACCTTCTGGCGTAACGTAATGACCTCCGGTGCTACTACGGCATCGAGCTACCTGACCTCGCGGGATCACAAGCTGGTAGTGGCCGCGCAGGATGACGCCAGCAGCTTCGTCGCCAGTGAAGGCGCGATCCGTGGGCCGTTCCTGGAAGCAGCCATGCGCCAGGCCCGGGCCGAGCACCCGGGGCTGCAGGCTTCGGACATGGAATTGGCCAATGCCATCCTGGCCAAGAATGCAGTAGCCGAGTAACCGCCTTGCCTGCTTCGCGGGCCTCCCCCGCGAAGCGGGCGACACCAGTCTTCTGCCCTACCGGTAAGCGTCCACCGGTACACACGCACAGAACAGATTGCGGTCTCCATACACGTTGTCCACCCGGTTTACCGCCGGCCAGTACTTGTGCTGGCGGACATGGGCGCTGGGCGCCACCGCCTGCTCCAGGCTATAGGGCCTGTCCCACACGCCCAGCACATCGGCCAAGGTATGCGGCGCATGCTTGAGCGGGTTGTTCTCCGCTGGCCAGTTACCCTCCTGCACCTCGGCAATCTCCGCACGAATCGCCAGCATCGCCTCGACAAAGCGGTCCAGCTCAGCCTTGGACTCACTCTCCGTCGGCTCCACCATCAGCGTACCCGGCACCGGAAACGACATGGTCGGCGCATGGAAGCCATAGTCCATCAGGCGCTTGGCCACGTCCTCCTCGCTGATACCGGTCAGCGCCTTCAACGGCCGCAGGTCGAGGATACACTCGTGCGCCACACGCTGGTTGCGCCCGCGGTAAAGCACCGGAAACGCGCCGCCCAGCTGGCTGGCCAGGTAGTTGGCTGACAGGATCGCCACCTCACTGGCGTCGGCCAGCTGCGGGCCCATCATGGCGATGTACATCCAGCTGATCGGCAGGATGCTCGCACTGCCCCAGGGTGCGGCACTGACCGCGCTGTTGTTCGGGTCCAGGCCGGGCACCGGTACTACCGGGTGGCTGGCGACGAACGGCTTGAGGTGCCCGCGAATGCCGATCGGTCCCATGCCCGGCCCCCCTCCGCCGTGGGGGATGCAGAAGGTCTTGTGCAGGTTCATGTGTGAAACGTCGGCGCCGATGTCCGCCGGGCGCGCCAGGCCCACCTGGGCATTGAGGTTGGCGCCGTCCATGTACACCTGGCCGCCGTGCTGGTGCACCACTCCGCAAATTTCGCGAATGCCCTCTTCGTACACCCCGTGGGTCGAAGGGTAGGTGATCATCAGGCACGACAACCGCTCGCCGGCCGCGCTGGCCTTGGCTTTGAGATCGACCAGGTCGACGTTGCCGTCATTATCGCAATCGACGATCACCACCTCCATGCCGGCCATTTGCGCCGACGCCGGGTTGGTGCCGTGAGCCGACGACGGTATCAGGCACAACGTGCGCTGAGGCTGGTGGCGGCTGCGGTGATAACGGGTAATGGCCATCAGCCCGGCGTATTCGCCCTGGGCGCCAGAGTTGGGCTGCATGCAGATGGCATCGAAGCCGGTGATCGCGCACAGCCAGCTCTCAAGCTCGTCGATCATCGCCTTGTAGCCGATGGCCTGCCCCGCCGGGGAAAACGGGTGTAGCTGGGCAAACCCGGGCCAGGTGATCGGGATCATCTCGCTGGTGGCATTGAGCTTCATGGTGCACGAGCCCAGCGGAATCATCGATTGGTTCAGCGCCAGGTCCTTGTTCTCCAGCTGCTTGAGGTAGCGCAGCATCTCGGTTTCGCTGTGGTGCAGGTTGAACACCGGGTGCGCGAGGAACGGGGTACGCCGCACCAGGCTGGCGGGGATACCTTCGGGCATGGCCAACTGGTCGAGGGCGGCAATCTCCAGGCCGTGATCCACCCCCAGGAAGATATCCAGCAGGCGCAACACCGTCTGTTCGTTGCAGGTTTCGTCCAGGCTAACGCCCAGGTGGCCGCGGCCCAGTATGCGCAGGTTGATCTGCGCGGCTTCAGCGCTTTCGATTATCGCGGCCTGGGCGCCACCGACATTCAGGGTGAGGGTGTCGAAGAACTGCTGGTTGAGGCGCTGGATGCCTTTGGCTTCCAGCCCGGCGGCCAGGATGAAGGTCAGCCGGTGCACGCGCTGGGCAATGCGTTGCAGGCCTTCTGGGCCGTGGTAGACGGCATAGAAGCCGGCGATGTTGGCCAGTAGCACCTGCGCCGTGCAGATGTTGGAGTTGGCCTTCTCGCGGCGGATATGCTGCTCGCGGGTCTGCAGAGCCATACGCAGCGCGGTGTTGCCACGGGCATCACGCGATACGCCGATGATGCGCCCGGGCATGGCCCGCTTGTAGTCGTCGCGGCAGGCGAAATAGGCCGCGTGGGGGCCGCCGTAGCCCATCGGCACGCCAAAGCGCTGGGTCGAGCCCAAAACCACATCGGCGCCCAGCTCACCGGGTGGCGCGAGCACCACCAGGCTCAACAAGTCGGCCGCCACGCAAGCCAGGGCCTGCTGGCTGTGCAACTGATCGATCAGCGGGCGCAGGTCGCGCACTTCGCCATGGGTGTCGGGGTATTGCAGCAAGGCGCCGAACACCGAATGGCTGGCCAGGTTATCCACAGAGTCGACGATCAGCTCGAAGCCAAAGCCCTCTGCGCGGGTCCTGAGTACCGACAAGGTCTGTGGGTGGCAGTGCTCATCGGCGAAGAACGCATTGCTCTTGTTGCGTGCCACCCGCTTGGCCAGGGCCATGGCCTCGGCCGCGGCGGTGGCCTCATCGAGCAGCGAAGCATTGGCCAGCGCCAAACCAGTGAGGTCGATGACCATCTGCTGGAAGTTCAACAACGCCTCCAGCCGGCCTTGGGCAATTTCAGGCTGGTAGGGCGTGTACGCAGTGTACCAACCGGGGTTTTCCAGTACGTTGCGCAGGATCACCGTGGGGGTGATAGTGCCGTGATAGCCCATGCCGATCAGGCTGGTCCAGACCTGGTTTTGCGCGGCGTAGCCAGCAAGCTTGGCCAAGGCAGCCTGCTCGTCCAGCGCCGGTGGCAGGTCGAGGGGGCGGTTGAAGCGGATGTCTGGCGGTACGGTCTGCTCGATCAGCTCACTGCGGCTGGCGATGCCCAGCGCGTTGAGCATGGCTTGTTGCTCCGTGGCATCCGGGCCTAAGTGGCGACGCAGGAACGGGTTGAGCTCTTGCAGTTGGTGCAGGGATGGCGACTGGGACATGACGACGCTCTCTTCCTGGAACAGCTCTCATGGAGACTTACAAGTCTAGGAAGGGATTGCCGATTGTGCGGGGAAACTTGTTTGCAGGCCCGGCCTCTTCGCGAGGCTGCCGCCCCCACAGGTTAATCACCGGCCAGCGGCGGGCGCTTACGCTGTGGGAGCAGGCAACGGGGATTTACTCGCCGATGGCGGCTTGATAGCCAGCAGCATCAAGCAGCTTGTCCAGCTCGGCAGGGTTGCTTGGCTTCAGCTTGAAGATCCACGCAGCGTAAGGTTCTTCGTTGAGCTGTTCCGGGCTATCGGCCAGTTCTTCGTTAACGGCGATCACTTCGCCACCCACCGGGGCGTAAATATCAGAAGCGGCCTTGACCGACTCCACCACACCCGCAGCATCGCCAGCGCCAAACACTTTGCCGACTTCAGCCAGCTCTACGAACACCACGTCACCCAGGGCTTGCTGGGCGTGGTCGCTGATGCCCACGGTCACTGTACCGTCGGCTTCCAGGCGCGCCCACTCGTGGCTTTCGGCAAAACGCAGTTCGGCGGGGATATTGCTCATGTCTTGAATTCCTCGATTGGCTCAGCGGTACGCCCGCCGGTTAAAAATTGTTCAGATCAGGATCTTTCCGTGGCGCACGAAAGTCGGTTTGACTACCCGCACCGGGTACCACTTGCCGCGAATTTCCACCTCGGCCCGGTCACCGGTCGCCATGGGCACGCGCGCCAAGGCAATGGACTTGCTCAGCGTAGGCGAGAAACTACCACTGGTGATCTCCCCTTCGCCAATGCCGGATACACGCACGACCTGGTGGGCACGCAGCACGCCGCGCTCTTCCAGCACCAGGCCGACCAGTTTTTCCTGCACACCCTGCTCGATTTCCTTCAGCAGGCCGGTGCGGCCGATGAAGTCACGCCCGGCCGGCTCCCAGGCGATGCTCCAGCCCAGGTTGGAGGTAAGGGGGGTGTGGGCTTCGTCGATGTCCTGGCCGTAGAGGTTCATGCCGGCTTCCAGGCGCAAGGTGTCACGGGCGCCCAGGCCGCTGGGGGCGATGCCCGCGCCGACCAGGTCGTTGAAAAAGGCCACGGCCTGCTCACCCGGGAAGATGATCTCCAGGCCGTCCTCGCCGGTATAACCGGTGCGGGCGATGAACCAGTCGCCGTCGGTAACGCCTTCAAAGGGGCGCAGTTCGCGGATCAGCGCGGCGCGTGCGGGGCTGAGCAGGGCTGCAACTTTCTCGCGAGCGTGTGGCCCCTGGATGGCAAGGATGGCCAGGTCGGGGCGGACCTGGAAGCCCACGTTGAAACTGGCACGCTGCAGTTGCAGCCAGTCGAGCACCCTGGCCCGGGTGGCAGCGTTGGTGACCAGGCGATAGCCGGATTCAGTGCGATAGACGATGAGATCATCGATCACCCCGCCCAGTTCGTTCAGCAGCGGGCTGTACAGCGCCATGCCAGTGCCTTCGAGGCGGGCCACGTCATTGGCCAGCAGGCGCTGCAGCCAAACGGTAGCATCGGTGCCGTCGACATCGATCACAGTCATGTGGGAAACATCGAAGACGCCGCAGTCGCTGCGCACCTGATGGTGCTCCTCGACCTGCGAGCCGTAGTGCAGGGGCATGTCCCAGCCACCAAAATCGACCAGCTTGGCGCCTAGCGCCAGGTGCAGGTCATACAAAAGCGTGCGCTGTCCCATGGGTTTCTCCTTCCGGGCGTGGCGAAGCGGCGGCGGTCGATGACGTTGGTCGTCAGCTCTTCTTGTTCAACACCCACCGCGCGAATGCCGCGCATTGTAGCCGCAAGGTCGCAAGCTGGCATCCTCAGTGACTGTGACCGGGTCGACGGGCCGAACGACGGATCAGGCCGATGACCGGCAGCAAGCCCACCAGCACCAAGGTCAGCGCCGGCAGCGAAGCACGCGCCCACTCGCCTTCGCTGGTCATCTCGAACACGCGCACGGCAAGGGTGTCCCAGCCGAACGGCCGCATCAGCAAGGTGGCCGGCATTTCCTTGAGGACGTCGACGAACACCAGCAAGGCGGCGCTAAGAACACCAGGTACCAGCAGCGGCAGATACACCTTGCAAAACAATCTTGCGCCACCGACACCCAGGCTGCGCGAAGCCTCCGGCAATGACGGGCGGATGCGTTCCAGGCTGCTCTCCAGTGGCCCGTAAGCGACTGCGATGAAGCGCACCAGGTAGGCCAGCAGCAACGCCGACAGGCTACCCAGCAGCAACGGTTTGCCCGCCCCGCCCAGCCAGCCGGACAGTGGGATGACCAGGTTGTTGTCGAGGTAACTGAAGGCCAGCATGATTGACACCGCCAGCACCGAACCGGGCAAGGCATAACCCAGGTTGGCCATACCTACCCCGGCGCGAATGGCGCCGGTCGGCGCCTGGCGCCGGGCAAAAGCCAGCAGCAGCGCCACACACACCGTAACCAGAGCAGCCATCCCGCCCAGGTACAAGGTGTGCAGCACCAGGCCGACGTAGCGCTCGTCCAAGTCATGCCGCCCGCGCTGCCAGAACCACACCAGCAGCTGCAGCAGGGGTATCACGAAGGCGCAGGCGAACACCAGCAGGCACCAGCCGCTGGCCAACACCGCCTTGAGCCCGCGCAGGTGATAAAGCGCCTGACCACGCGGCCGCTCGTTACCACTGCGACTGGCGCCGCGGGCGCGGCGCTCGCCGTACAGCACCAGCATCACCGCCAACAGCAGCAGGCTGGCCAGCTGGGCCGCACTGGACAGGCTGAAGAAGCCGTACCAGGTCTTGTAGATGGCGGTGGTGAAGGTGTCGAAGTTGAATACCGCTACAGCACCAAAGTCGGCCAGGGTTTCCATCAGCGCCAGGGCGATGCCGGCGCCGATTGCCGGCCGCGCCATGGGCAGGGCCACGCGCCAGAATGCCTGCAATGGGGAGAGCCCCAGTACCCGCGCGGCTTCCATCAGGCCCTTGCCTTGGGCCATGAAGGCAGTGCGCGCCAGCAGATAGACGTAGGGATAGAACACCAGCACCAGGACGATGATTACCCCGCCGGTGGAGCGTACCCGTGGCAAGCGCATTGGCCCGAACACCTCACGCAACGCACTTTGCACCGGGCCGGCGAAATCCAGCAGGCCGACGAAAACGAATGCCAGCACGTAGGCAGGGATGGCGAACGGCAACATCAGCGCCCAGTCCAGCCAGCGCCGGCCAGGGAACTCGCACAGGCTGGTGAGCCAGGCCAGGCTGACGCCCAGGACAGTGACGCCGATGCCTACGCCGACTACCAGGGCCAGGGTATTGCCCAGCAGCCGGCTCATCTGGGTGTCGAGAAGGTGCGACCAGATCTGCAGGTCGACGGATTGCCAGGACAACAGCAGCACGCTCAGGGGCAGCAGCACCAAGGCGGCGATCATGGCGACCGGGAGGTACCAGCGGCGTTGGGGAGTGTGGGGCAAGGCTTGGTTCTCGATTGCGATGGCGACCGCTGCGCGGTCGTTCGCGGGACAAGCCCGCTCCCACAGGGACCGCACAAGGCATCGATCCTGTGAAGGTCCTGTGGGAGCGGGCTTGTCCCGCGAAGGGGCCTCTGACGGCCCCGGAAGGATAAAGCCTGGCGCTTAGTTGTAGCCAGCCCGATCCATCAGGCGGATAGCTTCAGCCTGGCGCTTGCCGGCAATCTCCACCGGAATGCTATCGGCCTTGAAGCTACCCCACGCTGCCACTTCATCCGATGGCTTGACCTTCGGGTTGGCCGGGAATTCCTGGTTGATGTCGGCAAACAGCTTCTGAGCTTCTTCGCCGGTCATCCACTCCACCAGTTTCTTCGCGGCTTCCGGGTGTGGCGCATGCTTGGTCAGGCCAATGCCCGACAGGTTCACATGTACGCCACGGTCGCCCTGGTTGGGCCAGAAGATTTTCACCGGCAGTTGCGGGTTCTGCTTGTGCAGGCGGCCGTAGTAGTAGGTGTTGACCACGCCCACGTCGCACTGGCCGGCCTCGATGGCCTGGATCACCGCATTGTCGTCGGAGAACACGTCGGTGGACAGGTTGTTGACCCAGCCTTTGACGATTTGCTCGGTCTTCGCCTCGCCATGGGTTTCGATCAGGGTAGCGGTCAGCGACTGGTTGTACACCTTCTTCGCCGTGCGCAGGCACAGGCGGCCTTCCCACTGCTTGTCGGCCAGCGCCTCGTAGGTGCTCAGCTCTGCCGG
The DNA here is from genome assembly GCF_003205205.1 of Pseudomonas sp. LB-090624. Taxonomy (GTDB): domain Bacteria; phylum Pseudomonadota; class Gammaproteobacteria; order Pseudomonadales; family Pseudomonadaceae; genus Aquipseudomonas. Next base: position 48,944 of record NZ_QJRL01000003.1, read on the forward strand.
CTTGACCCGCTCGGTGGAGTAGATGATGGTGCGCGCACGCAGGCTCAGACCAGTCCAGTCATGGGACGAGGCGCGGTACTGTGGCGGAATGTTCTGGTCGATGATGTCGGACTTGATCGGCTGCAGGATGCCCATTTGCTCGGCCTGCCACAGGTTGCCGGCATCGACCGTCAGCAGCAGGTCGGCCACGCCGTTTTCGCCCTCGGCCTTGATGCGCTGCATCAGCGGGGCTTCCTTGTCGGTGATGAACTTGACCTTGACCCCGGTCTTGGCGGTATAGGCATCGAACACCGGCTTGATCAGCTCGTCGATGCGCGAGGAGTACACCACCACTTCGTCCGCTGCTTGAGCGGTGCCGCCGAACAAAGTCAGGGCCAGGGCGGCCAGTAGGGGCTTGCGTGGCAACATGGAAAGCACTCCTCGGAGGGTATGAGAGGTGCGAATGGTAGTGAATCCCATTTTCTGGCTCATCTACCTAGCAGTTACCGAATGTTGCAAAGGGCCGCAACGCGGCCCCGGCACGCTCAAGCCTTGGCCAGATCCGGCAGATCACCACTTAAACCCAGTGCCTGACGCACAAACAGCGCTTTGGCTTCAGGCATCTGCTCCACCAGCTTCAACCCGCTGTTGCGCAACCAGCGCAACGGCAGCGGATCGGCCTGGAACAACCTCTCGAAGCCCTCCATCGCCGCCATCAACGCCAGGTTGTGTGGCATGCGCCGGCGCTCGTAACGGCTCAGCACCTTCACATCGGCCAGCCGCTCGCCGCGCGCGCAGGCATTGACCAGCACCTCGGCCAACACCGCCGCATCGAGAAAGCCCAGGTTCACACCCTGCCCGGCCAGCGGGTGGATAGTGTGTGCAGCATCACCGATCAAGGCCAGGCCTTCATCCACATAGCGCTTGGCGTGACGCTGGCGCAGCGGCACGCACACCCGTGGGTCGGCCTGCAACACGCCCCCCAGGCGCCCTTCGAAGGCCCGTTCCAGGGCCTGCATGAAGGCCGCTTCATCCATCGCCATCAGCTGCTCGGCATGCTCAGGGGTGGTCGACCATACGATCGAACACCAGTCTTCCTGGCCATCGCGGCTCAACGGTAAAAAGGCCAATGGCCCTTCATCGGTGAAGCGCTGCCAGGCCGTGGCCTGGTGCCCGCCGCTGCAACGCACGCTGGTGACGATGGCATGGTGCAGGTAATCCCACTCGCGGGTTTCACAGCCCGCCAGGCGCCGTACTGCCGAATTGGCGCCATCAGCAGCGATTACCAGCGGCGCGCGCAGTTGCCGGCCATCGGCCAGGGTCAGCAGCCATTCATCGCCAGATCGGCGCAGCTGCTCCAGCCGCGCATTCGCCAGCAGGCCAATGTCGCTGTCGTGCAGGCGCTCCAGCAGGCCGTCCTGCACCACCCGGTTCTCGACAATATGGCCGAGCACCTGGGCATGCACGCTGGCCGCCGAGAAATGAATCTGCCCGGTGCCGCTGCCATCCCATACATGCATGTCGGAATACGGCGTGGCGCGCCGCTGGGCAATGCCGTCCCAGGCGCCAAGGCGCTCGAGGATGCGCTGGCTGGCAGCCGACAGCGCGCTGACACGCGGCTCGAACGGAGCCTGGGCATCGAATGGCTTGACCGTCAGCGGGCCACCGTCGAGCAAGAGGATTTGCAAGCCACTGTGGCGCAACGCCAGGGCCAGTGCGCTGCCGACCATACCGGCACCGACAATCAACAGATCTGCGCGCATTTCCATGCTTTACGCCAGCCTCGCTTGCGGCTTGAGCCGCACATATAGGGTTTTATCGACCCGCGCCACCAACTCGCCAGCGCCATCGCGGATATCGACCTGCAAACGCGGCAGGCACTTCTTGCCGGTGGCGGTCTGCTGGCGAATGTCGTCCAGCAGCGCGTCATCGACGTGGAATTCGGCATACACCGGGCCTTTGCCCGGCGAGATGAAATCGATGCTGGCAGCCTTGTCCCAGACGATGTACTCCCGCCCCAGTTGCTCGATCAGCAGCAGCATGTAGAACGGGTCGGTCATGGCGTACAAACTGCCACCGAACTGGGTACCGACATAGTTGCGATTCCAGCGCGTCAGTTTCATCGCCACCTTGACGCTGCGCAGGTCCGGGCTGATGTGCTGCACACGAATGCCGGCGCCCAGGTAAGGGGGGTAAAGGTTCAGCAGCCAGCGCAGCATACGCGCCCGGCGCGCCAGTTTACGCGCGTTGCTCATGCCTGGCCCCGCGGGTCGGGGCGAGTGCCCAGGCCCATGGCCTGGCGGGCGAACCAGCTTTTTGCCGGTGGCAGCAGGTCGAGCCCGAGCAGGCCCAGGTTGCGCCCGGCGGCCAGCAACGGCTGGTTGCTGCCGAACAGGCGGGTGACCTGGTCGGAGAAACCGATGGTCATGGCCTGGTCCAGGCGCTGACGCTGGTGGTAAGCCTGCAGCGTGGTCAGGTCGCCTGGCCGCTGCGGGCCAGCCAGCAGAGCCTCGGCCAGCGCCTGCACGTCACGCAGCGACAGGTTGAAGCCCTGGCCAGCGATGGGGTGCAGGCTGTGCGCAGCGTTGCCCAATACCACCAGATGCGGCCGCACCTGCTCCTGGGCTTCGATCAACGACAGCGGGTACAGGTGCCGTGCGCCGACCTGGCGAAGCGCCCCCAGGCGGTAGCCGAACTCACCCTGCAGCTCGCGCAGGAAGCTGCGCTCGTCGATGTCGGCCAGCCGCCGTGCATCCATGCCCTGGCGGGTCCACACCAGCGCACAGCGGTTATCCGGCAGTGGCAACAGGGCCATCGGGCCTTCTGCGGTGAAGCGCTCGAATGCTTGGCCACCGTGGGCCTCGCCGGGGGTGATATTGGCGATCAACGCGCTTTGCTGGTACGGCGTATGGCGTACGTGGATGCCCAGCTGTTCGCGCAAGCCGGAACGGCCGCCGTCGGCCAGTACCGCGAGGTCGCATTCCAGCTGGGTGTCGTCGTTCAGGCGCAACCGGTAGCCGCCTTCGATGGCCTGCATCGAGGTCACTTCCGCTGGGCAGCGCCAGCTCACCACGTCACTGTCCAGCCCTTGCCACAGGCATTGCCCGAGCCAGGCGTTTTCCACCACGTAGCCCAGCGCCGGCACACCCTCTTCCAAGGCATCCAGGCGCGTGGCGCCAAAGCGGCCACGGTCGGAGACGTGAATCTGCCGGATCGGTTCGGCGCGACGGCCGATGGCCTGCCACAGTCCCAATTGCTGATAGATCTGCTGGGTGCCGAAAGACAATGCCGAGGACCGCGCATCGTAGCTGGGCTGGAAGCTGTCGCCGGGGGCGAAGGGCTCGATCAGCAGGATCTTCCAGCCACGCGCCTTGGCCCCGGCCTGCAGGGCCAAGGCCAGGCTTGCACCCACCAGGCCACCGCCGATGATCGCCAGGTTTACCCGGTTCATGCAGCGTCCTTGCGGGCGGCCTGCATCAGCGCCTCGATCTCGGCGACCGTGCGTGGCACGCCCGACGTCAGGATTTCACAACCTTTCTTGGTGACTACCACGTCGTCCTCGATCCTTACCCCAATGCCGCGCCACTTCCTGGCTACAGCCTGGTTGTCGGCGCCAATGTAGATACCCGGTTCGACGGTCAGCGCCATGCCGGGCTCCAGCACGCGCCACTCGCCGCCCACCTTGTACTCGCCTACATCGTGCACATCCATGCCCAGCCAGTGGCCGGCGCGGTGCATGTAGAAGGCGCGATAGGCTTCGCTGTCGATCAGCTCCTGCACATCCCCTTGAAGCAGGCCGAGCTCCACCAAGCCTGCGGTAATCACCCGCACGGTCGCCTCGTGGGCGTGGTTCCAGTGCTTGCCGGGGGCGATTTCGGCAAATGCCGCCGCCTGCGCCTTGAGCACCAGCTCGTAGATGGCCTTCTGCTCGGGCGAAAAACGGCCGCTAACCGGGAAGGTGCGAGTGATGTCACTGGCGTAGCAGTCGATTTCGCAACCTGCGTCGATCAGCACCAGGTCACCCTCCTTGAGCGGCGCGTCATTCTGCTGGTAGTGCAGGATGCAGCCATTGCGCCCGGCCGCGACGATCGAACCGTAGGCTGGCATTTTTGCCCCGCCCTTGCGGAATGCGTAGTCCAGCTCGGCTTCCAGGCTGTATTCATGCAGCCCGGCCCGGCAGGCCTGCATGGCCCGCACGTGGGCCCGTGCAGAAATGTCTGCAGCCGCACGCATTACCTTCACTTCCGCTGCCGATTTATACAGGCGCATGTCATGCAGCAGATGATCCAGCGCAACGAACTCGTTCGGCGGCTGGGCGCCCAGGCGGGCCTTGGAGCGGATCACGTTGATCCAGTCCATCAGCCGGCGATCGAACTCTGGGTTGCTGCCCATGGCGCTGTACACCCGCTCGCGGCCTTCGATCAGGCCTGGCAGGATCTCGTCGATATCGGTGATGGGGAAGGCATCGTCGGCACCAAAATCACTCACCGCGCCTTCCTGGCCGGCGCGCAGGCCGTCCCACAGTTCGCGCTCGGGGTTACGCTCACGGCAGAACAGCACGTACTCGCCATGCTCGCGCCCAGGGATCAAGGCGATCACCGCCTCCGGCTCGGGAAAACCGCTGAGGTACTGGAAGTCACTGTCCTGGCGGTACACGTGCTCGACGTCGCGGTTGCGGATCGCAACTGCGGCGGCAGGCAGGATGGCGATGCTGTTGGGGACCATCTGCGCCATCAGCGCCTTGCGCCGCCGGGCATACTCGGCCTTGGGAATGTGGCTCATGGGCAGACTACCCCCGGTTGATCAGTGCAACGATGGCTTGGGCGCGGGTGCGGCTGGCTTGGCCAGCTCGGAGAACAGCAGCAGTGGCGCCACGCGCAGGTACTCCATGACCTCCATGTAGTCGCTCTCGCCGTCTTCGGACTCCTCGAGGGCTTCCTGCACCTGGGAAATGGCTACCAGGTCCTGCAGCACTTCCTTGGCCTCGTCGGACAAGTCCTTGCCGCCGGCGTTCAAGCCAAAACCGGTGATGAAACCTTGGCACCACTGGCCCAGCGCGGTGGCGCGGTCACTCAGTGCAGCGTCGTCGGAAGGCAGCAGGAGGACAATGGCCATGTCGTCGCTGGTTAGCTCGCCCTTGACCATTTCCTGCAGGCCCACCAGGGCGTTGCGCACGGTATCACCGGGCTCGGTTTCCAGCAGTTGGGCGGCATCGGCCAGCCAGGCGTCGGCTTCGAAGCCGGCGCCGGCGCAACTGCGGCCGATCAGCAGGCCGTGCAGTTCGGCCGGGGTGACAGGATGGCCATTGCTCGAGAGCAGCATGGCGAAGGCGATGTAGGGCGATTGGGTATTGGGCATGGGCTGCTAGGCGCCAGACGGCGCAATGACTAGAATGAAGACCTTGTATCCTAGCACCGGCAGGCGCGCCAAGACCATCGGCACTGGCCGTCGCCGCCCAGGGAGCGGCATCATCGCAGGTGACTCAACGACGGAGCGAATCGAGTGCAACCCACGCAAGAGAATGACCTGCAGGCACTGATGAGCCGATTCGAGTTGCTGATCGAGCGCGTCGAGCAACTAAAACGGCAAAATGCACTCCTAGTAGCTCAGGAAAAATCCTGGCGCGAAGAGCGCGCCCACCTCATCGAAAAGAACGAGATCGCCAAGCGCAAGGTCGAGTCGATGATTTTACGCCTCAAGGCTCTGGAGCAAGACTCATGAGTTCAAGCAATAGCGTCACCGTGCAGATCCTCGACAAGGATTACTCGATCATCTGCCCGCCGGAAGAGCGCAACAACCTGGTTAGCGCCGCCCGCTACCTGGACAGCAAGATGCGCGAGATCCGCAGCAGCGGCAAGGTGATCGGCGCCGACCGCATTGCGGTCATGGCGGCATTGAACATTACCCACGAAATGCTGCACCGTCAGGAAGACCGCAGCGCTGCGCCGGTCAACAGCACCAACCGCGAACAGGTGCGCGACCTGCTGGATCGGGTGGACAAGGCTTTGTCCGACGACACGGGTACCAAAATCGACTGAGATTGGTATACTGGCGCCACTCCCTGGGGGATGCGCCAGTCGGTTATGTCCCTGAGCCGATACGCACAACCACGGGGGTTGCACGCTGGGGCCGGTGTGCATGTCCGCCCGACGGAAAGCCTTAACGCCCCCTGCAATCTCCACCTTGAACTTTCGGGTTCAAGGGCTACACCGATAGCGGTCTTGTCGGGGAGCCTGAATTTCTTGCCCGCCTTTATTGGCGGGCAATTCGTTTTGGCCGAGCTCATCGGCCAGCACCCTGGGATCGCTTGTGCCATGACCGACACCGCGCCGCTCACCCGCCCCCAGCTTCGTCGCCTGCTCCGCAATGCCCGCCGCGCCCTTACCCCTGCCCAGCAACGCCAGGCCACCCTTGGCCTGTACCGCCAGCTGGCGCAGCACCCGCTGTTTCGCCGCGCCAGGCACATTGCCCTTTATCTGCCCAATGACGGCGAAATCGACCCCTGCCTGTTACTGCGCGAAGCCCAACGCCGCGGCAAGCGCACTTACCTGCCGGTGCTGCATGCCTGGCCGCGCACGCGCATGGTGTTCCAGCGCTTCGAACAGGGCGAAAAGCTCCGGCCCAACCGTTTTCGTATTCCCGAGCCGGTTACCGAGCGCAAGCGCCAACGGCCGATCTGGGCGCTGGACCTGATCCTGCTACCGCTGGTCGGTTTCGATGAAATGGGGGGTCGCCTGGGAATGGGCGGGGGGTTCTATGACCGCAGCCTGGCTTACCAGGCACGTCGACAGACCTGGAAGAAACCTTTGCTACTAGGGTTGGCGCACGAATGCCAGAAGGTCGAGCGGCTGGCCCAGGCCAGTTGGGATGTACCACTGCAAGGCACGGTCTCGGACCGTGGCTGGTACCTGGCGCCGCGTTGAGCGGCACCAGCGGGCGTATCAACGTTGCGGCTGGCTGGCCTCGACCGGCATTTGATAGGCGTTGTCCAGCTTGCGCTCCCAGAACCCTTGCGCATAACCGGTAGTGACCACACCCAGGCCAAAAATGAAGACCAGGATCCACAGCAGATCCGGTTTTTTACGTTGATACATGGAAGATTGCCCCCCAAGGCAAACTGTTCAGGCTCGGCGGTATTCTGGGCACCACCTGAGCATCGCGCTTTAAACGGGGCGCATTTTCCGACAACCTGCGTCTGCACGCAAACCTTGACGCCAACCGGCTGTCGGTTTCGTGCAACAGGTTATTTCAAACCTTTTCAGGAGCTGCATCCATGGCCTACTGGCTGATGAAATCCGAGCCCGACGAGCTCTCCATCGAAGCCCTCGGCCGCCTGGGCGAAGCGCGCTGGGACGGCGTGCGCAACTATCAGGCACGCAATTTCTTACGCGCCATGAGCGTGGGGGACGCGTTCTTCTTCTACCACTCCAGCTGCCCGCAGCCCGGTATTGCCGGCATTGGCAAAATCATTCGCGCAGCCTACCCCGACCCGACCGCACTGGACCCGCAGAGCCACTACTACGATGCCAAGGCCACGGCAGAGAAGAATGCGTGGACAGCGGTGGATGTTGCACATGTGAAGACATTCCGCCAGGTGCTGGGGCTGGGGCTGCTGAAGCAGCAGAGCGCGCTGGAGGCGTTACCGCTGGTGCAGAAAGGCACACGATTGTCGGTAATGCCAGTGACCGAGGAGCAATGGGCGGCGATCGTTGCGCTGGCAGGGTGAGCCTGAAGCGTTCGCCTTGAGTCATGACGCGTGATTGAAATCGAGCGCCGCGCGGGCGGCGCTCGACAGAACAGGCGCTACAGCTAACGCGACGGGAATTACTGCACGATCAGGTTGTTGAACAGCAGGTCTTCTACGATCGGCTTGCCCTCTTCAGCTTCCAGCACCTGCTGTACCTGCTTCAGCGCTTCCTGGCGAAGGTGTTCCTTGGCCTCGACGTTGCTCATGCTGTCTACGGTCTGCTGGGTGAACAGCGCCACCAGCTGGTTACGAATCAGCGGTTCGTGGTGCTGGACCGCCTTGGCGGCTTCGTCGCCAGTCACACGCAGGGCCACATCGGCCTTGTAAACGCGCAGGCGCGGGCCGCCATCGAGGGCATAGTTGCCGACAAAGGGCGGGCTCAAGCTGATGTAGGCGACCTTGGGCGCCCCTTCCTTGGCTTCCTCGGCCATGGCCGCAGCCGGCAGCAGCAGCGCCAGTACCATCAAGATCCACGCGTTCACGAATTCGCTCCTCAATACAGTTGGCGCCAGCTTACCCAGCACACCGCTCAAACCCAAGCCCGGGCTTATGCCGGCCCATCAGGGAGGACCATGCTCGTTGACCCGGCAAACGGCCCTCCTACACTTATCGGCCACTACCCGCAAAGGAATAGCCCCGATGAAAGCTGTGTTGTGCAAAACCCTCGGCCCGGCGCGCAACCTGGTGCTGGAAGAGGTAGCCAGCCCCCTGCCGAAGAAAAACGAGATCCTGCTGGACGTGCAGGCTGCCGGGGTCAACTTTCCCGACACCCTGATCATTGAAGGCAAGTACCAGTTCCAGCCTCCACTGCCGTTCTCTCCCGGTGGCGAGGCGGCAGGCGTGGTCGCTGCGGTCGGGGAAAAGGCCGGTGCCTTCAAGGTCGGCGACCGGGTCATGGCACTCACTGGCTGGGGCGCATTTGCCGAGCAGGTGGCAGTGCCCGTCTACAACGTGCTGCCGGTCCCGACCAGCATGGACTTCACCACCGCTGCGGCATTCGGCATGACCTATGGTACGTCGATGCACGCCCTGCGCCAGCGTGGCCAACTGCAGGCGGGCGAAACCCTGCTGGTGCTGGGCGCGTCCGGCGGGGTCGGCCTGGCGGCGGTTGAGATCGGCAAGGCCATGGGCGCGCGGGTCATTGCCGCCGCCAGCAATGCCGAGAAACTGGCCGTGGCAAAGGCGGCCGGGGCGGATGAGCTGATCGACTACAGCCAGGCCAGCCTGCGCGAAGAGATCAAGCGCCTGACCGGTGGCCAGGGTGTGGACGTGATTTACGACCCGGTCGGCGGCGAACTGTTCGAGCAGGCGGTGCGCGGCCTGGCCTGGAACGGCCGGTTGCTGGTGGTGGGGTTTGCCAGCGGGGCCATCCCGCAATTGGCGGCCAACCTGGTGCTGCTCAAGGGTGCCGCGGTGCTGGGGGTGTTCTGGGGGGCGTTTGCACAACGCCAGCCCGAGGACAATGCGGCCAACTTCAAGCAGCTGTTTGCCTGGCATGCCGAAGGTAAATTGAAGCCGCTGGTGTCGCAGACTTATCCACTGGCCGAGGCAGGCGCTGCCATTGAGAAGCTGGGGCAGCGACAGGCTGTGGGTAAGTTGGTGGTGCTCGCTAGATAAGCCTCAGGTTTTCTGGTGACAGTGCTGGCCTCTGCGCAGGTAGGAGCAGTTCTACCCGCAAAGCGACCGGCACCGATCAGTCACACTTCCCGCAGGTTATGGCAACGGCGAAACCGTGCTTCGAGGTTGCGATCAGGCATCTGGTGGCTGCGCAGGGCATGCAAGGTCTGCTCGACATAATCGCGCGTGCTGCCATAACGCCCCTTGGCACTCGCCAGGATCTGGCTGAGCAAAGTATCTGGCAGGTTGCCGGCATAGCACGGCAAATGCCGCTCCAGCACAAAGCCCAAGGCTTGCACCTTGCTGCCATCGCCCAGGCGGCAGTTCAGCCAATGCGGCCGGTACGCCGGATAGGGCATCTCGCGTTGCCACAGGGCCATCAACGAGTCGTCCAGGTTGCTTTCATCCAGCCGGTAGGCAAAACCGCTGCAAGAGCCGCCCCGGTCTAGCCCAAACACCAGGCCGGGGGTTTCAGGGGTACCGCGATGCTCGTGCGACCACAAGTACAAGCCGCGGTGGTAACCATGTACCCGCGCACGCTGGCGTTCCACCGAGTTGCACTCCGGGCGCCAAATCAACGAACCATACGCAAACAGCCACACCGGCCCACCCTGGTGCCGAGACATGGTTGTCTTCATGGAGTGGAACAACTGTTCGTTGGTATGTTGCTGACCAAAGTCGAGTGTCGGTGGATATGAAACTTTCCAGGACATACTTTCAAGTGCCGACATAAGCTGCCGCCATTATCCCTATGAACTACGGATGAAGCGCGATTCGATAAGAGGCAGCCCAAGGCCTGTAAACCACGGCTGCTTGCAGTAACCATAGGCCAGATTTGCAGAAATACTCAAGCCCTGACAGCCGCGTTTCATGCGCGGCCCCGACGACCGGGAAGTACTGTTTCGCAACCCGTGAAAGTTATTAGCCAAGGCGGTAACAATTACCGCCTTATACCCGTACTTGCCAACTTCGGTTATTAAGCGCGGGGCGCGTAGGCGAACACATCAGCACGCATGCGGTGCGCATCCATGCCGGCTTCGACAAGGGCGTCGAGGGTGGCGTAGATCATGTTGGGCGAGCCGCTGGCATAGACATGCACGCTATTGAGGTCGGCAATGTCTTCGCAAACCGCTTCATGCAGCATGCCGCAACGGCCTTCCCAGCCGCACAGATCGCTGACCACCTGATGCAGGAACAGGTTGGGCAGGCGCTGCCATTCGTCCCAGTGTTCGATCTGGTAGAAGTCTTCGGGCCGGCGCACGCCCCAGTACAGGTGAACCGGGTGCTTGAAGCCCTTGGCCCGGCAATGCTCTACCAGGCTGTGCATCTGGCCCATGCCGGTACCGGCGGCGATCAAAACCAGCGGGCCGTCGGGCAACTCGGCAAGGTGAGTATCGCCAAAAGGCATTTCGATGCGCGCCAGGCCGTCGCGCTTGAGCTGTTCGATCAGTTGCAGCGCACTGGGCTCACGCGCCAGCACATGCAACTCCAGCTCACGCCCGGCGTGCGGCGCGGAAGCCAGCGAGAAGGCCGCCTGCTTGCCGCCCTCACGCTCGATCATCAGGTACTGCCCGGCGTGATAGCGCAGCGGCTTGCCGGCTGGCGCGCGCAGACGTACCCGCCAGACGTCGCCACCCACGTCGACGCACTCACTGACACTGCACGCCAGCTTGCGCACTGGCAGCTCGCCCAGGGCGAGCACACCATCCCAGAGCAACACACAGTCCTCCAGCGGTTCGGCAATGCAGGTGAACAATTCGCCATGGTCGCGGACTTCGCCATCTTGGCGTACCCGACCTTCGACCAACAACGCGGCGCAGACATGGCAATTGCCATTGCGGCAGCTGTTAGGGCAGTCATAGCCCAGCCGCCGCGCTCCATCCAGGATCCGTTCCCCGGGTTCGAGCGCCAGCACCGCCCCGGACGGCTGCAACGTTACCTGCATCAATCTATTCCCAACTGGTCCCACAGCTCATCGATACGGCGGGTGACGGCTTCGTCCTTGACGATGACCCGCCCCCATTCGCGTGTTGTCTCGCCCGGCCACTTGTGCGTGGCGTCCAGGCCCATCTTCGACCCCAGCCCGGATACCGGCGACGCAAAATCGAGGTAGTCGATCGGGGTGTTATCGATCATCACCGTATCACGCTTGGGGTCCATGCGCGTGGTAATGGCCCAGATCACATCGTTCCAGTCACGGGCGTTGATGTCGTCATCGGTGACAATAACGAACTTGGTGTACATGAACTGTCGCAGGAACGACCACACACCCAACATCACGCGCTTGGCGTGGCCGGGGTACTGCTTCTTCATCGTCACCACCGCCATGCGGTACGAGCAACCTTCCGGCGGCAGGTAGAAGTCGGTGATTTCCGGGAACTGCTTCTGCAGGATCGGCACGAACACTTCGTTCAGCGCAACACCCAGAATGGCCGGCTCATCTGGCGGCCGGCCGGTGTAGGTGCTGTGGTAGATCGGCTTCTGCCGGTGGGTGATGCGCTCGACGGTGAACACCGGGAAGCTGTCCACTTCGTTGTAGTAGCCGGTGTGGTCGCCGTAAGGGCCTTCCGGGGCCATTTCACCCGGGTGGATCACGCCTTCGAGGATTATTTCGGCAGTGGCCGGCACCTGCAGGTTACTGCCACGGCACTTGACCAGCTCGGTACGGTTGCCACGCAGCAAGCCGGCGAAGGCATATTCAGAGAGCGTATCCGGTACCGGGGTCACGGCGCCAAGAATGGTCGCCGGGTCAGCGCCCAGGGCGACTGCAACCGGAAACGGCTGGCCGGGGTTCTTCTCACACCACTCGCGGTAGTCGAGGGCGCCACCACGGTGGCTGAGCCAACGCATGATGACCTTGTTGCGACCGATTACCTGCTGGCGGTAGATGCCCAGGTTCTGACGGTCCTTGTTCGGGCCGCGGGTCACGGTGAGGCCCCAGGTGATCAGCGGCGCCACGTCGCCTGGCCAGCAATGCTGGATCGGCAACGAACCGAGGTCGACGTCGTCACCCTCGACCACCACTTCCTGGCATACCGCGTCCTTGACGACTTTCGGCGCCATCGACACGACCTTTTTGAAGATCGGTAGCTTCGACCAGGCGTCCTTCAGGCCCTTCGGCGGCTCCGGCTCTTTGAGGAAGGCCAGCAGCTTGCCGATTTCGCGCAGCTCATCGACCGACTCCGCGCCCATGCCCATGGCCACGCGCTCCGGAGTGCCAAAGAGGTTGCCGAGCACCGGGATGTCGAAGCCGGTGGGCTTTTCGAACAGCAATGCCGGGCCCTTGGCACGCAGGGTGCGGTCGCAGACCTCGGTCATTTCCAGGACGGGGGAGATCGGAACCTGGATGCGCTTGAGCTCGCCGCGCTGTTCCAGGCCACGGATGAAGTCGCGCAAGTCGCGATACTGCATGCAGGAGCCTCGTGTTGGCCGTATCGGTCGGGGTGCAGAGTGTAGCGCCGTTCGGGCTTTGTTTGGGGCGAAAATGCATTGGGGCCGCTTCGCAGCCCTTCGCGGACACGCCCGCGAAGGGGCGCGAAGCGGCCCCAATTACTGCCTGGTCGGGAAGCTTACTTACGCTTCATCGACAGGAAGAACTCGTCGTTGGTCTTGGTCTGCTTGAGCTTGTCGACCAGGAACTCGATGGCGGCGATTTCGTCCATCGGGTGCAGCAGCTTGCGCAGGATCCACATGCGTTGCAGTTCGTCATCGGCGGTCAGCAGCTCTTCGCGGCGGGTGCCGGAGCGGTTGATGTTGATGGCCGGGAACACACGCTTCTCGGCGATGCGGCGGTCCAGTGGCAGCTCCATGTTGCCGGTACCCTTGAACTCTTCGTAGATCACTTCGTCCATCTTCGAGCCGGTTTCGACCAGCGCGGTGGCGATAATGGTCAGCGAGCCGCCCTCTTCGATGTTACGCGCAGCACCGAAGAAGCGCTTAGGCTTCTCCAGGGCGTGGGCGTCGACACCACCGGTCAGCACCTTGCCGGAGCTCGGGATCACGGTGTTGTAGGCACGTGCCAGACGGGTGATGGAGTCCAGCAGGATGACCACATCCTTCTTGTGCTCGACCAGGCGCTTGGCCTTCTCGATCACCATTTCGGCAACCTGCACGTGGCGGGTTGGCGGCTCGTCGAAGGTAGAGGCAACCACTTCGCCGCGCACGGTGCGCTGCATTTCGGTTACTTCTTCCGGGCGCTCGTCGATCAGCAGGACGATCAGGTGGCACTCGGGGTTGTTGCGCGTAATGTTCGCCGCGATGTTCTGCAGCATGATCGTCTTACCGGCTTTCGGCGGAGCAACGATCAGGCCACGCTGGCCTTTGCCGATCGGGGCACACAGGTCGATGACGCGACCGGTCAGGTCTTCGGTGGAGCCGTTACCGGCTTCCATCTTCAGGCGCTTGTTCGGGAACAGCGGCGTCAGGTTTTCGAACAGGATCTTGTTCTTCGCGTTTTCCGGGCGGTCGAAGTTGATGGTGTCAACCTTCAGCAGGGCGAAGTAACGCTCCCCTTCCTTCGGCGGGCGGATCTTGCCGACGATGGTGTCGCCGGTACGCAGGTTGAAGCGGCGGATCTGGCTAGGCGAGACGTAAATGTCATCGGGGCCGGCCAGGTAGGACGCATCAGCGGAACGCAGGAAACCGAAACCATCCTGGAGGATCTCCAGCACGCCGTCACCCGAGATCTCTTCGCCGCTTTTCGCGTGCTTTTTCAGCAGGGCGAAAATCACGTCCTGTTTGCGCGAACGGGCCATGTTTTCGATGCCCATCTGTTCGGCCATTTCCAAAAGATCGGTAATCGGCTTTTGCTTGAGTTCAGTCAGGTTCATAAGGGGAATGACGTAATCATGTAAGAAGGGAGAATTAAGCTTTGGCTTAATGAAGCCGCGCCGCTAGATGGCGACAGGATCGCGTACTGATTCGAATTAGGGATGCTTCGGCGACGGCGTGTAGAGGGCACTGGAGAAGCAGTGCGAGGCCGAATGTAACACTTGCTTTTTTCGACGTCTAGTGGTTTTGCCCTGCCATTTTCAGCGACAGCACACTCTGCGACAGAAGTAGCCTGGTGCTGCGAAGAGGCCATCAGCCGCAGCGACCATGCCGGCATAGCCGGCTCTTTCGCAGCAGAACGCTGCTTGTACAGGGGGGCTTGGCAGCCTTTCAGAGGCAAAAAAAAGCCCCGCGTTCGCGGGGCTCTTCACATCACAGGTGGGCGTCGAGGAACGCGGCCAGCTGCGATTTCGACAGCGCGCCAACCTTGGTCGCTTCGACGTTGCCGTTCTTGAACAGCATCAGCGTCGGGATGCCACGCACGCCGTGCTTGGCCGGGGTTTCCTGGTTGTCGTCGATGTTCAGCTTGGCGACGGTCAGCTTGCCCTCGTAAGTGGAGGCGATGTCGTCCAGAACCGGAGCGATCATCTTGCACGGACCGCACCATTCAGCCCAGTAGTCGACCAGCACCGGGCCTTGAGCCTGCAGGACTTCGGCGTCGAAGGTGGCGTCGGTGACGTGTTTGATCAGATCGCTGCTCATGGATATCTCCAGGGTCGTAAGCAAAAAAACGTGGCCCATGATAGCCGCACCCACGCTCGACAGGAAGCCGCGGACGATTGAGTGTAACTATAGTTGTGCAAGAGGCCGCGAATCGAAACTGTCATACAAGTGTCATAGCATCGAATGGCACATTGCCTTGCATCAAGGCCTGGCGTCTCACGCGTTGGCGACAGCCTGCTATCGTGGCACGATTGCCGGGTTAACGACCGAGAACAACCAGATCATGCCGCATACCATCGCGAAGAACCTGTCCCTGATCGCCGCCATCGACCTTGGCTCCAACAGTTTCCACATGGTCGTGGCCAAGGCCCACCATACCGAAATCCGCATCCTTGAGCGGCTCGGCGAGAAGGTTCAGCTTGCCGCCGGCATCGACGAAGATCGCAAGCTCAGTGAAGATGCGATGGAACGAGGCCTGGATTGCCTCAAGCGCTTTTCCCAACTGATCAACGGCATGCCGGCTGGCTCCGTGCGCATCGTCGGTACCAACGCCCTGCGCGAAGCGCGCAACCGCAACGAATTCATCCAGCGCGCCGAGGCTATCCTCGGCCACCCGGTCGAGGTCATTTCTGGCCGTGAAGAGGCGCGCCTGATCTACCTGGGTGTATCTCACACCCTGGCTGACACCCCTGGTAAGCGCTTGGTCGCCGACATCGGTGGCGGCAGTACCGAGTTCATCATTGGCCAGCGCTTCGAGCCACTGTTGCGCGAAAGCCTGCAGATGGGTTGCGTCAGCTTCACCCAGCGCTACTTCCGCGACGGCAAGATTACCCCGGCCCGCTATGCCCAGGCCTACACCGCCGCGCGCCTGGAGCTGATGAGCATCGAGAACGCCCTGCATCGCCTGACCTGGGATGAGGCCATCGGCTCGTCCGGGACCATTCGCGCGATCGGCGCCGCGATCAAGGCGGGCGGCCTGGGCAACGGCGAGGTCAATGCCGAAGGCCTCGCCTGGGTCAAGCGCAAGATGTTCAAGCTGGGCGAGGTCGACAAGATCGACTTTGACGGCGTCAAACCAGATCGTCGCGCCATATTCCCGGCCGGCATGGCGATTCTCGAAGCAATCTTCGACGCCCTGGAACTGCAGCGCATGGACCACTGCGACGGCGCATTGCGCGAGGGCGTGCTGTTCGACCTGCTCGGCCGCCACCATCACGAGGACGTGCGCGAGCGCACCCTCAACTCACTGATGGAGCGTTACCATGTCGACCAGGGCCAGGCCGCCCGCGTCGAACGCAAGGCCCTGCACGCCTTCGACCAGGTCGCCGAAGCATGGCAGCTGAAAGACGGAAATTGGCGCGATCTGCTGGGCTGGGCAGCGAAAGTGCACGAAATAGGGTTGGATATCGCCCACTATCACTATCACAAGCACGGCGCCTACCTGATCGAACACTCCGATCTTTCGGGCTTCTCCCGCGAGGACCAGCAGATGATGGCCTTGCTGGTACGCGGTCACCGTCGCAACATCCCGAAAGACAAGATCGCCGAGCTGGGTGAGGAAGGGGTAAAACTGCTGCGCCTGTGCGTGCTGCTGCGCTTCGCCATCCTGTTCCACCACATTCGTGGCAACCAGCAAATGCCGAAAGTACAACTCAAGGCCGCCGACGACAGCCTCGATGTGGCCTTCCCGGAAGGCTGGCTGGAACAGAACCAGCTGACCCAGGCCGACTTCGCCAACGAGGCGGAGTGGCTGGCCCGGGTCGGCTTCGTCCTCAGCGTACGTTGAGGACCGGGTTGCTCAGGCGCTCCAGCAGGGTCGCCTGGGCACTGCGCGGGTTCTGGTTGCCGGTCGGTGCGCTGCGCACGTAACGCCCGTCTGGCTGCAAGGTCCAGGCGTGGGTGTTGTCGGTCAGGTAGCCTTCCAGTTCCTTTTTCACCCGCAGCAACAACTTCTTGCCCTCGACCGGGAAGCAGGTCTCGACACGCTTGTCGAGGTTACGCTCCATCCAGTCGGCGCTGGACAGGTAGATCTGCTCTTCGCCGCCATTGAGGAAGTAGAACACCCGGGTGTGCTCAAGGAAGCGGCCAATGATCGAGCGCACCTGGATATTGTGCGAAACCCCCGGTATGCCAGGGCGCAGGCAGCACATGCCGCGTACCACCAGGTCGATCTTCACGCCCGACTGGCTGGCCTTGTACAGCGCCTTGATGACCTTGGCGTCGGTCAGCGAGTTGAACTTGGCGATGATGTGCGCCGGCTTGCCCTCAAGGGCGAACTGGGTTTCCCGCGCAATCATGTCGAGCATGCCCTTTTTCAGGGTGAACGGCGCGTGCAGCAGCTTCTTCATGCGCAGGGTCTTGCCCATGCCGATCAGCTGGCTGAACAGCTTGCCGACGTCTTCGGTGAGGGCATCGTCAGAGGTCAGCAGGCTGTAGTCGGTATAAAGACGGGCGTTGCCGGCGTGATAGTTGCCGGTGCCCAGGTGCGCATAACGCACGATCTCGCCCTGCTCGCGGCGCAGAATCAGCATCATTTTGGCGTGGGTCTTGAAGCCAACGACGCCGTAGATCACAACGGCACCGGCCGCTTGCAGGCGGCTGGCCATCTGCAGGTTGGACTCTTCGTCGAAGCGCGCACGCAGCTCGATCACCGCCGTGACCTCCTTGCCGTTACGCGCAGCATCCACCAGCGCATCGACGATTTCCGAGTTGGCCCCGGAGCGGTAGAGGGTCTGGCGCACGGCAAGCACGTGCGGGTCCTTGGCGGCCTGGCGCAGCAGATCGATGACCGGGGTGAAAGATTCGAACGGGTGCATCAGCAGGATGTCCTGCTTGCCGATCACGCTGAAGATGTTGTCGGCGTTCTGCAGCAGCTTGGGGATCGCCGGGGTGAACGGCGTGTACTGCAGCTCGGGGTGGCTGTCCAGACCGGTGATGCTGAACAGGCGGGTAAGGTTGACCGGGCCATTGACCTGGTACAGCTCGCTTTCGCTGAGGCTGAACTGCTTGAGCAGGTAGTCCGAAAGGTGTTTCGGGCAGGTATCGGCCACTTCCAGCCGCACGGCGTCGCCGTAGCGGCGTGAGAACAGCTCGCCGCGCAGGGCGCGTGCCAGGTCGTCGACCTCTTCGGAGTCCAGCGCCAGGTCGGCGTTACGGGTCAGGCGGAACTGGTAGCAGCCCTTTACCTTCATGCCCTGGAACAGGTCATCGGCGTGCGCGTGGATCATCGACGACAGGAAGACGTAGTTGGCCCCCGGGCCACCCACCTCTTCCGGGACCCGGATCACCCGCGGCAACAGGCGCGGGGCAGGAATGATCGCAAGGCCCGAATCACGACCGAAGGCGTCGACACCCTCTAGCTCGACAATGAAGTTCAGGCTCTTGTTTACCAGCAACGGGAACGGGTGGGTCGGGTCGAGGCCGATCGGGGTAATGATCGGGGCAATTTCGTCGCGGAAGTAGCGGCGTACCCAGGTCTTGAGCTTGGGCGTCCAGTAACGGCGGCGGATGAAGCGGATATGGTGTTTTTCCAGCTCCGGCAACAGCACGTCGTTGAGGATGGCGTACTGACGTTCCACCTCGTAGTGCACCAGCTCGCTGATGCGCGCCAGCGCCTGGTGCGGCTGCAGGCCGTCTGCGCCGGCCTGTTCGCGGGCGAAGTTGATCTGCTTCTTGAGGCCGGCAACGCGGATCTCGAAGAACTCGTCCAGGTTGCTGGAGAAGATCAGCAGGAACTTGAGGCGTTCAAGCAGCGGGTAGTTCTCGTCCAGTGCCTGCTCCAGCACGCGGATGTTGAACTGCAGCTGCGAAAGTTCGCGATGAATGTACAGGCTGCTGTCGTCCAGGCCAGGCACGGCGATTGCCGGGGCCGGAGCAGGTGCCGGGGCCGCAGGCTCGGCCACCTGCTCCGCTGCTGGCTCCGCTTCTGGCTCGGTTGCCGGTGGCAGATCTGGCGGAGTCTGCACCATCTCTTCGGGGAGCTCGTGAGCATCCTTGATCGCGACAGGGGATAGCACTTCATTATTCATCTGGCGTTCCTGAGGACGTTAATGCCCTATCATCAATTGAGCGGCAAGATAAGCGCCCATTATGACGCCTGTGTTACACAGCAGGGCAAGCCATGACGCGTGGCGTCTGGCATTGTCGTTGTAGGAATTGTTCACGTCGAGACACATTTGGACACTTTCACGAACGCGCGCGAAGGGGTAGGCTGCGCGTTCATTTCGCCAGCACCTCAGAAAATGCTTCAACAATTCCTGCAGGATTTCGGCTACTTTGCCCTTTTTCTAGGCACCTTCTTCGAAGGCGAGACCATCCTGGTGCTTGCGGGATTCCTTGCGTTCCGCGGTTACATGGACATCAACCTGGTGTGCTTGGTGGCATTTTTCGGCAGCTACGCGGGCGACCAGTTGTGGTACTTCATGGGCCGCCGCCACGGGCGCAGGATCCTGGCACGCAAACCGCGCTGGCAGGCCATGGGTGACCGGGCGCTGGGTCACATCCGCCGCCATCCCGATATCTGGGTGCTGAGTTTTCGCTTCGTCTATGGCTTGCGCACAGTCATGCCCGTGGCGATCGGCCTGTCAGGCTATCCGCCCCGCCGCTACCTGCTACTGAACGGCATTGGCGCGGCCATCTGGGCCATTGCCCTGGGTGCTGCCGCCTACCACTTCGGCGCCATCCTCGAAGGCCTGCTGGGCAACGTGAAACGCTACGAGCTATGGGTGCTCGGTGGCCTGCTGGCGCTGGGCGGCCTGCTGTGGCTGCGTCGGCGCTTCCGCGCCCTGCGCGCGGAGCGCAAGGCGGCAGGCCAGGCACTAGAGGAGCCGCGCGACCACCAGTAGCACGGTGCCTGTCTTGCGTTTTGAGGTGGTGCGCACACCGAGCGCCGCCCGCGCCTAGTTTCTTTCGGGCCAATTGTTCCTGTGGTGTTTTCGGGCGACCGCTTTGAAGCATGGCTTGCTATCGTTTCATGCGAACAAAGGCTGTAGCGCGCCTGTCACAAGCATGACGGGCCCGAATCAACCGTAGGAGCGAGCGCCAGCTCGCGATGCGCCGCGCGGCGGCGCTCGATCTCACAGGCGCTACACAACTGGAGCTTTAAACATGACAAAAAAAGTAGCGGTGATTCTTTCCGGCTGTGGCGTGTATGACGGCGCCGAAATCCACGAAAGCGTGATCACCCTGCTGCGCCTCGACCAGCGTGGGGCGCAGGTGCAGTGCTTTGCGCCGGACATTGCGCAGATGCATGTAATCAACCACCTGACCGGCGAGGAGATGGCCGAGTCACGCAATGTATTGGTGGAATCTGCACGCATTGCTCGCGGCGAGGTCAAGGACGTCCGCGAGGCCAAGGTCGAGGAATTCGATGCGCTGATCGTGCCGGGCGGCTTCGGTGCCGCGAAGAACTTGTCCAACTTTGCCGTGGAAGGCGCCAACTGCAGCGTCAACCCGGATGTGCTGCAGTTGGCCGAGGCGTTTGCCGCTGCGTGCAAGCCGGTTGGCCTGATCTGCATCTCGCCGGCGCTGGCGGCGAAAATCTACGGGCCGGGCGTGGTCTGCACCATCGGTAGCGATGCCGACACTGCGGCGGCGGTAGAAAAGATGGGCGGCACCCATGAAGTGTGCGATGTGCACGATATTGTCGAAGATACCCAGCGCAAGCTGGTGACTACGCCGGCGTACATGGAGGCGAAGTCGATCAGTGAGGCGGCTGGCGGTATTTACAAGCTGGTTGACCGGGTGCTGGAACTGACGCACGCCGACGACCAGTAATACTGGGGGCTGCAACGCAGCCCCGCATCAGGCCTTGGAGAGCCGCGCTACGATCCGGTCCAGCGCATTGGCAAACGCCTGCTTGTCGCGCTCCCCATAAGACGCCTGCCCTCCCCCCACCTGGCCCTGCTCGCGCAACTCAGTGAACAGATTGCGCGCTGCCAGCCGGTCACCCATGTTGCGCTCATCGAACTCGCGCCCGCGCGGGTCCAACGCCGCTACGCCCTTTTTCACCAGGCGGTCAGCCAGGGGCACGTCACTGCAGATCACCAGCTCGCCCGGCACGGCGTGCTCGACCAGGTAATCGTCGGCCGCATCCATGCCACTGGGCACCACGATCAATCGCACGATCGCGAACGCTGGCTTGGCCACCGCCTGGCCGGCCACCATCACCACCTCGAACTTGCGCTTGAGGGCGAACTTGACGATCAGATCCTTGGCTGCCTTGGGGCAGGCATCGGCATCGATCCATACACGCATCGGACAATCTCTTCATCAACCTAATGCGCACATCATGCCTCAAGCGCAGCCAAAGCTGGAGCCATCTCGCAGGCGCTGGAAAAATGGCGTCAATATTTGATTTAGCGCTTATCCGGCCTGACCACTCAGGCTAAACTCGCGGCAGCCCCGCTGGCCTGCCCGAGTGCGCAATGAACCACCCTCACGAAATCCGCCCAGACCTGGAGGAAGGCATCGACCGCAAGGTCCTGGCGACGTTGCGCGCACGCTTCCTGCAGCTGAACCAGCGCCGCCTGCAGCGGGCAATGGAAGGTCTGTCGACACGCCAGCAACAGGTATTGACCTTGCTGCCGCTGCTGTTCCATGTGAACCACCCGCTATTGCCGGGCTACGTTTCGGGCAGCACCCCCGCAGGGGTCTCGGGTTACGAGCCAGGCGCCGAGCTGGTAGCAGAGGCCCAGCGCATGGCCCGCTCGTTTACCTACAAACCCCGCCATGGCAATCCGCAAAGCCCGATTCACGGCCTGTTCCTGATGGGCAGCCTGGGCTCGCTGGCCCAGGCTGAGCACAGCGACATGGACTTGTGGGTATGCCATGCGCCTGGCCTTACCGGACAGCTGCTGGATGAACTGCGCCAGAAGTGCCAGTTGCTGGAGACGTGGGCGGCCAGCCTGGGTGCGGAGGCTCATTTTTTCTTGATCGATACGCAAGGCTTTGCCCAAGGCCAGCGCGATGGCCAGCTCGGCTCCGATGATTGTGGCACCACCCAGCACTATCTGCTGCTGGACGAGTTCTACCGCACTACCCTGTGGCTGGCCGGCCGCACACCGTTGTGGTGGCTGGTGCCAGTCTACGAAGAACACAATTACCACGCCTACACGCAGACCCTGTTGTCCAAGCGCTTCATCCGCAGCCAACACGCGCTCGACCTCGGCAACCTGGCGCACATCCCGCCCGGCGAATTCGTCGGTGCTGGCCTGTGGCAACTGTTCAAAGGCATCGATTCACCCTACAAGTCACTGCTCAAGCTGCTGCTGACCGAGGCCTATGCCAGCGAACACCCGGCCATACGCTGCCTGAGCCTGGACTACAAGCAGGCGGTGTTCGTCAACCAGCTCGACCTCGACGAGCTGGACCCGTATGTCATGGTCTACCGGCGCATCGAACGCTACCTGCTGCAACGCGGCGAGCCCGCACGGCTGGAGCTGGTACGGCGCAGCCTGTACCTGAAGGTGAACAAGAAACTCAGCGATCAGGGCCGCAGCAATGGCTGGCAACGCCGCCTGCTGCAGCGCCTGGCCGACGAGTGGGGTTGGGACGAACGGCAGCTGGCCCTGCTCGACAGCCGTAGCCAATGGAAAGTGCAGCAGGTCGCCGTCGAACGCCGCGAGCTGGTGGCCGAGCTGAACCATAGCTACCGCTTCCTGAGCCAGTTTGCTCGTACCCGCGACGCCATCAGCCGCGCCGATCAACGCGACCTCAATGTACTGGGTCGACGCCTGTATGCGGCTTTCGAACGCCGCGCCGGCAAGGTCGAGGTGATCAACCCAGGCATCGCACCGGACCTCGCCGAAAGCACCCTGACGCTGGTTCAGGCACCCAACCGCAAGGAGCCGGGCAGCTACCACTGGGAGCTCTACAGCGGCAATCTGAGCACCCATGAGGTGGAGCACTTCAGCCCGATAAAGCGCTGCCGCGAGCTGCTCGAGCTGCTGGCCTGGGCCCACCGCAACGGGGTCATCGACAGCAGCACGCGCCTGGCGCTGCACCCGGGTGCCAGCGACCTCGGCGAGTTCGAACTCTTCAACCTGCTGAGCTGCCTGCAGCAAAGCATCCCCCTGCCCTTGCCAACCGTCAGCGAAGTGCGCCTGCTACAGCCCAGTGTTGCCGACGAGGTGCTGCTGCTGGTCAACGTCGCCATCGACCCGCTGCGTCATCACCGCGACCTGAACATCCTGATGACCACCGAGCGCACCGACTCGCTGAGCTACGCAGGCGTACGCGAGAACCTGGTGCTGACCCTGGACCAGGTGACCCTCAATAGCTGGAACGAGGTGCTGGTCCAGCGCTATGACGGCGAGCATGCATTGCTACGCTGCCTGCGTGACTTCCTCAACAGCCCGGTGCTGCGTGGCCACAGGCCACGGGTGCGGGTGCGCTGCTTCTGCCGCAGCCGCGCTCAGGCCATCAGCCAACGCGTGGAGGAAATTTTCGATACGGTGCAGTTGCTGCTGGACCAGGGCGTGAATCACCGCTACCTGCTACAGGTGGCCCAGCACACCCATGTGCTGGAGCTGTTGGCCGGGAATGTACGCCTGGCCACCTTGGCCGAACACGAGTCGCTGGTGGCCCATCTGGGCGAAGAGCGTAGCGCCTACAGCCCGCTGTATCTGGATCACAACGCCCTGCTCGACCACGACCTGCGCCTGGTGCTGGAACAAGGCCGCCCGGCTTGTATCCAGGTGTTCTACCGTCTGCTAGATGGTTGGGCCGAGTTGTATGTGCTGGATGAATACAATGCCCTGTGGCAGCAACGCCTGCCCCTGCATGACGAAGCTCACCTGCTGCTGCCGCTGCAGCGGTTCCTGCGTTCGGTGGTGATGCGCCGCGATGCCAGACTGCCGCTGGAGACTCAGCGCGCAGCCTCACTGGACATCCACTACGCGCAATTGTTGCCTTCCGGCGCAGGCAGGGCGCGTAGCATCGAACCGCGCTTGGCCCCGGTCGAAGGCAGCGACCAGCCTTACTATGAGGTGCAAGCCATCATCCAGGCGGGTGTGGAGGGTGCGACGCATGTGACGCTGTACTGCGATCAGCAAGAGTTTTCCGAGCTGGAGCATGGTGACCAGCTGTATGCAGTGGTGGCCCGGCAGATCATCGGACAGCGCAGGGGTGGCGGGCGCTACCGCTGCTACATCACCGACCTGGATTTGTCTGAATTGCTGGATGACCGGGTGGGGGCGACGCAGGTCTACCTGAGCTACAAGCGGGTGCTGGAGCAGGCGCTGAATGAGGGGTTGGAGCAGGTGCAGAGTGAGTGACCGAGGGCTGCTGTGCAGCCCTTGTAGGGCTGGCTTGCCGGCGATGGGCCGCACCGCGGCCCCACTGAATATTACAGGTCGAAATCACCCGCGGCTTCCGGCTGATATTCCACCTCCAGCAGCTTCAGCTTGAGGGTCTTGCCGCCCGGCGCCGGCCAGTCGATCTGTTCTCCCACCGACAGCCCGAGCAAGGCACAACCAATCGGCGCCAGAATGGAGACCTTGCCTTCCGGCCCGGCATCTTTCGGGTAGACCAGGGTCAGGTGATAGTCCTTGCCGCTGGCTTCCTCGCGGCAGTGCACGCGGGAGTTCATGGTCACCACGCCCGCTGGCACTTCCTCGTGACCGACCACCTCCGCGGCGCGGTCCAGCTCGTCCTGCAGGGCGAGCACACCCGGCGTACTCTCGTCGAGGCTGTCGATCAGACGCTCCAGACGCTGTACGTCCAATCGGGTGAGGGTGAGGGCAGGCTTGGTGCTCATGATCCAGTCAGACTCCTTTGAACAGGCAGTTTTCAATGTGCAGATAAAGCAAAACCCCGCCCAAGGGCGGGGTTTGAGAAGGCTTTGGCGTCACCGACGCAGAACCCGACACTACCACAGCCGGGCAAATACTCAAGCCCCTGCGTTCAGTGTGCCTTAGCCTGCTCGCGCAAAGCCTGGGCCTCGCGGCAGATCTGCCGGCGCCGTTCATCATCGGCCGAGCGCCATTCACGGATGTGCTCGACATGTCGATGGCAACCGGTACACACCCGGTGTTCATCCAGCCGGCAGACACTGATGCACGGTGACGGCACCGCAGGGCTGACATTACTGTAAAGCGGCTTGGGCGGCCGAGCCTGGACGCTGCTCATGTCAGATCTCGTCGAAGTCCAGCTTCTCGCCGGCCCGCTCCCAGACGATGCGCTCAAGCATTTCGCCCAGCAGCTCCTCGCTCTTCTCGCACACCCACTTGCCGGTGTCTTCGTCGTAATCGAAGTGGAAACCACCGGAGCGGTCGGCCAGCCACAGCTGACGCAGCGGCTCCTGGCGGCTGAAGATCAACTGGGCGCCGCCCTCGAACTTGACGGTGAGGACGCCGCCGGAGTTCTCCATGTCCAGGTCCAGGCCGCTCTCGTCGAACAGGTCTTCCAGGGCCTGTTGGGTAGCGTCGACCAGATCATGGAAACGCGCTTCACTCAAACTCATTGCAGGAACCTCGAAATTGGCTGCGTTACAGGCAAGCCGGGCAAGATACGGGCGCTTGCCGCCGAATGCAAAAGTTTAGCCGTTGCCTTCACTGGCCTCTTTGCAGGCAAGCCCGCTTGCACCGGGGCTTTTCCAGGCGATAAGGATAGCCCGCCCGGCGGACCGGCCCTTGCATAGGCAAGCCGCCGGTCGCTCGGTATACTCGGGCGCAATACTGCATTTTTCTAAGGATTTCACCCATGAAGCGCCTGATTTCCTCCTTCGCGGCGCTGGTCGCTGTTGCCTGCCTCGTTTCGGCCTGCGGCCAGAAGGGCCCGCTGTATCTGCCTGAAGACGGCGATAACGGCAAGGCACACAAGTCGCACCAGCACCAGCCGAAAGCCAAGCCGGCCCCGGTACAAGAGCAGCAGCCAGAGCCGGAGTCCGAGCTCGAGCAGTCGCCAGCGCAGTAAAGGAAACCAGATGAACGCTTTCAACTACCGCGACGGCGAGCTGTTCGCGGAAGGCGTGGCCCTGTCGGCCCTGGCCGAACGTTACGGCACGCCAACCTACGTGTATTCGCGCGCCCACATCGAGGCCCAGTACCGCAGCTACACCGACGCCCTGCAAGGCGCCGAGCACCTGGTGTGCTTCGCCGTCAAGGCCAACTCCAACCTCGGCGTGCTGAACGTGCTGGCACGCCTGGGCGCAGGTTTCGATATTGTCTCTGGCGGCGAGCTGGAGCGCGTGCTGGCTGCAGGCGGCCGTGCCGACCGCGTGGTGTTCTCCGGCGTGGGTAAAACCCGCGAAGACATGCGCCGCGCCCTGGAAGTGGGTGTGCACTGCTTCAACGTCGAGTCCACCGACGAACTGGAGCGCCTGCAAGTGGTGGCCGCCGAAATGGGCAAGGTCGCCCCAGTGTCGCTGCGGGTCAACCCGGACGTCGACGCCGGCACCCACCCGTACATCTCCACCGGCCTCAAAGAGAACAAGTTCGGCATCGCCATTGCCGACGCCGAAGCCATCTACGTGCGCGCCGCTCAACTGCCGAACCTGGAAGTGGTCGGGGTCGACTGCCACATCGGCTCGCAGCTGACCACCGTCGAGCCATTCCTCGACGCCCTGGACCGCCTGCTGGTGCTGGTCGACCGCCTGGCTGAGTGCGGCATCCACCTGCGCCACCTGGACCTGGGTGGTGGTGTGGGCGTGCGCTACCGCGATGAACAGCCGCCGCTGGTAGCCGACTACATCAAGGCCATCCGCGAGCGCGTGGGCCACCGCGACCTGGCCCTGGTGTTCGAACCGGGCCGCTACATCGTGGCCAACGCCGGCGTCCTGCTGACCCGGGTGGAATACCTCAAGCACACCGAACACAAGGACTTCGCCATCATCGATGCGGCAATGAACGACCTGATCCGCCCGGCCCTGTACCAGGCCTGGATGGGTATCAGCGCGGTCAAGCCACGTGCAGGTGAAGGCCGTGCCTATGACCTGGTCGGCCCGATCTGCGAGACCGGCGACTTCCTCGGCAAAGACCGTGTACTCAACCTGGCCGAAGGTGATCTGCTGGCCGTGGAGTCGGCGGGCGCCTATGGTTTTGTCATGAGCTCCAACTACAACACCCGTGGCCGTTGCGCTGAAATCCTGGTCGACGGCGACCAGGCGTTCGAAGTACGCCGCCGCGAGACCATCGCCGAACTGTATGCTGGCGAAAGCCTGCTGCCGGAGTAAGCCCATGCTGCTGCGTTTTACCAAGATGCATGGGCTGGGCAACGACTTCATGGTCCTCGACCTGGTCAGCCAGCACGCGCACATCCAGCCCAAGCACGCCAAGCAATGGGGTGACCGCCACACCGGCATCGGCTTCGACCAGTTGCTGATCGTGGAGGCGCCGAACAATCCGGAAGTGGACTTCCGCTACCGCATTTTCAATGCCGACGGCTCCGAAGTGGAGCAGTGTGGCAACGGCGCGCGCTGCTTCGCCCGCTTCGTACTGGACAAGCGCCTGACCGCGAAAAAGCGCATCCGCGTGGAAACCAAGAGCGGCATCATCGTGCTGGACGTGCAGAACGACGGCCAGGTGAGTGTCGACATGGGCCCGCCACGCTTCATCCCTGCCGAAATCCCCTTCGTAGCCGACGCGCAGGCGCAGCACTACCCACTGGAAGTCGACGGCCATGTGCATTCGATTGCCGCCGTGTCCATGGGCAACCCGCATGCGGTGCTGCGTGTCGACGACGTGCATACTGCCCCCGTGCATGAGCTGGGCCCGAAGATCGAGCACCACCCACGCTTCCCGCAGCGGGTGAATGCCGGTTTCCTTCAGGTCATCGATCGCCACCGCGCCAACCTGCGCGTATGGGAGCGCGGCGCTGGCGAAACCCAGGCCTGCGGCACCGGCGCCTGCGCCGCGGCCGTGGCCGCGATCAGCCAGGGCTGGATGGACTCCCCGGTGTCGCTGGACCTGCCGGGTGGCCGCCTGCACATCGAGTGGGCGGGTCCCGGCAAGCCCGTGGTGATGACTGGCCCGGCCGTACGCGTCTACGAAGGACAGGTTCGTCTCTAAGCGAGTAACCGCCATGACCGATCAGCCCAAGGTTGTACCCCAGCAGTCCGCCGAGCTCGATGCCGAGGTGGTGGTCGCCTATCTGCGCGCCCACCCCACGTTCTTCGCCGAGCACGACGAGTTGCTGATCGAACAGCACATCCCGCACCAGCGTGGCGACAGCGTGTCGCTGGTGGAACGCCAGCTCAAGCTGCTGCGCGACCGCAACATCGAGATGCGCCATCGCCTTTCGCAACTGATGGACGTGGCCCGCGACAACGACCGGCTGTTCGACAAGACCCGCCGGCTGATCCTCGACCTGCTCGATGCCAGCAGCCTGGAGGAAGTCGTCATGGCGGTCGAAGACAGCCTGCGCCAGGAATTCCAGGTGCCCTTCGTCAGCCTGATCCTGTTCGGCGACAACGTCGCCCCGGTCGGGCGCTGGGTCAGCAACGCCGAGGCCCAACAGGCCATCGGCGCCCTGCTGGGCGGCGGCAAGACGGTCAGCGGTAACCTGCGCGAGCACGAACTGGCGTTCCTGTTCGGTGAAGAGCAGCGCCGCGAAGTCGGCTCCAGCGCCGTGGCCGCCCTGGAGTACCAGGGGCTGCACGGGGTGCTGGCGATCGGCAGCCGCGACCCGCAACACTACAAGAGCAGCGTCGGCACCCTGTTCCTCGGCTACATCGCCGAAGTGCTCGGCCGCGTTGTACCTCGCGTCACCCAGACCCTGCGTTCGGTACGCTGATGGAACGCCAGCTGGAAGCTTATTGCGCACACCTGCGCAATGAGCGCCAGGTGTCGGAGCACACCGTGCTGGGCTATCGGCGTGACTTGAACAAGGTCATTGCCTACTGCAAGGAACACGCTATCGCCGACTGGCAGGCGTTGCAGATCCAGCAGTTGCGCCAGCTGATCGCCCGCTTGCACCACCATGGCCAGTCCTCGCGCAGCTTGGCACGTCTGCTGTCGTCTGTACGCGGCCTGTACCGCTACCTCAACCGCGAGGGCCTGTGCCAGCACGACCCGGCCACTGGTTTGAGCGCACCCAAAGGTAAGCGCCAGCTGCCCAAGGTGCTGGACACCGACCGTGCCCAGCAGTTGCTCGATGGCGGCGTCGACGACGATTTCATTGCCCGCCGCGACCAGGCGATGCTCGAACTCTTCTATTCGTCAGGCCTGCGCCTGTCCGAACTGACCAACCTCGACCTCGACCATCTCGACCTTGCAGCCGGTCTGGTGCAGGTACTGGGCAAGGGCGGCAAGGCCCGCGTGCTGCCGGTTGGCCGCAAGGCGCGCGAGGCGCTGCAGGAGTGGTACCGCCTGCGTGGCATCGGCAACCCGCGTGACCGTGCGGTGTTCATTACCCGCCAGGGCAATCGCATCAGCCCCCGTGCCGTGCGACAACGGGTAAAGGCCGTCGGTGAGCGCGAGCTGGGCCAGCACCTGCACCCACACATGCTTCGCCATTCCTTCGCCAGCCATGTGCTGGAATCGTCCCAGGACCTGCGCGCGGTGCAGGAGATGCTCGGCCATGCCGACATCAGCACCACGCAAATCTATACCCACCTGGACTTCCAGCACCTGGCCGCGGTGTACGACAGCGCCCACCCTCGGGCCAAACGCAGCAAAGGCACAGACTCATGAGCATCAAGCTGATCACCTTCGACCTCGACGACACCCTGTGGGACACCGCCCCGGTCATCGCCAGCGCTGAAGTCGTGCTGCGCGACTGGCTAGAAGCCAATGCCCCAATCCTGGGGGGCGTGCCGGTGGAGCACCTGTTTGCCATTCGCGAGCGCCTGGTACAGGCAGAACCCGGCCTCAAACACCGCATCAGCGCCCTGCGTCGGCGGGTGTTGTTCCATGCCCTGGAAGAGGTCGGCTACAGCGAGAAGCAAGCGCAGGCGCTGGCCAACGAAGGCTTTGAAGTGTTCCTGCATGCTCGCCACCAGGTAGAGATATTCCCCGAGGTGCAGCCGGTGCTGGAGATCCTGCGTCACCATTACATTCTGGGCGTGGTGACCAACGGCAACGCCGACGTGAGCCGGTTGGGGCTGGCCGACTACTTCCGCTTTGCCCTGTGCGCCGAGGACCTGGGCATCGGCAAGCCGGACCCTGCCCCCTTCCTTGAAGCGTTGCGCCGTGGCGAGGTGGACGCGGGTGCGGCGGTTCACATCGGCGATCACCCTGGCGATGACATTGCCGGTGCCCAGCGCGCCGGTTTGCGCGCGGTGTGGTTCAACCCGCAGGGCAAGGCGTGGGCAGGCGAACAGGCGCCGGATGCCGAGATCCAGCGCCTGTCGCAACTGCCAGACGTGCTCGCGCGCTGGCGCTGAAGGGGGCCGCTTTGCGGCCCATTCGCGTGCACGCACGCTCCCACAGGCACAAAAAAGCCCGCAGCGACGGCGGGCTTTTTTGCGTTCAGCCACTCAGATAGGGCGGCTGCCGTACTTGTTGTCCGGCTTTTTGGGCGGGTCGGCGACCACGTTGGCCTCGACTTCCTGCACCTTGCCACCGCGCGACAGGAATTCTTCCATCGCCTTGGCCAGGGCATCACGCTCTTTCTGCTTGGCTTCCATGCTCGGCATCTCGTCTACCGAGACCGCCGCCTTGGATTTGCCCTTGGCAGTGGGTGCCGGGCTGCTGTCGTCGTCGCCAGCGTCTTCGGCGCCATCGTCAGCCGCCGCTTCGAGGCCCTCATCAGCCTCGTCATCGTCGCCTACTTCGAGGTCATCATTTTCCAGATCGTCGTCGCTCATGTTCTACCTCATGACTTGCGAAAAGCAGGTTAGTTATAGACCAGTGCAGCCGTAGACCGGCAGCCACCAGTGAAAATTCAACTGGCCGTGGGTTAGGCCACTGCCCTTGAGTCTGCGCTCCTGATGGGAGGCGGCACCCAGCAGGCCCTGCTCCTGGCAGGACCTGACAAATCCATTAGCCCCTGCTGGCCACACGCTATTGGCAAGCCTAGCAAAGGCTGGCGAAGTGTGCGGACTACTCATCAAACACCCTTCGGCGCGCATTCTAGCGCGCTCGTGGAAAAAGCAAAGCACCATAAATGCCCCACGACTTGTAAGTTTTCTGCCTACGTCGCGAACGTGCCAGATAAACCGTTTGCCGAGCGGGAAATGTTAAAAATCTGACAAAAAAATGCCCGGCAAGCCGGGCAAGTTTTTACCGCGTCGCAGTTACAGGTTGTAGCCGCGTTCGTTGTGTTGAGCCAGGTCGAGGCCGACCGACTCTTCTTCTTCGTTGACCCGCAGGCCCATGACCACATCCAGCACCTTGAGGATCACGTAGGTGACGATGGCGGTGTAGACCACGGTGAAGATCACGCCCTTGGCCTGTACCCAGACCTGCATGCCGATATCGGTGACGGTGCCGAAGCCGCCCAGTGCCGGGGCTGCGAACACGCCGGTGAGGATGGCGCCGATGATGCCGCCAACACCATGCACACCAAAGGCGTCCAGCGAGTCGTCATAGCCCAGCTTGCGCTTGAGGGTGGTGGCGCAGAAGTAGCAGATCACACCCGAGGCCAGGCCGATCACCAGGGCGCCCATCGGGCCCACGGTCCCGGCAGCCGGGGTGATGGCGACCAGGCCAGCAACCACACCCGAAGCAATGCCCAGGGCGCTCGGTTTGCCGTGGCCGATCCACTCGGCGAACATCCAGCCCAGCGCCGCAGCAGCTGTAGCGATCTGGGTGACCAGCATGGCCATGCCCGCAGTGCCGTTGGCGGCAGCGGCAGAGCCTGCGTTGAAGCCGAACCAGCCGATCCACAGCATGGCGGCGCCCATCAGGGTGTAGCCGAGGTTATGCGGAGCCATCGGGGTGGTCGGGTAGCCCTTGCGCTTGCCCAGCACCAGGCAGCAGACCAGGCCCGCGATACCGGCGTTGATGTGCACCACAGTGCCGCCAGCGAAGTCCAGTACGCCCCAGTCCCACATCAGCGCACCGTCACCGCTCCACACCATGTGGGCGATCGGCGCGTACACCAGGGTGAACCAGATACCCATGAACACCAGCATGGCGGAGAACTTCATGCGCTCGGCGAAGGCACCCACGATCAGTGCCGGGGTGATGATGGCGAACGTCATCTGGAAGGTGATGAACACCGCTTCAGGGAACAGCGCGGCGGCGGAAGTCAGGCTCTGGGGCGTGACGCCGCTGAGGAAAGCCTTGGAGAAGCCGCCGACGAAGGAGTTGAAGTTGAGCACGCCCTTTTCCATACCCGTGGTATCGAAGGCCATGCTGTAGCCGTAGACGACCCAGAGAATGCTCATCAGGCCGGTGATTGCAAAGCACTGCATCATCACCGACAGCACGTTCTTGGAACGCACCATGCCGCCATAGAACAGGGCCAGGCCCGGAATGGTCATGAACAGCACCAGCGCCGTTGCGGTCAGCATCCAGGCGGTGTCGCCGGAGTTCAGCGCTGGGGCAGCTTCCTCTGCCAGGGCGAACCCGGGCATTACGAGGGACAATAGGGCTCCTAGCCCTGCGATCTTACGCAGAGTCATGTTGTTTTCTCCTGGGGCGTTGGGTTTGGTGAGGCTTTGTTGCTGCTTAGATCGCGTCGGTATCGGTTTCGCCGGTACGGATACGGATCGCCTGCTCCAGATTCACCACGAAAATCTTGCCGTCACCGATCTTGCCGGTGTTGGCTGCCTTGGTGATGGCTTCGATTACCCGATCAAGGTCCTTGTCATCGATGGCGACATCGATCTTCACCTTGGGCAGGAAATCGACCACGTACTCAGCACCGCGATACAGCTCGGTGTGGCCCTTCTGCCGACCGAAACCTTTGACCTCGGTAACGGTGATGCCCTGCACGCCGATTTCCGACAGCGACTCGCGCACGTCGTCCAGCTTGAACGGCTTGATGATGGCTGTGACTAGCTTCATGAAACTCTCTCCCGATTTGGTGGACTTGCCCCAGGAAAACAAACCCGTCTCAAGTCTAAGCGCAGCGGTTGGCTTTGTAACGCGTCGTCGGCATCCGGCTCCGCGTGCGCACTGCCTGGTCACAAGGAACTGCATCAGTGCATGGCTCGTACAGGTCTTTGCAGAATCCTTGCCAGTTCCGACAAAGCGCCAGAAAACAGAGCGTTATGTGATTTAGTCGGGATTGGCCAGTCGCCAGCATGGAAAACATGCACAATTTCGGTGCGCGGCGGTGGGTGAAGTTGCGCGAAAAATGTGCACCTGATTGAAAACCGCACGCGATCTTTGTGGGAGCGGCCTTGCGTCGCGATGGGGGTGCGAAGCGCCCCTACGATTTGTGCCTTGATGCCGATATTGCCGGGGCCGCTGTGCAGCCCAATCGCCACGCAAGGCCATTCCCACAAAGGCCAATGTGCACTCAAGCGCCAGGTGTGTGCGTGCTACACTGCCGGCCATTTCTCCGTTTCAGTGGACAGCCCCATGCTCGCGCCCAAAGCCCTCCTTGATGCCCTGAGCGACCAGGCCTCGCGCCTGTTCAGCAGCGATACCGCCCAGCCCCGCGCTGAACTGGAAAGCCAGTTCAAGGTGCTGATGCAAGGCGCTTTCAGCAAGCTGGACCTGGTCAGCCGCGACGAATTCGACAGCCAGATGGTCGTGCTGGCACGCACCCGTGCACGCCTCGAGGCCCTGGAAAAGCAGGTCGCCGACCTGGAAGCGCGGCTGAACCCAACTTCACAGGATGAGTGAATGCAGCCCTCCAGCGCATACCCGGTACTGTTGTTTTCCTACGGCACCTTGCAGGATAAAGCCGTGCAACTGGCCAATTTTGGCCGTGATCTGAGCGGCCAGGCCGACCGCATGCCGGGCTACCGCCTGGACTGGATCGAGATCACTGACCCAGACGTACTGGCGACCAGCGGCAAGTCCCATCATCCCATCGTTTCCCCCAGCAGCCAGGCCAACGACAGCGTGGCAGGTATGGTCTTCCAGATCAGCGAAGACGAACTGGCAGCGGCGGATCGCTATGAAGTTGCCGACTACAAGCGTGTCGCCGTCACCCTCGCATCGGGCCTGACAGCCTGGGTTTATGTGCGCACCTAAGCCCCTCCGATGCAGGTTGAACCCGTAACGACTCGGCGTGGGTAAAGCCCTGTTTCGGTGGTAGCTCACTGGCATGCAAGCTGCCGCGGAACAACGCCGCCCCGCACTGAATAAACAACGTCTTCACCCGGTTGTGCGAATTGAGGATCTGGGCCTGGATATCACCAATGGCCATATCCCTTGGTTGCAAACTGGCCGCTCGGTTGACCCATTCGATGGCGGCAAAGCGGCTTTGCTTGCGGGTGCCACGCCCCTGCATCCAGGCCAGCCCCAGTTCGGCGCTGGCACGCCCTGCAAGCCACGGGTCCGGGTGCTCGACCAGGCTCAGCAGGTAAGCAACCGCCTCGGTCCGCTCCTGCGCCTCACCAAACCGGCGTAACAAAATCCCCAGATGCAAACGCGCACGCGCGTTGATCTGCGGGTTGCCCAGCGCGTCGACAAGCAGGCGCCTGACCGCCAGCATGGCACTGCGCTCGTTCAAATCCTCATCGCTGTCCATGCGCAGGCAGGCCAGGTTGTATTTGGCCTGCCTGCTGCCCGCCTCCACCGCACGCTGCAGCCAGTACCCGGCGGCCTCGTCATCCAGGTAATGCGCCGGGGTATTGTCCAGGTCGCCATGGTGCAGCTCGTACAAGGCCAGGGCAGCACCCGGCAGGTTCAGTTCGGCGCAGCGTTCATACAGGTAGCAGGCAACTTCATGCCGGTTGGCTACCCACAGCACCCGTGCCACTTCAAGCACTTCGAACCCCGGTGCCTGGCCCGCGCACTGGCGATTCACCGCCCGTTGCAACCATAGCCTTGCCTGCTCGGCCGAGTGTGGCAGCGCCCACAGCCCGAAACGGTGCCCGACCGCGCGTAGAGCACAGGCAGCAGCATGTGAACGGCCGTCACAAAGGCGCTCAATAGCCCCGTGTAACAGTTGCCTCTCATCTACCATGCCATCGCGCAGTATCAGCTCGACCAAACAGCGAAACGGCACACCCATGGCGCGAATGGCGCCGAGATCGGCATTGCACGCCAAGCTCGCGGCAAAATCGCGCATAGCGCCAGCATGGTCGCCCGATGCCCTGCTGCGCAGCGCCCCCCGCCATGCCAGAACGACAGCACGTTCCCTGGGCCTCAACGGGCGTTGTGACCAGTCTTCGAGCACGTCCAGCCAGTCGGCGACGGCTTGCAACGGATCAGACTGTGGCAGCATCAGCCGGCCTTCGACGGCCATCCAGTGCAGCGCATTACGCAAACGCTCGTCCCAGGTTGCGCACAGCGGGCCATTGATCAACAGCTCAAACGCATCGAGGCTGTCGCGCCAGCGGGGCAGCAGGTACACAGCAAGGGCCTGGATAGCTTCGAAGCAGCCGGGGCGGGCGATCAGCGCATGGCGCAGCCAGTAATAGCAAGGGTCCTCGTTTTCATGGTCGACCCGCTTGCCCAGGTAGCGCGGCAGCGACTGTGGCAGCTCGGCCAAGGGCAACAGCCCATGCCTCACCAGCAACGGCGCTGCAGCTTCCTGTACCTCTACATCGGCATGGGCACTGGGCCTGAAGCGTGCAGGCTCCCCCTGAAACAGTTGCAGCAACCAACCAGGCTCATGGAACTGCGCACTGATGCGCAGCATGCCAATGGCCGCTGCCACGGGGTGCGCAGAGCGGTCCATTGCACGCAACAGGTGCGCGGTGGCGGATTCACAAATTTGCGCAACAGCCAACAAGCGCGCAGCGTTGCGTGGGCCATCAACCTGCACCTGGCAGGCCCGGTGGAAGCAGTGCATACCCATTACCACTTGTGGGTGGTAAGCCCTGGGGCACGCGTCAACCCAGGCTCTGAGCACTTGGCTCAGGGCCCTGTCGCCCTGGTTTTCCTGGTCGAGCAGCATGTGCCCTTCAATGGCCGCCAAGTAGGCCGGGAACTCGCCGGGCGGGGCTTGGCGCCATTGAGCCTCAAGCTTGTCAAAAAAGCGATTGAGTTCAACGAATGCACTGGCCTGCACCAGTTCGCGGATTACCTGGCGCGTGCGGGTGAGCGTTTGCACGGAGCAATACCTCAAGTCCATTTGAAAGAAGATGCGGTGCCATCCCATGGCAACTGCAGTTGCTCAATAACACTAAGCCATAGCAGGTACCTGCGCAAAGAATATTGGATCCATTTTTTGCTTCAAGGATGAAAAACACAGGAGAAAACCCTGCTCTGTAAAACCACGACGCACACTTCTAGCGCCTGCCATGGCAGCACTGGCTATTCTTTGCCCAGCCGCAGGAAGCGGCATTTTTCAGCAACAACGGAGTGTTCATGTCCCTAGCCCTCGTCCACAGCCGCGCCCAGGTAGGCGTGCAGGCACCGGCGGTCAGCGTCGAAACCCACCTGACCAATGGCTAGCCCCATCTCACCGGTGCGCTAGTGTGGCCTGCTCCCGGTGCAGGCTTGCCAACTTGCTCTGCAGGCTTAGCCTATCCTCGGCCTGCAACTGCTCTTGCTTGATGAGTTCATCGTTTAACGAGCAACGACGTTGTAAAAGTTTTTCGCTGGCACTGGCCTGTTCGAGGCGGGATTCGCTGAAGCGTTCGCTGGATAATCTGAACAGTGGCGCACCTCGATCAACCTTATGCCCTTCTTCGACAAAGCGCTCGAGCACAACACCATGTTGTGGGGAGTGGACCCTGATTAACTCGGAAGAAGGGACAAGCTGACCCACTACTGTGCTCCGTTTGGTATAGCTTTCATAAATAAATAAGACCACTACCATCGCAGCGAGCAGCACCGCAATAAAAGTGAGCATGCTGAACGAAACAGGACGAATCAGCACAATTTCATCGAGCCAGTTTATTACCCGTGCGGCGATCGCTTCGGGCCGAAACAAAGACGCCTTGTCTGTCACTCACGCACCTCCACCTCTGAGAAACCCCTCTAACACACTGCAATACATTTTATATTCAAATCCTTATTGGATTCGCTGGTTTCCATGTAAGCATGGATGGGCGCCGATAGCCTTCGGCGGCTAGCGCACTAGCCATTTTCAGCACACGCAAGGACACATTTTGAATATTACTGAGAGAGAGCGCGACGTCATGCGCCTAGTAGGCCAAGGCAAAACCAACAAACAGATAGGTCTTGACTTAGGCATTAGCCACAATACGGTAAGAGACCATGTTTCTTCGTTATTCAAAAAACTGAGGGTGAAAAGCAGAACCGAACTTGCGATTCTGCTAGCCACATCAGCCATGCAACAGCCAGCGCATGCAAAACCAGCAGCAACCGAGCCTATACTGCCAACAGAATAAATTTTGGCAACCCCTACGCCTGTAGGATACCAATACGACGCGGTTTAGTTGTAGCCTAAAGAGGATGACTTCAATCTAACGTTTCTCATTGCACCTTGGCTTGGTGCAGACCAATAACAATTACGACCGTCACTGTACACATGACCACTTCAACTCGCAAGGTACCCGGCCAACTTCCCGACTGCACGAAATTTTGCAGAATTGCGAATTTCAGCAAGTCGCAGTCTGCTCGGTGTTATTTCTCAATCCATCACTGTCCGACCCCGGTTGCATGGCGATTTTGTGTGGGATTTACAGCTCTATTATAAAGCCCTCTGGATCTCGTTACATTAATAGTGCACCAGGCGCTATAGGAGGTGGAACGGCTTACAACGCTGTCGAAGGCGCTGCCAATGCTTGGGATCCTGCCGGATTTTCCGGTACATCATTCTTTCCGCAAACCAATGGTAGCTGAGTAATCGGGTCGATCTGTGGCGCAAAGCTTCTTGAACCTCAAGTCACTATTCGGTAGTATCGAAAAATCACATAGCCATCCAATCTTTTCAGTCGTGTCACGGCGTGCAACACTTGCAAAAAATGAGCTTGAATAAACATATCTATAAAGTTACGAACACCGCACCATGGAAATAGACAATATGACCACCACGTTAACTAGGGTGAAATTGCTAGCCCAGATCAAGTACGACCCGATGAAGGCCTTAGCGCTTGGTGAGAAACTGATCGTGGCTTTTTTGGCGACTCTCCTAATTTTTTATTTATTAGCGATTTTCGGCCTTACCCGTGAAATCTTAGTTGGGGCTGCAGGCAGTGGAACATTGGGTTTCTTAGCGGTGACCTGGAAGAAAATGTATTACGACAATGCATTCTCAAAGCTCGACTTACCAGCCGAAATAGAACTCACCTCGGTACAGAATGGCTTGGTAAAAATGGGGTTTTGTAAAAATGGCAGCGGAGGATTTTCGAAAAATAAAAACAAATTCAGCATATTCCATAAATGCAAAAGTGAAATTATAAATATTGAATACGGCAAAGATACGATTCGTTTATGCGGGCCTTACGAAGACCTGCAAAACATTTATAAGATGGTATGCAGTTAAGTGTCTCGGAGTGGCTCTATACAGAAAAGGGCCGAATTTTAATCATCAGACTCGAGCACGAGTGCCATAGCAGAAGCTAGCCTGCGACTGATGGAACTGTGCTCCAGTACCGAAACGCATTAACCAGATGAGCGGGGTGTTCGGTGCGGCCAAGCCCTAATGAGCTCATTCGTTCGTCAAGCTCCGGCACTCACACGATGAAAAAGCTGGGGCATAACGGCGT
The DNA here is from genome assembly GCF_003205205.1 of Pseudomonas sp. LB-090624. Lineage (GTDB taxonomy): Bacteria > Pseudomonadota > Gammaproteobacteria > Pseudomonadales > Pseudomonadaceae > Aquipseudomonas. The sequence goes on from NZ_QJRL01000003.1 coordinate 87,406, forward strand.
AAATCATTAAGTAGATAGCGTTTCAAATTTCCTTCCTCGACCGCGACAGGCTTGCCGAACACCGCAAGCTGATAACTCCGGCGCAAGGCAATTTGCCCATAACGCAAAGCCAGAGCGGGTACCTGCGCAAAACCTACTGGATTTTTTTGCCGAACCGCATGAAACACAGGAGAAAAACCAGCCCTGTAAAACCACGACGCACACTTCTAGCGCCTGCCATGGCAGCACTGGCTATTCTTTGCCCAGCCGCAGGAAGCGGCATTTTCCAGCAACAACGGAGTGTTCATGTCCCTAGCCCTCGTCCACAGCCGCGCCCAGGTAGGCGTGCAGGCACCGGCGGTCAGCGTCGAAACCCACCTGACCAATGGTTTGCCCCATCTCACCCTCGTCGGCTTGCCGGAAACCACGGTCAAGGAAAGCAAGGACCGGGTGCGCAGCGCCATCGTCAACTCCGGGCTGAACTACCCGCAACGACGCATTACCCAGAACCTCGCCCCCGCCGACCTGCCCAAGGATGGCGGCCGATATGACCTGGCCATTGCCCTGGGCATCCTCGCCGCCGATGGCCAGGTGCCGATTGCCACCCTGGCCGATATGGAATGCCTGGGCGAACTGGCGCTTTCGGGGAAATTGCGCCCGGTCCAGGGTGTGCTCCCTGCCGCACTGGCCGCGCGCGAAGCAGGCCGGGCGCTGGTGGTACCACGGGAAAATGCCGAGGAAGCCAGCTTGGCGGGTGGGCTGGTGGTGTATGCGGTGGGTCACCTGTTGGAGCTGGTCGCACACCTGAACGGCCAGGTGCCGTTGCCGCCCTACGCCGCCAACGGTCTGATCCTGCAGCAACGCCCCTACCCGGACCTGAGCGAAGTACAGGGCCAACTGGCAGCCAAGCGCGCCTTGCTGCTGGCTGCGGCCGGGGCGCACAACCTGTTGTTCACCGGGCCGCCCGGCACCGGCAAGACCTTGCTCGCCAGCCGCCTGCCCGGGCTGCTGCCACCGCTGGACGAACACGAAGCGCTGGAAGTGGCAGCCATCCAGTCGGTCAGCGGTAATGCGCCGCTGAACAGCTGGCCACAGCGACCCTTTCGCCACCCCCATCACTCTGCCTCCGGCCCCGCGCTGGTCGGTGGCAGCAGCCGACCGCAACCAGGAGAAATCACACTCGCCCATCACGGCGTGTTGTTTCTCGACGAGCTTCCGGAGTTTGAACGGCGCGTGCTGGAAGTGCTGCGCGAGCCACTGGAGTCAGGTGAAATCGTAATTGCCCGAGCCCGCGACAAGGTGCGTTTCCCCGCGCGCTTCCAGCTGGTGGCGGCGATGAACCCCTGCCCTTGCGGCTACCTGGGCGACCCCACTGGCCGCTGCCGCTGCAGCACCGAGCAGATCGCACGCTATCGCAACAAACTGTCCGGGCCACTGCTGGACCGCATCGACCTGCACCTGACCGTGGCTCGTGAGACCACCACGTTGAACAACCAGCCATGCGGGGAAACCAGTGCCGATGTCGCCGTCAGGGTGGCTGAAGCGCGGGAGCTGCAGCACAGGCGACAAGGGTGTGCGAATGCATTTCTCGACCTTGAAGGGTTGCGGCGCCATTGTGGCTTGGCACCAGCGGACCAAGTCTGGCTGGAGGGTGCGTGCGAGCGATTGACCTTGTCGTTACGAGCAGCGCACCGGTTGTTGAAGGTGGCGCGGACACTGGCGGATCTGGAGGGGTGCGCTGCGATCGGCCGGGCGCACCTGGCCGAGGCCCTGCAGTACCGGCCGGGGAGCAGCTAGGCGATGGCGGTCAAGGCGTACAGGCACATTACTGGCCGCCAGCCAAAGCCTCTTCAACCGCCTTCAGCAGCACCTCTTCGGAAAACGGCTTGCCCAGACAGGCCTGCGCCCCTTGGCCCGTTGCTGTACGCACCGCGCCATCATCCCAATGCGCCGACATGCAGATCACCGGCAACGCCCACTGCAGCCGCGCGAGCTCGCGCTGCACCTCCAGCCCGTTCATTCCCGACATCTTCAGATCGAGCAACACGCAACCCGCCTGCCGCGCCAGCTCAGAGGCCAGGAACACCTCTCCGCCAGCGAACGACAAGGTCTCGAACCCGGCCGAGCGCAGCAAGTTGGCCAGGCTTTTGCGCACCGAAGCATCGTCATCGACGATGCATACCCATCTGCTCATGCGCCGGCCAGGCCCTCGGGCTGTACACCAAGCACGTTGTGCATGGCGACCAACTCCACCAGCGAGCGGGACTGCATCTTGTTCATGATGTTCTTCTTGTGCACTTTGGTGGTCACCTCGCTGGTGCCAATCTGCCTGGCAATCTGCTTGTGCGAAAGGCCATCGACCACCAGCGAGAACACCTGGCGCTCACGCGGGGTCAGGCGCTGGTACTTCTCCTCTACCTGCCGCACGTGGCGCCATTTGCGCCCATCGGCCACGGCACGCAGGCGCACAGCCTGCAGCAGCGTCAGCAACTGGTCTTCGTCAAAGGGCTTGGTCAGGAACTCCACGGCGCCGGCGCGCATGGCCTGCACGGTCATCGGAATGGTGCCGAAGCCGGTCATGAACACGATCGGCCAAGGCAAGGCCAGCTGGCGCAGCGCTTGCTGCACTTCGAGCCCGGTGGTATCGGGCAGGTGCATGTCCAGCAACAAGCAGGCATAGGGGGTTGCGAGGCGAGCCTCGAACAACGCCTCGGCACTGGCAAACAGATGGTGCGGAATATCCTGCGAGCGCAGCAGGCGGCCCAACGCCGTGCGTACCGAAGGGTCGTCGTCCACCACCAGCACCGGCACGTCCAGGCTGTGGCCTGATGGCTCTGGCGTGTCGACGCCACTCCACAACGGCAAGTGCTCATGGGCACGGCCAGGCGCATCAAAGCTGATCTCGGCGGCCAGACGATAGCCGCGCCGTGGCACAGTCTGGATCAGCCCACGGTCACCAAACGCCTTGCGGAGCAAAGACACCTGCACCTGCAGGTTGTTGTCCTCGACCACCGTGCCGGCCCACACCTGGCTGAACAACTCGTCCTTGCCAACCACCCGGCCCTTGGCCCTGATCAGCGTGGCCAGCACCTCGAAAGCTCGACCGCCCAGCAGCATCGGCTTGCCATCGAGAAACACTTCTCGCCGCTCCAGCGACACCTGGGCATTGCCTATTCGGATCATGGCTTCCTCGCATGGGCGTGAGCGTTTGCGCAGCCCCGGGCAGCCTAGGCCAGCATACGCGCTCAGACAATTATCCCGAGGGATAGGTTGGCCACTGCACTATACAAGCGCCAGGCACAGGCCAGGGGGCGATAACGGACAACAGCGTCCCCGTTCCTGCCAAGCGGGCTGTAACCCGCGTCCGCACTGGGCCCCCTGCGTATACTCGCGGCTCGGGATGTCGCTAGCAGGGGGTGCCATATGCTTGATGAACGCCTTGCCCACAGGCCTTTGGATTACGATCAGTCCGTCGACGAGGGCTGGCTGAGCCGCTGCGACATCACTGCATTGGGGCAGGAAGGCGAGCTCAGCTACTTTCGTCTGTGCGACCCCGCTACCCAGCAAACCTGGGTCGCAGTGCGCGCGCCGCTTGAGGCCCCCTCCGCCTGTCAGCGCCTGGAGCGCGACTACCGGCTGGAGCTGGACCCGCAATGGGCCGTAATCCCCTGCGCGTTCGTGCGTTCAGCCGAAGGCCCACTCTTGGTGTACCCGGCCGGCCACTGCATCGCTGACCTGCTAGCCGAAGGCCCGCTGGCCCTTGAGCCATTTCTCGACATCGCGGTGAACGCTGCGACTGCATTGGCCCATGCCCACAAACGCAATGTGCTTCACGGTGCCCTTCAGCCAGCACATGTGTATTTGCAGGGTAACCAGCGGGTGCGGTTGGGCTGCTTCCGCGCTACCCCCACGCAGCTGATCAGCGAACAGGGCACCCCTCTCGGTAACTGGACCTACCTGGCCCCCGAACAAGTCTGCCCGCACGGCAGCAGCAGCGACCAGCGAAGTGATATTTATGCGCTGGGTGCAATTCTCTACCAGCTGCTGCTCGGCGAGCTGCCGCTAGCAGGGCGCGACACCCAGCACTGGCGCCAGTTACATGCCGGTGTACAGCCAAGGGCGGCCTGCGAAGTGGACAGCAAGGTGCCGCAGCCACTGAGCAGAGTGTTGAGCAAGGCCCTGGCCAAAGAGCCGGGCGCCCGCTACCAGAGCGCCCACGCGCTGGCGGTGGACTTGGCCTACTGCCAGCGGCAATGGGCTGACAGCGGGTACATGGCGGCTTTCGAGCCAGGCTGCGCCGACCCGGTTGCCGCCAATGACAGCCGCCTGTATGGCCGCAGTGCAGAACAGAAGGCCATCGCCCTGCTGCTCAAGGGCATGCGCCGCGACAGCAAGCCACAAGTGTTGCATATCAACGGCGCCGCCGGCATGGGCAAGTCGAGCCTGGTCGAGGCGGCACTCAAGGCCAATGCCGAAGGGTATTGGGCCGTCGGCAAATGCAACAGCCTGACCCAGGCTGCACCCTACGCGCCCTGGGTGGGAATCCTCGGCGCGCTGACCACCCAACTGCTGGCCAAGAACAGCCAGGATCTCGACACCCTGCGGCGTGACATCCTGCGCCGCATCAAAGGCCACGGCCGCTTGCTTGGCAAGCTGGCGCCAGACCTGCAACTGGTTGTCGGCCCATTGCCTGACCTACCAGCCAAACCCACGCGCCTGGCATTGCAGAAAGAACTGCGCGCAGTCGTGGAATTCCTCCAAGTGTTCAGCCGCCCTGGCCTGCCGCTGGTGCTGTTCCTCGATGACACGCAGTGGGTCGATGACGCCTCTCGGCAGTTGCTGGCACAACTGTTGGCCAACATGCCCGATAACCTGCTGCTGATCTTTGCCCGGCACAATGACGGCAACGCCAGCAACGCGCCACTTGCCGTCCCCACCTCGGTGCGCAGCACCACCCTTAACCTGCGCCCCTTGGCCGTGGGTGCAGTGGCCGAGCTGATCGTGGAACGCTATCACGTCGACCCCGGCCCGGCGTGGCAACTGGCCGAGCAGGTACATGCCAAAACGGCAGGCAACCCATTCTTCATCCACCAGATTCTCTGGGCCATGGTCGAGGACCAGCTGTTCACCTTCGATACCCAGGCCATGCGCTGGTCATGGTGCCTGAAGGCAGTGGCCCGGCACCGCTACTCCGACAATGTCGCAGACCTGATGATCCACCGCCTGGCACGCCTGCCCGCGCCGCAGCGCGACGTGCTGCGCGTTGCCAGCGCAGCGGGCAGTCGATGTGATGAAAGCGTGTTGCAGCTGGTCCTCGCAAAACCCCTGGGCGATCCGTTGCAGGCTCTGATTGGCGCGGGTTTTCTGCTGTCGAGCCAGGACGGCCTGGGCTTCGTTCATGACCGGGTCATGGAAGCGGCTTATCAACTGACGCCGGTGCACGAGCGCGAATCGCTGCATGCGCGCATTGCCCTGGCCATGCTCCGGGCCTGGCCAGAACGTGTGCATGAGCTGCCGTTCGAGATCGCCCACCAGCTGCAACGCGCCAGCCCACGCGGGTTTGCCGCGGATGACAGCGCAGTCTTCCTGCAGCTTTTACCCGAAGCCGCACTGCGTGCGCGTGACAGCGGCGCCCATGAGCAGGCAGCCGGGTATCTGCGCACGGCCGAACAACTGCTTGACCACGGCAGCACGCTGGAAAACCGCGCCACGCTTGGCTTTGCCATCGCCAGCATGGCGGCGGAGTGCGAGCTGCAGCTGTCGCGCATGGCCGCCGCCGAGGCCCGGCTGGGCGAATGCCGCCAGCGCGCAGGCTCGATGCTGGAGCGGGCCAGGGTGTGCCAGCTGCAGGCTCGCCTTGATACTCTGCGGGGCGACTATCAGGCAGCCATTGACAGCGCGCTGTCCGGCCTGCAGATGCTGGGTATCTGCCTGGCGCCGGGCCATGACCCGCAACAGGTGGCTGCCAGCCATGCCCGCGTGCAAGCCTTGATCGAGCAAAAAGGCCGTCACTGCCTGGAGTCGCTGCCCCGCACCGAGTCGGAAGAAGTGGCCTTGGCAATGGGTTTGCTGGCCACCCTGTCGTGCTCATTCCTGGTGCAGGACGACCTGTGCTTCCTGCACCTGGCCAAGCTCATGGAGCTTTCGCTGTTGCACGGTGTTGCCCCAGGCAGTGCCTACGGCCTGGCCTGGTACGGGGTGCTGTGCGCCGAACGCTTCGGCACCTACCACGACGGCCACGCATGCTGCCTGGCGGCGCTCAAACTGATCGAGCGCCACGGTCTGGAGGCAGACCTGAGCAGCGCCCTCCTCGCCCTGGACCAGGTCAGCGCCTGGACTTCGCCCATGGAATTGGCCCGCCGCACAGCCCTGGAGGCTGTCGACTCGGCGCACCTGAGCGGTGACCTGGCGATGAGCTGCCAAGCCTGTAACCACCTGGTTTCCGACTCGTTGATCATGGGCCGCTACCTGCCGGAGGTGGACGATGAAATAGCACAAGGCCTGGCTACCGTGCGCCGCCACGGCTACCGCGATGTCGAACAGATCCTGCTGGCCCAGCAAGCGTTCGTTGCCAGCCTCGGCGGCATGCCCTGCCCGGTTTCAACTGCGCCCTCGAACTCGCCCACCACACGGTTCTTCCAGCACCTGTTTGCCGGCATGTGCGCCTTCTACCTGGGCAACCACCCGCAGGCCATGCGCAACCTGACCCTGGCAGGCGATTACACCTGGGCCGCACCGGCGCATATCAACCTGGCCGACTTTCACCTGTTCCGCGGCTTGGTCCTGGGCAGCCCTGAGGCCCCCGGCTGCCTTGTCGACAAGCTGCGTGAGCTGCAGGCCCTGCGTGAGCGCTTCGTGCACTGGGCAGGCTTCAACCCGGTCACGTTCCGCAACAAGCTGCTGCTGATCGAAGGGGTCATCGCCAAGCTCGAGGGCGACGGGCTGGCAGCCATCCGCTGCTTCGACCAGGCGCAGATCGCCGCCACCGCCGCCGGTTTCATCCATGAACAGGCGCTGGCCCACGAGCAACTGGCTGAAGTGTGCATCCCCAGCGGCCTGATTTCTGGCGCCAACCTGCACCTGCGCATCGCGCGGGACTGCTTTCATATCTGGGGCGCAACCGGCAAGGTGCACCAACTGGAAACACTCCACCCGTTTCTGCGGACCCAGCCAATTCAGGAGACCCAGCGTGCCACCCACCAGGCCAGGCTAGACCTTGAGGCCGGTATCCAAGCCGCACGGGCGTTGTCCGAAGAGGTGCTGCTCGAGGGCCTGATCGAAAGCCTGATGGGCAACCTGACCCAGCATTCCGGCGCCGACCATGGTGCGTTGCTGATCGTCAGTGGCGCCGAATTCCAGATGGCCGCCCTTGCGTTCATCGACGATGCCGGGCTGCATGTGAGCATGGACAACTGCCAGAAATTCATGACCCAGGCACCGCTGTCGGTCATCAACACCACCATGCGCACGCGCAAGCCACTGCTGCTCAATGATGCCCAAAGCGATTGCCCCGAGGCTTTTCGCCAGGAACTGAACTTACGCAACGCTCGCTCGGTACTGTGCCTGCCTCTGGTGATCCAGGGGGTGCTGATCGGCCTGGTGTACCTGGAAAACCGGCTGGTGCCCAACCTGTTCGGCAGCCAGCGCCTGGCCATGCTGGAAATCCTTGCATCGCAGGCAGCGGTGTCGCTGCAGACGGCCAAGTTCTATACACGCCTGGCCGAAGACAACCAGAGCCGCGCGCAGATGGAGGCGGAACTGCGCCACTCGCGTGCAGAGCTCGCGCGCACGGCGCACCTGCAAGTGATGAACGAGCTGTCGGCCTCGATTGCCCATGAGATCAGCCAACCGCTGCTGGGCATCACCGCCAATGCCGCTGCCAGCCTGCGTTGGCTGAAACGCGCGACGCCCGACCTGGAAGAAGCGATTGCCGGCCTGGAGGACATCCGCAATGACAGTGAGCGTGCCGCTAACATCGTGCGGGCGCTGCGCTCGCTGGCCCGGCAGTCACCGATGCAACTGAAGGCAGTGAAGCTGGACGAGCTGATCCGCGAGGTCGTGCGTTTGACATCGGCCGATGCCGCCAGAGGTGCAGTGGACGTGCAGACGCAGCTACAGGCAGGGGTCAGCGTGATGGCCGACCCGGTGCAGTTGCAGCAGCTGGTGTTCAACTTGATTACCAATGGCCTGGAGGCGTTGGCAGGGTATCGCAGCAATGGTGTGCTGCGGATTGCCTCGGCACAGGCTGGAGAGCGGGTGGAGATCTGCGTGGACGACAACGGGCCGGGGATTGCGCCCGAGGAACGGGAACGGGTATTCGGGGCGTTCTACACCACCAAGAGCAGTGGCATGGGCATGGGGCTGGCGATTTGCAGTTCGGTGGTGCAGGCCCATGGTGGAGAGTTGCAGGCGCTGGTGTCGGAGCTGGGTGGATGCCGGATTCGTTTCAGTCTGCCGGTGAGTCATTCGTAGCCTGGGCCGGCCTGTTCGCGGAAAAGACCGCAAAGCGGCCGGCGCAGGGTTGAATCACCGTGAGGTCAACGCCGCGTAGCTGTTCATCAGGTTGCGGTAGTTGGGGATACGCTGCGACAGCAGGTTGCCCAGCCCTTCGATGTCGTTGCGCCAGTCGCGGTGCAGCTCACACGCCACCGAGAACCAGTTCATCATCTGCGCGCCCGCCTGGGTCATGCGCACCCACGCCGCCTGCTGCACGGTTTCGTTGAAGGTGCCCGAGGCATCGGTGACCACGAATACTTCAAAACCCTCCGCCAGCGCCGACAGGGTCGGGAACGCCACGCACACGTCGGTGACCACGCCGGCGATGATCAGCTGCTTGCGGCCAGTGGCCTTGATCGCCTTGACGAAGTCTTCGTTATCCCACGCGTTGATCTGGCCAGGGCGGGCGATGTAGGGGGCGTCCGGGAACATCTCTTTCAGCTCGGGTACCAGCGGGCCGTTCGGGCCCTGCTCGAAGCTGGTGGTGAGGATGGTTGGCAGGCCGAAGAACTTGGCAAGGTCGCCCAGGGCCAACACGTTGTTCTTGAATTCGTTGGGTGAGAAGTCCTGCACCAGCGAGATCAGGCCGGTCTGGTGATCCACCAGCAGGACCACGGCGTCGTCTTTGTTCAGGCGCTTGTAATCGGGTTGGCTCATCGGGGTGACTCCTTGGGTTGGGAAAGCGGCCGGCACTGCCCGCAAGGGGGTATACCAGAGGATAGCTTCGGCTTAAGGAATGGCGTGCGCCTGGCGCCAGGCGTTCGGCGGTTGGCCGACCAGGCGGCTGAAGGCGCGGGTGAAATGGGCCTGGTCGCAAAAGCCGCACTCCAGGCTGACGTGGGTGATCGGCGCCTCGGTCGCGAGCAGGCGCTTGGCCTTTTCCATACGTGCCAGCAGGCGCCACGCCTGGGGCGATAGGCCGGTATTGACCTTGAAGGCGCGGGAGAAATGGCTGCGGGTGAGGTTGCACACGCCAGCGATCTCGATGATCGACAGCGAGCTGCGCAGCATCAGCTCCTTGGCCTGGCGCAAGCGCGCTGGCGTCAACGCACCAGGGGCTTGCAGCGGTGGTTGGGGTGTCCCAGGGGGCATGACGACTCTCCTGTTCAGTGAGAAAAGTCTCGCCCGCGGCTCATGACAAAGTCCTGAGCCAAAGCTGAATTGTTCTTAATCGTGCAGAGCTGCCCTAAGATGCGTGCTCAGGACACTTGGGGTTATGAGGTATGCAGGAAAATCGCGCTCATCGGACCGTGGCCATGGTGCTGTTCAACGATGTGCTGTTGCTGGACGTGACCGGGCCAATGGACGCCTTTGCCATTGCCAACCGGTTCTTGCCTGAAGACAAACGGTACCGATTGCTCACCGTAGCCGAGAACAATCAGGCGATCCGCGGCTCGTGCGGCCTGACCGTCCTGGCCGACCTGCGCCTGGAGGCATTGCCCGAAGGCGTGGATCTGTTGCTGGTACCGGGCGGCCCAGGCGCCTATGACGTCGCCCTACCTGGGCTGGAGCGTTGGCTGCCGCAGGCGGTGCGCAGTGCCAGACGCTTTGGTGCAATCTGTACCGGGGTGTTCCTGCTGGGCAGGGCGGGGCTGCTGGATGGCTATCGCTGCACCACTCACTGGAACTACGTCGAGCGCCTGGCGCAGGCGTTTCCCGAGGCCAAGGTAGAAACCGAGCAGATCTATGTCATCGACCGCTGCCTGATCACCTCGGGCGGAATCACCGCAGGCATCGACCTGGCATTGGCGGTGGTCGCTGAAGACCACGGCAAGGCGCTGGCCCTGGAAGTGGCCAAGGTACTGCTGGTCGCCCGCCATCGCCAGGGTGGGCAGACACCCTATGGGCCACTGCTGGCGGCGATACCACGCGATGATTCACCGATTGCCCGGGTGCAGGCATACATCGTCGACCATATCGAGCAGGCGTTCACCGTGCAGAAGATGGCCGACCTGGTGGCCATGAGCGGGCGCAACTTTGCCAGGACGTTTCAGCGTGAGGTGGGCATTACACCGCTGCAGTACCTGCAGAATGCGCGCATCGATCGCGCGCGCAAGCTGCTCGAATGCGGTGACCTGCCGATGAAGGTGGTGGCGGCGCAGTGTGGGTTCGGCAGTGACCGGCACATGCGCAAGGTATTCTGCGAGCGGATTGGCATGACGCCAGCGCAGTATCGGGCGCAGTTTGGTGGCGGTGAACAGTCGGACTAGCGCTGCCTTACCGCAAGCGCGCCTGCGGCTACAGGTAATAGACGGCACCGATTGTCACCCTGATCAGGACAATGTTTCTTCCCGTCAGACGATTGTCTGGCGCCGACCCGCCCCTCAGAATTGTCCGTCAAACTGTTCGAACGCTGCCCCGGCAGCTCATGGAGTACGAGCCAATGCCACACGAAGGCAGCCTTCTGCAAACCGCGGTGATCTTTCTGCTCGCCGCAGTCCTCGCCGTCCCCCTGGCAAAGCGCCTGCAACTGGGCGCGGTGCTCGGTTACCTGCTGGCCGGCGTGGTCATCGGCCCGCAAGCACTCGGCCTGATCCGCGATACCGAAAGCGTGGCGCACATTTCCGAGCTGGGCGTGGTCCTGCTGCTGTTCATCATTGGCCTGGAGTTGTCGCCCAAGCGCCTGTGGCTGATGCGCAAGTCGGTGTTCGGCGTTGGCACGGCCCAGGTGCTGCTGACCGGCGCGCTGATCGGTGCCATTGCCCTGTTCGGTTTCAGCCAGACGCTCCCGGCAGCCATCGTGCTCGGCCTGGGCCTGGCGCTGTCATCCACCGCCCTCGGCCTGCAGAGCCTGGCTGAGAGCAAGCAGCTCAATGCACCGCACGGCCGCCTGGCGTTCGCCATCCTGCTGTTCCAGGACATTGCCGCCATTCCGCTGATCGCTCTGGTACCACTGCTGGCCGCCAGCGGCCCGGACACCAGCCACGGCGACAGCCTGCAACACGGCTTGAAGGTATTCGCCAGCATCGCCGTGGTAATCATCGGCGGCCGCTACCTGCTGCGCCCGGTGTTCCGCACCGTTGCCCGCACCGGCCTGCCGGAAGTGTCTACCGCCACCGCGCTGCTGGTAGTGATCGGCACCGCCTGGCTGATGGAAGAAGCTGGCATCTCCATGGCTCTGGGTGCCTTCCTCGCCGGCCTGCTGCTGGCCGACTCGGAATACCGCCACGAGCTGGAGTCACAGATCGAGCCATTCAAGGGCCTGCTGCTCGGGTTGTTCTTCATCAGTGTCGGCATGGGGGCCAACTTGCGCCTGCTGCTGGAAATGCCACTGGTGGTGCTGGGCCTGACCCTGCTGCTGGTGGCGGTGAAGCTGGTACTGCTGGTGGGCGTCGGCCGCCTGGCGGGAGGCCTGAGCGGCGCCAGCGCGCTGCGCCTGGGCATGGTGCTGGCGGCCGGTGGCGAGTTCGCTTTCGTGGTGTTCAAGCTGGGCAAGGACCAGGGCCTGTTCGACACCCAGACCTACGACCTGCTGCTGATGACCATCACCCTGTCGATGGCCATTACCCCGCTGCTGATGATTGGCTGCGCCCGCGCCCTCAAGCGCCCACAGCCGGCGCGGGAGGTACCCGAGCAGTACAAGCAGATCCGCACGGATACGCCACGGGTGGTGATCGTCGGCATGGGCCGCATGGGCCAGATCGTCGCGCGCATCCTGCGGGCACAGAAAATCCCGTTCATTGCCCTGGAAACCTCGGTGGACACGATCGAGATGACCCGCATGTTCGAACAGGTGCCAGTGTTCTACGGCGACCCGCTGCGCCCGGAGGTGCTGCACGCCGCCAAGGTGGGTGAAGCGGAGTATTTCATCATCACCATTGATGACCCAGAAGCCGCCATTCATACCGCCGAACGGGTGAAGCGCCTGTACCCACACCTGAAGGTGCTGGCCCGGGCGCGTAACCGCCAGCATGTGCACAAGTTGGTGGATGTGGGTGCCGAGCCGATTCGCGAAACGTTCTACTCCAGCCTGGAAATGACGCGCCGGGCGCTGGTGGGGTTGGGCCTGAGCGATGAACAGGCGGCGGACCGCATTGCGCGGTTCACCCAGCATGACGAAGAGGTGCTGGAGGCCCAGGGGCAAGTGCGTGATGACCGGGCCAAGGTGATGCAGACGGCCAAGGAGGCGCGGGTGGAGCTGGAAAGGTTGTTTGATTCGGATACGGATTGAGGGCTTGTGGCGCATGTCTTGAGGGTTGTAGTGCCTGTGAGATCGGGCGCCGCCCGGGTGGCGCATGCCATAAGAACTATGGCGCCTGTGAGACCGAGCGCCGCCCGCGCGGCGCATCGCGAGCTGCGCTCGCTCCTACGTTTGTTTCGGGCCAATCATTCCTGTGGGATTTGCGCGCGTACGCCTTGGCGCATGGCGCGATATCGCGTCATACCAACAAGGCGGTCGCGCGCGCCTGTCACAGGCATAACTGGCCCGAAACAAACGTAGGAGCGAGCGCAGCTCGCGATGCGCCGCGCGGGCGGCGCTCGATCTCATGGGCGCCCAAAAACTCCCGCCAGGCACCTGGAGGCCATCCTGCAACCTCCTGACGATCACCTCGCTGCCGTTACACGAACACACAAAAACCATCACAAAATCGTCAATTCTCAGCTGGGTCCTACTTCCCCGCGAACCATTTCCTACGTTCACGCCAATCCCAAGGATTTATCCTACACACCGTGTCGACGCCCGTCTGATTGTCCGGGGAAGGCCTGCTCTCTAGGCTAACCGGGTCGCTGTCGGTTCAGCGATCGGGTGTGGAAACCCGGATGTGATGAAGGGCTGCCGTTATGGCAGTTGTGCGCGTGAGGCCGTTTGGCCTACCGGCTTGCCTTCTCACCGGTTTTCCACCCCGCGCACAACTGCCGCCTTCTGCGTGGAAACGGGTGGTTGCAGTTCAATCCTGGAGAAGGAATTGCCATGAAAAGAATCGTCCCCGATCCACCCCTCCCCAACACCACACAACGCTCTTTCAGCCGCTGCGATGCCGGCCATCCCCCATTGTTCACCGTAAACCCCGACGTCTCGGCCCACGATGCCCTGGTGCATGTCGCCCAGTACCTGCGCGGCGCCTACGACTGTGGCTACAAAGCCTTGGAGCATCTGGATGACACAGGCAAGAGCCTGTTCTGGAGCAACCTGAACGCACTCGAAATGGCAGAAGGGTTGGTGGAGGCATTGCTGGATGGGATTGAGTCACAGCCCATGAACTGAATCGCCTGTACCGGCCCTTTCGCGGGCTTGCCCGCGAAGAGGCCGGTACAACAAACAAAAAAGGCCGGCTCTCTACAGAGAGAGCCGGCCTTTGTGCGCGTTGCTGATGGTTGATTACTTACCCGCAGTCAGCGCGTTATAGCTGGTCATCAGGTTGCGATAATCCGGAATGTGGTTGGAGCAAAGTGCAGCCAGCCCTTCGACATCGTTGCGCCAGTCGCGGTGCAGCTCGCAGGCCACGCCGAACCAGGTCATCAGTTGGGCACCCGCCTGGCTCATGCGGTCATGGGCAGCATCGCGGGTCATTTCGTTGAAAGTGCCGGAAGCATCAGTCACCACGAACACGTCAAATTCTTCCTCCAAGGCCGACAGCGCCGGGAACGCCACGCAAACCTCGGTCACAACACCGGCAATGATCAGTTGCTTCTTGCCGGTCGCCTTCACCGCCTTGACGAAATCCTCGTTGTCCCAGGCGTTGATCTGGCCAGGGCGGGCGATGTACGGGGCATCAGGGAACAGGGCTTTCAGTTCCGGCACCAGCGGGCCGTTAGGGCCTTGCTCGAAGCTGGTGGTGAGGATGGTCGGCAGGTTGAAGAACTTGGCCAGGTCAGCCAGCGCCAGCACGTTGTTCTTGAACTTGTCCGGTTCGATGTCGCGCACCAGCGACAGCAGCCCAGCTTGGTGGTCGACCAGCAGTACGGCAGCGTCGTCTTTGTTCAGGCGGTTGTAGGTGAATTTGCTCATGGTCTGTGCTCCTAAGGGTTATGAATTTTTCAGCAATCCGGGGTGTTTCGCGTTGATGGGCACAGATTAAAATCATCACCTTTGCGGCGGTAGTTAGCAGAATCTGGCTTTAGCGTTCCGATTTATGAACGATGGATTGGCGTTGGTTTTGCCGGCCCCTTCGCGGGTACAGGCCAACAGATAACCGGAGACCGATCATTGGAAGACCTCAACTCTCTCTACTACTTCACCCAGGTCGTGGAGCACGGTGGCTTCGCCCCCGCCGGGCGGGCGCTGGACATGCCCAAATCAAAACTCAGCCGGCGTATCGCTGACCTTGAGGACCGCCTGGGCGTGCGGCTGCTGCACCGCACCAGCCGCCACTGCTCGCTGACCGAGATCGGCCAGGCCTACTACAACCGCTGCCTGGCCATGCGCGTAGAGGCCGAAGGCGCGGCGGAGATCATCGAGCGCAACCGCAGCGAACCCCGCGGGCTGGTGCGTATCAGTTGCCCGACCACCCTGCTCAATTCCTGGGTCGGGCCGATGCTGACCCGCTACATGCTCAAGTACCCGCAGGTGGAGCTGTTCATCGAAAGTACCAACCGCCGTGTCGACCTGCTGCATGAGGGCTTCGACATCGCACTGCGGGTGCGCTTTCCGCCGCTGGAGAACACCGACATGGTGATGAAAGTGCTCAGCAACAGTACCCAGTGCCTGGTGGGTCAGCCGCAGTACCTTGAGCAGCTGGGCGAAAGCTTCGACCCACGGATGCTCGGCACGCTGCCGAGCCTGCACTGGGGCAGCGCCCAGCGCGAATACCAATGGGAGCTGTTCCAGGGCGAGGACAGCAGCCGCAGCATTGTCATCCCGCATACGCCGCGCATGGTGACCGACGACCTGTTTGCCCTGCGACACTTCGTGGTAGCCGGAGTGGGGATCGCACACTTGCCGCGGGTGGCGGTGCGTGAGGACCTGGCGGCAGGACGTCTGGTTGAGCTGATTCCAGACTGGCACCCGCGTTGCGGCATTGTGCATGCGATCTTCCCATCGCGCCGCGGGCTGCTGCCATCGGTGCGGGCGCTGATCGATCACTTGGCAGAGGAGTTCGCAATCAGCGACATGGCTTGACGCTCTTTGGGCAGCAGATCAATCAACAGCGCCAGCAGCACCGCGCCAGCGGCTACGGCGAACAGTACGGTGTAATGGCCGCCATTGGCAGCAAACAGTGCTGAATAAGCGTAACCTGCAATGGCCTGAAAACTGGCGAACGATACCGTCGCCCTGCTCCAGGTCGCATTCTGCCGGGCATGGCCATCGACCAGTTGGTGCACCCTGGCCAGCGCCAGCGGCACGATGCCCGGCGGGAACGAACCAATCAACAGTGCGGCGGCGCCGAGCAGGCGCAAGTCACGGCTAACCAGCAGCACCGCCAAGGCTGCCAGTTGCGCCAGCAACACCAGGCGAATGCCGGCACGTGCCCCCAGGTGGTCGGCCATCAGCCCGTAAGCCACCGGCCCGGCAATTGCCCCCAGGCCATACAGCCCCCAGATCACGGCCCCGGCATGTGTACCCGCGCCAAGACCACGGCTGATGTAGTCCACCAGGAACATCATCGGTGCCACCAGAGCTGTTGCCATGAGCGCGTACTGACTGAAGAGAACAAGGATGGCAGGCGAGGCAACCGCTTGCTGCTTCGTCTGCGTAACCTGCGCATACTCGGGCTCGGCCGGCCAACCAGCCCAGCTGGTGAGGGTCAGCAGCAGCGACAGCAGGGCCAGCCCAAGCCAGGTCTGCTGCAAGCCCTTGCCCAGCAGCCAAGGCACCAGGCTCGCGGCACCGGCGATACCCAGACCGATGCCGAGAAAGATCGCGCCACTGGCCAGCCCACGCCGCGAGGCCGCGACATGGGGCAGGATTGCGCTGGCCGCCAGTACCATGATCACCCCGCCAGCCACCCCGGACAGTAACCGCCAGCCGAAATACCAGCTCACCGACAGCGGCCAAGCACACGCCAGGAACGCCAGGCTGACACAGAGCATCATGCAGCGCAGCACTGATGCACTCGACCAGCGTGCAGTCAATGGCCTGCCGACGAGGGCGCCGATCAGATAGCCGGCAAGGTTGGCAGCACCGAGGTAGACCACCGCCGAACTGTCGAACCAATGCGCGCCGATCAGCGCCGGAATCAGCGGTGTATAGGCAAAACGCGCCAGGCCGATACCTACCAGGCTGGCACACAGCCCGGCCCAGATCGGCAGCCAGGGAGAACGTGATGTTGAGTCGCTCATGATATTCCCTTGCGCCAGCGTCGGCGCTTGTTGATAACGATGGGAACAGCATAAAGTGGCCGATCGCAGAAAAAATGCAGCGATTTCTCACTACTGCACTGCATCATTGCATCATCGAGGATCACGTTGATGAACTGGGACGATACCCGCGTCTTTCTCGCGCTGTGCCGCGAGCAGACTTTGCGAGGCGCAGCCCGTCGCCTGGGTGTGGACCAGGCAACCGTCGGCCGCCGGCTGTCGTCGTTGGAGAGTGCGCTGGGCGCGACCCTATTCCTGCGCACCTCCAACGGCTATTCGTTGACCAGCGCCGGCGAAGTGGCGATGCGTGCGGCACTCGAGATGGAGACGGCCGCCGCCGGCCTGCAGCGGCAGATTCTTGGCATGGATGAGCGCCTGAGCGGCGCAGTGCGGGTCACCACCACCGATTCCTTCGCCCTCGACTTCATCATCCCGGCGATTGCCCGCCTGCGCCTCGACCACCCGGGTATCGAAGTGCAACTGCACGCTTCGACGCAGATGCTCAACCTCAGCCAGCGCGAGGCCGATATCGCTGTGCGTACACATAAGCCGGATAACCCCGAGCTGGTGGTGCGGCGGCTGGCGCGCTGGCACAGCGGGCTTTTCGCTTCTCGCGAATACCTGCAGCGACGCGGTGAACCCCCGCCGGGCAGCGCATTTGCCGGGCACGAACTGGTGATCTACCAACCGTACCTGGACAGCGGCAAAGAGGTGACCCTGGCGGGCGAGTCGATTGCTCAAGGGCGGGTTGCAATGACCTGCACCTCGGGTCTGATGGTGCGGCGGGCGCTGGCAAGCGGTATCGGCCTGGGTGAGCTGCCGGTGCCACTGGGGGAGCGCGATGGCCTGCAGCAGGTATGGGCGCCGGGCAAGCCTTACGACATCTGGCTGGTAACCCATCAGGATGTGCGGCACACCGCGCGGGTGCGGGTGGTGATAGAGGCTATTGTCCAGGCGTTCAGCGTCTAGGCAGCCTGTCTCGGCGTCTTCGCGGTGAAAGCCGCTCCTGCAATGAGGGTGCGAGCACAAGTAACGCACCTCCCCCAGCACACCCTTACAAGACCGCTGGCCTACGCTTGCTCCACAGTCCCGGATCATCCCCTCCGGAGCCTTCATGATCCGCGCCACTCACGGACCGGGCCGCGCCCTGCTCGCCACGCTCGCCTTGTGCCCCACATTCAGCCAAGCCGATGAACCCGGCTGGTCGCTGCTCAGCCGCAACTATTTCCTGCACAGCGACTTCCGCTCACCTTCCGCCAGCGGCCAGAACTACCGCCAGGAATGGGCCCAGGGCTTCATCGGCGAGGTACGCTCCGGGTTCATCGGGGGCGCTGTCGGGGTGGGCATCGATGCCCACGGTTTTATCGGCCTCAAGCTCGACGGCGGCCGCGGCCATGCCGGCACCGGCCTGCTGCCACGCGACAGCGATGGCCGCGCCGAGTCCGACTATTCCAGCGCTGGTGCCGCACTCAAACTTCGCCTGGGCAATACCCGCCTGCGCTATGGCGAGATGATGGTGGAAACACCGGTATTCGATACCGGCGACAAACGCCTGCACCCCGAATACGCCACCGGCTGGCTCGTGGAGAACACCGACCTGCCCGGCTGGCGCCTCCAGGCCGGGCGTTTCACCGCCTTCAACAACCAGGACAACAGCTCTACCCATGACGACT
The DNA here is from genome assembly GCF_003205205.1 of Pseudomonas sp. LB-090624. Classification (GTDB taxonomy): domain Bacteria; phylum Pseudomonadota; class Gammaproteobacteria; order Pseudomonadales; family Pseudomonadaceae; genus Aquipseudomonas. Next base: position 105,792 of record NZ_QJRL01000003.1, read on the forward strand.
TCAGCGGCTACGGCGCCAGCACTCACAACCGTGCAATCAGCCTGGCCGGCGCCACCTTCGCGCCCGCAGGCCCGTTCGGCGGCGCGCTGTATGCCGGGCAGTTGCAGGACACCTGGCGCCAGGCCTACCTGAACCTGAACCTGGCTGAAGGCAACTGGCGCCTGGACGGCAACCTGTACAAAACCCGCGACACCGGCAACGCCAGCGCGGGCGCAATCGACACCCTCGCCTACAGCCTTCTGGCCAAATACAGTTTCGGCGCCCAGGCGCTGAGCCTGGCCTACCAGAAAGTCGAGGGCAACACCCCGTTCGACTTCGTCGGTGGCGATTCCATCTACTTGGCCAACTCGATCAAGTACGCCGACTTCAACGGGCCCGGCGAGCGCTCGTGGCAACTGCGCTACGACCTCAACTTCGCCACTTTCGGTATGCCTGGCCTGAGCCTGATGGGCCGCTACGTCAGTGGCCGTGGCATCGACGGCAGCCACGCATCGGCGGGCGGGGCGTACGTGAACCAGTACGGCGACGGCGGCAAACACTGGGAACGCGACATCGACCTGAAGTACGTGGTGCAGTCGGGCGCCGCCAAGGACCTGAGCCTGTCGTTCTCCCACGTCAGCCACCGTGCCAACCAGGCCCAGGCCGGCGATGACATCGACCGCATCTACCTGATCATCGAATACCCACTCAAAGGCAGCTTCTGACATGAGCACCTCACCTTCAGGCGCCTGGAGCCCCCTGCGCAACAGCACGTTCCGCATGCTGTGGATCGCCACCATCGCCTCCAACATCGGCACCTGGATGCACGAGGTGGGCGCCGGCTGGCTGATGACCACGCTGTCGACCAGCCCGCTGCACGTGGCGTTGATCCAGGTAGCCGGCTCGCTGCCGATGTTCTTCCTGGCCCTGCCCGCAGGCGCGGCAGCGGACATCGTCGACAAACGCCGCTACCTGCTGCTGGTGCAACTGTGGATGTCGACGGTGGCCGTAGCGCTGGCAGCGCTGACGCTGCTCGGCCTGATGAACATTACGCTGCTGCTGGTGCTGACCCTGGCACTGGGTATCGGCACCGCGCTGATGATGCCGGCCTGGAGCGCACTGACGCCGGAACTGGTGGGCAAGGAAGACCTGGCCAATGCAGTGGCCATTTCCAGTGTCGGCATCAACGTGTCCCGCGCCATAGGCCCGGCGCTGGCCGGCGTGGTGGTGAGCATGGTCGGCCCGTGGCTGACCTTTGCCCTGAACGCCATTTCGTTCGCCGGGGTGATCCTGGTGCTGTTCCTGTGGAAACGTGAGGTGAAGGAGCCCCTGCTGCCGGCGGAGCGGTTTGTCGCCGCCATGCGCACCGGGCTGCGTTTTGCACGCAGTGCCAAACCCTTGCAGGCGGTGCTGTTGCGGGCGTTGGCGTTTTTCTTCTGCGCCAGCGCCGGCACTTCGCTGCTGCCGTTGATCGTGCGCGGCGAGATGCACGGCACTGCCGCCGATTTCGGCCTGCTACTGGCAGCCATCGGCATCGGCGCGGTGGCCGGTGCCACCCTGCTGCCACGCCTGCGTGAACGCATCAGCCGTGACCGCCTGGTGCTGCTCGCCAGCCTGTTGTATGCCCTTTTCCTGCTGGCCCTGGCGTTGGTGCGCAATTTCTATGTGCTGCTGCCGGCCATGCTGCTCAGCGGCGCGGCGTGGATTGCCGTGCTGTCCAACCTGCAGGTGGCGGCGCAGACCTCAGTACCGGCCTGGGTCAGGGCGCGGGCGTTGTCGGTGTACATCCTGATCTTCTTTGGTGCCATGGCCAGTGGTGGCTTGCTCTGGGGTACCGTGGCCAGCCATGTATCGATCACCATCAGCCTGCTGGTTGCCGCTGGGGGCCTGCTGCTGGGCACCTTGCTGACTTGCAAGGTGACACTGCCGGACACCGACGCCGAGGAGTTGACGCCGTCTCTGCATTGGCCGGTGCCGGTGCTTGGCGATGACGTGGACAAGGAAAGCGGGCCGGTTATGGTGACCGTGGAGTACCATATCGAGCCGGCCAAAGGCGAAGCATTCCAGCTGGCGGCGCGAGAGCTGGAGGCAATGCGCAAGCGAAATGGCGCATTGTCCTGGGGGTTGATGCGCGACAGCGCTGATCCTGCGTTGTGGCTGGAGTTTTTCTTCGAGGAATCGTGGCTTGAGCATCTGAGGCATCACCATCGGGTGACCCGGGGGGAACTGAAGATCGAGGCGCGGGTGCGGATGCTGCAGACCGCTGGGGTTGAAGTGCGAATTCGGCATCTGTTGGCTGGCGGGGAGCATCGGGCTCACCCTTGATGCGGCCCTTGAGACACAAGAAAGGGGCCAGATCTTGGCCCCCTCTTTACTTCAGCTCAGCTTAGAAGGCGAAGCACGAACAGCCCAGCGCCCCCCAGAAGCCCTGGAAGTCATTGACCGGAACACTCGATTTACGCGCCTTGTCATGGCTGTGTGCGTGCACTCCGCACGGCCCCGAGCACTGGTGCACGGCGGCCGCCAGCGACGGCGTACCCACACGCCAGTGGCCCGGCACCTTGGCCACCGGAGACCACTCGGGCAAGACCGGCACCTGGGGTGGACCGAGGCGATCGAACTCACCCGCTGCATACACCACTTTGCCGTCGACGATGGTCAGCATCGACTCGATGCCCTTTATCGCCTCTTCCTCGACGCTGAAGAAGTCCAGCGACAGCGCCGCGAGGTCAGCCAGCTGGCCGACCTTGATCTGGCCCTTCTTGCCTTGCTCGCTGGAGAACCAGGCACTGCCTTGGGTAAACAGCTGCAAAGCAGTGTCACGGCTGAGGCCTTCCGGGTACAGCTCCATGCCACCAACGGTCTTGCCGCTGACCAGCCAGTACAGCGAAGTCCACGGGTTGTAGCTGGACACTCGGGTGGCATCGGTACCGGCACCGACCGGCACGCCCATGTCGAGCATGCGCTTGATCGGCGGGGTCTGTTCGGCAGCCTTGGCGCCGTAACGATCGACGAAGTACTCACCCTGGAAGGCCATGCGATCCTGAATGGCAATACCGCCACCCAGCGCCCGCACGCGCTCGATGTTCTGGGGGGTGATGGTTTCGGCGTGGTCGAAGAACCACGGCAAGCCATTGAACGGGATGTCCCGGTTGACCTTTTCGAACACGTCGAGCATGCGCGTGATCGACTCGTTGTAGGTGGCGTGCAGGCGGAATGGCCAGCGTTGCTCGACCAGGTGGCGTACCACCGGCTCCAGCTCCTCTTCCATGGTCTGCGGCAGGTCCGGGCGCGGTTCGAGGAAGTCCTCGAAGTCGGCGGCGGAGAACACCAGCATTTCGCCAGCGCCGTTGTGGCGCAAGAAGTCGGTACCGCTGTGCAGCTTGACGCTGGACGTCCACTTCTTGAAGTCGTCCAGCTCTTCCTTGGGCTTCTGGGTGAACAGGTTGTAGGCGATGCGCACGGTCAGCTGGTTGTTGTCGGCCAACTCCTGAATCACCGAGTAGTCATCGGGGAAATTCTGGTAGCCACCGCCGGCATCGATGGCGCTGGTCAGGCCCAGGCGGTTGAGTTCGCGCATGAACTGGCGGGTGGAGTTGACCTGGTACTCCAGCGGCAGCTTCGGCCCCTTGGCCAGGGTGGCGTAGAGGATCATTGCGTTGGGGCGGGCGATCAGCATGCCGGTCGGGTTGCCGAACTTGTCACGCTGGATTTCGCCACCTGGCGGGTTCGGGGTGCTCTTGTCGTAGCCGACAGCCTTGAGCGCAGCGCGGTTGAGCAGCGCGCGGTCGTACAGGTGCAGCAGGAATACCGGGGTATCGGGCGCAGCCTGGTTGATTTCTTCCAGGGTGGGCATGCGTTTTTCGGCGAACTGGAATTCGTTCCAGCCACCGACTACCCGCACCCACTGCGGGGTTGGCGTACGCGCGGCCTGGTCCTTGAGCATGCGCAGGGCATCAGCCACCGACGGCACGCCTTCCCAGCGCAGTTCGAGGTTGTAGTTCAGGCCACCGCGGATCAGGTGCAGGTGCGAGTCATTCAGGCCCGGAATCACCGTGCGTTGCTTGAGATCGATGATTTGCGTGGCGGCGCCCTTGTGGGCCATGGCCTCGGCGTCGTTACCCACGGCGACGAAGCGGCCGTCCTTGATGGCGACGGCGGTCGCGGTGGGCTTTTCGCGGTCAACGGTGTGCAGCTTGCCGTTGAACAGAATCAGGTCGGCGGTCATGGAACCTCCTTGGCTGGATGCGTGAGCGGAACCGGCTTGGCCGGTGAAGGGCAATGCGGACCAGAGCGCGCCGGCGGCACCGAGCACGGTGCTGGTGGCGAGGAACTGGCGACGAGTCTTGTCGTTGCGGTCCTGGGACATAAGCTTCTCCGACGAGGGCCGGCAGGGGGACTGCGAAGCATGCCGGTTGATGCAAGGCTTGGGCTTGGATGGATGTGCGGTGGGTTGAAGAAGGTTAGCCCTGGTCAAGCTTTTTGCTGTCTGGGCCGGCCTCTTCGTGGGTAAACCCGCTCCTACAACGGACTGCGAACGTCTGTAGGAGCGAGTTCACCCGCGAATGTTTCCCACAATTACCGCTGAAGGAACGCCAGCAAGTCCTCATTCAGCTGCTGCGCATGGGTCACTGCAAAACCGTGCGGCGCCCCGGCATACACCTTCAACTCCGCCCCGCGAATCAGCTCTGCGGCCTGCTTGCCGGTGGTCTCGAATGGCACGATCTGGTCGTCATCGCCATGAATCACCAGGGTCGGCACATCGACCTTGGCCATGTCCGGGCGGAAGTCGGTTTCGGAGAACGCCGTCACGCAATCCAGGGTGCCCTTGATGGACGCCATCAGCGCGATGTTCAGCGTCTGCGTCTGCACGCCCTGGGACACCTGCTGGCCATGGTTGATGCCATAGAAAGGCGCAGCAAAATCGGCGATGAATTGCGCTCGGTCGGCACGCAGGCCGGCGCGAATACCTTCGAACACCGACAGGTCGACACCTTCAGGGTTGTCGTCACGTTTGCCGAACACTGGGGTTACCGCGCCCAGCAGCACCAGCCCGGCCACCCGCTCGCTGCCGTGGCGGGCGATATAGCGGCTGACGTCACCGCCCCCCATCGAGAAGCCCACCAAGGTGACGTCGCGCAGGTCGAGGTGCTCGATCAACTGGGCGATGTCATCGGCAAAGGTGTCGTAATCGTAGCCGTTCCATGGCTGGCTGGAACGGCCGAAACCCCGGCGGTCGAAGGCGATGGTGCGGTAACCGCGGCTGGCCAGGAATTCCATCTGCGAATCCCACATGTCGGCGTCCAGCGGCCAGCCGTGGCTGAACAGCACAGGCTTGCCACTGCCCCAGTCCTTGAAATAGATCGACGTGCCATCGCGGGTAACGAACGTGCTCATAACGGTATCTCCTTGAACGTTTCGAGGTATAGGCGTCGGCTCAGCCGCGCAGCCAGTTGGCGCAGCGGCGAGTTACCCAAGGCATGATGTAGAACACCACGGGCAGGATGACGAACAGGTTGACGATCAGGTTGCCGGTGATCACGCCGCCCAGCTGCGGGAAGCGTGCGAACAGCGGCGCCAGCAGTTGCGGGACGACCATGGTCATCGGGCAGATCACCAAGTAGGTCAGCAGCGCCTGCTTCCAGCGCGGCGGTTGCGCTGCCGGGGTGCCCGGCGAGCGATCAAGCACTTTGTGTTGCAGGCATACGGTCACCACTTCGCGGTTGTCATGGAGTGCGGTGTTCATCGGCGTTCCTTGGGATGAGCTTGCCCGCATCCACTGTGCAACGGCGGACGGGCGCTGGATTGGATAGGTGTGCTGCCCTGGGCGGGCACCGATTGGCGGTGCCCGCGGCGTTTGCGCTTATTTGTTGGCGTTGAAGGCGTTGTAGCTGGTCATCAGGTTGCGGTAGTCCGGGATGTGGTTGGAGCACAGCGCGGCCAGGCCTTCGATGTCGTTGCGCCAGTCGCGGTGCAGCTCGCAGGCCACGCCGAACCAGGTCATCAGTTGCGCACCGGCACGGCTCATGCGGTCATGGGCGGCGTCGCGGGTCATGGCATTGAAGGTGCCGGAGGCATCGGTCACCACGAACACGTCGAACTCTTCTTCCAGGGCGGCCAGCGCCGGGAAGGCTACGCACACTTCGGTTACCACGCCGGCAATGATCAGCTGCTTCTTGCCGGTGGCCTTCACTGCCTTGACGAAGTCTTCGTTGTCCCAAGCGTTGATCTGGCCTGGGCGGGCGATGTACGGCGCGTCCGGGAACAGTGCTTTCAGCTCGGGCACCAGGGGGCCGTTGGGGCCTTGTTCAAAGCTGGTGGTAAGAATGGTCGGCAGGTTGAAGAACTTGGCCAGGTCGGCCAGGGCCAACACGTTGTTCTTGAAGGCGTCCGGCTCGATGTCGCGGACCAGGGACAGCAGGCCCGCCTGGTGGTCAACCAGCAGTACGGCGGCGTCGTCTTTGTTCAGGCGGTTGTATTTGAAGTTGTTCATGGGGGTAGCTCCTAAGGGTTTTGATTTTCAGTAAGTTGGGTGTTTCGCGTTGATGGGAGAAGATTAAAACCATCACCTTTGGAGCGGTAGATAGCGGTTTTTGGCTTTAGCGTTCTGTTATGTGAACGATGATTTGACCCTGGAATTTGCTGGCCGCTTCGCGGGCGTGCCGGCATCCACAGGCACTGCGCCAGCCCCATTGCTTGCAACAGCAACCTGCTCTATTACTACCCACAGCCCTCCCCTCTACCCGAGATCATCATGCTGGCGTTCATCCAGTCGTCCCCGTTGTTGCTCGGTACCGCCCTGATCCTGCTTGACCTGGTGCTCTGGCAATCAATCCCCATCCAGCGCCGGGCCTGGCGCATCGGCACACGGCTGGTGATCTTCGTAGTGTTCAGCTCGGTGCTGGTGGCCGCCGGCATGAGCCCGCTGCAACCGCCTCCTTGGCCCGACGATGTTCCCCGCAATTTGATGGCCACGGTGCTGACGATTGGCTGGTGGCTGTTCGGCGCGCGCACGGTAACCGTGGTATTCGGCCTGCTGCTGGTAGCCCGTGGCAGCCATGGCGGGCGCTTGCTGCAGGATGTGCTAGGCGCGTTGATCTTCCTCGCTGCCGTGGTCGCGGCCGCAGGCTATGTGTTGCAACTGCCGGTGAAGGGCCTGTTGGCCACGTCCGGGGTGATGGCCATCGTTATCGGCCTGGCCCTGCAAAGCACCTTGGCAGATGTGTTCAGCGGCATCGTGCTGAATACCACGCGGCCCTATCAGATTGGCGATTCGATCTCGATCGACGGCACTGAAGGCAAGGTGGTGGATATCGACTGGCGGGCGACGCGCATGATTACCGGCACCGGCAGCCTGGCGGTCATTCCCAACTCGGTAGCGGCCAAGGCCAAGCTGCTCAACCACAGCCGACCGGCCGACCGCCACGGCGTGGCCATCAGCGTCGTGGTACCGGCCAAGGTGCGCCCGAGGAAGGTATTCGATGCGCTGGAAAAGGCCTTGCAGGGCACAACTGCCCTGCTCGCCTCACCTGCGGCCAAGGTATCGGTGAAAACGTCCACGTTGGAGTCTGTGGAATACGAAGCCAGTGGCTTCATTGCCGAGGCTGCACGCAAGACCGAAACGCGCAACCAGCTGTTCGACCTGGCGCACCGCCATCTGGAGGCCAGCGGGGTGATGTGGAACGTCGATTTGACCCTGCCTGCGCGCAGCCGCCAGCGCGAGGTCCTGGACGAAGTGCGGGTGTTCCGCTCGCTGAGCGATGAGGAACGGGATGCGTTGAGCCAGCGCATGACCGCAGTGGAGTACCTGGCGGACCAGGTGATCCTCGGCGTGGGCGAGCATTCCGATCATTTGCTGGTGATTGGCAGCGGTGTGGTGTCGGCATCGGTGCGCGATGGCGAGAAGCTGCTGGAAGCCGGGCGCATGGGACCGGGTGAAGTATTGGGGGTCGAGGGGATCATCGACGAAGACAATTCGTTTGCCGAGTTCCGTACGCTGACCAGTTGCGTGCTGTACCGGATCGACAAGGAACAGGTGAAGACCTGTTTGCAGCAGCGTGGCGACGTGCAGACGGCGCTGAGCAAATTGCAGCGGTTCCGGCGGCAGAGCCGGGAGTCGTTGTTGCTGCAAAAGCCGACCTTGATCAAGAAAGGCGGCTTCCTCAGCTGGCTGCACAAGTAAGCCTGCGCCGGCCTCTTCGCGGGCGTGCCCGCGAAGAGGCCAGTGTCCTTACAACACTACCCTCAGACACTGCCCCGCGTGGTAAAGCGAGAAGCCGGACTCGTAGAACGCGGTCCGCAGCGAAGGTGCACTCACGCCGCTCATCGGCGAAAACGGAATCGGCAGGCTGTCCGCCTCACCCTTCAGCAGGAACTCGGCAAACGCCCGGCCAATCACGGTGCCGGTGGTATTGCCGCGCCCGTTGTACCCGGTCACTGCCACCAGCCCAGGCGCCGGCTCGAACAGGCGCATCAGGTGGTCGGGGGTGAAGTCGATGCAGCCGGTCCAGTGCATGTCCCACTCGACCTTGCCCAGCTCCGGGTAGTAATGGCTCTGAATGCGGTCAGCCCAGCTGCGCACGAACCAGGACGGTTTGTTGTCGACTCGGCCCAGGCTGCCGAGCAGCAGGCGGCCCTGGTCGTCACGGCGGATGCTGCTGAGCACGGTGCGGGTGTCCCACGAACCTTGCCCGTGTGGCAGCACCTTGTCGGCCGCCGCACCCTGCAGCGGTTTGGACGCCACCTGGTAGTAATAGCCGCGGAAGAACTGCTTCTGCAGGTTGCTCCAGTCGCCTTCGGTGTAAGCACCAGTGGAAATCACCACCTTGTCGGCGCGCACCGAGCCACGTGCCGTCTTCACCCGCCAGGCGTCGCCATCACGCTCCAGGCCTTCGACCGAGGACTGCTGGAACAGCTTGCCACCCAAGCGTGCCACGGCAGCTGCCAGGCCCTGGGTGTAGCCCATCGGGTTGATGGTGCCGGCGCGCCGGTCGAGCAGCGCGGCGGAAATCTTGTTGGTACCGCAGTATTCCTGGCATTGGGCGCCGGTCAGCAGCTCTACGTCGGCACCGCGGCGGCGCCATTGTTCGTGGCGGGCCTCGAGGTCGGCGATGCCGGTGGCGTTGTGCGCCATGTGCAGCGTGCCTTTGTGCTGGGCCTGGCAGTCGATGCCGAGCCGCTCGATCATGGCGAACACTTCAGCCGGGGCTTCGCCAAGCACCTTGTTCAGGCGGCTGCCCTGCTTCTGGCCAAGGGTGGCCTCGACGTCGTCGGGGCGGATCCAGGTACCGGCGTTGACCAGGCCGACGTTGCGCCCCGAGCCGCCGTGGCCGATCTTCCAGGCCTCCAGCAGGATCACTGACTTGCCCTGTTCGAGCAGGTGGATGGCCGCCGACAGGCCGGTAATACCGCCGCCGATCACACAGACATCAGCCTTGTGCTCACCGGCCAGGGCCTGGGCGGCGACGGTCGGTTTGCTGACGTGTTCCCACAAGCATTGTTGACGCAGTTCGGACATGGCCGGCTCCAGCAGTGTTGTTCTTGTAGCGGTTGGAGCGGCGCTGCCGCCCATTCGCCGGACAAGCCCGCTCCCACAGGGACCACACAGGCCTGAAGGCCAGCGGAGATCCTGTGGGAGCGGGCTTGCCCCGCGAACCGGGGGCCACGCCCCCGGCCATGCAACATCAATACATCAGTCGAACACGATACCCTGCGCCAACGGCAGTTCACGCGAGTAGTTCACAGTGTTGGTCTGGCGACGCATGTAGCCTTTCCAGGCATCCGAGCCCGACTCACGACCACCGCCGGTTTCCTTCTCGCCACCGAACGCACCGCCGATCTCAGCGCCGCTGGTGCCGATGTTGACGTTGGCGATACCGCAATCGCTCCCCGAAGCACTCTGGAAGCGCTCGGCTTCACGAATGTCGGTGGTGAAGATGCACGACGACAGGCCTTGTGGCACTTCGTTGTTCAGGCGCAGGGCCTCTTCGAAGTCGTCATAGGCCAGTACGTAGAGGATCGGGGCGAAGGTTTCGTGGCGTACCACGTCGCTTTGCGCCGGCATTTCGGCAATGGCTGGCGACACGTAGTAGGCGTTCGGGTACTGATCGGCCAGCTGACGCTCGCCACCAAACACCTGGCCACCTTCGTCGCGGGCCTTGGCCAGCGCGCCCTGCATGGCGTCGAACGACAGCTTGTCGATCAGCGGGCCAACCAGGTTGTCCTTGCGTGGGTCGCCGATGCGTACTTTGCCGTAGGCAGCTTTGACGCGGGCAACCACTTCGTCCTTGATCGAACGGTGCACGATCAGACGGCGCAGGGTGGTGCAGCGCTGGCCGGCGGTACCCACCGCAGAGAACAGAATGCCGCGCACGGCCAGGTCGAGGTCGGCGCTCGGGGCCAGAATCATGGCGTTGTTGCCGCCCAGTTCGAGGATGCTGCGGCCGAAGCGGGCAGCCACACGCGGGCCGACTTCGCGACCCATGCGGGTGCTGCCGGTGGCGCTGACCAGCGGTACGCGCGGGTCGTCGACCATGGCTTCGCCGGCTTCACGGCCGCCGATGACCAGTTGCGCCAGGCCAGCCGGAGCGTCGCCGAAGGCTTTCAGGGCTTTTTCGAACAGCGCCTGGCAGGCCAGGGCGGTCAGCGGAGTCTTCTCGGACGGCTTCCATACCACCGAGTTGCCGGCCACCAGGGCCAGGGCGGTGTTCCAGGCCCACACGGCAACCGGGAAGTTGAAGGCGCTGATAACCCCGACCACGCCCAGCGGGTGCCAGGTTTCACGCATGTGGTGGCCCGGGCGCTCGGAAGCGATGGTCAGGCCGTAGAGCTGGCGTGACAGGCCAACGGCGAAGTCGCAGATATCGATCATTTCCTGGACTTCACCCAGACCTTCCTGGGTGATCTTGCCGGCTTCGATCGAGACCAGCTCGCCGAGGTCGGCCTTGTGTTCACGCAGCACTTCGCCAAACAGACGCACCAGCTCGCCACGGCGTGGGGCCGGCACAGTGCGCCAGGCTTCGAAGGCGCTCTGGGCCTGATCGATGCGGGCGATGGTCTCGGCCTTGCCGAGCAGTTTCACCGAGGCGATCTGGCTGCCGTCGATCGGCGTGTGAACAGGGTAGTCGCCCTGGGTGTAAGCCTCGGCGGCAACGCCAAGGCGCTCGAGCAATCCAGCAACCATTTGTGCATCTCCTACATCGGTGATGGGGTGGAAAAATGATGTGGATCAGTATTAATCCGATCACATGGGTACAACAAACGACCTTTATTCCGCATATCATTCCGCCAGGTAATGATTTGAGCCGCAGAGACCACTATGTCCAAACGCCTGGTGCCCTCCATGACCGCCCTGCAGTGCTTTGAAGCTGCAGCCCGCCATTTGAGCTTTACCCGTGCCGCCGAAGAACTGCACCTCACCCAGAGCGCCGTCAGCAAGCAAGTGGCGCAGCTGGAAGACATGCTGCGCCATCACCTGTTCCTGCGCATCCGCCGGCGCTTGCAGCTAACCCCAGCCGGCAGCCTGTACCTGGCCGAGGTCAACAAAATCCTCACCCAGGTGGACATGTCCAGCCGCTACGTACTCACCTACGGCGAGCAGACCGAGATATTGAAGGTAGCCACTCAACCGAGTTTTGGCGTGCGCTGGTTGATCCCGCACCTCAAGGGGTTCGGCAAACGGCACAGCAATATCCACCTGGATATTCGCAACGAGATGGAACCGTTCGCCCTGCTGCAGGGCTCGGCTGACGTGGTGTTCTTCTATGGCCAAGGTACCTGGCCGGGGGCTACCTGCGTGGAACTGTTCCGCGAAGAAGTGGTGCCGGTATGCGCGCCGGAGCTGCTGGCCGGGCGTGAGCTTGGGGGTGCCGAGGAGCTGGCCGAGCTGGTACTGCTGCAAAGTACCTCGCGGCCGGAGGCCTGGCATGAATGGTTCCTGGAGCAGGACCTGCAGAGCGTCAGCGCCTACCACGGCCCGCGCTTCGATACGTTCTATATGGCGTTGAGTGCGGCACAGGCGGGGTGCGGGGTGGCATTGGTGCCACGTTATCTGGCCGCGAAGGAATTGGCGGACGGTAGCCTGGTGGTGCCGTGGAACCATGCGATGCGCAGCACCGGGGCGCATTACCTGGCGTATGCTGAGCATGCGGCGGAGGTTCCCAAGGTGCGGGCGCTGGTGGAGTGGATTCACGAACAGCTGCAGGCTTGAAGGGTCTAGCCGCGAAAGAGGTCTGAGGTCGATCAAAAAAGGAATGACACACTCACTTTTTTTCGCTTGTGAGCCAAGTGCATTCCCAGCTTTCATGTAAGCGTCCGAACCTAACCAGGAAGCTAGCGATGCCCGCCCATGATTTCGTCAGCCCCGACAGCATTCGCGCGCAGTTCTCTGCCGCCATGTCGCTCATGTACAAACAGGAAGTGCCGCTGTACGGCACGCTGCTGGAGCTGGTGAGCGAAATCAACCAGCAGGTCATGGCCCAACAGCCCGAGGTCGCCCAGGCCCTGCGCTGGACTGGCGAAATCGAGCGCCTGGACCACGAGCGCCATGGCGCCATCCGCGTTGGCACCGCCGAGGAACTGGCAACCATCGCCCGCCTGTTCGCGGTAATGGGCATGCAGCCGGTTGGCTACTACGACCTCAGCTCTGCCGGCGTGCCTGTGCATTCCACTGCCTTCCGCGCCGTGCACGAGCAGTCGCTGCACGTCAGCCCGTTCCGCGTATTCACCTCGCTGCTGCGCCTGGAGCTGATCGACAACCCGCAGCTGCGTGAGCTGGCACAGGGCATTCTGGCGAAGCGCCAGATCTTCACCGCCCGCGCCCTTGAACTGATCGCCCAGTGCGAGCGCGACGGCGGCCTGAACGCCGCAGACGCCGAAGCGTTCGTGCAGGAAGCGCTGCACACATTCCGCTGGCACCATGACGCCACCGTCACCGCCGAGCAGTACCAGCAGTTGCACGACCAGCACCGCCTGATTGCCGACGTGGTGGCCTTCAAGGGCCCGCACATCAACCACCTGACCCCCCGCACGCTGGACATCGATGCGATTCAGGTCGGCATGCCGGCCAAAGGCATCCCGCCAAAAGCCGTGGTCGAAGGCCCGCCCACCCGCCGCCACCCGATCCTGCTGCGCCAAACCAGCTTCAAGGCCCTGCAGGAAAAGGTCGCCTTCAGCGACCAACAGGGCAGCGAAGGCAGCCACACCGCGCGCTTTGGCGAGATCGAGCAACGGGGTGCGGCACTCACGCCGAAAGGCCGTCTGCTTTACGACAAGCTGCTTGATGCGACCCGCGCGGCCCTCGGTGGTGCACCGGCCGAAGCGAACGCCGAGCGCTACATGGCATTGCTGAAGGAAAGTTTTGCCGAGTTCCCGGATGACCTGGCGCAGATGCGCGAGCAGGGCCTGGCCTACTTCCGCTACTTCGCCACCGAGAAAGGCCTGGCTGCGCGGGACCAAGCTGGCCGCCCGACTACCCTGGAGGGCTTGATCGAGGCGGGCCATGTGCACTTCGAGGCACTGGTGTACGAGGACTTTTTGCCGGTGAGTGCGGCGGGGATCTTCCAGTCCAACCTGGGTGACGATGCGCAGGCCGAGTACGGCAGCAATGCCAACCGCGATGCATTTGAAGCGGCGTTGGGGCTGCAAGTGCAGGATGAGCTGGCGCTGTATGCACAGAGCGAGCGGCGCTCGCTGCAAGCCTGCGCGCAAGCATTGAACCTGGGTTCGATGTAAGCCTGTAGAGGGGCCGGGGGCGCCTGTGGGAGCGGGCGTGCCCGCCTCCACCAAGGTTTCTCAAGCCTTAGCGCTTGAGCACGAACGTTGCCCCTACAGGTACCATGCAGGCGGCTGTTTCAGCGGAAGCGGTCCACTTCCTGGCGCAACTGCGCCGCCAACCCTTCTAGTTCCCGTGCGGTAAACGCCAGCTCATTGGCCACCTCACGTTGCTCGCCGTTGGCCTGGGCAATGCTCTGCAAGTTGCGGCTGAGCACGGTCGCCGTGCTGCTCTGCTCCTGGGTCGCCGTACTGATCACAGCAAACTGCTCGCCCGCCGCGCGGCTTTGCTCGTCGATACGCGCCAGCGCCTCTGCCACCTTGTCATTACGCTCCAGACCTTCCTGCATCAGCTGGTTACCCTGCTCCAGCGTGGTGATGGCATGTCCGGTCTGCTGCTGGATGCTGGTGATCATCCCAGAGATCTCATCGGTGGCCTGGCGGGTTCGTGCTGCCAACCCACGCACCTCATCAGCCACCACTGCAAAGCCACGCCCCTGCTCACCGGCGCGGGCCGCCTCGATGGCCGCATTCAACGCCAACAAGTTGGTCTGCTCGGCAATTGCGGTGATCACGCTGATGATGCCGCCGATTTCTTGCGAACGGGCCCCCAGGCTATCCATCACCGTGGCGGTACCACCAAGGGCCTCGGCAATCTGCTTCAGCGAGCGCGATGCCTCATCCATGGCGCTGCGGCCGATGCGGGTCTGCTGGGCGTTATCGCGCGCCATACGCTCAGTGCCCGCCATGTTGTCGGCGATGTTCATGGATGTGGCGCTGAACTCCTCCACCGCACCAGCCATGCTGGTGATTTCGCCGGACTGCTGGTCCATACCCTCGCAAGCACCAGCAGACAAGCCGGACAGCGAACGGGCGCGGGTGCTGACTTGCTCGGAAGCGCTGCGGATATGCTCGACCATGGTCGACAACGCCTCGCCCATCTGGTTGAAGCTACGGGCCAGCTGGCCGATTTCGTCATGGCTGGTCACGCTCAGCCGCGCGTTCAGGTCGCCAGCTCCAAGCGCTTCGGCCTGACGCACCAGGTCGTCCAGCGGGCGCAACTTACGCCGCAGTAACCAGAGTGTGGCTGCCACAGCCAGCAGCATGGCCAGCAAGCTGCCAATGGCCAGGCGCAGGCCGACGCTCCAGGTCACCTCGCGAATTTCCGCCATCGGCATGCTCGCCACCACCGTCCACGGGCCTTCGGCAAAGGGCGCTGTGACCCTGTACAGCGGCTGCTCGGCATTGGCGGGCGGTACCAGCCATTGGCCCTTCTCGTCCTGCAACGCCAGCGAACCAGTCTGGCCGATGCGGAAGCGCTTGAGGTTGGCAAACTGGGCGTTCTGCGCGTCGGTGTAATCGAAACCGACGAACAACACGGCGATCACGCGGCCATTACTGTCGCTCACCGGCACGTAGCGGGTCATGTAGTTGCGCTCGAACAGCACGGCGCGGCCAACGTACATTTGCCCGGCCAGCAGCTTGGGGTAGGCCGGGTGCTGGCGATCGAGCTGGGTACCGATGGCGCGGCTGCCATCCTGCTTCTTCAAGTTGGTGCTGATGCGCACGAAGTCGTCGCCACTGCGCACGAACAAGGTGGCTATGCCAGCGGTCATCCGCTGGAATTCGTCCACCTGTTGAAAGTCGTTGTTCAGCAGGTGGTCGCCTTGGTACAAGGCCGGCGTGGCTTGCCCGGCGACCTGCACGGTCTCGCCAGCATGCAGCGACAGGCCCGAGGCGAAGCGGCTCTCGAACAGGCCGCTCAGGCGCTGGGTATTGTCCTTCAGCGAGCTGTGGAACGTGTCGAGCTGGTCGGCCAGCAGGCGCGCTTCACTGGCCAGGTGGGCCTGACGCGTGGCGAGGTTGGCATCGTCCAGCGAACGCAGGGCGAACAGGGTACTGCCGGATATCACCAACGCCAGCACGATGGCGAGGGCGACACCGAGTTGCGAGGCGATGCGGGCACGCGGTTGAGACATGGGAAGCTCCTGGCAAGAGGCCGGGATCATCCTGATCACGCTGACCGCCCGCATTCTTGTAGACGGGAAGCGCGCCCTCTTCCGGGACGCTGGTGCCAATGGATCGGCGTCGCTGGCAAATACTTGAGTGTCGGGCCGGGATATTCGCAAACGTTTTCCATCGTCTGTTCCGGCCTTCCCACAGGCACTGGCAGGGTCAGGCCGTGCGCACGGCTGCTCCTACAGGAGTTTGGCCTGTGCAGAAGATCAGACGGGTGGCAGGATTTCCACGTCGGGCAAGTCCATCGCCGCCACCTCCTGCTCAAGAAACGCGCTCAACCGCCGCAAGCGCTCCCCCCCGCGCCGGGTCCGCGGCCACACCAGGTAGTAATCCATGCCACTGGGCACTGCGGTCGGCCAAGGCAGGCTCAGGCGATTCTGCGCCACATCCTCGGCCACCATCAGCAAGTCGCCCATTGAAATCCCGTAGCCACGCGCTGCCGCAATCATGCCCAGCTCCAGGGTGTCGAATACCTGCCCCCCCTTGAGCGACACCTTGTCGCTGAGGCCCATGCGCTCCAGCCATTCGCGCCAGTCGCGTTTATCCACCGTGGGGTGCAACAGCTCGATGCCGGCAAGCCTGCAGACGTCCCAAGGTTCTTGGTCGAGCAGGTCTGGGGCACCGACGGGGATCAACAACTCCGGGAACAGCTTGCGCACCTCCCAGTCCGGCGGGAACACCCCGTCGCTGAGCAACACCGCACAATCGAACGGTTCCTGGCTGAAGTCCACATGGTCCACGTCCATCCAGGCGCTGGTCAGCTGCACCTCGTTACCCGGCTGCAGGTGGCGAAAGCGGCTCAGGCAGGCCAGCAACCAGCGCATGGTCAGGGTCGAAGGTGCCTTCATGCGCAGGATGTCATCTTCGCCACACAAGGTTTCGCAGGCCCGCTCGAACGCTGCAAACCCTTCACGCACCCCCGGCAGCAACACCCGCCCCGCCTCGGTCAGTTGCAGGCTGCGCCCGCTGCGCACGAACAGGCGACAGGCAAAATGCTCTTCCAGCGTGCGGATATGCCGGCTTACGGCACTTTGGGTAATCGACAGTTCTTCGCCAGCGCGGGTGAAGGAGCTGAGCCGTGCGGCAGCTTCGAATGCGCGTAGGGCATACAACGGTGGTAGCTGGCGTGGCATGAGGCACCTGCAAAATGGGCGTGAGGGCTGAATCACCAATGAGCATACATACATGAGTTCAAATCATGGCAACCATCGCTTTTATCCTTTTGTGCAAAGTTGACCGAAGCCTCAGAATCGCCCTTCGGTCATCACCCCAGGAAGAAGGACAGCCCTCATGCACGTTGCGCCCACCACAGAACTCAAGGCTTTGCTGCGCCTGGCCGGGCCGCTGATCGCCTCGCAGTTGGCGCACATGCTGATGGTACTGACCGACACCCTGATGATGGCTCGCATCAGCCCGCAAGCCCTGGCCGGTGGTGGCCTGGGGGCGGCAAGTTATTCGTTCGTGTCGATCTTTTGCCTGGGCGTGATCGCCGCGGTCGGCACCCTGGTCGCGATTCGCAAGGGCGCCAACGACATCGAAGGCGCCACGCGCCTGGCACAGAGCGGCCTGTGGCTGGCTTGGGGCCTGGCACTGTTCGCCGCGCTGGTGCTGTGGAACCTTGAACCGGTGCTGCTGCTGTTCGGGCAAAAACCCGAGAACGTGGCTTCGGCTGCGCAGTTCCTGACCCTGCTGCCGCTGGCCCTGCCGGGCTACCTGACCTTCATGGCCTTGCGCGGCTTCACCAGCGCCCTGGGCCGCTCGACCCCGGTGATGGTCATCAGCCTGGTAGGTACGGTGCTCAACTACCTGTTCAACGTGGCGCTGATCGAGGGCATGTTCGGCCTGCCCAAGCTGGGGCTGATGGGCATCGGCCTGGTCACCGCAGTGGTGTCGATGGGCATGGCCATCGCCCTGGCCTTGTACATCCGCTGGCACCCGGCCTACGCCGCCTATCCGCTGCGCAAGGGGCTGTCGCGCCCGTCGCTGCCGGCGCTGCGCGAACTGTGGCGGCTGGGCCTGCCGATTGGCGGCACGTACATGGTGGAAGTGGGCCTGTTCGCCTTCGCCGCGCTGTGCATGGGTGTGCTGGGCAGCACCGAACTGGCGGCGCACCAGATCGCCCTGCAGATCGTGTCCACGGCGTTCATGGTGCCGACCGGGCTGTCTTACGCAGTGACCATGCGCGTAGGCCTGTACTACGGCGCCGGTAACCTGCTGGCGGCGCGCAGCGCCGGGCGGGTGGGCATTGGCTTTGGCGCGACCATCATGTTTGCTTTCGCAGCGCTGTTCCTGCTGCTGCCCGATGCACTGGTGGGGTTGTTCATCGATCGGAATGACCCAGGCTTTGCAGCCATCTATCACCTGGCGGTGCAATTGGTGATGGTAGCCGCGTGGTTCGAGTTGTTCGATGGCATGCAGACCATTGCCATGGGCTCTATCCGCGGGCTGAAGGATGCCAAGACCACCTTCCTGATCGGGCTTTGCTGCTACTGGCTGGTGGGCGCGCCGAGTGCCTGGCTGTTCGCGTTCAACCTGGGTGGTGGGGCGGTCGGGATCTGGTGGGGCTTGGCGCTGGGCCTGGCGTGTGCGGCGGTGGCGCTGACGTTTGGCTTTGAGTGGCGGATGAAGCGGTTGATGAGAAAGGCTGGTGTGCCCGACAGGTCCGCAGTGCCAGTGTGATAGTCGGGGCTGCTCTGCCGCCCTACCGCAACACCAGGCCGCTCCCACATGGCATGGGGGAGCGGCCTGGTGTTGCGATGGAGGGCCAAGCTCTCCCCTGCGATGTCACAGGCTAACCAGCTTCGGCCTGCTGCAATCCAGCAGAAAATCGATCAACTCCGCCACCGGCAGCGGCTTGCTGACCAAAAAGCCCTGCACCTGGTCACACCCAAACCCGCGCAGCAATGCCAGCTGCTCTTCACTTTCCACCCCTTCAGCCACCACCTCGAGGTTGAGGTTGTGCGCCAGGTTGATCATGGCGTGCACCAGCTTGCGATTCTCTTCGCGCATCTCCATCTCGGCAACGAAGCTGCGGTCCACCTTGAGCAAGGTAATCGGCAGGCTGTTGAGGTGGACGAACGACGAAAAACCGGTGCCAAAGTCATCCAGCGAAAAGCGCACGCCCAACCGGCCGAGAGCGTCCATGGTCTGGCGCACCAGTTCGTTGCGGCGCATCACCGCCGTTTCGGTCAGTTCGAATTCCAGCCAGCGGGCGTCTACGCCGTGCTCGAGGATCAGCCGGCTCAAGGTGGCCAGCAACTGGCTGTCCTGAAACTGGCGGAAGCTCAGGTTGACCGCCATGTGCAGCGGCTCCAGGCCGCGCTCGCACAACGCCTGCATGTCGCGCAGGGCGCGGGAGATCACCCAGTAGCCCAACGGTACGATCAGCCCGCTCTGCTCGGCCAGCGGCACGAACTCGCTGGGCGGCAGCAACCCGCGCTCGGCATGCCGCCAGCGCACCAGCGCCTCAAGGCCGACGATACGCCCGTCAGCCAGGTTCAGCCGCGGTTGGTAGTGCAGTTCCAGTTCGTCACGGCGCAGGGCGCGGCGCAGCTCGCTTTCCAGGTCGGCGAGGCTGCGGGCGTTGCGGTTGATACGTTCATTGAAGACATGGAAGGTGCAGCCCTGGCTGCCCTTGGCCTGGCGCATGGCGATATGCGCGTGCCACATCAACGGGTCGGCGCCGCCCTGGGCACGAGCATGGGCCAGGCCCAGGCTGCAGCCTAGCAGCAGGCTTTCGCCGTCGATCCAGTAGGGTTCGGCCAGGGCCTCGACGATACGCTCGGCAATCCACTCGGCGCGGTTGGCGTCGCGGCGGGTGTCGATCAGCAAGGCGAATTCGTCGCTGCCCAAGCGTGCCAGTTGGTCGCCCGCCTCCAGCTGGTGCTTCAGCCGCGCCACCACCTGCAGGATCAGACGGTCGCCGCTCTGATGGCCAAGGGCATCGTTGACATGGCGAAAGTTGTCCAGGTCGAGATGGCCAAGGGCAATGCCACGGCCTTCATTCTCGGCCAGGCGTGCGGTAAGCAGGGCCTGGAAGCCTTGGCGGTTGGCGATGCCGGTCAGCGGGTCTTGCTCGGCCAGGCGTTGCAAGGTAGCCACCAGCACCCCGCGCTCACGCACATGGCGCAGTGAGCGGCGCAGGGTATCGGCGTTAAGCTGGCCACGTACCAGCCAGTCGCTGACACCGCTGGGTGCAGCCGCAGGCTCGTGGTCGAGCAGCAGGATCGTCGGCAGCTCGCAGCGCCCGGGCGCTGGTTGCAGTGCCGAGGTTGCCAGGATCACGGCTTGGCGGTCGTGGCTGAACAGGCTGTCCACCGCTTCCCAGTTCGGTGCGGTCAACAGCACTGCGCTGCCGTCCAGTGCCTGCACGCAATCGCGCAGCAGCACGGTCCATTCCGGCTCATCAGCCAACAGCAGCAAACGCAGAGGTTCGACAGGCGTGGACAAGCGGGCTCCTTAGGGCTTTACGGTGCTACGGGAGAGATCGGGTATGCTACTGCATTAATGAAAATGATTTACACTTTTATACATGCAGTGAAAGGTGCTGCGTCCCGACGTATTTTGTCGTGCATCCTGCGCGAAACCTGACCGGTCGGCAAATACGATTTTTCCAGTACATGGCATTAGTCTGACTAATACTCACGGCTGCACAAAAGTCTGACTCAGACGTCAGACGGTCGCGCCACAACCGCCCCATGCCTGTTAGAATGCGCGGCTATTTTCTGGCGACCCCCGGTTTCTAGCATGTCCCGACTCAATCCCCGGCAACAGGAAGCCCGTGACTACGTCGGCGGCCCTCTTTTGGTGCTCGCCGGTGCAGGTTCGGGCAAGACCAGCGTAATCACGCGCAAGATTGCCCACCTCATCCAGAACTGCGGCATCCGTGCCCAGTACATCGTCGCGATGACCTTTACCAACAAGGCCGCGCGCGAGATGAAGGAGCGAGTCGGGACTTTGCTGCGTCCGGGGGAAGGCCGCGGCCTGACGGTGTGCACGTTCCACAACCTGGGCCTGAACATCATCCGCAAGGAGCACGAGCGCCTGGGCTACAAGCCGGGTTTCTCGATCTTCGACGAGTCCGACATCAAGGCATTGCTGTCGGACATCATGCAGAAAGAATATTCCGGCGACGACGGCATCGACGAGATCAAGAACATGATCGGTGCCTGGAAGAACGACCTGATCCTGCCGCCAGAGGCCCTGGAAAAGGCGCGCAACCCGCGCGAGCAGACCGCCGCCATCGTCTACACCCACTACCAGCGAACGCTCAAGGCGTTCAACGCGGTGGACTTCGACGACCTGATCCTGCAGCCGGTCAAGCTGTTCCAGGAGCACCCCGAGGTGCTGGAGCGCTGGCAGAACCGTGTGCGCTACCTGCTGGTGGACGAATACCAGGACACCAACGCCAGCCAGTACCTGCTGGTAAAAATGCTGATCGGCATGCGTAACCAGTTCACCGTGGTGGGCGACGACGACCAGTCGATCTACGCCTGGCGTGGTGCGCGCCCCGAGAACCTGATGCTGCTCAAGGAGGACTACCCCTCCCTGAAGATCGTCATGCTCGAACAGAACTACCGCTCCACCAGCCGCATCCTGCGCTGCGCCAACGTGTTGATCGCCAACAACCCGCATGCGTTCGAGAAGCAACTGTGGAGCGAAATGGGCGTGGGCGACGAGATCCGCGTGATCCGCTGCAAGAACGAGGAAGCCGAGGCCGAACGTGTGGCCATGGAAATCCTCACCTTGCACCTGCGCACCAACCGCCCGTACAGCGATTTTGCCATCCTCTACCGGGGCAACTACCAGGCCAAGCTGATCGAGTTGAAGCTGCAGCACCACCAGGTGCCGTATCGCCTGTCGGGCGGTAACAGCTTCTTCGGCCGCCAGGAGGTCAAGGACCTGATGGCCTACCTGCGCCTGCTGGTGAACCCGGACGATGACAACGCCTACCTGCGGGTAATCAACGTACCGCGCCGCGAGATCGGCTCCACCACCCTGGAAAAGCTTGGCAACTATTCCACCGAGCGCGGCATTTCGATGTACGCCGCCAGCGAAGAGCTGGGCCTGGGCGAGCACCTGGACGCGCGCTACACCGAGCGCTTGCAGCGTTTCAAGCACTGGCTGGACGGGGTGCGCCACAAGGTTGCCCTGGAAGACCCGATTGCCGCACTGCATGAGATGATCCGCGACATCGACTACGAGAACTGGATCCGCCAGCAGACCGCCAGCGACAAAGCTGCCGAGTTCCGCATCAGCAACGTCTGGTTCCTGGTCGAAGCGCTGAAGAACACCCTCGAGAAGGACGAAGAGGGTGACATGACCATCGAGGACGCCATCGGCAAGCTGGTGCTGCGGGACATGCTCGAGCGCCAGCAGGAAGAGGAAGAGAACGCCGAGGGCGTGCAGATGATGACCCTGCACGCCTCCAAGGGCCTGGAATTCCCTTACGTGTTCATCATGGGCATGGAAGAGGAAATCCTCCCGCACCGCTCCAGCATCGAGGCCGATACCATCGAAGAAGAACGCCGCCTGGCCTACGTGGGCATCACCCGCGCGCGCCAGACCCTGGCCTTCACCTTCGCTGCCAAGCGCAAACAGTACGGTGAAATCATCGACTGCACGCCCAGCCGGTTCCTCGACGAACTGCCGCCGGACGACCTGGCCTGGGAGGGCCTCGACGATGCACCGGTCGAGGTTAAGGCCGCTCGCGGCAACAACGCCCTGGCCGATATCCGGGCAATGCTCAAACGCTGATCAACCATTACTCTTTAACTTTGCCGCCTCCAGCGGCAACCTTTGTTACATCGAGGAAATCACAGTGGAAGCACTGCATCAGAAGATTCGCGAAGAAGGCATCGTGCTTTCCGATCAGGTTCTCAAAGTCGACGCGTTTCTCAACCACCAGATCGATCCGGCGCTGATGCAGCTGATCGGTGACGAGTTCGCCCGCCTGTTCGCCGATGCCGGCGTGACCAAGATCGTCACCATCGAAGCCTCGGGCATTGCCCCGGCCGTAATGACCGGTCTGAAGCTTGGCGTACCGGTGATTTTCGCCCGCAAGCACCAGTCGCTGACCCTGACTGAAAATCTGCTGACCGCCTCGGTGTACTCCTTCACCAAGCAGACCGAGAACACCGTGGCCATTTCGCCGCGTCACCTCAACAGCAGCGACCGCGTGCTGGTGATCGACGACTTCCTGGCCAACGGCAAGGCCTCGCAGGCGCTGATCTCGATCATCAAGCAGGCTGGCGCCACCGTGGCGGGCCTGGGCATCGTGATCGAGAAGTCGTTCCAGGGCGGCCGTGCCGAACTGGACAGCCAGGGTTACCGCGTTGAATCGCTGGCCCGCGTGAAGTCGCTGGAAGGTGGTGTGGTCAGCTTCATCGAATAAACGCGGCACTGCTTCGCGGCCACGCCCGCGCCCACAGGCACAGCACAGTTATCGAACGCTGTGCTGTGCCTGTGGGCGCGGGCGTGGCCGCGAATGGCAGCACCCGTTTCATCTGGTTGCCACCAGCCCCGCCAGCAACAAGCGCTGGTAAAGTTCTTCTTTCAGCCCCTGCGGCTGCCCCAACTGCATACGCTCCAGGTGGCGCTCGTACCCCTCTGGCCCCGGCGCATCCAGCGCGGCCTTACCCAGCTCCAGCACCTCGCTCAGCTTGAACTTGCTCTTCAACCAGTTCAGCGCCCGCAACAGATCCCGCTCCTCGGCCGTAAAGTCCGTGCCCATCGGATACTCCGGGAACAGCCGCGCATGCTGTGCCCTGATCGCCTCCAGGCGTTGCGGGGTATTGTCGGTAAAGCGCGCCTCCAACTGAAAGTCGTCAGCAAGCTTGCCAGCTTCTTTGGCCTGCTTGATCAGGCCCGGCTGGAACCGCGAATCGCTCACCGCCAACAACCGCGCGATCACTTCGCTGTCAGTCTGCCCACGCAGGTCGGCAATGCCGTATTCGGTCACCACGATATCGCGAAGGTGCCGGGGGATGGTGCAGTGGCCATAGGTCCATAACAGGTTCGAGGTGACCTCTCCGCCCGCTTCACGCCAGCTGCGCAACAGCAGAATCGAGCGCCCGCCCTCCAGCGCATGGCCCTGGGCAACGAAGTTGTACTGCCCGCCCACACCACTGAGCACACGGCCGTCCTCCAGCTGGTCGGCCACTCCGGCGCCGAGGAGGGTCATGCCGAACGCAGTGTTGATGAAGCGCGCATCGCGACGCTGTCGGCGCTTGAGTTCCTCCTGCCCATAGAGCTCGTTGATGAAGCTGATACGGGTCATGAAAAATTGCGCACGCTGCTCCAGCGGCATCTCGCGCAAGCGCTGGTAGAACGCTTGCGGGCCGAGGAAAAAGCCGCCATGCAGTATTGCCCCCTGCTCGTCCGCCGGGCGTCGTAGCAGCCCTGCTTCGGCCAACACCAGCAGGCCGTTGACGAACATCTCGCTACAGCCATACAAGCCCTGGGCGAACGTATCCAGGCCTCCTTCCCGCTCGATCAGTGGCTGCCACGGGCCGACATCCAGCGCCTTGAGCACCGCACGGTAACCGGCGTTGTCCCCCTGGCGTGCCAGCAATGCCGCCGCAACTGCATCGCCCATGGCACCAATGCCAATCTGCAGGGTGCCGCCGTCACGCACCAGGCTGCTGGCGTGCAAGCCGATACAGTGATCCTGGATGCCGACCGGCATGTTCGGCGTGGAGAACAGGCGGTGTTGTTCCGCCTCATCCAGCAGCAGGTCGAAGGCATCGATGGGCAGCTCGGCATCGCCTGGCATGTAAGGCAGTTCGGCATGCACCTGGCCCAGCATGAGGATGGTTTCGCCAGCTGCCCGGCGCTTGGCAATCATCGGCAGCAGGTCGAGGGTGATGTCGGGGTTGCAGGCCAGGCTCAGGTGGACAGGCTTTTCGGGTGTGGCGGCCACCAACTGGGCAATCAGGTTCAAGCCCTTGGCGTTGATATCACGTGCGGCGTGGCTGTAGTTGCTGCTGACGTAGTCCTGCTGGGCCGATTCACTGTGCAGCAGGCTACCGGGCTGCATGAAGAACTGCTCGACACGGATGTTCGGTGGCAGGCTGTCGTTGCGCAGGTCTGCGAGGTAGCTGAGTTCTTCGTAGTCAGCGAAGACACGCTCGACGAAGGGTTCGAGAAAGCGCCGTTGCAAGCCATCGCCCAGCGGCGGGCGGCCAAGGGACAGGGCGGTATAGATGGTCAGGCGACGTTCGGGCAGCTCGCGTACACGGGCATAGAGCGCGTTGACGAAGGCATTGGGTTTGCCCAGGCCCAAAGGCAGGCCCATATGGATATGGGTTGGCAGCCGGGACAAGACCTGCTCGACAGCCTGGTCGATGGAGCAGAGGTGCATCAGGGCCTCCTGAAACATCCATGGGTTCAGGGGTTGGACATAGGGCTGAAGTAATTGGTTGCCGGCGAAGAGGCCGGCCAGGCAACAAAAAACAAAGCCCGCCATCAACGGCGGGCCTCATGCAATTCAGCTGTAAATCACAGCCCGGACATTTTCTTGATTGCCCCTTTCAGGTCTTCATCCGAGCAGTCGGCACAGGTGCCCTTCGGCGGCATGGCGTTGATACCGGTAATGGCCTTGGCCAGGATGCCATCCAGGCCGCCCTGGTGGTCGGCGCGTTCTTTCCACGCGGCGGCGTCACCAATTTTAGGCGCGCCGAGCAAGCCGCTGCCATGGCAGGCGTTGCAGTGCTTGGCGATGATCTCGTCCGGCGTCTTGGCACCTCCGCCACCAGCAGTTGCAGCCACTTCCATGCCTTTGCATTCCTGGCCCTGCACGCACACCTGGCCAACCGGCTCCAGGCGTTTTGCGATGTCGTCATTGGTCGCAGCGGTTGCGCTCATTGCCCAGAGGGCGAATACGGCTGCTGGTACGGCCAGCATCTTCTTGATTTGGTTCACGCGAACACCCTCATGGTGGCTAATCACGCTCGCGGCCACGGAACGGCGAGCGTTGAAAAGTATAGCGGGAACCCAGAGGCCGTGAAACGACCCTACACTGGAAAGGGGTATTGCCGAATCAATGCACTGCGCTGGATCAAAAGTTTGAAGGCGTCGCCGCACTGATCAGCCGCGCAGGCTGGTCAAACGGGTTGCGGAAGCGATGCGGCCGGGTGCTTTCGAAGTAGTAGCTGTCGCCTTCTTCAAGGATGAATATCTCGTTGCCGACCACCAGTTCCAGTCGGCCTTCCAGCAGGATGCCGGTTTCTTCGCCGTCATGGGTAAGCATCTCGGCACCGGTATCGGCACCCGGCGGGTACACCTCGGTGAGGAAAGCTATGGCGCGATTGGGGTGCGATTTGCCGACCAGTTTCATGGTGACCGCACCGTCCGAGATATCGATCAGTTCGTGCGCCTTGTAGACGATCTGCGCCGGGCTCTCCGTCTCCAACTCGACCGAAAAGAACTCGACCATCGACATGGGAATGCCGCTCAGCACCTTGCGCAGCGAGCTGATGGAGGGGCTGACGCTGTTCTTCTCGATCATCGAGATGGTGCTGTT
The DNA here is from genome assembly GCF_003205205.1 of Pseudomonas sp. LB-090624. Lineage (GTDB taxonomy): Bacteria > Pseudomonadota > Gammaproteobacteria > Pseudomonadales > Pseudomonadaceae > Aquipseudomonas. The sequence goes on from NZ_QJRL01000003.1 coordinate 132,082, forward strand.
GGTGACCCCGGCTCGCTTGGCGAGTTCGCGCTGGGACAGGCCCTTGAGCTTGCGGATGGCTTGCAGTCGTTCGCCGACGTCCAAAGCTGGAGCCTCCTGAAACGGTGAAAGGGGGTGGATGTGAACGATATCATGGCAATGCCGTTCAGTATTTACAACACACCGCCCCTCAACCTGTCCGCTTCAGCGTGTCATTCGCCGACGTAGTCCCGTGGTACCCGCTTCAGGTTGCAGAAGATCTGGTACGGAATGGTGCCCGCATGCGCGGCCACCTCACTGGCCAGCACCTGCTTGCCCCACAGCTCGACCGGGCTACCGACGGTGGCTTCAGGCACGTCGGTGAGGTCGATGCAGAGCATGTCCATCGACACTCGGCCGATCAGCTGGGTGCGCTTGCCGGCCACCAGCACCGGGGTGCCGTTGGGTGCCTGGCGCGGGTAGCCATCGGCATAACCCATAGCGACCACGCCGACACGGGTTGGCCGGGGGCTGACGAACTTGGCACCGTAGCCCACCGGCTCACCGGCGGGCAGCTCGCGCACGCTGATGACCCGCGATTGCAGCGTCATCACCGGTTGCAAGCGTTCGGCCTCGGCCTGGGGCTCGTCGAACGGCGAAGCACCGTACAGCATCAGGCCTGGGCGCACCCAGTCGCTGGGCGCTTGCGGCCAACCCAGAACGCCAGGGGAATTACGCAAGCTGCACTCGGCAGCCAAGCCCTGTCGGGCGGCTTCGAACACTGCGATCTGCTGCGCGGTGGCATCGGCGTCCAGCTCGTCGGCGCGGGCGAAGTGGCTCATCAGCACAATGCGTGAAACCTTGCCGCTGGCCAGCAGGCGCTGGTAGGCCTCGTGGTAGTCCTTGGGGTGCAGGCCGGCGCGGTGCATGCCGCTGTCCAGCTTCAACCAGACGGTCAGCGGCTTGTGCAGCTGGGTCTTTTCGATGGCTTCCAGCTGCCAAAGCGAGTGCAGCACGCACCACAGGTCGTGCTCGGCGATCAGCGCCAGCTCGCTGGCTTCAAAGAAGCCTTCCAGCAACAGGACCGGGGCCTTGATACCGGCGGCGCGCAATTCCAGCGCCTCTTCGATGCAGGCCACGGCAAAGCCGTCGGCTTCGGCCTCCAGGGCCAGGGCACAGCGCACGGCGCCGTGGCCGTAGGCATCGGCCTTGATCACGGCGAGGGCTTTGGCGCCGGTCAGTTCACGGGCCAGACGGTAGTTGTGGCGCAGGGCCTGGAGGTCGATCAGGGCGCGGGCGGGACGCATGGCGGCTGCCTTATGGTGGTTCACAGGTTGAAAACGGTGTTGGGTTCTTCGCGGCTAAAGCCGCTCCCACAGGGGACCGCACAATGTCCATGAACATGCGATCCTTGTGGGAGCGGCTTTAGCCGCGAATGAGCCGGCACAGGCTATTACTGCTGGTGAGCCGGCGCGCTTTGCCCGTGCTTGGCCACTTCCCGGCTGTTGCCATAACGGGAAATGTCCAGGCCTTCGGCACTGATCTGCGGCTTCTTGCGCGCAATCAGGTCGGCAAGCAGGCGGCCCGAGCCGCACGCCATGGTCCAGCCCAATGTACCGTGACCGGTGTTCAGGAACAGGTTGCGGAAGGCCGTGGCACCGACGATCGGCGTACCGTCCGGGGTCGCCGGGCGCAGGCCGGTCCAGAAGCTGGCCTGGCTCAAGTCACCGCCGCGAGGATAAAGGTCGTTGACGATCATCTCCAGTGTTTCGCGCCGGCGCGGGTTCAGCGACAGGTCAAAACCGGCGATTTCAGCCATCCCGCCAACGCGGATGCGGTTGTCGAAACGGGTGATCGCAACCTTGTAGGTTTCGTCGAGAATGGTCGAGGTCGGGGCCATGTCGGCGTTGGTGATCGGCACGGTCAGCGAATAACCTTTCAATGGGTACACCGGGGCCTTGATGCCCAGCGGCTTGAGCATCTGCGGCGAGTAGCTGCCCAGCGCCAGCACATAGCGGTCAGCGGTTTCCAGCTTGCCATCGATCCACACGCCATTGATACGGTCACCCGCGAAGTCCAGACGTTGGATGTCCTGGCCGAAGCGGAACTCCACGCCGAGCTTCAGCGCCATGTCGGCCAGCTTGGTGGTGAACAGTTGGCAATCGCCGGTCTGGTCATTTGGCAGGCGCAGCGCGCCCGCCAGGATGTCTTTCACGCCCGCCAGGGCGGGTTCGACGCGGGCGATGCCGTCGCGATCAAGCAGTTCATAGGGCACGCCGGACTGCTCGAGCACGGCAATGTCCTTGGCAGCAGCATCGACCTGGGCCTGGGTGCGGAACAGCTGGGTAGTGCCCAGGCTGCGGTTTTCGTAGTTGATGCCGGTTTCGGCGCGCAGTTCGTCGAGGCAGTCACGGCTGTACTCGGACAGGCGCACCATGCGCTCCTTGTTCACCGCGTAACGGCTGGCGGTGCAGTTGCGCAGCATCTGGGCCATCCACAGGTACTGGTCGACATCACCCGTGAGCTTGATCGCCAGAGGGGCGTGGCGCTCCAGCAGCCATTTGATGGCTTTCAGTGGCACGCCGGGGGCGGCCCACGGCGAGGCATAGCCGGGCGAGATCTGGCCGGCATTGGCAAAGCTGGTTTCCATGGCCACCGCTGGCTGGCGGTCGACCACCGTCACTTCGAAACCTTGCCGGGCCAGGTAGTAGGCACTGGCGGTTCCGATTACGCCGCTACCAAGTACCAGAACTCGCATCGTTGTATCCCTCATACGCGGCACGCCGCAGACTTTTATTGAAATGGCATGAATGGGCGCAGTATAAAAATTTGAGACCAGTGCAATTCACTATATAAAAGCCTATTATTGGCGAGAATTCTCGGCAAAAACGCCTTTCACGGAGGGGCATCCCCTATGAGAACCCAGCACCAGAGCAAGCGTGAACTGGACAAGATCGACCGTAACATCCTGCGTATCCTGCAGAATGACGGGCGTATTTCCTTCACCGAACTGGGCGAGAAAGTTGGGCTGTCCACCACCCCTTGCACCGAGCGGGTTCGCCGCCTGGAACGCGAGGGCATCATCATGGGCTACAACGCCCGCCTGAACCCGCAGCACCTCAAGGGCAGCCTGCTGGTGTTCGTCGAAATCAGCCTGGACTACAAGTCCGGCGACACCTTCGAGGAGTTCCGCCGCGCGGTGCTGAAGCTGCCGCACGTGCTGGAATGCCACCTGGTTTCCGGTGATTTCGACTACCTGGTGAAAGCGCGCATTTCGGAGATGGCTTCGTACCGCAAGCTGCTCGGCGATATCCTGCTGAAACTGCCGCACGTGCGTGAGTCGAAGAGCTACATCGTGATGGAAGAAGTGAAAGAGAGCCTCTGCCTGCCGATCCCGGACTGAGGCTAGACCAGCACCTGGCGGGTGGTGGCAATGAACTGGTGCACCAGTTGCTCGGCAGCAGGGTCGATCATCGGTTCTGGGCCACGGCCACGTGGGCAGGCCAGGCGCGGGGTAGTGCCAAACAGGCGGCAGATCATCGGCCGCTCCTCGTACACAGTGCACCCGTTGGGGCCCAGGTGCACGCAATCCAGGCGCTCCAGGGCGGCGTCCTGCTCGGCCTGGGACTTACGTGGCAGACGGGCCATTTCTTCCGCCGAGGTAGTGACCGGACCGCAACAGTCATGGCAGCCGGGTTCGCACTCGAATGAAGGGATGAGTTCGCGCAGGAAGTGGATCTTGTGGCGGTTGCAGGACATGGCTGAGTACAAAGTTGGAAACTGAGGTTGGATTATAGGGCCAATCGCCGGCAAGCCAGCGCCCACAGCCACACCACTGGTCTCGGGGACTGCACAGACCCTGCAAGGCTGGGTTGCTGGCGATGAGGCCGGTTGCCCACCCTAAAGCCCCGGCTTATCCTCCTCCCCTCGCCCACCAGCCACAGGACCGATGCAATGATCCACAGCGCGCAGCACGCCGCCTCCTACTACGCCGCCAGCAGCGCGCCACACCCGGATCATTCGTTTCTGCAAGGCGAACACAGCGCCGACGTATGCATCGTCGGCGGTGGCTACTCAGGCCTTAACACTGCCATCGAACTGGCCGAGCGCGGCTTCTCAGTTGTCCTGCTGGAAGCGCGCAAGCTCGGCTGGGGCGCCAGTGGGCGCAATGGCGGGCAGCTGATTCGCGGTGTCGGCCATGGCCTGGAGCAGTTTCTACCGGTCATTGGCGAGGACGGCGTGCGCAGCATGAAGCTGATGGGCCTGGAGGCCGTGCAGATCGTCCGCGAGCGGGTTGAAAAGCACGCCATCGCCTGTGACCTGACCTGGGGCTACTGCGACCTTGCCAACAAACCCGCCGAATTGCTGGGCTTTGCCGAAGACGCCGAAGCGCTGCGCAGCCTGGGCTATGCACATGAACTGCGCCTGGTCGGCAAGGACGATATCCACAGTGTGGTGGGTGCCGACTGCTATGTAGGGGGGCTGGTCGACATGGGCTCTGGGCATCTGCACCCGCTCAACCTGGCACTGGGCGAAGCCGCCGCAGCCGCCCGCCTGGGCGTCAAGTTGTTCGAGCAATCCGAAGTCACCCGCATCGACTATGGCACTGAAGTGCAGGTGCATACCGCCCAAGGCCGGGTGCGCGCCAAGACCTTGGTGCTGTGCTGCAACGCCTATCACAACAACCTCAACCGCGAACTGGGCGGCAAGGTGTTGCCAGCCGGCAGTTATATCATCGCCACCGAGCCGCTGGGTGAGGAGCGCGCCCGCAGGTTGCTGCCGCAGAACATGGCGGTGTGCGACCAGCGTGTGGCGCTGGACTACTACCGCCTGTCCGCCGACAACCGCCTGCTGTTCGGGGGTGCGTGCCATTACTCAGGGCGTGACCCGAGCGATATCGCCGCCTACATGCGGCCGAAGATGCTCAAGGTGTTCCCGGAGCTGGCCGACGTGCGTATCGATTACCAGTGGGGCGGCATGATCGGCATCGGTGCCAACCGCCTGCCACAGGTCGGCCGACTGGCCAGCCAGCCGAACGTGTATTACGCCCAGGCCTATTCGGGCCATGGGCTCAACGCCACCCACTTGGCGGCGCGCCTGCTGGGCGAAGCCATCAGTGGCCAGGAGAGCGGGCGTTTCGACCTGTTCGCCAAGGTGCCGCATATCACCTTCCCTGGCGGCCAGCACCTGCGCTCGCCGCTGCTGGCGTTGGGGATGCTCTGGCACAGACTCAAGGAATTGGTCTAGGGCCCTGTCCTGTCAGTCCCTCCAGAATGGTTTATGTCCCTCGATTCGGGCTTGCTCCCAGCTCAGCCCGACATCGCGTAACTCATCATCGGTCAACTGCAGCAGCGCCCTGCGGGTGTGCCAGCGATGCAGCATCAGCCCCCAACGCCCCAGCCCAGCCGGCGCATTGAAAACCCTGGCCTGCTGCCCGGCGTCCAGTTCCTTGGCCAACAGTTGCAAGCGCACATCGCTCATACCACCCATCACTGCACCCTCCCGTTCAGTTGATACCGTGGGGAAAGCATGCGCGTCGGCAGCGCCGGCAATACAGATCCAATACAGCCTTATTATTCCCATACAGAATTGGCCGACGACCTACTGAATGCTGTATTTTCACTTCAACTGTACCGGTCGCTGTCCCAAGGCAGCGTAGGAGTATGCCGTGACCCTGTACCTGAACCTCGCCGAACTGCTCGGCGCCCGCATCGAACAGGGCCTTTACCGCCCCGGCCAGCGCCTGCCGTCGGTGCGCGCCCTGAGCGTCGAGCACGGGGTCAGCCTGAGCACCGTGCAGCAGGCCTATCGCATGCTCGAAGACAGCGGCATGGTCTCGCCGCGGCCCAAGTCCGGCTATTTCGTCAGCGACCAACGGCAGTTGCCGGCACTACCCGCAGTCAGCCGCCCGGCCCAACGCCCGGTGGACATTTCGCAGTGGGAGCAGGTGCTGGAACTGGTACGAAGCAACCCGCGCCAGGATGTGGTGCAGCTGGGTCGCGGCATGCCCGATATCGACAGCCCCACCCTCAAGCCACTGCTGCGCAGCCTCGCGCAGTTGAGCCGCCGGCAGGACATGCCTGGCCTGTACTACGACAACATCCACGGCAACCTGGCCCTGCGCGAACAGGTAGCACGGCTGATGCTCGATTCCGGCTGCCGCCTGGGCCCGGCCGACCTGGTGATCACCACCGGCTGCCATGAAGCGCTGTCGTGCAGCATCCGCGCAGTGTGCGAACCAGGCGATATCGTCGCAGTCGACTCGCCCAGCTTCCACGGCGCCATGCAAACCCTCAAGGGGCTGGGCATGAAGGCGCTGGAAATCCCTACCGACCCGGTCACCGGCATCAGCCTGGAGGCACTGGAGCTGGCCCTGGAGCAGTGGCCGATCAAGCTTGTCCAGATCACCCCCAGCTGCAACAACCCGCTCGGCTACATCATGCCCGAAGCCCGCAAGAAGGCCCTGCTGAGCCTGGCCCAGCGCTACGATGTGGCCATTCTGGAAGACGATGTGTACGGCGACCTGGCCTACACCTACCCGCGCCCGCGAACCCTCAAGTCGTTCGACGACGATGGCCGCGTGCTGCTCTGCAGTTCGTTCTCCAAGACCCTCGCCCCCGGCCTGCGGGTTGGCTGGGTGGCGCCCGGCCGCTACCTGGAACGAGTACTGCACATGAAGTACATCAGCACCGGGAGCACGGCCAGCCAGCCGCAGCTGGCCATCGCCGACTTCATCGCTGGCGGGCACTACCAACCTCACGTACGGCGCATGCGCAGCCAGTATCAGCGTGGCCGCGACCTGATGAGCGACTGGGTAACCCGCTACTTCCCGGCGGGCACCCGGGTCAGCCGGCCGCAGGGCGGCTTCATGCTCTGGGTGGAATTACCCGAACATTTCGATACCCTGCGGCTGAACCGCGCTTTACTGGAGCAGGGCGTGCAGGTTGCCGTAGGCAGCATCTTCTCGGCTTCGGGCAAGTTTCGCCATTGCCTGCGCATGAACTTCGCCGCGCGGCCTACGCCGCAGATCGAAGCGGCCGTGCGCAAGGTAGGTGAAGCCGCCCTTCGTCTACTGGATGAAGAAAACGCCGACGCGTAACTTTGCACCGCCCGCCACGGTCCAACCCCTAGAGCCCATGCTGCACAGGACGATCCACCCTTGAGACTCCAGCGAGCCTTGCCTTTGCTGCTGATGTTGCTCGGCCTAGCCGGCTGTGCCAGTGTCAGCATGCCCCGCGAAACCAGCCAGGCGCTGCCCGCCAACGACTCGGCCTTCGGCCGCTCGGTGCTGCGCCAGGCCGCCCCCTACGGCGGTCGTTCGGGTTTTCGCCTGTTGCCCAACAGCAACGAGGCATTTCGCGCCCGTGCCGAGCTGATCCGCAACGCGCAAGGCAGCATCGACCTGCAGTACTACATCGTCCACGACGGCCTCAGCACCCGTGCCCTGGTGCATGAACTGCTGCGCGCCGCCGACCGTGGGGTGCGCGTGCGTATCCTGCTCGACGACACCACCAGCGATGGTCTGGACACCATCATGGGAACGCTCGACGCCCACCCGAATATCCAGATCCGCGTGTTCAACCCGCTGCACCTGGGCCGCAGCACCGGCGTGACACGTGCCGTTGGCCGGCTTTTCAACCTGTCACGCCAGCACCGGCGCATGCACAACAAGTTGTTCCTGGTGGACAACAGCATGGCCATCGTCGGCGGGCGCAACCTGGGTGACGAGTACTTCGATGCCGAGCCCAACCTCAACTTCACCGACATCGACCTGCTGGGTGTTGGCCCGATTGCCGAACAGCTCGGGCACAGCTTCGACCAGTACTGGAACAGCGCCCTGGCCCGGCCGATCACCGACTTCCTCTGGCATGACCCGGACGCCAGTGACCTGCGCGCCAGCCGCCACCGCCTGGAGGTGTCGCTGGCCGAAGCCAGGACCCAGCGCAAGGCCCTGTACGATCGCCTGATGGCCTATCAGTCGCGGCCGCACCTGGATGTGTGGCGCAACGAGCTGATCTGGGCCCACGCCCAGGCGCTGTGGGATGCCCCGAGCAAGGTGCTGGCCGACGATGAGCCAGACCCGCAGTTGCTGCTGAGTCAGCAATTGGCGCCAGACTTGGCCAGTGTGAAGCTCGAGCTGATGCTGACCTCGGCCTACTTCGTGCCGGGTGAACCGGGGCTGCTGTACCTGACCGGCCGTGCCGACGCCGGGGTTTCGGTGAAGCTGCTTACCAATTCGCTGGAGGCGACCGACGTGCCTGCGGTACACGGCGGTTATGCGCCCTATCGCCGGGCCTTGCTTGAGCACGGTGTAGAGCTTTACGAGCTTCGCCGCCAACCCGGTGACCCCAGCGCGGGCCGCTTGAGCTTCCGTGGAAGCTCGGATTCGAGCCTGCACACCAAGGCGATCGTGTTCGACCGGCGCAAGACCTTTATCGGCTCGTTCAACTTTGACCCGCGCTCGGTGCTGTGGAACACCGAGGTCGGGGTGCTGGTGGACAGCCCGGAGCTGGCCGAGTACACCCGCGAACTGGCCCAGCAGGGTATGGCCCCAGCGTTGAGTTACCAGGTGAAGCTGATGGGCGACAAGCTGGTATGGGCGACCGAGGACAATGGCCAGCAGCATGTACTGACCTCTGAGCCGGGCGGGATGTGGCGCAGGTTCAACGCCTGGATCAGCAAGGCGGTTGGCCTGGAGAAGATGTTGTAGCGGCATTTTCCGGGGGCATTCCACCTTTGTGGGGGCAGCCCTGCGCCGCGATCGGGCCGCAAAGCGGCCCCAGAATCTTCAGGCAGACACTGCCTCGAAAGCCCCACGCCGCTGGGTCAGCACCACCAATCCTGCAGCACCTGCGGCCATCAGCAGCAGCAACGCATGCCCGCTGATCCACTGGCTCCCCGCCCCCGCCAGCAATGGCCCAAGCAGGCAACCAATGCCCCAGAGCTGCGCCACATGGGCGTTGGCCCGCACCAGCTCGTCATCACGGTAGCGCTCGCCAATCAGCACCAGCGACAGCGTGAACAGGCCGCCGGCACTGGCCCCGAACAATACCCACAACGGCCAGATCAGCGGCGTGTGCAGCAACAGCGGAATCGCCAGGCTGGACACCAGCAAGGTCACCGCACAACCGGTGAACAGCGCGCGTCGCGACATGCGGTCAGCCAGCGCGCCAATGGGCAGCTGCAGCACCGCGTCGCCGACCACCACGGTACTGACCATGAACAGGGCGATTTCAGTGGTAAAGCCTTGCTGCAGACAATAGACCGGCAACAAGGTCAGGATCATCGCCTCGAATGAGGCAAACAGGGCAATGGCCCAGGCAATGACTGGCAAACGCCGGCAAAAGCCGAAAAGGTCGCCGAAACTGACGCTGCAGGCTTCGGTACTCGGCGCGCCGCCACGCCCCAGCAGCGCCAGCGGCGCAAGCAGCAACAGGCCGGTTGCGGCCCAGAAGCCGAAGTCGTCGCTGGAGCCGAGGAAGCCCAGCACCAGCGGCCCTGCCAGCTGGCTCAAGGCGTAGCTGCTGCCATACAGCGCCACCAGTCGGCCGCGCCATTGCTCGACCACTAGTTGGTTGATCCAGCTTTCGCCAAGGATGAACACCACAGTCAGGGACATGCCGATCATCAGCCGCAGCAGCAGCCACAAGGGATAGCTGGGCAGGAGTGCGACCAGGCCGATCGACAACGCCCCGCCCCACAGGCATATGCGCATGGCCGAAGGCACACCGACCCAGCCGGCCAGGCGGCTGGCCAAGCTGGCTCCGGCCAGAACGCCCAGGGCTGGCATCGCCGCCATCACGCCGATGGCGAAGCTGCCATAGCCCCAGGCCTCCAGGCGCAGGGATACCAGTGGCATGCTCACACCCAGCGCCAGGCCCACACTCAGCACCGAGGCCAGTACGGCGAAATAGGTACCCCAACGCATTGCAGCCTCCCAGGCAGGTTTTTCCAGGCCCATTCGCGGGACAAGCCCGCTCCCACAGGTCCCCTTGGCTGTTCAAAGGCAGCGGTACCTGTGGGAGCGGGCTTGTCCCGCGAATGGGCCGCAAAGCGGCCCCTGCTGGAATTACAGCTTGATCCAGGTCGCCTTCAGCTCAGTGTACTTCTCGAGTGCGTGCAGCGACTTGTCACGGCCGTTGCCCGACTGCTTGAAGCCGCCGAACGGCGCGGTCATGTCACCACCGTCGTACTGGTTGACCCAGACGCTGCCTGCGCGCACGGCACGGGCGGTCTTGTGGGCCTTGGAAATGTCCGAAGTCCAGATACCAGCCGCCAGGCCATAGGGCGTGTCGTTGGCTATGGCCACAGCTTCTTCGGCAGTGTCGAAGGCGATGACCGACAGCACTGGGCCGAAGATCTCTTCCTGAGCGATGCGCATGGCGTTGGTCACGCCGTCGAAGATGGTCGGCTCGACGTAGGTGCCGCCGGTTTCTTCCAGGGTACGCTTGCCGCCAGCCAGCAGCTTGGCGCCGTCCTTGTGACCTGCTTCGATGTACGACAGCACGGTGTTCATCTGCTGGGTATCGACCAAGGCACCGACAGTGGTCTGTGGGTCCAGCGGGTTGCCTGGTTTCCAGCCTTTCAGGGCCTCTACCACCATCGGCAGGAACTTGTCCTTGATCGAACGCTCGACCAGCAGGCGGGAACCTGCGGTGCACACTTCGCCCTGGTTGAAGGCAATGGCGCTGGCAGCAGCCTCAGCGGCAGCTTGCAGGTCTGGGGCGTCGGCGAAGACGATGTTCGGGCTCTTGCCGCCGGCTTCCAGCCAGATGCGTTTCATGTTCGACTCGCCCGCGTAAACCATCAGCTGCTTGGCGATCTTGGTCGAACCGGTGAACACCAAGGTGTCCACGTCCATGTGCAGGGCCAGGGCCTTGCCGACGGTGTGGCCGTAGCCTGGCAGCACGTTCAGCACGCCAGCCGGGATACCGGCTTCGATCGCCAGCTGGGCAATGCGAATGGCTGTCAGCGGCGATTTTTCGGACGGCTTGAGCACGACCGAGTTACCGGTGGCCAATGCAGGGCCGAGCTTCCAGCAGGCCATCAGCAGCGGGAAGTTCCAAGGTACGATGGCGCCGACCACACCTACCGGCTCGCGGGTAACCAGGCCAAGCTGGTCATGCGGGGTCGGGGCAACTTCGTCGTAGACCTTGTCGATGGCTTCGGCAGTCCAGTGAATGGCTTGGGCCGCACCTGGGATGTCGATGCTGGAGGAGTCGCCAATCGGCTTGCCCATGTCCAGCGTTTCCAGCAGCGCCAGCTCTTCGACGTTCTTGCGCAGCAGGTCGGCGAAGCGGATCAGCTTGGCCTTGCGCTTGGCCGGGGCCAGCTGCGACCAGACGCCGGAATTGAAGGTGGCACGGGCGTTTTCTACAGCGCGGTTGGCATCGGCCAGGTCGCAGCTGGCAACCTTGGCCAGGAAGCGTCCGTCGACCGGGCTCAGGCACTCGAAGGTTTCACCGGATACGGCATCGGTGTATTCGCCGTTGATGAAGGCACGGCCTTCGATCTTCAGTTGCTGGGCACGTTGTTCCCAGTCCGCACGGGTCAGGGTGGTCATACGAAACTCCTCCTCTTGTTTAGGTGCAACGCCGCACTGAGGACTCACAGGCGTTGTCAGAATTCTGGCCGGGCGACGACCGCACACTGGCAAGCGATACCCTAAACCAGCCCGTATAAACTATCAATATATTTGACACGAAAGGCCTAAAAGCCTACTGATGTTCATTTTATTAAACAAAAACAGGAGCCGCACCATGAGCATCGACAGCATCATCGACTTCGCACAGGTCATCACCGAAGCCGAACGTTACCGCCCGGCCGCGGAGAAAATCCTCAAGGGTGAGCCCGACCAGGCCGTCTACAACCATTACACCAGCCCATGCGGGCAGTTTGCAGCTGGCGTCTGGGAAGGTGAGGTGGGGCAGTGGACGGTGAGCTACACCGAGCATGAATACTGCGAGATCGTTCAGGGCGTTTCGGTGCTGCGCGACCAGGACGGCGGCGCGAAAACCCTGCGTGCCGGCGATCGGTTCGTCATCCCCGCCGGCTTCAAGGGCACCTGGGAGGTGCTGGAGCCGTGCCGCAAGATCTACGTGATGTTCGAGCAGAAGTAACTATGTAGCGCAGGGATGTTACAGGCATGCGTGAGGATGACCCTGCCCGTTTCGGGCCATTCAGCCTCACAAGGAAAATCAGCATGACCAACGAAGAAGTTCTGCAAACCCTCGCTCACCTGGTCGGCACCCGCTACGTGCCGGAGCTGAAAGGCACCATCTGCGCCCTCACCGGGCGCACTCGCGTGGTTGGCCCCAACGAGATATCCACCCGCGACTACGACGCCGAGCGCATCCAGATCAAGGCCGACGCCGACCTGACGATCCAGAGTTTCGCCTTCAACTGACCCTGCTGCAGCCAAAAAAAAACCCGCGTCCTTTCGGATGCGGGTTTTTTTTCAGGTCGCCGATCAATTACTTGATCTTGGCTTCCTTGTACACCACGTGCTTGCGAACAACCGGATCATATTTCTTGATCTCGATTTTGTCCGGGGTGGTGCGCTTGTTCTTGTCGGTGGTGTAGAAGTGGCCGGTACCGGCACTCGAAACCAGACGGATCAATTCACGCATGATGCTCTCCCTTAAACCTTGGCGCCAGCTTTACGGATGTCAACCAGAACGGCGTCGATGCCGCGCTTGTCGATGATACGCATGCCTTTGGCGGAAACGCGCAGACGCACGAAACGCTTCTCGGATTCAACCCAGAAACGGTGGTGCTGCAGGTTCGGCAGGAAACGACGACGGGTTTTGTTGTTTGCGTGGGAAATGTTGTTCCCGGTTACTGGACCCTTACCAGTAACTTGACAGACTCTCGACATGACTCAGCCCTCTAAAACCACATGCCCAACCCGGCATGGGTTGGCCGCTTAATCTCTCAGTCTTTGGCGCCTGGGCGCCGTGATTCTGGAGGTCTTATCGACCGGATCCGCTGATGCGACAGGCCGAGCCCCTAGAAAAGAGCGCTGCTTTATACCAGAAAGACTTGGTTGCAACAACAGTAGATGTACATTGCCGCAAGCCAGAACGCGCCGGGCCAGCATAGCGGCAGGCCCCGTCAGCCGTCGACCGCTCGTCGCCAGATTTGTAAAAAAGGGTGTGGTCATTTGCCAGCGGGCGCACTAGGGTAAGCCTTTTCCAGACTGCACTGGCAGATGGGCCATCTGACAGCCAAGGAGCCACGATGCGTGCCGCCGCCCTTTCGTTACTGTTCAACTCCCTGTTCGCCGCTGGCGCCCTGTTCACGGCCAGCGTTGCCCAGGCTGCGCCGCTGAGCGTTTGCAGCGAGGCCAGCCCCGAAGGCTTCGATGTGGTGCAGTACAACTCGCTGACCACCACCAATGCCACCGCCGACGTATTGATGAACCGCCTGGTAGAGTTCGACGCCGCCCAAGGCAAGGTGGTACCCAGCCTGGCCGCCAGCTGGACGGTATCGGCCGACGGCCTGGTGTATGAGTTCACCCTGCGTGACGGCGTGAAGTTCCACAGTACCCCGTACTTCAAGCCCAGCCGTGAGCTGAATGCCGATGACGTGCTGTTCAGCTTCCAGCGCATGCTCTACCCGGCGCATGCCTGGCACAAGACCGCGCCGGGCGGCTACCCGCATGCCCAGTCGCTGCAGCTGGGCAGCCTGATCAAGGCAATCGAGGCGCCGGCACCGAACACCGTACGCTTCACCCTCAGCCACCCGGATGCCACCTTCCTGGCCACCCTGAGCATGGGCTTCGCCTCGATCTACTCGGCCGAATATGCCGACAAGCTGCTCAAGGCCGGCACGCCAGAAAAGCTCAACAGCCAGCCGATCGGCACCGGTCCGTTCGTGTTCCAGCGCTTCCAGAAAGATGCCGTGGTGCGTTACCGCGCCAACCCGGACTATTTCGCTGGCAAGCCAGCCGTCGACCCGCTGATCTTCGCCATCACCACCGATGCCAACGTGCGGCTGCAAAAACTCAAGCGTGGCGAATGCCAGGTTGCCCTGTCGCCGAAGCCGCTGGACATTGCCGAAGCGGGTAAGGACGGCAACCTCAAGGTGGCCACCACGCCGGCATTCATGACTGCCTTCGTCGCCATGAACAGCCAACACCCGCCGCTGGACAAGCCGGAAGTGCGTCAGGCGATCAACCTGGCCTTCGACAGGCAGGCCTACCTCAAGGCCGTGTTCGAAGACTCTGCGGTGGCTGCCAACGGCCCCTACCCGCCTAATACCTGGAGCTACGCCAAGGACCTGCCCGGCTACCCGCTGGACCTGAAGAAAGCCAAAGCCCTGCTGGCCAAGGCCGGGCTGGCCGACGGCTTCAGTACCACCATCTGGACCCGGCCCTCGGGTAGCCTGCTCAACCCCAACCCCAGCCTTGGCGCGCAGATGCTGCAAGCCGACCTGGCGAAGATTGGCGTGAAAGCGGAGATCCGCGTGATCGAGTGGGGCGAACTGATACGCCGCGCCAAGGCCGGCGAGCATGACTTGCTGTTCATGGGCTGGGCGGGCGACAACGGCGACCCGGACAACTTCCTCAGCCCGCAGTTTTCCTGTGCAGCAGTGGGATCGGGGACCAATTTCGCGCGCTTCTGCGACAGCCGCCTGGACCAGCTGATCAGCGCCGGGCGCACCACGAATGACCAGAGTGTGCGTAGCCGGTTGTATCAGCAGGCGCAGACCTTGATTCAGCAGCAGGCGCTGTGGGTACCACTGGCGCATCCGACAGCGGCGACCTTGCTGCGCCAAGGCGTCGAGGGGTACCAGGTGAGCCCGTTCGGGCGGCTGGACTTCAGCAAGGTGACAGTGACCAAGTGAGTTTTGGGGCGCCTGCCTTAAGCGTTGTGGCGTCTGTGAGATCGAGCGCCGCCCGCGCGGCGCATCGCGAGCTGCGCTCGCTCCTACATTTTTTCGGGCCAGTAACGCCAGTGACAGGCGCGCGCGACCGCCTGGTTTGTACGACGCGATATCGCGCCATGCGCCAAGGCGTACGCGCGCAAATCCCACAGGAATAATTGGCCCGAAACAACCGTAGGAGCGAGCGCAGCTCGCGATGCGCCGCGCGGGCGGCGCTCGATCTCACAGACGCCACAAACCTCAAGACAGGCGCGTGCTAGCCCTGACCGCATTGACCTGCCTAAGCCACAATCCACCCATGCTCGACCATCGACAACGGCTCCCCGTCGCCAATGATGATGTGGTCCAGCACCCGCACGTCGATCAACGCCAGCCCCCGCTTCAGCGACAAGGTCAAATGCACATCGTCCTGGCTGGGCTCGTTGTTGCCTGAAGGGTGGTTGTGGCACAGGATCAACGCCGCCGCGTTGTGCAGCAGTGCCCGCCGCACGACCTCCCGCGGGTAGACACTGGCCCGGTCTATCGTCCCCCTGAACAGGATCTCAAACGCCAATGGGCGGTGCTTGGTATCCAGAAACAGGCAACCGAATACCTCACTGATCTCATGACGCAACATGGCCTTGAGATAGCGCCGCACCGCCGCAGGGCCCTCTAGCGCCGCTGCGCGCTCGAGGTTCTCATCCAGATAACGCCGGCCAATCTCCAACAGCGCCTGTAACTGTGCGTATTTCACGGTGCCAATACCCGGCTCGCGCAGCACCGCTTCGCGTTCGGCCTCAAGAAACTGCCTGAGCCCGCCAAAACGCACCAGCAGCCCTCGCGCAAGGTCCAGCACATTGCGCCCGGCAACCCCGGAGCCCAGCAGTACGGCAAGCAACTCTGCATCCGACAGCGCAGCAGCCCCTCGCTGCAACAACTTCTCCCTCGGCCGTTCTTCAGCCGGCCACTCCCTGATATTCATCCCTGCCCCTTGCTGCGGCCTATTTCGGCCCTGTGGTAATCTATTTCGCCTCGTACATGCGACGTTCTGCCGCAGGCATTTTCAAACGTCGCCGCCCGCTCTCACTGGAAAAAGGCAAGCCTATGCAGCGGCTGTATCGCAAGCGCATCGTTCTCGGCGTAGGTGGTGGCATTGCCGCCTACAAAAGCGCCGAGCTGATTCGCCGACTCCTGGAGCACGGCGCGCAGGTGCGCGTCGTCATGACCCGTGGTGGTGCCGAATTCATCACCCCGCTGACCCTGCAGGCGCTGTCGGGCCATCCGGTGCACATGGACCTGCTCGACCCGGCCGCCGAAGCGGCCATGGGCCATATCGAACTGGCCAAGTGGGCCGACCTGGTGCTGATCGCCCCAGCCACCGCCGACCTGATGGCGCGCATGGCCCAGGGGATGGCCGACGACCTGCTGACCACCCTGGTACTGGCCACCGATGCCACCGTTGCC
This sequence comes from Pseudomonas sp. LB-090624, assembly GCF_003205205.1. Taxonomy (GTDB): domain Bacteria; phylum Pseudomonadota; class Gammaproteobacteria; order Pseudomonadales; family Pseudomonadaceae; genus Aquipseudomonas. The sequence continues at coordinate 148,369 of NZ_QJRL01000003.1, forward strand.
GTGGCGCCTGCGATGAACCAGGCCATGTGGCGCGACCCGGCCACCCAGGCCAACCTCGACCTGCTCAAGAGCCGTGGGATCCAGGTGTTCGGCCCGGCCTCCGGCAGCCAGGCCTGTGGCGACGTCGGCCTGGGGCGCATGCTTGAAGCCACCGACCTGGCCTGGTGTGCCGCAGAAAGCTTCAAGCGCCAGGCACTGACCGGCAAGCACGTGCTGATCACCGCCGGGCCGACCCAGGAAAACATCGACCCGGTGCGTTACATCACCAATCATAGCTCCGGCAAGATGGGCTTCGCGCTGGCCGAAGCGGCCGCTGAAGCCGGGGCTCGGGTAACCCTCGTCACCGGTCCGGTGCACCTGCCAACCCCAGACCGTGTCAGCCGCATCGACGTGGTCAGCGCGCGGGACATGCTCTCGGCCTGTGAAGCGGCCATGCCGTGCGACCTGTTCATTGCCTCGGCAGCGGTTGCGGACTACCGCCCCGAAGTGGTTGCCACACAAAAACTGAAGAAAGATCCTACGACCGGCGACGGCATGCTGCTGCAGATGGTGCGCAATCCCGATATCCTTGCCACCATTGCTGGCCGCGCCGATCGCCCGTTCAGCGTCGGCTTTGCCGCCGAAACCGAGCACCTGCTCGATTACGCCACGCGCAAGCTCAAGGACAAGAACCTCGACCTGATCGTCGCCAATGATGTGGCCAACCCCAGCATCGGCTTCAACAGCGAAGAAAACGCCTTGACCGTGATCGACCGCCAGCAGCACCAGACTCTCTTCGCGCAGACCAGCAAGGGCAAGATTGCCCGGCAACTGGTCGCCTTCATCGCCGAACGGCTCAATCAGGTTCAATAAGTTACATGCACGCTCTTCAAGCCAAGATCCTCGACCCACGCCTGGGCAGCGAATTCCCGCTGCCGACCTACGCCACCCCCGGTTCCGCCGGCCTCGACCTGCGCGCCCTGCTGAAGGAGGACACGGTCCTCGAGCCGGGCCAGACCCTGCTGATCCCTACCGGCCTGTCGATCTATATCGGCGACCCAGGCCTGGCTGCGGTCATCCTGCCGCGCTCGGGCCTGGGCCATAAGCACGGCGTCGTGCTGGGCAACCTGGTCGGGCTGATCGACTCGGACTACCAGGGCGAACTGATGGTGTCGTGCTGGAACCGCGGCAACACCCCGTTCACCATCGCGGTTGGCGAACGTATCGCCCAGTTGGTGCTGGTACCGGTGGTACAGGCCCACTTCGACATCGTCGAGGCATTCGATGAAAGCCAGCGGGGCGCTGGCGGCTTCGGTCACTCCGGCAGCCACTGAGCCGGCAAATGACCGTTCGGGCCAAGGATGGCGAACTCTCTGGCGAAACCACCGTCCAAGCGTTCAGTTTGCGCCTGCCCAGAAAGCCTTTGACTAATGGAGCTTCCAGAGATGAACGACATGGCCCGCCTGGTCCCCGCCGCATTGCCAGACAGCATTTTCCGCGCTTATGACATCCGCGGCGTGGTCGGCAAGACCCTCCACGCCGAAACCGCCTACTGGATCGGCCGCGCCATCGGCGCACAGAGCCTGGCCCAAGGCGAACCGCAGGTTTCGGTAGGTCGTGATGGCCGCCTGTCCGGGCCGATGCTGGTCGAACAGCTGATCAAGGGCCTGGTTGACGCCGGCTGCCAGGTCAGCGACGTCGGCCTGGTTCCTACCCCGGCGCTGTACTACGCAGCCAACGTACTGGCCGGCAAGTCTGGCGTGATGCTGACTGGCAGCCACAACCCGTCGGACTACAACGGTTTCAAGATCGTCATCGCCGGCGACACCTTGGCCAATGAACAGATCCAGGCCCTGCTGACCCGCCTGAAAACCAACGACCTGACCCTGGCCGAAGGCCGCGTGGAAAAGGTCGAGATTCTTGACCGCTACTTCAAGCAGATTGTCGGCGACGTGAAGCTGGCGAAAAAGCTCAAGGTAGTAGTGGACTGCGGCAACGGTGCCGCCGGCGTGATTGCGCCACAACTGATCGAAGCCCTGGGCTGCGAGGTGATCCCGCTGTTCTGCGAGGTCGATGGCAACTTCCCCAACCACCACCCGGACCCGGGCAAGCCGGAAAACCTCGAAGACCTGATCGCCAAGGTCAAGGAAACCGGTGCCGACATCGGTCTGGCCTTCGACGGTGACGGCGACCGGGTCGGTGTAGTGACCAACACCGGCAGCATCGTCTACCCAGACCGCCTTCTGATGCTGTTTGCCCAGGACGTACTGGAGCGCAACCCGGGCGCCGAGATCATCTTCGATGTCAAATGCACCCGTCGCCTGACCCCGCTGATCGAACAGCACGGCGGCCGCGCACTGATGTGGAAAACCGGCCACTCGCTGATCAAGAAGAAGATGAAACAGACCGGTTCGCTGCTGGCTGGCGAGATGAGCGGTCACATCTTCATCAAGGAACGCTGGTACGGTTTTGACGACGGTATCTACAGCGCAGCACGCCTGTTGGAGATCCTCAGCAAGACCGAGCTGAGCGCCGAAAACCTGTTTGCCGCCTTCCCGAATGATATTTCCACGCCGGAAATCAATATTGATGTGACCGACGAGGGTAAATTCAGCATCATTGATGCACTGCAACGCGACGCCGACTGGGGCGAAGCCAACCTGACCACCATCGACGGTGTGCGGGTCGACTACGACCACGGCTGGGGCTTGGTTCGCGCCTCCAACACCACGCCGGTGCTGGTGCTGCGCTTCGAGGCCGACAGCGACGCCGAGTTGCAACGTATCAAGGATGTTTTCCGTACCCAGTTGCTGCGGGTTGAGCCTGAGCTGCAACTGCCGTTCTGACCGACTATCTGTTCCTTACAGGAGCCCTGCATGACCCTCGATCGCGATGCCGCTTCCCATGTAGCCGAGGTTTTGTCCGAAGCACTGCCTTACATCCGCCGCTTTGTCGGCAAGACCCTGGTGATCAAGTACGGCGGCAACGCGATGGAGAGCGAGGAGCTCAAGACCGGCTTCGCCCGTGACATCGTGTTGATGAAGGCTGTGGGCATCAACCCGGTGGTGGTCCACGGTGGTGGCCCGCAGATCGGCGACCTGCTCAAGCGCTTGTCGATCGAAAGCCACTTCATCGACGGCATGCGCGTCACCGACTCGGCGACCATGGACGTGGTGGAGATGGTGCTGGGTGGCCAGGTCAACAAGGACATCGTCAACCTGATCAACCGCCACGGCGGTAGCGCCATCGGCCTGACCGGCAAGGACGCGGAGCTGATCCGCGCACGCAAGCTTACCGTCAGCCGCCAGACGCCAGAGATGACCACCCCGGAAATCATCGACATCGGTCACGTCGGTGAAGTGGTGAGCGTGAACACCGACCTGTTGAACATGCTGGTGAAGGGCGACTTCATCCCGGTCATCGCGCCAATCGGCGTGGGTGCCAACGGTGAGTCTTACAACATCAACGCCGACCTGGTGGCGGGCAAGGTGGCCGAGGCGCTGAAGGCCGAGAAGCTGATGCTGCTGACCAACATCGCCGGCCTGATGGACAAGCAGGGCCAGGTCCTGACCGGCCTGACCACCGAGCAGGTCAACGAACTGATCGCTGACGGCACCATCTACGGCGGCATGCTGCCGAAGATCAAATGTGCGCTGGATGCGGTGCAGGGCGGCGTGAACAGCTCGCACATCATCGACGGTCGAGTGCCGAATGCAGTGCTGCTGGAGATCTTCACCGACAGCGGCGTGGGCACCCTGATTACCAACCGCAAACCGCGCTGATCATCGCATCTTCGCGGGTTTGCCCGCGAAGGGGCCGGAACAGGCAGCATAAAAAAGGCGACCTTCACCAGAAGGTCGCCTTTTTCATTTCCAGGCCAGGATCAAATCCCGTACTGCGCCCGGTAGGCCTCGACAGCCGGCAGGTGCTGCTTCAGCTGCGGATCGTCAGCCAGGAACTCCAGCACCTGGGTCAGCGAAACAATGCTGACCACCGGGATCCCGAAGTCGCGCTCCACTTCCTGAATCGCCGACAACTCGCCATTACCACGCTCTTCGCGGTTCAGCGCGATCAGCACGCCGGCGGCCTTGGCCTGCTGGGCGTTGATGATCTGCATGACCTCACGAATGGCGGTACCGGCAGTGATCACGTCGTCGATGATCAGCACTTCGCCGGCCAGCGGTGCGCCGACCAGGCTACCGCCTTCGCCGTGGTCCTTGGCTTCCTTGCGGTTGAAGCACCATGGCACGTCGAGCTGATGCTGGTCAGCCAGCGCCACGGCGGTGGTTGCCGCCAGCGGGATACCCTTGTAGGCCGGGCCGAACAGCACATCGAAGGGGATTTTGCTGTCGACGATGGCGGCGGCGTAGCAACGGCCCAGTTCAGCCAAGGCGGAACCGGTGTTGAACAGGCCGGCATTGAAGAAATACGGGCTGGTACGCCCCGATTTCAGGGTGAATTCACCGAAACGCAGTACCCCGCGATCGATGGCAAAACGGATAAAGTCGCGCTGATACGGCTGCATGAATAGTCCCGGACACCACGGATTTAGCTAAATGGGTTGAGCTCGGGTATCATACACGCACGAGATTTATGGGGCCATTTATGCGGATCATCAGTGTGAACGTAAATGGCATTCAGGCTGCAGCCGAGCGTGGTTTGCTCAGCTGGTTGCAAGCCCAGAATGCCGACGTCATCTGCCTTCAGGATACCCGCGCCTCGGCCTTTGAACTCGATGACCCAGCTTTCCAGCTCGATGGCTATTTCCTTTATGCCTGCGACGCGGAGGTGCCAGCCCAAGGTGGTGTGGCCCTTTACTCGCGCATGCAGCCCAAGGCAGTCATCACCGGCCTGGGCTTCGAGACAGCCGACCGCTACGGGCGTTACCTGCAAGCAGATTTCGACAAAGTCAGTATTGCCAGCCTGCTACTGCCTTCGGGCATGAACGGCGACGAAGACTTGAACCAGAAGTTCAAGTTGATGGACGACTTCGCCAAGTACCTGGACAAGCAGCGCCGCAAGCGTCGCGAGTACATCTATTGCGGCTCGTTCTATGTGGCGCAGCAGAAGCTCGACATCAAGAACTGGCGTGACAGCCAGCAGTCGCCGGGTTTCCTGGCACCTGAACGCGCCTGGATGGATGCGATAACTGGCGAAATGGGCTACGTCGATGCCCTGCGCGAAGTCAGCCGTGAGGGCGACCAGTACAGCTGGTGGCCGGACAACGAACAGGCCGAGATGCTCAACCTGGGCTACCGGTTCGACTACCAGATCCTCACGCCGGGCCTGCGCCGCTTCGTGCGCAATGCCCGCCTGCCGCGTCAGCCGCGCTTCTCCCAGCATGCGCCGCTGATTGTCGACTATGACTGGACGTTGACCATCTGACAGGCAGATACAAAAAAGCCGACAGTGATGTCGGCTTTTTCGTGTCTACAGCAACGGTCAGTCAGCCAGTGCGGCCTGCTGCAGTTCGAAGATATCAGTCATGCCTTTCTGCGCCAGGGCGAGCATGGCGTTGAAGTCTTCCGGCTGGAACGGCGCGCCTTCGGCGGTACCCTGTACCTCGATGAAACCACCGGCACTGGTCATGACCACGTTCAGGTCGGTTTCGGCGGCGGAATCTTCCAGGTAGTCCAGGTCGAGCACCGCTTCGCCCTGGTACATGCCGACAGATACGGCTGCGATCATGTGCTTGAGCGGGTTGCCGCCCTTGAGGCCGCCGCGCTTCTTGATCACTGCCAGGGCGTCGCACAGGGCGACCATGGCACCGGTAATGGACGCGGTACGGGTACCGCCATCGGCCTGGATCACATCGCAGTCGACGTACAGGGTGATGTCACCGAGCTTGCTCATGTCCAGCGCAGCACGCAGCGAGCGGCCAATCAGGCGCTGGATTTCCAGGGTGCGGCCACCCTGCTTGCCACGGCTGGCTTCGCGCTGGTTACGCTCGCCGGTGGAGCGCGGCAGCATGCCATATTCGGCGGTCAGCCAACCTTGGCCCTGGCCTTTGAGGAAGCGCGGCACACCGTTTTCCACGCTGACCGTGCAAATGACCTTGGTGTCACCGAACTCGACCAGTACCGACCCTTCGGCGTGCTTGGTGTAGTTGCGGGTGATGCGGATCGAGCGGAGCTGATCGGCGGCGCGACCACTTGGACGTTTCATCTGGGATACCTGTACTGGGACTTTGAATCTGCCGAGCATTATAGAGCCCGCAGCCCGGCGAGGACATGCCTATTGTCGTGCGCGGGGCTGCCCGTCGCCTTTTCCTACCACTGCAGCCACCCCTCGGTAACATAGGCGGATTGGGCGCCACGGCCCCACTGCGCTACAATCCTGCGCCTTGCAGCCGAAAGGCTCCCACCGTTCATTCAACTACGCGAGGTACTCCCCATGGTGCACAGCATGACCGCTTTTGCTCGTGTCGAGCGCGCCGGCAGCCAAGGCACCCTGGTCTGGGAGCTGCGCTCGGTCAACCACCGTTACCTGGAGCCGCACCTGCGCCTGCCCGAGGCCCTGCGCGACCTTGAAGGCGGCGTGCGTGAAGGCCTGCGCCAGGGCCTGTCGCGGGGCAAGGTGGAATGCACCTTGCGCCTGAACGAAGACAGCAATGGCAAACCCCTGAAGGTAGACCGCGAGCGTGCCGCGCAACTGGTGGCCGCCGCCGAAGAGGTGGCCGGCCTGATCAAGCAGCCCGCCCCGCTGAACCCGCTGGAAGTGCTGTCGTGGCCAGGCGTGCTAGTGGCCGACACCAGCGACCCGCAGGCGCTGAACGCCGAAGCCATGGCGCTGTTCGACGAAGCCTTGGCCGAACTCAAGGCCGGGCGCCAGCGCGAAGGCCAGGAACTGGCCCGGTTGATCAACGAGCGCCTGGACAACATGGCCGGCGAAGTCACCACTCTGCGCGCACTGGTGCCGCAGATGCTGGCGGCGCAGCGGCAGAAGATCCTCGACCGCTTCGGCGACATGCAGGCCGAACTCGACCCGCAGCGCCTGGAGCAGGAGATGGTACTGCTGGCACAGAAAAGCGACGTGGCCGAGGAACTCGACCGCCTCAGCACCCACGTTACCGAAGTACGCCGGGTGCTCAAAGGAGGTGGCGCCGCCGGCCGGCGCCTGGACTTCCTGATGCAGGAACTCAACCGCGAGGCCAACACCCTCGGCTCCAAGGCCTTCGACCCACGCAGCACGCAAGCGGCGGTCAACCTGAAGGTATTGATCGAACAGATGCGTGAACAAGTACAGAACATCGAGTAAGGCCACCCCGACCATGAACCACAGCAGCGGCACCCTCTACATCGTTTCGGCCCCTTCCGGCGCCGGCAAGACCAGCCTGGTCACCGCCCTGACCAAGGACGACCAGCAGATTCGCGTCTCGGTCTCGCACACCACCCGCGCCATGCGTCCGGGCGAGCAGCACGGGGTGAACTACCACTTCGTCGTCCACGAGGAATTCAAGGCACTGATCGCGCAAGGTGACTTCCTGGAACATGCCGAAGTGTTCGGTAACTTCTATGGCACTTCGCGCAGCGCACTGCAGCAGACCCTGGACCAGGGCTATGACCTGATCCTGGAAATCGACTGGCAAGGCGCCCAGCAGGTACGCAAGCTGATGCCGCAGGCACTGTCAGTGTTCATCCTGCCGCCAAGCCAGGAAGCGCTGCGCCAGCGTCTGGACGGCCGCGGGCAGGACAGCGAAGAGATCATTGCCGGGCGCATGAAGGAAGCGGTCAGCGAGATGGTGCACTACGACGAATATGACTACGTGATCATCAACGATGATTTCGACGCGGCGCTGGCAGACTTGAAAGCGGTGTTCCGTTCGAATCGCCTGCTGCTGAAGAAGCAGCAACAGCGCCACGGCGCATTGCTGAAACAGTTGGTTGGCTGAAAACGAAGGGGCCGCTTTGCGGCCCCTTCCAATTATTCCTGCAGGGGCAAGGTAGCCTGCTGGCGCAGGGTAGCCCCCAGGAAGTACGCCGGCGCGCGCATGCGCGACAGCATCATCAAGCCAATGCCAAGCGCCGAGATGATCGCGGCGATGACGAACACCAGCCCCAGCCCACCTACATGCGAGCCGCTGCCGAAATCCGGCGAAGCGCTATCGATGGCGGTACGCGCAAAGATCACCGACAGGATCACCCCTCCCACGAGCGGGCAAAGGCCGCGCATGATGAAGTGGCGCACGCTGTCGAACAGGCTGTCACGGAAATACCAGACGCAGGCAAACGCGGTCAGCGAATAGTAGAAGCAGATCATCATGCCAAGCGCGGTGATGGTATCTGCCAGCACGTTCTCGCTCAGGGTACGCATTGTCACGTAGAACAGGCCTGCCGCCAGGCCGGCGCAGATGGTGGCATAGCGTGGAGTCTGCGAACGTGGGCAGACGCTGGCGAACTTCGGAGGTACCGCGCCGTAGTATCCCATGGCCAACAGCGTGCGCGCCGGTGCCACGAAGGTTGACTGCAGAGACGCTGCCGTACTGGCCAGCACGGCAATGGACATCAGGATCGCCAACGGCCCCATGACCGGGCCTGCCAGGTGGGCGAACACGTTCTCCTGGATGCGTGGGTTGTTCAGCCCCAGGCCGGTTTCGCTGATACCGGCAAACTGCAGCGTGGCGATTGCGGTGAACAGGTACAGGCCGAGGATCAACATCACGGTCCAGGTGGCGGCCTTGCCCGGCACCTCTTCACTGCCTACCGACTCTTCGCTCACGGTCAGGCACGTGTCCCAACCCCAGAAGATGAAGATCGACAGCGACAGGCCGGCGGCAAAGGCCGAGAAGGATTCGACGCCGAACGGGTTGAACCAGGCGAAATCGAACTCCAGCGGTGGCGGCGCGGTGGTGCCACCGAAGGCGGCGAAGGCAAAGCCGATCAACACCAGCAACTGCAAGGCCACCAGGCCGTACTGCACGGTCATGGTGGTGGCAATGCCGCGACAGCAGATCCACACCGCCAGGGCGATGAACACGCAACAGGTCGTGATGTTGATCAACAGGTTGTCGGCCAACGCCGCCAGCTCATGCTTGCCGGTGATCTGGCCGAGGAACAGGTAGAAGAAGTCGACCGCCACCCCGGCCAGGTTGGACAGCACGATAGTGGTGGCAACGACCAGCCCCCAGCCACCGATCCAACCGATCATCGGCCCGAAGGCACGCGCCGACCAGGTAAACGACGTGCCGCTGTCAGGCTCTGCCGAATTCAGCTCGCGGTAACCCAGGGCCACCAGCAGCATCGGCAGGAAGCCGACGATGAACACGGCCGGCAGGTGGGCCCCCACCTCGCGCACGGTAGGGCCCAGGGCGCCGGTCAAGGTGTAGACCGGAGCGATGGTGGAAATGCCCAGCACCACGCTGGCCAGCAAGCCCAGGCGGCCTTGGGCCAGGCCCTTGCTGCGCTGAGTGTTTCCCGCGTCGGCCGCCACATCGGGTGGGCGGCCGGCTTCTGTGTAATTGCTCATGAGTATTTGCCGTAAATTTTGGAATTGTTTTCACAGGCCTTGCGTACAAGGCCCGCTTTCACTCATTGAAAGCTTGCTGTCGGGAACCAGTCATCCGAGACCTTCGGCTGACGCCAGAATCACTCCTGCCGTGCACCCTCCCGTGCTGCATAAGCAATGCAGGCCTCGCGAAACGCCTGAAACAGACGCAGCGAAACCGGGTTTTCATTGAAGCGCCACTCCGGGTGCCACTGCACACCAAGCACGAAGCCAGGCGCATCGGGCATGGACACTGCTTCGATCAGGCCGTCCGGGGCCCGTGCCTCGACGCGCAGCCCGGGGGCCAAGCGATCGATGCCCTGGCTGTGCAGCGAGTTGACCTCGAACTGCGCCGCCAGGCCTAGGCGCTCGAACAACCCGCCAGGCTCGAGGGCGACGGGGTGACGAGGGCCATATTGCACCTCCAGGGGTGCGTCCTCAGGTTCGCGGTGATCAAGGTAACCGGGCAGTTCCTGCACACGCTGATGCAGGCTGCCGCCAAGGGCCACGTTCAGTTCCTGATAGCCACGGCAGATGCAGAACACCGGCACGCCGGCAGCGATGGCCGCCTGCAGCAGCGGCAGGGTCAGGCGATCACGCGCCAGGTCATGACGGGTACCGTCCGCACTGGGGGCGCCATTGTAATGATGCGGTTCGATATTTGAAGGCGAGCCGGTAAAAACAATGCCGTGCAGCCGGGCCAGCAAAGCGTGCGTGTCGCTGCCGCCGTCACGGGCTGGCAAGATCAGCGGCAAGCCAGCAAAGCCGGCCGCCTCGACATACTTGTCGCCTACCGTGTGCGACGAGTTCTTCCCCACCTGCTGGCGGCAGGCGCTGACACCGATCAAGGGGACCGCAATTGCGCTCATGGGCTTACACCGTGTGCAGGTACCAGTTGTACTCAAGGTCGGAAATCGACACCTCGAACTCGGCCAGTTCGCTTTCCTTGCAGGCCACGAAGATATCGATGTAGTCCGGGCTGATGTATTGGTTGAGGACTTCGCTGTCGTCCAGCGCACGCAGGGCGTCGCGCAGGTTGTTCGGCAGGCTCTGCTCCAGCTGTTCGTAAGAGTTGCCTTCGATCGGCGCCTCGGGCTCGACCTTGTTGGTCAGACCGTGATGCACACCGGCCAGGATTGCCGCCAGCATGAGGTACGGGTTGGCGTCGGCGCCCGCCACGCGGTGCTCAAGGCGCACGTTGTCGCTGCTGTCGGTCGGTACGCGTACGGCGACGGTGCGGTTGTCCAGGCCCCAGCTTGGCGCATTGGGCACATAGAACTGCGCTCCGAAGCGACGGTAGGAGTTGATGTTCGGGCAGAGGAAGGCCATCGACGCCGGCATGGTTTCCAGCACGCCGCCGATCGCGTGGCGCAGCGTGTCGCTTTGCAGCGGGTCGTCGCTGGCGAAGATGTTCTTGCCGGTCTTCTTGTCCAGCAGCGAGATGTGCACGTGCAGCCCATTGCCGGCCTGGCCCGGGTAGGGTTTGGCCATGAAGGTGGTGTCCATTTCATGGTCGTAGGCAACGTTCTTGATAAGGCGCTTGAGCAGAATCGCGTAGTCGCAGGCCTTCAGCGGGTCGGCCACGTGGTGCAGGTTCACTTCGAACTGCGCCGGGGCGCTCTCCTTGACGATGGCATCGGCTGGCAGCCCCTGCTCCTTGGCCGCTTCGAGCATGTCTTGCAGGCAGTCGGCATACTCGTCGAGGTCGTCGATCAGGTATACCTGGGTCGACTGCGGGCGCTTGCCGGAGATCGGCGAACGCGGCGGTTGCGGGCGCCCGTTGAGGTTGTCCTGGTCGATCAGGTAGAACTCCAGCTCGAACGCGGCGCAGATATCCAGGCCCAGGTCGTCGAACTTGCTCACGATCTGGCGCAGCACTTCACGCGGGTCGGCAAAGAACGGCTGGCCATCCAACTCGTGCATGGTCATCAGCAGTTGGGCGGTCGGCCGCTTCTGCCACGGCTCGTCCGACAGCGTGCCGGGGATCGGGAAACAGATACGGTCGGCATCGCCGATGTCCAGGCCAAGGCCGGTGCTTTCAACAGTAGAGCCGTTGATGTCCAGGGCGAACAGCGATGCCGGCAGGTTGATACCCTTTTCGTACACCTTGTGCAGGCTGGCCCGCTCGATGCGCTTGCCACGCACCACGCCGTTCATGTCGGAGATCAGCAGATCGACGTACTGCGTGTCCGGATGGGCCTGGAGGAAGTCATTCATCTCGCTGGAAGAACTGGCGCACGGGGTTACCGACGTCATGGCTGTACATCCTTTGATTTGCTGCGGCGATGTGGGGATACGGCTGGCGCCTCACGGGCGACGATGGTTGCAGCTGTTGTTCTTTTCACTTTCCCATCGTGGGGACTGGTTACCCGACCGGACGCATTGATTCCGGGGGGCCGTTTCACTATAAAATGGCCCTGACGCAACAGACATTGGCAATTCGGCAAGCAGAGCGTGCACCAATGCAATATCAGATTACCCACGCCGACCTCTCCCTGGTCCTGGCACTGGAGCGCGGCCGCTCGCTGGCCAAGGCCGCCGAGCTGCTGAAAGTCGATGTATCGACCGTGTTCCGCTCAATCCGCAGGCTGGAATCGGCACTCGGCACCGCGCTGTTCGTAAAAAGCCGTAAAGGCTACCTGCCGACCGATACTGCCCAGGCCCTGGCTGAGCAGGCCGAACGCGCCGAACAGGCACTGGAAGCCGCGCGCATCGCCATGACCAGCGGCGAGCAAGTGGTTAGCGGCACAGTGCGCCTGACCTGCACCGAAGCGGTGATGCACAGCCTGCTGCTGCCGGCGCTGGCCGAGTTCATGCCCAACTACCCGGCCTTGTCGCTGGAGATGGGCACCTCCAATACGTTCGCCAACCTCAGCCGGCGCGATGCCGACATTGCCTTGCGCCTGACCAACACGCCGCCGGAGCATCTGGTGGGCCGCAACCTGGGCTCTACGTCCTATGTAGTTTGCGGCCAACCGCAGTGGCGCGAGCGCCTGGCCGAATCGCCCGCCGGCACGCCGTGGATCGCTCCTGACGACTCGATGCAGGACCACCCCACCGTGGTCTGGCGCAACCAGCAATACCCAGGGCTGAGCCCGCGCTACCAGTGCAGCAGCATGTCGACCATCGCCCAACTGGTGACCGCCGGGCTAGGCGTGGCGGCGCTGCCGGACTATATGGTGCATGCGCTGCCGGGTGTGGATGCGCTGAGCGGACCGTTGGCTGGCTGCGACACCCAGCTGTGGCTGCTGACCCGGCCGGATTGCCGGGCACTGCGCTCGGTGCAGACCTTGTTCGAAGAACTGACCCCCCGGTTGCGCGGCGCGATGCTCTGAGGTTATCGTCAGGCTCATCCATTGACGGCGTCTGTTCCGGCCGTTTCGCGGCGAAAGCCGCTCCCACTGGGTGCGGTCCTGGGCCTGAGGTTAACGTGGCCCGACAAAACAGCGCTTCCCTATTGGCTGGTGAATTTTTATACTATCGAGTCCGCCTGCCCATTATCGGGCTGCACGCCCACCGCATTTGCTACTGAGGAAGACCATGGCCCGCGTAACTGTTGAAGACTGCCTGGAACACGTGGATAACCGCTTCGAGCTGGTCATGCTCTCGACCAAGCGCGCTCGCCAGCTGGCGACCGGCGGCAAAGAGCCACGCGTTGCGTGGGAAAACGACAAGCCAACCGTTGTTGCCCTGCGTGAAATCGCCGAAGGCATCGTCACCAACGAGTTCATCGCCGCTGAAGAGATCGTCACCGAGGATCCGGTGTTCGCCGCGTTCGAGGACGAGAACAACGAGGCTGTCTGATTGATGCCAGGTCGACGTCGCACGGCGCAAGGCCCTCTTCCTCGGCAGGAGGTAAACCCATGCCGGGTATAGAAGCTTTGGCCGAACGGCTGTCGACCTATCTTGGCCCCGAACAGGTCAACCTGGTCCGGCGTGCCTATTTCTACGCCGAACAGGCTCACGATGGGCAGCGCCGCCGCAGCGGCGAGCCCTACGTGACCCACCCGCTGGCCGTGGCCAGCATCCTCGCTGACATGCACATGGACCATCAAAGCCTGATGGCGGCCATGCTGCACGACGTGATCGAAGACACCGGTATCGCCAAGGAAGCCCTCAGCCAGCAGTTTGGCGAGACCGTGGCCGAGCTGGTCGATGGGGTCAGCAAGCTGACCCAGATGAACTTCGAGACCAAGGCCGAGGCACAGGCCGAAAACTTCCAGAAGATGGCCATGGCCATGGCCCGCGATATCCGCGTGATCCTGGTCAAGCTGGCAGACCGCCTGCACAACATGCGCACCCTGGAAGTGCTGTCCGGCGAAAAGCGCCGGCGCATCGCCAAGGAAACCCTCGAAATCTACGCCCCCATCGCCAACCGCCTGGGCATGCACAACGTGCGCGTGGAGTTCGAGGACCTCGGTTTCAAAGCCATGCACCCAATGCGCTCCTCGCTGATTCATCGGGCAGTGAAAAGTGCACGCGGCAACCGTAAAGAAATTGTCGCCAAGATCGAGCACTCGCTGGCCAACTGCCTGGCTGCCGATGGCATCGAAGGCGAGGTAAGCGGCCGACAGAAGCACCTCTATGGCATCTACAAGAAGATGCGCGGCAAGCGCCGTGCCTTCAACGAGATCATGGACGTGTATGCGTTCCGCATCATCGTCGACAAGGTAGACACTTGCTACCGTGTGCTCGGCGCCGTACACAACCTGTACAAGCCACTGCCCGGTCGCTTCAAGGATTACATCGCGATTCCCAAGGCCAACGGCTACCAGTCGTTGCACACCACCCTGTTCGGCATGCACGGCGTGCCCATCGAAATCCAGATTCGCACCCGCGAAATGGAAGAGATGGCCAACAACGGCATCGCCGCGCACTGGCTGTACAAATCCAACGACGACGAGCAGCCCAAGGGTAACCACGCCCGCGCCCGCCAATGGGTCAAGGGCATCCTCGAACTGCAGCAACGGGCCGGTAACTCGCTGGAATTCATCGAGAGCGTGAAGATCGACCTGTTCCCGGACGAGGTCTACGTATTCACGCCCAAAGGCCGGATCATGGAGCTGCCCAAAGGCTCCACGGCCGTCGACTTCGCCTATGCAGTGCATACCGACGTTGGCAACAGCTGCATCGCCTGCCGCATCAACCGCCGCCTGGCGCCGCTTTCCGAACCGCTGCAAAGTGGCTCGACGGTGGAAATCGTCAGCGCCCCGGGCGCCCGGCCAAACCCGGCCTGGCTCAACTTCGTGGTTACCGGCAAGGCGCGCACGCACATCCGCCACGCGCTCAAGCAGCAGCGCCGCTCCGAGTCCATCAGCCTGGGCGAACGCCTGCTGAACAAGGTACTCACCGGCTTCGACAGCAGCCTGGAGCAAATCCCCCAGGAACGCACCCAGGCAATCCTCGCCGAATACCGCCTGGAGCTCATCGAAGACCTGCTCGAAGACATCGGTCTGGGCAACCGCATGGCCTACGTGGTCGCGCGCCGCTTGCTGTCGGCCGATGGCGAGCAGCTGCCGGCACCGGAAGGCCCGCTGGCGATCCGCGGAACCGAAGGCCTGGTGCTGAGCTACGCCAAATGCTGTACGCCGATCCCGGGCGACCCGATCGTCGGCCACCTGTCGGCGGGCAAAGGCATGGTCGTGCACCTGGAAAACTGTCGCAACATCAGTGAAATCCGCCACAACCCGGAAAAGTGCGTGCAACTCTCCTGGGCCAAAGACATCGCCGGTGAATTCAATGTCGAACTGCGCGTCGAACTGGAACACCAACGCGGCCTGATCGCCCTGCTGGCCAGCAGCGTCAACGCCGCCGACGGCAACATCGAGAAGATCAGCATGGACGAACGCGACGGCCGTATCAGCGTGGTCCAACTGGTGGTCAGCGTGCACGACCGCGTGCACCTGGCGCGTGTGATCAAGAAGCTTCGTACCCTGACCGGTGTGGTCCGCATCACCCGCATGCGTACGTAGTCCGCCAACCGCAAGGAGTCATCATGAGCAAGACCGTCATCAACAGCGACAAAGCCCCAGCTGCTATCGGTACCTACTCGCAGGCGATCAAGGCCGGCAACACCGTGTACATGTCCGGCCAGATTCCGCTGGACCCTAAAACCATGGAGCTGGTCGAAGGCTTCGAAGCCCAGACCGTGCAGGTTTTCGAGAACCTCAAGGCCGTTGCTGAAGCTGCTGGCGGCTCGTTCAAGGACATCGTCAAGCTGAACATCTTCCTCACCGACCTGAGCCACTTCGCCAAGGTCAACGAGGTGATGGGCCGCTACTTTGAGCAGCCCTACCCGGCCCGCGCCGCGATCGGCGTTGCCGCACTGCCAAAAGGCGCTCAAGTCGAAATGGACGCCATCCTGGTCATCGAATGATGCCCTTGGTGACGGGCGCCGCGCCCGTCACCTCCCCTTCCCTGCAAGGTTATCCCGTCATGCGTCAAGCACTGTCCCTCGCGCTGGCAGCCCTGCTACTGGGCGGCTGCGCCAGCCACAAACCTGAAGATTTCAACGGTACCTGGATCAACCAGGAAGCCATCACTGCTGCGGTCAAGGGCGGCAGCCTGCGCCAGGCGCTCAACGAGCACGGCCCGGTGTTCGAATGGAAGCTCGACGTTGCCAACCAGCAGGCTAGCTACAGCAATGGTTTCGAGGCCGCTGACGGCCAGCTGAGCGCCAAAGACAAGCAATGGCAGGCCAGCTTCGAGGGCGGCCAGACCGAGCAGCTGTCACTCGATGGTGACGAGCTGCAAGCCGTCGACCAGCGCGGCACCAAGCAGACCTTCGTCCGCGCCAAGGCACCGGCTACTGCCAATGTGCCGCTGGGCAGCAGCTTCGAGAAAGCGCTGTACCAGGCCTACCTGGGCGGCAATTGGAAGGTGGTCGAAGGCGAAGGAAAAGGTGCCAGCGTGCGCTTCAGCGACACCGGGAACGTCACCGGCCTACCGGGGCCGGACCGTTTCGCCCTGTGCCTGGCAGGTGACTGCGCGACCATGGGCGGTAGCAATGACAGCTTGTGGCTGGAGCGTAACCAGCGCGGCGCACCGTTCATCATCAAGCGTGATGGCGACAAGCTGGAGATTTTCCAGGCAGTGAACCGTGCCCAGCCAGATGAAATGCCGGAGCTGGCCGCAGGCAAGCGTCAGTGGGTGCTCGAGCGCAGCTGAGCCCTGCTGCATCTGCACTGAATGCACAGGCCTCTTCGCGGGTTGCCCCGCGAAGAGGCCAGCAGACTCAGCGCCCTCCTTTCAGGATGGCTGCATACCCTTCCTTGTAACTCGGATACCCCGGCGCCCAGCCCAGCGCCCGGGCCCGGGCATTGCTGCAGCGCTTGCTGCCCGTACGCCGCACCCGCTGCTCATCGGACCATTCGGTAACCCCCATGTACGCGCGTAGCCAGGCCACTACATCGGCCAGCGGCGCCGGGTCATCGTCCACGCCAATGTAGCAGTCGTCCAGCACCTTGCCATCAGCATCGGCCTGCAGCAGAAACGCCAACAGGCTGGCGGCATCCTCGGCATGAATGCGGTTGCCATACAGGGGCGGGTCCTGGGCCACACGGTAACCCTGGCGCACCTGGCTCAATAGCCATTCGCGGCCCGGGCCATAGATGCCGGTCAGGCGCACCACGCTCGCCGGAACACCACTGGCCAGCGCCAGTCGTTCAGCCTCCAGCATAACCCGCCCGGAATAACCTTCAGGCTCGGTGGCCGCCCCCTCCTCGACCCATTCGCCATCCTTTTGTGCATACACGCTGCTGCTGGAGACGAACAACAGGCGACGCGGGCGCTGACCACGCTCGGCCAGCCACGCCAACACATGGCGCAAGCCGTCAACATAGGCCGCCTGGTAACCCGCTTCGTCGTGCTGGCTGGCCGCCACGCAGTACACCAGGTAGTCCAGCGGCCCCTGTGGCCAGGCTGGCGGGATTGCCGGATCAGTCAAGTCCGCGGCAACTGGCTGGACGCCCGCAGGCAGCTGTCCGACAGAGCGGCGCAGGCCGCTCACCTGCCAGCCTTTGGCAATCATTTGCTGGGCCAGACGCCCACCCACATCACCACAACCCACCACCATCACGGAAAGGTCTGACATCTCTAAACTCCCTAGACCAATTGATCAGCCCGGCCACGCTACACGATGGGTGGCTAGACCATAGGCGAAAAAAGCAACAAGATTACTTTTGTTAACAAGAATTACTTGCAATAATGGCCGCCAATTTGTTCTCGGCCTACCTCGAGGCCTTGGAGAACGCTCACTCAATTTCTTCATCAGGTCCGGCCAGCATGACACGTATTCAACCTTCCGCTTCGCCAACCCCGTCGCGCGCCTGGCGCGCCATCGCCGCGCTGATGCTCAGCCTGGTGCTGGCCCCGGTGGCCATGGCCGATGAGCCGACCGCCAATGCCGCCGCGCCTGCCGCAGCCACTGCCCCGGCCGCACCTGCTGCAGCCCCTGCTGCCGATGCGCAGGCGCCTGCTGCCAACGCTGCTGCTGCCACCCCGGCCGATGCACAGACCCCAGCAGAGCCGAGCGCTCAAGCCCTGGTGGAGGACACCTCGCTGGGCATGGCCCACGACCTGTCTCCATGGGGCATGTACAAGAACGCCGACATCGTGGTGAAGATCGTCATGATCGGCCTGGCCATCGCCTCCATCATCACCTGGACCATCTGGATTGCCAAAGGCTTCGAGCTGATGGGCGCCAAGCGTCGCCTGCGTGGTGAGATCGCCCAGCTGAAGAAGTCCACCACCCTGAAAGAAGCCAGTGAAGCCACCAACAAGGAAGGCACCCTGGCTCACACCCTGGTCCACGACGCCCTCGAAGAAATGCGCCTGTCGGCCAACGCCCGCGAGAAAGAGGGCATCAAGGAGCGCGTCAGCTTCCGCCTGGAACGCCTGGTGCATGCCAGCGGCCGCACCATGAGCAGCGGTACCGGCGTACTCGCCACCATCGGTTCTACCGCGCCGTTCGTCGGCCTGTTCGGTACCGTGTGGGGCATCATGAACAGCTTCATCGGCATCGCCAAGACGCAGACCACCAACCTGGCTGTGGTTGCCCCAGGTATCGCCGAGGCGCTGCTGGCCACGGCCCTGGGCCTGGTCGCGGCAATCCCGGCAGTGGTCATCTATAACGTCTTCGCCCGCTCCATCGCTGGCTACAAGGCCCAAGTGTCCGATGCCTCCGCTCAGGTTCTGCTGCTGGTCAGCCGTGACCTGGACCACCAGGGCAGCGAGCGCGCCGCCCCGCACATGGTGAAAGTGGGGTAATCCATGGGCCTGCATCTCAACGAAGGTGGCGATGACCTCGCCGAAAACCACGAAATCAACGTTACGCCGTTCATCGACGTGATGCTGGTGCTGCTGATCATCTTCATGGTCGCAGCCCCTCTGGCCACGGTCGACATCAAGGTCGACCTGCCGGCCTCGACCGCCAAGCCGGCGCCAAGGCCCGAGAAGCCGGTGTTCGTCAGCGTCAAGGCCGACCAGAAGCTGTACGTCGGCGACGATCAGGTTGCAGCACCCGACCAGCTTGGCCCGATGCTCGACGCCAAGACCAAGGGTGACAAGGAAACCACCATCTTCTTCCAGGCCGACAAAGGCGTGGATTACGGTGACCTGATGGAAGTGATGAACAACATGCGCGCGGCCGGCTACCTGAAAGTCGGTCTGGTAGGTCTCGAGACGGCAGCCAAGAAATGACAAAACCGCGCTCTAACATGGCGCGCTACGGTGGCAGCCTGGCGATCGTGCTGGGCGTGCACGTGGTCGCCGTGCTGCTGACGCTCAACTGGTCGGTGCCACAGGCCATCGAACTGCCGCCGGCAGCGATGATGGTCGAACTGGCACCGTTGCCAGAGCCTGCGCCACCACCACCTCCAAAGGCGGCGCCGCAGCCACCGGCACCGGTCGAAGAACCGCCGCTGCCGAAGCTGGTGGAAGCGCCCAAGCCGAAGATTGCCATCCCCAAGCCGCCCAAGCCGAAGGCCAAGCCACAGCCGCCGAAGCCCGAGAAAAAGCCTGAGCCGCCGAAGGAAACACCGCCAACCGAGCAGACGGTAGACGCACCGCCGAGCAACACGCCACCGCAAAAGTCTGCGGCACCGGCACCGAGCATTGCGTCCAACAGCAACGCCCTGCCCACCTGGCAGAGTGACCTGCTACGCCATCTGGCCAAGTACAAGCGCTACCCGGAAGACGCGCGCCGTCGCGGCCTGCAGGGCATCAACCGCCTGCGCTTCGTGGTCGACGCCGAAGGCAAGGTGGTGTCGTATTCCATGGCGGGTGGATCGGGCAGTGCAGCACTGGACCGAGCGACCCTGGAAATGATCCGTCGAGCCGGCACGGTACCCAAGCCGCCACCCGAGTTGCTGAACAATGGCACGATCGAAGTCGTGGCACCGTTCGTCTACTCCCTGGACCGCCGCTGAGACTTTTGTTTCTGTCACAAATCGGTAAGTCTGATAACGTGCGTCTATCGATTGCAGCCGCTATGCTGGGCCCGCAACTTCATGGACGCACGTTATGACCCTCACAGAACTACGCTACATCGTCACACTCGCCCAGGAACAGCACTTCGGCCATGCCGCCGAGCGTTGCCACGTGAGCCAGCCGACCCTGTCGGTCGGTGTGAAGAAGCTTGAGGATGAGCTTGGCGTTCTGATCTTTGAGCGCAGCAAAAGCGCAGTACGCCTGACCCCGGTCGGCGAAAGCATCGTCGCCCAGGCACAGAAGGTACTGGAGCAGGCCCAGGGTATCCGCGAACTGGCCCAGGCCGGCAAGAACCAGCTGACTGCCCCGCTCAAGGTCGGTGCCATCTACACCGTGGGCCCCTACCTGTTCCCGCACCTGATCCCGCAGCTGCACCGCGTTGCCCCGCAGATGCCGCTGTACATCGAAGAAAACTTCACCCACGTACTGCGCGAAAAACTGCGGAACGGTGAACTGGACGCGGTGATCATCGCCCTGCCGTTCAACGAAGCCGATGTGCTGACCTTGCCGCTGTACGACGAACCGTTCTGCGCCTTGATGCCTGCCGACCACCCGTGGACGGCGAAAAAAACCATCGATACCGCCATGCTCAACGACAAGAGCCTGCTGCTGCTCGGTGAGGGCCATTGCTTCCGCGACCAGGTACTCGAAGCCTGTCCGACCCTGAACAAGGGTGGTGACGGCGCCCGGCACACAACGGTCGAATCCAGCTCGCTGGAAACCATTCGCCACATGGTGGCCTCAGGCCTCGGCGTGTCGATCCTGCCGCTGTCGGCAGTGCACAGCCATCATTACGCTCCCGGCGTGATCGAGGTGCGCCCGCTCACTGCACCGGCACCGTTCCGCACCGTGGCCATCGCCTGGCGCGCCAGCTTCCCTCGGCCCAAGGCCATCGAGATCCTCGCCGACTCGATCCGCCTGTGCTCGGTCGCCAAAGCCCCTGCGGAACAACCGGCCTGAGTCATGAGTGAGCTGTCGAACGTCCCGGTCACCGTCCTCAAGGGTGTTGGCGAGGCCATGGCGGAAAAACTCGCCAAGGTCGGCCTGGAAAATCTGCAGGACGTCCTGTTTCACTTGCCCCTGCGCTACCAGGACCGCACCCGTGTAGTGCCAATCGGCCAGCTGCGCCCCGGCCAGGACGCGGTGATCGAGGGCGTGGTCAGCGGTACTGACGTGACCATGGGCAAGCGCCGCAGCCTCGTGGTGCGCCTGGGCGATGGTAGCGGCGTGCTGACGCTGCGCTTCTACCACTTCAGCAACGCGCAAAAGGAAGGCCTCAAGCGGGGCACCCATCTACGCTGCTATGGCGAAGCCCGCCCCGGTGCTTCGGGCCTGGAAATCTACCATCCAGAATACCGTGCACTGAACGGCGACGAGCCGCCACCACCGGTCGAGCAGACCCTGACGCCGATCTATCCGTCCACTGAAGGTCTTACCCAGCAACGCTTGCGCCTGCTGTGCCAGCAAAGCCTTGGCATGCTCGGCCCCCGCAGCCTGCCCGACTGGCTGCCTGACGAACTGGCCCGCGATTACCAGCTGGCGCCGCTGGACGATGCCATCCGCTACCTGCACAACCCACCAGCCGATGCAGACCTCGAAGAGCTAGCCTTGGGCCACCACTGGGCGCAGCACCGCCTGGCCTTCGAAGAGTTGCTGGCCCACCAGCTGTCACAGCAGCGCCTGCGCGAAAGCCTGCGCAGCCTGCGCGCGCCAGTGCTGCCCAAGCCAACCCGCCTGCAGGCGCAATACCTGGCCAACCTGGGGTTCCAGCCGACCGGCGCGCAGCAGCGGGTCGCCAACGAGATTGCCTACGACCTCAGCCAGCACGAGCCGATGATGCGCCTGGTGCAAGGCGACGTTGGCGCCGGCAAGACCGTGGTCGCGGCGCTGGCCGCACTGCAGGCGCTGGAGGCCGGTTATCAGGTGGCGCTGATGGCGCCGACCGAGATCCTCGCCGAACAGCATTACATCACCTTCAAACGCTGGCTGGAGCCGTTGGGCATCGAAGTGGCCTGGCTGGCCGGCAAACTCAAGGGCAAGGCCCGGGCTGCGTCTCTGGAGCAGATCGCCAACGGTGCGCCGATGGTAGTCGGCACCCATGCGCTGTTCCAGGAAGAGGTGAAATTCAAGCACCTGGCGCTGGCGATCATCGACGAACAGCACCGTTTTGGCGTGCAGCAGCGCCTGGCCCTGCGCAAGAAGGGCGTGGCCGGCGAACTGTGCCCGCATCAGCTGATCATGACTGCCACGCCAATTCCGCGCACCCTGGCGATGAGCGCCTACGCCGACCTGGACACCTCGGTGCTCGACGAACTGCCGCCCGGTCGTACTCCGGTGAACACCGTGCTGGTGGCCGACAGCCGCCGCTTCGAAGTGGTCGAGCGGGTACGCGCCGCCTGCGCCGAAGGGCGCCAGGCCTATTGGGTATGTACCCTCATCGAAGAGTCTGAAGAGCTGACCTGCCAAGCCGCCGAAAGCACCTACGAGGAGCTAGGCAGCGCCTTGGGCGAGCTGCGGGTGGGGCTGATCCACGGCCGCATGAAGCCGGCGGAAAAAGCCGAAATCATGGCGCAGTTCAAGGCTGGCGAGCTGCAACTTCTGGTCGCTACCACGGTGATCGAGGTAGGCGTGGACGTGCCCAACGCCAGCCTGATGATCATCGAGAACCCCGAACGCTTGGGCCTGGCCCAGTTGCACCAGCTGCGCGGCCGAGTTGGCCGGGGCAGCGCCGTCAGCCATTGCGTGCTGTTGTATCACCCACCGCTGTCGCAGATCGGCCGGGAACGCCTGGGGATCATGCGCGAAACCAATGATGGCTTCATCATCGCCGAAAAGGACCTGGAGCTACGCGGCCCGGGTGAGATGCTCGGCACCCGCCAAACCGGCCTGTTGCAGTTCAAGGTCGCCGACCTGATGCGCGACGCCGATCTGCTGCCGGCTGTGCGCGACGCCGCCCAAGCCCTGATCGCCCGCTGGCCGGATCACGTCAGCCCGTTGCTGGATCGCTGGCTACGTCATGGCCAGCAATATGGCCAAGTGTGACGTCAGTCCCATAATGGATCCAGATTTGGCCCGAGGGTGGTTATACTTCGCATTTAAAAGAATCAGTGGATACGGACCATGACTGAAGTTGCCCTGGACACCGCAACCCCACACGCACCCCCCGTCATCAGGCAACTGCTCGACAAGCTCGGCGTGGCCTACAGCGAGGTTGTAGAACACCCGCACCTGCCGCCAGCCTCGCGGGTGCAGGCCGTGCTGCTCGACGACGAGGTCGGCGCCCTGATGGTGCTGTTCCCGCAGAGCCAGCTGCTGGACCTGAACCGCCTGGCCGAACTGACTGGGCGCAAACTCACGGCCGTGTCGGTGCCGCGCCTGAAGCATATGCTCGACAAGCACCAGCTCAAGGCCCTGCCGGGCATCCCGGCGCTGACCAGCTCGCCGTGTCAGTACGAAAAGAGCCTGCTCGACGTCGACACCGTGTTCATCGAGTCAGGCGAAGCCGGCCTGCTGCTGGAAATCGAACGCGCACACTTCAAGCGCATGCTGGCCAAGGCCAGCGAGAGCAGTTTCGGCCAGCAAGTCGAGGCGATCACCCCCAACCTCAACCGCCCCGATGACGACACCCGGGAAATCACCAATGCCGTGCAGGCTTTCACTGCCCGACGCATCCAGAAGCGCCTTGAAGAAACCATCGAAATCCCGCCGCTGGCCGATACCGCGCAAAAAATCATCAAGCTACGCGTAGACCCCAACGCCAGCATTGATGACATTACCGGCGTGGTCGAAACCGATCCGGCACTGGCCGCGCAGGTAGTGAGCTGGGCCGCGTCGCCCTACTATGCATCGCCGGGCAAGATCCGTTCGGTGGAAGATGCCATCGTGCGCGTGCTGGGCTTCGACCTGGTGATCAACCTGGCCTTGGGCCTGGCGCTTGGCAAGACCTTGAGCCTGCCCAAAGATCAGCCACAACAGGCTACGCCTTACTGGCAGCAATCCATCTACACCGCCGCCATCATCGAAGGCCTGACCCGTGCCATGCCACGTGCCGAACGCCCGGAGGCGGGCCTGACCTACCTGGCCGGGTTGCTCCACAACTTTGGCTACCTGTTGCTGGCGCACGTGTTTCCACCGCACTTCTCGCTGATCTGCCGCCACCTGGAGGTTAACCCGCACCTGAACCACACCTACGTGGAGCAGCACCTGCTGGGCATCAGCCGCGAGCAGATTGGCGCATGGCTGATGAAGCTGTGGGACATGCCTGAAGAGCTGTCGACAGCGCTGCGCTTCCAGCACGACCCGGCCTACGACGGCGAGTTGTCGGCATTCCCCAACCTGGTCTGCCTGGCGACTCGCCTGCTGCGCTCGCGGGGAATTGGCTCGGGGCCGTCGGAAGAGATTCCTGACGAACTGCTGGAGCGTCTGGGGGTTACCCGGGATAAGGCCGAGGATGTGGTGAGCAAGGTGCTGGAGGCCGAGAGCCTGTTGCGGGAACTGGCTTCGCAGTTTCACGCACCGCATTGAGCACGTGACCTGTGGATGCGGGCATGCCCGCCCCCACAGGTACAGCTGTCAGCAACCCTATTGGCTTCAGCCTTTCTTCTTCGGCTTCAGGTACCTCATCAAGCCCTGGAACCACATCACCAACGCCGGATTCCCCTTGATCTGGATGTTCTTGTCCTGAATCCCCTGCATGAACGCCAACTGCTTGTTGCCCGCCTGCATCGTGGCAAAGCCGTAAGCCGCGTCCTTGAAGGCAATGGCGAAGGCTGGCTGTGGATGAGCGCCGCCCTTGCTGGAGATGCGCTCGTTGTTGACGGTGAAGTGCCGGGCGACCTTGCCATCCAGGGTTTGCATCTGGAACACCAGGTCTTTGCCCTTGAGCTGCTGCTGGAACGCTGGGTTGTTGCGGCTGGCCCTGGCCATCAACAGCCCCATGGCCCAGAGAAGAAAGCGGAACTTCATCAACGCGCCTCGAATAAAAAGTGACTGAGGCGCGCAGTCTATCCTTTTCCAGAACTTTTTATGCAGGCTCGAAACATTTTGCCTGCAGAAAGCACAACGGGCGCCCTGAGGCGCCCGCTTGGCTGTTACCGCGGTTGTCAGGGAGCGATCACTTGCCTTTCTTGGCCGGTTTTGCCGGCGCATTGACGCTGTCGCGCAGGTTCTTGCCTGGCTTGAAGGCCACGGTATTGCTGGCCTTGATCTTGACCGGCTCGCCGGTTTGCGGGTTCTTGCCGGTACGCGCGCCGCGATGACGTTTTTCGAAAGTGCCGAAACCGACCAGGGTCACGGTGTCCTTGTCCAGGGCACCGGTAATGCTGTCGAGAATCGCGTTCAAAACCTGATTGGCCTTTTCCTTGGTCAGGTCAGCCTTATCGGCGATGACGGCGGCGAGTTCTGGTTTGCGCATAGTGAAGCCTCTTTGACGGAATTCTTGTTGTTATGCCGTGCTGCCTCTGGGAGCAGCGCTCAAGGCACCGCAGGCTCTAATCTGCGGCAGACGGGAGTGAGAATGGCACGAGCTCAGGGGCCGCGCCAGTATCTGGGCGGCCATTGTGCAGTCAACAACAGGATAAATCCGACAGAACGCGCGCTATTTACGCCATTACCGGTGGTAACTGGCGATTAAGTGCCAGCTTGTCCATGACGGCTGCCCCGGTCAGGGCGTAGCCCAGCAATTCGCCGTCGGCGCCGTAGCAGAGCACTTTGAGGTCACTACCCTGCCCCTCTACCTGCCAAGTACCTTCTCGCCCCGGCGGCGGCGGCGAAACCACCAGCGGACAAGCCGGGGTCTTGACGGTGATCGGCATCGGCCCGTAGGCCACCGCCGTCGGTTTGCCGGCCAGGGTTTGCGCCAACGCCCGGGCGCAGCTCATCAGCGGCATCACGTACAGCAGGTTGATACCCTCGACCTCGGCACAGTCGCCGAGGGCGAAGATGTTGGCGTGGGATGTACGCAGCTCGCGGTCAACGCTGACGCCACGATGGGTCTGCAAGCCGGCCGCGGCGGCCAGGTCGATGCGTGGGCGCAGGCCGATGGCCGACACCACCAGGTCGCAGGCAATCACGCGGCCATCCGACAGGTGCGCCTCCAGCCCGTGGGCTACCTGCTGCAGGCGCGTCAGCACAGGCCCCAGGTGGAAGCGTACACCCAAGCCCTCGAGCCCGCCCTGCACCGCCACCGCTGCGGCCGGGTGCAGCAGGGTCGGCATGATCTGTTCGCAGGGCGCCACCACGTCGACCTGGAAGCCGCCCAGGCTCATGTCGTTGGCGAATTCGCAGCCGATCAGGCCGGCACCGAGAATGAGCACGCGTTGTTTGCCGACAGCGGCGGCACGAAAGCGAGCGTAGTCCTCCAGGTCGTTGATCGGGAACACCAGATGGCTGCCATCGCCCTCGATTGGCACCTGCACGGTCTGCGCCCCCCAGGCCAACACCAGGTCGCGGTACTCCACAGCCTCTTCGCCGATCCAAAGGCGCTTATGGCCTGGGTCGATGCCGCTTATGCGGGTATGGGTGCGGATCTCGGCGTTCAGTTGCTCGGCCATGACGCCCGGCTCGGCCATGCACAAGCCATCGGCGTCCTTCTGCTTGGCATAGCCCATCGAGAGCATGGGCTTGGAATAGGACCGACCGTCGTCAGCGGTGATCAGCAGCAGCGGCGTTTGTGCATCGAGCTTGCGAAATTCACGGGCCAGGTTGTAGCCCGCAAGGCCGGTACCGATGATTACCACAGGGGACGTCATGTCGTGCTTGCCTCGCTTAGCCGATGGAGATCATTTCAAAGTCGCTTTTGCCGACGCCGCAGTCGGGGCACAGCCAGTCGGCTGGCACATCTTCCCAACGGGTGCCGGGGGCGATGCCGTCGTCGGGCCAGCCTTCGGCTTCGTCGTAGATCAGGCCACAGACAATACATTGCCACTTTTTCATCGGGTCTTTTTCCTCGGTTGGGGGCTGAAGCTTGGCTTTGTAGCGGCCCTGTCCCTAGTATGCAAGCAGTCGGGGCAATCATGCTAAGCTCGCCGCCTCTCTGGTTGTAACAAGCAGACTGACGTGTCGTACGAATCCCCGCAAGCAGCCGCTGTCGCGTGGCTGCCGTATTCGCAGCTGGCGACCGACATCGACCAGCCCACCCTTGACTGGCTGTTCGACGAAGGCTCGCTGACCCGCCGCCTGACTCGCCTGTCCCTTGACCACTTCTCGGTCACCCCGTTGTTCGAGGGCTGGCAGCCGTTGCGCGATGACGAGTGCCAAGCGCTGGGTATCGTTGCCGGCGCCGAAGGCTGGGTGCGTGAGGTGTACCTTCGCGGCCACGGCCAGCCTTGGGTGTTCGCCCGCAGCGTGGCCAGCCGCAGGGCGCTGGAGCGCGGCGGGCTGGACCTCGAAACCCTCGGCAGCCGCTCGCTGGGCGAGTTGTTGTTCTGCGACCAGGCATTCATCCGCCACCCGCTCGAAGTGTGCAGTTATCCACAGGCCTGGCTGCCGCCTGAAGCTGCGCATCCAGCACTGTGGGGCCGTCGCTCGCGCTTCGAGCGTGACGGCCTGGACCTGTTGGTGGCTGAAGTGTTCCTGCCGGCATTGTGGCAAGCGGCCAAAGAGGATAACCGCTGATGTACCTGCACCTGCTCAAGTCGCTCAACCGCCTGCACCCGCGGGCCTGGGACTTTGTTCAGCTAAGCCGCATGGACCGCCCGATTGGCATCTACCTGCTGCTGTGGCCCACCCTGTCGGCGGTGTGGATTGCCGGCAACGGCTCCCCCACCTTGGCCAACGTGCTGATTTTCGGCCTAGGCGTGGTACTGATGCGCGCAGCCGGCTGCTGTATCAATGACTTTGCCGACCGCAAGGTGGACGGCCACGTCAAGCGCACCGCCGACCGCCCCCTGGCCAGTGGCCGGGTGCGGCCACGCGAGGCGCTGGCGCTGTTCGCGATCCTGGTCGGGGTGAGCTTCCTGCTGGTGCTGTGCACCAACAGCCGCACTGTGTGGCTGTCGTTCGGCGCGGTGGCCCTGGCGTTCTGCTACCCGTTCATGAAGCGCTACACCTATTACCCGCAGGTGGTGCTTGGGGCGGCGTATTCCTGGGGCATCCCCATGGCCTTCACGGCTGCCGGCGGCGAGCTGCCGGCCAGTGCGTGGCTGCTGTACATCGCCAACCTGCTGTGGACAGTGGGCTACGACACCTACTACGCCATGGTCGACCGGGATGACGACCTGAAGATTGGTGTGAAATCGACCGCCATTCTGTTCGGCGATGCCGACCGCACCATCATCCTGACCTTGCAGTTGCTGTCGCTGGGCTGCCTGTTGCTGGCGGGTAGCCGCTTCGACCTCGGGGGCTGGTTCCACCTGGGGTTGCTGGGTGCGGTGGTGTGTTTTGCCTGGGAATACTGGTCGACGCGCAAGCTGGATAGAGAGTCGTGCTTCAAGGCGTTTCTGCACAACCACTGGGCCGGGATGCTGGTGTTCATCGGGGTGGTGCTGGACTACGCGTTGCGCTGACAGATCAACCTTGTGGAAGCGGCTTCACCCGCTCCCACAAGGTTACGCGGGGATGTTCAAGGCTTGGCGACGTGCCAGACGTCCTTCATGCCGTCACCGGTCATGTCGCCGGCTTTCTTGTCCTTGATGAAGGTGTACAGCGGCTTGCCGTCGTAGGCCCACTGCATCGAGCCGTCGTCGCGTTCGATCTGTGTCCACTTACCCTCGGCCTTTTCGCCAGCCGTCACCTTCAATGGCGGCCAGTTGGTAGCGCAATCGCCATTGCACATCGACTTGCCGCCCGCATCCTTGTCAAAGGTGTACAGCGTCATGCCGGCAGAATCGACCCACATGCCGTCCTTCTCCATTGCATGGTGGGCCGAGGCCACCCCCGGGAGCGCCAGCGCAGTGAAAAGGGCCATCCAGCTCAGCGTATGTCGTGTCATTGGATTCACCATTGTTTCGGGGGGAAATAAGTTCGAGTTGCCACAACTGCGGCCTTCTGAAGCCTAGTCCAGTCACGGAATGTCGCCAGAACGGCCAACACCCTGTCACACAGCTGCAATAATTCCGTTATCTAATGCGGGCCAAGACACCGAATCCAGGAGAGGTTTTGAGCATGGTTGGCAGGAACATTCTGATCGTCGACGACGAAGCGCCTATTCGCGAGATGATCGCCGTTGCCCTGGAAATGGCCGGCTATGACTGCCTGGAAGCGGAAAACTCCCAACAGGCCCACGCGATCATCGTCGACCGCAAGCCGGACCTGATCCTGCTCGACTGGATGCTGCCGGGCACCTCGGGCATCGAGCTGGCCCGCCGTCTCAAGCGCGACGAGCTGACGGGCGACATCCCTATCATCATGCTCACTGCCAAAGGTGAGGAAGACAACAAGATCCAGGGCCTGGAAGTGGGCGCCGACGATTACATCACTAAGCCGTTCTCACCGCGCGAGCTGGTCGCACGCCTGAAAGCCGTGCTGCGCCGCACCGGCCCGAGCGACAGCGAAGCACCGATCGAAGTCGGCGGCCTGCTGCTCGACCCAATCAGCCATCGCGTGACCATCGACGGCAAGCCGGCCGAGATGGGACCCACCGAATATCGCCTGCTGCAGTTCTTCATGACCCACCAAGAGCGTGCCTACACCCGTGGCCAGCTGCTCGATCAGGTGTGGGGCGGGAACGTGTATGTCGAGGAACGCACGGTCGACGTGCACATCCGACGCCTGCGCAAGGCGTTGGGTGAAGCCTACGAAAATCTGGTACAAACCGTCCGGGGCACTGGCTACCGCTTCTCGACCAAGAGCTGATCCGGCTCAAGAGCGCCAAGCTGCACGTCGTTGTACAAGGACCGTCAATTGAACCAGAACTGGCATGCGACCCTGATTCGCCACCTGCTGCTGCTGATTACCGTCTGCCTGATTGGCGGGCTGGTCAGCGGCTACTATGGCTGGAGCCTGGCCATCGGCCTGGCGCTCTACCTGGGCTGGACCCTCAAGCAACTGCTGCGCCTGCATGACTGGCTGCGCAACCACCAGCCCGACGAGGCACCGCCCGACGGCTACGGCCTGTGGGGCGAGGTTTTCGACAGCATCTACCACCTGCAACGCCGTGACCAGCGCGTGCGCGGCCGCCTGCAGGCAGTGATCGATCGGGTGCAGGAGTCCACCGCCGCGCTGCGTGACGCAGTAATCATGCTCGACAGCGACGGCAACCTGGAATGGTGGAACCGCGCCGCCGAAACCCTGCTGGGCTTCAAGACCCCGCAGGACGGCGGCCAGCAGGTGACCAACCTGGTGCGCCACCCGCGCTTCAAGGAATACTTCGAGGCAGAGAACTACCTCGAACCGCTGGAAATCCCTTCGCCGATCAACGACCGCATGCGGGTGCAGCTGCACATCACCCGGTACGGCAACAACGAGCACCTGATGCTGGTGCGCGATGTCACCCGCATCCACCAGCTGGAACAGATGCGCAAGGACTTCGTCGCCAACGTGTCGCACGAGCTGCGCACGCCGCTGACGGTGATCACCGGCTACCTGGAAACCCTGCTCGACAACGTCGAAGACGTCAACCCGCGCTGGGGCCGCGCCCTGCAGCAGATGAGCCAGCAAGGCTCGCGCATGCAAACGCTGCTCAACGACCTGTTGCTGCTGGCCAAGCTTGAGGCCACCGATTACCCGTCGGACAACCAGCCGGTGGCGGTCGACACCCTGCTCGCCTCGATAAAGAATGACGCCCAGGCCCTGTCTGGGCCGCGCAACCAGCGCATCACCCTGGAGGCCGCCCCCGGCATAAAACTCAAGGGCAGCGAGTCGGAGCTGCGCAGCGCCTTTTCCAACCTGGTGTTCAACGCAGTCAAGTACACCCAGGACGAAGGCAATATCCGTATCCGCTGGTGGGCCGATGCCCAGGGCGCGCACCTGTCGGTACAGGATTCGGGGGTTGGCATCGATGCCAAGCACCTGCCTCGCCTGACCGAGCGCTTCTACCGGGTGGATTCCAGCCGTGCTTCGAATACCGGCGGGACCGGGCTGGGGTTGGCGATCGTGAAGCATGTGCTGATGCGCCACCGTGGCAAGCTGGAAATCAGCAGTGTTCCAGGGCATGGCAGCACCTTCACCTGTCACTTTTCGCCAGCACAATTGGCCAACGGCAAGGCTTGAGAGGGGCGCTGCCGCGCAGCCCTTCGCGGGCCCGCCCACTCTCACAGAGGCCGCAACAAAGCCATCACCCTTTGCTTTTGCGGCCCCAGCCGCTACATTGAACCCCCTGTGCCAGCTTGAGCTGGCACTTTTTTTCTCCCTATATCAAAGACGGACCCCGTAAAAACTCCATCATGGACCCTTCCCCTGGTATCAGCCTCACCTCGTTATTCGCCGATTTCGGCATGATCATCTTTGCCTTCCTGCTGGTGCTGCTCAACGGTTTCTTCGTTGCCGCCGAGTTCGCCATGGTCAAGCTGCGCGCCACGCGTGTAGAGGCCATCGCCGAGCAGCATGGCTGGCGCGGCAACATCCTGCGCAAGGTACACAACCAGCTGGACGCCTACCTCTCAGCTTGCCAGCTCGGTATCACCCTCGCCTCGCTGGGCCTGGGCTGGGTCGGTGAACCGGCGTTCGCCCACCTGCTCGAGCCGCTACTGGCGTACTTCGGTGTCGACTCGCCCGAGCTGATCAAAGGCGTCTCGTTCTTCGTCGCCTTCTTCGTCATTTCGTACCTGCACATCGTGGTCGGCGAGCTGGCGCCCAAGTCCTGGGCCATTCGCAAGCCAGAGCTGCTGTCGCTGTGGACCGCTGTGCCGCTCTACCTGTTCTACTGGGCAATGTACCCGGCCATCTACCTGCTCAACGCCAGCGCCAACACCATCCTGCGCATTGCCGGCCAGGGCGAGCCTGGCCCGCATCACGAGCACCACTACAGCCGCGAAGAACTGAAGCTGATCCTGCACTCCAGCCGTGGCCAGGACCCAAGCGACCAAGGTATGCGTGTGTTGGCTTCGGCGGTGGAAATGGGCGAGCTGGAAGTGGTCGACTGGGCCAACTCGCGCGAGGACATGGTCACTATCGATGCCCAAGCGCCGCTGAAGCAGATCCTGGCCTTGGTGCGCCGCCACAAGTTCAGCCGCTACCCGGTGTACGATGCCGAACGCGAGGAATTCACCGGCCTGCTGCACATCAAGGACCTGCTGCTGGAACTGGCAGAACTCGAGCACTTGCCCGAAACCATCGACCTGGATGACCTCGCCCGGCCACTGGAGCGTGTATCGCGGCACATGCCGCTGGCCCAGCTGCTGGAGCAGTTCCGCAAGGGCGGCGCGCACTTCGTGCTGGTGGAGGAAGCTGACGGCAAGGTGATCGGCTACCTGACCATGGAAGACGTGCTGGAAGTGCTGGTGGGCGACATTCAGGACGAGCACCGCAAGACCGAACGCGGCATCCTCGCCTACCAGCCGGGCAAGCTGCTGGTGCGCGGCGACACGCCATTGTTCAAGGTCGAGCGCCTGCTGGGGGTCGACCTGGACCACATCGAAGCGGAAACTCTGGCGGGGCTGGTCTACGAGACCCTCAAGCGCGTGCCTGAGGAAGAGGAAGTGCTGGAGGTCGAAGGGCTGCGCATCATCATCAAGAAGATGAAGGGGCCGAAGATCGTGCTGGCCAAGGTACTCAAGCTGGATTGACGGTCAGGGGCTGCTATGCAGCCCCAAAACCTCAAGGGTTGCCCGCAGTAAAGTCCGGCAAGCCGCTGATCGGCCTGTCGAACCGGTAAGGTATCGACTCCAGCGCCAACCCCACGTTGCGCTGCACCACGAAATGCAAGTGCGGACCGGTGCTGTTGCCGGTATTGCCCGATTTGGCCAGCGTCTGCCCCTGCCGCACCCGCTGCCCCTCCGTCACCAACACTGATCCACGCATCAGGTGCAGGTACACGCCCATGGTGCCGTCCGCGTGCAGGATTCGCACAAAGTTGCCCGACGGATTGGGCTCACGCCCGCTCTGGCTATTTTGCGTCTTCACCACCACGCCTTCCCGCGCCGCGATAATCGGCGTGCCTTCAGGCATTGCAATATCCATGGCATAGCGCCCTTTGGGCCCAAAATGGCTGACACGGCCATTAGGGCCCTGGGTGACACGGAATGGCCCGCCCACCCACGGAAACGCATAGCGGAAGCCCTGGGGCCGCCTGCCGGGGTCACCCATGGCCTGCAGCAGGGTCGAACGGTAGTTCAGCAGCAGCCCGGGCCGGCCCCTGAGCACACTGAGCAGCTGCGTGGTGCGTGGTGCGTGGCGGCAGCAGCCTACGCACGATCCGTGGGGCATCGCCGCCCTGGGCATTCACCAGGTTGTCCAGGCGCAACTCGACCTCCACCGGCACATGCAGCTCATTACGGGCCGAGAAGCTGACACCACCTTGAAAGGTTTTCGCGTTCAGCAGCACCTGGCCCTCCAGCGTCTCCCCCATGGGCTCGAGCAGGACCAATGGCTTGGCGCCCGGGCCGGGCCGGTCGGAATAGGAGATCACCCCGGATTCGTCGGTGATCTTGTAAAGCGTCACACCCAGGCTGGACGCCGAGGCCATGAGCAATGCACAGAACAGCAGCAGGCGCGCGGGCATGATAGTGGCTTTTTGACAGTTATGATCTGTCGAAGCCTAGCAGCGGGTTTTGTGGCAGGTATTGCAGTTGGTCGGATGGCAGCGGCGCGGGCTTCCGACCCACTGCAATAGCGGCCACAAAACGCGGCGTGAAGCTGGGGTCAGGCGCCGGGGGTGAAATGCTTCTGCGCAGTGCCACGGGCAATCAGCCGCGACAGGTAGTCGAGCTTTTGCGCATCCTGGTCGACGAATTTGAACGTCAGCTGCAGCCAGTCGCTGTCCGGCTTGGGCTCCAGCGCTGCAACGGCATGCAGGTAACCGTTCAGGCGGGCAACCTCAGCGTTTTCCCCTTGCTCCAGGTCCAGTACTGCGCCTTCCAGCACCTGTGGCAGCACTTCACCACGACGCACCACCAGCAGCGCCTCCTTCAAGCTCAGCGCCTTGATCACGCATGGCTGGGTGCCACTTGCCAGGCGCAACTGGCCTTGGCCACGGCCGCTCGGCGCCGCGGCAGCAGGTGCCGGCGCACTGACGGGTGGCCTGGCAGGCGCCGCCGCTGGTGCAGGCGCTGCAACCTTGACCGCTTGCGGTTTGCCGGCAGTCAGTGCATTCAGCGAATCGTTGGCGAACGCCGGGTTGGCCCGCGCCGGACCGATGGCCATCAGGCTGTCGAGCTTGCCAATCTTGCTCAAGGCCTTTTTCACCTTGGTCAGCAACTGCTCGTTGGTGAACGGCTTGCCGACAAAGTCGGAAACACCCGCCTGAATCGCCTGGATGACGTTTTCCTTGTCGCCACGGCTGGTCACCATGATGAACTGCAGGTTCTTCAGCTCAGGCTGCTGGCGGCACCAAGTGAGCAATTCCAGGCCGGACATCTCCGGCATTTCCCAATCGCACAGGACCAGGTCAAACGCTTCCTTGCCGAGCAGGGCCATGGCCTTGCGGCCGTTGACCGCATCGTCGATCGCCATGCCCGGGAAGGCATTGCGCAGGCACTTGCGGACCAGGTCACGGATAAACGGGGCGTCATCCACGACCAGCACATTCACTTTACTCATCGATACTCCTTCTGAACCCGACTAGCCTACTGCCAAATACTGGCTATTTGCTACAACCTGGTCACGCCGGGACTTCATCACACTGTTCGCGGGTGCCTGCCGGCTCTCGACCGCAAACGAAAACGCCCGGCCAAGGCCGGGCGTCGATGCTCGGGAGCAACCTTACTTATCGTCAGATTCACCGGAAACATTAGCCTTTTCGCCGTCGGCGATCGCAGTGCCCTGCACTTCGGCAGTCATCCGCTTGAGCCCCATGTGGCGCACGTCGGTGCCGCGCACCAGATAGATCACCAACTCGGAGATATTGCGCGCATGGTCGCCAATCCGCTCCAGCGAGCGCAGCACCCAGATCACACTGAGCACCCGTGAGATCGAGCGCGGGTCTTCCATCATGTAGGTCACCAGCTCGCGCAGCGC
This sequence comes from Pseudomonas sp. LB-090624, assembly GCF_003205205.1. Lineage (GTDB taxonomy): Bacteria > Pseudomonadota > Gammaproteobacteria > Pseudomonadales > Pseudomonadaceae > Aquipseudomonas. The sequence continues at coordinate 183,370 of NZ_QJRL01000003.1, forward strand.
GGTCTTGTACTCGCGGTCGATGGTCTTGTCGTACTGAGCCACCGACAATGCCAGGTCGGCGTCGAAGCGGGCAAAGGCGTCCAGCGCATCACGGACCATGTTGCGCACCTGGTCGCCAATGTGGCGGACTTCGACGTAGCCGCGCGGCGACTCGCCTTCTTCGCACAACTGGATGGCGCGACGGGCGATCTTGGTCGATTCGTCACCGATGCGCTCAAGGTCGATCACCGACTTGGAAATGCTGATGATCAGGCGCAAGTCAGAGGCCGCCGGCTGGCGACGGGCGAGGATGCGCAGGCACTCTTCGTCGATGTTGCGCTCCATCTGGTTGATCTGCTCGTCAACCTCGCGCACCTGCTGGGCCAAGCCCGAATCAGCTTCGATCAGCGCGGTAACCGCGTCGTTGACCTGTTTTTCCACCAGCCCGCCCATGGCCAGCAGGTGGCTGCGCACTTCTTCCAGCTCGGCGTTGAACTGCTGTGAAATATGATGGGTAAGGCTTTCTTTGTTGATCATCGTTTCGCTCCGCGAACAAGCTGCAAGCTTCAAATAATTCGTCTTGTACCCTGTGGGTGCGGGCATGCCCCCACCCACCGGGGCCGCAGGGCTGCTAGCCGTAGCGACCGGTAATGTAGTCTTCGGTCTGCTTCTTCGCCGGGTTGGTGAACAGGGTGTCGGTATCACCGAATTCGACCAGTTTGCCCATGTACATGAATGCGGTGTAGTCCGAAACACGGGCCGCCTGCTGCATGTTGTGGGTAACGATGACGATGGTGTACTTGGATTTCAGTTCGTAGATCAGCTCTTCAACCTTCAGGGTCGAGATCGGGTCCAGCGCCGAGCACGGCTCGTCGAGTAGCAGTACTTCCGGCTCAACGGCAATGGTGCGGGCGATGACCAGACGCTGCTGCTGGCCACCAGAAAGGCCCAGTGCCGATTCGTGCAGGCGGTCCTTGACCTCGTCCCACAAAGCCGCGCCCTTCAGCGCCCACTCGACCGCTTCGTCAAGCACGCGCTTCTTGTTGATGCCCTGGATACGCAGACCGTAGACCACGTTCTCGTAAATGGTCTTGGGGAACGGGTTGGGCTTCTGGAACACCATGCCCACGCGGCGACGCAATTCGGCCACGTCCTCACCCTTGCGGTAAATGTTGTTGCCGTACAGGTTGATAGCGCCTTCCACGCGGCAGCCGTCAACCAGGTCGTTCATGCGGTTGAAGGTGCGCAGCAGGGTCGACTTGCCACAGCCGGACGGCCCGATGAAGGCGGTCACGCGTTGCTTGGGAATGTTCAGGCTGACGTCGAACAGGGCTTGCTTGTCGCCATAGAACAGGCTCAGACCGGGCACTTCGATGGCCACGGTTTCTTCGGCCAGACGCAGGCCCTGCTTGTTGCGGCCCAGGGCAGACATGTCGATGCCATGGGTGTTGGAATCTTGCTGCATGGTCAACTCCATACGCTATCAAGTCGTTTCAAAGGGCCGCCCGGCCTGCGGGCGGCACGCATGCAATCAGGGTCAGCTGTCCAGTGCCTTGTACTTCTCGCGCAGGTGGTTCCGGATCCACACCGCCGAGAGGTTGAGGGCTGCAATCACCAGTACCAGCAATAGCGCCGTGGCATAGACCAGCGGCCGCGCGGCTTCGACGTTGGGGCTCTGGAAGCCGACGTCATAAATGTGGAAGCCCAGGTGCATGATCTTCTGGTCCAGGTGCAGGTACGGATAGTTACCGTCCACCGGCAGCGACGGCGCCAGCTTCACTACCCCCACCAGCATCAGCGGCGCCACTTCACCGGCGGCGCGGGCCACGGCGAGGATCATGCCGGTCATCATCGCCGGGCTGGCCATGGGCAAGACAATCTTCCACAGCGTCTCGGCCTTGGTTGCACCCAGCGCCAGCGAGCCTTCACGCACGGTGCGTGGAATGCGCGCCAGGCCTTCTTCGGTGGCGACGATCACCACCGGCACCGCCAGCAGTGCCAGGGTCAGCGATGCCCACAGCAGGCCCGGGGTACCCAGGGTCGGCGCCGGCAGCGCTTCGGGGAAGAACAGGCGGTCAATCGAGCCGCCCAGCACGTAGACGAAGAAGCCCAGGCCGAACACGCCGTAGACGATCGCCGGCACACCGGCCAGGTTGTTCACGGCAATACGGATCAGCCGGGTTACCGGCCCTTGCCTTGCGTACTCACGCAAGTAAACGGCAGCCAGCACACCGAACGGGGTGACGATTACGGCCATGATCAGGGTCATCATCACGGTCCCGAAGATGGCCGGGAAGATACCGCCCTCGGTGTTGGCTTCACGCGGGTCGTCGCTGAGGAATTCCCAGACCTTGCCGAAGTAGGTGCCCAACTTGGTGAACGCCGACATGCCGTTCGGCTGAATAGCGTGCACGACCTTGCTCAGGTTGATTTCCACTTCACGGCCATTGCCATCCCGGGCCACCAGGCTGTCGCGGGAGAATGCCTGGTGCAGGCCGGTCAGGCGGTCTTCGATAGCCTTGTAGCGGCTGTTCAGTTCGGCACGGTCGGCGTCCATGTCGGCCTGGGCGGCGGCATCCAGCTTGCCGTCCAGCTCCAGCTTGCGCGCTTGCAGGCGCAGGCGCTCAAGGCCATGGTTGATGGCACCGATGTCCTTCTTCTCCAGCTGCTGCAGCTCGTTGTTGAGCTGGTTGGCACGCTTGAGGCGGGCCTGCAGTTCGTTCCAGGCAGCGGGGCCTTCGGCAACCACGCGGCCTTGTTCCTTGACGCTGACCAGGTAGCCATAGAAGTTGCCCCACTCGCGGCGCTCGAGGGCCATCAGGTCGGCTGGGCGCTGTTCGTCCACCAGCCAGTCGCCGACCACCCAGGTGAAATCGCTGCCGTTGAGGTCGCGGTTACCTACCTTGATAAGCTCGCGGGTCATGAACTCCGGGCCCTGGTCCGGTACCGGCAGGCCGGCGCCTTTCAGACGGGCACGGGGTACTTCTTCCTTTTGCACTACTTCGCCGATGACGACATGGTCTACCTGGCCTGGCACCTTGTAGGTCGCCTGGACCAGGTCAGCTGGCCAGAAGTGGCCCAGGCCGCGCACGGCGATGACCGCCAGCAGGCCGACGGTCATGATCACCGCCATCGCCACCGCGCCGCCGCTCATCCAGACGCCTGGGGCGCCGCTCTTGAACCAGCCTTTGAGGGAAGCCTTTTTCACGGATCGCTACCTTTCTATCAAAGCGACGAGTATTTCTTGCGCAGACGCTGGCGAATCAGCTCGGCCAAGGTGTTCATGATGAAGGTGAACATCAGCAGCACCAGCGCGGCCAGGAACAGCACGCGATAGTGGCTGCCGCCGACTTCCGATTCGGGCATTTCCACGGCCACGTTGGCAGCCAGGGTGCGCATGCCCTCGAACAGGTTCATCTCCATCACCGGGGTGTTGCCGGTGGCCATCAGTACGATCATGGTCTCGCCCACCGCACGGCCCATCCCGATCATCAGCGCCGAGAAGATCCCCGGGCTGGCGGTGAGGATGACCACGCGGGTCAGGGTCTGCCAGGGCGTCGCACCCAGCGCCAGCGAGCCCAGGGTGAGGCTGCGCGGCACGCTGAATACGGCGTCTTCGGCGATGGAGTAGATGTTGGGAATAACCGCAAAGCCCATGGCGATACCCACCACCAGGGCGTTTCGCTGGTCGTAGGTGATCCCCAGGTCATTGGTAATCCACAGACGCATGTCGCCACCGAATAACCAGCTTTCCAGATGCGGGCTCATGGTCAGGGCGAACCAGCCGGTGAACAGGATGACCGGTATCAGGATCGCCGCTTCCCAGCCGTCCGGCACGCGCAGGCGAATCGATTCTGGCAGGCGGGTCCAGGTAAAGCCGGCCAGCAGAATGCCGAACGGCATCAGCAGGAATAGGCTGAACACACCTGGCAGGTGGCCTTCCAGGTAGGGGGCCAGGAACAGGCCGGCAAAGAAGCCAAGGATCACCGTCGGCATCGCCTCCATCAGCTCGATCACCGGCTTGACCTTGCGACGCATGCCGGGGGCCATGAAGTAGGCGGTGTAGATAGCGGCAGCGATGGCCAGCGGAGCCGCGAGGATCATCGCGTAGAACGCGGCCTTGAGGGTACCGAAGGTCAGGGGCGACAGGCTCAGCTTGGGCTCGAAGTCGGTGTTGGAAGCGGTCGATTGCCAGACGTATTTAGGCTCGTCGTAGTTCTCGTACCAGACCTTGCCCCAAAGCGCGCTGAAGGAGATTTCCGGGTGCGGGTTACGCAAGCTCAGCGGCAGCAGCTTGCCGCCTTGTTCGATGATGATGCGGTTGGCGCGTGGCGACAGGGCAAGGATGCCAGGGCCCTCGGTAACCGGTTCGACCAGCAGGGTACGGTGCGCGGTGCTGTGGAACACACCCAGCTTGCCCTCGGCGTCGAGGGCGATGAAGCCCTTGCGGCGCTCTTCGGCGTCGATCTGCACGACTGGCGCCTTGCCCAGCTGGAAGGTACGGATCTGTTTGAAGCGCGATTCGCCATCCGGGTCGCGGGCCATGAACCACTGGGCCAGGCCACCCTTGGAGTCACCGATGATCAGCGAGATACCACCCACCAACTGGCCGGTGGCGGTGACTTCGGTGTCTGCACTTTCGGACAGCTTGTAGCGGCCGTTAAGGCTCTTGTCGCGCAGGCTGAATACATCGGCCGTGGCACGGCCATTGATCACGTAAAGCCACTGCTGACGCGGGTCGATGAAGATGTTCTTCACCACTTCGGTCATCTGCGGCAGGACGATGCGGTTCTGCTCGGTGGTGACCTCTTCGGTCATCATGTTTTCGCTACGGGTCAGTTCCAACACCTGCAATTGCGCACCAGTGGAGCCGGCCAGCACCAGGGTGTCGCCATTGACGTTGACGCTGACGTGCTCCAACGCACGCCCCTGCTCGTCGAGCACGAACGGCTGCTCGCCGTACGGGTAGTCGATGTTGGCGGTGATGGTCTTCTTGTTGTCCGGGTAGGTGATCTTGTAGGTGTGGTGGAACACCAGCGCCTGACCGTTGGACAAGCCCAGCACCACCAGAGGGCTGCCCGGCTGGTCGGCACTGATCGAAGTGACCTGGGTGCCCGTTGGTACCGGCAGGTCAACACGCTTGAGCTCGTTACCGGTCTTGGTATCGAAGAACAATGCCTGGCCCTTGTCCGAAACCCGCATGCCCACCAGGTTCTGCTCTTCGAGCGCGATCATCAGTGGCTTGCCAGCATCCTGCTGCAGCCAGGTCGGCTCCAGGGTTTTCTTGCTGGTCAGTTCGGCACCCTGGAACAGTGGCAGCACCACGTAGGCCAGGTAGAAGAAGATCAGGGTGATGGCCGCCAATACGGCAAGCCCGCCCACCAGTACATACCAGCGGGTCAGGCGATCCTTGAGCGCACGCATGCGGCGCTTGCGTTGCAACTCGGGCGTATTGAAATCAATGCGCACGGGCTGGGAGTTTTGGGTCATGTTGGAATTGGCCAGATCATTCATGCGCACACCCTAGCGGTCCCGTGTGACAAAAACATTACAAAGTGGTGACGCGCGAAAGCCCGCCGCACAGGATACCTGGCTTCGGACCGGAACATCGTGGAAGAGGCCGGGCAGCGGCGCCGGCCTCCTCTTCAGTTACTTACTTCTTTGCAACGTTACCGGCATGCGACAGGCCCAGGTCAGCCAGGGTCTTCTCGACAACTTTAGCCGGCAGCGGGATGTAGCCATCCTTCACCACGACCTGCTGGCCAGCTTGCGACAGCACCAGTTTGACGAACTCGGCTTCCAGCGGGGCCAGAGGCTTGTTCGGGGCCTTGTTGACGTACACGTAGAGGAAACGCGACAGCGGGTAAGAGCCATTCAGGGCGTTGGTTTCGTTGTCTTCGACGAACTCGCCGCCTTCTTTCTTGGCCAGGGCTACAGTCTTGACGCTGGCAGTCTTGTAACCGATGCCCGAGTAGCCAATGCCGTTCAGCGAGGAGCTGATCGACTGCACGACCGAAGCCGAGCCAGGCTGTTCGTTGACGTTAGGCTTGAAGTCGCCTTTGCACAGGGCTTCTTCCTTGAAGTAGCCGTAGGTACCCGATACCGAGTTGCGGCCGAACAGCTGGATTGGCTTGTTGGCCAGGTCGCCGGTCACACCGACATCGCCCCAGGTCTTGATCTCGGCCTTGCCACCGCACAGGCGGGTGGAGGAGAAGATGGCGTCTACCTGAGCCATGGTGAGGCCCTTGATTGGGTTGTCCTTGTGCACGAACACGGCCAGGGCGTCGACGGCAACCGGGATGGCGGTCGGCTTGTAGCCGTACTTCTGCTCGAAAGCCTGCAGCTCGACGTCCTTCATCTTGCGGCTCATCGGGCCGAGGTTGGCGGTGCCTTCGGTCAGCGCAGGTGGCGCGGTCGAGGAGCCGGCAGCCTGGATCTGGATGTTTACGTTCGGATATTCCTTCTTGTAGGCCTCGGCCCACAGAGTCATGAGGTTCGCGAGGGTGTCGGAACCGACGCTGGAGAGGTTGCCCGAAACACCGGTGGTCTTGGTGTAGGTCGGGATCGCAGGATCGACAGCGGCTACCGCGTTGGCGGTTGCAACGCCAGCGGCGGCAAATGTGAGGGCCGCCATCAAACGCTTCAGTTTCATGCCTTGCTCCTAGCAGGAATATGGGGGTGCTGGATGGAACGGGCCCAAGTATCGGCAGGCCGCATGAATACGATATGACTTGAATATGACAAATGGATGAAAGGCCATCACCAACAATCGGGATGGCCATGGCAAAAATACTGCCTCAAAGCTCGCGGCGGTCCCTGAACATGATGTACAGAGGCACCACGCCAGCATCGGGAGGAAACACCACCACGTAGTCGTCGAACTCAACCTGGGACAAGTCCGCAAAACGGTCTATCAAAGGTACTTTCGGCATATGGAGGAAGCCGATGCTCGGGGGGCTCGCGAGATCCTTGAGCGCATTCGGCGCGCGGCCCTTCTGCCACAACACGGTCACAGGCGCCTTGCCCTCGCTGGTGAACGCAAAAACCTGCCGCGTGGCATCCCAGCCAGCCGCCCGAACTCGCACCCCTGAGGGGACAACCGCCCCCTGAGTGACTGTCATGACGACATGGGAGTATAGGGTAAACGGCTTGACGCCCACACTGGTGCCAGAACTAGTGCCGTGTACTGTTGAGCACAAGCGCACGGGCAATTCCACTTCAGCCCTTGCTGCCGCCAAGGCTGCCCAGTCCAGATCCTCGCCAGAGAGCATTTCAACCAGCGGCACCGTCATCGCAAAGCGGGGGTCATCGCTTGGCGTACCCAGCACGAATTCGACAACATCCGCATAGGTGCCGGGGTGTTGGCCTTCTACAGAGGTGGCCTGCCATGCCAGTTCTGCTGCTGCGGAGCGAAAAGTCTTGATCAGCTGATGCTGCTGTTGGGCCACCTCAAAGCTCAGGCCCTGCGCAGTCAGCAATGCCGGATGCAAACCTGCCGCCTGTGCATGCGCCTTTAACGTCAGTGGCCCATGGCCTGGTCCGGTTGCCGTGGTTCTGGCCAGTTGGGCGATACGCGCTTCCAGAGCTTCAATCAGCGTCACAGCTTGGGCGTACAAGCCGGGGTGGCGCGCTTGTGCCGCTGCCAATGCTTGGGCATGTAGTTGGCTACCTGCCGTGATTTCCTGCAGCACCACGGCCTGTATCGCCGCATTGAGAAACGGGCTGGAAGCATCCCGAACGGCGCCATCCCGAGCGAACCCGACCGACATCTGTAGCCGCTCGAGCTGGCTGACTGCACGCTTGGCTTGGTGCTGGGTGGTTTCCAGTGCACGCAGCGTGGCATGGCTTACGGTCAATTGCTGCTCTGGCGTGCTCGCGACAGGGTCAATGCCTAACTGCCGTTCAAGTGCTGTGAGTTGCAGCGCTGCCTGCTGCTGCGCAGCATGAACCTGTGCCACCAATTTGCGCACTTTCTCCAGGTTTTGGTTGGACGACCGGCTGGCACGCTGCTCGCGGGTCAGGTTCTGCTGGGGCGGTAGCGGCTGCACGGTCTGGCCCAGGAAGGCCGCGCGGCCGTTTTGCCGGTGCCATGCCTTTACCGTTTTAACGATGTAATCGGGAGAGTTGACGTTGCCAGTTTCGTCAGCGTTTGAGTAGAACAGGAGATCGCTGCCGGCGGGGTGGCCGACAATGTTGTTGAAGTGGGCGATCCACGCGTCATGCGAGGGCTTGTCGACATCTGCCTGCCAAATAGCTTCGACCAGACCAAGAAAGGAATGCTCTTCGTACTGCTCCAGGCGGGGTTTGAGTTCCATGTTACTTACCTCTTCATAGATACAGTCAAGGCAATTCAACTGTCAGCCGGCTGGTGAACCTGATCACGCATGCGATCGTAGCCAGATTCTTTCAATGCAAACGACAGCCCTATCACATTCAAGGCCACGTCATATTTCACGATGGCCACCAACCCTGCATGCCCTGCGAGGTCGAATTTGTCCCACCCACCAACCTTGCCCATAGGCAAAGGCATCATGAAGGGACCTTTCGAGTCAACTGGATCCCCCAAAATTTTCAGCGTTTGCTCGCGAGTAATACAGCTATCAAACGGCGGCGGAAGCTTATCCTGATAAACGGTTTTCGAAGTAGCTGTTGACGCGATGGAGATAATTACAGACTCAAACCTTCTATCTTCAGCCCAAAATCTCAAGTTCAACCCGGGCGCCGGACGCAAATATACAGATAACGCACCTGGATAAACTTCAATAAACTCAGTCAACCATGAGCCATCTTCGCGAATTAGTTCGTCTTGCGACTTCCCCAATTTTTTTAGATACGAATCCAGTTTTTGAGCATTCATTTATAAAGACCCTTCTGTTGATGGTGGGCGTGCAGCTGACGCCGGGCATTTTCAATTTCTGAATCGCTATATCCGTGCTCAAGCAACCCTGGCTTCAAGGCGTCCATATTGCTATCAACAGCTGCGCGGAGATCTGATGCATCTTTGCGCTGTTTTGCTGCATTATTTCGCCCTCCATATGTCTCACTGTACTTTCGATGCACTTCCACAGGGATCACTATGCTCGGCGCGGCCTCCAGCAGGCTCTTGATATCCTCCGGTGAAAGGTCAGGGTAGTTTTCAGTCAAAAAAATCTCGTAAGCTTTTCGTGACACAATGTGATCCACATCCATACGATCGTTGATGCTTCGGCGTCGTAAGTCCTTGTAATCACCGACCTCAAGCGGCCTGGCTGGCGTGTAGTTGACCAGCCCCGGTTCGGGTAGATCAGTTTCGCCTCCGAATCCAGGAATTATGGCCCCAGTTTCACTTGAAATTTCGCCCGGAAGTATTTCAAGACTTGGCCCCACGGGATCGGTGGGCGCGCCCGGGAGGATTCCCGGTAGCGAAGGTGCCACCGGCAAGCGCGTCGGACCGAGCAGTTCTGCACCAGGGGCCACCAGGGGTGTCCAGGTGCGCGTTGGCTGGCCTTGAACAACTGCCGGGTCAAAGGCCAGCGCCACACTGGAAGCGAACCAGGGCTGAAACGGCTGAGCGACTGTCAGCACGCCCTGGGCATCGGTGGGCCTGTGGATACTCAGTTGGTCGAGGTTATAGAGGCCGGAGCCAACGCCAACGGCAGATAGATGCCGGAGTTCGAACGACTGCCGTGCCCCGCTCCAACTCGCCCTCGGCGCAATAGGAGGAAAACCGTTGAGGATGCGCCGCTGGTTCAGTTCATCGAACTGCCCGAACAACGCCTGCTCCGCTGCGATAGCCCGCCATACCGCACTTTCGAAAGCCGGCATATCGGTGAACTGGCGGCCGCGCAGCTGGTTGCCAACCTGTGCCGGCACGGCCAAACCAGCAGCGGCCCCGTTGCCGGACCACCAGTTGCCAGCAACCGCTTGCCCTCTTCCGCTGACCACTCCGGTACCGGCTGGCGGCAGCACGAAAGAGAAATACTGAGGGGGTTGGCCAGGAATACAGACAATACAGTCGTCAAAGCGCAGGTCCACGCCTGCGCCAACCGGGACCACCTCCGGCGCAAGTGACAGCACTCTCCCTGTCGACCCACCTTCTACCGGCACGGCAGAACCACCGAGGACGATGGTTTTGTCAGAGGGCGTGGCGCCCTGGAGTCGGTAGGTTTCGGTCAGAGGATCGAAAACGGCATTTCTGACCCGTACCTCGGGCGCGATCCCGGCGCCTGTCGACGCCACCGCGACACCACTGCCTCCCGGCAGGTGCTCGATCTTGATGCGACTCGAGAGACGGGCCGAACCACCAGCATTGGCGATAGCCTGGAGGTCCTGCCCAGCCTCAACGCCCAGCAGATCAGCACGTACCCCCAGCCCTTCGAGTCGTCGCCGACGCTGGTCGGCAGTCAACTCGCCATCGCCCAGCACCGGGGAGTGCACCATAGCTGTAACCGACAGGCTAATGGCCTGACCGGCGCGTATCGCTGCGACCCTTAGCACTTCCTTGGCCGCATTGGCGATGGCCTGCTGGATGGCAGTAGCCACTTCCAACGCTACCTGTGCGCCGCCCTGGGTGAGCAACACACCACCGGCCTGGGCTGCACCAACTGGAGCCGTCAGCGTGGCGGCATCTCTCAGCCGCTGCAGTCGCTGGTCTTCATCCGCCTGTTGCTTGAAGCGAATCCGCGCTTCGCGCTGTTCAGCGTACTGTCGCTGCTGCTCCCGACTTGCCTCCCGCGCCTTCCAGACCTGCTCCTGCGCGGCATGTTCCACCAGCAACGCGGCCGAGCGCTCTGACAATTGCCTGATGGCCTCTTGCAGCAACCGGGCCTCCTGGGATGCCAGATAGGCTGCTTCCCAGTCGCGATGCAGTTGTTGCATCTGCACTGCGTTCGCCAGCTCTGACAGCCGCGCGGCATAGGCGTCCGCGCTTACACCCCGGTCAGCGAAAGCAGCCGCTCGTGCCTGATACTCGGTCAGCGCGCCTTGCTTTGCCGCAATGAGCCCTTCTGTCTCGTTACGTGCCTTGGTGATCTGGTAGAGCTGCCAGCGTTCGCTACCGTCATATTCTGGGCGCTTGCGTGCTGCATCGATTTCGCCTTGAAGCGCCTGGGTCAACCCCTGAGCCAGGCCTGCGAAGTGGGCGTCAAGCTGCACGCGCCGGTCTTCTCGTGCCTGGCTGTAGGCAGCTACTCGCTGCCGATGAGCGAGCGCTTGCGCTTCGGCGCGTTCAGCCGCAGCCGCGGCCTGGCGTGCTTGTTCTTCGGCCTGCGCCTTGGCCAGCGCAGCAGCGCGAGCTCTCGCCCGCTTTTTCCGGCGACGCCGGCTGGAACCACCAAAGCCACCACCGAAGCCACCGCCGCCGCCAATGCTGAAGAAGCCACCCCCGCCACCGCTTGAACCGGAAGAGCCTGGGGTGATAACTACGTCACCTGTTGAATTGTCGTTAAACGTGTTCTGAGCCATACAGGGTCTCCTTGTCTGTATGGCCGATCGTTGTGAAAAAGCCGTATGACGCTGCGTTACATATCTATCAACTCATATTTGAAACTCCACCCCTTCTATTTATTCACCAATACCAAACAAAGAAATGTCTTACTGATTATATTGATTCTTCTTACAGCGACACAAAACAGCACACAATGAAACAAATCCGCACTGGCGCAGAAAATCATTAAATGCAACTCTATGGATGAAGCATTTGCCACTTACATTTCAATTATTAGCAGCGAGCACCCATGCCTGAAAACATCACTCATGAGAAGACCTTCACCATGCCAACTATTTGGCCAGAGATCCTCATCAAGATACTCATAAGAAAATACCCGAAACTCAGCTTTGCCAAGACCAAAGAAATATTACTGCAAACACCCTCAATCGTTTTGCCCGAAGCCATACTGCCAAAATTCGATTTGGCATTTCACCTCATCAAGAACAAGAGGCATGCCGCAGGCGATCAACCTGGAGAGATATTGGCTGAGGTCGACCTTTTTTTCACCGCTTTGAACATAGCTTGGCCGGACAACGCTACACAACTCGGGAGCGCCAAGCAGAAGATAATCAGCCTTTATCAAAACGGGGGATGGGTAGAATGAACCAATCAATAATTGATTCCTGGATAGAGCGACTTGGCCACCCGCACGCGTCATTAGTAACGCTGGGCCATTTGCCAGATACACCTCTTGAAGTGGTATTCATGGGGCAAGAATCAGAAACTGCCACCCCTCTGCCCGGCCTCGAGCTGGAGTTTTCAACTGAGCCGTTAATTTTGAAGTGCGTGCATGTCAACGTGATCAGAACAATCCCCCAGGACCAACCCTATCAAGGCACGCTGCCCGATCGATTACAGGGACTTACAACCAGAAAAGAAGTCACCGAGAGATTCGGCCCTTCGTCCATGTCGCAGCCGCCCTTGCGAATGCCCTCCCCCTTGGGTGATACCGGGGGTTGGGACGTGTTTGCCTGGGAAAACACAAACAACGTCCCCACCTTCGTGATGGTTCAATACAACACCGATCTACAGGTTTGCGACTTGGCCTTCTTCAGGGAGGGCATCTGACCTGAAGCTCAACGTTTTTTCGCCAGCAAATAGAGGCCAACGAGCAAGCCGAGAACACACAAGCCAGCTACATAGTAGGCAGGCGCCATCGGGCTCACTTTCAGCAGCGCGGTCACCGCCATCGGCGTCAGCCCACCAAAGATCGCGTAGGCCACGTTGTATGAGAACGACAGCCCGCTAAAGCGGACCACCGCCGGGAATGCCTTGACCATCACATAAGGCACCGCGCCGATCACGCCCACGCACAGGCCGGTCAGCGCGTACAGCGGGAACAGCAGCTCGGGCCGGGTCGGCAGGCTGTGGTAGAAGGTCCAGGAGCTGGCCAGCAACAACAGGCTGCCGATCACGAACACTCGGCCCGCACCAAAGCGGTCGGCCAGGCTGCCGGCACCAATACAACCGAAGCTGAGCAACACGATGGCCAGGCTGTTGGCCTTGAGCGAGTCGGTCGGGCTGATGTGGTAGAAGCTCTGCAGCAGCGCCGGGGTCATCAGGATGACCACCACGATGCCGGCTGAAAGCAGCCAGGTCAGCAACATCGACAGGATGATCGGGCCACGGTGATCGCGCAGCACAGCGCGCAGCGGCAGCTCCTCGGCCAGCGCCTTGCGTTGCTGCATTTCGGCAAACACCGGGGTTTCGTGCAGCCAGCGGCGCAGGTACACCGAGAACAGGCCGAACACACCGCCAAGCAGGAACGGAATACGCCAGGCGTAGTCAGCCACTTCTTCCGCGCTGTACACGCTGTTGATCAGGGTCGCTACCAGCGAGCCCAGCAGGATGCCGGCAGTCAGGCCAGCGGTCAGAGTGCCGCAGGCATAGCCGGTGTTGCGAGCCGGCACGTGCTCGGAGACGAACACCCATGCACCCGGTACTTCACCGCCGATTGCCGCGCCCTGGATGACGCGCATCAACAACAGCAGGATCGGTGCCCACATGCCGATCTGCGCATACGTCGGCAGCAACCCCATGATCAGGGTCGGCAGGGCCATCATGAATATGCTCAAGGTGAACATCTTCTTGCGACCAAGCAAATCACCGAAGTGGGCCATGATGATGCCACCCAGCGGCCGCGCCAGGTAACCGGCGGCGAAGATCCCGAACGTTTGCATCAGCCGCAGCCACTCGGGCATGTCGGCCGGGAAGAACAACTTGCCCACCACCGTGGCGAAGAACACGAAGATGATGAAGTCGTAGAACTCCAGCGCGCCGCCCAGGGCGGACAGTGAGAGGGTCTTGTAGTCACTGCGGGTCAGCGGCCGCGAGGGCTGCTCGATACTGCTCGGCACGGAGGTCATCGCTCGTTGTTCTCTTTGTAGGGGCATGCAGGCCGCTTGGCGCGCGGCTTCTGAATTGGGAGAGAGGCGAAGATAGCAAATTGCCGAGCCGCGCTGAAAGCGATACAAAATCCCTCCAGATATTCATGAATGTGCGGTCGTCGCTGGCCGTTATGCTCTATATACTGGGGATTCGTAGGAAAAGGTTGCTGCTAGTGTGGGATGTTGTGCGAAAACGTCGGTCTTGATGTCAGACGGTTTCGCAGAGTTTCCCTACGGCCGCCCAGTGAAACGAAATCGGCGTAGTATGTTTCAAGCTGAATCGTTTACCCGGCCTTTGCGCCACACCAACGAAAGCGTCACGGGTCAGAGGCCCCATCGCATGATTGAGCTCGAACAAGAAGATCCTATCCCGCAAGGCGACCTGGCCTTGCAGATTACCGCGCTGCCGCGCGAGACCAACGGCTTTGGCGACATCTTCGGCGGCTGGCTGGTTGCCCAGATGGACTTGGCCGGCACTGCCATGGCCAGCCGCGTCGCCGGCGGCCGCGTGGCGACCGTGGCCATCGACCGCATGGCCTTTCTGGTACCGGTTGCGGTAGGCGCGCAGCTGTCGTTCTATACCCAGACGCTGGAAATCGGCCGCAGCTCGATCCAGATGATGGTCGAGGTGTGGAGCGACGACCCACTGTCCAGCGAATGGCGCAAGGTCACCGAAGCGGTATTCGTCTTCGTCGCCATCGACGGCAGTGGCCGCACCCGCTCCGTGCCTCGTCGCTGAGCCACGCCGGCGGTAAACTCATTGGATGAGCCAGGGTCCAAGGCCTTCTGGCAATACAATGAGACGAATGCAATGGCTACCTTCCAGGTCGTAACCGAGCAACATGGCGAACTGAACTGCTGGCGTATCAGCAGCGACCGCGCCGAACTCCTGATCGCCCAGCAGGGCGCGCAGATCCTCAGCTACCAGCGGGTCGGCGAGCCGCCGCTGCTGTGGCTGAGTGACCAGGCGATCTTCCGCGAGGGCAAGTCGGTCCGTGCCGGTGTGCCGGTGTGCTGGCCGTGGTTCGGCAACCTGCAGCGCAACCCCCAGGCCGTTCAGGCTATGTACCACGGCGAACAGGCGCCTGCTCACGGGCTGGCGCGCTCACGTGACTGGCAGCTGCTGGGTATCGAGGAAGCGGGCGAAAACCTACGCATCGAATTCAACCTCACAGAAGCCCAAGGCCACCTGCCCGACTGGCCGCACAATGTGGAACTCACGCTGGTAGTGGAGCTGGGCGAAGCGTTGGCGCTGAAACTCACAAGCCGCAACATGGGCGATAGCCCGGTTACCATCAGCCAGGCCCTGCACAGCTACTTTGCCGTCAGCGATGTGCGCCAGGCGCGTATCGAAGGGGTCGAGGGGCTGGGCTACATCGAGACTTTGGCCGACTGGGAGCAGCGCCAGCAGCAGGGGGCACTCGAGTTCGCCGGGGAGACGGACCGGATCTACCTCGACACCCCGCAAACGCTGAGCATTGTCGACCCGCATTGGAGCCGCCGTATTACCTTGACCAGCAGTGGCTCGCGCTCGGCGGTGATCTGGAACCCTTGGACCGATCGGGCCAGGGCATTGGCGGACATGGCTGATGATGGCTGGCAGCGGATGCTGTGCATCGAGACGGCGAATGTGTGGAATGACCTGGTGGACTTGAAGCCTGGGGCGAGTCATTCGCTGGGCGTCCAGATCGGTTGTGAAAATATCTGAGCCCTGCACTTTGCCGGCCTCTTCGCGAGCAAGCCCGCGGAGAGGCCGGGCCAATTATCAGAGGTCAGCGTCCTCCACCACCCTCACTTTCCCCGCATCGAGTGCATAGGCCGCGTCGGCCAGGTCATTGCTTACTTTTTCCACCTTCAGCTTGCCGCTGACCCATAGCGGGGTGTAGATGTCATCGATCTTCAGGCCTTTCGGGTAGCGCACCAGTACCAATTGGTTGGGCGGCGGTGGCGGCACATGGATGCACGCACCCGGATACGGCACCAGGAAGAACAATGTGCTGTTGCCCTTGGCGTCACTCTCCAGCGGCACAGGGTAGCCACCCAGACGGATGTCCTTGCCATTCATGGCCGGAACGGTCTTGGTCGAGTACATCACCGCGGGCAGGCCCTTGCTCTGCTTGAGGCCACCCTTGGCGGTAAAGGTGCCCATGGCTTCCGGAGAGTTGTGATCGATCTCGGGCATTTGCTCGAGCGCCTTCTGGTCCGACTTCGGCATCAACTCCAGCCAGTCGGTTTCGGGCAGTTCGGCATGGGCCAGGGTACTGGCCAACAGCAGGGGGATAAGAAAAAAGGCACGCATGGCAATGCTCGGCAACTCGGGTGAATTGCCGGGCATTCTAACCAGTATTCAGCGTTTCTTGATGAATCCGTAGATCACCAGAAGGACAACGGCACCGACCAGCGCGCCAAAGAAGCCCGCCGCCTGCCCGGCCTGGTAAATACCCAGGGCCTGGCCGCCATAGGTGGCCAACAGGGAGCCGGCGATACCCAGCAGGATGGTCATGATCCAGCCCATGCTGTCATCGCCCGGCTTGATGAAGCGGGCCAGCAGGCCGACGATGAGGCCGATGAAAATGGTTCCAATGATGCCCATGGCAATCCCTCTGCAGTGAATATGAAACAAGCCGAAGCCTAGACAGCACTTCGGCTTGTTGCCATTTCAGAGGGCATGGCGCATGTAGAAGTTCGATCAGTTGCTGATCAGGGCCTCTACTTCGGCAATCTTGCGCTCGAGGGTGGCCATGTCACGGCAGCGCAGGGTGGCGTGGCCAACCTTGCGGCCGACCTTGAAGGCCTTGCCGTAATGGTGCAGGTGGCAGTCATCGATGGCGACAACCTGCTCCACCGCCGGCACTTCGCCGATGAAGTTCAGCATCGCGCTCTCGCCCACCTTGGCAGTCGAGCCCAGCGGCAAGCCGGCAACGGCGCGCAGGTGGTTCTCGAACTGGCTGCACTCGGCGCCTTCGATGGTCCAGTGCCCGGAGTTATGTACTCGCGGGGCGATCTCGTTGGCCTTCAGGCCGCCGTCGACTTCGAAGAACTCGAAAGCCATCACGCCCACATAATCCAGCTTCTGCAGCACACGGCCGACGTAGTCTTCGGCCAGGGCCTGCAGCGGGTGTGCCTGGCTAGCCACCGACAGGCGCAGGATGCCGCTCTCGTGGGTGTTGTGCACCAGCGGGTAGAAGCGGGTTTCGCCATCACGGGCACGCACGGCCACCAGCGATACTTCGCCAGTGAACGGCACGAAGCCTTCCAGCAAGCACGGGACGCTGCCCAGTTCGGCGAAGGTGCCTACCACGTCTTCTGGCGTGCGCAGCACCTTCTGGCCCTTGCCGTCATAGCCCAGGGTGCGGGTTTTCAGCACGGCCGGCAGGCCGATGCTGGTCACTGCAGCGTCCAGGTCTGCCTGGGAGAGGATGTCCGCAAAGGCTGGGGTGGGGATACCCAGGTCGCGGAACATGCTCTTTTCGAACAGGCGGTCGCGGGCAATGCGCAACGCCTCGGCGCTGGGGTACACCGGCACGAACTGCGAGAGGAAGGCCACGGTCTCGGCCGGGACGCTTTCGAATTCGAAGGTGACCAGGTCGACCTCGTCGGCCAACTGGCGCAGGTGGTCCTGATCGCCATAGTCGGCACGCAGGTGCTCGCCCAGGGGCGCCGCGCAGGCGTCCGGTGCCGGGTCGAGGAAGGCGAAGTTCATGCCCAGCGGAGTACCCGCCAGGGCCAGCATGCGGCCCAGCTGGCCGCCACCGATTACACCGATCTTCATGGGTTGAGCCTCAAGCCTGGCGCGGGTCTGGATTATCCAGCACGGTGTCGGTCTGTTCCGTGCGGAACTGCTTCAGTGCCGCGTGATACTGCGGATACTTGGCGCCAAGGATGCTGGCCGACAGCAAGGCTGCGTTGACCGCGCCGGCACGACCGATGGCCAGGGTGGCAACTGGCACACCCGCGGGCATCTGCACGATCGACAACAGCGAATCGACGCCCGACAGCATCGACGACTGCACCGGCACACCCAGCACCGGCAGGTGGGTCTTGGCGGCGCACATGCCTGGCAGGTGGGCTGCGCCACCGGCACCGGCGATGATCACCTCGATGCCACGGCCCTCGGCCTCCTCGGCATACTGGAACAGCAGATCCGGGGTGCGGTGGGCGGAAACCACCTTCACTTCGTAGGGAATGCCGAGTTTTTCCAGCATATCGGCGGTGTGGCTAAGGGTGGACCAATCGGACTTGGAGCCCATGATCACGCCAACCAGTGCACTCATCGTCGAGCCTCTTCGCTTGTGCGCCCTTGGGCGCGTCAAAAAACAACAAGCCACGCGGGACGACCGGCGTGGCTTGTTTGCTGATCAGGACCGGACACATCCGGTCGAAAGGCCGCGCAGTATACCGTAAGGTGGTGCGTTTAAGGCACCCCGGCGACCAACTGTCGCCCCTTATTTTTCGGGGCTTTGACTGACTTTTGGGTCAACCGCTGCGGCACCCTCGAGCTTGCGCCACAACAGCCTGACATTGGCCTTGCGCACCAGCGCGCAGCGGTACAGGCGGATTTCCAGCGGCACGTGCCACTGGCTGCCGCCACAGATCGCCAGCTCACCCCGCTCAAGCTCGCCCCGCATCGACAGGCGCGGCACCCAGGCGATACCCATGCCTTCCAACGCCATGCTCTTGAGACTGTCGGCCATGGCGGTTTCATAAACGGTGGTATAGCGCAGATTGCGCTGGCGCAGCAGCAAGTTGACCGAACGGCCGAGGAAGGCGCCAGCGGAATAGGCCAGCAGCGGCACGCTGCCCTCGCCTTCCAGGTCGAACAATGGCTTGCCGTCATCATCCACGGCGCACACCGGCAGCATCTCGGTGTTGCCCATGTGCAGCGAGGGGAAGATCTCGGCGTCCATCTGCAAGGCTGCATCCGGGTCGTAGAACGCCAGCATCAGGTCGCAGCCACCTTCGCGTAATGCATGCACGGCATCCCCAACGTTAGTCGCAACCAGGCGGGTGGCGATGTTCAGCCCGTCGTGGCGCAACTGAGCCACCCATCGCGGGAAAAAGCCCGATGCCAGGGAGTGTGCCGCGGCGACCTGCACCACTTCGCCTTGCCCACCTTCAAGGTGATGCAAATGACGTAGAATTTCGCCCAACTGGTCGACAACGGTACGTGCTGTGACCAGAAATAGCTGCCCGGCCTCGGTCAGTTCGATCGGCGTGCGGGAACGATTCACCAGTTGCAGGCCCAAGGCCGCTTCAAGGCTGCGAATACGCCGGCTGAAGGCCGGTTGGGTGACGAAACGCCGCTCTGCCGCCTGGGAAAAACTGCGGGTAGCGGCCAGCGCGCTGAAGTCTTCCAGCCATTTGCTTTCGAGGTTCACAAAGCACATCTCCCGACGTGCACCAAAATGGAACACGCTCGAATGTCAATTGGCGTCACATGAAACACTATGCCGTTTGTGCATAGGTTAGCGTGCAACAGCATTGGCCGCAAAATCACCTTCAGGCCTAGGATTGGCGCCATTCCGGCATGTGCCGGGTCAAAATCGAGATGATATACATCATGTCCTCCGCTGCATCGTTCCGCGTCGAAAAAGATTTGTTGGGCACCCTCGAAGTTCCTGCTGATGCTTACTACGGCATCCAGACACTGCGCGCTGCCAACAACTTCCACCTCTCCGGTGTTCCGCTGTCGCACTACCCGAAACTGGTAGTCGGCCTGGCGATGGTCAAGCAGGCCGCTGCTGACGCCAACCGAGAGCTGGGGCACCTGAGCGATGCCAAGCATGCTGCCATCAGCGCTGCTTGCGGTCGACTGATCAAAGGCGACTATCACGAGCAGTTCGTGGTCGACATGATCCAGGGTGGTGCAGGTACTTCCACCAACATGAACGCCAACGAAGTCATTGCCAACATCGCGCTGGAGGCCATGGGCCACCAGAAGGGTGAATACCAGTACCTGCACCCGAACAACGATGTGAACATGGCGCAGTCGACCAACGACGCCTACCCGACTGCTATCCGTCTGGGCCTGCTGCTGGGTCACGACGCCCTGCTGGCCAGCCTCGACAGCCTGATCCAGGCCTTCGCTGCCAAGGGTAAAGAGTTCGACCACGTACTGAAAATGGGCCGTACCCAGCTGCAGGACGCGGTGCCAATGACCCTGGGCCAGGAATTCCGTGCCTTCGCCACCACCATGACCGAAGACCTGCAGCGCCTGCGCTCGCTGGCTCCGGAACTGCTGACCGAAATCAACCTGGGCGGTACCGCCATCGGCACCGGCATCAACGCCGACCCTGGCTACCAAGCCCTGGCCGTACAGCGCCTGGCAATCATCAGCGGCCAGCCGCTGGTACCGGCTGCCGACCTGATCGAAGCCACCTCCGACATGGGCGCTTTCGTGCTGTTCTCGGGCATGCTCAAGCGTACTGCGGTCAAGCTGTCGAAGATCTGCAACGACCTGCGCCTGCTGTCCAGCGGCCCGCGTACCGGCATCAACGAGATCAACTTGCCAGCGCGTCAGCCAGGCAGCTCGATCATGCCAGGCAAGGTCAACCCGGTTATCCCGGAAGCCGTGAACCAAGTGGCCTTCGCCATCATGGGCAACGACCTGGCCCTGACCGTCGCCGCCGAAGGTGGCCAGCTGCAGCTGAACGTGATGGAGCCGCTGATCGCCTACAAGATCTTCGACTCGATCCGCCTGCTGCAACGCGCCATGGACATGCTGCGCGAACACTGCATCGTCGGCATCACCGCCAACGAACAGCGCTGCCGTGAACTGGTCGAGCACTCGATCGGCCTGGTCACCGCCCTGAACCCATACATCGGCTACGAAAACGCCACCCGTATCGCCCGCGTTGCCTTGGAAAGCGGCCGCGGTGTGCTGGAACTGGTGCGCGAAGAGAAGCTGCTGGATGAAGAGATGCTTAACGACATCCTGCGTCCAGAAAACATGATCGCTCCACGTCTGGTTCCGCTGAAGGCGTAACCCGGCTGCTGCACACTGTCTCACCAGGTTAAGGGACTAGACACCTCTCAACCTTTCAAGGCCCGAGCCAATGCTTCGGGCCTTTTTTTTGCCTGATGGATTGTCGGCCCGGTAAGCGCCCGGAATTACGGCACACTACTTGCTCCGTAATGCATCCCAAGCAAAGGGATTACCCAGCATGCTGCACAGCCACCTGACCACCCTCAACGCGGTTTCGCTGATCCTCAACGTCTTCCAGGCAGACGGTTGCGAGGCTTCGGCGCTGTTGGCCGGCAGCGGCATCGGCCCGGCAGACCTAGGGCTCACCGATGCGCGCATCACTACCCAGCAGGAACTGCAGGTGTGCGCCAATGCCGTGGCCCGGCGCGAGGACATCGGCCTGGAACTGGGCCAACGCATGCATGTGTCATGCTACGGCATGCTCGGTTACGCCTTGCTCTCCAGTGCCACTTTGGGTGACGCCCTGCGCCTGGCGTTGCAGTATCCGGCACTGCTGGGAACAGTCTTCAAGCTGCGCTTGCGCGACGATGGGCAGCGCGTGTGGTTCAGCGCCAGCGATTATCACGACAGCCCGGCGCTGAGCGCTTTCAACGCCGAATTCTGCCTGGTGTCGTTGAAGGTTATCTGCGACGACCTGCTCGGCCGCCCACTACCACTGCTGGGGGCCCGCTTCGAACACCCTCGCCCGGGTTACCATATGCGCTATGCCGGTGCTTTCCAGTGCCCCATAAGTTTCGCTGCCGAGGACAACGCCTTCGCTTTCGAAAGGCGCTGGCTAGAGATGCCGTTGCCGCTGGCCGACCCGATCACCCACAAGGCCATGAGCGAACGCTGCCGACGCCTGAACCTGGAGTTCACCGGCCGGCAGGCCTGGCTGGGGAAAATTCGCCAATTGCTGGCGCAGCAACTGGACGCGGCCCCGGGGCTGGAAGGGCTGGCGCGGCAGATGAACTGCTCGTCGCGCACCCTGCGCCGGCATTTGCAGGCGCAGGGCTGCAGTTATCAACAGTTGCTGGATGAACTGAGGTTCGAGCGGGCCAAGCAGTTGCTGGCAGACGAGCAGATGCCGATCTACCGGATTGCCGAGACCTTGGGGTTCAGTGAAACAGCCAGTTTTCGACATGCCTTCCAGCGCTGGAGCGGCGTGGCGCCCAGCCATTTTCGCGGTTGACCTGTTGCGCCCCCTTCGCCTGCGAGCCCGCGAAGGGGCCGGCACAAACAATGCGGCCAAACAGCTTGGCCATATCGATCCCCTTTTGGCCGTTTGCGTCGTTCTCCGTTACTGACCCGCCCATGACAATGGACCCACGCCAGTACCCACCGGAGAACAACAATGCTGACGATCTATTCCGATGACCACCGCCTGCACCATGGCCGCTGCGAGCTGATCGACGGCAAGCTGATGCCCTGCTTCGAAATGCCTTCACGCGCTGACCATGTGCTCGATCAGGTGAAAAAGCGCAACCTGGGTGACATCCAAGGCCCCACCGACTTCGGCCGTGCGCCGCTGCTGCGTATCCACAGTGCCGACTACCTCGACTTCTTCGAAGGCGCCTGGGCGCGCTGGGCCGCCATGGGCCAGGAAGGCGACCTGCTGCCGTTCACCTGGCCTGCACGCACCCTACGCCAGGTAAAACCCACGGGCCTGCACGGCGAATTGGGCTACTACAGCTTCGACGCCGGCGCGCCGATTACCGCCGGTACCTGGCAGGCCGCCTACAGCGCCGCCCAGGTAGCCCTTACCGCTCAGGCAGCCATTCAGCAAGGCGCGCATTCCGCCTTTGCCCTGTGCCGCCCACCAGGGCATCACGCGGCTGGCGAAGTAATGGGTGGCTACTGCTACCTGAACAACGCCGCCATCGCCGCCCAGGCCTTCCTTGACCAGGGCCGGCGCAAGGTCGCCATCCTCGATGTCGACTACCACCATGGCAACGGCACCCAGGACATCTTCTACAGCCGCGACGACGTGTTTTTCGCCTCGATCCACGGCGACCCGCAGGACGAGTTCCCGTTCTTCCTCGGCTATGCCGATGAAACCGGTGAGGGTGCCGGCGAGGGCTGCAACATCAACTACCCCCTACCCGCCGGCAGCGACTGGGCCGCCTGGAGCACCGCCCTGGAAGATGCCTGCCAGCGCATCGCCCGCTATGACGCCGACGTGCTGGTGATATCGCTGGGCGTGGACACCTTCAAGGACGACCCGATCTCGCAGTTCAAGCTGGACAGCCCTGACTATCTGGAAATGGGCAAACGCATCGGTCAGCTCGGCAAGCCCACCCTGTTCGTGATGGAAGGCGGCTACGCTGTGGAAGAAATCGGTATCAACGCAGTCAATGTGCTGGAAGGCTTCCAGCGCGCCCAGCCAGGAGCCCGATAATGGTCCGACTCAAGCGCCTGCTCGCCCCGTTCATCGCTGCCACCCTGCTCACCGGAGCCCTGCAGGCCCAAGCCGAGCAGCGCACCCTGCGTGTGTATAACTGGTTCGATTACATCACCCCGCAGACCTTGACCGACTTCCAGAAGGACAGCGGCGTCAAGCTGGTATACGACATCTTCGATACCAACGAGGCCTTGGAGGCCAAGCTGCTAACCGGCAATTCCGGCTATGACGTGGTGGTACCGTCCAACGTGTTCCTCGCCAAGCAGATCGAAGCCGGGGTATTCCAGCCGCTGGACCGCAGCAAGTTGCCGAACTGGCAGCACCTGGACCCGTCGCTGATGAAGTTGATAGAAGCCAACGACCCAGGCAACAAGTTTGCTGTCCCGTACATGTACGGCACCGTGCTGATCGGCTTCAACCCGGCCAAGGTCAAGGCTGCGCTGGGCGACAACGCACCGGTGGACAGCTGGGACCTGATTTTCAAGGAAGAGAACATCGCCAAGCTCAAGCAGTGCGGTGTATCCCTGCTCGACTCGCCGTCCGAGATTCTGCCGTTGGCCCTACAGTATCTCGGCCTGCCACCGAACAGCGACAAACCGGCCGACTACAAGAAGGCCGAGGAGCTGATGCTGAAGATTCGTCCGCACATCACGTACTTCCACTCCTCGAAGTACATGGCTGACATGGCCAACGGCGATATCTGCGTGGCGGTGGGCTACAGCGGCAGCTTCTCGCAGGCCGCCAACCGCGCCAAGGAGGCAAAGAACGGCGTGGTGGTGGACATGCGCCTGCCCAAGGAGGGTGCGCCAATCTGGTTCGACATGCTGGCGATCCCTAAAAACGCGGCCAACCCGGATGATGCCCACGCGTTCATCAACTATCTGCTACGCCCAGAGGTGATTGCGCCGATCAGCGATTTTGTCGGCTACCCGAACCCGAACAAAGATGCCACCGACAAGGTGAACCCGGCGATTCGCAACAACCCCAACCTGTACCCAACGCCGGAGGCAATGGCCAGGTTGTACACGCTCAAGCCGTTGGCCCGGGATGCCGAGCGGGCCAGGACTCGGGCCTGGACGCGGATCAAATCCGGGACCTGAGTTTGCTTCTTCGCGGGTGAACCCACAGGGCGTGCGCCGACCTCAGATGCGGCGCAGCCCCTGTGAGAGCGGGTTCACCCGCGAAACGGCCGCCAAACCTTGCGCAATTTAATCAAGGCCTCGGCAATCTCCCCCTCCGGCACCGCAGCAAACCCCAGCACCAGCCCCGCGCGCTTATCCACAGGCACCTCGCTGTCCGCCAACCAGAAATTGCTTAGCGGCGTCACCTCCACCCCTACTGCCTCGGCCTTGGCCACCAGCGCCTGCTCCAGCGCAAAGTTATCCACATCCACTTTGACATGCAGCCCCGCCGCCACCTCGGGCATGGCTCCCAAGCCCGGAACATCCACAGGCCAGCCGGCGCAGAGCACATTGCGCCGGCTCAACGCCGCTTTACGCATACGCCGTATATGCCGCTGAAAATGTCCACGGGCCATGAACTCGGCCATCACGCACTGGCTGCTGACCTCCGAATGTCGCACCGCCAGCGCCCTGCCTTGGCTAAAGGCCTGCGCCAACTGCGGTGGCAGTACCAGGTAGCCCAGGCGCAGCGCCGGGAAGGCGATCTTGCCAAAGGTGCCGACGTACAGTACCCGACCATGCTGGTCTAGAGCTGCCAGCGGGGCAAGGGGCGCACCGCTGTAGCGGTACTCGCCATCGTAGTCATCCTCTATGACCCAGCCATCGTTGCGCTCAGCCCAGGCCAGCAACTCCAGACGACGTGCCAGGCTCATGGTCACTCCGGTCGGGTACTGGTGCGCAGGTGTGACATAGACCAGTCGGCAATCGGCCACTTGCCCCAGCCGATTGCAGTCCATTCCCTCTTCATCCACCGGCACACCGCACACCTTGGCACCCGCCAATGCAAAGGCGTGACCAGCCGCCCGATAGCCTGGGTTTTCCACAGCCACCGTGTCGCCAGGCTGCAACAGCAACTGTGCACAAAGGCTGATTGCCTGCTGCGCGCCACTGGTGATCACAATTTGTTCAGACGTGCAGCTCAACCCTCTTGACCGCCGCAGGTAGGCGGCGACCAGCTCGCGCAATGCAGGCTCGCCTGCGGGGTCACCATAGCCCAAATGCGCAGGAGATGGATTGCGCCAGAAACCCGCCTGCAGCTTGGCCCAAACGTCAAATGGGAACAAATCGAACGCAGGTATGCCGACACGAAATGCACGTGGCGCGCCACTTCTCGGCGGCGGCAAGTGGTTATTTTTCAGGCGCTGCAAAGGCTCGCTGAGAGGACGCTTGCTGGATAAATCCTCAGTATCATCAGAGTAAAATGTGGATAAACCTGTTGATAACCCCCGGGATAACCCTGTGGATACTTGTGTGGATAATTTCGGCAGCCGACTGACATATGTGCCATCGCCGACCCGGCTCTCGATGTAGCCCTCGGCATAGAGTTGGTCGTAAGCACGCACTACGCTGTTGCGTGACAACGCCAGCATAGCGGCCAGATCACGACTGGCCGGCAACCGCGTGCCACTGCTCAGGCGCCCGTCCAGTACGCGTGCGCGTAGCGCCTGGTAGAGCTGCTGGCTCAGCCCGCGGCGACGATCCAAGGTGATCCCGGCGGGGTCGAAAGGCAGGATGAGGGGGCGTTCGCTCATGGCATTGGACCTATGAAAACAGCCTGGAATGGCTCTTACTCAGAACCAATAGCCTGCCTAGGATGAAGCCATTCGACAAGGACCCCAGCCATGTACAACAGCAAGCCCCACCAGGAACACGACCTCGCTCGCCTGCATCAGCACATGCTCGACACCCGCCTGGCCGTGCTGGTCAGTCACGGCGAACAGGGCCTGCTGGCCACGCACCTTCCGGTTCTGGTGGATACCACCGAGGGCGAATTCGGTACCGTCTATGCTCACCTGGCACGGGCCAACCGCCAATGGCAGGACCTGGCGTTGGGGGCTGAAGCGATGCTGGTGTTCCCGGGGGCCGATGCCTATGTCAGCCCCAGCTACTACCCGAGCAAGGCCGATAACCCCAAAGTGGTGCCGACCTGGAACTACCTGGCCGTGCACGCCTATGGCGCGGCTGATGTAATCCACGACGCGGAGCCACTGCTGGCGATTGTCAGCCGCCTGACCGACCGGCATGAGCGCGGCCGCAGTGAACCGTGGAAAGTCACCGATGCCCCCGCCGACTACCTCGACGGCATGCTGCGCGCCATTGTCGGTATTCGCCTGCCGATCACCCGCCTGCAAGGCGCGCGCAAGCTCAGCCAGAACCGCTCCGAACAGGACATCATCGGCGTGCGCGAAGGCCTGAGCGCCAGCCCCGATCAAATGGACAACCAACTCGCCGCGCACATGCGCCAACTGTAAGGGAACAACCCCATGCCCAGCGTTACCCGGCGCCCCGTCACCGCCCAAGATCACGCCGCCTGGCATGCCCTGTGGCAAGCCTACCTGCACTTCTACGAAACCGAGATCGCCGATGACGTCAGCCTCAGCACCTGGCAGCGCCTGCTCGACCCCAGCGAACCCACCCATTCGGCGCTAGCCTGGATCGATGGCAAGGCCGTGGGTATGGTCAACTTCATCTACCATCGCTCCAACTGGAGCATCGAGAACTCCTGCTACCTGCAGGACCTATACGTGGATAGCACGCAGCGCGGACTGGGTATTGGCCGCCAGCTGATCGAGCACGTCTACACCACTGCCAAGGCCGACAACTGCATCAAGGTGCACTGGCTGACCCACGAAACCAACGCCACCGCCATCAGCCTGTACCAACAGGTTGCCGAGCGCTCGGGCTTCATTCAATTCCGCAAAGGCTTGTAGGTTGAACATGACAGATGCACTGAACTGGAAACCCGCCGCAACGCCCCAGGCCGAGCCGATAGAGGGCCGCTTCATTCGCCTTGAAAAGCTCGATCCCGCACGCCATGGCGATGACCTCTGGGAGGTATTGCAAGGCCCGGGCTCAGACCCCGTGCTATGGGACTACCTACCCTATGGCCCATTCAGCGAACGTGCCGCTTTCGACCGCTGGCTGGAAGGTAACGCCGCAGGCCGCGACCCGCTGTACTACACCGTCATCGACCGCCCCAGCGGCCAGGCCCAGGGAATTCTCAGCCTGATGTCGATCGTGCCCGACCACGGCCGCATCGAAATCGGCCACATCGCCTTCGGCGCCGCCATGCAACGCACGCCAAAGGGTACCGAGGCGGTGTACCTGCTGGGCAAACTGGGCTTCGAGCTGGGCAACCGCCGGCTGGAATGGAAGTGCAATAATGCCAATGCCCGCTCCAAGCGCGCGGCGGAGCGCTTTGGTTTTGTGTTCGAAGGGGTGTTCCGCAAGCACCTGGTCGTGAAAGACCACAACCGCGATACGGCGTGGTATTCGATTACCGATGATGAGTGGCCGCAAGTGGCTGCTGGGTTTGAGCGGTGGTTGAGCGAAACGAATCAGCAACCGGGTGGGCAGGTTGAAACCCTTGAGGTGTGCCGCAAAGGCTGAAAAAAAGGGGAGCATCCGCTCCCCAGAGGTAAACCGCTTGTAGATGAAGGGGGCTGAATCAGCCCTCGATCTCGATCAGGATCTCACCCGGCGTCACACGGTCGCCTTTGGCCACATGGATGGCCACGACCTTGCCAGCGATGGCGGCCTGCACTTCGGTCTCCATCTTCATGGCTTCGGTGATCAGCACCGCTTGGCCGGCCTTGACCATGTCGCCTTCCTTGACCAGCACATCGACAATGTTGCCTGGCATGTTGGTGCTGACGTGGCCCGGCGCGCTCGCTTGCTTGCGCTTGCTGCCGCCACCGCCGACAAACTCGTTGAGCGGCTCGAACACCACTTCTTCCGGCATGCCGTCGATCGACAGGTAGAAGTGACGCTTGCCTTCGGCCTTCACACCCACGCCAGTAATGTCGACGCGGTAGGTTTCGCCATGCACGTCAATGACGAACTCGGTCGGTACGCCTTCCCCGCCAGGGGCCGCCACGGCACCGGCTTCCGGAATCGGCAGCAGGGCTTCAGGGGTCAGCGTGCCGGCTTCGCGCTCTTCAAGGAACTTGCGGCCGATATCCGGGAACATGGCAAAGGTCAGCACGTCTTCTTCACAACGCGCCAGGGCGCCGATGTCGCCACGCAGCTTGGCCATTTCCGGCTTCAGCAGGTCGGCTGGGCGCACGTCGATCACTTCCTCGCTGCCGATGGCCTGGCGGCGCAGTTGCTCATTGACCACGCCCGGGGCCTTGCCGTAACCGCCTTGCAGGTACAGCTTCACCTCGTTGGTGATGGTCTTGTAGCGCTCGCCGGCCAGCACGTTGAAGAACGCCTGGGTACCAACGATCTGCGAAGTCGGGGTTACCAACGGCGGGAAACCAAGGTCTTCACGCACACGCGGAATCTCGGCCAGTACTTCGTTCATGCGGTTGAGCGCGCCCTGCTCCTTGAGCTGGTTGGCGAGGTTGGAAATCATGCCGCCCGGCACCTGGTTGACCTGCACACGCGTGTCCACGGCGGTGAACTCGCTTTCGAACTGGTGGTACTTCTTGCGCACGGCATAGAAGTACAGGCCGATTTCCTGCAGCAGCTCCAGGTCCAGGCCGGTGTCGAACTCGCTGCCTTTGAGCGCAGCAACCATCGACTCGGTACCCGGGTGGCTAGTGCCCCAGGCGAAGCTGGAGATAGCGGTGTCGATGTGGTCGGCGCCGTTTTCCACAGCCTTGAGCTGGCACATGGCAGCCAGGCCGGCGGTGTCGTGCGAGTGGATGAACACCGGCAGCGACTGCTCGGCCTTCAGCGCCCGGACGAGTTCGCCGGTAGCGAACGGCGTCAGCAGGCCGGCCATGTCCTTGATCGCGATCGAGTCACAACCCATGGCTTCCATCTGCTTGGCCTGGTTCACGAAGGCTTCGATGGTATGCACCGGGCTGACGGTGTAGGCGATGGTGCCCTGAGCGTGTTTGCCAGCAGCCTTGACCGCCTCGATGGCCACACGCAGGTTACGCACATCGTTCATGGCGTCGAAAATGCGGAACACGTCAATGCCGTTGACCGCCGCCTTGGCAACGAAGGCCTTGACCACGTCATCGCTGTAGTGCCGGTAGCCCAGCAGGTTCTGGCCGCGCAGCAGCATTTGCAGGCGGGTGTTGGGCAGCGCTGCACGCAGCTTGCGCAGTCGCTCCCACGGGTCTTCCTTGAGGAAACGCACACAGGCGTCGAAAGTGGCGCCGCCCCACATTTCCAGCGACCAGTAGCCAACCTTGTCGAGCTTGTCGCAGATCGGCAGCATGTCTTCGGTACGCATGCGGGTAGCCAGCAGAGACTGGTGGGCGTCGCGCAGGATCGTGTCGGTTACGTGAATTTTCTTGGACATTATGGGGTTCCTCACAGGCCTGCGTGGGCGGCGATGGCGGCGGCGATGGCCAGGGCCAGCTCTTCGGGTTTGCGCTTGATCGAGTAGTTGGTCAGTTCCGGGTGGCTTTCAACGAAGCTGGTGTTGAACTGGCCGCTACGGAATTCCGGATTGCGCAGAATTTCCTGGTAGTACGCGGCGGTGGTCTTCACCCCTTGCACGCGCATGTCGTCCAGGGCCCGCAGGCCGCGGTCCATGGCTTCTTCCCAGGTCAACGCCCACACCACCAGTTTCAGGCACATGGAGTCGTAGAACGGTGGAATGGTGTAGCCGGTGTAGATCGCCGTATCGGTACGCACGCCCGGGCCACCGGGGGCGTAGTAACGGGTGATCTTGCCGAAGCTGGGCAGGAAGTTGTTTTTGGGGTCTTCCGCGTTGATCCGGAACTGCAGCGCATAACCGCGGTGCTGGATATCTTCCTGCTTTACCGAAAGCGGCAGGCCAGATGCAATGCGGATCTGCTCACGGACAATGTCGATACCGGTAATTTCTTCGGTGATGGTGTGTTCCACCTGCACCCGGGTGTTCATTTCCATGAAGTACACCTCGCCATCGGCGAGCAGGAACTCCACGGTACCGGCGTTCTCGTAGTTCACCGCCTTGGCTGCACGCACCGCCAGGTCGCCGATGTAGGCGCGCTGCTCGGGGGTGAGCTGTGGGCTTGGGGCAATTTCGATGAGCTTCTGGTTACGGCGCTGGATCGAGCAGTCGCGCTCGAACAGGTGCACCACGTTGCCGAAGCTGTCACCGAGGATCTGCGCTTCGATGTGCTTGGGGTTGACGATGCACTTTTCCAGGAACACTTCGGCCGAACCAAAGGCCTTGGTCGCCTCGGAAATTACCCGCGGGAAGTTCTGTTCCAGTTCTTCACGGCTGTTGCAGCGACGAATGCCGCGGCCGCCACCACCGGAGGTCGCCTTGAGCATCACCGGGTAACCGATACGCTCACCCTCACTCAGGGCTTCATGGATATCGGCCACGTTACCTTCGGTGCCCGGGGTTACCGGCACACCAGCGGCAATCATGGTGCGGCGCGCTTCGGTCTTGTCGCCCATGCGGCGAATCACGTCGGCGGCCGGGCCGATGAACTTGATTCCGCGCTCGGCGCAGATCTCTGCCAGTTCGGCGTTCTCCGACAGGAAACCATAGCCCGGGTGCAGGGCATCGCAGCCTGTTTCCACAGCCAGGTTCACCAGCTTGCGCGGGTTCAGGTAACCGGCCAGCGGCTCGGTACCAATGCTGTGTGCTTCGTCGGCACGCTTGACGTGCAAGGCGTGGCGGTCGGCGTCGGAATAGATCGCTACCGAGCGAATGCCCATCTCGGCGCAGGCACGCACGATCCGAACTGCGATTTCACCTCGGTTGGCGATCAGGATTTTTTTTATCACTGGAGTCTTCCCAAAGCCGTAGGAACAGTCGAGCCGGTTCTACCGGTCGGCGCGTGACCAGACGTTGCTGGCCAGTCGCACAATCACCCTAGCGCTGTAGGTCGATAAACAAAAATCAATATTTGTTAGGGGCTGTATTAGCAAAAGCTTATAGTTAGGTAACAAGGTATTGCCGAAGAGCCCCTATAAAATGCGTAAGTCCTTGATGCGTATGACTTTGCGTCAATTGCAGATCTTCAATGAGGTATGCGATTTGCGTTCTTATAGCCGGGCGGCCGAGGAGATGGCGCTGACGCAACCCGCCGTAAGTCTACAAATCCGCCAGCTTGAAGAGCTGATTGGCCAGCCGCTGTTCGAGTATGTGGGCAAAAAGCTGTACCTGACCGAAGCGGCCGAGGCCCTGCAGCGCGCCAGCCGCGACATTTTCGGGCGCCTGGAGAGCCTGGACATGCAGTTATCGGACATGCAGGGCTCACTGCAGGGGCAGTTGAAGCTGGCGATCGAGTCCAGTGCCAAGTACTTCGTGCCACACCTGTTCGCCGCCTTCAAGCAGCGTCACCCGGAGGTCAACCTGACCCTCACGGTGGTCAACCGCGCTCAGGCCATCCGCCGCCTTTCCGACAACCGCGACGACCTGATCATCATGTCCATGGTGCCGCAGGACATGGGCCTGGAATTTCTGCCGTTCCTCAACAACCCGATAATCGCCGTTGCTCCCCCCGAGCATCCGCTGTGCAAACTGGAACAACTGCGCCTGCAGGACCTGGAGCCTCACACCCTGCTGGTGCGCGAGCAGGGCTCGGGCACGCGCAAGGCGTGTGAAGAGTACTTCAAGGACAAGCGCGTGCACTTCACCCAAACCCTCGAAGTGGCCTCGGCCGATGCCCAGCGCGAATGCGTGATTGCCGGGCTGGGCATCGCCCTGTTGACCCGCCATGCGGTGAACCTCGAGCTGGCTACGGGCGTACTGAAAGAGCTACCCGTGGAGGAGCTGCCCCTGTACCGCAGTTGGTGCGTGGTGCAGGCCAAGGCCAAGCGGCAGTCACCGGTGGCTTTGGCCTTTCTGGCGTTCATCCGCGGCGAACGTGCGCTGATCAGCGCGCTGGTTGAGCGTTTTTCGGGGAAATTGCCGCCGATGCCTGCCACACCGTGAGTTCCTGCAGCTCGGGGTAATCCGCCAAGTCGCGCAGCAGTTGCCGCTGGTCGCAATAGCTCTCGATCGCGCGGCGGTACTCCATGCGGCGCTGGTCCTTTTCCTGCTGCTTGCGAGCTTTGGCGTTGGGTTGGTACGTTCCGTCGAAGTCACGAGCCATTGCCTGTCTCCCAGATAGGATGCGGGAACTTCAGACTGGCCTTAGAGGTTTACGGTTTGGCTGAGGAATGGTGACAAAATCGTGAATCTTCACTGCCTGTGCCAGCCATGAGGCCAGCACAGGCCATTCATCTCAATCGTCGGTAGCCTTGATCGACTTGGGCGACAAACGCAGGCTGCGCAAGCTGCGCTTCACGCTCTTGAGGTGGTTGACCAGGCTCGGCCCGCGCGCCATGGCCACGCCCATGGCCAGCACGTCGATCACTACCAGGTGGGCGATCCGCGAGGTGAGCGGGGTATAGATTTCGGTGTCTTCATGCACGTCGATCGCCAGGTTGACGGTCGACAACTCGGCCAGAGGCGTCTGGCTGGGGCACAGGGTTATCAGGTTGGCACCACTCTCACGCACCAGGTTGGCGGTGATCAGCAGGTCTTTGGAGCGTCCCGACTGGGAAATACACACCGCCACATCGCCTGGTTTCAGGGTAACGGCCGACATTGCCTGCATGTGCGGGTCGGAATATGCCGCCGCGCTGAGCAGCAGGCGGAAGAACTTGTGCTGGGCATCGGCAGCCACCGCGCCGGAGGCACCAAACCCGTAGAACTCCACACGCTGCGCCTGGGCCATGGCGCTCACCGCCTGTTGCAGCGCCTGCGGGTCAAGATGCTCGCGCACTTCCATCAGGGTGTGCAGGGTGGTGTCGAAAATCTTCAGGCTGTAGTCGGCGACCGAGTCGTCTTCATGGATGGCGAACTGGCCAAAACTGGCCCCGGCAGCCAGGCTTTGCGCCAGCTTCAGCTTCAGGTCCTGAAAGCCCGAGCAACCAATCGCTCGGCAGAATCGCACGATGGTCGGTTCGCTGATACCCACACTGTGCGCCAAGTCGGCCATTGAGCTGTGCATGACGGCAGCCGGGTCGAGCAGCACGTGGTCGGCCACTTTCAATTCCGATTTGCGCAGCAGGTGGCGCGATTGGGCGATATGTTGCAACAGATTCACGGGCTGGACTCGGTTATGATCGGCTGGCCGGGTTGTAGCTTTCTTGTAGTTATACTACATGGACGCCAACCCGCCCAGTTAAACGAACGTGGAGAGTGGCGGTTTGACTATTCCTTGCGACATTCTGGTCTTCGGCGGTACCGGCGATCTGGCCCTGCACAAATTGCTTCCGGCGCTCTACCACCTGTTTCGCGAGGCCCGTCTGAACCCTGCCGTGCGGGTCATCGCGCTGGCCCGACGCAACATGCCGCGCAACGACTACCTGAAACTCGCCGAACGCCATTGCCGTGCACAGGTTGCCCGCAGCAACTTCGATGAAGAAGTCTGGCAGCGGTTTTCCGCGCGGCTCGACTATTTTCCCATGGATGCCTCGCAGAGCGCCGACTTTGGCCGCCTGGCACGCTACCTGGGCGAGCCTGGTGGGCTGACGCGCATCTTTTACCTGGCCACGGCACCCAACCTGTTCGTACCGATTGCCAACCACCTGCGCGTTGCCGGCCTGGCCGACAGCGAAGCGCGCATCGTGCTGGAAAAGCCCATCGGCCACTCGCTGGAATCGGCCACCGCCATCAACGAAGCGATTGGCGCGGTGTTCGAGGAAAAACAGGTGTTCCGCATCGACCACTACCTGGGCAAGGAAACCGTGCAGAACCTGATGGCGCTGCGCTTCGCCAACGCCCTGCTGGAGCCGGTGTGGCGCAACAGCCAGGTCGATCATGTGCAGATCAGCGTCTGCGAGACGCTGGGTGTAGAGAACCGCGGTGCCTACTACGACCGCGCCGGGGCAATCCGCGACATGCTGCAAAACCACCTTCTGCAGCTGCTGTGCCTGGTTGCCATGGAACCACCGGCGCAGTTCGAGGCCGAGGCGGTACGCGACGAAAAGGTGAAGATCCTGCGCGCGCTCAAGCCGATCACCGGCCAGGACGTGCAGGACAAGACCGTGCGCGGCCAGTATGGGGCCGGGCGAATCGGCGGCCAGGAAGTGCCGGCCTACTACTTCGAAAAGGACGTGGACAACGACAGCGACACTGAAACCTTCGTCGCCATCGAGGCCCACATCGACAACTGGCGCTGGGCGGGCGTGCCGTTCTACTTGCGTACCGGCAAGCGCATGGCGCGGCGTTCGTCGCAGATCGTCATCCAGTTCAAACCGGTACCGCACGAGCTGTTCAGCGGGGGCCAAGTCAACCAGTTGCTGATTCAGCTGCAACCGGACGAACGCATCAGCCTGCGCATGATGACCAAGAGCCCGGGCAAGGGCATGCGCCTGGAGCCGGTGGACCTGGACTTGAACCTGGCTCAGGTATTCAGCCAGACCCGCCGCTGGGAAGCCTACGAGCGCCTGTTGCTGGATGTGCTGGAAGGCGATTCGACACTGTTCATGCGCCGCGACGAAGTGGAAGCAGCCTGGGCCTGGGTCGATTCCATGCTCAAGGGCTGGGAAGAGCACTTTCAGGCACCTCGGCCCTACGCTGCTGGCAGCAATGGCCCGGAGCAGGCCAATCAGTTGCTGGCACATACCGGCAGGGCATGGTTGCGCTGAGCACCCTGCACCCATCGTGAAAGCCAGAACCGTCCTGGCCGATGGGTGGCAGCGCGAGAGGTGAACATTTATACAGTAGGCATTTGCCCCTGCCCTTGCCTCGCCCTAGAATGGCCCGATGCGCACAGACGACCTCTCCCTCCTGCTGAACTCCCTCAACGATGCCCAACGCCAGGCCGTAGCGGCCACGCTGGGGCGTCAACTGGTGCTTGCCGGCGCCGGTTCCGGTAAAACCCGCGTGCTGGTGCACCGCATCGCCTGGTTGATCCAGGTGGAGCAGGCCTCGCCGCACTCGATCCTGTCGGTGACCTTCACCAACAAGGCTGCAGCAGAAATGCGCCAGCGGATCGAGCAACTGCTGGGCATCAACCCGGCAGGCATGTGGGTCGGCACCTTCCACGGCCTCGCCCATCGCCTGCTTCGGGCTCACTGGCAGGAAGCGCGGCTGGTGCAGAACTTTCAGATCCTCGACAGCGACGACCAGCAGCGCCTGATCAAGCGGGTGATGCGCGAGCTGGGCCTGGACGAGCAGAAGTGGCCAGCACGCCAGGCCCAATGGTTCATCAACGGGCAGAAGGACGAGGGCCTGCGCCCGCAGCATATCCAGGCTGGCGGCGACCTGTTCCTGGCGACCATGCGCGAAGTCTATACCGCCTACGAACAGGCCTGCGAACGTGCCGGTGTCATCGATTTCTCCGAACTGCTGCTGCGCGCCCTGGACCTGTGGCGCGACCACCCCGGCCTGCTGGAGCACTACCAGCGGCGCTTCCAACATGTGCTTGTAGACGAATTCCAGGACACCAACGCCGTTCAGTACGCCTGGCTGAGATTGTTGGCGCGGGGTGGTGCCAGCCTGATGGCGGTGGGCGATGATGACCAGTCGATCTACGGCTGGCGCGGCGCCAAGATCGAGAACATTCACCAATACACCGCCGATTTCCCCGACGCCGAAATGATCCGCCTGGAGCAGAATTACCGCTCCACCGGGGGCATCCTCAAGGCGGCCAACGCACTGATCGCCAACAACAGCGGCCGCCTGGGCAAGGAGCTGTGGACCGACATGGGCGAAGGCGAACCGCTGACCCTGTACGCGGCCTACAACGAGCATGACGAAGCGCGCTACGTGGTAGAAACCATCGAAAGCCTGGTCAAGCAGGGGAATACGCGTAACGAAATCGCCATTCTGTACCGCTCCAACGCCCAGTCGCGGGTGCTGGAAGAAGCCTTGCTGCGCGAACGCATTCCCTACCGTATCTATGGCGGCCAGCGTTTCTTCGAACGCGCCGAAATCAAGAACGCCATGGCATACCTGCGGTTGATCGAGGGGCGTGGCAACGATGCCGCTCTGGAACGGGTAATCAATGTGCCGCCGCGCGGCATTGGCGAAAAAACCGTCGAGGCCATCCGCGAGCACGCCCGCCACAGCCAGCTCTCCATGTGGGAAGCCATGTGCCAGCTGCTGGCCGCCAAGGCCCTGAAAGGCCGCGCCGCCAGTGCCCTGGGCGCCTTCGTCGAGCTGATCGAGGGGCTGGCGACCAAGGTGGTGGACATGCCGCTGCATACCATGACCCAGACCACTATCGAGCAGTCCGGACTGATCACCTATCACCAGGAAGAAAAGGGTGAAAAGGGCCAGGCACGGGTAGAAAACCTTGAGGAACTGGTCAGCGCAGCGCGCAACTTCGAATCCACAGAAGAAGACGCCGACCTCTCGCCGCTTTCCGCCTTCCTTGGCCACGCCTCGCTGGAAGCCGGCGATACCCAGGCCGACGAGCATGAAGACAGTATCCAGCTGATGACCCTGCA
This sequence comes from Pseudomonas sp. LB-090624, assembly GCF_003205205.1. GTDB lineage: Bacteria > Pseudomonadota > Gammaproteobacteria > Pseudomonadales > Pseudomonadaceae > Aquipseudomonas. Next base: position 220,097 of record NZ_QJRL01000003.1, read on the forward strand.
CAGCGCCAAGGGTCTGGAGTTCCCGTATGTGTTCCTGGTGGGTATGGAAGAAGGCCTGTTCCCGCACAAGATGAGCCTGGAAGAACCTGGCCGCCTGGAAGAAGAACGCCGCCTGGCCTATGTGGGCATCACCCGTGCCATGCGCCAGCTGGTGATGACCTACGCTGAAACACGTCGCCTGTACGGCAGTGAGACCTACAACAAGGTGTCGCGTTTCGTACGCGAGATTCCGGCGGGTCTGGTTCAGGAAGTGCGCCTGTCCAATAGCGTCAGCCGCCCGTTCGGCGGCGCGAAAACGGCCTCCAACAGCAACTTGTTCGCCAACGCCAGCATTCCACAGACCGCCTTCAACCTCGGCCAGCGGGTGCAGCATTCGGTGTTTGGCGAGGGTGTAATCCTCAACTTCGAGGGCTCCGGCGCGCAGGCACGGGTGCAGGTGAATTTTGCCGAAGGCAGCAAGTGGCTGATGCTGGGGTACGCCAAGCTCGAGGCCCTCTGAACCTGCCGCTGGCCGCACCTGCGAGAGCCTGCACCGCCAAGTTTGCAACTTCAGGCAAAAGCTCGAAACATTATGTTGCTGGTCATGCGGCCACGAACCTGTGCAACATGATGCGCGTGCAATCCACAATAGGGGATATCCCACTTATGCAACGTTTTCTTAGCATCGCACTGGCGCTCTGCGTCGGCCTGACGCTGAGCCTGGACGCCAACGCCAAGCGTTTCGGCGGCGGCAAGAGCTCGGGCTCCGCGCCTATCCACCAGACCCGCCAGGCCACGCCAACCACGCCTGCCGCCGCGCCGACCGCTCCTGGTCGTGCAGCTCCGGCGGCCAGCGGTGCTTCGCGCTGGTTGGGCCCACTCGCCGGCCTGGCCGCGGGTGGCCTGCTGGCGTCCATGTTCATGGGCGACGGTTTCGAAGGTTTCCAGATCATGGACTTCCTGATCATTGCGCTCATCGCCTTCCTGGTGTTCCGCTTCATCGCCGCACGCCGTCGCCAGCAGCAGCCGCAAATGGCTATGCCGGGCCACGCCCCCATGCAGCGTGAAGCTCACGGTCAGCCTGCCCAGCCGTCGATCTTCGGTGGTTCGGCTGCGCCTGCCGCCGCCGCTGCCCCGGTGATCAATGCCCCGGCCTGGTTCAATGAGCAGAGCTTCCTGGCTGCCGCCCGCAACCACTTCCAGTCGCTGCAGCAGCACTGGGATGCCAATGAAATGGACAAGATCGCCGAGTTCGTCACCCCGCAAATGCTTGAATTCCTCAAGCGCGAGCGTGCCGAACTGGGTGACGGCTTCCAGTCCACCTACATCGATAACCTTGAAGTGCAGCTGGACGGCGTCGATGATCGTGCCGACCGCACTGACGCTACCCTGACCTTCCGTGGCGTGTCGAAGAACTCGCGCTTCGACCAAGGCGAAGTGTTCAGCGAAAGCTGGCACATGGTTCGCGCCCCGGGCGAGAACCAGCCGTGGCTGGTTGCCGGTATCCGTCAAAACGGCTAACCGCTGAGTGCTGCACCAAAAACCCCGGACCTGCTCCGGGGTTTTTGCTTTTGCCAGAGTGGCCTACTAGGGTATAACGCGCAGCGTTGTCATCTAGGTCAGAGGAAGTGAACCGTGGAAGAAGTGATCGAACAACTCCGTGAAGCCAATGAGCCGGTACCGGTGCCTCTGGAGCTGCCCGATGAGGACCAGCTGGTAGAGATCGAAGAACAGCTGTTCATTAACATTCCATACGTGTTCAAAGAATTTCTGCTAACCGTGAGTGACGTGGTTTACGGCTCTCTTGAGCCCGTCACTTGTACTGACCCACATTCACACACGTACCTGCCAGAAGTTGCCGCTACCGCTTGGGATGCGGGCGTTCCCCGCGAGCTGATCCCGTTGTGCCAGGACGGCGACGACTATTACTGCGTCGAAGAAGACGGAACCGTGGTGCTATGGAGCGCCGAAGACGAAATCGTCGGCGAGGAAAGCTGGGAATCGGTGTGGCACTGGGCGCGGGATGTCTGGCTGGAGAGCTGATTGCCCCCTGGATGAGCCGGGACTGGAACATATGGCTTAGTGCCATCTATGTAGTAAAATCGCCAGGCTTCCTGCGCCTGGCGACATCGCTACCGCTCCATCCCCTCGGACGACGGTGAAAGCTTGCGCAGGGAGCGTGATCCCTTCTCAGTGCGAATTCTCGCGGCTGTTTTCCAGCGTCTCGAGCAAGGCAATCTGCATCCGCGTATGCACGCGGATGAACCAGCGCCACAACAGCGCCACCACCACCGCAGCCACTACGGCAATGACCAGCAGTAGTTCGCTGGTCGGCAGGATGCTCGCCGACAACGCTGATAGCAGCAGGAAAATCACCAGCAGCGACAACAGCGGAATGACCTCGGCAATCACACGGCGCACACGCTGGGTATGCCGCCCGGCCATTTCCGGCTTCACCCCCATCTCCGCCAGTAGCATCGACAGCGCCTTGAGTTTGCGGTACGCGGCGATCAAAAATGGCAGCGACAGCAGCAACGCCGCGCCCCAGATCACTGCTTTCTGTTGGCTGGCATCGCTTACCCATTCACTGAGCCAGTTGCCGATACGCCCGGCGAAGTAGCCACCACTGAAGAAGATGGCGATGACCAACGCCAGATTAACCCCCACCTGCAACAGGATGCGCCGGATCATGGCCGCCACCATGGCGCTCTCGCCCTGCGGCTGAATGTTGCGCAGCCACTCGCCATATAACGACAACACCCGCGCCAGGCGGCGGGGCACCACATTGCCCAGCTTATGCGACAGCGGGTCGGCAGCACGGATCAGGTACGGCGTCAGCAGCGTGGTGATTGCCGATACGGCGACCGCCACCGGGTAGAGGAAGTCGCTGGTTACCTGCAGGGTCATGCCCAGTGCAGCGATGATGAAAGAGAACTCGCCGATTTGCGAAAGGCCCATGCCCACGCGCAACGAGGTCCGTCCGTCATTGCCTGCAATGAACGCCCCCATGCCGCAGGACAGCATCTTGCCCAGCACTACGGCAAGGGTGATGACCACGATTGGCCAGGCGTAGTCGACCAGGACCTGCGGGTCGATCATCAGACCGATGGCAACGAAGAAGATGGCGCTGAACAGGTCGCGTACCGGCTCGATCAGGCGCTCGATCTTCAGCAACTGGCGCGACTCGGCCATGATCGCGCCGATCAGGAAGGCGCCTAGCACCATGCTGTACTCCAGTTTCACTACCAGCAGGCAGAAGCCGAAACACAGGCCCAGCACGGTAATCAGCAACATCTCGTTGCTTTCGAACTTGGCCACATAGGCCAACAGCCTTGGCACCAGCAGGATGCCGATGACCAAGGCAACGATCATGAACAGCGACAGCTTGCCAACGGTGGAGAACACCTCGCCCGAGCTCACCGTACCGCTGACGGCGATGCCCGAGAGCAGGGCGATGATGCCGATGCCAAGGATGTCCTCGACGATCAACACACCGAAGATCAGCTGGGCAAAGCGCTCGTTTTTCATCTTCAGGTCGTTGAGCGCCTTGACGATGATGGTGGTCGAAGAAATGGCCAGGATGGCGCCAAGGAACAGTGAGTCCATGGTGTTCCAGCCGAACCAGCGGCCGATCTCGAAACCGATCCAGATCATCAGCACGATTTCCAGGAACGCCGCGATAAATGCAGTCGCCCCCACCTTGAACAGCTTGCGCAAGCTGAACTCAAGCCCCAGGCAGAACATCAAGAAGATCACCCCCAGTTCGGCCAGGGTCTTGATGGTGTCTTCATCGTGGATCAGGCCAAACGGCGGGGTGTGCGGGCCAATGATGAAGCCGGCGACAATGTAGCCCAGCACCACCGGCTGCTTGAACCGGTGGAACAGAATGGTCACCACGCCAGCGACCAGCATGATGACTGCCAGGTCCTGGATGAAGCTGATGGCATGCATGGCGTGATACTCCTTTTCTCGTCTTTTTCTGGATGCCTGGGCAGACCGCTCCGCTGCCAAGGCGTCCTTGAGCGAGCAGCACGTACATACTGTATTGAATGCCGGAAGGCCCACATTGCGTGGGCGTACTCAGGGTAACATCGCGATACGCGGCAAAAAGCCGATGCAATATGCAGAAACAGATCGGCCGGAAAAGCACCGCTGATGGCATGATCAGCGTGACGATGGCGCGTCAGCCAACGTCCCGTATCAGCAAGGCATATTCAAAAGAGGGGAACAGAAGTGTCAGCAGATAACGCCCTCCATTCGCCCGATTCAGCGCAACCTAACCGTGAGCACACTATGGAACCTGGAAACGCCCAGCTGAGCATGACCGTCCTGATGACCCCGGACATGGCCAACTTTTCTGGCAACGTACATGGCGGCACCCTGCTCAAGTACCTCGACGAGGTGGCCTACGCGTGCGCCAGCCGCTATGCCGGCAGTTATGTGGTGACTTTGTCGGTAGACCAGGTGATCTTCCGCGAACCGGTACATGTAGGAGAGCTGGTGACCTTCCTGGCATCGGTCAACTACACCGGCAACACCTCGATGGAGGTGGGTATCAAGGTGGTGACCGAAAACATCCGCGAGCGCTCGGTGCGCCATTCGAACAGTTGCTTCTTCACCATGGTCGCAGTCGACGACAACCGCCGGCCGGTGCCGGTGCCGCCGCGCCAGCCGCACACCAGCGAAGAAAAGCGCCGCTTCCTGCAAGGCCAGCAGCGCCGCCAGATTCGTCAGGAGCTGGAAAAGCGCTACCAGGACCTGAAAACCGACGCCAACTAGAACGCCAGCAACTGCGCCTCGAAGCGCACCCGTGGATGCGCGATACGGTCCTGGGCCCGAATTAGCTGCAGTTCGTAGCTGGCGCAGGCCTGGGTTTCCAGCAGTACTTCGTGCACCGCAGCGGCGGTGAACTCAAACGCCTGCACCCAGGTATCGCCGAGCAGCGCGCGGGCCAGGAACAACCCGGAAGTCAGGTCCCCCACCCCCACCGGCTGGCGTGGGAACGCCAGCATCGGGCGGCGCAAGTGCCAGCTGTGTTCGGCGGTGACCAGCAGCATTTCGAACTGGTCCTCGGCACGGCCGGGGTAAGCCAGGTGCTTGACCAGCACCACCTGCGGCCCGCGCTGCAGCAAGCTGCGCGCCATGTCTACGCAATCCTCAAGTGACTGCGCTCGGCGCCCACAGAAGCTATCCAGCTCCAGCTGGTTGGGGCACAGGATGTCGGCCCTGGCAGCAGCTTCATCGAGCAGGAACTCACTGACTTCCGGTGGCACGATGCAGCCCTTTTCCGGGTGCCCCATGACTGGGTCGCACAGGTACAAGGCTTTAGGGTTCACCGCCTTGATCCGCTCGACGCCGGCCAAAATCGCCCGGCCCTGTTCGGCACTGCCCAGGTAGCCCGACAGCACCGCATCGCAGTGGCCCAACTCGCCAATGTTGGAAATGCCTTGCACCAACGCAGGAATTTGCGCCGGGGCAAGCACTTCGCCCGCCCACTGGCCATACTGTGTGTGATTGGAGAACTGCACGGTATTGAGCGGCCAGACATTGACCCCGATACGCTGCATGGGAAACACCGCGGCGCTGTTGCCGGCGTGGCCGAACACCACATGGGACTGAATGGCGAGCAGGTGCGGGGTACGTTTCATGCGGGAGGTTTCCAAAGCTGTTTCAGGGATTGTGCGCAGCGCAGTATGAACTCGATTGCCACCTGTACGACAGGCCAGGGACGCAGTTAAGCTGGATCTACCTGTTTGGAGCATATGCAAATGTTGACCCTGGAGAACCTCTTCGTCCTGATGCTGGTAGCCACGGCAGGCGCCTGGTTGTGGCACAACCACGGGTTGCGCGAAAAAGCCCTGGAGCGGGTCAAACAGCATTGCGCCAAGCTCGACCTTGAGCTGCTCGACGACGCCGTTGCGCTCAAGCGCATAGCCTTCGTCCGCGATGCCAACGGCCGCAAGCGCCTGGCGCGCATCTACGCCTTCGAGTTCACCGTTACCGGCGAGCAGCGCCACCCCGGTACCGTGACCCAGTTCGGCGCGCACAGCGTGCATATCGAGCTTGCGCCCTACCCGTTCGAAATCAAGACCCCGCCACGTACCGACAATGTCATCGAGATGCAGCAGTGGCGCCAGGAGCACAATCGCTGGCGTAATTGATCAACTGACGCGGCATTCACGCAACCCGGCGTGCAAAGCGGGTTGGGGTTGCGGGTGGTCGAAAATCAGCTCGATCCGGCTGTCTCTGCGCCAGTCACTGGGCTGCCAGGCGGGTAAGTTCCCGTCCAGCCCATTGAATGACTGCCAACCTTCCAAACTGTGGATAACTCCCTTGGCGCGACGCCAGGGCAAAGTGCGCAAGAACGCTTCCAGCCGTTGTGGATAAAACTGCTGGCTGGGGTGCCAGCGCCAGCCAATGCTCCACCCTCCCTCCCCGTCTTGGGCAAGACAGATCGGCTGGCTGGGATCGGTCCATAGCACGGCTGGCGCACTCTCAAGATTGTCGACAATCTCAATATCGCGAAATGGGCTGTCAACAATCTGCAAAGGCGCTGTGGGCAGGCCTGCAAGCGGTAGCTCCCCTTGCACGATCCAGATAATTTTCTTGTCTTTAAATTTATTAGTTATCAACAACTTAAATGATTCATCCACAGCCTCAGACTTGTTGAAAATCACATTATCCGAGGCGTTGAATGCTTGCTGCTGGGCGTCTGGAAGCGGCTCGTTACGAACCATGGCCTGGGCATCCAGAACAGTCAAAAGCGGCTGGATTGTCAGCACTCCGGCCCAAGGCGCCGCTTGCAGTTTGACCAATAACTCAAGCGGATGGCCTAAGCCAGAAGGCTCGATGAACAACCGATCAGGGCGGGATTTACGTAACAAACGGCCCAGCCCCACCTGGAATGGCATACCGTTGACGCAGCACAGGCAGCCGCCCGCGACTTCACCGATGGCAATGCCGTCTTCATCACGGCTGAGCAAGGCCGCATCCAGGCCTACCAGGCCGAACTCGTTGATCAACACCGCCCAGCGTTCATTGGCAGGGCGTTGGGCCAGCAGGTGGCGGATCAGGGTGGTCTTGCCGGCACCTAGCGGCCCGGCAATCACGTGGGTGGGGATGTTCTGCAGCATGGGTTGGCTTCAGGCGATTGCAATATCTAACTATGCGCTGTCAGGCCAGCCAGTCAAGGCTGAGCAACAGGCGCGCCTGCTGCCCCGAAGGCGAGCGGTGGACGAGTCCCGCCCCTTCGTTACCCTGCCATTTTTCGCCCTTGAGCACCGCCACTTCACCGGCCAGCAGTTGCTGAATGTTATCCACATACCGATCAGCTGTGGGTAACTCACTGCGCGTGCTTTGCTGCTCCTGCAACCACTCGCTACCGGGGCCCACGTAAGTGGTGAGCAGCCTTAGTGGAACGTTATCCACATGGAAGCGCGGGCACATCGGGTTGTGCAGTACCCGCAGACGCAAACCGACCCGCCGTGCACCCACCAGGCACGTATAAGCCGCCACCAACCAGGTTACATCGGCAACGAAGGCCTCGTAGCCTTGCAACTCCGCAGCTTCGCGCAGCAGGTCAGGCAGTATCGGCGTGTTTTGCTCGTCCACATCGATCACCCGCTGATCGGCGAGCGGCACGCCAAGGCTTATCACCAGGTCGGCAAAGTCTTCCAGCTGTGGCGGCAAGCGCCGGCGCCATACGGCTAAATTAACGCCATCCCGAAGTACTTCAGTCAGCACCTGTGGGTTTTCGCCCGACACCTGGAAAATATCCACAGGCCGGTGTGCCAGGTTCATGCCGCCACCTCATCGTGCCAGGGGCCAAACGGGTCAGGCAGTCGCAACCACCCCATATGCCCCAGACCCATTTCTTCATCCGTCAACAAGCAGGCATCAAGGGCTGTGGATAGTTTGTCGAAGTCAATATTTTGCCCTATGAACACCAGCTCCTGACGGCAGTCACCCGTTTCGGGGATCCAGTGCTTGAGAATCGCGCTGGTGTTATCCACATCTTGCGGCCACTGGTCGCGCGGCACGAAGCGCCACCAGCGCCCGGCCAGGCCATAGCGCATCATCCCTCCAGCCTGCGACCAGCTTCCGGCTTCCTGATATTTACTGGCCAGCCAGAAAAAGCCTTTGGAACGCAACAGCCGACCGTTGCTCCAGTGCGTGTGGATAAAGTTGAAAAAGCGCTGTGGATGAAACGGTCGACGCGCCTGCCAGGTTGTTGCAGCGATCCCGTACTCTTCGGTTTCCGGCACATGCTCACCGCGCAGCTCCTGCAGCCAGCCTGGCGCCTGGGCAGCCTGGTCGAAGTCGAACAAACCGGTATCGAGGATGCGCGCCAGCGGCACCTGGCCCATGACCATGGGTATGATCTGCGCCCGGGCATTGAGGCTGCGCAAAATAGCAGTGAGCTCTTCGCGCTCATGCTGGCTGATCAGGTCGATCTTGCTCAGCAGCAGCACATCGGCAAACTCGACCTGCTCGATCAACAGGTCAGTGATGGAGCGCTCGTCTTCTTCGCCCAGGGTTTCGCCGCGGCTGGCCAGGCTGTCAGCGGCCTGGTAATCACGCATAAAGTTCAGGCCATCGACCACGGTAACCATGGTGTCTAGCCGCGCCATGTCTGAGAGGCTTCGGCCCTGCTCATCACGGAAGGTGAAGGTTTCAGCCACCGGCAGAGGCTCGGAGATACCGGTGGACTCGATGAGCAGGTAATCGAAACGTCCCTCCTCTGCCAGCCGTGCTACCTCTTCGAGCAAGTCTTCACGCAGCGTGCAGCAGATGCAGCCGTTGCTCATCTCCACCAGTTTTTCTTCGGCACGGTTGAGGCTGACATTGCGCTGCACCTCGCTGGCGTCGATGTTGATCTCACTCATGTCATTGACGATCACCGCAACCCGCAGGTTGTCGCGGTTACGCAGCACATGGTTGAGCAAGGTGCTTTTGCCGGCGCCAAGAAATCCGGACAGCACGGTGACGGGTAAACGGTTGGACATGGGCAAAACCTCTTCAGGCGAGCGCATTCGAAACGATGCATTGCACAATGTTATAAAGTAACAATACAATTTCGCCAAGTCGTAATCGACAGACGCGTGCTCACTGGGGATGAAACATGAAACTGCCTTGCGTCATGGTGATGCTGATGCTTGCGATGCCCACCTCGCTGCTAGCCATGCCACAAAGCAGTGGCCTGGCGCTGTGTACCCGCAGTGCAATGCTGATCGCTTGCCAGGATGGCAAGGGCAGTTACTACAGCGTGCGCAGCGAAGGCAGCACGTTGTTCCTGCGCGGCTACGACTTCAGTAGCCAACGCCTGTGGGCACAAACAAACAGCCGCTACGGCACGCTAACCTTTTTCACCGGCCTGGCCAGCGACGGGGAGGCTTGGGTGGGCTACAGCCGCCGCGTCGGCTGGACCACCCTGAACCGCGTGTCCAGTTCCAGCGGCCAACGCTTCAAGCTGCATTGCAGTTTGATCGGCGGTTGCCGTTGATGCCTCCTTTTTTGATTGGAAAGCCAGATGACCCAGCTCAAGCTCCCAGACATCGCCGCACAAACCCAGCAGTACACTTTGCCGTTGAGCTGGGTGGGCATGTGTGGAATCGCCTTGCCAGTGCAATTCGAGGGGCGCATCGCTGCCGCCAATATCGATGCCGGGGTCAGCTTGGTGGATGGTTGTTCTCGCGGTATCCATATGTCGCGGCTGTACCTTGCCTTGGAATCGCTGGAGAATCAGGCGCTGACTCCAATCGCAATCCACCGGCTTTTGCTGGATTTTCTGAGCAGCCATGAAGGGCTTTCCTCGGCAGCCTATCTACGTATCAGCTTCGAACACTTGCTAAAACGACCCGCCTTGATCAGTCCGCTGGCGGGCTGGAAAAGCTATGCCGTGACGGTCGATGCCAGAATCTTGGATGGAATGTTCCACGTGGAACTATCCGTTTCCGTACCATACTCATCGACTTGCCCATGCTCGGCGGCACTGGCGCGACAATTGATTCAGCAGCAGTTCCTAGCGGACTTCAGCGAGCAGCAGGTCGACAAGTCTGCGGTGCTGCAATGGCTAGGCACTGCCGAAGGCATCGTGGCTACGCCCCACAGCCAGCGCAGTGCAGCGCATGTTCAGGTGCGGCTACGCCATAACCAGCCGGTATTGCCAGTTACCGAATTGATAGATGGTATCGAGAGGAGCTTGGGGACCGCGGTGCAAACCGCAGTGAAGCGAGCAGACGAACAAGCGTTTGCGTTGTCCAATGGGCAGAACCTGATGTTCTGCGAAGATGCAGCTCGGCGCCTGCACCAAGCACTGCGCCAAGTTGAATGGAGCACTGCTTTCAAGCTGCGCGTGGAACATGCAGAAAGCCTGCATGCCCACGACGCGGTTGCCACAAGCCAGTGGCAGTGGGGGCTCAACTGCGCGGCTTGACCGTACCGCAGTCATTGCCCAACCACACCGCCCGGGTGTTCATGCTGCCTTGCTGCTGCACACCCGAAGCGTTGAAAGTGCCACTCACCTGCGTAGTGAATTCGCGGTCACTGAGGAATGTGGCCTGGCCGGTGCCCTGTGCTTTCGGGCAGCTGAACTGGAACTTCCAGACATTGCCGGTACGGTCGGTAATTTTCTGAGTGCAGCCTGACTTGGGGTCCTGCAACGGGATGTCATTGGTCGCCACTTGCTCTGGTGTCAGGCACGAACGAACGCCTTTGCCACCGACAGTCACCCCCTGTTTAGCCAACATCCCTTCCATCATTGCGCGCTGCTCCGGCGGCAGGTTCTTAAGCTGGCCAAGCATGAACTCCATGTCGGGCAGCGGCTTGCCATCGACCTGCATGTTGCTGGTAGTCAGCTCCCACAAACCTGGTTGTAGCATCTGGGCATGCACCAATGGGCTGCTCAAACCTAGGGCCAACGCCAACAGTGGCAGACGAATCTTCATGGACGAACGCTCCTGGAAAAAAGCCGGCCAAGCGGGCCGGGCTGAGCCTTAGACGCCAAATCCACCTGCGGGTTGCAAGGTGGACCGGGAACGTGTTCTGTTACCTCAAGTGTATTCGGCAAGCAGGATGCAAATGGATTACCACAGCCCCTACTTCTTCGGTTACCTACTCGGCCTGATCCACCTGCTGGGTATCGTTGCCGCGCTTCACGCACTGTTCACCGTGCGCACAGCCCAAGGCGCAATTGCCTGGGCCATGCCATTGTTCTTCATCCCCTACCTGACCTTGATCCCCTACCTGGTTTTTGGCGCCCGCTCGTTCTATGCCTACATCAAGGCGCGACGGCAAGCCAATCAGGAAATGCACGTGGCCATGGCCAACCTCAACTGGCGCCCTTGGGTTGAAGAAGCCCTGACTGCCCGCGAATCACAAAGCTATGTGGCGTTGCGCGCCATGCCTAAGCTGGGGCGTATGCCTTGCCTGGCAAACAACCAAGTGAAGCTGCTGATCAATGGCAAAGCCACCTTCGATGCCATCTTTGCAGCCATCGAGAAAGCCCAGGACGTGGTGCTGGTGCAGTTCTTCATCATCCATGACGACACCCTTGGCAAGGCACTGCAGGAACTGCTGTTGCGCAAAGCCGCCGAAGGGGTAAAGGTTTTCGTGTTGTATGACCGCGTGGGCAGCCATGCCTTACCGGCCAGTTACAGCCAGGTACTGCGTGAGGGCGGAGTACAGATTCATGCGTTCGCTACTCGCCGTGGCTGGTTCAATCGCTTCCAGGTGAACTTCCGCAATCATCGCAAGATCGTGGTGGTGGATGGCCTGCTCGGTTTTATCGGCGGGCACAACGTGGGGGACGAGTACCTGGGTGCGCACCCGCATCTTTCCCCCTGGCGCGACACCCATGTGCAAATCGGCGGGCCAGTGCTTGCCTGCCTGCAAGAGTCGTTTGCCGAGGACTGGTATTGGGCCACGCGCCAGCTACCTCCGCTGATTCTTCCAGATACCTACCCGGACAACGGCGTGTTGTGCCAAGCGCTCGCCAGCGGCCCGGCCGACCCACAGGAAACTTGCTCGTTGTTCTTCCTCGAAGCAATTCATTCGGCCACCCGCAGGGTGTGGATTACCAGCCCGTATTTCATTCCTGACGAAGCGGTGTTCGCCGCATTGCGGCTGGCGGTATTGCGCGGGGTCGATGTACGGGTGCTGATTCCATCGAGGCCAGACCACCGTATCGTCTATGCCGCATCCAGCCTGTTCGCCTTCGAAGCAGTACGCGCGGGGGTACGCATGTTCCGTTACCAGCCGGGCTTCTTGCACCAGAAAGTGGTGCTGGTGGATGACGATGTCAGTGCCATTGGCAGTGCCAACCTGGACAACCGCTCGTTCCGCCTGAACTTCGAAATTACCCTGCTTACCGTAGACCGGGCGTTTGCAGATCAGGTCGAGCATATGCTGAACGATGACTTTGAACAGTCGCGGGAGATAACCGCTGAGGACAGCCGCGATACCCACCGGCTGCAGCAATTGGGGATGCGTATTGCACGGTTGATCTCGCCGATTCTCTAACGCTGGAGGCAGGACCTCGCGCCACCCGCTTGCGTTGCGAAGGGGCCGGTCAAGCTGAGCGAACCTTTCAGCTTGACCGGCCCCTTTGCAACGCAAAGCTGTTAACGCATGTAGAAGGTGATCTAGCGGTACAGATCCTCGCGGGTCCATGGCAGATCATGGTGCCCATCGGCATACGGCTTCACAGCCAGAATCTGGTGCAGATTGATCCAGCCTTTCTGAAACGCATAAGCACACCCGGCCAGGTACAACCGCCAGATTCGCAGGGTTTTCTCGGGCACCAGCGCGGCCGCTTTGTGCAGCTGGTTCTCCAGGTTCTCACTCCAGTGATGCAGGGTCTTGGCGTAATGCAAGCGCAGGCTTTCCACGTCCACCACCTCCAGCCCCGCTTCGCAGATACTGGCGCTGATCATCGACAAATGCGGCAGCTCCCCGTGAGGAAACACGTAGCGGTCGATAAACTCGCCAGCACCCCGCCCGACCGGCCGGCCATCGACGTGCTTGGCGGTGATGCCGTGGTTCATCACCAGCCCGCCCTCCCTCACCGCCCCAAACAGCTTCTGGCAATACAGCGCCAAGTTGGCGTGCCCAACGTGCTCAAACATGCCCACGCTGACGACTTTGTCGAAGCGACCATCCTGGGGCAAGTCGCGGTAGTCCAGGATCTGCAGGTCGACCTTGTCGGCAAGGCCCTCTGCTTTGACGCGTTGGCGACCAAGCTTGAGCTGCTCTTTGCTCAGGGTGATGCCAAACACCTTGGCGCCATACTCACGGGCAGCGAAACGCGCCAGCCCACCCCAGCCACAGCCCACATCCAACAGGTAGTCGCCCGCATCCAGGCGTAGCTTGCGGCACAAGTGATCGAACTTGTCCTGCTGGCCTTGATCCAGGGTGTTGTCCGGTTCGCGGAAGTAGGCACACGAATAGGCCATGTCCTTGTCCAGCCACAGCTGGTAAAACTCGTTGGACACATCATAGTGATAGGAGATGGCTTCGGCGTCCGTGCTCTTGTCGTGAGACAGCCGTTGCGGTGGCGTTTCGTCCTCGTCCTTCAGCAATGCGTCACTCAGTTCATCGCATACGCGGATGGCCTCACCAATATCGCCTTCCAGCTCCAGCTTGCCTTCAACGAACGCAGTGCCCAGCTGGTCCATGCTTGGGTGAGTCAGCTGGCTGATCAGTTGCGGTTCCTTGACCAGGATCGTGACCTGCGGGCTAGGCCCCAGATCGAACTGATTACCGTCCCAAAGTTTCAGCCGCAGCGGCAGATGCAAGCTCTGCAGTGCCGGTGGAAGTTGCGCAAGCATGAACGACCCTCCAAATCCGTATATGGCCACGACGCCTTATATTTCGAACGTTGCCGGATCAGAGTAGTTCATTCGTGGGATGTTTCCTCTAAACACGACCATGGTCTAGAACCAACTGGTCTTATTCGCATATCAGATTGTATACAATTTCCGCATCTCAGCTTAACCTTGTGCCCCTCTCGCGCTTCTACATCCTGGAGTTGAACCCATGAAATCCTATGACGTGGTGATCATCGGCGGTGGCCCTGGTGGCTACAATGCGGCCATCCGCGCTGGCCAGCTGGGCCTGAGCGTAGCCTGTGTGGAAGGCCGCTCGACCTTGGGCGGCACCTGCCTGAATGTCGGCTGCATGCCGTCCAAGGCACTGTTGCATGCTTCTGAATTGTACGAAGCGGCTGGCGGCGACGAATTCGCCCACCTCGGTATCGAAGTAAAGCCCACCCTCAACCTCGCCCAAATGATGAAACAAAAGGACGAGAGCGTGACCGGCCTGACCAAGGGCATCGAATATCTGTTTCGCAAGAACAAGGTCGACTGGATCAAGGGCTGGGGCCGCCTGGACGGTGTCGGCAAGGTCGTGGTCAAAGCTGAAGACGGTAGCGAGACAGCGCTGCAGGCCAAGGACATTGTCATTGCGACCGGCTCCGAGCCCACCCCGCTGCCAGGTGTGACCATCGACAACCAGCGCATCATTGACTCGACCGGCGCACTGTCCCTGCCACAAGTGCCCAAACACCTGGTCGTCATCGGCGCCGGCGTGATCGGCCTTGAACTGGGTTCGGTCTGGCGACGCCTGGGTAGCCAGGTTACGGTCATCGAATACCTCGACCGGATCTGCCCAGGCACCGACACCGAAACCGCCAAAACCCTGCAGAAGGCCCTGGCCAAGCAAGGCATGGCATTCAAGCTGGGCAGCAAAGTGACCCAAGCCACGGCCAGCGCCGATGGCGTGAGCCTGACACTGGAGCCTGCCGCTGGCGGTCCTGCAGAGTCACTGCAAGCCGACTACGTGCTGGTGGCTATCGGTCGCCGCCCCTACACCAAAGGCCTGAACCTTGAAAGCGTGGGCTTGGAAACCGACCAGCGCGGCATGCTCGGCAACCAGCACCATCGCACCTCTGCGCCGGGCGTGTGGGTGATTGGTGACGTCACATCCGGCCCGATGCTGGCGCACAAGGCCGAAGATGAAGCAGTAGCCTGCATCGAGCGCATCGCTGGCAAGCCCCACGAGGTCAACTACAACCTGATCCCTGGTGTGATTTACACACGCCCGGAGCTGGCTACCGTGGGCAAGACCGAAGAGCAGCTGAAAGCCGAAGGGCGTGCCTATAAGGTAGGCAAATTCCCCTTCACCGCCAACAGCCGCGCCAAGATCAACCATGAAACCGAAGGCTTCGCCAAAGTCATCGCTGATGCCGCAACCGATGAAGTGCTGGGTGTACACCTGGTGGGCCCAAGCGTCAGCGAAATGATTGGGGAGTTCTGCGTGGCCATGGAGTTCTCGGCCTCTGCAGAAGACATCGCCCTCACCTGCCACCCGCACCCGACCCGCTCCGAGGCGTTGCGCCAGGCAGCGATGAATGTGGATGGCATGGCCATGCAAATCTGATGGGGCACATTCGCAGCGTCAGGCTACTCTCTGTCGCACTTGGCGCTGCGGAACACTGCCCTCCAGCAGATCGCGCGCCGGCTGGCATGAACGTGCTTGTCTCCGGGAAGTGGTGCTGAAGTCGAGGCCTTTGTCCCGGGTGGCGTTACCAATCAGGGTTTCGCGATCTGAAAGTAAAATGCCCTCCGGATGGAGGGCATTTTGGATTTAGAGAATTAAACCTGTCGCGATCGAGCTACGGATTCTGGGGCCTGTAGCCTCGTTTGAAGATAACGCAAAACTGTCGCCATCTGCGAAAAGCTCGGCCCGGACAGTTGTCCTAGGGAATTAAAACTGTCGCAGCCACGGACGACGAGGCTTTGGTGCCGGATTAGCAGCACCGGCGGCTTGTGAATGGTTTCGGATAAGAGCTTCGTTGGCGCATGAAGATCCTGGCCGAAAAGGCTGATCGCGTCCGCTTAAAAATACGCGGACACCATCGCCCTAAATGCTGGGGTTCGGAAGGTGAGTCCGCCAGACGCTTACCATTCACAGGGTAGGTGGACATCACTCTGTATGAAAGCTCGGGGATTGGCGTCACGAAATGCAAAAAACCGCCACATAAGCGGCGGTTTTCATACACAGGAATGGCTATTGTCTATCAGGCACCGAAGCCCGCACGTTCACGACCAGCCTGCTCCATCTTACGTTTTTTTGCGGCTCGCTCGGTATCCCGATCATTCAGGAATTCGCGTAGGTGGCTCTGGTGCTCTTCGCTCGCCAAAGCCGCGGCTTCAAATGTCGGGTCTAGCTCGTACTTATCTGAAGATTTTTCCTTCTTCGCGTAGACCGACTTACCACCAACGTAGAGGGTTATAGCCATGAATTTGATCCTTGCAGGATGAAATCGAGATCTCTCTGCCTTAAATATTCGACTGCCGATTCCTGGATGCGTTCTAGGCATTCCAGAATGTCATCGTAAGCGTGCTCAAGCGTGTCATCGAGCGGCATGGTTCCGTCAATGATTATAACGATTGGCCGAATTTTAGCCATCTCCCCATGAACCTTGTCGAGGAACGGCGCTTTAGGCCGAGGCGTGAGCACCTTTGCGATAGGGAATCCTACGCGAGGTGTCAGCCGAAAGCACATGAACCATTTGACAGGTTCCCACATCCTTTCCAACGCGTGTAGGGCGATGTTTTCGCTCCAAGGAAGCGTTGCCGCAACCGCGCCCTCAGCCCAAGCAATACCTGCCGCGGATCCACTCAAAGGGAGGGTGATCTTGCTATCAGAATGCTGATCTGAAAAACCGGACCCAGATACAAGAGACAAGCTGTTCATCGCCCCTGACCGTTGGGCACCGATTGCTACGCGGATAGTGTGGTCCTCAAGTGACTCGGTGTACCAACGGCCCCGATATTCAGCCAGCTTAGCCATGACACCAGCATGCAGAACCTCAGTCGCATCGTCGATCAAAGCCGGATACGTGGTGAGCTCTTTTTTCAACTGATGGGTCACTTGGTGCCGAGATCTCCGAACCTCTTCATAAATTTTGTCTATTGGCGCATCAAACTCCAAAAGGTTCAAACGACACCTAAGCGGAATCTTGATTATCCGGCCGACAGCTCGTGTGTGAATCTCTCCGGTGCCTGAAACAATGGCATTGATGATTGAGCCTAGCCAATGCTTGGCTTTTTGGGGCCCGGGGACTACTTCAGGGCTGATCCCCAATGCAATGGTCGTCGTGCCAGGATAGATAAGCCGTTCCTCATCAAAGGGCCATGCCGGAAGGTTGGACATCAGCCCACCGTCGAAAAAACGCCCTGAGACGTAGCGATCGAGGTTTTCAGTGCTGCGACGAAATTTCAGTGCCCACGGACGGAAAATGACTGGAAGACAAATCGAGGCGGCAACGGCGTCAGCCACCGGTGTATCTGGAGTGCGCTCAAAGCAGAACAGCTCCAAGCACTCTCCCAAAATATTTGTCGAGATGATTTTGAGAGGCAGTCCGTTGTGGTCCTGGAGGTCCCGGAAGGTGATGTTCTCCTTCTCGACCCCTAGCTTAACTCGAATCGCACCATCGATCAGACGACGAACCGCTTCAACCGTTGAAATTCCTTGGGATACCCAACGAACGGCCCAGCACATCACCAGCACACCGATGGATGAAAAAATTGCGACTATCTGAGCAATTGTCGGACATGTCGCTAGTAGCCCGAAAAAGGAAACTAAGGCGATAAGCGGCCACGGGGCGTCGGGTAGGCGCTTGGCGTAAGGGGCGATTTTTTTAAGGTAGTAGCCTTTGACTTCCCGAAGACGATCGGGAACAGCTCGCCCAATCGTCAGAATTCGCCAAGCCTTTTTAGTAAAAATGTCCGTTGCTCGGTTTATACCGAAACGAGGCGTAATGGACTGGAAAAGATGAGTTTCGTTTTCTGGATCAACTAGCTCATCGCCAGTGTAACCGGCGGCGATGAGCGCAGCGATCATAGATCCAGCCGAGGTACCGGCAACGCCCTTGATATCTAGGTTGAGGTCATTGATAGCGAGCAACGCGCCAGCATGAACTACCCCCTTCGCTCCGCCGCCTTGAAAAGCGAGAAAAACGGGATACCTACTTTCCATAGCTTCAACCCTGGGTCATTCCAATTAAGAACCGTGCTCAAGACGACGTACGCGCCCCTACCAGGACACTGGCGTTGCCACGGCTTTAGGTGATGATGCAGCTTTCTGAAGGGGCAAAAGTGTATTCCATGTGCTGGCGATCTGCTATAGATTCACAGGTCCCACCGGTCGCCTGCCCGAGCTCATGAAGCTTTAGCGCGGTAGCTGCCTGCCCCCCAAAATCTGTCTGTGGTGGAAATATGCAAAATCCCGAAGTGCTCGATACGCCCGCTACCCGCCTCACAGGTATGGAGCTAGCAGACGGATGGTTTGTGGAAGAGCTGCTTGCCTGTGGAAGAGCCAGCTCAGACAGCTCCGGGGGCACCTACTCCGTTTCATATCGTGTTCGGAAAGGAAACTCAGTGGCTTTTCTCAAAGCCCTTGATCTAGACAGTGTCATCAAGGATGAAGGGGACGACGACTTCATAGGCAGCATCAATCGTGCTACCCAAGCATTCGGTGACGAAAAAACCCTTAACGAGCTTTGCGCGAAGAGCCGGATGCGCCAGGTAGTCACAATTCTCGGACACGGAGATGTGAAGGTTGATAAAAAACCGGAAGACCACATGCCTCGCGTGGCATATCTCATACTTGAGCTCGCCGACGGCGGAGATGTTCGGAACCACGTCGCTCGAATCTCAAACGACGACTACGCAAAAAAATTTAGCTATTTGAAAGATGTGGTTTTAGGTATTGGGCAGCTTCACAGTGAAGGTATCAGCCACCAAGACCTAAAGCCTTCGAACGTGATGGTATTCTTCCTCGCAGGAGCCAAAATTGGCGACTTGGGACGCGCTGCGGTACAAGGATATGGAAAAAGTGCGTTCGAGCAATGCATTGTTGCTGGCGATTTTAGCTACGCCCCCCCTGAGCAACTGTACGGCCATATTCCAACTGAATGGATTGACCGTAGACAACGGGCAGATATCTACCAGTTAGGCTCACTTGTGGCATTCCTTCTGTTTGGAGTAACGGTAAACAATATAATTAAAGAGCTACTGCCACCCGTTGTGGGGCCAAAGCACTGGTTTCCAGAGGAAGGGGGAGAGAGCAGCTACAATCAAGCGCTGCCTTATTTGGAATCAGCTTTTTTTGAAGGTTTGCAGAAATACAAGACCGCACTTCCCACTTGGGCAGCCGAAAAGGTAGTCAGCCTGATAACTCAATGTTCGCACCCTGACTACTCGAAACGCGGTGCAAAGCAGATCCTTGGCAAAGGGGATCAATTGGGATTAGGCCTAAATCGCTTTGTGAGCGCGTTGGAAAATTTGCGAACTGAGGCAAAAAAACAAGCCATTCTTCAAGCAAAAAGGCAGGAAAAAGTATGAGCTTTAGCAAGGAAGAGTCTGACAGGAAAGTCATACCGCTCTGGGACTCCTCGAAGCTAGCCTCATCACTGGCAGAGAACTCAGCCATCCGGTCTACTAATCACCAAACGACGGACGTTTCGGAGTCTGAAAGACTGATGGAGGAGTTCTCCAGGTCATCAGCCGTGGGTACAGCGATCGAACTTTTGAACTCAGCCAAGCTTGAAAATAACCGTAAGGGGGAGCTTCTTGCATCTCGCCGAATTATTGAAGACGGATGCTTGCCTGCTTCGGTGATTTCTATGGCGCGAATCACCCTGGAAGAAGAACAGGCCCCCTTGGAGGCGACGGATCCGAAGGACCGTATTAAAGCGATTCGAAAAAGTCTTATTGATAGTCCGAAAAATACATTGGCGTGGGTAGACTTGGCGCGCGAATATATTTCCTTAGGCCAAGGCGAGCCGGCCGAGCGGGCTATGATAGTTGCCCTAGGACTAGCCCCAAACCATCGATGGGTCTCACGAGTTGCATCAAGGCTATACATCCATCTTGGAGACATCGAGCGCTCACATTATTTGTTAGCTAGGCATCCTGCGATTAAGACCGATCCTTGGATTGCATCGGCCGAATTAGCTGTCTCTCAAATGATCGGGAAAGTCAGCAAAAATCTTACGTCTGCTCGCCGAATTCATGAACTTGGGTTACACCCTAGGCATACCACCGAGCTCGCGAGTTCATTGGGCACGCTTGAAATTGAAAGTGGCGCGATAAAGCGCGCCAAGAAGTATATTCGTGATTCGCTTGTGCACGCCAATCGAAACACTCTAGCCCAGGCATTATGGGCTGAGCAACGCCATGACATAAAATCCGATCATCACTCGCAAGTTAAAAGTTTAGAGATTGCTTATGAAGCGAAAGCGAGAGAGAGCTATATTCAAGGTGAAGCCGAACCGGCTATTGCACATGCATTAGACTGGTTCGCCGCCGAACCCTTTTCCAGCAAACCACCAGTATTGGCTAGCTACATCGCGTCACTGGATGACCAATATGAGCTAATTATAGATATAACGAAGAAGGGGCTGATAGCGAACCCAAACAACTCTATACTGAAGCTGAATCGTGCGTATGCAGAGCTGGCAATGATTACGCCACTCCACCCATCAGAACAAGATAGGGAAAAACTTCCGACATGGATAACTCTATTCACGGAAGAGCTAAAAGAAGGTGGCTCACATCACGCGCAAGCGCTAGCTAACTTCGGCATACTTTGCTATCGAATGGGAATGCTAGAAGAGGGAAGGAAATATTACGAGGCAGCTGAAAGAGTATGCCAAGCTGAAAGCTATCGAGATCCCGTTCTATGCACTATTTATCACGCGCGCGAAGCACTTTTGGCAAAAGCCGAATGGGCTACAACGATACTGGAACGTGCACGTGCGATCACTCAAAAAACAGCTGACGTTGGGAAACTTGAGGGCTCTGGCAGCTTGGAAAAAGTCAATCAACTTCACGCTAGCCCGGATCATTATAGAGCTATATTCAAGATACCTGATACCTCAACTACTAAGCCAACTAAAAATCCCGGCCATTTGGAGTTTGCCGACTCAATACTATCTGGATTGAGTTTTCACCTTCCAGGGGACTTCAAGCTCCGTTAAAAGCGGCGGTATAGAACACTCGAACAACCCCGCAGGAACGAGCTTCTTCACTGTGGGGCAGTGACAGGTCAATACTTTAATGATATATAAACGATTTCATGTCCATCAAGCACTCGTTTGATTGGAGTAATCTCCCCCTCAGAAAGCCAGCGTAACCTGTCTACCCTCCAATCCATAAAATTCACGAGCAAATTGCGGTCAACATATGAGCGCAGAGATTCATCAGGTTGGATACGCAACAGCATTGATGGGTTGGCCCTCAGCGACTGATGCCGCGTCATCGTTCAAAGGTTGCGGTTGAGCATCCAACGCCAGATATCAGGTGTAAAAAAGGCACCCAAAGGTGCCTTTTCGGAAGGTTCGAGGAGTAGTCGCAGCGATCCTTTAACTCCCAGCCTTGCGACCTTGGGTTCAGAATCCGACTGGCTTTGCCCGTCGTCACTACTTCAGAGAAACCAGCATTCTCTGCTGCCGAAATTGCGGGGGGGCCTTGCTGGTACCCAGTCCCAACGGATGCGCAGTTGCAGTCCTCGACTACAAGCCTATACCGGGTGACACGCGTGTCAATTACATTCTGAGGCGTAATTCAAAGTCGGGACAATGGGGTGCATCACTGCACCCCGCCAACCCGAATTGGTCCCGAACAGGATTACCTGCCTGCGACAGCTTTAATTCCCGTGCGACAGGTTTAATTCCCTAAATCCATTTTAGCAACGTGCAGCTACCTGTTATTCGACAGTAACGGACTTGGCCAGATTCCGAGGCTGGTCAACGTCAGTCCCCTTGAGTACGGCCACGTAATACGAAAGCAGCTGCAGTGGAATGGTGTACAGGATCGGCGCCAGGGCGTCCGCGATGTGCGGCACCTTGATCACGTGGGTGCCTTCGCCATTGGTCAAGCCTGCTTGCTCGTCAGCGAATACCACCAGCTCGCCGCCACGGGCACGCACTTCCTGCAGGTTGGACTTCAGCTTTTCCAGCAGTTCGTTGTTCGGTGCAACGGTAACCACCGGCATGTCGTTGTCTACCAGCGCCAGCGGGCCGTGCTTCAGCTCGCCTGCCGGGTAGGCTTCAGCGTGGATGTAGGAGATTTCCTTGAGCTTGAGTGCACCTTCCATCGCCACCGGGTACTGCGCACCGCGGCCGAGGAACAGGGTGTGGTGCTTGTCGGCAAACAGCTCGGCGATCTTCTCGACGGTCGCGTCCATGGCCAGTGCCTCGCCCAGGCGGGTAGGCAGACGGCGCAGTTCTTCCACCAGCTCGGCTTCGACACCGGCTTCCAAGGTACCGCGCACCTGGCCCAGCGCCAAGGTCAGCAGCATCAACGATACCAGCTGTGTAGTGAAGGCCTTGGTCGAAGCAACGCCGATCTCCGGGCCGGCGAGGGTCAACAGGGTCAGGTCCGATTCACGTACCAGCGAGCTGATACCGACGTTGCAGATTGCCAGGCTGCCAAGGAAACCCAGTTCCTTGGCGTTGCGCAGCGCGGCCAGGGTGTCGGCAGTTTCACCGGACTGCGAGATGGAGACGAACAGGGTATCCGGCTGCACCACCACCTTGCGGTAACGGAACTCGCTGGCCACTTCAACCTGGCATGGGATGCCGGCCAGGCTTTCCAGCCAGTAGCGGGCGACCATACCAGCGTGGTAGCTGGTGCCGCAGGCAACGATCTGCACGTTGCGCACCTTGGCGAACAACTCCGCAGCGTTCGGGCCGAAGGCTTGGACCAGCACATTATCCTTGCCCAGGCGACCTTCCAGGGTGCGCTGGACAACGCTTGGCTGCTCGTGGATTTCCTTGAGCATGAAGTGGCGGTAGTTACCCTTGTCCGCAGCTTCAGCGCCTTCATGGTACTGCACGGTTTCGCGCTGGACCTTGTGGCCGGCCTGGTCCCAGATGGTGACCTGCTCACGACGGATCTCGGCGATATCGCCTTCTTCCAGGTACATGAAGCGGTCCGTGACCTGGCGCAAGGCCAATTGGTCGGACGCCAGGAAGTTCTCACCCAAGCCCAAGCCGATAACCAGCGGGCTGCCGCTGCGTGCGGCTACCAGGCGGTCAGGCTGCTTGGCGCTGATAAGGGCCAGGCCGTAAGCACCATGCAGGCGCTTCACTGCGGCCTTGAGGGCATCGGCCAGGTCCGGAATGCTCTTCAGGGTGTGCTGGATCAAGTGCACGATGACTTCGGTGTCAGTCTGCGAAGTGAAGACATAGCCTAGGCCCTTCAACTCTTCGCGCAGCTCTTCATGGTTCTCGATGATGCCATTGTGCACAACGGCCACTTCGTTGCCAGAGAAGTGCGGGTGGGCGTTGCCTTCGGTTGGCGCGCCGTGGGTAGCCCAACGCGTGTGGGCGATGCCCAACTGGCCAGCCAGCGGGTCTGCAGCGACAGCAGCTTCCAGCTCACTGACCTTGCCGATGCGGCGGCGGCGATGCAGCTCACCATTCTGGGATAGCACGGCCAGGCCAGCGCTGTCGTAACCGCGGTACTCAAGACGCTTGAGGCCTTCGATCAGGATGGCGGTGATATTGCGTTCGGCGACGGCACCAACGATTCCACACATAGTTATTGCTCCTGGCTGATCGCGGCGCAGATCAGGTTGATGCCGCGGGCTTGAATTTGTTCGCGTGCCGCTGCGGGCAGGCGCTCATCTGTAATAAGGGTGTGCACGCTGCCCCAGGGCAACTCAAGGTTGGGGATCTTGCGCCCCACCTTGTCCGACTCGACCATGACGATCACTTCACGGGCCACTTCGGCCATGACCCGGCTCAGGCCGAGCAACTCGTTGAAGGTGGTGGTACCCCTGCCGAGATCGATGCCATCGGCACCGATGAACAACTGGTCGAAATCGTAGGAACGCAGGACATGCTCGGCGACCTGACCCTGAAACGACTCGGAATGCGGGTCCCAGGTACCACCGGTCATCAACAGCACCGGCTCGTGTTCAAGGTCGCAAATGGCACGGGCCACATTAAGCGAGTTGGTCATCACCACCAGACCAGGCTGGCGCCCCAGCTCGGGGATCATCGCCGCCGTGGTGCTGCCACTGTCGATGATGATGCGCGCATGCTCGCGGATACGCCCTACCGCTGCCCGGGCGATGGCCTTCTTGTAGGAAGACACGGGCTGGGCGGGCTCACCCAGCAGTTCTTGGGGCACCGGTACTGCACCACCGTAGCGGCGCAGCAACAGGCCGTTGGTTTCCAGCGCGGCGAGGTCTTTGCGTATGGTCACTTCCGATGTTTCGAAACGCTTGGCCAAGGCGTCCACGCTCACCTCGCCCTGCTCATTGAGCAAAGCGAGGATATTGTGCCGACGTTGTGGGGTGTTTCGTTTCGACATGAGCGGTTAAGTTTCGATTCGAAAGATAATGATGGCAATCAAAACTCAAGATGGGCGGCTCGTCAAGTTCCACCTGCCCTGTGGATAATTTTTTTGGCACAGGCCGGGCTCTTTGAGGGAGCAACCTAGTGCCGCAAATGGTGGAGAAGTGGCCTTAGAGATCGGGAGGGAGGCAGCAACTTGAGCGCTTATGTAAAGCCGATCGCGCTATCAGCGCCGCTCCTGGAGCCACCACAAGACGCTCAAAAAAAAGCCGACTTATTCACACAAGTCGGCTTTCGATCGAAACATCTGTGGAAAACTCAATTCTTCTTGAGTTTTTCCGGTCGCTTCCAGCCCGAAATATTGCGCTGGCGTGCACGGCCCACCGCCAGATCGCCGGCTTCGACAGTTTGGGTAATGGTCGAACCGGCAGCAGTGGTGGCCCCAGCCTGGATTTCCACAGGCGCGACCAGGGAATTATTCGAACCGATGAACACGTCCTCGCCCATTACGGTCTTGAACTTGTTGGCGCCATCGTAGTTACAGGTGATGGTACCCGCGCCGATATTGGTGCGCGCGCCAATCTCGGCATCCCCCAGGTAGGTGAGGTGGCCAGCCTTGGCGCCTTCACCCAGGTGGGCATTTTTCAGTTCGACGAAGTTACCCACATGGGCCTTGGCCTCCAGCACGCTGCCCGGGCGCAGGCGGGCGAACGGACCAGCATCGCTGCCCTCGCCCATCACGGCACCTTCCAGGTGGCTGTTGGCCTTAACCACCGCACCTTTGCGCAGGGTGGTGTTCTTGATCACACAGTTAGGGCCAATCTGCACGTCGTCCTCGATGACCACCTTGCCTTCGAGAATCACGTTGATGTCGATGAGTACATCACGACCAACGGTCACTTCACCGCGCACATCGAAGCGGGCTGGATCACGCAGTGTCACACCCTGGGCCATCAGCCGACGGCCTTCACGCAGTTGGTAGTGGCGCTCAAGCTCGGACAGCTGGCGGCGGTCGTTGGCGCCCTGCACTTCCATCGGGTCGTGGGGCTGTTCGGTTGCCACCACCAGGCCATCGGCCACGGCCATGGCAATGACATCGGTCAGGTAGTATTCGCCCTGGGCGTTGTTGTTCGACAGGCGGCCCATCCAGTCGGCGAGGCGCGCGGCCGGCAGGGCCAGAATACCGGTGTTGCCTTCCTTGATTGCTCTCTGCGCGTCGTCGGCGTCCTTGTGCTCAACGATGGCAGTGACCTGGCCTTGCTCGTCACGAACGATACGGCCATAGCCAGTCGGGTCGTCGAGCGTGACGGTAAGCAGGCCCAATTGCTGGTCGTTGGCTTTGGCCAACAGACGCTGCAGGGTTTCCACTTCGATCAGCGGCACATCGCCGTACAGTACCAGCACGGTGTCGGCGGTGAGCGCCGGGAGGGCTTGGGCAACCGCATGGCCGGTACCCAGCTGCTTGTCCTGCATGACGAAATTCAGGTCGTCAGAAGCCAGGCGCTCTCGCACCAACTCGGCCCCATGACCAATGACCACATGAATCCCCTGCGGCTGCAACTGGCGTGCACTGTGGATAACATGGCCAAGCATGGAGTTGCCGGCTACCGGGTGCAGTACCTTGGGCAGGGCCGAGCGCATGCGGGTGCCTTGGCCGGCGGCGAGAATAACGATATCGAGTGACATTACTGGCTACCAATCCTGGGCGGTCAGTGAAATGACCGGTTCTATGAGTTTCACAAAAGAAAAAGGGTAGCCGATGGCTACCCTTTAACTCAATCGCAACGCAAGTACGCGGCCAAAGCCGGATTACTTGCCTCTGCGCATTTGCTGGACAGTACGCAGCTGAGCTGCAGCCTCGGCCAGACGTGCGGCAGCTGCGCCGTAGTCGAAATCCGAGCCTTTAGTGTTCAGCGCGTTCTCGGCAGCCTTGAGGGCTTCCTGAGCCTGAGCTTCGTCCAGGTCGGCAGCACGTTGTACGGTGTCGGCAAGAACCTTCACCATGTTCGGCTGCACTTCGAGGAAGCCACCGGAGATGTAGAACACCTCTTGAGTGCCACCCTGCTTGGTCAGCGTGATCGGACCTGGCTTGAGATTGGTGATCAGCGGCGCGTGGCCTGGAGCGATACCCAGATCGCCCAGGTTGCCGTGCGCTACTACCATCTCGACCAGGCCGGAGAAGATTTCTCCTTCCGCGCTGACGATGTCGCAATGGACTGTCATAGCCATCTGCTTGCCTCAACCTGATTAGCGCCCCTTGCGGGGCGCCGGGATTACAGTTTCTTGGCTTTCTCGATCGCTTCGTCGATGCTGCCGACCATGTAGAACGCTTGTTCTGGCAGGTGGTCGTAGTCACCTTTGAGGATGCCGCTGAAGCCAGCGATGGTGTCTTTCAGGGAAACGTACTTGCCTGGCGAACCGGTGAAGACTTCGGCCACGAAGAACGGCTGCGACAGGAAGCGCTGGATCTTACGAGCGCGGGCTACCAGTTGCTTGTCGCTTTCGGACAGTTCGTCCATACCCAGGATCGCGATGATGTCCTTCAGCTCTTTGTAGCGCTGCAGAACATACTGAACGCCACGAGCGGTCTCGTAGTGCTCGTTGCCGATCACGTTCGGGTCCAGCTGGCGCGAAGTCGAGTCCAGTGGATCAACCGCTGGGTAGATACCCAGGGAGGCGATGTCACGGGACAGAACGACGGTGGCGTCCAAGTGGGCGAAGGTGGTCGCTGGCGACGGGTCGGTCAAGTCGTCCGCAGGTACGTATACGGCCTGAACGGAGGTGATCGAACCTTCCTTGGTGGAGGTGATGCGCTCTTGCAGAACGCCCATCTCTTCAGCCAGGGTCGGCTGGTAACCTACTGCCGAAGGCATACGGCCCAGCAGTGCGGATACTTCGGTACCGGCCAGGGTGTAACGATAGATGTTGTCGACGAACAGCAGAACGTCGTTACCTTCGTCACGGAACTTCTCAGCCATGGTCAGGCCGGTCAGCGCTACGCGCAGACGGTTTCCTGGTGGCTCGTTCATCTGACCGTAGACCAGCGCTACCTTGTCGAGAACGTTGGAGTCCTTCATCTCGTGGTAGAAGTCGTTACCCTCACGAGTACGCTCACCCACACCAGCGAACACGGAATAACCGCTGTGTTCCATGGCGATGTTACGGATCAGTTCCATCATGTTTACGGTCTTGCCTACACCGGCACCACCGAACAGACCAACTTTACCACCCTTGGCGAACGGGCAAACCAGGTCGATAACCTTGATGCCAGTTTCCAGCAGGTCGTTGCCACCAGCCTGGTCAGCGAACGAAGGCGCTGGCTGGTGGATACCGCGACGCTCTTCTTCGCCGATCGGGCCGGCTTCGTCGATCGGGTTGCCCAGTACGTCCATGATGCGGCCCAGAGTGGCCTTACCAACAGGAACGGAAATGGCAGCGCCGGTGTCGACGACATCCAGACCGCGCTTCAGGCCTTCGGTCGAGCCCATCGCAATGGTACGAACCACGCCGTCGCCCAGCTGCTGCTGAACTTCCAGGGTGGTTTCCGCGCCTTGTACTTTCAGCGCGTTGTAAACACTCGGTACGCTGTCACGTGGGAATTCCACGTCGATGACGGCGCCGATGATTTGAACGATACGTCCGCTACTCATAGCTGGATCCTCTGAATTTTTGAACCGTTAAACCGCGGCAGCGCCGCCGACGATTTCCGAGATCTCCTGGGTGATCGCAGCCTGACGCGCCTTGTTGTAGATCAATTGCAGCTCTTTGATCAAATCACCGGCGTTGTCTGTGGCGTTCTTCATGGCGATCATCCGGGCCGCTTGTTCAGCAGCGTTGTTCTCGACCACCGCCTGGTAGACCTGCGACTCCACGTAACGCACCATCAAGCCGTCCAGCAGCTCTTTTGCGTCGGGTTCGTACAGGTAGTCCCAGTGGTGCTTGAGTTCCTGATCCGGGGTTGCCACCAACGGTACCAATTGCTCGACCGTCGGTTTTTGGGTCATGGTGTTGATGAACTTGTTCGAAACCACCGAAAGGCGATCGATACGGCCATCCATGTAGGCGTCCAGCATAACTTTGACGGAGCCGATCAGATCATTGATCGATGGCTCTTCGCCCAGGTGGCTGATCGCGGCTACAACGTTGCCGCCAAAGATGCGGAAGAAAGTCGCACCCTTGCTGCCGATCACGCACAGGTCGATTTCAACGCCCTGTTCGCGGTTTTCGCTCATGTCCTTGACCAGGGCCTTGAACAGGTTGGTGTTCAAGCCACCGCACAGACCACGGTCACTGCTCACCACGATATAACCGGCGCGCTTTACAGGGCGCTCGATCATGAACGGGTGGCGGTATTCCGGGTTGGCGTTGGCCAGATGACCGATCACCTGGCGGATACGCTCCGCGTAAGGACGGCTAGCAGCCATGCGCATTTGTGCCTTGCGCATTTTGCTGACCGCCACTTTCTCCATGGCGCTGGTAATTTTTTGCGTGCTTTTGATGCTCGCAATCTTACTGCGAATCTCTTTTGCGCCTGCCATGTATCACCTATCAGGTTAGCAAGCGGGGGCCGGAGCCCCCGCTGCGGCTTACCAGGTCTGGGTGGCCTTGAACTTCTCGATACCGGCTTTCAGGCCAGCGTCGATTTCGTCGTTGAAGTCACCCTTCACGTTGATCTTCGCCATCAGGTCGGCGTGATCACGGTTGAAGAAGGCGATCAGCGCTTGCTCGAAGCTACCGACCTTGGAGACTTCCACGTCAGTCAGGAAACCACGCTCAGCGGCATACAGCGACAGGGCCATGTCCGCGATGGACATCGGCGCGTACTGCTTCTGCTTCATCAGCTCGGTTACGCGCTGACCATGCTCCAGCTGCTTGCGGGTCGCTTCGTCCAGATCGGAAGCGAACTGGGCGAATGCAGCCAGTTCACGGTACTGAGCCAGAGCGGTACGAATACCACCGGACAGCTTCTTGATGATCTTGGTCTGAGCGGCACCACCTACGCGGGATACCGAAACACCGGCGTTAACTGCAGGGCGGATGCCCGAGTTGAACATGGCCGATTCCAGGAAGATCTGACCGTCGGTGATGGAAATCACGTTGGTCGGAACGAACGCAGAAACGTCGCCAGCCTGGGTTTCGATGATCGGCAGGGCGGTCAGGGAACCGGTCTTGCCAGTGACTGCGCCGTTGGTGAACTTCTCGACGTACTCTTCGGAAACGCGCGATGCACGCTCCAGCAGACGGGAGTGGAGATAGAACACGTCACCTGGGTACGCTTCACGTCCTGGTGGACGGCGCAGCAGCAGGGAGATCTGACGGTAGGCAACGGCCTGCTTGGACAGGTCATCGTAAACGATCAGGGCGTCTTCACCGCGGTCACGGAAGAACTCGCCCATGGTGCAGCCGGCGTATGGCGCCAGGAACTGCAGTGCGGCGGATTCCGAAGCACTGGCAACGACCACGATGGTGTTGGCCAGGGCGCCGGTTTCTTCCAGCTTGCGAACGATGTTGGCAACGGTGGAACGCTTCTGGCCGACTGCAACATAAACACAGAAAATACCGGAGTCTTTCTGGTTGATGATGGCGTCGATGGCCATGGCGGTCTTGCCGATCTGACGGTCACCGATGATCAGCTCGCGCTGGCCACGGCCGACAGGGATCATGGCGTCGACGGACTTGTAGCCAGTCTGTACAGGCTGGTCTACCGACTTACGCCAGATCACGCCTGGAGCCACTTTCTCGACGGCGTCGGTCTGGGTGTTGCCCAGAGGACCTTTGCCGTCGATCGGGTTACCCAGTGCGTCAACGACGCGACCCAGCAGTTCCTTACCAACTGGAACTTCCAGGATGCGGCCGGTGCACTTGGCGCTCATGCCTTCGGCGAGGGTGTCATAGGCACCCAGGATCACTGCACCTACGGAGTCTTGCTCCAGGTTCAGGGCCATGCCGTAGACGCTGCCAGGGAACTCGATCATTTCGCCGTACATGACGTCGGCCAGACCGTGGATCCGCACGATACCGTCGGATACCGAAACAACGGTACCTTCGTTACGGGCTTGGGAGCTCACATCGAGGTTATCGATGCGGCCCTTGATGATTTCACTAATTTCGGAAGGATTGAGTTGCTGCATTGCTCTGCTGCCCCTTCAAACTCAAGATTTCAATGCTTCGGCCAGTTTCGCGATTTTGCCGCGAACAGAGCCATCGATTACCAGGTCACCAGCGCGGATGACGACGCCGCCAATCAGGCTGGCATCCTCCGACGCGTGCAGGCGCACTTCCTGGCCTAACCGTGCACTGAGAACCTTGGCGAGTTTGTCTTGCTGTTCTTGGTTCAACGCGAAGGCACTGGTGACTTCCACGTCCACGGATTTCTCTTGCTCGGCCTTGTACAGGTCGAACAGGGCGGCAATCTCCGGCAGGAGCAGGAGACGGTCGTTTTCCGCGGCAACATGAATGAAATTCTGTGCCTGTGCATTGAACTTGTCACCGCACACGTCAATGAACGTGGCGGCCTTTTCTGCGCTCGTCAGTCGCGGGGCCTTGAGCAGGCGCTGCATGGTGTCGTCTTGCGACACCGCAGCAGCCAGGCCGAGCATGGCTGACCAATTGGCCAGTTGCTGATGGGCCTGGGCATGCTCAAAGGCAGCCTTAGCGTAAGGTCGGGCCAACGTGGTCAGTTCTGCCATGATCGCCCTCGCTTAAATTTCAGCGGCCAGTTTGTTAACCAGCTCCGCATGCGCGTTTTGATCGATTGTGGCGCCAAGGATCTTTTCAGCACCACCAACGGCCAGGGCACCCAC
Source organism: Pseudomonas sp. LB-090624 (assembly GCF_003205205.1). Classification (GTDB taxonomy): domain Bacteria; phylum Pseudomonadota; class Gammaproteobacteria; order Pseudomonadales; family Pseudomonadaceae; genus Aquipseudomonas. The sequence goes on from NZ_QJRL01000003.1 coordinate 251,249, forward strand.
TTGGGCACGCAGGGCGTCTTTGGCGCTGTTCAGTTCCTGTTCGATCTCGGCCAGAGCCTGAGCCTTCACACGGTCAGCTTCGACGCGGGCCTGTTCACGGGCTTCCTCGACAAGCTGAGCAGCGCGTTTCTTGCTTTGCTCAATGATTTCGGCTGCCTGTGCTTTAGCTTCACGCAGTTGCTGACCCGCTTTTTCTTGGGCCAGCTCCAGGTCGCGAGCTGCGCGGTTGGCAGCGTCCAAGCCGTCGGCAATCTTCTTTTGACGCTCTTGCAGGGCAGTGATGACCGGAGGCCATACGTACTTCATGCAGAAGAGTACAAAAATCAGGAAGGCAACGGATTGGCCAATCAGGGTTGCATTAATATTCACGCCAACACCTCGCTCGGTCTTTGGTTCATCACAGCTATCAACTCGTGGTTAACGAGTGATTAGCCGGCGATTTGACCAACGAACGGATTCGCGAAGGTGAAGAACAGAGCGATACCAACACCGATCATGGTTACGGCGTCGAGCAGACCGGCAACGATGAACATTTTAACCTGCAGCATTGGAACCATTTCTGGCTGGCGAGCAGCGCCTTCCAGGAATTTGCCGCCCAGCAGGCCGAAACCAATGGCGGTACCCAGAGCACCCAGGCCGATCAGCAGAGCAACAGCGATAGCGGTCAGACCAACTACAGTTTCCATCTTTCCTCCCGACTTTTACGTCGTATTGGTTAGGTTTTTAAGTTGAAGCGGTAAAACAAATCGTTTGGTACAGCATGCCCTTGCGGACTTTTTAAGCCCTCCCCCCAAACGAGCGGGGAAGGCTATCAGACACGCCAGGCGGTCTTAATGGTTATCTTCGTGCGCCATCGACAGGTAGACGATGGTCAGCATCATGAAGATGAAAGCTTGCAGGGTGATGATCAGGATGTGGAACACGGCCCACGCCCATTGCAGCACCACACCCAGGCCGCTCAGCCAGAGCAGGCCGGAGCCGAACATGACGGCGATCAGGATGAACACCAGCTCGCCGGCGTACATGTTGCCGAACAGACGCAGTGCCAGCGAGATCGGCTTGGCGATCAGGGTGACGAATTCCAGCAGGAAGTTGACCGGAATCAGCAGGATCTGCACGAAGATGTTCTTGCTACCGAACGGGTGCAGGGTCAGCTCACCGATGAAACCGCCCAGGCCCTTGACCTTGATGCTGTAGAAGATGATCAAGGCGAACACGCAGAAGGCCATGGCCAGGGTCGCGTTCGGGTCGGTGGTCGACACGGCGCGGAACGGAATGTGCGGATCACCGGAAATCCAGATGGCCAGCTGAGGAATCCAGTCGACCGGTACCAGGTCGACGGCGTTCATCAGGAATACCCAGACGAAGATGGTCAGCGCCAGCGGTGCAATCACCGGGCTACGGCCGTGGAAGGAATCCTTCACGCTGCCGTTGACGAAGTCGACCATCACTTCCACGAAGTTCTGCAGGCCGCCAGGCTGGCCGGAAGTCGCCTTCTTGGCCGCCATGCGGAAGATGAACAGGAAGATCAGACCCAGCGCGACGGACCAACCCAGGGTGTCCAGGTGGAACGCCCAGAAGCCCATTGCCTTGGCTTCTGCAGCCGAATGGGCAAAGCCCCAGCTGCCGTCTGGTAGTTGACCGTAGGTCAGGTTCTGCAAGTGGTGCTGGATATAGCCCGAAGCGGTTTCTGCTGCCATGGTTGCCTCAAACGCCCTAAGGTCTCGAAAGTCTTTTATTCATCAGCAGGGGCGCGAACCAGCTGACCAAAAGGGTCAACACGAAGACGCCGAAGACTGCTAACGGCGCCAGTGGCTTCACTCCTGCGAAGGTCAGTGCAAAAAGCACTGCCGTCAAAATCATCTTGCCTGCCTCGCCAGCGTAAAACGACTTGACGATGGCTTGTGCCGCCCGAGCTCCGCTGAAGCGAAAAGCCTTCCAGGCGAAATACACATTAGGCAGCCAGGCAATCAAACCTCCGCAAAGGCCTGAATATCCACTGACCGCCCCTTTCCACTGCCACAACACCAAGGTTGCCAGCAGGAATACGACGAATTGAGCCAGCAGTACCGGAAAAACCGCCCAGCGATGGAAAGGCAGGCGGTTTGGCGTGCGGATTTCCATCACAACTGCTCCTCGGAAGTCGACCAGCAAGTCAGTTATGACTTGGCATAATTTGTGCCGACAAAATGCGCGCAGAGTATAGGGGTGGATTAACCCCTATTCAACTATTCGGTAGTGATTTCCGACTGCGCGCTACAACAGGAATTGTTTCAGCGGATGTGAGCAAGCACGCCTTGCAACTCGTCAAGCGAGTTGTAGCGAATAACCAACTGGCCTTTGCCCTTGTTGCCATGACGGATCTGCACGGCCGAGCCCAGGCGCTCTGCGAGCCGCTGTTCAAGGCGTGCGATATCCGGATCAGGTTTGCTCGGTTCGACCGGATCAGGCTTGTCGCTGAGCCACTGGCGAACCAGTGCTTCAGTTTGGCGCACAGTGAGGCCGCGTGCGACAACATGACGCGCCCCCTCCTCCTGACGGCTCTCGTCCAGACCGAGCAATGCGCGGGCGTGGCCCATTTCCAGATCGCCATGGGCGAGCATGGTCTTGATCGCCTCGGGCAGACTAATCAGGCGCAGCAGGTTAGCCACGGTCACCCGCGACTTGCCCACGGCATCCGCTACCTGTTGCTGGGTCAGCTCAAACTCTTGCTGCAGGCGCTGCAGGGCCAGAGCCTCTTCCAGTGGGTTGAGGTCTTCGCGCTGGATGTTCTCGATCAGCGCCATGGCAATGGCAGCTTCGTCAGCCACTTCACGGACCATGGCCGGGATGGTGTCCAGGCCGGCCTGCTGGGTGGCGCGCCAACGGCGCTCACCGGCAATGATCTCGTAACGGTTGTCGCCGATCGGACGAACCACGATCGGTTGCATCACGCCATGGCTGCGAATCGAGTGCGCAAGCTCTTCCAGCGCCTGAGGGTCCATGTCCCGGCGTGGCTGGTACTTGCCACGCTGGATCAGTTCGACCGGCAGGTGTTGCAGTTCTTTCTGGTCGATCTTCACAGCCTGCTCTTCGAGCGCGCTGACGGAGGGACCACTGAGCAGTGCATCCAACCCACGTCCGAGACCCCGTTTCTTGACGGCCATACGGATTCCTTAAGTTGTTTGTGCAGTGCGTGATTGACGGCGCTGACGGCGAACCAGTTCACCCGCCAGGGCCAGATACGCCAGCGCGCCGCGCGATTGCTTGTCGTAAGCCAAGGCCGGCATGCCGAAGCTAGGGGCCTCGGCCAGGCGAATGTTGCGTGGAATGACGGTGTCGTACAGCTGTGGGCCGAAGTGCTCTTTCAACTGCGCCGAAACATCGTTGTTCAGGCTCAGGCGTGGGTCGTACATGGTCCGCAGCAGGCCTTCGATCTTCAACTCCGGGTTCAGCCGGGCGGCGATGCGTTTGATGTTATCCACAAGGTCGCTGAGACCTTCCAGCGCGTAGTACTCGCACTGCATGGGGATGATCACGCCATCGGAAGCGACCAGCGCATTGAGCGTCAGCATTGACAGCGACGGCGGGCAGTCGATGAGGATGTAGTCGTAGTTTTCGCGGATCGGCGCCAGCGCGTTGCGCAGGCGGCTTTCCTTGACCTGCATTTCCAGCAGCACCACTTCGGCGGCGGTCAGGTCACGGTTGGCCGGAAGCAGCTGGAAACCACCATGCTCGGAGTAATGCATGGCCTGAGCCAGGTCACATTCCCCGATAAGCAGGTCGTAGACCGAGTGCTCGAGCTCATGTTTGTCCACACCGCTGCCCATGGTGGCGTTGCCCTGCGGATCGAGGTCGATCAGCAGCACACGACGCTTTGTCGCGGCCAGCGAAGCGGCGAGATTGATACAGGTGGTGGTCTTGCCTACACCACCTTTCTGGTTCGCGATTGCGAATACCTTAGCCATTGATGCGCGTGTTCCCAGTCATGCCTTGCGGCGCAGTATCAGCAGATGGCGCTGGCCCTGGCAACCCGGAACGGTCAGGGCCTGTTCGCTTTCCACTGTGAAGTCTGCGGGCAATGCTACCAGTTCATCGGCAGGATGCAGCCCCTTCATTGCAAGCCATTGCGTCCCGGTGTCGCCCAGGTGGCGGGTCCAGTTGGTGAAGTTCTCCATGCTGCTGAAAGCACGAGAAATGATTCCGTCGAACGCTTGTGCTGGCTGGAAGGCCTCTACCCGGCTGTGGATAACCGCGAGGTTGTCCAGCTTGAGCTCCATTTTCACTTGGGTCAGGAAGCGGGTTTTCTTGCCATTGGCGTCCAGCACAGTGACACGCTTGTGTGGATGCAGGATAGCCAGCGGGATGCCGGGCATGCCACCGCCGCTGCCAACATCCAACCAGTTGTCACGGTCGCTGTGGATAAACGACATGATGCTAAGACTGTCGAGCAGGTGACGCGAGACCATCTCGTCTGGGTCGCGCACGGCAGTCAGGTTGTAGGCTTTGTTCCATTTGATCAACAGAGCGAGGTAGCCAAGCAGCTTCTCGTGCTGCTCGGCAGTCAGCTCGACACCAAGCTGTCGTGCACCTGTGGACAACTCTTCAGCGTGTTGCGGGGTGACCAGGGAACTCAAGCGCTTTGCTCCAATTCGCGGCCAGCGCCGCGTTTTTTCAAGTGAATCAGCAACAGGGAAATCGCCGCCGGGGTCACACCCGGGATACGCGAAGCCTGCCCCAGCGTCTCCGGTCGGGTCTGGCTCAGCTTGCCCTGTATCTCTTTGGACAGGCCGGAAATCGACGTGTAGTCGATATCCACAGGCAGGCGGGTGTCTTCGCTGGCACGCAGTCGGGCAATTTCATCCTGCTGGCGGTCGATGTAACCGGCGTACTTGGTGCGGATTTCGACCTGCTCGGCAACCTGTGGATCGATCGCTTCACCGCCAGTCGCTTCGATCAGGCCGGCGTAGTCGATTTCTGGGCGTGCCAGCAGGTTGAGCAGGCTGTACTCGTGGCTCAGCGGAGTGCCGAATTTATCCACAACCGCCTGGCCTTGCTCGGTATTCGGGCGAACCCAAGTCGATTTCAAGCGCTGTTCCTCACGCTCGATACCGTCGCGCTTGGCGCAGAACGCGGCCCAGCGCTGGTCATCGATCAGGCCCAGTTCACGGCCCTTTTCGGTCAGGCGCAAGTCGGCGTTGTCTTCGCGCAGTATCAGCCGGTACTCGGCACGCGAGGTAAACATGCGGTACGGCTCCTGGGTACCCAAGGTAATCAGGTCGTCCACCAGTACACCGATGTAAGCCTCGTCACGGCGCGGGCACCAGCTGTCACGGCCCTGCGCCCGCAGTGCGGCGTTGGTCCCGGCCAGCAGGCCTTGGGCACCGGCTTCTTCGTACCCGGTGGTGCCGTTGATCTGCCCGGCGAAGAACAGGCCGCCGATGACTTTTGTCTCGAGGCTGTACTTGAGATCACGCGGGTCGAAGTAGTCGTACTCGATGGCGTAGCCGGGGCGCACGATGTGGGCGTTTTCCATGCCACGGATGGAACGCACGAGCTCCAACTGCACGTCGAATGGCAGCGAAGTGGAGATTCCGTTGGGGTACAGCTCATGGGTGGTCAGGCCTTCCGGCTCAATGAACACCTGGTGGCTTTCCTTGTCGGCGAAGCGGTGGATCTTGTCTTCGATCGACGGACAGTAGCGTGGACCGACCCCTTCGATCACGCCCGAGTACATCGGCGAACGATCGAGGTTCGAGGCAATGATCTCGTGAGTGCGTGCGTTGGTATGGGTAATCCAGCAACTCACCTGGCGCGGGTGCATGTCGGCATTGCCCATGAACGACATCACCGGGATCGGGGTATCGCCTGGCTGCTCGGTCATGACCGAAAAGTCCACCGAACGGCCATCAATGCGTGGCGGGGTCCCGGTTTTCAGGCGGCCGACGCGCAGCGGCAGTTCACGCATGCGGTGGGCCAGGGCAATCGAAGGCGGGTCACCGGCGCGACCGCCGGAATGGTTTTGCAAACCGATGTGGATAAGACCGCCGAGGAAGGTGCCGGTGGTGAGTACCACTGATTCTGCGAAGAAACGCAGGCCCATCTGGGTCACTACACCTTTGACCTGATCCTGCTCGACGATGAGGTCATCGCAGGACTGCTGGAATATCCACAGGTTCGGCTGGTTTTCCAGGATTTCACGCACCACTGCCTTGTAGATGGCGCGGTCGGCCTGCGCACGGGTGGCGCGTACGGCCGGGCCCTTGCGGTTGTTCAGAACGCGGAACTGGATGCCGCTCTTGTCGGTGGCCAGCGCCATGGCGCCGCCGAGGGCATCGATCTCTTTGACCAGATGGCTTTTGCCAATACCGCCGATAGCGGGGTTGCAGCTCATGTGACCGAGGGTTTCCACGTTATGGGTCAACAGCAGGGTTTTCACACCCATGCGTGCAGACGCAAGCGCAGCCTCGGTACCGGCATGGCCGCCGCCGATGACGATCACTTCAAAACGGGAAGGGAAATCCACCACGCACCTCGTGCCTGTTTTTGCGAATAGAGAAGGTAAGCGGACAAGTATAGGGACTTACCCCCCCTTAAAGAAACCGTCTGAGCAAATTTTGACCAGTCTGTGGATGAATGGCAAACAACAGAAATCAAAGAGGAAAAATTTAAAAAAGCTTTGTTTTTATGTTTATTCTTATGCACACCCATATCTGTGGATAAAGCTCTACAGCCCATATCTCACGCTGTGTATAGAGAAATTAAACCCTGTGTCTGGAGTGCCATGAGGGCTATGGATAACCCATTTTAGCCTGTGGATTAAATGCCTATTTACCCACAGGGCGCTTTGTCCTCAGAAAAAAAGCCTGCTTATCAACGGAGCTGAAGCCGGGTTTTCCACAGGGCTCCTGACGGCGAATCGGCGCCGGTGATCGAATTTTTTTCTTCCGTCATTGGCTTTTTGGCAAGTAATCCCCTCATACAGAAGGACCTCCTCACAAAAAAACGGATGGCGTTAACGCTGGGAGCCGCTTTTCGAGCATGAGGTCAGCGTGACAACTGCCTAAATGCCAGGCAAAAAAAAGCCGCTCCAGAGGGAGCGGCGTTTGGCTGGGGATGGCTGTGGATTACTTTCCGATGCAGAAGCTGGAGAAAATCCGCCCCAGCAGGTCGTCCGAGCTGAATGCACCGGTGATCTCACCCAGGGCGTGCTGAGCCTGGCGCAGGTCCTCCGCCAACAGCTCTCCCGCGCCCGCCAGCGTCAGTTGTGCGCGGCCGTGTTCCAGGTGCTCACTGGCCTGGCTCAAGGCATCCAGATGGCGCCTACGAGCGCTGAAACCGCTCTCGGCGGTCTGCTCGTAACCCATACAAGCTTTCAGGTGGTCGCGCAGCAACTGCAGGCCCGCATCGTCACCTTTGGCGCTGAGAGTGATTGTGACGTGACCGTCATCGCACTGTTCCAGCGCCACCCGCTCACCGCTCAGGTCAGCCTTGTTACGAATCAGCGTGACCTTGGCCGGGTCCGGGCGCTGGTCGAGAAACTCTGGCCACAGGGCGAACGGGTCACTGGCCTCGGGGGCAGTGGAGTCGACCACCAGCAGCACCCGGTCCGCTTCGCCGATGGCCTTGAGCGCGCGTTCTACGCCGATCTTTTCCACATGGTCATCAGTAGTGCGCAAACCAGCTGTATCGACGACATGAAGCGGCATCCCGTCGATGTGGATATGTTCGCGCAGGATGTCCCGGGTGGTGCCAGCGATATCAGTGACGATGGCAGCTTCGCGCCCGGCCAACTGGTTCAGCAGGCTCGATTTGCCGGCATTGGGCCGCCCAGCGATGACCACGGTCATGCCGTCACGCAGCAGCGCACCCTGCCCGGCTTCGCGCTGCACGGTGGATAACTCGCCGCGCACTGCATCGAGCATCGACAACACGTGGCCATCGGCGAGGAAATCGATTTCCTCCTCTGGGAAGTCGATCGCTGCTTCAACGTAGATACGCAGGGCAATCAACGCCTCGGTCAGGCTGTGCACACGTTTGGAGAATTCACCTTGCAGCGAGCGCAGGGCATTGCGCGCGGCCTGGCTGGAACTGGCCTCGATCAGGTCGGCAATAGCTTCGGCCTGGGCCAGGTCAAGCTTGTCGTTGAGGAATGCGCGCTCGCTGAACTCGCCCGGCCGGGCCAGCCGGCAGCCGACTTGCACACAGCGCTGCAACAGCATGTCCAGAACCACCGGGCCACCGTGGCCCTGAAGTTCAAGCACATCCTCGCCAGTGAACGAATTCGGCCCGGGAAAATACAACGCGATGCCTTCGTCCAGTACCAGCCCTTCCTCGTCGCGGAATGGACCGTAGTGGGCGTGGCGCGGGGTAAGTGTACGACCGGTGATCAACTGGCCGGCCTTGGCAGCCAGCGGGCCGGACAACCTGACAATCCCCACACCACCGCGGCCCTGGGCGGTAGCAATGGCGGCGATGGTTTCACGCACAATGTTCATGCTCGAAAGCCTCTACGACAAAAACGACAGATAGCAAAAACGCCCCACTAGGGGGCGTTTTTTATTCACAGGCTAGCGCAGTAGCCCGTCAAGCAGCAGCTTTTTTCGTTGCTGCTTCAATACGACGGGTAATGTACCACTGCTGCGAAATCGACAAGCAGTTGTTCACAACCCAGTACAGGACCAGACCAGCCGGGAACCACAGGAAGAAGAAGGTGAAGATGATTGGCATCATTTTCATCACCTTGGCCTGCATCGGATCCGGCGGCGTCGGGTTCAGGCGCTGTTGGATGAACATGGTGGCGCCCATGATGATCGGCAGGATGAAGAACGGATCCTTGATCGACAGGTCAGTAATCCACAGCATCCATGGGGCCTGGCGCATTTCCACACTTTCCAGCAGCACCCAGTACAGAGCCAGGAACACCGGCATCTGCACCAGGATCGGCAGGCAGCCACCCAACGGGTTGATCTTCTCTTTCTTGTACAGCTCCATCATTGCCTGGGACATCTTCTGGCGGTCATCACCGAAGCGTTCCTTCAGAGCGGCAAGTTTTGGAGCAACGGCACGCATACGCGCCATGGAGCGGTAGCTGGCAGCCGACAGTGGGAAGAACAGGCCTTTGATCAGCATGGTCAGCACGATGATCGACCAGCCCCAGTTGCCCAGCAGGCTGTGGATATGTTGCAGCAGCCAGAAGATCGGCTGGGCGATGAACCACAGGAAGCCGTAGTCGACGGTCAATTCCAGGCCTGGGGACAACTCTTTCAGCTTGGACTGGATCTTCGGGCCAGCGTACAGCATGGCACTGGTTTCGACCTTACCACCTGCAGGTACGTTAAGCGCCGGACCGGTGTAGCCGATGATGTAGTTGCCCTGGCTGTCCTTACGGGTCTGGACAACGTTGTTGTCCGACTTGGCCGGAATCCAGGCAGTCACGAAGTAGTGCTGAAGCCAGGCCACCCAGCCGCCAGACACATTTTCTTTCAAACTACCTTTGTCGATGTCCTTCATCGAGACCTTTTTGTAAGGCTCGGCAGCTGTCCACAGGGCTGCACCCAGGTAGGTTGCGGTACCGGTAGCAGTGCTGGAAGAAGGATCGCCGCTGGCATCACGCTTGAGCTGGGCAAACATGTTGCCGCTCCAGGCCTGGCCGCTCTGGTTGTCGATCAGGTAGCTGACATTCAGGTCGTATTCACCGCGCTTGAAGCTGAAGCGCTTGATGTAGTTGACGCCGTTATCGCTGAACTTCAGGTCGACCACCAGTTGCTGCTGGCCGTCAGCCAGTTGGTAGCTCTTCTGTTCTGCGGCATACAGCGGGCGGCCGCTGGCGCGGGCATCCGGGCCGTTGGCACCGGTAAGGCCGCTTTGTGCCAGGTAGACACGCTCGCCACCATTGTCGAACAACTGGAATGGAATGTCCGGGTGGTCCTGACGGCGTGGGTACTTGGGCAGATTCAACTGGACGATGTCACCACCGACCGGATCGATAGCCAGTTCCAGAACGTCGGTCTTGACTCGGATCAGGTCCTTGCTGAGTGCGACCGGTGCCAGTTCGGCAGGGCTCGATTCGGCGTTGGCGCTCGGTACATCGGCGCTGACACCGTTGTTACCGGCCGGCACGCCATCGGGCAAGCCCGGAGCAACAGTGCTGGCAGCAGTATTCTGAGTCGGCAGGGCAGCCTGGCCGTAGTCATCGTTCCACTTCAGGACCATGACGTAGGACACGACTGCCAGCGCGGCGATCAGGATCGTGCGTTTAATATCCATGATTACTCGGCTATCGAAGAAGTTCGGGAGGAAGGAGCGGGTGGAACGGGGTCGAAACCGCCGTCATTCCACGGATGACAACGCCCCAGGCGACGAACGGCCAGCCACCCACCACGCCAGATGCCATGGTTTTCGATGGCTTCATATGCGTAACAGGAGCAACTGGGGAAGAAACGACAGTGATTGGCCATCAGAGGACTAATGGCATAACGGTAAAACTGGATCGGAACGAGTGCCAGTTTACGCATCTTGGCTGTCTACCCCTGCGGAATCGGCGATCACTGCTGGGGTTGGCCGGCTGCGCGCCAGGCGTTTCCAGAGCTTGCCAAAGTGTTGGTGCAATTCCGGGTTTTCTACCTCACCCAATCCCTTGCGCGCGACGATCACGATGTCCAACCCGGCAAGCATGTGCTGGTTCAGACGAAAGGAATCGCGCATCAAGCGCTTGAGGCGATTGCGTTGAACGGCGAGCTTGACGCTCTTCTTGCCGATCACCAGGCCGAGGCGTGGGTGATCAAGGCCGTTCTCGCGAGCAAGGATCAGCAGGTTTTTCCCTGGAACCTTGCCGGTTGGGGAGTCGAAGACCGCTTTGAAGTGCCGGGGTGTAAGCAGTCGCTTTTCCCGACTGAAGTCCTGACTCACCACCTGTGCCGAAAAATCAAATGGCCAGACGCTTACGGCCTTTGGCACGACGACGCGACAGAACAGCACGGCCGTTCTTGGTAGCCATACGGGCACGGAAACCGTGAGTGCGCGCGCGCTTGATGGTGCTTGGTTGGAAAGTACGTTTCATGGCGTGTTACCTGGTTTGTCGACGACGGGCCGGGATGGCCCCCTTTTTAAGAGACCGGCGATTCTAGAGAAAGCAAGCCCGTAGGTCAATTTCCAACCAGTCTTTCCATATAGAGCATGTGATGGACGGTGCCTGTGGGTGGCTCACCGACTGCTGGTTGATCGGACACATGAATCGGGGACAACATGAAAAAAAAAGAGAGACATATAAAAAGCTTTTCTGAAGAACTTATAAATCTTAGGTGGGCCACTGTCTGTGGATAACATGCTATAGGCCAGTAAATACGGGCTGTACAGAATTTTACAACCGTGTTCTCAACCGGTGCTCCGCTTGTTCCCATCGTGCGCAGAAGCTGTGGATGAAATCGTCGATTATCCACAGGCAAGTTATCCACAGGTCGGCACCCAGGGTTGTGCATAGCCCTCAGTGTCGGTTATCCACAGGGTTTATTCACAGCGCGGGAAAGACGTTTTGGTCGATAAATGGCTGTTTTGTCATGGATCCTAACGTGTCCACATGTGGATAACTGAACGCTCGACCGGTACAATGGCGGTTTGTTTTTGCCTCATCCGGCTTTCAAACTCAGGGGATATCCGTGTCAGTGGAACTTTGGCAGCAGTGCGTAGAGCTTCTGCGCGATGAACTGCCTGCCCAGCAATTCAACACCTGGATCCGTCCGCTACAGGTCGAAGCCGAAGGCGACGAGTTGCGCGTCTATGCGCCTAACCGTTTCGTTCTCGATTGGGTCAATGAAAAGTACCTGGGCCGCTTGCTCGAGCTGTTGGGGGAAAATGGCAGCGGTATTGCACCGGCCCTCTCCTTGTTGATAGGCAGTCGTCGCAGTTCTGCGCCGCGTGCTGCACCCAACGCGCCGGTAAGCGCGGCGGTGGCTGCTTCGCTGGCGCAAAACCACGCGCAGAGCCAGCCCCAAAAAGTTGTGTCGGCAGTAGCGGCGGTGGATCCGGTCCCGGTCAGCGCTGCCGAGCCTGTGCTCGTCGATGAAATGGCTGAGCCGTCCACACGCGACAGCTTCGATGCCATGGCTGAACCAGCCCCGGCCCCAGCCAGTAGTGGCCGGACCGAGCAGCGCACCGTGCAGGTTGAAGGTGCGCTCAAGCACACCAGCTACCTGAACCGAACTTTCACCTTCGACACATTCGTCGAAGGCAAGTCGAACCAGCTGGCACGTGCGGCTGCCTGGCAAGTAGCGGATAACCCCAAGCATGGCTATAACCCGCTGTTCCTTTATGGTGGCGTAGGCCTGGGTAAAACCCACCTCATGCACGCTGTGGGTAACCATCTGCTAAAGAAGAACCCGAATGCCAAGGTCGTGTATCTGCATTCGGAGCGTTTCGTGGCCGACATGGTCAAGGCGCTACAGCTCAACGCCATCAACGAATTCAAGCGCTTCTATCGCTCGGTGGATGCGTTGCTGATCGACGATATCCAGTTCTTCGCCCGTAAAGAGCGCTCGCAGGAAGAGTTTTTCCACACCTTCAATGCCCTGCTTGAGGGTGGTCAGCAGGTAATCCTGACCTCCGACCGTTACCCCAAGGAGATCGAAGGCCTGGAAGAGCGCCTGAAGTCACGCTTTGGCTGGGGGCTGACGGTTGCTGTCGAGCCGCCAGAACTGGAAACACGCGTGGCGATCCTTATGAAGAAGGCCGACCAGGCCAAGGTCGAGCTGCCGCATGATGCCGCCTTCTTCATTGCCCAGCGCATCCGTTCCAACGTACGTGAACTTGAAGGTGCACTGAAGCGGGTGATCGCGCATTCGCACTTCATGGGTCGCGACATCACCATCGAGCTGATTCGCGAGTCGCTGAAGGATCTGCTGGCGCTGCAAGACAAGCTGGTCAGTGTGGATAACATTCAGCGTACCGTCGCTGAGTACTACAAGATCAAGATCTCCGATCTGTTGTCCAAGCGGCGTTCGCGTTCTGTCGCGCGTCCGCGGCAGGTGGCCATGGCCCTGTCCAAGGAGCTGACCAACCACAGTCTGCCGGAAATCGGCGACATGTTCGGTGGCCGCGACCATACGACCGTGCTGCACGCCTGCCGCAAGATCAATGAACTGAAGGAATCCGACGCGGACATCCGCGAGGACTACAAGAACCTGCTGCGGACGCTGACGACCTGATGGCCGTCTGCGCAGCTAATTGAAGGCAAGGGACTAGACCATGCATTTCACCATTCAACGCGAAGCCCTGTTGAAACCCCTGCAACTGGTCGCCGGTGTCGTCGAGCGCCGTCAGACCTTGCCGGTCCTGTCCAACGTATTGCTGGTCGTGCAAGGCCAGCAACTGTCGTTGACCGGTACCGACCTGGAGGTCGAACTGGTAGGCCGCGTGCAACTTGAAGAACCAGCCGAGCCTGGCGAGATCACGGTCCCGGCGCGTAAGCTGATGGACATCTGCAAAAGCCTGCCTAACGACGCCCTGATCGATATCAAGGTCGATGAGCAGAAATTGTTGGTAAAGGCCGGCCGCAGCCGCTTCACCCTGTCGACCCTGCCAGCCAACGACTTCCCGACTGTGGAAGAAGGCCCTGGTTCGCTGACCTGCAACCTGGAGCAGAGCAAGCTGCGCCGCTTGATCGAGCGCACCAGCTTCGCCATGGCTCAGCAGGACGTGCGGTATTACCTCAATGGCATGCTGCTGGAGGTTTCCCGCAACACCCTGCGTGCAGTGGCTACTGATGGTCACCGTCTGGCGCTGTGCTCCATGACCGCGCCGATCGAGCAGGATGATCGCCACCAGGTGATCGTGCCGCGCAAAGGCATCCTGGAACTGGCGCGTCTGCTGACCGACCCGGAGGGCATGGTCAGCATCGTCCTGGGCCAGCATCACATCCGCGCGACCACCGGTGAGTTCACCTTCACCTCCAAACTGGTCGATGGCAAGTTCCCTGACTACGAGCGCGTATTGCCCAAAGGTGGCGACAAACTGGTGGTGGGTGATCGTCAGGCGCTGCGTGAAGCATTCAGCCGCACTGCGATTCTTTCCAACGAAAAGTACCGCGGTATCCGCCTGCAACTGGCGGCCGGCCAATTGAAAATCCAGGCCAACAACCCCGAGCAGGAAGAGGCTGAAGAAGAAATCAGTGTGGACTACGAAGGTGGCTCGCTGGAAATCGGCTTCAACGTCAGCTATCTGCTGGACGTGCTGGGCGTGATGACTACCGAGCAAGTTCGTCTGATCCTGTCGGATTCCAACAGCAGCGCTCTGCTGCAGGAAGCTGGCAATGACGATTCTTCCTACGTTGTCATGCCGATGCGCCTGTAACTGTAGCCAGGCGAAATGTCCCTTCGACGTATCATGGTCACCGCGGTGCGCAACTTGCACCCGGTGACTCTCTTACCCTCCCCCCGCATCAACATCCTTTACGGCGCCAATGGCAGTGGCAAGACCAGTGTGCTGGAAGCCGTGCACCTGCTTGGACTCGCGCGCTCATTCCGCAGTACCCGCTTGAACCCTGTCATTCAGTACGAGCAGTCTGCTTGTACCGTGTTTGGCGAGGTGCTGCTGACGGAAGGTGGCACCAGCAACCTCGGTGTGTCACGGGAGCGTCAGGGGGAGTTCACGATTCGCATTGATGGGCAGAACGCACGCAGCGCTGCCCAGTTGGCAGAGTTGTTGCCGTTGCAGCTCATCAACCCGGACAGTTTCCGGCTGTTGGAGGGAGCCCCCAAAATACGTCGCCAGTTTCTGGATTGGGGGGTGTTCCACGTGGAACCTCGCTTTCTGCCAGCCTGGCAACGGCTGCAGAAGGCGCTGCGGCAGCGGAACTCATGGTTGCGGCATGGTACACTTGACCCAGCTTCGCAAGCCGCCTGGGACCGGGAATTGTGCCTGGCCAGTGCGGAAATAGATGAATACCGTCGCAACTACATCAAGGCCTTGAAGCCCGTCTTCGAGCAAACCCTGAGCGAACTGGTCGAGCTGGACGGGTTGACCCTGAGCTACTACCGAGGCTGGGACAAGGACCGGGAACTGCAGCAAGTACTCGCCTCCTCTCTCCTTCGCGATCAGCAGATGGGCCATACCCAGGCCGGTCCGCAGCGTGCTGATCTGCGTCTTCGTCTGGCTGCCAACAACGCAGCAGACATCCTGTCGCGTGGTCAGCAGAAGCTTGTGGTGTGCGCATTGCGCATTGCCCAAGGCCACCTCGTCAGTCAGGCTCGCCGCGGTCATTGTATTTATCTCGTGGATGACTTGCCGTCCGAGCTGGACGACCAGCATCGCCGCGCGTTGTGCCGCTTGCTTGAAGAATTACGCTGCCAGGTGTTTATCACCTGTGTAGATCACGAACTACTGAGGGAAGGCTGGCAGACGGAAACGCCAGTTGCTTTGTTCCACGTGGAACAAGGCCGTATCACCCAGACCCACGACCATCGGGAGTGAAGGCATGAGCGAAAATCAAACGTACGACTCCTCCAGCATCAAGGTGCTGAAAGGTTTGGATGCCGTACGCAAGCGTCCCGGCATGTACATTGGCGACACCGATGATGGTAGCGGCCTGCACCACATGGTCTTCGAGGTGGTCGACAACTCCATCGACGAAGCCCTCGCCGGTCACTGCGATGACATCACGGTCATCATCCACCCGGACGAATCCATCAGTGTGCGCGACAACGGTCGCGGCATTCCGGTTGACGTGCATAAAGAAGAAGGCGTTT
Organism: Pseudomonas sp. LB-090624; assembly: GCF_003205205.1. Classification (GTDB taxonomy): domain Bacteria; phylum Pseudomonadota; class Gammaproteobacteria; order Pseudomonadales; family Pseudomonadaceae; genus Aquipseudomonas. Next base: position 266,968 of record NZ_QJRL01000003.1, read on the forward strand.
CCGCAGCTGAAGTCATCATGACTGTGCTGCACGCTGGCGGTAAATTCGACGATAACTCCTACAAGGTATCCGGCGGTCTGCACGGTGTAGGTGTTTCGGTTGTGAACGCCCTGTCCGAGCAGCTGGTACTGACCGTTCGCCGTAGTGGCAAAATCTGGGAGCAGACCTACGTTCACGGTGTTCCACAAGCGCCAATGGCGGTTGTCGGTGACAGCGAAACGACGGGTACCCACATCCACTTCAAGCCATCGGCTGAAACCTTCAAGAACATCCACTTCAGCTGGGACATCCTGGCCAAGCGTATCCGCGAGTTGTCGTTCCTCAACTCGGGCGTAGGCATTTTGCTGAAGGATGAACGCAGCGGTAAGGAAGAGTTCTTCAAATACGAAGGCGGCCTGCGTGCGTTTGTCGAGTACCTGAACACCAACAAGACTCCGGTCAACTCCCAGGTGTTCCACTTCAATGTCCAGCGCGACGACGGCGTGGGCGTAGAAGTTGCCTTGCAATGGAACGACAGCTTCAACGAGAACCTGCTGTGCTTCACCAACAACATTCCGCAGCGTGATGGTGGTACTCACCTGGTGGGCTTCCGTTCTTCCCTCACCCGTAGCTTGAACAGCTACATCGAGCAGGAAGGCCTGGCCAAGAAGAACAAGGTTGCGACCACAGGCGACGACGCCCGTGAAGGCCTGACCGCGATTATCTCGGTGAAGGTTCCGGATCCTAAGTTCAGCTCGCAGACCAAAGACAAGCTGGTTTCCTCGGAGGTGAAAACCGCCGTGGAACAAGAGATGAACAAATACTTCGCCGATTTCCTGCTGGAAAACCCGAACGAAGCCAAGGCCGTCGTTGGCAAGATGATCGACGCTGCCCGTGCACGGGAAGCGGCCCGTAAAGCCCGTGAGATGACTCGCCGCAAAGGCGCGCTGGACATCGCCGGCCTGCCGGGCAAACTGGCTGACTGCCAAGAGAAAGACCCTGCCCTTTCCGAACTGTATCTGGTGGAGGGTGACTCCGCAGGTGGTTCGGCCAAGCAAGGTCGAAACCGCCGCACCCAGGCTATCCTGCCGCTGAAGGGCAAGATCCTCAACGTCGAGAAGGCTCGTTTCGACAAGATGATCTCGTCCCAGGAAGTGGGCACGCTGATCACGGCACTGGGTTGCGGGATCGGTCGCGAAGAGTACAACATCGACAAGCTGCGCTATCACAACATCATCATCATGACCGATGCTGACGTTGACGGTTCGCACATCCGTACTTTGCTGCTGACCTTCTTCTTCCGTCAGTTGCCGGAGCTGGTCGAGCGCGGCTACATCTACATTGCCCAGCCTCCACTGTACAAGGTGAAAAAAGGCAAACAGGAGCAGTACATCAAGGACGACGAGGCCATGGAAGAATACATGACCCAGTCGGCTCTGGAGGACGCGAGCCTGCACCTGGACGAGTCAGCGCCAGCAGTTTCTGGTGTGCAGCTGGAAAGCCTGGTGAATGAATTCCGCAGTGTCATGAAGACACTCAAGCGCCTGTCGCGTTTGTACCCGGAAGAACTGACCGAGCACTTCGTCTACCTGCCTGAGGTGACCCTGGAACAGTTGGGTGACCACGCGGTGATGCAAGCATGGCTGGCCCAGTTCCAGGCGCGTCTGAACTCCAACCAGAAGTCTGGCCTGGCTTACAGCGCCAGCCTGCGCGAAGACAAAGAGCGCAACGTATGGCTGCCGGAGGTAGAAATCACCTCCCACGGCCTGGCTAGCTACATCACGTTCAACCGGGACTTCTTTGGCAGCAATGACTACCGGACCGTAGTCAACATTGGTGCCAAGCTTTCTAGCCTGCTGGGTGAAGGTGCTTACGTGCAACGTGGTGAACGCCGCAAGGCAATTGTCGAGTTCAAGGAAGGCCTGGACTGGCTGATGAACGAGACCACCAAACGTCATACCATCCAGCGATACAAAGGGCTGGGTGAGATGAACCCAGACCAGTTGTGGGAAACCACCATGGACCCGGCTGTCCGCCGCATGCTCAAGGTCACCATCGAGGATGCGATCGCTGCTGACCAGATCTTCAACACCCTGATGGGTGACGCAGTCGAGCCGCGTCGTGAGTTCATCGAGAGCAACGCGCTGTCGGTGTCGAACCTGGATTTCTGATCAGGTTGTAGTTTGCAGCCACTAAAAAGCCCGCTGATGCGGGCTTTTTAGTGGCTGCAAAAAATCAGTAGCCGGTAAGAATGTTAACGATCACGCCACTGGCAATAGCCACCAGCACATAGTCGCCGTTCACATACAGCCAACGATGATCACGTGGTGGCGCATACAGGTGGCGCGCTTTCCAGTCGGTTACCCAATAACGGTCGCCACGGTAATGTGGATCAACTGCATGACCACGCTGCCACTGCTGGTGCGGTACTGGCATGCCTTGTTGTGGACGGAAGTTCGGGTCACGGTAAGCGGGACCGTGGCCATTGTCATGTCGGCCCTGTTGCTGGGGCTGACCATGTGGCGGGTTGCCCTGATGCGATGGCCCGCCATCATGTCGGTCGGGTGGGCCCGGCTGCGCGAAGCTGGCCAGCGGTGCGCTGAACATCAGCGCGGCGCAGATCACGGTTAGGGTCTTTTTCATTTGATGCGGTCCTCTGCCGGTTATCGCCTGGCGAGCATGGATGCCAGATTCGGTTAACTGATAAGACCACGATTTTTTGCGTTTAATGTCAGGACTCAGGTAAAGGTCCGGTAAAGTCTGCCGCTGTTTCAGTTAAGCCCAAGCGCTTTCAAGCGGCGATACAGCGTGCGCTCACTGATGCCAAGATGGCTGGCCAGTTCGCTGCGCGAGCCCTTGAACTGTTCCAGTGCCTGCGCCACCTCACCTAGGTTGTTGCGACGGTCACCTGTCACAGCCGCCCCGGCTGGCCCGATATCTGCTTGCAAGTGTTCAGGTCGGATCAGCCCGTCATCGGCGAACAGACGGGCTCTTTCCAGTATGTTGCGCAGCTCGCGGATATTGCCCGGAAATGGATGTAACCCCAGTTGCTGTAAGGCATCGTCACTCAGCCTGGGCGTTGGCTTTCCGGTCATGGACATGCGCTGCAGCAGGCTCTGTGCGAGCAGGGGTAGGTCTTCCACCCGCTCGCGCAATGCCGGCAGGCGGATCGGAAAGCCGCTGATGCGGTAGTACAGGTCTTCACGGAAGGAGCCTTGCTCAACCATCTGCTTGAGCGGCTTGTGGGTGGCCGATACCAGGCGGAAATCCGAATGCACCGTGCGCAGGCTGCCCACCGGGCGAAAGCTGCCAGACTCGATCAGACGCAGCAACTTCACCTGCATCGCCAGCGGTACTTCGCCAATTTCATCGAGGAACAGGGTGCCCCCATGGGCCGCCTCAGCCAGGCCGATCTTGCGTTGGTTGGCACCGGTGAATGCACCCTTCTCGTAACCAAACAGCTCACTCTCGAACAACGACTCAGACAGACCTGTGCAGTCGACCACCACCAGCGGCCCATTCGCTCTGGGACTGCCCATGTGTACCGCGCGAGCGAACAGTTCTTTACCGCTCCCCGACTCCCCCTGCAGCAGCACCGGAATCTGCGCTGGCGCCGCCCGTTGCAGGCTGGCCAAGGCGGCCTTGAAGGCGGGGGCGCGCCCCACCAGGCCCTGCTCCTGAGGCTGCGCTGACGCGAGGGTGATGGTGGTCAGTCGTTCGACAAAGGCCACCACGCAGCCCTGTTCATCCAGGATCGGCCGCAGTTCCACATCCACATGCTCGGGGCCACGTGGAGTGTGATGAATGTGCAACACACGCTCGGGCACTTTGCTCTCCCACGCCTTGCGCATGGGGCAATGCTCGCCAGCCTGGTCGCATGGCACGGCATAGTGGTGCGAGACCTTGTGGCACTTTTCGCCCAGCGGCGCCTGGTCCTGCTGGCCGAACTGGCGGCGGTAGGCCGCATTGGCAGCCAGGATGTTGTAGTGGGTGTCCAGCACGATAGTCGGCAGGGCATCGTGCTCAAGGTAGGAAACCAGAGCTAGGATGATGGGATGGGTTTGAGGCATGACGACACCATTGGGATGACTGGCGCAGGGTAACAAGGACTGCCAAACACTGCCATTGGCTGACAGTCGACTGCCATCCACGCTGTCAGTTTCGCCAACCGCTGTCAGCAACGAGCCAGATTCATTGGACCATGCGCCGATAGAAGCCTGGCATGCATCTTGATGAACCTCCTGGTACTGCCTCCGCCCCACAAGGCGCGGCGGATAAATTGGAGAACGTGATGATCATCGGCAACAACCTTCACGTGGACGCTTTCTTCGACAAGGCGACCTCGACCATCAGCTACTTGGTCATGGACCATGAGACCCGGCAATGCGCATTGATCGACAGCGTGCTGGATTACGACCCGAAGTCCGGGCGCACCTGCAGCGCCTCGGCGGATCGTCTGATCGAGCGTGTGACCGAATTGAATGCCAGCGTGCGCTGGATTCTGGAAACACATGTGCACGCCGACCATCTTTCAGCAGCGGCCTACCTGAAGGAAAAACTTGGGGGGCATACCGCCATCGGCGCGCACATCACCCAGGTGCAGAAAGTGTTCGGTGCCCTGTTCAACGCCGAGCCTGGATTTGCCCGCGATGGCAGCCAGTTCGATGTGCTGCTCGAAGATGAAGAAGTCATCCGCATTGGTAACCTGCACGCGCGGGCGCTGCATACGCCAGGGCATACACCTGCGTGCATGAGTTTCATGATCGAAGACGCCGGCGAGATCGCGGTGTTCGTGGGCGACACCCTGTTCATGCCCGACTACGGTACTGCCCGATGCGACTTCCCTGGTGCCGATGCCCGGACCTTGTACCGTTCGATCCGTCGTCTGCTGGCTTTCCCCGACCAAACCCGGCTGTTCATGTGCCACGACTACCTGCCAGATGGCCGCGACATGCAGTACGTCACCACCGTAGCCGAGCAGCGCGCCAGCAACATTCATATTCACCAAGGCGTAGATGAGGACAGTTTCGTCGCCATGCGCGAAGCCCGTGACAAGACCCTCGACATGCCCGTGCTGATCCTGCCTTCGGTACAGGTGAACATGCGCAGTGGCCAGCTCCCCACGCCGGAAGAAAACGGCGTGAGTTACCTGAAAATTCCGCTGAACAAGCTGTAACCGCCCTGCCCCATAATCAGATTCCAGGATTTACCGCCATGCCCGCCTTGTTGTCCCCTGCCAATACCGATCACCATAAAGTACTCATCGTCGGTGCCGGTGCCGCTGGTATCGCCACTGCTTCCAGCCTGATCAGCCGTGACCCGTCACTGGACATTGCCTTGATCGACCCCGCCGAAGTGCATTACTACCAACCCGGCTGGACCATGGTCGGTGCCGGTGTGTTCAAGGCACCGAGCACGGCGCGCACCATGGCCTCGACCATTCCGCGCGGTGTGCGCTGGATCAAGGCGCGCGTTCAGGGCTTCGAGCCTTTGGGCCAGCTGGTCATGCTCGACGATGGCCGCGCCATCAGTTATGAACAATTGGTGGTCTGCCCCGGGCTCAAGCTGGACTGGGCGGCCATCAACGGGCTCAGCGAGACCCTTGGCCGTAACGGTGTCACCTCCAATTACCGCTACGACTTGGCGCCCTACACCTGGGAGCTAGTGCAAAAGCTCACGCAAGGTCGTGCCCTGTTCACCCAGCCGCCCATGCCGATCAAGTGTGCCGGCGCGCCGCAGAAGGCGCTGTACCTGTCGTGCGACCACTGGCTTCGCAACGGCCATCTGGGGGCGGTGAAAGCCAGCTTCTTCAATGCCGGTGCCGTGTTGTTCGGTGTGGCGGACTACGTCCCTGCGCTGATGAAGTACATCGAAAAGTATGCGGTGGACCTCAATTTCTCTCATCGGCTGACAGCCGTGGACGGCCCGAACCAGCGCGCTACCTTCGTCCGTAGCCTGGCCGACGGCAGCAGTGAGACGCGCATTGAAGCCTTCGACATGCTGCATGTAGTGCCGCCGCAGGTAGCGCCGGACTTCATTCGCGAAAGCCCGTTGGCCGATGGCGCCGGTTGGGTCGATGTCGACCCGCACACCCTGCGCCACCGCAAATACACCAACGTTCATGCCCTGGGCGATGTCGCCAACACCAGCAATGCCAAGACCGCTGCAGCTGCACGTAAGCAGGCCCCCGTCGTGGCTAACAACGTGCTGGTGGCGCTGGGCAGGTTGCCGACCCTGGCCCGTTACGACGGCTATGGCTCGTGCCCGCTTACCGTCGAGCGCGGCAAGATCGTTTTGGCCGAATTCACCTACGGCGGCAAGCTGGCGCCGAGCTTCCCCGGTTGGCTGCTGGATGGTCGCAAGCCGACGCGCCTGGCCTGGTGGCTCAAGGCGCAGGCGCTGCCCCCGCTGTACTGGCAAGGCATGCTCAAGGGCCGCGAATGGCTGGCGCGGCCACAGCCGCTGGCAGCCGAGGGTGGGCAGTGATCGAACATCAATTGTTGGGTGCGGGCCTGGGGGCAATCATCGGTGCAGTACTAGCGTTGACCGGCGCAGGCGGAGGCATTCTCGCCGTGCCGTTGCTGGTATTTGGCCTTGGGCTATCAATGGTCGAGGCGGCCCCGGTCGGCCTGCTGGCAGTGGGCATGGCGGCGGCGGTGGGCGCTGTCCTGGGTTTGCGCCAAGGCTTGGTACGCTACCGCGCAGCGCTGTTCATTGCAGTGATTGGTGTCGCGGCAGCGCCGTTGGGGTTGATGCTGGCGCACCGTTTGCCGAATACGCCCTTGCAGTTGGTGTTCGCCGGGGTGCTGGTTCATGCCTGTCTGCGTATCTGGCGCAAGGCGGCCAAAGAGCTGCGCGGCGAAGCCAACGATGCCCATCGCTACATTGAACCCTGTGTGTTGAACCCGCTCCAGGGCCGGTTACGCTGGACCCTGCCTTGCGCGAGAGCATTGGCGTTAACGGGGGCACTATCCGGGTTATTGTCCGGTCTGCTTGGCGTCGGTGGAGGGTTCGTCATTATCCCGGCCCTTAACCGTTACACCAACCTGCGTATGGCCAGCATCGTTTCCACGTCATTGGCTGTGATCGCCCTGGTCTCTACCGGCAGTGTGGTCAGCGCCAGCCTTGCGGGTGTCCTGCATTGGCAAATTGGCGGCCCGTTTGCCGCCGGTGCAGTGCTTGGCTTGCTGTTGGTAAGGCCGCTGGCGAGGAGGTTGGCCGGGCCGCGCCTGCAGCAGATGTTTGCGGTAGCAGGTTGGGCCGCTGCCCTGCTGCTGGGCAGCAAGGCGCTACTGAGCTAGCAGCTCGCTTTGTTGTTCTGCGCACAGCGCCAGCAGATAGTCCCACACTACCCGCAGTCGTACCGACTTGTGCAGCTCGCGGCGGGTGCAGATCCAGTAGCTGCGCTGGATGGTCTCGCCAGGCAGCACACGTACCAGGGTCGGGTCGTGGCGGGCCATGTAGTTGGGCAGCACGGCAATGCCCAGACCGGCGCGGGCGGCGGCTTGCTGGGCGATCACGCTGGTACTGCGAAACACCACGTTGGGTGCTCGGCAGAAGCTGTTGAGAAACAGCAACTCCTGGCTGAACAGCAAGTCGTCGACGTAGCCAATCCAGCTGTGCCGAGCCAGGTCCTCTCGGTTGCGCAGTGGCGGTGCGCGGTCCAGGTAAGCCTGGCTGGTATACAGCGCCAGCCGATAGTCGGTGAGTTTGCGAGTAATCAGCAGGTCGGCGTTGGGCCGCTCAAGGTGGATGCTGATCTCCGCTTCGCGGTTGAGGATGCTGACGAACCTTGGCACTGCGACCAGTTCCACCTCCAGCCCGGGGTAACGCTCGAACAATGCGTTCATGCGGGGGGTGAAAAACATGATGCCGATGCCTTCGGTCACCCCCAGGCGAATCTTCCCCAGCGGGGTGATGGCCTGGGTGATCTCTTCCTGGGCCAGCAGGGCGACGTTCTCCATGGCTTCGGCGTGCTTGAGCAGCGCCTGCCCCGAGGGGGTCAGCTCATAGCCCTGCGCGTGCTGCACGAAAAGCGCAGTACCCAAGCTCTGCTCAATGTTCTCGATGTGCCGGGCCACGGTGCTGTGGGTGGTGTTGAGGCGTTTGGCGGCGCTGAGCAGGCGGCCGCTGCGCTGCAACTCGAGGAAAAACCGCAGATCGTTCCAGTCGAACATGCTGATCCTTGTGGCTGTTCGTCCCGCCCTCTTCGCAGGCATGCCGGCTCCCATCGAGACAGCGAAACCTGACGGTGACGCGATAACTGTGGGGAGCGAGCCAGCCCGCGAATAGGTCGGTCCAGGATTACCCCTGTGCTAAAACGCACAACGGCTGCGCGAAATCTCGTGTTTCCTCCACGAAATTACTCACTAAGATGAATCGGGACAAGAATAATAATCAGGCCCGAGGTTGCACATGCCATCAGCCGATTCTGTCTTCGATTACGTGGTCGTTGGGGCCGGTCCAGCGGGGTGCCTGCTGGCCAACCGTTTGTCCGCCAACCCTGATTGTCGGGTACTGCTGCTGGAAGCGGGCGGTCGCGACAATTATCCGTGGATTCACATTCCGGTCGGTTACCTCCACTGCATCGGCAACCCGCGCACCGACTGGTGTTTCAAAACCGAGGTACAGCCTGGCTTGGGCGGTCGCTCATTGGGTTATCCACGCGGCAAGGTGCTCGGTGGCTGTTCCTCTATAAATGGCATGATTTACATGCGTGGCCAGGCCGCCGACTACGACCATTGGGCCGAGCAAGGCAACGACGGTTGGGCATGGAGGGACGTGCTGCCGCTGTTCAAAGCCAGTGAAAACCACTTTGCCGGCGCCAGCGAACATCATGGCGGCGACGGCGAGTGGCGGGTCGAGCGCCAGCGCTACAGTTGGCCGATCCTCGATGCCTTCCGCGATGCCGCCGAGCAAAGCGGCATTGGCAAGGTGGATGACTTCAACACCGGCGACAACCAGGGCTGTGGATACTTTCAGGTGAACCAGCGCAGTGGTGTGCGCTGGAACGCTTCCAAGGCTTTTCTGCGGCCGATCAAGCACCGCGCCAACCTTACCGTGCTGACCGGTGTGCAGGTTGATCAGATACTACTCAACAACACTCGCGCCCGTGCAGTGAAGGCATTCTGGCAAGGTGCCTGGCACGAGTTTTCCGCGCGTCGTGAGATCATCCTCTGCGCTGGGGCAGTCGGTTCGCCCGGCATTCTGCAGCGCTCCGGTATTGGCCCGCGGCAGTTGCTGGAAAGTTTGGGCATTGGCGTGCGCCACGACATGCCCGGCGTTGGGGGTAACTTGCAGGACCACTTGCAACTGCGGCTGATCTACCAGATTCGCAATACCCGTACCTTGAACCAGATGGCCAACAGCCTGTGGGGCAAGATGGGCATGGGCCTGCGCTACCTCTACGACCGCAGCGGTCCGCTGGCCATGGCGCCGAGCCAGCTGGGCGCGTTTGTACGTTCCAGCCCGGATCAAGCCACCGCAAACCTGCAGTATCACGTGCAGCCACTGTCTCTTGAGCGCTTCGGCGAGCCCTTGCATCAATTCCCGGCCTTCACCGCTTCGGTATGCAATCTGCGCCCGGCCAGCCGCGGACGGGTCGATATCCGCAGCACCGACATGAACAGCCCTCCGCTGATCGACCCCAACTACCTCAGTGACCCCCAAGACCTGCGCGTCGCCGCCGATGCCATCCGGCTTACCCGGCGTATCGTCCAGGCCCCTGCCCTGGCCGCTTTCGAACCCAAGGAATACCTGCCGGGCCCCACCCTGCAATCCGAGCAGGACCTGTTCGAAGCTGCCGGCCAGATCGGCACTACCATTTTTCACCCGGTGGGTACCTGTCGCATGGGCACTGGGGAAATGGACGTTGTGGATAACCAGTTGCGCGTGCGTGGCATCCCAGGCTTGCGCGTGGCCGACGCCTCGATCATGCCGCAGATCACCTCGGGCAATACCTGTTCCCCCACCCTGATGATCGCCGAGAAGGCGGCCCAACTGATCCTCAAAGGAGCTGCTACCCAGACCTACTTGAACGAAGACGTGTTACCGACCCCCTGACCCGGGTGCGTGCAGTAGCGGCAGCTTGCGGTCGAAAGCTGCCGACAGTGGAACAACAAGAATAATCACTGTGGCCTGCGGGCCGAGGACAGCAACGATGTCGGATTACATCCAAGAGCAGGGTGCGGCGGCCAGCAGCACCAGCCGCCGTGAAGAACGCAAGATCATTTTCGCGTCATCCCTCGGGACGGTTTTCGAGTGGTATGACTTTTTTCTCTATGGCGCGCTGGCAGCGGTCATCAGTAAGCAGTTCTTCGCTGGCGTGAACGACACCACCGCGTTCATCTTCGCCCTCATGGCGTTTGCTGCGGGCTTTCTGGTGCGGCCGTTCGGCGCGCTGGTGTTCGGCCGGCTGGGCGACATGATCGGGCGCAAATACACCTTTCTGGTCACTATCGTCCTGATGGGCCTGTCCACCTTCGCCGTGGGCTTGTTGCCCACCTACGCCAGCATCGGCATTGCCGCACCGATTATCCTGGTGATCCTGCGCATGCTCCAAGGGTTGGCGCTGGGCGGTGAATATGGCGGTGCGGCGACCTATGTGGCCGAACATGCGCCGCCCGGCAAGCGTGGCTTCCATACCGGTTTCATTCAGTCCACCGCTACTTTGGGCCTTTTGCTGTCGTTGCTGGTGGTACTGGGGAGCCGCTATGTCAGTGGGGACCAGTTCGAAACCTGGGGCTGGCGCCTGCCGTTCCTGCTGTCGATCGTGCTGCTGGCTATCTCCACCTGGATCCGCATGAGCATGCATGAGTCGCCGGCCTTCGTGAAAATGAAGGCCCAAGGCAAGGTCAGCAAGTCGCCAATCCGAGAGTCGTTTACTTCCTGGCCAAACCTTAAAGTAGTGCTTACCGCGCTGTTCAGTATCAATGCCGGTCAAGCGGTAACTTTCTACACCGCACAGTTCTACGTGTTGTTCTTCATGACCCAGATGCTGAAGATGGACCCGGCCCAGGCCAACACCCTGCTGATCATCAGTGTGGTGATCGGTGCTCCGTTCTTTGTGTTCTTCGGGTGGTTATCGGACCGTATCGGGCGCAAGCCGATCCTGATGCTCGGCCTGCTGCTGGCCACCGTGCTGTACTTCCCGCTGTTCAAGGCGCTGAGCCACTACGCCAACCCACAGATCGATGCCGCCAGCCGGCAGGCGCCGATCGTGGTTACTGCTGACCCACAAGGTTGTACCTTCCAGTTTGACCCGGTCGGCAAGGCACGTTTCGATAGCCCGTGCGATAAGGTCAAGACCTTCCTCGTCAAACAGGGCCTCCCCTACCGCGCGGTAAGCGTGGCTGGCAGCGAGGTGGTGGTCAACATTGGTGACAAAACCATCAACGGCTTCGACGAAGCGGCCATGCGATCGGCGGTGGAGCAGGCGGGCTATCCGGCCAAGGCCGACCCTGCACAGGTCAACCAGGTGATGGTGGTGGTGCTCATCGTAGCGATGATCCTGATTGCGACCATGACCTACGGCCCGTTGGCGGCGGTGATGGTCGAGCTGTTCCCGACCCGTATCCGCTACACCTCTATGTCGTTGCCCTACCACATCGGTAATGGCTGGTTCGGTGGCTTCTTGCCGACCGTGTCGTTCGCGCTGGTGGTGTACACCGGGGATATATTCTACGGTCTGTGGTACCCAGTGCTGGTGACCGGGATTAGCCTGGTTGTGGGGATTTTCTGCCTGAAAGAAACCAAGGATGTAGATATCGACAAGATCTGAAGGCCTTCTACACTGGCTGCAGGGTATAAAAAAACCGGCTGTAAAAGCCGGTTTTCTTATCCCCTGAAAAAACTTATGCACGTTTTTCAAGAAAATGTCATACAAAAAAATAAACAGCTAATTCAACGACTTAGGCATCACTCCGAGCATTTTGTCGAAAAACTGCTCACAAGTTATCCACAGATGGTCAGGCCATTTGCTCCTGGGGTTTTTCCTCCGCTGGCGGCAGTGAACCCATGGCCCGCTGTGTCGCTTCGTTCCACGCTGCAGCACGGTCGTTGAGTTCGGCAATGGCGCGTGGCCCCGTACCGTTGGCATACATCGGCTCGCCAATCACCACCTCGATGGTGCCGGCGCGCTTGCCCCACCCGGTCTTCGGCCAGAACTTGCCCGCATTGTGGGCAATCGGCAGAACCGGCAGCCCGGCATTCACCGCCAACGCGGTACCGCCGCGCGAGAATTTGCCGACGGTGCCAAATGGCACGCGGGTACCTTCCGGGAAGATCAGCACCCAAGTCTTCTGCTTGAGCAGCTCGTCACCCTTGCTGGCCACCTGGCGCAGCGCCTCCTTCGGGTTATCGCGGTTGATCGCGATCGGCCGCAGCATGGCCATGGCCCACCCGAAAAACGGCACATACAGCAGCTCGCGCTTGAGCACTTGGCTCAGCGGCGAGAAGTACTGGGACAGGAAGAAGGTTTCCCAGGTGCTCTGGTGGTTCGACAGGATCACGCAAGGCTCAGCCGGCACGTTCTCGGCGCCAGTGATCTTGTAATCGATGCCCAGGATGGTGCGCACCAGGAACAGCGCGCAGCGGCACCAGTACACGTTGATGAACTTGTAGCGCTTGGGGAACGACAAAAATGGCGCGACGAAGAAGCTCAGCGAGCACCACAGCAGCGAACTGGTGCCCAGCAGCAGGTAAAAAAGAAAGATTCTGATCGCCTGCAGGATCGACATAGTGGCTCGTACCATTGCGGGGCATGCCCGCCTGTGAAAAATGCGCCCGAAGGCGCACTGTTTAAATTAGTTCTCTGGCGATAGCTGCCAGATCGTCGAAAATCAGTGTAGTTTCAGGGACGCCTTTTTCCAGGGTCCGCTCACCCTTGCCGGTTTTCACCAACACGGGTTGTGCACCGACGGCCAGGGCGGCCTCCAGGTCACCTTTGCTGTCGCCTACGAACCAGACCCCTTCAAGGCAAACCTGGTAATGCTCGGCGATCGCCCGCAGCATGCCGGGTTTAGGCTTGCGGCATTCGCAGCCTTCGTCTGGCCCGTGCGGGCAATAGACGATATGGCCCACCTCGCCGCCCTGCTCTGCCACCAGTGCGCGCAGGCGCGCGTGCATGGCTTCGAGGGTTGCCAGCGGATAGAAGCCACGGGCAATGCCGGACTGGTTGGTGGCCACGGCCACCGTCCAGCCCGCCTTGCTCAACTGCGCGATCGCTGCGACCGAGCCAGGGATCGGAATCCACTCTTCCAGCGTCTTGATGTAGGCGTCGGAGTCGTAGTTGATCACCCCGTCACGGTCGAGAATCAGCAGTTTCAAGGTTTACCCCAGCAGCGAAATATCAGCCACACCCAGGAACAGGCCGCGCAGGCGGCTGAGCAGGGCATAACGGTTGGCACGTACCTTGGCGTCTTCGGCGTTGACCATCACCGCCTCGAAGAAGGCGTCGACCGGGTCGCGCAGGGCTGCCAGGCGGGCCAGCGATTCACTGTACTGGCGTGCAGCAGCCATCGGTTGCACGGCCTGGTCGGCCTGCTGGATGGCCGAGTACAGGGAGAACTCGTTGGCATTGTCGAAGTACTTCGGCTCGACCTGCTCGGCGATGGCGCCCTCGGCTTTGCTCAGCAGGTTCGACACGCGCTTGTTCACCGCTGCCAGGGCCTCGGCTTCCGGCAGCTTGCGGAACGCCTGCACGGCCTGAACGCGCTGGTCGAAGTCCAGTGCGGAGCCTGGCTGCAGGGCACGTACCGACAGGTAGGTGGCAACGTCGATACCTTCGTCTTCGTAGCGCGCACGCAGGCGGTCGAAGATGAATTCCAGCACCTGGTCAGCCAGGCCGGCGGCCTTGACCTTGGCGCCGAATTGCTTGACCGCGAACTCGACTGCACCGGTCAGGTCCAGGTCCAGTTGCTTCTCGATCAGAATCCGCAGCACGCCCAGGGCGGCACGGCGCAGGGCATAGGGGTCTTTACTGCCGGTAGGCAGCATGCCGATGCCGAAGATGCCCACCAGGGTGTCGAGCTTGTCGGCGATGGCTACGGCAGCACCGGTGAGGGTCTGCGGCAGCTCGGCGCCTGCACCGCGCGGCATGTACTGCTCGTTCAGGGCCAGTGCGACGTCTTCCGGCTCACCGTCGTTGAGCGCGTAGTAGTAACCGGCAACACCCTGCATTTCAGGGAATTCACCGACCATCTCGGTAGCCAGGTCGCACTTCGACAGCAGGCCGGCACGGCCAGCGCGCTGGGCGTCGCCGCCGATCAGCGGGGCAATGAAGGCGGCCAGCTTGGAAACACGTTCCGCCTTGTCGTACACGGTGCCGAGCTGAGCCTGGAACACCACGTTCTTGAGGCGCTCGTTGAAGGTTTCCAGTGGCTGCTTCTTGTCCTGCTTGAAGAAGAACTCGGCGTCGGTCAGGCGCGGGCGTACGACCTTTTCGTTGCCCTGCACGATCTGCTTCGGGTCGCGGCTTTCGACGTTGGCCACGGTAATGAAGCGCGGCAGCAGCTTGCCTTCGCTGTCCAGCAGGCAGAAGTACTTCTGGTTATCCTGCATGGTGGTGATCAGGGCTTCTTGCGGCACGTCGAGGAAACGCTCCTCGAACGAGCACACCAGCGGCACCGGCCATTCGACCAGTGCGGTCACTTCGTCCAGCAGCGCCGGTGGAACGATGGCCGTGCCTTCCTGCTGCATGGCCAGCTCTGCGGTACGCTTGCTGATCAGCTCGCGGCGCTCGGCGAAGTCGGCCAGGACGTAGGCCTTGCGCAGGTCTTCGACGTAGTTGGCCGGGGTGGTGATGAGCACGTTTTCCGGATGGTGGAAGCGGTGGCCACGGGATTCACGGCCGGCCTTTTGCGACAGGATGGTGCAGTCGACCACCTGATCGCCCATCAGCATCACCAGCCATTGGGTCGGGCGCACGAACTCTTCACGGCTGGCCGCCCAGCGCATGCGCTTGGGAATCGGCAGGTCGTTCAGCGAATCTTCGACGATGGTCGGCAGCAGCCCAACGGTAGCCTTGCCCGGGATGTGCTGGGAGAAGCGCAGTTTGGGGCCGCTCTGGTCGATCTCGGCCAGATCCACGCCGCACTTCTTGGCGAAGCCCAGGGCAGCCTGGGTTGGCTCGCCTTCGGCGTTGAAGGCAGCTTGCAGGGGTGGACCATCGATATTGATGCTGCGGTCAGGCTGCTGCACGTCCAGCTGGCGGATGAGCACCGCCAAGCGACGCGGCGCGGCGTATACCTGCTTGCCGGTGTAATTCAGGCTAGCCGCCTGCAGGCCTTTCTCGATGCCGGCCAGGAAGGCGTCGCCGAGGCTGGCGAGGGCCTTGGGAGGCAGCTCTTCGGTGCCCAGTTCTACCAGGAAATCTTGAGCACTCATTGTGCAGCCTCCAGCTTAGCCAACACTTCGTCACGCAGTTCAGGGGTGGCCATCGGGAAGCCCAGGCGTGCGCGGGCTTGCAGATAGCTTTGCGCCACGTCCCGGGCCAGGGTACGAACACGCAGGATGTAGCGCTGGCGCTCGGTTACCGAGATGGCGCGGCGGGCGTCCAGCAGGTTGAAGGTGTGCGAGGCCTTCAGCACCATTTCATAGGTCGGCAGCGGCAGTTCCAGCTTGATCAGGCGGTTGGCTTCGCTTTCGTAGAAGTCGAACAGTTCGAACAGCTTGTCGACGTTGGCGTGTTCGAAGTTGTAGGTCGACTGTTCCACCTCGTTCTGGTGGAAAACATCACCGTAGGTGACCTTGCCGAACGGGCCGTCGGCCCACACCAGGTCGTACACCGAGTCGACGCCCTGGATGTACATGGCCAGGCGCTCGAGGCCGTAAGTGATTTCACCAGTGACCGGGTAGCACTCGATACCACCTACCTGCTGGAAGTAGGTGAACTGGGTGACTTCCATGCCGTTCAGCCAGATTTCCCAGCCCAGGCCCCAGGCGCCGAGGGTTGGCGACTCCCAGTTGTCTTCGACGAAACGAATGTCGTGCACCAGCGGGTCCAGGCCAATGGCTTTCAGCGAGCCGAGGTACAGCTCCTGGAAGTTGGCCGGGTTTGGCTTGAGCACCACCTGGAACTGGTAGTAGTGCTGCAGGCGGTTGGGGTTTTCGCCATACCGCCCGTCGGCAGGGCGACGGCTAGGCTGCACGTAGGCGGCGTTCCAGGTTTCTGGACCCACCGCGCGCAGGAATGTAGCGGTGTGGAAAGTGCCGGCGCCTACTTCCATATCGTAGGGCTGAAGCACCACACAACCTTGAGCTGCCCAGTAGTTTTGCAGGGCGAGGATCAGGTCTTGGAAGGTACGCACGGCTGGCGTAGGCTGGCTCACGAAATTCACCTGTATCTGGGGATGCGGATGTAAAGAGCGGGAGTATAACCTGATTCGCCTCGCCCTCTACTCATTGGAGCCTTATGCCACGCTGCTTTTGGTGTACCGACGATCCGTTGTACCAGGCCTACCATGACCAGGAATGGGGAACGCCCCAGCGTGACCCGGCGTTGCTGTTCGAGATGCTTTTGCTCGAAGGGTTCCAGGCAGGGCTGTCTTGGATCACCGTTTTGCGCAAACGCGAGCGTTATCGTGAGGTGATGTTTGGCTTCGACCCGGTAAAACTTGCCGCCATGCGCGATGAACGCATCGAAGAGTTGATGCAGGACGCCGGCATCATTCGCAACCGCCTGAAGCTCAAGGCTGCCCGGCGCAATGCGCAGGCCTGGCTGGCTGTGGATAACCCCGTCGATTGGCTGTGGTCGTTCGTTGGTGGCGCGCCGAAGATCAACCACTTCACCGACCGCAGCGAAGTGCCAGCGGTGACCGATGAAGCCAAGGCCATGAGCAAGGCCCTGCAAAAAGCCGGCTTCACGTTCGTCGGCCCGACCATTTGCTACGCCTTCATGCAGGCCACCGGCATGGTCATGGACCACACCACCGATTGTGATCGCTACGCCGCCTTGGTGCGCTGAGGGGTTACAATGCGCGCCTTGCTGAAATAAGGAATTCGCCTGTGGAAAAGTTCAAGGGCGCCCTGATGGTCGGGGTGCTGCGTCTGTTCGCCAAGCTGCCCTGGGGCGCAGTGCAGCGCGTGGGTGCCGGTATCGGCTGGCTGATGTGGAAGATCCCCAACGGTTCGCGCAACGTGGTGCGGATCAACTTGGCCAAGTGTTTTCCCGAAATGGACCCGGTTGCCCGTGAGCAACTGGTCGGCCAGGCCCTGCGGGATATCGGCAAATCCTTTGTCGAAAGCGCCTGTGCCTGGATCTGGCCGCCCCAGCGTTCGCTGGAACTGGTCAAGGAAGTGTACGGCCTGGAAGTCCTGCAGCAGGCTCTGGCCTCGGGCAAGGGCGTGGTTGGCATCACCAGCCACCTGGGCAACTGGGAAGTGCTGAACCACTTCTATTGCAACCAGTGCAAACCGATCATCTTCTACCGCCCGCCGAAACTGAAGGCGGTGGATGACCTGCTACGCGAGCAGCGTGTGCAGATGGGCAACCGCGTGGCGCCTTCGACCAAGGAAGGCATCCTCAGCGTGATCAAGGAAGTGCGCCGAGGGGGCCAGGTGGGGATCCCGGCCGACCCGGAGCCGGCGGAATCGGCAGGCGTGTTCGTGCCTTTCCTCGGCACTCAGGCGCTGACCAGCAAGTTCGTGCCGAACATGCTGGCGGGAGGCAAGGCGGTGGGCGTGTTCCTGCATGCCTTGCGGCTGCCGGATGGCTCGGGTTTCAAGGTGTTCCTCGAAGCTGCGCCGGAAGAGATGTACAGCACCGACGTGAACGTGTCGGCGGCGGCGATGAGCAAAGTGGTCGAGCGTTATGTGCGCGAGTACCCGAGCCAGTACATGTGGAGCATGAAGCGCTTCAAGAAGCGCCCGGCTGGCGAGCCGCGCTGGTATTAAGCCGTTCAACGCCCTCTATAGGAGCGGGTAAACCCGCTCCTACAGGGACCGCGTCAAGCCGATGTCTTGTTCAGCTTCTTGAGAAAAACGGTCATCTCTTTTTCGGCCTGCTTGTCGCCATGGGCCTGCGCCGCCACGATACCGTCTTCCCAGGCCTTACGCGCCGCCGCCAGGTCACCCTGCAACTGATACGCCTTGCCCAGCAGCTTCCACGCCGCGGAATACTTCGGGTCCTGCTCTACACAGCGGGCCAGGTGCACCGCCGCTTCAGCACCATTGCCTTCATCCAGCCAGGCCTTGCCCAGGCCAAACCGCAGCAACGGGTTATCCACACCCTTGGCCAGCATTTTCTCCAGCGACTCGCGCATGCCCTTTTCTCCTAGAAGAAACTCAAGCCGACGTGGAACAGCTTCTCCACATCACGAATATGCTTTTTATCCACAACGAACAGGATCACATGGTCACCCGATTCGATCATGGTGTCGTCGTGGGCAATCATTACCTCTTCGTCACGGATGATCGCGCCGATGGTGGTTCCTGGTGGCAGGGCAATGTCCTCGATCGCCTTGCCGACCACCTTGCTCGACTTCGAATCGCCATGTGCCACCGCCTCGATCGCTTCGGCCGCACCGCGGCGCAGCGAGTGCACGCTGACAATGTCGCCCCGGCGCACGTGCGCCAGCAGGGTGCCGATGGTGGCCAGCTGGGGGCTGATGGCAATGTCGATATCGCCGCCCTGCACCAGGTCTACATAAGCCGGGTTGTTGATGATGGTCATCACTTTGCCCGCGCCCAGGCGCTTGGCCAGCAGCGACGACATGATGTTGGCTTCGTCGTCGTTGGTCAGGGCCAGGAAAATATCGGCATCCGCGATGTTCTCTTCAAGCATTAGATCTTTGTCAGAGGCGCTGCCCTGGAGCACCACGGTGCTTTCCAGGGTATCGGAGAGGTGCCGGCAGCGGGCCGGGCTCATCTCGATGATCTTCACCTGGTAGCGGCTTTCGATGGCTTCGGCCAGGCGCTCGCCAATTTGTCCGCCGCCGGCGATGACGATGCGCTTGTTGGTTTCGTCGATACGGCGCAGCTCGCCCATCACCGCACGGATGTCCTTCTTCGCCGCAATGAAGAACACCTCGTCGTCGGCTTCGATCACCGTGTCGCCTCGGGGGGTAATCGGCCGGTCGCGGCGGAAGATGGCCGCCACGCGGGTGTCGACGTTGGGCATGTGGGCGCGGATCTGGCGCAGCTGCTGGCCGACCAGCGGGCCGCCATAGTAGGCCTTCACTGCCACTAGCTGAGCCTTGCCTTCGGCAAAGTCGATGACCTGCAGCGAGCCTGGGTGTTCGATCAGGCGCTTGATGTAGTTGGTCACTACCTGTTCGGGGCTGATCAGTACGTCGACCGGGATATGGTCATTGTCGAACAGCTCTTCACGGGTCAGATAGGACGACTCGCGCACCCGGGCGATTTTGGTCGGGGTGTGGAACAGCGAATAGGCCACCTGGCAGGCGACCATGTTGGTCTCGTCGCTGTTGGTTACCGCCACCAGCATGTCTGCGTCGTCGGCACCGGCCTGGCGCAGCACCGTCGGCAGCGAGCCGCGGCCCTGCACCGTGCGTATGTCCAGGCGGTCGCCCAGATCGCGCAGGCGGTCGCCATCGGTATCGACCACCGTAATGTCGTTGGCTTCGCTGGCCAGGTGTTCCGCCAGCGTACCGCCCACCTGCCCTGCGCCGAGGATGATGATTTTCATCCGCTACTCCCTACCCTTTTGTGCTTACCCGCGCGAGGCGGCGATCTTGATCAGCTTGGCATAGTAGAAGCCATCATGGCCGCCTTCCTGGGCCAGCAGCTGGCGGCCGTGGGGCTGGCGCAGACCGGCTTCGGTGGCCAGGTCCAGCTCCCGGGCGCCCGGGGTGCGGGCGAGGAAAGCGTCGATCACTTCGGTATTCTCGGTTGGCAGGCTAGAGCAGGTGGCGTACAGCAGCATGCCGCCCACTTCCAGGGTCGGCCACAAGGCATCGAGCAGTTCGCCTTGCAGGGCGGCCAGGGCCGGGATGTCGTCGGCCTGGCGGGTGAGCTTGATGTCCGGGTGGCGGCGGATTACGCCGGTGGCCGAGCAGGGCGCGTCGAGAAGGATGCGCTGGAATGGCTTGCCGTCCCACCAGCTGGCGGTATCGCGGGCATCGCAGGCGATCAGTTCGGCGTCCAGTTGCAGGCGATCGAGGTTCTCGCGCACGCGGGTCAGGCGCTTGGCTTCGAGGTCGATGGCCGTCATGTGGGCCAGGCCCGGTTCGGCTTCAAGCAGGTGGCAGGTCTTGCCGCCAGGCGCGCAGCAGGCGTCGAGCACACGCTGGCCGGGCGCCAGTTCGAGCAGGTCGGCGGACAGTTGCGCGGCTTCGTCCTGCACGCTCACCCGGCCTTCGGCAAAGCCCGGCAGGCCGCGCACGTCGCAGGCTTCGGCCAGGACGATGCCGTCACGGCTGTACTGGCAGGCGCTGGCACCAATGCCCGCTTCGGCCAGCAGCGCCAAGTAGGCATCGCGGCTGAGGTGGCGGCGATTGACCCGCAAAATCATCGGCGGGTGAGCGTTGTTGGCAGTGCAGATGGCTTCCCACTGCTCTGGCCAGAAGGCCTTCAGCGATTTTTGCAGCCAGCGCGGGTGGGCGGTCCGCACCACCGGGTCGCGCTCCATGCTGGCGAGCAGGTCCTCGCCCTCGCGCTGAGCGCGGCGCAGTACGGCATTGAGCAGGCCCTTGGCCCACGGCTTCTTCAGTTTGTCGGCGCAGCCTACCGTTTCACCGATGGCGGCGTGGGCCGGAACCCGGGTGTAGAACAGCTGGTACAGGCCAACCAGCAGCAGCGCTTGCACATCGGCGTCGGCGGCCTTGAATGGCTTTTGCAGCAACTGCGCGGCCAGCAGGTCGAGGCGAGGCTGCCAGCGGGCGGTGCCGAACGCCAGGTCCTGAGTCAGGCCACGGTCGCGTTCGTCGACTTTGTCCAGTTGGGCCGGCAGCGAGCTGTTCAGCGACGCTTTGCCGCTGAGTACAGCGGCAAGGGCCCGGGCGGCGGCGAGGCGCGGGTTCATTGGCCCAGCACCTTGCCGGCGGCGAACTTCTCGCGGCGGCTGTTGAACAGGTCGCTGAAGTTCAGTGCCTTGCCACCAGGCAATTGCAGGCGGGTCAGGCTCAGCGACTGGTCACCGCAGGCGACCACCAAGCCGTCCTTGCTGGCGGAAAGGATCTCACCGGGGGCGCCGTTGCCTGTGGACAAGTTGGCGGCCAGCACCTTCACGCTTTCGCCATCCAGGGTGCTGTGGCACACCGGCCACGGGTTGAAGGCACGGATCAGGCGCTCCAGTTCGAGGGCCGGACGGCTCCAGTCGATGCGCGCTTCGTCCTTGTTCAGCTTGTGCGCATAAGTGGCCAGTGCATCGTCCTGCACCTCGCCTTGCAGCGAACCGTCGGCCAGGCCGGCGATGGCCTGTACTACTGCCGGCGGGCCCATCTGCGCAAGTCGGTCGTGAAGGCTGCCACCCGTGTCGTCGGCGCTGATCGGGGTGACCACCTTGAGCAGCATCGGGCCGGTGTCCAGGCCGGCTTCCATGCGCATCACGGTCACGCCGCTTTCGGCGTCACCGGCTTCCACAGCACGCTGGATCGGCGCCGCACCGCGCCAGCGTGGTAGCAGGGAGGCGTGGCTGTTGATGCAGCCCAGGCGCGGGATATCCAGCACGGCTTGCGGCAGGATCAGGCCATAGGCGACCACCACCATCAGGTCGGGCTTGAGCGCGGCCAGTTCGGCCTGGGCATCGGCGTTGCGCAGGGTCTGTGGCTGGAACACCGGGATGTCATGGGCCACGGCCAGCGCCTTGACCGCGCTTGGCATCAGCTTCTGGCCACGGCCGGCAGGGCGGTCGGGCTGGGTGTAGACAGCCACGACCTCGTACGGGCTGTCGAGCAGGGCCTTGAGGTGTTCGGCGGCAAACTCTGGAGTGCCTGCAAAGACGATGCGCATGGAGTTCTCGCTTCAAAAAAGAAAAAGGCTTGCCGGAGCAAGCCTTCTGGAAGGTGGGGATCAGGCTTGCTGGCGGTGCTGTTTTTCCAGCTTCTTTTTGATCCGGTCGCGCTTGAGCTGCGACAGGTAGTCGACGAACAGCTTGCCGTTGAGGTGATCGAACTCGTGCTGTACGCACACTGCCAGCAGGCCTTCACATTCCAGTTCGTACGGCTTGCCATCGCGGTCCTGGGCCTTCACCCGTACCCGCAGCGGGCGGTCGACGTTCTCGTAGAAGCCGGGTACCGACAGGCAGCCTTCCTGGTACTGGCCCATGTCGTGGGTCAGCTCTTCGACCGTGGGGTTGATGAAGACGCGCGGTTCGCTACGGTCTTCGCTGAGGTCCATGACCACGACCTGCAGGTGTACGTTGACCTGGGTGGCGGCCAGGCCGATGCCAGGGGCTTCGTACATGGTTTCAAACATGTCGTCGATCAGCTGACGCAGGGCGTCGTCGAACACCGTCACCGGCTTGGCGATGGTGCGCAGGCGCGGGTCCGGGAATTCGAGAATGTTCAAGATGGCCATAAGGTCAGGCAGTCACTGTGCGTTCGGTTGAAAACTGAGCACACATAATAAAGGGAAAAGGGAATTTCAGCACCTGTGAAAGCTGGTCTAGGGTTTTCAGGGCTTGCTTATGGCCCATTCGATGGACAGGTTGTCAAAGCGTTATCAACAAAGTTATCCACAGTTTGTGCCACGTCGATGGCCCTTTTTTGATCAAGGATGATCCCCATGTTGAGTCACCATTCGTCGCCGCTTCCACCTGCCGAGCTGGAGGCGCGATTACGCCTGCATCGTCTGCCGGAGACCGGATTGCGACGCTTTCGTACCTTGTTGGAGGCCTTCGGCAGTGCCTCTTCTGCACTGTGCGCACCGGCCGGCGCCTGGCGTGCGTTGGGCGTACCCCAGGCCAGTATCGATGCCCGGCGCAGCGCCGAAATTCGCGAGGGCGCATTGGCCGCAATGGCCTGGCTAGAGCGCCCTGGCCAGCATTTGCTAATGTTTGACGGCCCTGGCTACCCGCCACTGCTGGCCGAAATCGATGACGCTCCGCCGCTGCTTTTCATCGCCGGTGACCCTGCCCTGCTCGAACGCCCGCAGCTGGCAATTGTGGGCAGCAGGCGTGCTTCACCCCCGGCAATCGATACCGCTGCAGCCTTTTCCCGATACCTGGCGCAGGCCGGCTTCACTATCACCAGCGGGCTGGCCGTGGGTATTGACGGTGCCGCTCATCGGGCTGCGCTCCAGGCCGGTGGGAGCACGATCGGGGTGCTTGGCACGGGGCTGCAAAAACTTTATCCACAGCGGCACGCAGCCCTCGCGCAGGCGATGATCGACAACGGTGGCGCGCTGGTTTCGGAGTACCCGCTGGATGCCGGGCCACTGCCTGGCAACTTCCCTCGTCGCAACCGCATCATCAGCGGGCTTTCGCTTGGTGTGCTGGTGGTCGAAGCCAGCCTGGCCAGTGGTTCGCTTATCACGGCGCGCCTGGCGGCAGAACAAGGCCGCGAGGTATATGCCATACCGGGCTCCATCCACCACCCCGGCGCCAAGGGCTGCCATCAGTTGATTCGCGACGGTGCGTTGCTGGTGGAAACCGTGGAGCAGATCATGGAAAGCCTGCAGGGCTGGCAGAACCTGCCGCCCGCAGTTGTGGATAAATTCGATCACCCGCTGCTTGCCTTGCTGCATGCAGCGCCCCAAACCACTGAAAGCCTGGCCCATTGCAGCGAGCAGCCACTGGCCGAAGTGCTGGCGCAGCTGACCGAGCTCGAGCTCGAAGGCCGTGTCAGCAACGAAGCCGGGCGTTGGTTTGCCCGCGCGGGCTAAGTACACTGCTCACAGGCAATGTTTATAGGCGGAGAAACAGCAATGGTGAGCAGTTTTCGTGTGCAACAAGCCGCACGTGAGATCCGGGCGGGCGCAGTAATCGCCTACCCGACGGAAGCGGTCTGGGGCCTGGGCTGCGACCCATGGAACGAGGACGCGGTGTATCGCCTGCTGGCACTGAAGTCGCGGCCTGTGGATAAAGGGCTGATTCTGATCGCTGACAACATCCGCCAGTTCGACTTCCTGTTCGAGGACTTCCCCGAAGACTGGATCGACCGCATGGGCAGCACCTGGCCGGGGCCGAATACCTGGCTGGTGCCGCACCAGGACCTGCTGCCCGAGTGGGTGACCGGGCAGCATGACACGGTGGCGCTGCGGGTCAGTGACCACCCGGTGGTGCGTGAACTGTGCGCACTGGTGGGGCCGCTGATTTCCACCTCGTGCAACCCTGGCGGGCGCCCGGCGGCGAAGACCCGCTTGCGGGTTGAGCAGTACTTCCATGGCCAGTTGGACCTGGTGCTTGGCGGGGCGCTGGGCGGGCGGAAAAACCCCAGTGTGATTCGCGACCTGGTAACCGGCGAAGTCGTTCGGCCGGGCTGACATCTTTCCACAAGCCTTCCGCAGATTTTTCTGATTTGTCTCGGTTGGCGGGCGATTGTGTGAGGGCTGACGGGTGCCAGCCTTGAAGCTCTCTTCGCCTGTGAGATCGAGCGCCGCCCGCGCGGCGCATCGCGAGCTGCGCTCGCTCCTACCTTTGTTTCGGGCCAGTCATGCCTGTGACAGGCGCGCGCGACCGCCTTGTTTCTACGACGCGATATCGCGCCATGCACCAAAGCGTTCGCGCGGAAATCCCCCAGAAATCATTGGCCCGAAACAAACGTAGGAGCGAGCGCAGCTCGCGATGCGCCGCGCGGGCGGCGCTCGATTTCACAGGCGCTGAAACTCTCAAGGCAAGCGCCTGGCCGCCCTGACGCAATTCCCCGCGTTTCTCAAGGCAACAAAACAGTCGACCCCACAGTCCGCCGCGCCGACAACTCAGCCTGTGCCTTGGCCGCCTCGCTCAATGGATATCGCTGCTGGATATCCACACCCAGCTTGCCACTCGCAATCATCGCAAACAGGTCATCGGCCATGGCCTGGGTGTTCTCGGCATTATTCGCATAGGTCGCCAAGGTCGGCCGTGTGACGTACAGCGAGCCCTTCTGCGCCAGGATCCCCAGGTTCACTCCGCTCACCGCGCCCGAAGCATTGCCGAAGCTCACCATCAACCCGCGTGGCTGCAGGCAGTCCAGCGAGGTCAGCCAGGTGTCGGCGCCCACGCCGTCATACACCACCGGGCATTTTTTGCCGTCGGTCAGCTCCAGCACCCGCTTGGCCACGTCTTCATGGCTGTAGTCGATGGTCGCCCAAGCCCCCAGGGCCTTGGCGCGCTCGGCCTTCTCGGCAGAACTCACGGTGCCGATCAGCTTGGCGCCCAGGGCCTTGGCCCACTGGCAGGCCAGCGAACCGACGCCACCCGCTGCGGCGTGGAACAGGATCACATCCCCCGCCTTCACCTCGTAGGTCTGCTTCAGCAGGTATTGCACGGTCAAACCTTTGAGCATCACCGCTGCCGCCTGCTCGAAGCTGATGTTGTCGGGCAGCTTGACCAGGTTGGCTTCCGGTAGCGTATGCACCTCGCTGTATGCACCCAGCGGGCCACCGGCATGGGCCACGCGGTCACCCACCTTCAGGCGGGTCACTCCCTCGCCCACGGCCTCGACTACGCCGGCCGCCTCGGTACCCAGGCCCGAAGGCAGGGACGGCGGTGCATACAGCCCGCTGCGAAAGTACGTGTCGATGAAATTCAGGCCGATTGCATGGTTGCGCACACGCACCTGCTGGGGCCCGGGTGGGGCGGGTTCGAAGTCCACAAACTGCAGCACTTCCGGGCCGCCATGCTGGCTGAACTGGATACGCTTGGCCATCTCGCACTCCTGTAGTCGGGATCGGAAAAGGCCTTCTATCGGACGCCTTTGCTTGATCGCCGTCAACTGCGGCGCGCGCGCTGGCGGTGGTATGCTACGCGGCGAATTCTTCCCTGCCCGTTCCTGGTGACCCGATGACTAGCCGCACCGAGGCCGTGAAAGCCTACCTGCTCGACCTGCAAGACCGCATCTGCTCTGCCCTCGAAACCGAAGACGGCGGCGCCCGCTTCGTCGAGGACGCCTGGGTGCGCGAAGCCGGGGGCGGGGGCCGTACGCGGGTGATCGGTGACGGCAAGCTGATCGAGAAGGGCGGGGTCAACTTCTCTCATGTGTTTGGTGCCGGCCTGCCGCCATCGGCCAGCGCCCACCGCCCCGAACTGGCGGGCCGTGGCTTTGAGGCCTTGGGCGTGTCGCTGGTGATCCACCCGCACAACCCGCATGTGCCGACCTCCCATGCCAACGTGCGGTTCTTCATCGCCGAAAAAGAAGGTGAAGAGGCTGTGTGGTGGTTTGGTGGCGGCTTTGACCTGACGCCGTACTACGGCCATGAAGAAGACTGCATCCACTGGCACCGCGTGGCCGAACAGGCCTGCGCACCGTTCGGCGCCGACGTGTACCCGCGCTACAAGGCCTGGTGCGACCGCTATTTCCACCTCAAGCACCGTGGCGAGCCACGCGGCATCGGCGGCCTGTTCTTTGATGACCTGAACGAGTGGGACTTCGACACCTGCTTTGCCTTCATCCGCGCCATTGGCGATGCCTTCGTCGATGCCTACCTGCCGATCGTCCAGCGCCGCAAGGACACGCCTTACACCCCGCAGCAGCGCGAGTTTCAGGAGTACCGTCGCGGCCGCTACGTTGAGTTCAACCTGGTCTACGACCGTGGCACCCTGTTTGGCCTGCAGTCGGGCGGGCGTACCGAGTCCATTCTCATGTCGCTGCCACCGCAGGTACGCTGGGGCTATGACTGGAAGGCCACGCCTGGCACTGAAGAAGCACGCCTGACCGAATACTTCCTGCAAGACCGCGACTGGCTTGGCCAGTAAGCCTGTGGACAACCAAGGAGCCGTCATGGACCAGTACGTCGTTTTTGGTAACCCTATCGGCCACAGCAAGTCGCCGCTGATCCACCGCCTGTTCGCCGAGCAGACCGGCGAAGACCTGCAATACGCCACTCTGCTCGCGCCACTGGACGAGTTCAGCGACTGCGCGCGCGGCTTTTTCAAGCAAGGCAGCGGCGGCAACGTCACCGTGCCGTTCAAGGAAGAGGCCTACCGCCTGTGCGACAGCCTGACCCCCCGGGCCCAGCGCGCGGGTGCAGTGAACACGCTGAGCAAGCTGGCTGATGGCACCTTGCAGGGCGACAACACCGATGGTGCAGGCCTGGTGCGTGACTTGACGGTGAATGCCGGGGTCGAGCTGGCCGGCAAGCGTATTCTTATCCTGGGTGCCGGTGGCGCGGTACGTGGGGTGCTGGAGCCGATTCTGGCCCACAAGCCGCAGTCGCTGGTCATCGCCAACCGTACTGTGGAAAAGGCCGAGCAGCTGGCGCGTGAGTTCGATGAACTCGGGCCGGTGGTGGCCAGCGGGTTCGCTTGGTTGCAGGAGCCGGTGGATGTGATCATCAACGCCACTTCGGCGAGTTTGGCTGGTGAATTGCCACCTATTGCCGACAGTCTGGTCGAGGCGGGTCGGACGGTTTGCTACGACATGATGTATGGCAAGGCGCCGACGCCGTTTTGCCAGTGGGCTACCAAGCTGGGGGCTGCCAAGGTACTGGATGGGTTGGGGATGCTGACTGAGCAGGCGGCCGAAGCCTTCTTTATCTGGCGTGGCGTGAGGCCGGACACGGCGCCGGTGTTGGCTGAACTACGCCGGCAACTCGCTCGGGGCTGAGATGGCCGGGGCCGCTTTGCGGCCCTATCGCGACGCAAGGCCGCTCCCACAAAGTAAGTCGTACGCCGCTCTCTGTGGGAGCGGCCTTGCGTCGCGATAGGGCTGCAAAGCAGCCCCAGGACCCAACCTCACTCCTCAAACCGGATTGGGCACAACTCCACCCCTTCCAGCTTCTGCAATTCCTCGATCACCTGCGGCCTGGCCCGGTGCAAGGTCAAGCTCCCCCCCAATCGACGCAACCGCCGTGCCTCGCGGTGCAACATATCCACACCGGAATAATCGATAAAATTCACCTGCCGCGCATCGATCACTACATGCGGCCCCTGGCAGCGCTGCAGGCGCACCTGCAGGTAATGCGCCGCACCAAAGAAAATCGACCCACCTACCCGCAAGACATCCGCGTCCCCTTCGCGGCTTTGCTGCACCCGTGGCCGTGAGGTGCGTTTCAGATAAAAGAACAGTGATGCCAGCACACCGGCATAAATGGCCGTCTGCAACTCCAGCAGCAAGGTCGCCGTCGCCGTCAATGCCATCACCAGGAACTCCGAGCGGCTGACCCGGAACAGCGCGCGGATGGCCCTGTGGTCAACCAACCCCCAGCAGATCAGCAGAATACTGCCAGCCATCGCTGGAATCGGCAGGTGCGCGATCAACCCGGCGCCGCCAACGGCGAACAGCGCCACCCACAGCGCCGAGAACACCCCGGCCATAGGCGAGCGGGCGCCCGCCTCATAGCTCAGGCCCGAGCGGGTGAAGGAACCAGCAGACAGGTAACCAGAGAAAAACGCTCCGGCAATGTTGGACAGCCCCTGTGCTCGAATTTCCTGGTCAGGCTCGATCAGCTGTTCCGACCGGGCCGACAATGAACGGGCGATCGACAGACTGGTGACCAGCCCCAGCATCCCCACCGCCACGGCACTGGGCAGCAGCCGCAGTATCAATTCCACGTCCAACAAGGGCAGCGGGCTGAAGGGCGGCAGTTGCCCGGTGAATGCGGTCACCCTTGGCACATGACCAAACCAGCCCGGCAGTAGCCATGCCAGCAGGCTGACTACGATCAGGCTTATCAACAGGCTGGGCCAGCGTGGGCGCCACAGTTTGAGAACCACGCCAATCACCACAGTGGCCAGGCCAAGGATTAGCGACGGCAGATCGACCTCACCGGCATGGCTGGCCAGGTCTTGCACGGTCTTCAACGCCGTGGACTGGCTGGGCAGGTCCATGCCCAGCAGGTTCGGCAGTTGGCCCAGGGCGATGACGATGGCTGCGCCGAGGGTGAAACCCAGCACCACGGAATGCGATACGAAGTTGACCAACGCGCCAAAGCGCAGCAGCCCTAGCAGCAATTGGAAGATGCCGCCGAGGAAGGTGAGCAGCAGCACCAGGGTGATGTAGTCGGCACTGCCGGCCACGGCCAGTGGGCTGATGCTGGCGTAGAGCACGATGGAAATGGCCGCGGTCGGGCCGCAGATCAGGTGCCAGGAAGAACCCCACAGGCAAGCGATCAGCACTGGAACGATGGCGGCGTACAGCCCGTATTCGGCGGGCAGGCCGGCGATCAGAGCGTAGGCAATGGATTGCGGTAGGGCGAGGATGGCACCGCTCAGGCCCACGAGCAGATCCTGGCGCAGGCTGCGGCCCGACTGGCGGGGAAGCCAGGTGAGGAAGGGCAGCAGCAAAGAGAGGCGATGCATGGGTTATCCACAATCCTTAAGGGTGCGCCAAGCCCTGCGGGAGCGGGCGCGCCCGCTCCCGCAGGGTTGGGGTGTTGCTTTGTAAGATTACAGTTTGGCTTGGACGGCCTCCAGGGCATCACCATCAGCCTTGGTGGTAACTCCGGCCAACCACCCCTCCAACCGTTCAGGATGCGCTTTCACCCATGCCCTGGCCGCCTCATCGAAGCTGATCTTCTTGTCCACCACCTCTGCCATGATGCTGTTTTCCATGTCCAGTGTGAACTTGAGGTTACCCAGCAGCTTCGCGGCATTCGGGCAGGCTTGTGGATAACCTTTGCGGGTAAGCGTGTACACCTCGCCCTTGCTGCCGAACCACTTTTCCCCACCGGTCAGGTAATGCATTTTCAGCTTCACGTTCATCGGGTGCGGGGTCCAGCCGAGGAAGGTGATGAACTGCTGCTTTTTCACCGCACGGTCGACCTGCGCCAGCATCGCCTGCTCGCTGGACTCGACCAGCTTCCACTGGCCGAGGTTGAATTCATTCTTGTCGATGATTTCCTTCAGCGACAAGTTGGCCGGTGCACCAGAGCCGATCCCGTACAGCTTGTTGTCGAACTGGTCGGCATGCTTCTGCAGGTCGGCAAAATCCTTCACCCCGGCATTCCATACGTAGTCGGGCACTGCCAGGGTGAACTCGGTGCCTTCCAGGTTGCGTGACAACTGCTGCACATCGCCATTAGCGATGAACTTGTCATGGAAGCCCTGTTGCGCCGGCATCCAGTTGCCAAGGAACGCATCGACCCGGCCGTCCTTGAGGCCGCCGTAGATGATCGGTACGGCGAGGCTGTCGATCTTCACTTGGTAGCCCAGGCTTTCCAGCAACAGGCGGGCGACAGCGTTGGTGGTGGCGATGTCGCTCCAGCCGGGGTCGGCCATTTTCACGGTGCTGCATTGAGCATCGCTGTCGGCAGCGTGGGCTGTGGCGGTACCCAGGCCCAAGGCCAGGGTGAATACGGCGGCGGAGAACTTGTGCATGACGGCCTCTCTTCTCAATCCATGGGTGCGGGCTGTGGATAACGTGCCTTGCGCTCGAGGTCGTCGAGATCGATGTGGTTACGCATGTACTGTTGGCTGGCGTCCACCAGCGGTTGATGGTCCCAGCTTTTCAGCTTGCCGATGGCCAGCGCCTCGGCCACCAGGCGGCGGCGCCGCTGGCTGGCCAGTACCTGCTGGCGCAGGCTGGGGATGTCCCAGCGCTGCCGCGCTTCATCGACAAATGCCTGCAGCAGCGCCTGGTGGTCCGGGCTGCTGGTGAGGTTCTCCCGCTCGTGCGGGTCGCGGCTCAGGTCATAGAGTAGGCAAGGGTCGTCTTCGCTGTACACGAATTTATAAGGCCCACGGCGGATCATCATGAGTGGGCCGACGGTGCCTTCGGCCATGTACTCGCCAATCACTTCGTCGTGGCCGCCCTGCCCCTGGAGGTGGCCAAGCAGCGAGTGGCCGTCCAGGTGCAGCTGGTTATCCACACCACCACCGGCCAGTTCGACCAAGGTCGGCAGCAAGTCGCAGGTCGATACCGATGCACTGACCCGGCCTGCGGCAAAGCGTGTCGGGGCATGGACCAGCAACGGCACCCGTGCCGACATCTCGAACCAGTGCATCTTGTACCAGAGGCCCCGCTCGCCAAGCATATCGCCGTGGTCGCCGGAGAACACGATCACGGTGTCATCGGCCAGGTTGCATTCCTCCAGGGTCTGCAACAGCTGGCCGATGTTGTCGTCGATGTAGCTGCAGGCACCGAAGTAGGCTCGGCGGGCATCGCGGATCTTTTCCACAGGCAGCGGCTTGTTCCACAGGTCGTATACCTTCAGCAGGCGCTGGGAATGCGGGTCGAGCTCTGCCTGGCTGAATTCGGCGCGGGGCATAGGGATATCCACACCCTCGTAGCGATCCCAATAGCGCTTTGGAATGGTGTACGGATCATGCGGGTGGGTCATCGACACGGTCAGACAGAACGGCCGGCCATCGTTTTCGCGCACATGGTCATAGAGGTACTGGCGCGCCTTGAACACGACTTCCTCGTCGAAATCCAGCTGGTTGGTGCGTACGCATGGCCCGGCCTGCAATACCGAGGACATGTTGTGGTACCAGCTTGGGCGCACGTCGGGCTCATCCCAGTTCACCGCCCAGCCATAGTCGGCCGGGTAAATGTCGCTGGTCAGGCGTTCTTCGTAGCCGTGCAGCTGGTCCGGGCCGCAGAAGTGCATCTTGCCCGACAGCGCGGTGCGGTAGCCCAAGCGGCGCAGGTAGTGGGCGTAAGTGGGTACGTCGGCGGGGAAATCGGCAGCGTTGTCGTAGGCGCCGATGCGGCTGGGCAACTGCCCGCTGACCAGGGTGAAGCGCGACGGCGCGCACAGCGGGCTGTTGCAGTAGGCCGAGTCGAACACCACCGCCTGCTCGGCCAGGCGGCTCAGGTGTGGCATTTGTATCGGCGACGGGCCGTAGATCGGCAGCAAGGGTGCGGCCATCTGGTCGGCCATGATGAACAGGATATTCGGGCGCGTCATGGTGGCTTCCATCGTTGAGGATTATGCGAACCGCTTGCCTACCAAGATGCGACTGTGAATAACATGGGTAAAGCCCATGGCGGGCAATGACTGGGATTAGCCAAGCTTATGTTTGAGCACCTTGCCGAGCTGTCGCTGGATACCTTGCGCGTCTTCGAAGCTGCTGCGCGTCTGCGCGGCTTTACTGCAGCGGCGCTGGAGCTGGGCACTACGCAGCCGGCCGTCAGCCAGCAGGTGAAACGGTTGGAGGCGCAGTTGGGTACGCGCCTGTTCGATCGTATTTACCGGGGTATCGAACTGACCGAGGTCGGCCAGGTGTTGTTCGAACAGGTGCACCAGGGGCTGCAGGCCATGGATGACGGTATTGCCCAGGCCGGCGGGCGCGGCCAGCGCGAAGTGCTGCAGGTGGCCACCGACTTTGCCTTTGCGGCGTTCTGGTTGATGCCAAGGCTGCAGCGCTTTCATGAGGCTTATCCACAGGTGGATGTGAGCTTGGTGACGGGTGAGCGCAGCCAGGGCATGTTGCGCCCGGACATCGATGTGGCGGTGCTGTTTGGCGATGGACGCTTTCACCAAGGAGAAAGCCGCTGGCTATTCGATGAGGAAGTGTTCCCGGTGTGCAGCCCCCATCTGATTCATGGCAAAGCCTTGTCTGCTTTGGCTTTGCAACGATTGCCGCTGCTGCATTTGAAGGGTGAGCAGGCCAGCCGCTGGTTTGACTGGGCGGGGGTATTTCGTGGGTTTGGTGTGGACAGCCCACCGCCGGCGGGGCAGTTGCGGTTTGATAACTATACCTTGCTGATTCAGGCAGCGATTGCCGGGCAAGGGGTGGCGATTGGCTGGGCGCACCTGGTGGATGGGTTGGTGGAGCAAGGGTTGCTGTGTCGGCCGCTGGAGGGGAGTTTACGCTCGGCGCGCGGGTATTACGCGGTGTTGCCACCGCGCAAGCGGCGTGGGGCGTTGATCGAGCGGTTTGTGGATTGGCTGGAGCAGGAGCGCAGCCATTGAGGTCTTGCGGCCCGGACGGTCTAGATAACGAAGTTCAGATGCTCGCCGCGGTGCAGATCCAGCTCCAGCATATCAACCATCCCTGCCGCAACACGTGCCCACCCCGCCTCTGGCAGCTCCTGTGGCGCATTGATCAGTGTCCAGTGCAATGCACTGCGCTGCAGCCCATCAACCACGTGGTCGACACATTCCCGCTCCCCTTCGCTGTACTTGGCCGGCTGATCCAGCACATCGAAATCGCCCACCAACAACAGCCGGCGTATAGTCGTACGCGCAAGCCCCGCCACCAGCGCCTCGCTCAAGCGTGCCTGCCCCGGCAGGTCACCCGGCGCCAGCGCTGGTAACACGGCAATAACCGCCGAGCCGCCCGCTGCGCCCTGCTCCGCCTGGTCGGCATCTCCCAGCCCGCCTATCTTGAAATGCAAGCCAGGGCGTGGCGAGTGACGGTTGAGGTCGTCGACCACTGCGGTGACTTCGTGCTGGCGCGACAGCAGCTCGACCGTCAGGGCATTGCCCAGGCTGCTTTCAGGCCCGAACAAGACCAGCTTGAACACTGGGGTTTCGGCGTTTTTCACTGCATCACTCCCTTTGCAGGTGGTGATGGTTGGACCGCACTCAGGAGTTATCGTGCAGAGGATCAAGGGTTACCACGCCCACATTTACTACGATGCGTCGACCATGGAGCAGGCGCGTGAACTATGCGAGGAAGCGGCGCGGCTATTCCCTGTGACCATGGGGCGCATGCACCAGAAACCGGTGGGGCCGCACCCGGACTGGAGTTGCCAGCTGGCGTTCGGGCCTGAAGTGGTAGGGGTGGTCTTGCCTTGGCTGGCGTTGTACCGCAAGGGCCTGGTGGTATTCATGCATCCGGAAACCGGGGATGAACTGGCGGACCATCGGGATCATGCGATCTGGATGGGGGCCGTGCGGCCATTGAAGTTGTCGATTTTTGGTGGGTAGATTTGTATTGCCTGTGCCGGCCTCGTTCGCGGCGCAAGGCCGCTCCTACAGGGTATTGCGATCACCTTGCAGGAGCGGCGTTGTGCCCTCGCAATCAATTGCGAGCTGAGCGCACCCCTTCAGCCAGTGCCGAGCACAGGCTCAATACATCGGTCACCGCCTGATCTGCACGCTTGGCCTGAGCGATCTTGTCGACCAGCGCCGAGCCCACCACCACGCCATCAGCCAGGCGGGCGATGTTCGCTGCCTGTTCCGGCGTGCGAATGCCGAAGCCAACGCTGATCGGCAGATCGGTATGCCGGCGCAGGCGGTCAATCGCCTCGGTCACATGCTCGGTGGTCGCCGAGCCGGCACCGGTCACACCGGCCACCGACACGTAGTAGACGAACCCGGAGCTGCGCTCCAGCACCCGCGGCAGGCGGGCATCGTCGGTGGTCGGGGTGGTCAGGCGGATGAAGTCGATGCCCGCAGCCTGGGCCGGGGTGGCCAGTTCGGCGTCGTGCTCTGGCGGCAGATCGACGATGATCAAGCCATCGACCCCTGCTTCCTTGGCTTCAGCCACGAACGTGTCCACGCCAAAGCGATGGATCGGGTTGTAGTAGCCCATCAGCACGATCGGCGTGGTCTGGTTATCCACACGGAATTCGCGAACCATCTGCAGCGTCTTAGCCAGGGTCTGGCCGGCTTCCAGGGCGCGTAGGGTGGCGAGCTGGATGGCCACGCCGTCGGCCATCGGATCGGTGAACGGCATGCCCAGTTCGATGACGTCGGCGCCAGCGGCCGGCAGGCCTTTGAGGATCTGCAGTGAGGCGTCGTAGCCCGGGTCGCCTGCGGTAACGAAGGTGACCAGTGCCGAGCGGCCTTCGGCTTTCAGCTCGGCGAAGCGTTGTTCAAGACGGCTCATGCCTGTTTCTCCTGGGCGGCCATGTGGTTCATGACGGTTTGCATGTCTTTGTCACCGCGCCCCGACAGGCAGATCACCATCAGGTGGTCCTTGGGCAGCTTCGGTGCGCGCTTGATCGCTTCGGCCAGGGCGTGGGAGCTTTCCAGGGCCGGGATGATGCCTTCCAGACGGCAGGTGGCGTGGAACGCATCCAGCGCCTCGTCGTCGGTGATGCTGACGTATTCCACGCGCTTCACTTCGTGCAGGTAGGCGTGCTCCGGGCCGATACCTGGGTAGTCGAGGCCGGCGGAAATCGAGTGGGCGTCGGTGATCTGGCCGTCTTCGTCCTGCAGCAGGTAGGTCCGGTTGCCGTGCAAGACGCCCGGTACGCCGCCGTTCAGGCTGGCGGCGTGCTTGTCGGTATGCACGCCGTGGCCACCGGCTTCGACGCCGATGATTTGCACGCTTGGTTCTTCGAGGAACTCATGGAACAGCCCCATCGCGTTGGAGCCACCGCCAACGCAGGCGATCAGGCTGTCCGGCAGACGGCCTTCCTTCTCCTGCAACTGGGCGCGGGTCTCCTTGCCGATGATCGACTGGAAGTCGCGGACCATTGCCGGGTATGGGTGCGGGCCTGCCACGGTGCCGATCAGGTAGAAGGTGTCGTCGACGTTGGTCACCCAGTCACGCAGGGCTTCGTTCATGGCGTCTTTGAGGGTGCCGGTGCCAGCGGTAACCGGGACGATTTCGGCGCCCAGCAGCTTCATGCGGAACACGTTGGCCTGCTGTCGCTCGATATCGGTGGCGCCCATGTAGATCACGCATGGCAGACCGAAGCGTGCGGCGACGGTGGCAGTGGCCACGCCATGCATGCCGGCGCCGGTTTCGGCTATCAGGCGTTTCTTGCCCATGCGCTTGGCCAGCAGTACCTGGCCAATGCAGTTGTTCACCTTGTGCGCGCCGGTGTGGTTGAGTTCTTCACGCTTGAAGAAGATTTTTGCGCCGCCGCAGTGTTCGGTGAGGCGCTCAGCGAAGTACAGCGGGTTGGGGCGGCCAATGTAGTCGCGCTGGAAGTAAGCCAGTTCTTCGAGGAACTTAGGGTCTGCCTTGGCCGCTTCGTATTCGCGGGCCAGGTCCAGCACCAGTGGCATCAGGGTTTCGGCCACGTAGCGGCCGCCGAACGAGCCGAACAGGCCGTTGGCGTCGGGGCCGGGGCGGTATTGGGACTGGGTCATGGGGCGCTCCAGGGCGTAATGAATGAGTGATGGGCTTTACTCTAACCACGGCAAGCCCGTCTGAAAACCGATAAGATTGCGCAAACTTGTCAGAAAAACTCACAGGTATCATGGCCCACGACCTCCCTCCCCTGAATGCCCTCCGCGCCTTTGAGGCAACCGCCCGGCTCAACAGCGTCAGTCAGGCGGCCGAGGCGCTGCATGTCACTCATGGCGCCGTGAGTCGGCAGATCAAGGTGCTGGAAGAACACCTGGGGGTGGCCCTTTTCGTAAAGGACGGGCGTGGCATCAAACTCACAGATGCCGGCGTGCGCCTGCGTGATGCCAGTGGCGAAGCCTTCGACCGCCTGCGCAGCGTGTGTGCCGAACTGAGCCGGGATGTCAGTGAAGCGCCATTTGTACTGGGCTGCTCGGGAAGCCTGCTGGCGCGCTGGTTCATCCCGCGGCTTGGACGGCTCCAGGCGGATTTACCCGAATTGCGTCTGCATCTTTCAGCCGGTGAAGGTGATCTCGACCCGCGGCGGCCGGGGCTGGACGCGCTGCTGGTGTATGCCGAGCCGCCGTGGCCGGCGGACATGCAGGTACATGTACTGGCTGAAGAACGAATAGGGCCGGTCTTGAGCCCACATTTCTCAGGTTTCGAACGTTTGCAGGGGGCACCTGCCCGAGCGCTGATGGGTGAAGCCCTGCTTCACACCACATCGCGGCCGCAAGCCTGGCCTACCTGGGCGGAGCAGCAGGGGCTTGAGCCAACGGCCATCCACTACGGCCAGGCCTTCGAGCACCTTTACTACCTGCTGGAAGCCGCAGTGGCGGGTTTGGGCGTGGCGATCGCGCCACAGCCGCTGGTCGCTGATGACCTGCGGGCGGGTCGCCTGAGTGCGCCGTGGGGCTTCTCCCCTACCCCAGCGGCGCTGGCGCTATGGGTGCCCCGACGCGCCGCGGACGGGCGCGCCGAGCAGCTGGCGCAATGGTTACGGGCGGAGTTGGTGCGGCAGGGCGCTTAGTTGCGCTTGGTCAGCAGGTACGCCGCGAGCAGACCCAGCGCCCCAATAGCTACACCTGCGGTGGTATAGGGATGCTCCTGGGCGTAGTCGCGGGTGGCGATACCGGTCTGGCGGGTGCGCTGTTTCACTTCTTCATACGCATCGCTCAGCAGGCTGCGCGAATGGCGCAGGGCACTCTCAGCGTTGCTGCGCATGGCCTTGACTGACTTCTGGGTTTCTTCGGAGGCATCGTGCTTCAGGTTCTCCAGGCTTTTCAGCAGGCTTTCGATCTCTGCTTCCATGCTTTCCAGGGACGTTTTACGCAGCGAGTTGCGGTGCATGTTGACTCTCCTTTGCAGTATGGGCTGTAAGGATTGCGACCCTTCGGCTGCGGGAAAGTGCGATCGAACTTTCGCTGACGGTGACAGCTCGCAGGTAAACCAGGCCTGCGCTGCTAGGCTCAATTCCATTGTCACCCAAGGAGAGTGCTCATGACCGATCATCACACCTACAAGAAGATCGAACTGGTGGGGTCTTCCCCAACCAGCATCGAAGAGGCGATCAACAATGCCCTGGCCGAAGCCGGCAAGAGCATCAAGCACCTGGAGTGGTTTGAAGTGGTCGATACCCGTGGCCATATTCGCGATAACAAGGCTGCACATTTCCAGGTCACGCTGAAGGTTGGCTTCCGTATCGCCAATAGCTGATACATCGCCAGGCTGGAACAGCCTGGCGGGATGGGGTATTTAGGAAAAGGGCGCCTAGGCGGGCGCCCTTTCTGATTTCATCTGCACAAGGAATGCGAGTGATGACCAAACTGATTCTGGCGCTGGGCCTGATGACCTTGGCTGGCAGTGCGCTGGCAGCGGGCAAGCCGTGTGAGGAGCTGAAGGCGGAAATTGCCGCCAAGCTGGATGCCAAGGGGGTCACCGGCTACAAGCTTGAGATCGTCGACAAAGGCGAACCGGCAGGCAAGGTGATTGGTAGCTGCGAGGCGGGTACCAAGGAAATTGTGTATCGCCGCGGTTGAGTGCTGGCGTGTTCACGGGTTTGCCCGCTCCCACAGGTTCGCCACAGACTCAAGCGTCCGTGCAGTTCCTGTGGGAGTGGGCAAGCCGCAAGCTCACTCGGTTTTCAGGGCCTGCGCCAACAATTCATAGGACCGGATCCGGTCTGCATGCTCGTACAGGTCGCAGGTAAAGATCAGCTCATCCGCCCCGGTCTGCTCCAGCAGCACCTCCACCTTGGCCCGCACCTTCTGCGGGCTGCCGATCATCGCCAAGCCCAGGAAACTGCTCACCGCATCGCGCTCGTGGGGTAGCCACAAGCCATCCATGCTCTCCACCGGCGGCTTCTGCATCAGGCTTTGCCCGCGAATCAGCGCGAGAATGCGCTGGTACACCGAGGTCGCCAGGTACTCGGCCTTCTCATCTGTCTCTGCCACAACCATGGGAATGCCCAGCATCACATACGGTTTGTCCAGCGTGGTGGAAGGCTTGAAGTGATTGCGGTACACGCGGATGGCCTCGTGCATGTAGCGTGGCGCAAAGTGCGAGGCGAAGGCATAACGCATGCCGCGCATGCCGGCCAGCTGGGCGCTGAACAGGCTGGAGCCCAGCAGCCACATCGGCACATCGGTGTCGTGCCCAGGCACGGCGATCACTTTTTGATCATCAGTCCGCGGGCCGAGGTAGCGTGACAACTCCTCGACATCGTCCGGGAAGTCGTCAGGGCCGCCGGCGCGATCGCGGCGCAGGGCATAGGCGGTCATCTGGTCGGAACCTGGGGCACGGCCCAGGCCCAGGTCGATACGCCCAGGGTATAGGCTGGCCAGGGTGCCGAACTGCTCGGCAATCACCAGCGGCGCATGGTTGGGCAGCATGACACCACCAGAACCCACGCGAATAGTGGAGGTGCCACCGGCCAGGTAGCCGATCAGAACCGAAGTGGCAGAGCTGGCGATGCCGTCCATGTTGTGGTGTTCGGCCACCCAGAAGCGGTTGTAGCCAAAGCGCTCGACGTGCTGCGCCAGGTCCAGCGAGTTGCGCAGCGACTGTGCCGGGCCGGCGTCGGCGCGAACGGGCACCAAATCGAGGGTGGAAATCTTCAAGTCACGCAGCTGCGTCATGGGGCCTCCGCAAGAGTGATTGGCCAGAGGCCTTTAAGACTCTGTATGGGCGTATTCGACGGATTCAATGGTTGCCGTGTGATTGCTCTGAACTTGCCGTAGGCGACTGACCTCTGAACCCATAAGCACGTAACCAGCGACAAGGAGGCATCATGAAAAAGACAGCATCGGCAATATGGCAAGGTGGTTTGAAAGAAGGCAAGGGTTTGCTTTCGACTGAAAGCGGCGCACTCAAGCAGAACCCTTATGGCTTCAATACCCGTTTCGAGGGCACGCCAGGAACCAACCCGGAAGAGTTGATCGGGGCGGCGCATGCCGGGTGCTTTTCGATGGCACTGTCCATGATGCTAGGCGAGGCAGGGCTCACTCCTGACAGAATCGACACGGCAGCCGAAGTGACGCTTGAAAAGCAGGCAGATGGCTTTGCCATTACCGCTGTGCACCTGGTGCTCAGGGCCAAGGTGCCTGGCGCCACCGAGGCGCAATTCATGGAGATCGCCAACAAAGCGAAGGAAGGCTGCCCGGTGTCCAAGGTACTGAATGCAAAGATCAGCCTGGATGCTGCGTTGGTGGGCTGAGGCGGCGCAACGATGGCAGTTTGCTGTAGTCTAAACAGCGTCGGCAGCACAACTGCCCTTTCAGGAGCCGTTCCATGATTCGCGTAGCAATCGCCGTGATGGCTTCGCTGGTCGCCACGTCCGCGTTGGCGGCGGTGAAGCCGTGCGAGGAACTAAAAGCCGAGATCGAGGCCAAGATCCAGGCCCAAGGGGTAGCATCCTACACCCTCGAAATCGTGGCCAACAGCGAGGTCAAGGACCAGAACATGGTGGTCGGGACTTGCGATGGTGGGACCAAGAAAATCATTTACCAGAAGAATGATCGGTAGGGTCCCGGACCTTGGGGCCGCTTGGCGGCCCCAGGTTCACGGAATGCAGAACACCTCGCTAGGCTCGTTCACCAGCACCTTGCGGCTTGCGTCATACAGCAGCACCTGCGGTTCCATCACCGGCGCCCGTGCTTCCAGACGATAACGCTCACCGGCCTTGAAGTCGTCAAAGCGCACGGTCAGGTAGCAGGTACGGTCCCGTGGCTCACTCATGATGCCGCCCGAGTAAATCTCGTAATCGAAGCGCACCACCAGTTCGTGCTTGCCCGGCGTTACCTGGAAGTAGCGGCCGTCATCCAGACGCTTGCCATCCAGGCGGTCGGCCATGATCACCCGGCCAGGGGTCATGGTGTAGAGGTCGACCCAGGCCTGCTTGGGGTCGACGGGCGGCAAGGGGCTGGCGCAAGCCCCCAGTGCACTGAGGGCGATCAGCATCATGGGCTGGCGCATGGCAAAGCTCCCACTTGCGATTTACACGCTATAAGCATAGCGCCGTTTGCGCGTGTCAGGTGCGCTGGCAACCCGCCGGCAGGCCTTGGCCAAGCAGTTTCTGCTGCTGGTCGTAGAGTTTGATCCAAGGACGAAAGCCGATGCTGCCGGCTTGCAGTTGGTAGCGCTGCCCGGCGCTGAAGTCCTTGAAGGTCAGTTTCACCTGGCAATCGCGCCACAGCGGCTCTTCGACCGGGCCGATGTTGCTGGGGGTAACCGGGAACTGGTAGCGCACGGTCAGCTCATGGCTACCGGGTTGCACTTCAAAATACCGGTTGTCGGCCCAGTCACGTTCATCCACCTGCACAGCATCAAGCGAGGTGTTGTCGTAGGGGGTGAGGTCGATCCAGGCCTGGTTAGGGTCCGGATCTGGCAACGTCGAACAGGCAGATATCAGCATCAGTGAACCGGCGACCCACAATGCACGCATGGCGAAACTCCCCCTTGGCGAGATAGTCTTGGAGCGAAGTCAGCCTTGAGCGAGTCAGACAGTCCCGGATGCTTCGACTTTTTCTTATGCAGCGCTCAGGCCCTGGGGCACTCGACCGCGTTTTCACCCATTTGGTTCCGCTGGCGGCTGCGCTTCTGCTGAGCGGTTGCAGCAGCGCCGCCTACTACGGGCAGCTGGCGCAGGGGCAGTGGCAGTTGTTGCAGGCGCGGCAACCGGTGGAACAGGTAGTCGCTGACCCGGCTACCCCGCCAGCGTTGCGCGCCCACCTGCAACGGGCTGAACAGGCGCGGGTTTTTGCCAGCCAGCAATTGAAACTGCCCGACAACCGCAGCTACCGGGTCTATGCCGACCTGGGCCGCCCGTACGTGGTCTGGAACGTGTTCGCCACGCCCGAGCTGTCGTTGCAGCCGGTGACGCACTGCTTCCCGATTGCCGGATGCGTGGCCTACCGTGGCTACTATCAGCAAGGGGCAGCGCGTGGGGCGGCGGCACTGATGCGCCAGGGCGGGCTGGATGTGTACGTCGGCGGGGTGGAAGCCTATTCAACCCTGGGCTGGTTCGATGACCCGATCCTGTCTTCGATGATGGGCTGGGGTGACGAGCGCCTGGCGACCTTGATCTTCCATGAGCTGGCCCATCAGCGTTTCTATGTGCAGGACGACACCGAGTTCAACGAGTCGTTTGCCTCGTTTGTCGAGCAGGAAGGCACGCGGCAATGGCGAGCGGCACGTGGCCTTGCGGCGGTTGGCGGGGATCAGGGAAAGCAGCGCGACCAGTTTATCCGCCTGGTGCTGGGCAGCCGTGAGCGATTGCAGGCGATTTATGCAGGGCCGTTGGATGATGCGCACAAGCGCCAGGCCAAACAGCGCGAGTTTGAGCGTTTGAGGCGTGAATACCGGCAGGTGCGTGATGGCCAGTGGGGCGGTGACAAGCGCTATGACGCCTGGATGTATGGGCCGATGAATAACGCCAAGCTGTTGCCGTTCGGGCTCTATGATCAGTGGGTGCCGGCGTTTGCGGCGCTGTTTCGTGACGCGGGTGGGGATTGGGCTCGGTTTTACGAGCGGGTCGAGCAGTTGGGGC
The DNA here is from genome assembly GCF_003205205.1 of Pseudomonas sp. LB-090624. Classification (GTDB taxonomy): domain Bacteria; phylum Pseudomonadota; class Gammaproteobacteria; order Pseudomonadales; family Pseudomonadaceae; genus Aquipseudomonas. The sequence goes on from NZ_QJRL01000003.1 coordinate 308,943, forward strand.
GGTTGTCTACTGAAGAAAGAAAAGCGGCGCTGCAGCGTCTGATGGTTAGCCAGTGAGGTAAGGGGCCGCTTTGCGGCCCATCGCGACACAAGGCCCCCACAAAGGCCCTGCGTACGCCGATCGATGTGGAAGGGCCGGCAGCAAAGCAGCCCTGCTGGCACTCAAGGCTTGCTAAAAGCCTGATGCAAATCGGCTACCGTGGCGAAGTGGAAAGCGGGTTCTTCCGCCATCAACTCTTCGCTGGTACCAAACCCATACCCCACCGCTACGGCCTGCAAGCCATTGCTGTGCGCGCCGATCAGGTCATGCTTGCGGTCCCCGATCATCAGGGTTTGCGCCGGGTCCAGCCGTTCTTCATCCAATAAATGGCGAATCAGCTCGACCTTGTTGGTGCGCGTGCCGTCCAGTTCGCTGCCGTAGATCACCTTGAAGTGGTGGTCGAAGGCGAAATGCCGGGCGATTTCGCGGGCGAATTCCCACGGCTTGGAGGTGGCGATGTACAGCGTGCGGCCCTGCCCGTTCAGGGCTTCGAGCAACTCCGGCACACCTTGGAACACCAGGTTCTCGTACAGGCCGGTGACGCGGAAACGCTCCCGGTAGAAGTTCACCGCATCCCAGGCCTTGGCTTCGTCGAAGCTGTAGAACTGCATGAAAGCCTGCAGCAAGGGTGGGCCGATGAAGTGTTCGAGGCGGGCCAGGTCCGGTTCGTCGATGCCCAGCTTGGCCAGGGCGTACTGGATCGAGCGTGTGATGCCCAGGCGTGGGTCGGTCAGGGTACCGTCGAGGTCGAAAAGGATGTTTTGCTGGTGCATGTAAAGGGTTCCACTTCAGTGCTGCGTGGCCATCTTCGCGGACCTGCCCGCGAATGCGCTCATTCAGGTTGATCGTAGCCTTCGGCCAGGTGCTGGTCCTTGAGCTTCACATAATTGCCGGCGCTGTAGGCAAAGAACGCACGCTCCTTGTCGTTCAGCAACCGGGCCTGTTTTACCGGGCTGCCCATATACAGGTAGCCACTGACCAGGCGTTTGCCGGGCGGTACCAGGCTTCCGGCACCGATGACCACTTCGTCCTCGACGATGGCGCCGTCCATGATGGTGCTGCCCATACCCACCAGAATGCGATTGCCCAAGGTGCAGCCATGCAGCATCACTTTGTGACCGATGGTCACTTCGTCGCCGATGATCAAGGGGAACCCGTCGGGGTTGAACGGGCCAGCGTGGGTGATGTGCAGCACGCTGCCATCCTGCACGCTGGTGCGCGCACCGATACGGATGCGGTGCATGTCGCCGCGTATTACTGTCAGTGGCCAGATCGAGCTGTCTTCGCCGATCTCCACGTCGCCCAACACCACCGCCGAACGGTCGACGAATGCCTTGGGCCCCACTTTTGGAGTGTGTTGCTGGAAGCTGCGAATGGCCATGATAGCGTCTCTCATCTGTGCCGATAGGCAGGCTGCCTGCTGCGGTCGGCGTCGATTGTAATTAAGATGGGGCAGTGTTTCTTCTGCCAAGGTATCCGAACCGTGAGTGCGAACAACCCACTTCTGCAGTCCTACGATCTGCCGCCCTTCTCGCAAATCCGTGCCGAACACGTGTTGCCGGCGATCGAAGCGATCCTGGCCGACAACCGTAAAGCCATTGCCGAGATCCTCGAAAAGCAGGGCAACAACCCTACCTGGGCCGGCTTGGTGCTGGCCATGGACGAACTGAACGACCGCCTGGGCGCCGCCTGGAGCCCGGTCAGCCACCTCAATGCGGTGTGCAACAGCGCCGAGCTGCGCGAGGCTTACGAGTCTTGCCTGCCAGCCCTGAGCGCCTACTCTACCGAACTGGGCCAGAACCGTGCGTTGTTCGAAGCCTACCAGGCGTTGATCAACAGCCCTGAGGCTGCCAGCTTCGACGTGGCGCAAAAGACTATCCTCGAGCACGCCCTGCGTGACTTCCGCTTGTCGGGTATCGACCTGCCGGCGGATAAGCAGCAGCGCTACGCCGAAGTGCAGAGCAAGCTCAGCGAGCTGGGCAGCCGCTTCTCCAACCAGCTGCTCGACGCCACTCAGGCCTGGACCAAGCACGTTACCGATGAAGCTGCACTGGCCGGCCTGACCGACTCGGCCAAGGCGCAGATGGCCGCCGCCGCCCAGGCCAAGAGCCTCGATGGCTGGCTGATCACCCTGGAGTTCCCCAGCTATTACGCGGTCATGACCTACGCCAGCGACCGCGCCCTGCGCGAAGAGGTGTACGCGGCCTATTGCACCCGCGCCTCGGACCAGGGCCCGAACGCCGGCCAGAACGACAACGGCCCGGTGATGCAGGACATCCTCGACCTGCGCCAGGAGCTGGCCGAGCTGCTGGGCTACCAGAACTATGCAGAGCTGAGCCTGGCGACCAAGATGGCCGAGTCCAGCGACCAAGTGCTGAGCTTCCTGCGTGACTTGGCCAAGCGCTCCAAGCCGTTCGCCGCCCAGGACCTGCAGCAGCTCAAGGCCTATGCTGCCGAGCAGGGCTGCCCTGAGCTGGCCAGCTGGGACGCCGGCTACTATGGCGAGAAACTGCGAGAGCAGCGCTACAGCGTGTCGCAGGAAGCCCTGCGTGCCTACTTCCCGATCGACAAGGTGCTGGGTGGCCTGTTCAGCATCGTGCAGCGCCTGTACGGCATTGAAATCGCCGAGCTCAAGGGCTTCGACAGCTGGCACCCGGACGTGCGCCTGTTCGAAATCAAAGAAAACGGCCAGCATGTCGGCCGCTTCTTCTTCGACCTGTATGCCCGCGCCAACAAGCGCGGCGGTGCCTGGATGGACGGCGCCCGCGACCGTCGCCGCACTGCCGCCGGCCAGCTGCAGAGCCCAGTGGCCAACCTGGTGTGCAACTTCACCCCCGCCGCGCCTGGCAAACCAGCATTGCTGACCCACGATGAGGTCACCACCCTGTTCCACGAATTTGGCCATGGTCTGCATCACATGCTGACCCGCATCGAGCATGCCGGTGTGTCCGGCATCAATGGCGTGGCGTGGGATGCGGTCGAGCTGCCAAGCCAGTTCATGGAAAACTGGTGCTGGGAGCCTGAAGGCCTTGCCCTGATCTCCGGCCATTATGAAACCGGTGCGGCCCTGCCCCAGGACCTGCTGGACAAGATGCTGGCGGCGAAGAACTTCCAGTCGGGCATGATGATGGTGCGCCAGCTGGAGTTCTCGCTGTTCGACTTCGAGCTGCATGCCAGCCATGGCGATGGCCGCAGCGTGCTGCAGGTGCTTGAAGGCGTGCGCGATGAGGTGTCGGTCATGCGCCCTCCCGCGTACAACCGCTTCCCGAACAGCTTTGCGCACATCTTTGCGGGCGGTTACGCGGCCGGCTACTACAGCTACAAATGGGCCGAAGTGCTGTCGGCTGACGCCTTCTCGCGCTTCGAGGAAGAAGGCGTACTGAATGCCGAGACCGGCCGCGCCTTCCGTGAGGCAATTCTGGCCCGCGGCGGCTCGCGCGAGCCGATGGAGCTGTTCGTCGACTTCCGTGGCCGTGAGCCATCCATCGATGCATTGCTGCGCCACAGTGGCCTGACCGAGGCCGTGGCGGCATGAGTGAGGTAGCTGTGAACAAAACCAAGAAACGCTTCATTGCCGGGGCCGTGTGCCCGGCATGCAGCGAGCCCGACAAGTTGATGATGTGGAACGAAGACGATGTACCGCACCGCGAGTGCGTGGCCTGCGGCTTTACCGACACCCTCAACGAGCAGGGCTTGTCGGTGCCGAAGGAGCTCGGCACCCGGGTCAACCATCTGCAACCGAAAGCCGCCCCGGCCAAGGTTCAGACGGTGCAATTCTTCCCTAATCCGAAGCTGAAGAAGCCGGAGTAGGCCCACGCCTGTCGGACCAGAGGCGCTGGTGGAATCACGGTTGACGATATACTGTATGTAAATACAGTATTGGAGTTGACCATGATTCCTCCTGCACCGCAAAAGGGCCGTGGTACGGCACACAACCCCCACAACCGCTTCGCGCCGAACCACTCGGTAGCAGAGGATGATGGCTGGTACCAAGAAGTGCCGCCAAGCCAAGGGACCGAGGTGCGGATCGAGACGGCAAAGTCGGTGATCAGCCGCAACACCTCACCTGATCTGCCCTTCGACCGATCCATCAACCCTTACCGCGGTTGCGAACACGGCTGTATTTATTGCTATGCCCGCCCCTCCCACGCGTACTGGGATCTGTCCCCTGGGCTGGATTTCGAGACCAAGCTCATTGCCAAGACCAACGCTGCCGAGGTGCTGGCGCAGCAATTGAGCAAACCGGGCTATGTGTGTGCGCCGATCAACCTGGGCTCCAATACCGATCCATACCAGCCCATTGAGCGGGATCAGATGCTCACGCGTCGCCTGCTTGAGGTGCTGCTGCGTTTTCGCCATCCGGTGACCATCGTCACCAAGGGCTCGCTGGTACTGCGCGACCTCGACCTGCTCGCCGAGATGGCCCGCCAGCGCCTGGCAAGGGTGATGATCAGCCTGACCACGCTGGACGACGACCTCAAGCGCGTGCTCGAACCCCGGGCGGCCTCACCCGGTGCGCGGCTGCGTGCCATCCGGGTATTGCGTGACGCGGGCGTGCCTGTGGGGGTGCTGTGCTCGCCGATGATTCCGATGATCAACGACAGTGAACTCGAACGCCTGCTGGAGGCGGCCAAGGAGGCCGGTGCGCAAAGTGCGGCCTACATGATGCTGCGGCTGCCGCTGGAGGTGGCGCCGTTGTTTGAGCAGTGGTTGCAGGATCATTACCCGCAGCGGGCAACGCATGTCCTGAGCCTGATTCGCCAGACCCGTGGTGGCGAGCTGTATGACAGCCGCTTCGGCGCGCGCATGCGCGGTGAAGGGGTGTTTGCCGAATTACTGGCCCAGCGCTTCGCCAAGGCCATGAAACGCCTTGAGTTCGAGGGGCGGGATGCGCAGGCGCTGGATTGCTCCGCATTCTGCCGTCCGGGTGGGCAGATGGCGTTGTTCTGAAATACCACAGGGCTGCGCTCCTGCAGTGGGCGTATTGCCAGCCCCGAATCCCACTCATCCAAGTTGATAATTGCGCTAATACATATTGGCAACTGATGTTTTTTTGCTATTATTCAGTTCCCGCCTTTTTCATCTGGAACGCCCGTTCTAGAGCCCTCGAATTAAGTTTCAGTTAAGTTTTCCCCGCTAGCGTAGGAAACCAGTCCACACCGACTGTGATCTATGGTCCGTGCGAGTCATCTAATACCCTGCATAGCCAGAATCTTTCACCGGTAAAATGGATTTACCTACACACCGTCAAGAGGATGAATCATGCCCGTCAAGGACCCATCCAAGGTCGTACCGCAGGTCCCCGCGGAAAGCGCCGATGCTGCTTTTAAGCACATCGTCGACGGCTTCCTGCGCTTTCACCATGATGTGTTCCCCGATCAGCAAGAGCTGTTCAAGAAACTCGCCACCGCGCAAACGCCTCGCGCCATGTTCATTACCTGCGCCGATTCGCGCATCGTGCCCGAGCTGATCACTCAGAGCTCGCCAGGCGACCTGTTCGTGACCCGTAACGTGGGTAACGTGGTACCGCCTTACGGCCAGATGAACGGCGGCGTTTCCAGCGCCATCGAATACGCCGTAATGGCGCTTAAAGTGCACCACATCATCATCTGTGGTCACTCTGACTGTGGCGCCATGCGTGCAGTACTCAACCCGCAGTCGCTGACCAAGATGCCTACCGTCGGCGCCTGGTTGCGCCACGCTGAAGTGGCTCGCACCGTGGTCGAGAACAATTGCTCCTGCGGCAGCGAGCACGAGACGATGCAAGTGCTGACCAAAGAGAACGTGATCGCCCAGCTGCATCACTTGCGCACCCATCCTTCGGTGGCTTCGCGCCTGGCAGCCGGTGAGCTGTTCATTCATGGTTGGGTGTACGACATCGAGACCAGCAAGATCGAAGCCTACGACGCTGCCAGCGACAGCTTCATGCCCTTGGCCGCTGGTGAACCAGTTCCCTGCGCCACTCCGAGAGGCCGCTACTAAGCGACCCGTCCGCCGCTAGAACCTTGATAGCCGGCTGCACCCTGTAGGGGTGTGGCGCGGCCTTCGGCTGCCTTGAATTCCCTGACTGCCCTGCCGGCGTGCTCGCTGGCGGCCCGCGCCTGCGCGCCTGTCAGGGGCAAACGTGCCCACGGCCAGGGGAATGGCCGTGCGACTAGAGAAAGGAGAAACACGGTGAACATTACACAGTTGAAAGCGGCCCTGCCGCGTGAGTTGCTGGCGTCGGTGGTGGTCTTCCTGGTGGCCCTGCCGTTGTGCATGGGCATTGCGATCGCTTCTGGCATGCCGCCGGCAAAAGGCCTGATTACCGGGATTATCGGCGGTATTGTCGTCGGTTTCCTGGCCGGGTCCCCACTACAGGTCAGCGGCCCCGCTGCCGGTCTGGCGGTACTGGTGTTCGAGCTGGTACGCCAGCACGGCATGGCCATGCTCGGGCCAATCCTGTTGTTGGCCGGCGTATTGCAGTTGCTGGCCGGTCGCTTGCGCCTGGGCTGCTGGTTCCGCGTGACCGCGCCGGCGGTGGTTTACGGCATGCTCGCGGGGATTGGCGTGTTGATCGTGCTTTCGCAGGTGCATGTGATGTTCGACACGGCGCCGCAACCGTCGGGCCTGCAGAACCTGCTGGAATTCCCGGCAACTTTGTCGGCAGCCCTGCCACAGGAGAGCACGGGCTCCGGCTGGATGGCCGGTGCGCTGGGGCTTGGGACCATCGCCATCATGTGGGGCTGGGAGCGCTTGCGGCCGCAGCGGCTGCGTTTCGTGCCGGGTGCATTACTCGGCGTGGCCAGCATGACCGCTATCAGCATGTGGCTAGCCTTGCCGGTGAACCGTGTGCAGGTACCGGCTGACCTGTCCGAGGCCATCGACTGGCTTCGTCCGGAGGACCTGATGCAGCTGGCCGACCCTACCCTGCTGGTCGCCGCCTTTGCCCTGGCGTTCATTGCCAGTGCCGAAACCTTGCTGTCGGCCGCAGCAGTGGACCGCATGCACAGCGGCCAGCGTTCGGACTTCGACCGCGAGCTGTCGGCCCAGGGTATCGGCAACATGCTGTGCGGGGTGCTCGGTGCCCTGCCGATGACCGGGGTGATCGTGCGCAGCTCGGCCAACGTCCAGGCCGGGGCACAAACCCGGGCGTCGGCGATCTTCCATGGCTTGTGGTTGCTGGCCTTCGTGGTAGCGCTGAGCAGCGTGCTGCAGCAGATCCCGGTGGCGAGCCTGGCGGGGGTGCTGGTGTTTACCGGGGTCAAACTGGTCGACTTCAAGGCATTTCGCGGGCTGGGCCGTTATGGGCGCATGCCGATGTTCACGTACGCGGCGACTGCGCTGGCGATCATCTTCACCGACCTGCTGACCGGTGTACTGCTGGGCTTTGCCCTGACCTTGCTGAAGCTGGCGTTCAAGGCGGCGCGGCTGAAGATCAACCTGGTGAGCCTGGCCAAGGATGGGCACATGGAGTTGCGCCTCAGCGGCGCGGCGACGTTCCTGAAGGTGCCGGCGCTGACCCAGGTGCTGGATACCGTACCGGCGGGCACCACGCTGCATGTGCCGCTGGGGAACCTGAGCTATATCGACCACTCGTGCCTTGAGTTGCTGGAGGACTGGAGCCGCAGCAATTCTGCCAATGGGTCACGGTTGCTGATAGAGCAGCGGCGCCTGAAGCGGCGGATCGAGGGGCGCTTGCGGACCACGGCGGGGGTTGGGGCATAGGGCCGCCGTCATTGTTGCCTGATCCGGCCTCTTCGCGGGCTCGCCCGCTAAAGGCCGGGACAGGAAAATCAGGCTGGCTGCCCTAGCTCGACACCTAGCTGGCGCGACAGGCAAGGCCAGCGCTTCCACGCCTCGCCGGTGGCCGGGCTGCTCAGTTTCTCCCGATAAGCCTCCACCGATTCAACCGCAAAGCTCTCGTCGTTGAGCATTTCGTCAACCGAGTGGTGCACCACTTCATCCAGCTGGTTGGCAAAGCTTTCGCCAATCAACTGGTGGGCGATCAGGTTGGCGACAGTGGTGTCGACCGGAATCAACGGCTGCTGGAAATGGCGGATGTACAGGTCGTTCACCTCTTCCACCAGGCGGTGTGCCAAGTAGGCCTCGTCCAGCAGGCAGTCCAGGCCGACATGACCTTGCATCACGCTGGGCGGCTGCAGAAAGTAGGCCTCGGCAATTTTCAGCACAGGTGTGATCTGCGATTCGATGCCGGCCTCGCGGGCGACCTCGTGGGCGGCCTCCAGCAGTTCCGGAACCTGGTCAATGTAGGCGCTGACGAAGCGCGCCAAAGTACCCTGGGCGTCCTGCTCAGGCAGTTGGATCGAGGGATGCAGGTGGGGCAGTTGCAGCTCGAGACGCAGTTTCAATTGGCCGGTCTGGCCTTCATGTTGATGGGCTTGGCTTACCTGCTCGCGTACAGCAGCGATGTTCATGACAACTCCAGGGACATTACGTTTCAAACGGAAGACACTAAATTAGCTCGGTATACAGAATACCTAAGACGTATTTGTTATAAATCACGCAAACGTGTGCGCAATCAGGCATATCGGATTGCCATTATTTGGCCATACCCTATCAAGCACGCGGTTTTCGGGCTATTTCCTCTTTTCATGAAGTTCATTTCACAGGCTTCATTGCGTGCCATTGGTCGCTGTCTATACTCCCGTTGAACGTGATTCGTTGATGAGGCCCAGCTGCTTTTAGCAGGGGCTCGGTCGTCGAAGCCAGGCAGTCTTGACCGCCGTTCCCTCTTGCCGCAGGCCACGCCTCCGGGACAACAAGAACGAGAAGGGGAACCCGCAATGATGCGACATCCACATGTCTGGATGGGCCTCCTGTTGTGGTCGGTTTTTGGTCAGGCCAACGCTGCCTGGACCGTGAACATGCACCCGGGGGCGACGGAAGTCTCCAACGCCGTCTTCGACCTGCACATGATCATCTTCTGGATCTGCGTGATCATCGGCATCGTGGTGTTTGGCGCGATGTTCTGGTCGATGGTCATCCACCGTCGCTCCACCGGCCAACAGGCCGCGCACTTCCACGAGCACACCTGGGTGGAAATTCTCTGGACCGTGATCCCGTTCCTGATCCTGGTGGCCATGGCCATCCCGGCCACCAAGACCCTGATCGACATCTACGACGCCAGTGAGTCGGACATCGACATCCAGGTCACCGGCTACCAGTGGAAGTGGCATTACAAGTACTTGGGCCAGGACGTGGAGTTCTTCAGCAACCTGGCCACCCCCGCCGAGCAGATCCACAACCAAGCGCCCAAGGACGAGCACTACCTGCTTGAGGTCGACCAGCCGCTGGTGCTGCCGGTGGGCGCCAAGGTGCGCTTCCTGGTGACTGCTGCCGACGTGATTCATTCCTGGTGGGTGCCGGCCTTCGCGGTAAAGCGCGACGCCATCCCCGGTTTCGTCAACGAAGCCTGGACCCGTATCGAAAAACCCGGCATCTACCGCGGCCAGTGTACCGAGCTGTGCGGCAAGGACCACGGCTTCATGCCGGTGGTGGTCGAGGTCAAGTCCAAGGCCGACTACGACACCTGGCTGGGCGAGCGCAAGGCTGAAGCCGCCAAGCTCAAGGAACTGACCAGCAAGGAATGGACCCTGGAAGAGCTGGTGGAGCGCGGCGACAAGGTCTACCACACCACCTGCGTAGCCTGTCACCAGGCCGAAGGCCAAGGCCTGCCGCCGATGTTCCCGGCGCTCAAGGGCTCGAAGATTGCCACCGGGCCGAAGGAAGGCCATCTGGGCATTGTCTTCCATGGCAAACCCGGCACGGCCATGGCCGCTTTTGGCAAGCAGCTGTCGGAAGTCGATATCGCTGCTGTGGTCACCTACGAGCGCAATGCCTGGGGCAACAACAAAGGCGACATGGTCACGCCCAAGGACGTGCTGGCGCTGAAGCAGGCAGAAGCCAAGTGAACCGGGTTACTCGCGGCAATCAACGGATTGCAGGAGACAGGACATGAGTGCAGTGATCGACGACCACGCCCACGGCCACGACCATGCGCACGGCCCGGCCAAGGGCTTGATGCGCTGGGTGTTGACCACCAACCATAAAGACATCGGCACGATGTACCTGTGGTTCAGTTTCATCATGTTCCTGCTGGGTGGCTCGTTCGCCATGGTGATCCGGGCCGAGCTGTTCCAGCCTGGCTTGCAGATCGTGGAGCCGGCGTTTTTCAACCAGATGACCACCATGCATGGTTTGATCATGGTGTTCGGGGCGGTGATGCCGGCCTTCGTCGGCCTGGCCAACTGGATGATCCCGTTAATGATCGGCGCGCCCGATATGGCGCTGCCGCGGATGAACAACTTCAGCTTCTGGCTGCTGCCGGCGGCCTTCCTGCTGCTGGTCTCGACCCTGTTCAGCCCGGGCGGCGGGCCGAACTTCGGCTGGACCTTCTACGCCCCGCTGTCCACCACCTATGCACCTGCCAGCGTCACCTTCTTCATCTTCGCCATCCACCTGATGGGCATCAGCTCGATCATGGGCGCGATCAACGTGATCGCCACCATCCTCAACCTGCGTGCGCCTGGCATGACCCTGATGAAGATGCCGTTGTTCGTCTGGACCTGGCTGATCACGGCATTCCTGCTGATTGCCGTGATGCCGGTGCTGGCGGGCGTGGTGACCATGATGCTGATGGATATTCACTTCGGCACCAGTTTCTTCAGCGCGGCCGGTGGCGGTGACCCGGTGCTGTTCCAGCACGTGTTCTGGTTCTTCGGCCACCCCGAGGTGTACATCATGATCCTGCCGGCTTTCGGCGCGGTCAGCTCGATCATCCCGGCATTCTCGCGCAAGCCGCTGTTCGGCTACACCTCGATGGTGTACGCCACCGGCGCCATCGCCTTCCTGTCGTTCATCGTGTGGGCTCACCATATGTTCGTGGTCGGCATCCCTGTAGTCGGCGAGCTGTTCTTCATGTACGCCACCATGCTGATTGCCGTGCCCACCGGGGTGAAGGTGTTCAACTGGGTCAGCACCATGTGGGAAGGTTCGCTCACCTTCGAAACGCCGATGCTGTTCGCCATTGCCTTCGTCATCCTGTTCACCATCGGCGGCTTCAGCGGGTTGATGCTGGCGATTGCCCCGGCGGACTTCCAGTACCACGACACCTACTTCGTGGTGGCGCATTTCCATTACGTGCTGGTGCCTGGGGCCATCTTCGGCATCTTCGCTTCGGCCTACTACTGGCTGCCCAAGTGGACCGGCCACATGTACGACGAAACCCTCGGCAAGCTGCATTTCTGGCTGTCGTTCATTGGCATGAACATGGCCTTCTTCCCCATGCACTTCGTTGGCCTGGCGGGCATGCCGCGGCGTATCCCCGACTACAACCTGCAGTTCGCCGATTTCAACATGGTGTCGTCGATCGGCGCGTTCATGTTTGGCGCCACTCAGATCTTCTTCCTGTTCATTGTCATCAAGTGCATCCGTGGTGGCGCGCCGGCACCGGCCAAACCCTGGGATGGCGCCGAGGGCCTGGAATGGTCGATTCCTTCACCGGCGCCCTACCACACCTTCCAGACTCCACCGGAAGTGAAATAGGAACCCTGCCATGAAAGGCCTTTCGCTGAAGCGCCTGGTAACGCGCCTGTTGATGCTGACGGTGGTGATGTTCGCCTTCGGTTTCGCCCTGGTGCCGATCTATGACGTGATGTGCAAAGCGTTCGGTATCAACGGCAAGACCGGCGGCCAATACGAAGGTAGCCAGGTCAGTGACCCGACGCGTGCTGTGCGGGTGCAGTTCATGTCGACCAATGCCAGCGACATGGTCTGGGACTTCTACTCCACTGCCGACCAGCTGGAGGTCAACCCCGGGGCGGTGAACCAGATGATCTTCATTGCCCACAACCCGACCGACCGGCCGATGAGTGCGCAGGCAATACCCAGCATTACCCCGGCCGAGGCCGCGGCGTACTTCCACAAGACCGAGTGCTTCTGCTTTACCCAGCAGGTGCTGCAGCCCGGCGAACGCATCGAGATGCCGGTGCGCTTCATCGTTGACCGCGACCTGCCGGCCAGCGTTAAGCACCTGACACTGGCCTACACCTTGTTCGACATCACCGCTCGCCACCCGCCGGTCGCGCATGTTGCGACCCAGGACGTCCAGGGCGCCCGTTAAGGGAAGGAGAACAGCAATGGCAAGTCATGAGCACTATTACGTCCCGGCGCAGAGCAAATGGCCGATCATCGCCACCCTCGGCATGTTCATCACGGTGTTTGGCCTGGGCACCTGGTTCAACGACATGAAGGCCGGCCACCCGGACTCGCATGGGCCACTGATCTTCTTTGTTGGTGCGTTGTTCCTGGCCTATATGTTGTTCGGCTGGTTCGGGGCGGTGGTCAAGGAAAGCCGTGCAGGGCTGTACAGCCCGCAGCTGGACCGCTCGCTCCGCTGGGGCATGAGCTGGTTCATCTTTTCCGAGGTGATGTTCTTCCTGGCCTTCTTCGGCGCGCTGTTCTACGTGCGTGTGCTGGCAGGGCCATGGCTGGGGGGGGAAGGTGCCAAGGGCGTGGCGCACATGCTGTGGCCGAGTTTCGAGTTCACCTGGCCGCTGCTGCATACGCCAGACCCGAAACTGTTCCCGCCGCCCAAGGAAGTGATCGACCCGTGGCACCTGCCGCTGATCAACACCATCCTGCTGGTCAGCTCCAGCGTGACCATCACCCTCGCCCATCACGCCTTACGCCGTGACCACCGTGGGCCGCTGAAACTCTGGATGGCGCTGACCATCCTGTTGGGCATCAGCTTCATCGCGCTGCAAGCCTTCGAGTATCACGAAGCCTATACCAAGCTGGGGCTGACGCTGGGTTCGGGCATTTACGGGGCGACGTTCTTCATGCTCACCGGCTTCCACGGTGCGCACGTGACCTTGGGCACCATCATCCTGATCGTGATGTTCGTGCGGATCATGCGGGGGCACTTCAACCCAGCGAAACATTTCGGCTTCGAGGCGGCCAGTTGGTACTGGCATTTCGTCGATGTGGTGTGGGTGGGGTTGTTCATCTTTGTGTATGTGCTTTAAGGCCCATGCAGATTCAGAAGGGAGCATGTGAAACCAGCTGACCACTCATGAAACCCCAGGCGACCAGGCCGATGGTCAGGGCCGCCAGGGTCACTCGCACTGTCAGCGCTTTCAGCAGGCGGGTCGAGTTTTCGTCGTCCTTGACCAGGAACACCAGGCCACTGAGCAGGCTGGCAATCGTGGCCAACAGCATCAGGACAATCGCGGCCTTGAGCATGGCGCTTCTCCGGGGGGATGCGGTGATGTGGATAAGTATAGCGAGCCGCCGATGAGGCCGTTTCGCCCAGGCTGGGTGCCGACTCTGGTGGTGCTTGCGCTGCTGCCGGGGTTGATCGCGCTTGGCTGCTGGCAACTGGGTCGCGCCGAGGAAAAGCGTGCGCTGCTGGCCAGCTATGCCGAGCGGCGTATCGAAGCGCCATTAGCCATTGCCCAGCTGACCGGCAGCCAGGACAACACCTTCCGCCGCGTGCACCTGTACGGCCGCTTCGACGCCGATCACAGCCTGCTGCTGGACAACCGCATGCGCGATGGCCAGGCCGGCGTAGAGCTGCTGCAACCCTTCCATGACCAGGCCAGCGGCTTGTGGGTGCTGGTCAATCGCGGTTGGCTACCCTGGCCAGATCGCCGCGTGCCTGTGCACTTCGACACGCCTGCCCAGGCCTTGGCACTGGACGCTGCGGTGTACGTCGCACCCGGTAACACCTTCCAGCTGCACCCGGACCCGGTTGGCGGTCAGTGGCCCCACCTGCTGACCGCCGTCGACGCCGCTCAGCTTTGGCCGCAGCTGGATCGGGAAGGTTTCGCCCACGAACTACGCCTGGAACCCGGCCCGGCTACCTATCGCCTGGACTGGCCGATCGTGGCCATGGGCCCGGAAAAACACGTGGGCTATGCCGTGCAATGGTTTGCCCTGGCTACTGCTTTGGTCCTGCTCTACCTCTATTTCGGCTGGCACCACAACAAGGAGAAACGCCATGGCCACCGCCACTCCACTGGACGTGCCTGAACGTAGCAAACCCAGAGCCCGCGGGCGTTTGCAGCTATTGTTGATCCTGCTGGTGGTGCTTGGGCCAATGATCCTGGCCACGAGCATGTACAAGCTCAAGTTCTGGGTGCCGGAAGGCCGCAGCTACCACGGCGCCATGATCGGCAACGGGCAAAGCCGTGCCGATCTTGGCGTGGCTGGCCAGGACGAGCGCTGGCAGTTGCTGGTCAGCGCGCCGCAGGCCTGTGCCGAAGATTGCCAGCGCTTGGTTTATCTGGCCCGGCAGATCCAGGTCGGCCTGGGGCGCGATGCCAGCCGTGCCAGCCATGCGCTGGCTAGCGCCCAGCCGCTGAGCACCGATTATCAGGCCCTGCTCGGCCGCGAGTACCCGCAATTGCAACGCTACCCGCTGGATGCGCAGCGCTACCTGAAGCAGGTCGGCGAGGCTGCCCCGCAGTTATGGATTGTCGACCCGCACGGCAACCTGGTACTGCGCTACGGCGACAAGGTCAATGGCAAGCATGTGCTGGATGACCTGCGCCACCTGCTCAAGCTGTCCAACATCGGCTAGGAGCCTGCCATGGCCAGACCCGGATTTCGCCTTGCTGTGTTCGCCACCCTGCTGGCACTGCTGGTTGTCCTGCTCGGTGCCTATACCCGGCTGACCCACGCCGGCCTCGGCTGCCCTGACTGGCCGGGTTGCTACGGCTTCATCAGCGTGCCCAAGAGCGAAGCGCAGCTGGCTCATGCCGAGCTGCACTTCCCTGAGCACCCTGTGGAAGCTGCCAAGGGTTGGGCCGAGATGGTTCATCGCTACTTCGCCGGTACCCTGGGCGTGGTAATCGCCCTGCTCGCCTTTCAGGCGATACGCCGACATGCCCGCGATGGCCAGCCGTATCGCCTGCCAGTGCTGTTGCTGGGGGTAGTGTTGGCCCAGGCGGCTTTTGGCATGTGGACGGTCACCCTGAAGCTATGGCCACAGGTGGTCACCGCGCACTTGCTGGGTGGTTTCACCACGCTGAGCTTGCTATTCCTGTTATCCCTGCGTCTGTCCCGCGCTTTTGCGCCATTGCCCAAATTACCTTTGAGCCTGCGCCGGATCGCTGCGCTGGCCCTGCTGGTAGTCATCGGGCAGATTGCCTTGGGCGGCTGGGTCAGTGCCAACTACGCGGCGGTTGCCTGTATCGACCTGCCGACCTGCCATGGCCAGTGGTGGCCGGCGGCGGACTTCAGCAACGGCTTCCACCTGACCCAGCACGTCGGCCCCAACTACCTGGGCGGGCAACTGGACAGTGATGCGCGCACGGCCATTCATATCAGCCATCGCCTGGGAGCGCTGTTGGTGACCTGCGTGCTGCTGATGCTCAGCTGGAAGCTGCATCGCTGTGGCCTTGCCAACCTGGCGCGGCTGGTGTTGCTGGCGCTGGCCGTGCAGGTGGGCCTGGGGATCAGCAACGTGCTGCTGCATCTGCCGTTGGCGGTGGCCGTGGCGCACAACGCTGGCGGCGCACTGTTGCTGCTGAGCATGGTGCTGGTGAACTACCGCATTCGGGTGGTCGACAAGGTGCGCGTAGGTGTCGGCCACGGCTGGCGCCTGCGGCCGGTGACCGGCGTAGGCATCTCCCATCACATGAGGAACGATTCGTGGCGACGCTTCTGAGCGCACGGCGGGCCACCTGGCGCGATTACCTGGAAATGACCAAGCCCAAGGTGGTGGTGCTGATGTTGATCACCTCGCTGGCGGGCATGTTCCTCGCCACCCGCGCGGGGGTGGGTTGGAGTGTGCTGCTGTTCGGCAACCTGGGCATTGGCCTGTGTGCCGGTGGTGCGGCGGTGGTCAACCATGTGGTGGACCGGCGCATCGACGCGCTGATGGCGCGTACTCGCAAGCGGCCGCTTGCCCAGCGCCGGGTCGAGCCGCTGCCGGCGCTGCTGTTCGCCCTAGCCCTTGCGCTATTGGGCATGGCCCTGCTGTTGGTGTTCACCAACACGCTCACCGCCTGGCTGACTTTGGCTTCGCTGCTTGGTTATGCCGTGCTCTACACAGGCTTTCTCAAGCGTGCCACGCCGCAAAACATCGTTATCGGGGGCTTGGCTGGCGCTGCCCCGCCCTTGCTCGGCTGGGTTGCGGTAAGCGGCCACGTCAGCGCCGAGCCTTTGTTGCTGGTGCTGATCATCTTCGCCTGGACTCCACCGCACTTCTGGGCACTGGCCATCCACCGCAAGGAGGAGTACGCCAAGGCCGATATCCCGATGCTGCCGGTGACCCACGGCGAGCGCTACACCAAGCTGCATATCCTGCTCTACACCCTGATCTTGCTGGCGGTGAGCCTTTTGCCTTATGCCATTCACATGAGCGGCCCGCTGTACCTCACCTGTGCCTTGGCCTTGGGGCTGCGCTTCCTGCAATGGGCCTGGGTGTTGTACCGTGGCAGCCGGCCGCACGCGGCGATTGGCACCTTCAAGTACTCTATCGCCTACTTGTTCGCGCTGTTCATCGCGTTGCTCCTCGACCACTACCTGTTGCTGAACCTATGACCCGAACCCAGAAAACCGTCTTCATTCTCGTTGCCTTGGTCGCGTTGATCCTGGGCCTGACCGTCAACAAGGTGCTCAATGGCCGCGACCAGCCCAACCCCACCGAACTGATCGACGCCGGCATTATCCTGTTGCCGCAGAGCCGCACCGTGGCCGACGTGACCATGACTGACCAGAACGGCCAGCCGGTGCAGCTGGATGATCTGAAGGGCAAATGGTCGCTGCTGTTCTTTGGCTACACCTACTGCCCGGACATCTGCCCGACCACCTTGGCCCAGTTGCGCCAGGTGAAGAGCGAGCTACCCAAGGAAGCCGTCGACCGGTTGCAGGTGGTATTGGTGAGCGTGGACCCGAACCGCGATACGCCGAATCAGCTGAAGCAGTACCTGGGCTATTTCGACAAGGACTTTGTCGGGGTGGCGGGGTCGATCGAGGACACCCAGAAGCTGGCCAATGCCTTGAGCATCCCGTTCATTCCGGCGGATACCAGCAAGCCGGGGTATACCGTGGATCACAGCGGCAACCTGGCGATTGTCGGGCCGGATGGGCGTCAGCGCGGGTTCATTCGGGCGCCGTTCAACAACCAGAAGCTGGTGGCGCAGTTGCCCGGGCTTGTGAAGCGGGATTGAGAATGCTGGGCCTGCTGCGCAGGCCTATCGCGACACAAGGCCGCTCCCACATGGGTCGGCGTACGCCTTACCTTGTGGGAGCGGGCTTGCCCCGCGAAGAATCCAGCGCGATGTGACGCCTTAGAACGCCGGGACCACAGCGCCTTTGTATTTCTCGGTGATGAACTGCTTCACTTCAGGCGAGTGCAGCGCGGCTGCGAGTTTTTTCATCGCATCGGAGTCCTTGTTGTCCGGGCGGGCAACCAGGATGTTCACGTAAGGCGAGTCGCTGCCTTCGATAGCCAGAGCGTCTTTCTCAGGGTTCAGCTTGGCTTCCAGCGCGTAGTTGGTGTTGATCAGGGCGGCATCGACCTGGGTCAGCACGCGCGGGATGGTGGCGGCTTCCAGCTCACGGAACTTGACGTTCTTCGGGTTCTCCACCACATCCTTCACGGTCGACAGGATGTTCTTGTTGTCCTTCAGCTTGATCACGCCGGCCTTGTCCAGCAGCAGCAGGGCGCGGCCGCCGTTGGTAGCATCGTTGGGGATGACCACGGTGGCGCCGGAGGACAGCTCGTCCAGCTTCTTGATCTTGGTCGAGTACACGCCCAGCGGTTCGATATGCACGCCGGCCACGCTCACCAGGTTGGTGCCCTTGGCCTTGTTGAACTCATCCAGGTACGGCTGGTGTTGGAAGAAGTTGGCGTCCAGGCGCTTTTCCGCAACTTGCACGTTTGGCTGGATGTAGTCGGTGAACTCCTTGACCTTCAGCTCAACGCCCTCTTTCGCCAGTGCAGGTTTGACGAAGTTGAGGATTTCAGCGTGCGGTACCGGGGTGGCAGCGACGGTCAGGGTTTCGGCGGCATTGGCCGAAAAGGCCGCGACAGCGGCGACAACAGCAAGCAGCTTCTTCATTGATCACTCCTTGTGAGGGCCGCGACGGCCCCCGAACGGGTCGGCCGGGCCGACCCCATTGGGGTTACTTACGGGAAAAATGCACGACCAGTTTGTCGCCAACGCTTTGCAGTACTTGAACCAGTACCAGCAGCAGTACCACGGTCACCACCATCACGTCGGTCTGGAAACGCTGGTAACCGAAGCGGATGGCCAGGTCGCCCAGGCCGCCAGCGCCGACCACACCGGCCATGGCGGTGTACGAAACCAGGGTGATGGCGGTCACGGTAATGGCCGCGAAGATGCCCGGGCGGGCCTCTGGCAGCAGCGCGCTGGTGATGATCTGGCGGGTGGTAGCGCCCATCGATTGGGTGGCTTCGATGATGCCGCGATCCACTTCACGCAGGGCGGTTTCCACCAGCCGTGCGAAGAACGGCGTGGCGCCCACTACCAGCGGCGGGATGGCGCCGGCAACGCCCAGCGAGGTACCGGTGATCAGTACGGTGATCGGGATCATCACGATCAGCAGGATGATGAACGGCAGCGAGCGCAGGATGTTGACCACCAGCGACAGCAGCGCGTACACGCCCTTCTGTTCGAACATCTGTTTTGGCCCGCAGAGGAACAGCAGCACGCCCAGCGGCAGGCCCAGCAGCACGGTAAAGAACAACGAGCCGAACAGCATGATCATGGTGTCGATGGTGGCCAGCCAGATTTCGGCCCAGTCGACATTGGCAAAGAAATTCAGGGCGTCCATCAACGCAGTACCTCCATATGTACGTCAGCTGCCTTGAAGCGGGCGAATGCCGCTTCCATGTCACCGCCGATCAGGGCGAGGGTGAGCTGGCCATAGGGGATATCCTTGATGCGGTCGATGCGCCCGGCGAGGATGCTGTAGTCCACACCTGTTTCACGGGCTACGGTGCCCAGCAGCGGTGCATAGGTGGCGTCACCCTGGAAGGTCAGGCGCACGATGCGGCCTGGCACGTGGGCGAAATCGTCGCGCTGCTCGCCTTCGTCGACTTGCTCGTCTTCCTGGACGAAGCGCTTGGTGGTGGCGTGCTGCGGGTGCAGGAACACGTCAGCCACCGAGCCTTGTTCGACGATCTGGCCGGCGTCCATTACCGCCACGCGGTCGCAGACCCGGCGGATCACGTCCATTTCGTGGGTGATCAGCACGATGGTCAGCTTCAGCTCACGGTTGATCTCGGCCAGCAGTTGCAGGACCGAGGCCGTGGTTTGCGGGTCGAGGGCGCTGGTGGCCTCGTCGCACAGCAGGATCTTCGGGTTGGTGGACAAGGCGCGGGCGATGCCGACACGCTGCTTCTGGCCACCGGACAGCTGCGCCGGGTACTTTTTGGCGTGGTCCGACAGGCCGACGCGAGCCAGCAGTTCGGTGACGCGCTTGTCGATTTCGCTGCGCGACAGCTCGCCTGCCAGGGTCAGCGGCAGGGCGACGTTGTCGGCGACGGTCTTGGAGGCCAGCAGGTTGAAGTGCTGGAAGATCATGCCGACCTGCTGGCGGAAGCCGCGCAGCTGGTTGGCGTTGAACGCGGTGACGTCTTCGCCGTCGACGATGATCTTGCCGCCGGAAGGCTCTTCCAGACGGTTGATCAGGCGCAGCATGGTGCTTTTGCCTGCGCCGGAATGGCCGATCAGGCCGAACACCTGGCCATCTTCGATGGTCAGGCTGGTCGGATTCAGTGCGGGGATTTCCCTACCGGCAACGCGGTAGGTTTTATGTACCTGTTGGAACTCGATCACGTAGCGAACCTTGTGGGGCGCATGGAATTGGGGTCAGCGGTTAGCTGGGGTCGCGCATTTTAGCCTTTTCCCATAGCTGTTCTTAGCATTTATTTCGTAATGCACCAATCCTTCGGGCATATCGCGACAACCGGTAATCCTGATTGAACGCTCGCCAAAGCCCTCTAGTCACTACTTGAACAAGCCCCAACGGGCACGCCTGAAGACTGATGAGGAGAGCCGACCCATGCCCAGCAAGAAAACGGACGCGCCCAAGCACAGCGAGGCCGCCGGAACCCAGACCCCCGACCGGGCCAACACCAATGCCAAGCTGCAGAGCCTGGAGGGTTTTCGCAGCGATGCCACCGGCCAGGCGTTGCGCACCAACCAGGGGGTGAAGATTGCCGATAACCAGAACAGCCTCAAAGCTGGTGCGCGTGGGCCTTCGCTGCTTGAAGACTTCATCATGCGCGAGAAGATCACCCATTTTGACCATGAGCGCATCCCTGAGCGTATCGTGCATGCCCGCGGCACCGGTGCGCACGGTTATTTCCAGAGCTACGGCTGCCATGCCGAGCTGACCAAGGCCGGTTTCCTGCAGGACCCTGAGAAAATCACTCCGGTTTTCGTGCGCTTTTCGACGGTGCAGGGGCCACGTGGTTCGGGGGACACGGTACGCGATGTACGCGGCTTTGCCGTCAAGTTCTATACCGATGAGGGTAATTTCGACCTGGTTGGCAACAACATGCCGGTGTTCTTCATCCAGGATGCCATTAAGTTCCCGGACTTTGTGCATGCAGTGAAGCCTGAACCGCATAACGAAATGCCTACTGGCGGCTCGGCCCATGACACGTTCTGGGACTTCGTTTCGCTGGTGCCGGAGTCGGCGCACATGGTGATCTGGGCCATGTCCGACCGGGCCATCCCGCGCAGCTTGCGAATGATGGAAGGTTTTGGCGTACATACTTTCCGCTTGATCAACGCCGAGGGTGTGGCCACCTTCGTCAAGTTCCACTGGAAACCGCGCCAAGGCGTTCATTCGGTATTGTGGGACGAAGCGCAAAAGCTGGCAGGCAAGGACACCGACTACCACCGCCGCGACTTGTGGGAAGCAATCGAGACCGGTGACTACCCGGAATGGGAACTGGGGGTGCAGATCGTGCCCGAGGCCGATGAACACAAGTTCGACTTCGACCTGCTCGACCCGACCAAGATCATCCCCGAAGAGCTGGTACCGGTGACGCTGCTGGGCAAGATGGTGCTTAACCGCAACCCTGACAACTTCTTTGCTGAAACCGAGCAGGTTGCGTTTTGCCCGGGGCATATCGTGCCGGGTATCGACTTCACCAACGACCCCCTGCTGCAGGGCCGGCTGTTCTCATACACCGATACGCAGATCAGCCGGTTGGGCGGGCCGAACTTCCATGAAATCCCGATCAACCGGCCGGTGGCACCGAACCACAGTGGCCAGCGCGATGCCATGCACCGCATGACCATCGACAAGGGCCGGGCCTCGTACGAGCCCAACTCGATTGATGGTGGCTGGCCGAAGGAAACACCGCCTGCGGCACAGGACGGCGGTTTCGAGAGTTATCAGGAGCGTATCGACGCGCACAAGATCCGCCAGCGCAGCGAGTCGTTTGGCGACCACTTCTCGCAGGCACGGTTGTTCTTCCAGAGCATGAGCCCGACCGAGCAGCAGCACATCATCAAGGCCTATAGCTTCGAACTGGGCAAGGTGGAGCGGGAAAACATCCGTGCGCGGCAAGTTAACGAGATCCTCGCCAATATCGATCTGAAGCTGGCGGCGGCTGTGGCGGCGAACCTTGGGCTACCGGCGCCCAAGCAAGGTACGGTCAAGGTGAAAGGCAGCAAGCTGGCGCAGTCCAAGGCGTTAAGCCAGATGAATCACCCCGGCTCAGTAGGCATCAAGGGGCGCAAGATCGCCGTGTTGATAGCCGATGGTGTGGATTCAGCAAGTGTCGACCGGCTGGTGAAGGCGCTGGAGGCGCACAGTGCGCGGCCAATGCTGCTGGGGCCTACCTCGGCGCCGGTGAAGGCGGCGGATGGCAAGCAGTTGCCGGTGGATGCGTCGATGGAGGGGATGCCGTCGATCATGTTCGATGGCATTGTCGTGCCCGGGGGCGATGCTGCAACGAACGCCTTGGCGGCCAGCGGATTGGCCAAGCACTTCCTGCTGGAGGGGTACAAGCATCTGAAGGCGTTGGTGTTGACCAAGGCCTTGGTCAAAGCGCTGGGGCTCAAGGAAGACAAGGGATTACTGGTGGGGGATGAGCAGAAGACCGTTGATGCCTTTGTGAAAGCGGTCGAGGGGCATAGGGTGTGGGAACGGGAGGCGGCTGCGGAGGCGGTACCGGCCTAAGGCACGCTTTGCATACCGTCACCGGCAAGCCAGCTCTCACAGGTACATCACTGCCCGTCAGACTGTACCTGTGGGGGCTGGCTGCCGGCGATAGGGCTGTAAAGGTTTACTGCTGATGTGGGACCAGAACCACCTGCGCCGGCAGCGAGCGCTGGATTTCATGCTTTTGCTTCAAATCGAACCCGCTGTCGATCTTGCGCACGCGCTTCTCCAGCAACGTCTTCAGCCAAGGCGCATCCTCGGTGCGCGGCACCTGGAACACCACCTCGCATTGGTAACTCACTACATCGGCGGCAATCTCGTCCAGCTGGCGACGCATGGCGCGGCTGTCGGTGGTCTTCAAGGCCACCACGGTGCTGGGCGCAGTTGGGTCGATGATGCGTGCCTTGGGCTTGGCCTCGGCTGCCTTCAGCGCCGCCTCCGCCTTCTCCAGCTCGGCCTTGCGCGCTTGGGTTACAGCGTCGCCACCGGTCACCGCCGGGGCCTGTGGCATGAGCGCACGGGCACGGGCCAGGGCAGTTGCCGCCGCATTCACATCGCCCTTTTGCAGGACGATCTGGCTACGTTGCAGGTAAGCCTCGGCCAGTTGTCGCTGATATTGCTCCAGACGCGCGTCATCGGGCGCCTGGGCCTGCAGGGTCGTCAACTGGTCTTCGGCGGTGGCCAGCTCGTTGCTGGCAATGTTCTGTTGCAACTGCTGCCAGGCATCGGCTTGGGCAGGTGCGGTGGCCTGCTCTACCGGCGCGCTGGAGCAGGCAGCCAGGAACAGGGAAAACGCGGCAACAAGCAGATAACGGGAGGCGAACGGCTTCATTCCTGCGACTCTCTATTTGCGCAAAAAGCGAGCAAGTCTACACCCAGGTGCGCACGCTCGAAAACAGGTCTTACAGACCCTTTACCTGGCAAAAGGTTGCAAGGCGTGCCTGCGCACGCCCTGTGTTCAGCGCTTTGGCAACGCCAGGCTCAGCAAGAATAGCACTGCTGCACAGACCACGATCGACGGCCCTGCTGGGGTGTCCTTGAACCAGGACATGGCCAAACCGCCACAGACGGCGGCGATGCCCAGCAGGCTGGCGCCCAGCGCCATCTGTTCGGGCGAGCGGGCGTGACGCTGCGCCGCAGCAGCGGGGATGATCAGCAGCGAGGTGATCAGCAACACGCCGACGATCTTCATGGCCACGGCTATTACCACGGCAATCAGCAGCATCAGCGCCATGCGCAGGCCGGCCACCGGCAGGCCTTCGACCATGGCCAGTTCTTCGTGCACGGTAACCGCCAGCAGCGGCCGCCACAGCGCGGCAAGCAGCAACAGCACCAGCGCACTGCCGCCGAGGATCCAGGCCAGGTCGGTGGGGCTTATGGCCAGCAGATCGCCGAACAGGTAGGCCATCAAGTCGATGCGCACATCGTGCATGAAGCTCAGCACCACCAGGCCCAGTGACAAGGTGCTGGGGGCCAGGATGCCGAGCAAAGTGTCCGAGGCCAATGGCTGGCGTTGCTGCAAGGTCACCAGCAGGATCGCCAGCAACAGGCAGCCGACGGTTACCGCCAAGGCCGGGCTTACGTCCAGCACGAAACCCATTGCCACGCCAAGCAGCGCGGCGTGGGACAGGGTGTCGCCGAAATACGCCATGCGCCGCCACACCACGAAAGAGCCAAGCGGGCCCGCAACGACTGCCAGGGAAAGGCCCGCAAGCAAGGCGTAAAGAAGAAAATCAGCCATGCTTGCAGTGCTCTCCGTGGACATGGTTGCCAGGCGCCACGACCGAGCCGTGCAGGTCGTGGCTGTGGTCGTGGTGGTGGTGGTAAACGGCCAGGCTAGGGGCGTTCTGGCCGAACAGTTCGACGAAGGCCGGGTCGTTGCTGACTTGCTCCGGGTGGCCCGAGCAGCACACGTGGCGGTTCAGGCACACCACCTGGTCGGTGGCGCTCATCACCAGGTGCAGGTCGTGCGACACCATCAATACGCCGCAGCCGTGGCGATCGCGCAGGCGGGTGATGAGGTTGTACAGCTCGGTCTGGCCAACCACGTCCACGCCTTGTACCGGCTCGTCGAGCACCAGCAGCTGGGGCTCGCGCAGCAGCGCGCGGGCCAGCAGCACGCGCTGCATTTCGCCACCGGAAATGGTCTGGATCGGGCTGTCGATGACCTGCTCGGCACCCACTTCCTGCAGCGCCGACAGGGCTGCCGCGCGGTCTACCCCGGGCACCAGGCGCAGAAAGCGCAGCACCGACAGCGGCAGCGTGGCATCGACCTGAATCTTCTGCGGCATGTAGCCAATGCGCAGCTTCGGCTTGCGCCATACCTTGCCGCGGTGCGGCTTGAGCAGACCGAGCACGGCACGTACCAAGGTAGTCTTGCCCGCGCCGTTGGGGCCGATCAGGGTGACGATCTGGCCCGGAGCTACCGACAGGTCGATGCTGTCGAGCACCGCCTCGCCGGCAAAGGTGACGCCGACCTGCTCCAGGCGGATCAGTGCGTTGCTCATGCCGCACTCCGGCAGTTGCCGCACAGCCCCACCACTTCCACGGTCTGGGTCTCTACCGTGAAGCCTACGCCCTTGGCGCTGGTGATGATGGCCTCGCTGATGCTGCTCTGTTCCAGTTCGATGGCCACATGGCATTCACGGCAGATCAAAAACTGGCCCTGATGCACATGCTCCGGGTGGCTGCAGCCGATGAAGGCGTTGAGCGAGGCGATGCGGTGGACCAGGCCGTTTTCCAGCAGGAAGTCGAGCGCGCGGTACACCGTAGGCGGGGCAGCGCGGCGGCCATCCTGCTCGCTGAGCACGGCGAGGATGTCGTAGGCACCCAGCGGCTTGTGGCTTTGCCAAACCAGCTCCAGCACACGGCGGCGCAGCGCGGTCAGGCGCAGGCCCTGCCGCGTGCACAAGGCGTCGGCTTCAGCCAGTGCGCTATGGACGCAATGGGAGTGATCGTGAGGGCGGTTGGCCAGCGGCGTGATGGACATGGGCAGCGACGGTTCTGGATGGAGACGTTATTATGTTACCTGTTTCTCACGACTCGAGTATTCACCGTGTCCCGACTTCTAGCCCTTTTTGTCGTATTCATCGCATGCTCGGCCCAAGCCGATGTGCGCGTGCTGACCAGTATCAAGCCGCTGCAGCAGATTGCCGCTGCCGTTCAGGAGGGTGTCGGCAGCCCTGATGTATTGCTGCCGCCCGGTGCTTCGCCGCACCACTACGCGCTTCGCCCGTCCGACGTACGGCGGGTAGGTGATGCCGACTTGCTGTACTGGATCGGCCCGGACATGGAGAACTTCCTGTCCCGCGTATTGGGTAGCCGGAGCAAGGCTACCGTAGCTGTGCAGTCGCTGCCTGGCATGAAGCTGCGCCATTTTGGCGAGGACAGTCATTCCCATGAGGAAGCGGACCACGACGATCATGACCACGACCATCGCCCAGGCAGCCTGGATGCGCACCTGTGGCTATCGTCGGTCAATGCGCGGGTGATCGCGGCAAAAATGGCGGCTGACCTGGCCCAGGTAGATCCGGCTAATGCTACCCGCTACCAGAGCAACCTGAACGCCTTCAATGAACGCCTGAATGCACTTGATGGGCGGATCAAGGCGCGGGTGGCCGGCATTGCCGACAAGCCGTACTTCGTGTTCCACGAGGCCTTCGATTACTTCGAGGCAGAATATGGCCTGAAGCACACCGGCGTGTTCAGCGTGGCGACCGAGGTGCAGCCGGGGGCGCAGCATGTGGCCGCCATGCGCAAACGCTTGCAGGAAGTAGGCAAGACCTGCGTGTTCAGCGAGCCCCCACTGCGGCCGCGTTTGGCCGAAACCCTGACTGCCGGCTTACCGGTGCGCCTGGCGGAGTTGGATGCCTTGGGCGGTACCGACCCTGTGGATGCCAAGGGCTACGAGCGCTTGCTGGAAAAGCTGGGCGGTGATCTGGCAGGCTGCCTGGAACAGTTGTAAGCCTGTACCGGCCCCTTCGCGGGTGAATCCGTGCCCACAGGTTCTGCACAGGCCTAAGGCTGTCGCTATCCCTGCGGGAGCGGGTTCACCCGCGAGGAAGCAGACGCCCTCTACAGAGCGAACGGCAGGTGCAAAGCCACCTGCTGGCGCTGCGCCAGACGCACTTCGAACTCGCTCGGGTCATGGATCATTACATCCATTCCGGCAAAAGATTCCGCCGCAATCAGGCGCGACAGCCAGAAGCGCACGCAGCCTACGCGCAACATTTCCGGCCACAGCTCGGCCTCGGCGGCAGTGAAAGGCCGCAGCGCCGCATAGGCTGCCAGCAGCGCCTGGGCGCGCGGCATATCGATTGCGCCATGCTCATCCAGGCACCAGTCGTTCACGGTGATGGCGATGTCATACAGCATGGGCCCGGAGCAAGCGTTGTAGAAGTCGATCACGCCGGTCAGGTGGGTGCCTTCGAACATCACGTTGTCGCGGAACAGGTCGGCATGCAGGTTGGCCCGTGGCAATGCCAGGATCTGTGCCTTGTGTGCGCCGATTTCGTCCAGCGCTGGCTGCAGTAGCGCGGCTTGTTCGGCAGTCAGGCGTGGCAGCAACTCGGCACCCGAGGCCAGCATCCAGTCCAGGCCGCGGTCGGTGCGGCGCTCGATGATGTGTTCGCGGGTCGCCAGGTGGATGTGCGCCAGCAGCTCGCCGACCTGGGCGCAGTGCTGGGCGTTGGGGGCCTTGATGTGCTTGCCCGACAGGCGTGGTTGCAGCAATGCAGGCTTGCCGCACAGCTCGCGCAGGCCGTTGCCGTCGCGGTCACGAATGGCATACGGCACCGGCATGTCGGCCGCGTGCAGGGTGTCGAGCAGTTCGATGAAGAACGGCATGTCCTCGCTCGGCCCACGCTCGATCAACGTCAGGACGAACTCCCCCTGTTCGAGGCTGACGAAGAAATTGCTGTTCTCGGTACCGGCGGCAATGCCCTGGAAGTCGAGCAGACGGCCCAGCTCGTACGGCGCCAGAAAGGTTTCCAGCTCAGGCCGGGTCACGGGGGTGAAGACTGACATGATGAAAAATTGCCCATACGGGCACTTCCGCCGGGAAGTGCCGGGTTGATGTGAACGGTGCGCGCGTCAGATTACCACTCGAAGATCTTCCAGGACGGTATCAGCATGTCCGGCTGGTCGGATCGAATGAAATTGGCATCGGTGCCATCGGCGCGTACCAGGAAATAAGGCTTGCCGTTTTTCGGTGTGATCTTGATCGCATACAGGAAACCGTTCTGCCGGTATTCCTGGATGGTTTTGTCGCCTTCCGTGCGAATGGTCACCTCGGGATCGGCCGAGGGGGCGTCGTCCGCCGCCAGGGTGACGACAGGCGTGGTTGCCAACAGGCCGAGCAGTAACAGGCGATTGAGTGTACGCATGATAACCTAGTCCCTTTGTCGTCAATGATTCTGGCTATTCTAGCGCCGGACCCGTCGAAAAGGTTGATTCTGCTCATGAGCCAAGCGCCCCTCGTCCTGGTGGACGGTTCCTCCTACCTGTACCGCGCCTTCCACGCCCTGCCGCCGCTCACCACGTCCAAGGGCATGCCGACCGGTGCGGTGAAAGGTGTGCTGAACATGCTCAAGAGCCTGCGCAAGCAATACCCCGACAGCCTGTTCGCGGTGGTATTCGACGCCAAGGGCGGTACCTTCCGTGATGCCATGTTCGCCGAATACAAGGCCAACCGTCCCAGCATGCCCGACGACCTGCGGGTACAGGTCGAGCCGCTGCATGCCAGTGTCAAGGCACTTGGCTACCCGCTGCTGTGCGTCGAAGGGGTCGAGGCCGATGACGTGATCGGTACCCTGGCACGCAGCAGCGCCGCCCTGGGCCGCCCGGTGATCATCTCGACCGGTGACAAGGACATGGCCCAACTGGTGGACGGCCACATTACCTTGGTCAACACCATGACGGGTAGCGTGCTGGACGTGGCTGGCGTGCACGAGAAATTTGGCGTCGGGCCTGAACATATCATCGACTTCCTCGCCTTGATGGGTGACAAGGTCGATAACATTCCCGGTGTGCCGGGTGTGGGCGAAAAAACTGCTGTGGGGCTGCTGACGGGTATCGGTGGCGGCCTCAGCGACCTCTACGCCAACCTGGACAAGGTCCCGACATTAACCATTCGCGGCGCCAAGACCCTGCCGGCCAAGCTGGAAGAGCACCGTGACTCGGCGTTCCTTTCCTATGAACTGGCCACCATCAAGTGTGACGTGCCGCTTGATGTCGAGGTCGAGGCGCTGGTGTGCGGTGAGCCCGACCGCGATGCGTTGCTGGCGCTGTACACCGAGATGGAGTTCAAGAGCTGGGTCGCCGAGGTGCAGCGCGATGCAGCCAGGGCCGGTGATGACATTGCGCCGGCTGCAGAGCCGGCGGCCAAGGTCGAGCCAAAATACGAAACCATCCTCGACCAGGCTCGTTTCGACGTTTGGCTGGAGAAGCTGCGCCAGGCGCCGCTGTTCGCCTTCGATACCGAGACCACCGGTCTGGACGCCCAGCAGGCACAATTGGTTGGCCTGTCGTTCGCGGTCGAACCGCATGAGGCCGCCTATGTGCCGCTGGCCCACGATTACGAAGGCGCGCCGGCGCAGCTGGACCGCGACGCTGTGCTGCTGGCGTTGAAGCCGCTGCTGGAAGACCCGGGCAAGGCCAAGGTCGGGCAGAACGCCAAGTACGATATCAATATCCTCGCCAACAATTCGCCAGCGATCGAGATGCGCGGCGTGGCCTACGACACCATGCTCGAGTCGTATGTGCTCAACTCCACTGCGACCCGTCACGACATGGACAGCCTGGCGCAGAAGTACCTCGACCACAGCACCATCGCCTTCGAGGACATCGCCGGCAAGGGTGCCAAGCAACTGACCTTCAACCAGATCAACCTGGACAAGGCCGGCCCGTACGCCGCTGAAGACGCTGATATCACTCTGCGCCTGCATCACGCGCTGCAGGCCCGTCTGACGCAGACACCAAGCTTGCAGCCGGTGCTGATGGACATCGAGATGCCGCTGGTGCCGGTGCTGGCCAAGATTGAGCGCCAGGGCGCACTGGTCGATGCTGCACTGCTGCGGGTGCAAAGCGGTGAGCTGGGCGTGAAGATGGCCGAGCTGGAACAGCGCGCTTACCAACTGGCGGGTGAGGAGTTCAACCTCGGCTCGCCCAAGCAGCTTGGCGCAATCCTTTATGACAAGCTGGGCATGCCAGTACTGAGCAAGACCGCCAAGGGCCAGCCCTCCACTGCCGAAGCGGTACTCGACGAGTTGGCCGAGCAGGGCTACCCGCTGCCTGAAGTGCTGATGCAGTACCGCAGTTTGAGCAAGCTGAAAAGCACCTACACCGATAAACTGCCGGGGCAAATCAACCCGCGCACTGGGCGTATCCACACCTCCTACCAGCAGGCGGTGGCGGCTACCGGCCGGCTGTCGTCGAGCGACCCTAACCTGCAGAACATTCCGATCCGCACTGCCGAAGGCCGGCGTATCCGCCAGGCGTTTGTTGCAAGCCCCGGCTACAAGCTGCTGGCGGCGGACTACTCGCAGATCGAACTGCGCATCATGGCCCACCTGGCCAAGGACGAAGGCTTGCTGCACGCCTTCCGCAACGACCTTGACGTACACCGCGCCACGGCTGCCGAAGTGTTCGGCGTGGCGCTGGAAGATGTCACTACCGACCAGCGTCGTAAAGCCAAAGCCATCAACTTCGGCCTGATCTATGGCATGAGCGCGTTTGGCCTGGCGAAGCAGATCGGCGTCGACCGCAAGCAGTCGCAGGACTACATCGACCGTTACTTCGCCCGCTACCCAGGCGTGTTGGCCTACATGGAGCGCACCCGCGCCCAGGCCGCCGAGCAAGGCTTTGTCGAAACCCTGTTCGGTCGCCGCCTGTACCTGCCAGACATCAACGCCAAGAACCCGGCCCTGCGTAAAGGTGCCGAGCGCACGGCCATCAACGCGCCGATGCAGGGTACTGCGGCGGACATCATCAAGCGCGCCATGGTCAATGTGGATAACTGGCTGAGCGAGAGCGGGTTGGATGCCCGGGTGATCCTGCAGGTACACGACGAACTGGTGCTAGAGGTGCGTGAGGACCTGGTTCAGCAGGTGAAAGATGAAATTCGCCAGCACATGAGCCAGGCGGCGCAGCTGGACGTGCCGCTGCTGGTTGAGGCAGGAATTGGCGCAAATTGGGACGAAGCTCACTGATTGAGCCGGGAAAGCTGTGTAGGATCTGCGATGTAGGGACGCGGATCCTGGCACCGCTAGTGCCGTTGGTGCTGAGGTTTCATGAAACTATCGCAAATAGTTTTCAGGGCTCCGGAACTAAACCGGTGAAGCGGAACTCAGAGTAACTGAATGGCTGGTGAAGCCTTTCGATGCTCCTATGTTGTGTTAAGTGTTGGCAGATATCTGGACCCCGCCCTAGCGGTCCGGACTTGGACCCCGAACTTCCCCCTCCCCATACGAAGTCCGGGGTTTTTTTTGCCCGAAATTTGGTCAGACCGTGCTGACCTCATCGCCGACAGGCCAGCCCCCCGCCCGGGTATCACCGCCCTTGAGGCCTGTGCTGTACCTGGGGGAGCCGGCTGCCGGCGACAGGGTCCTCAAACAGCTGGCTTGTCTTCCAGCTCCATCCAGCCCGCCAGCACCCGGTAGGCTTCCTCAACGCCCAAACGCTTGGGCGCCGAGAACAGCTGGATGGTCACGCCATCGCCCCAGCCCTTTCTGATTTCCGACTGCACCTTCAGCAGGGTGTTCTTGCCCGCGCCGTGGGTCAGCTTGTCTGCCTTGGTCAGCAGGATGTGCATCGGCATGCCGCTGGCCTTGGCCCAGTCGAGCATCATCTTGTCGAAGTCGGTCATCGGATGGCGCACGTCCATCATCAGGATGATGCCGCGCAGGCATTCACGGCTGCCCAGGTAGGCTTCCAGGTGTTTCTGCCAGTGCTGCTTCAGTGGAATCGGTACTTTTGCATAACCGTAGCCGGGCAGGTCGACCAAACGCCGTTCATCGTCCAGACTGAAGAAATTCAACAGCTGGGTGCGCCCTGGGGTTTTCGAGGTTCGCGCCAGGCTGGCATGAGTCAGGGTGTTGAGGGCGCTGGATTTGCCGGCGTTAGAACGGCCGGCAAAAGCCACCTCGTAACCCTGGTCGTCCGGGCATTGTTCGACCTTGGCTGCGCTGAGGGCGAATTTGGCTTTCTGGCAGAGGCCGAGGATGGGGTTCTTGACTTGCATGGGATTTCCGATGTGGGTGTTGCCAAAGCCTAGGCCGGCAAGCGGTGTCGTTTCCGTTTGGCTGACAGAAGTATATAATGCCCCAGTTTTTGTGTGCCCATTCTCCCAGCGAAGGAGAGCGGGCATGGGGTGCCGAACTATAGCTTGCGCATCAGAACGCAGCGCGTCCCCCAACCCTGTCAGGTCGTTTCGCCTGGCGAAAAGGCTGCTAGCTGTCGGTATGTTCCTGCCGTATTTCAGCGCACAGGCTACACAGGATCCCGAGGTGTTGTACAACCGCACGTGTGCGGCCTGTCACACCGGGCAGTTGCCACAGGCACCCAGGCAGGGTGACCGGGCAGCTTGGGAGCCAAGGCTGGCGCAGGGCATGGATGTACTGGTGAAGCATGTAACCCAGGGTTTCAAGGCTATGCCGCCGCGTGGATTGTGCATGGACTGCAGTGCCGAGGACTACCGTTTGGTCATCCTTTGGATGAGCGGCAGTCCCGATACATAACATTTCACCCTTAGCCGTGTTGGATTAGCTGATGAACAAACTAGTCGTGAGTCTGCTGTTGACCCTGGGTGTCGCAGGTGCGGCCACTGCTGCGCAACCTGTCAAAGGCGATGCCGCCGCCGGTCAGGCCAAGACGGCCGTCTGTGGCGCCTGCCACAACCCCGACGGCAACAGCCTGGCACCGAACTTTCCGAAACTGGCCGGCCAGGGCCAGCGCTACCTGGAAAAACAACTGCACGACATCAAGTCGGGCAAACGTACCGTACTGGAGATGACCGGCATGCTGGCCGCCTTCAGCGACCAGGACCTGGCCGACATCGCGGCCTACTTCTCCAGCCAGAAAGGCAGCGTGGGCGCCGCCGATCCCAAACTGGTGGAGCGTGGCCGGGCGCTGTTCAACGGCGGCGACCTGGAGAAAGGCATGCCGGCCTGCACCGGCTGCCACTCCCCCAATGGCGCGGGTATCGCCTTGGCCGGCTTCCCGCACCTGGGCGGGCAACATTCGCAATATGTGACCAAGCAGCTGACCGACTTCCGCGAGGGCAACCGGACCAACGACGGCGACGCCATGACCATGCGCACCATCGCCGGCAAACTGAGCAACCACGACATCGAAGCGTTGGCCAGTTACATCCAGGGCCTACATTAACTTTCAGTTAATGTTGTAGGCCAATGATGAAAGGGCGGCCGGGCCGCTCTTTTTTCAGTCCGCAGCCGTTACACTACAGAACTCACGCCGTTGCCGGCCTGTCTCAATACGGGTCGCGTAGTGGCGACTTTCGACTGCTCAGGAGTAAAGCATGCGTAAACTGATTCTCAGCGCCGCGCTGGTCGCCGCCAGCGTGTTCGGTATGACTGCCGTGCAGGCCGCCGAGCCTGTTGCAGGCAAGGAATACATCGAGCTGAGCAACCCTGTTCCGGTTTCCGTGCCTGGCAAGATCGAAGTGGTCGAGCTGTTCTGGTACGGCTGCCCACATTGCTATCACTTTGAGCCGACCATCAACCCATGGGTTGATAAACTGCCCCAAGATGTCAACTTCAAGCGCGTACCGGCCATGTTTGGCGGCCCATGGGACGCCCACGGCCAGATGTTCCTGACCCTTGAAGCCATGGGCGTCGAGCACAAGGTGCACGCTGCGGTGTTCGATGCCATCCAGAACCAGCGCAAACGCCTGACCGATCCGCAGGACATGGCCGACTTCCTCGCTACCCAGGGTGTGGACAAGGACAAGTTCCTCGCCACCTTCAACTCGTTCGCCATCAAGGGCCAGGTCAACCAGGCCAAGGAACTGGCGAAGAAGTACGAAATTACCGGCGTACCGAGCATGGTGGTCAATGGCAAGTACCGCTTCGACCTGGGCACCGCTGGCGGGCCGGAAGGCGTGCTGAAGGTCGCCGACCAGCTGATCGACAAGGAGCGCGCCGCCAAGTAGGCGGCGTAACCCATGCCCCGCTTCAGAACCACGCGAGGCATTGGCCTGCACCAGCCGCAGGTCAACGAGCATCACCTGCAGGCCTCTGGCCTGCCCCAGGATGGTCGCCTGCGGCTGCTCAGCTTCAACATCCAGGTCGGCATCAGTACCGAGCGTTACCGGCACTACCTGACCCGCAGCTGGCAGCACTTGCTCCCGCACAATGGGCGTGCCAGCAACTTGCAGAAGATCGGTGATCTGCTCGCTGACTTCGACCTGGTGGCGCTACAGGAAGCCGATGGGGGCAGCCTGCGCTCCGGTTATGTCAACCAGGTCGAGCACCTGGCCCATCTGGGGGCCTTCCCCTACTGGTACCAGCAACTCAACCGCAAT
The DNA here is from genome assembly GCF_003205205.1 of Pseudomonas sp. LB-090624. GTDB lineage: Bacteria > Pseudomonadota > Gammaproteobacteria > Pseudomonadales > Pseudomonadaceae > Aquipseudomonas. The sequence continues at coordinate 342,682 of NZ_QJRL01000003.1, forward strand.
CTCGGGCGTTTTGCCCAGCACAGTAATGGCGTGCTCAGCCGCTTGAAGCCCCAGTTGCTCGAAGACCATCCGCTACCAGGGCCGGCGGGGCGCGGGGCGATATTGGTGCGTTTTGGCGAGGGCGAAGATGCACTGATCGTAGTGATGATGCATCTGGCACTCGGCGCCAAAACTCGCGCTTTGCAGCTGGGCTACATTCGCGAGCTGATTGGCGGTTATCGCCACCAGGTGCTGATGGGCGATATGAACACCCATGCAACAGACCTGCTGGAGCACTCGCCGCTGCGTGATCTGGGTCTGATCGCGCCGCAAGTCGAGGCCACCTTCCCCAGCTGGCGACCTCAGCGCTGCCTGGATCATATCCTGCTCAGCCCAAGCCTCACGCTGGAGCGTGTCGAGGTGTTGGCCCGACCAATATCCGACCACCTTCCCGTTGCTGTCGAGATTCGATTGCCTGATGCATTGACTGTGGATACGCTGCCGGTTTTGAGCTAATTGCCATCACCGTTTGCGGAACCGGGCATGACTGAAGACGCTGAGCGCTGGAAAGAAAAATACCTTAAGAGCATCGAGCAGCAGGAAAAGCTCGAACGGCGTTGGAATGCCCGCCTCGACCTGCTGCGGCGCGGCCTTGTGCGCAGCACACTGGCGGCCGAAGGCAGCGACAAGGTGGTGGATGAGTGCATGAAGGAGATGCGCGAGGTTATCCGCAGCGACAACATGGACGCTGGCCTTGCCGGGTTGATTCCACGTCTTGAAAAAGCGGTGCTGGACTCGGAACAGCGCCGGGAAACGCGCATGAACCAGGTTGGTGATGCGCTGACCGCGCTGGTTGGCCAGTTGCAGAGCCTACCGCTGCCCAACGATATCTCGCGGCCGTTGAAAAAACTGGCGAAGAAGCTCGACGGCGGCGTCGCCCAGTCCCGTGACCTGCCGCCATTACTGGGGGAGTTGAGCGGTTTGCAGGGCCGCGCGCTATCGGCCCTGGGTAAGCCGGGCGAAGAAATCCGTCCCGGCTTTCTGCAGCGTTTGTTCGGTAACCGTGAGGATGATGCCCAAGTTGAGCCAGAGCCAGCCCCTGTGTCAGTGCCTGCTGCCGAGACGCCGCCCCCGGCAGTATCGAGCCCTGCCGAGACCCTGCCGGCTGACGACGTCGATGCTCTGCAACCCCTACCAACTGCTACCCCTGCAGACGAGCTGGCCATGCGGCCCGGCCCGGAGCTGGAGGCAGCAGTCCCTTCACTGATCGAAACCATCGAGCCCCCGCTGGCGCTATCGGTACAGCCACAACCGGACGCAGAACCAGCAGCGCAGGCCGCCGCTGGCGACTCCTTGGCTGAGCAAGAGCTGGTTCAGACGCCGGAGGAACTCCTCGGCGAAGATGGCCCCTATGCCCTGCCCTACGCGGTAGAGCCCCCTTACAGTCAGGTGGCCGCCCACATCGAGCAGACGCTGATCGGCCTGCTCGACGACCTCAGCCTGCCGGAGCGACACAAGGCCCAGGCGTTGGAAATGCGCGAACGTGTTGCCCGCGGCTTGAACTGGTATGAGCTGATCCCGGTGCTGGATGACTTGGCGGTGCTGATGCTGGCGATCACCGACAGTGGCCAGCACGAATTCGAAGCTTACCTGCAGCAACTCAACGAACGCCTGGAAGGTTTCCAGAGCCACCTGCATGAGGCCAGCGTCGGCCACGCCGACAACAGCAGCGCTGCCCGCGAGCTGGATACCCAATTGCGCGAACACGTCGACGGGCTGCAAAGCAGTGTGCAAGGTGCCGCCGACGTGGACAGCCTCAAGCACATCCTGGAAAACCGTCTGGAAGGCCTGCTGGTGACCATGGACGAGCACAAGCACGAGCGCGACCGCCGCGAGCAGGACCTGGCAGGCCGCCTGCAAGGGCTCTCGGAGCGGGTGGCGAACATGGAACACGAGGCGCTTGGCTACCGCGAACACTTGGAGGAGCAGCGGCAGAAGGCCCTGCTCGATCCGCTCACTGGCCTGCCCAACCGAGCAGCCTGGAGCGAGCGGGTTGAACGTGAAATGGTTGAGTGGCAGGAGAATGGCGGTCACCTGGCGATGGCGATCCTCGACCTGGACCACTTCAAGCGTATCAACGACAGCTACGGGCATCTGGCTGGTGACAAAGTGTTGAAGATCGTCGCCGATCAGTTGCGCAAACGCTTGGGTGGTCGTGACTTCATCGCCCGATTTGGCGGTGAGGAATTCGTCCTGCTTTTGCCGCAGACACCACCCGCTGCAGCTGCCCAGATGGCGGAAGTGCTGCGGGCCACGGTGGAAGCCTGTCCGTTTCACTTCAAGGGTGAAAGGGTGGTGATCACCACTTCGATCGGGCTGGCTGCATTCCACACCGGGGAGCGTGCCGACCAAGTGCTCAAGCGTGCCGATACAGCGTTGTACCGGGCCAAGGACCAGGGCCGCAATCGCGTGCAACAGAACTAGCCGGCAAGCGCAGACCCACGGCAGGCGCTGCCGTGGCGAGCACGTTATACTGTAGCGCTCATACGCCGAGGCCACTGACGTGCTTTCCACGCTTAAAAAAACCCTGATTTATTCCTTGCTGTTGGCTATCGCCGGCTGCTCGACCGGCCTGCGCATCGACCGCAGTCACCCTTCGGCCAATCAGGACAACCGCATCCAGTTCGTTGTGCTGCATTACACCAATGCTTCGCTGGAGCGTTCACTGGCGCTGCTCACTCATGGCGAGGTCAGCAGTCATTACCTGATCGGCGATGGCCCGGCGACGGTGTACCAACTGGTGGACGAAAGCCGGCGCGCCTGGCATGCCGGTGATAGCCAATGGCAAGGGCGCACGTGGTTGAATTCCTCGTCCATCGGCATCGAAATCGTCAACCCGGGTTTCACCGACACCCCGAACGGTCGAGTTTGGCACCCTTACAGCGAGGCGCAGGTCCAGGCGTTGATCGCACTGCTCAAGGACATCGTCAAACGCAACAACATCGAGCCGCGTCATATTATCGGTCACAGCGACATTGCCCCGCTGCGCAAGCTTGACCCAGGCCCGTTGTTCCCATGGAAGCGCTTGGCCGATGCTGGCCTGGGGATCTGGCCGGATGCCAATGCCGTGGCCCGTCAACAGGCCTATTTCAGCGTCAACCCGCCAAGCATTGGCTGGTACCAGCAGGAGCTGGCACGCTTTGGCTACCAGATCGAGCAGACCGGCGTGCTGGATGTGGCCACCCGCCATGTGATCGCAGCGTTCCAGATGCGCTTCCGCCCGCAGCGCTTCGATGGCATGCCGGATGCGCAGACGGCGGCGATGCTGCAGGTGCTTAACCGCATGCGTTGATTCGCAGCGCAGGGCTGCTCACACCACAAACGAGCGAAGCGCCAAACGGTGAGGGTGATTATTGATTCAGTTGCTATACCTTAGTAATCAACTGGATGCCCTTGATGTCAGCACTCATCACCCTGCTGCGCCAAATTTTCTACCGTCCCTGGATGCTGGCCACTTTGGCGGCGCTGGCCAGCGCCGCGCTGTTGCTCTCCGCCAGCATCGGCATTGCCCTGCAACAGATGAAGCAAAGTGAGAGCGAGCAGATGAATGCCCAGGGCGAGCGGTTTCTTGATCGCCTTGAGCAGGTGTTCGGCCAGTTGCGCGAGGGTGTCGACCTGTTGCAGGCACAGCCGTTGCGCGGCTGTAGCCCGGCGATGCTGGCTGCCTTGCAACAGGTGGGCCTGAGTTCGCGGTTCATCTATGAAGCGGCTTATGTGGATGGTGACATCGCTTGTTCCAATCGCGGTGACGAGCGTGCATTCGTGCCACTGCGGCCGCCGGACATCCAAGGGCCGACCTACAGCTACTGGCTCAACACCACCACCGAGCCGAACGAGAACCTGGCTGCTTTGATGCTGGGCCGGGGCAAATTCCTGGTATCCACCTCGCGCGGGCACCTGACTGATGTTGTCGACTTGCCGCCGGGCGGCAGCCTGGTGGTAGTGCTGGATAACGGCGCCCGGGCCATCCCGGTGCTGGGGCCGCCCCAGGTATGGCCACCGCCGTCAGCCTGGTCAACCAGCCACAAGTCGCTGCTCGAACTCAGTGACCGGTTGATCTACCGTATGCCAACCAAGTCGCCGGATTATCAACTGGTGCTGATTGCCCCGCGGGCCAGCCTACCGCTGCGGATGAATGGCATGCTTTGGCTACTGTTCCCTGGTAGCGTGCTTGCGGCCTGCTGCATCGGGTGGCTGGTGTTGCAGTTGATCCTGCAGCGGCGGTCGATGAGCTCGGAACTGCAGCATGCCTTGCGCCGGGGCGAACTGCAGGTGCTTTATCAGCCAATCATCGAACTCGACAGCCGGCGCTGCGTGGGGGCCGAGGCCCTGGTGCGCTGGCGCCGCCCCGACGGCTCGCTGACCAGCCCCGACCTGTTCATTCCGCTGGCCGAGAACACCGGGCAGATTCGCCAGATCACCGACTTTGTCTTGCAACGCGTACTTGAACAACTGGGTCAGCTACTGCGCTCGCACCCCAAGCTGTACATATCGGTGAACCTGGCGGCCTGCGATGTGATGGTGCCGCGTATTGGCCGGGTAGCGGCGCGCCTGTTGGCCTTGCATCGGGTGGCGGCCAGCCAGATTGCCTTCGAAGTGACAGAGCGCGGCCTGATCGACGTGGTGGTGGCTCGTGACAACCTGCAAGCATTGCGTGCCGTGGGGCACCAGGTGCTGATCGATGATTTCGGAACCGGTTACTGCAGCCTGGCCTACCTGCAGACCTTACCGGTGGACTGCCTGAAGATCGACAAGGCGTTCATCGATGCCCTCGGCCATGATGCAGCCAGTAGCGGAGTTGCCCCGCATATCATCCGCATGGCCCATGACCTCCACCTGCGAGTGATTGCCGAAGGAATCGAGTGTGAGGACCAGGCGGTACTGCTGAACAGCGAAGGGGTCAATTACGGGCAGGGCTGGCTGTTTGCCCGGCCATTGAATGCCCGGCAGTTTGCCGAGCTTGTCAGCCGTGGTCATCTGCCGCGACGGGTAGAACACTGAGTGATCAGCTCCGACCCATCGCGGACTTGCCGGGGATGAAGCCGGCGCAGGCGATACTCATACCGGCAGGGCCATATAGAACTGGGTACCCTGCCCGGGCCGGGAAAACACGCCCATGCGCCCACCATGCAGTTGCACGATTTCCTTGCACAGCGCCAACCCCAGCCCCGCCCCACCTTTCTTGCGGCCTACCTGCACGAAGGGCTCGAAAATACGCCCTTGCTGACCGTAGGCAATACCCTCGCCATTATCCTCGACGCTGATGATTACCCGCTCCGCATGCCGCCGGGCATGCAGGCGGATGCGCCCGCCGCTGGCGGTGTGGCGGATGGCGTTGTGCAACAGGTTGTCCAGCACCCGGTCGAGCTGGGCCAGATCGGCCTGGATGCGCGGCAGCGGCGGTTCCAGTTCCTTGATCAATTCGATCTGCTTATGTGCGGCCTGCTCGGCGAAGCGCAGTTGCGCGCGGGCCATCAGTTCGTCGATGGCGCAGGGTGCCAGCTCGAGTTTTTGCAACCCGCTCTGGTAGCGCGAGAAGTTGAGCAGGTCGTTGATCAGCTGGGTCAGCCGCTGCATTTCCTCGCCGATGGTTTCCAGCAGGTCGTTCTCGCGCGCCTCGGGCGGGAACTTGATCCGCTCACGCAGCAGGCCGAAGGCCATGTGCATGCCGGTTACCGGTGTGCGCAATTCATGAGAGGCGCGCAGTACGAATTCGCTGCGAACGCGCTCGAAGGCACGCTGCTCCGTCACATCGTGCAGCACCATCACCGCCCCAAGGATCGGCCCCTGCGGGTGGCTAACCGGGGTCAGGCTGTAGGTGAGGAGGCGGTTTTCCTCATCCACCTCCATGTTCAGGTCGTCTGGCGGGCGGTCGAGGCTGCCGCCGCGCAGCACTTGGCGCAGTTGCTGTTCCAGCTCCGGTCGCTGCAAGGCTTCGGCCAGGCTGCTGCCTACGCGGCTGTCGTTCCAGCCCAGTTGGCGCTGGGCCACCGGGTTGAGGTGTTCCAGACGGCCTTGACGGTCGATGATCAGCAGGCCGTCGTCGATGCTGTCGAGCACCGCCTGCAAACGCTGCTGGCCGGCCAGCAGTTCGTCGATGTTGGTTGCCTGGTGCTTGCGCAAGGCGTCGGCCATTAGGCCGAAGCGGCGGGTCAGCAGGTTAAGCTCGGTGGCCTGGGTGACTGGCAGGGTAACGTCGAAATTGCCTTTGCCGAGTTGGTCGGCAGCCTTGGCCAAGGCCTCGATTGGCTGGCCGAAACGCCGGGCGATGTTGTGGGCGGTGACAAAGCCCAATACCAGCACCACCAGGCCCATCAGGCCAAGGACGCCGCTGACCAGCAGGGCCTGATCGCGGGAGCGTTCCTCACTACGGGTGATGAGCTCCAATGCCTGTTTATGGGAGTCGATCAGGTCAGTGCGCACCTGGTTGAACGCGGCCCCCAGCGGCTGGTCGACACCCATGCTGCGGGCCGGCGCGGGGCTGTCGCGGTAGGCCTGGAGGAACGTCTGGTAGTTGCTGCTGGCTTTGCTGAAACCGGTGCGTTCGCCGCCTTGCTCCAACCCTTGGTTGAGCAGGTTCTGGAAGTTGTCCTGCAGCAACCGCAGGCTTTCCGGTGCGGTGTCTTCATCGAGGATAAGGGTCAGCTGTTCGCCCAGGTTCTGTCGCAGCTTCAGCCCCACCTCCAGGGCATGGGTGGTGTCTTGCACCAGTCGCTGTTGCACGGTGGCCATCTGCAGCACGCTGACCAGGCCCAGCAGCAGCCCGAGCAACGCGACGGTGACCAGCGCCGAGATGCTGAGGAAAAGCCGCGTGCGCAGCTTCATGGGTGGCCACTTCACAGGTTGTACTGCTTGCGTTTGCGGTACAGGGTCGACGCGTCGATGCCCAAGGTCTTGGCCGCTTGGTCGAGCGTGTCGCTGGCGGCCAGTACGGCACCGATGTGGGCGCGCTCCAGTTCATCCAGGCTAAGCGCGGCACCCACGCGCGGGGCATTGCCAGTGGGTTGTTCGCCCATGCCCAGGTGGGTGATCTCCACCCTTTCCTGTGGGCAGATGATGCTTGCCCGTTCTATCACGTTGCGGAGCTCGCGAATGTTGCCGGGCCAGCGGTAATTGAGCAGGGCTGTGCGAGCCTCATCACTGAAGCCTCGGGCGGGACGGGAGTACTCCTTGACGAAGCGCGCAAGGAAGCGGTCGGCCAGGGTCAGGATATCTTCACTGCGCTCACGCAGCGGCGGCAGATGCAGGGTGATGACGTTCAGCCGATACAGCAGGTCTTCACGGAAGCGGCTTTCGCGCACCATTTCTTCAAGGTTCAGGTTGGTGGCAGCCAGGATTCGAACGTCGGCACGGCGGGTAACCGGGTCGCCGACGCGCTCGTATTCCTTGTCCTGGATGAATCGCAGCAGCTTGGGTTGCAAGGTCAGCGGGAAATCGCCGATCTCGTCGAGGAACAGTGTGCCCCCATCAGCCTGGCTGACCCGCCCCAGGGTGCTCTCGCTGGCACCGGTGAAGGCACCGCGGGTATGGCCGAACAGTTCGCTTTCCATCAGTTCGGCGTTCAGCGACGGGCAGTTGATGGTCACGCAGGCTTTGCGCGCACGCTTGCTCCAGCCGTGGATGGCGCGGGCCAACTCGCCTTTACCGGTGCCGGATTCGCCAAGAATCAGAATGTTGGCGTCCGTGGTGGCAACCTGGCGGGCGGTTTCCAGCACCGCCATCATCGCCGGGCTGTGCGAGTCGAGCCCATCCTTGGGTTTGCGCACTTCACCCTCCAGCGCCTCAAGGCGTGCAGAAAGCTGGCGCACTTCCAGTTGCTTGGCGGTGGCCAGGCGTAACTGGTCGGGGCTGCACGGCTTGACCAGGTAATCGGCGGCACCGGCCTGGATGGCGTCTACTGCGGTGTCGATCGCCGAGTGCGCGGTGACGATCACCACTCGCATCCACGGGGCCTGAATACGCATCTGCGCCAGTACATCCAGCCCGTTGTCTTCACCTAGGCGCAAATCGAGAAAGCACAGGTCGAATACCTGGCGCTGCAACAGGGTTTCGGCCTGAGCAGCGCTGTTGGCCGTGGCCACGCTGTAGCCCTCGTCCTCCAGGCAATAGCGGAAGGTGCGCAGGATCGCGGACTCGTCATCCACCAGCAGAATGCGGCCTTGGTTGTCCTGGGCTGATTCCATTTCCTGCGCTCCTTTGAGATAGATCTGTATTTAGTGTGGGAAAAATCGGGCAAGTTGCATGGTCAATTCTGAAGGATTCTGTCCTTTGCATGCTAGCCAATGGCCAAATGATGCCTGCAACCCGCATTTTTCCGATGATTTGCTTAGAGGTACGCGGTGGCACATTGGTTGCGAGGATTTTCACCTTTTGCCCAAAAGGAGGCACTGCCATGCCCTTTCCCCTGCCTAGAGCCGTGTTGGCAGCCACCCTGCTGACAGTATTTACCCCGGCAATCGCCGAGCCGGTGCAGGACGCCCGTCTGCAAGGCGCGCTACAAACTGCCTTGTCACTGAACCGCATGCTCAACCCGTTCCGCATCAAGGTCGAGGTGGATGGCAAGCAGGCGCGGCTTTCCGGTGAGGTAGAGAACAACGTCGAGCGGCAGTTGGCCGAGGATGTGGCGCGGGCTACCCACGGCATCGAACAGGTGGATAACCAACTGCAGGTCAATCCCGAGCTGGTGGAGCGCCCGCTGGAACTGCGTGCCTACGCTCAGCGGTTGGAGGACGCCACCTTGGCGGCGGTCATCCGGGCACGGCTGTTGTGGAGTCGCACCACCGAGAAGGCACCCATAGACGTGCAGAGCAGCCAAGGCGTGGTGACGCTGCGTGGCCGGGTCGACAGTGCTGAGGCCAAGGAGTTGGCGGGCGTGGTGGCGCGTACTACCGACGGTGTGTATCTGGTCAACAACCTGGTCAGTCTTGATACCGCCGCCATGGCCAAGGCTCGGCAATCCCCCGTCGGCGCACCCGACGGGCCGCAGCCAAGCGACAGCTGGATCATCGACAAGATCCAGAACAGCTACTGCTTCAGCCGCAACCTGGATGGCCTGAACCTGAAAGTGGCCAGCGTGGACGGCATGGTGCGGTTATCGGGAGAGGTAGTCAGCGCCGAGCAGAAAACCATCGCGGTAGATATCGCCCGCGAAATCATCGGCGTGCGTGGGGTGGATGCCGACCTGCTCAAGGTGGCGACCAAGGTCGAAGGCTGATCGTGCAATTCGCACGACCCTATGGGCGGCATCGTGCAGTATACGTCCTAGGCGGTTTTGGTAGGTGTAAGTAAGTCATTGTTTTTAAAGGATTTTATTTAATTTCAAAGACTGGCATGCAGGCTGCAATTACCTGTTCAGGTTTGAACAAAAATTACAGCAGGAGGAGCCGGCATGAACCGCCAATCCGTCAACCGCTCGCAGATCGCCGCACTGCCTCTTCGCCAGATGCTGTCACTCGGCATGGCGCTGCTGCTGACTTTGGCCGCTGGCCTGTTCTATTACAGCTGGCAGACCGCGCGCCTGGCCGAGCAAGTGGCAGCGCAGACTGCCTTGTTGACGCAGATTCAGGCAAGCCGTGCCAATACTCTGATCAAGGCTGCCGAGCCAGTCTCTGGCGGCCAGGCCTCTGCTTCGCCTGCCACCGTGGCAAATGTCGTACCCCAGGACCGTTGGGTGTTCTGACCCACTGACCGAACCGATTCCGCAAAAGAAAGGAGAATCACCATGCTGAGCTGGGCTATCACTTTCCTCATCATCGCCATTGTCGCCGCTGTACTGGGCTTTGGTGGTATCGCCGGCGCCGCGACGGGTATCGCGAAGATTCTGTTCATTGTCTTCCTGGTGCTGTTCGTAGCTTCTTTCTTCTTTGGACGTGGACGAGGTTGAAAATGAGCAGGAAGCTCCGTTCAGCCTTGGCTGCCGCCCTGTTACTGGGTAGCAGCGCGGCGGCGATGGCGGCCAATGACGGCCAGGTCCGGGTCGACCAATTGCTCGGCTCGGACCCCGAGTACCGGGAAACCTGGCAGGACACGATCAAGGGCGAGGAACGCCTGCCTGATTGGGTGGTCAATTTGACCGGCAGTGCCCAGCAGCAAATGTCCGCAGTTAGCGAAGAGGGTGACAAGTACTTGGTCGGCCCGTTGTGTGAGGCTGAGGACAAGTGCACCTTCAAACGCCTGATCGTGGCGTTCAGCTGGGGCAAGGATGACGCCTACGGGATGCTCGTAGAGGTACCTGAAGGCTTGCCGAAGGACAAGTCGCCTACCCGACATGCGCAATACCGTTGGATAGGCGAGCCCGACGATGGCATGAAGGCCATGCTGCAGGAGCAGCTCAAGCGTGATCCGAACTGGTACTGAGCGGTTAGTGCCGGTACCCAAGAAAGGTCACGCACTGTCACGTAATAGAAGCTGAACCTTTCTATAGTTCAGCCTTCTATGATGCGCCGCCTCGAGGAGGGGCAGCACATGACCATGGGGCCGGGCTGTTCTGATTGTTGCAGGATCGGAGTGGCCTAGGGGTACAGGGAGTGCCTCCAGCGATGGGCCGGGTCAGGAAAGGCGGAATCGGAAGCATCAGGTCGGCGGTGTCAAGGGACACCATGCCAGACCTGACTTCCGAGGAGCCATGTAGGGCATATCGCTTTGCTTGCGCGTTTTTTCCTTTGGGACACATTTTGTCTCGACCGTACATCAAATTTTTTTCTTACCCCGTACTGCTTGTTCAAGCGGTATTTCGGCCATTCGGATTGTCGAACAAGCCATCTTCAATGCCCTTTGTGTACCGCTGATTCTGCCGAAATATGGCGGTTTGGTCTTGTTCGGGATTCCGAACGTTATAAATCAAGGACTTGCGACACCCCTGAGGTGCCATAAAGCAGTATGCACAAACGGTATGGGGTATGCGTTTCCGGCATTAGATTTCCCACCTTGCCATCGCAATAGTTGCCGCCTTTTTCGCTGGCCAGAGCGCCCTGTCGCTCGCCTGCGGTGTCCTTACATGAAGTCGCCGGGTGAAACATTGCTGCCCGTGACCTGGCCACGGCTGTGTCACGCACGTTTCCGCCAAGCGCCATGACCACTAGAACAAAGGGTAAAGACATGAAGAAGGCAAAACTGAGCCTCGCTTGGCAGATCGTCATCGGTCTGGTCCTGGGCGTTGCAATCGGCGCGCTGCTTAACCACTTCAGCGCAGAAAAGGCCTGGTGGATCAGCAACGTCCTCCAGCCCGCCGGTGACATCTTCATTCGCCTGATCAAGATGATCGTCGTCCCGATCGTGATTTCGTCGCTGATCGTGGGTATCGCCGGGGTTGGCGATGCGAAGAAACTGGGCAGCATCGGCCTGAAGACCATCATCTACTTCGAAGTGGTGACCACCATCGCCATCGTCGTCGGCTTGGTTCTGGCCAACCTGTTCCACCCGGGCGCCGGCATCGACATGAGCACCCTGGGTACCGTGGATATCTCCAAGTACCAGGCAACTGCGGCCGAGGTACAGCATGAGCATGCGTTCATCGAAACCCTCCTCAACCTGATCCCGTCGAACATCTTCGCTGCGCTGATGCGTGGTGAAATGTTGCCGATCATCTTCTTCTCGGTGATGTTCGGCCTGGGCTTGTCGAGCCTGCAGGCAGAGTTGCGCGACCCGCTGGTGCGGACCTTCCAGGCCGTATCGGAAACCATGTTCAAGGTCACCCACATGATCATGAACTACGCCCCGATCGGCGTGTTCGCCCTGATCGCCGTGACTGTGGCCAACTTCGGCTTCAGCTCGCTGCTGCCGCTGGCCAAGCTGGTACTGCTGGTGTACTTCGCCATCGCCTTCTTCGCTTTCATGGTGTTGGGCCTGGTCGCTCGCCTGTTCGGCTTCTCGGTGATCAAGATCATGCGCATCATGAAAGATGAACTGATCCTCGCCTACTCCACCTCCAGCTCGGAAACCGTGCTGCCGCGGGTGATCGAGAAGATGGAAAAGTACGGTGCGCCGAAGTCGATCTGCTCGTTCGTGGTACCGACCGGCTACTCGTTCAACCTTGACGGTTCGACCCTGTACCAGAGCATCGCGGCCATCTTCATCGCCCAGCTGTACGGTATCGACCTGTCGTGGAGCCAGCAGCTGCTGCTGGTGCTGACCCTGATGGTCACCTCCAAGGGTATTGCCGGGGTCCCGGGTGTGTCCTTCGTGGTGCTGCTGGCCACCCTGGGCAGCGTGGGCATTCCGCTGGAAGGCCTGGCCTTCATCGCCGGTGTAGACCGCATCATGGACATGGCCCGTACTGCACTGAACGTGATCGGCAACGCCCTGGCGGCTTTGGTGATCTCCCGTTGGGAAGGTATGTACGATGCCGCCAAGGGTGAGAAGTACTACGCTTCGCTGATGACCGAGAAGCAGGAAGCCGCAGTGGTTGGCGAAGCTGCCAAGCGCTGAGCCTGATGGCTGCTTGACCAAGAGCCCCGACTTGTCGGGGCTTTTTGTTGTCTGCGAATTTTCCAGGCATTCGTGGTTCTCTGTAGGCGCGAGGTCGCCAGTCAGGAGCTGCGATACGCTATCATTCGGGCATTTTTCAGGGGGAACACTCGGATGCTCAACGGCCTTTGGCTCGGCTTTTTCCTGGTGGCGGCGGTGTCCGCCATGGCCCAATGGCTGGTAGGCGGCAACGCAGGCATCTTTGCAGCGATGGTCGAGAGCATCTTCGCCATGGCCAAGCTGTCGGTCGAGGTGATGGTCCTGCTGTTCGGTACGCTGACCCTGTGGCTGGGCTTTCTCAAAATCGCCGAAAAGGCCGGTATCGTCGAATGGCTGGCCAAGGTGCTGGGCCCACTGTTTGCCCGCCTGATGCCGGAAGTGCCTTCGGGCCACCCGGCCTTGGGCCTGATCACCATGAACTTCGCGGCCAATGGCCTGGGCCTGGACAACGCTGCCACGCCGATCGGCCTGAAGGCCATGCGCGCGCTGCAGGAGCTGAACCCCAGCAGCACCACGGCGAGCAATGCGCAGATCCTGTTCCTGGTGCTCAACGCCTCGTCGCTGACCCTGCTGCCGGTGACCATCTTCATGTACCGCGCCCAGCAAGGCGCGCCCGACCCAACCATGGTGTTTCTGCCAATCCTGCTGGCCACCAGTGTCTCGACGCTGGTTGGCTTGCTGTCGGTTGCGGTGATGCAGCGCCTGCGCCTGTGGGACCCGGTGGTGCTCGCCTACTTTATCCCTGGCGCCTTGCTGCTGGGTGGCTTCATGGCCTTCCTGGGCACGTTGTCGGCGGCGGCGTTGGCCAGCCTGTCATCAATCCTGGGTAACCTTACGTTGTTTGGCGTGATCATCCTGTTCCTGGTGATCGGTGCCTTGAGGCGGGTGAAGGTGTACGAAGCCTTTGTAGAAGGCGCCAAGGAAGGCTTTGACGTAGCCAAGAACCTGCTGCCCTACCTGGTGGCGATGCTGGTGGCTGTAGGTGTGCTGCGCGCATCAGGGGCGCTGGAGTTGGCGCTGGACGGCATTCGCCATGCGGTGAACTGGATGGGCCTGGATACGCGCTTCGTCGAAGGCTTGCCGACTGCGCTGGTCAAGCCGTTTTCCGGCAGTGCGGCGCGGGCAATGCTGATCGAGACCATGCAGACGCAGGGGGTGGACAGCTTCCCGGCGCTGGTGGCGGCGACCATCCAGGGCAGTACCGAAACTACCTTCTACGTGCTGGCGGTGTACTTTGGTGCGGTGGGGATCCAGCGCGTGCGGCATGCGGTGGGTTGTGCGCTGCTGGCCGAGTTCTCGGGAGTGGTCGCGGCGATCTTCATCTGCTACTGGTTCTTCGGCTAATCGCCATGATGTGACTGCACGGGTCTTGGGCCTGTGCAACCCGGTGGGAGGGGCAGCCCTCCCCGCTATCAGGAGCTTAGCCAGCGGGAACGCTGCTCGCCTGGGCGATGGTCCACCTCACCACCTGCCCGGTCAGCTGGTCACAGGCCTGGCCAAACCCGGCCACCACCGCTGATACCTGCTTGTCTGCCAGCGGCTGGCGGATCTCGAAGCGTTTGCTGGCAAGAATGCGCTGGGTCCGGCCCTGTACCAGCCGTGCGTCATAGCGGATCACCACCTCTACCGCCCCGCCTGTACGGTATTCCGTCTGGAAGGCCTGCAGTTCTCCCGCCAGTTCGTAATCAGCCTGCAGGTTGCTGTCATCGGCGCTCAGGCGCTGTACCTGGCCGTCACGCTGGAAGCCGTCGAGCAGGCGGTTGCGCAGCAGTATCGGTACCGCATCGCTCCAGCGCGCGCCTTTGTAGCTGCTGACCACATCGCCTTGGGGAATCACGGCTATCCGTGGCCCTGCCAGCACTTCGCTGGCCAAGGGCTTGTTCAGGCGCAGCGACCAGTCCAGCGGCGCTGCTGTACGGCTGGCCTGGTTGACTGGCAGGCGGTACAGGTCGACAGGTTCGCTCTTGGGCAGGATCGAACAGGCACTGGCAAGGCTCAGCGCGGCCGCGAGGGCCAGCAGGCGCAGCGACGGTTTCATGGCTGGAACTCCTTGTTGTTGTCGCGACCGAGCAGGTAGCCGCTGGGGTCGGCTTCCAGTTGCCGGGAGATACCTTTGAGGGCGTTGAGGGTTTCGCGCAGCTCGCGAATGGCCGGGGTCAGCTGGTTCAGGCCCTGGGCGCCGTCACCGATGGCGTCGCTGTTGTCTTTGAGCAGGCTATTGATGGTGGCGGTGCTTTCGGCCAGCGATTGCATGGCCTGCTCTGCGCTGCCGATGGCTTGTTTACCCTCGGTGCCCAACAGGCCGTTGGCATTGCGCATCAGTGTCTGGGTTTCGGCCAGGGTGGCACTGGCCTGCTTGCCTACCTGCACCAGTTGCTCGATGGCCGCGGCGATGCTGCCGTGCTCGCCGGCAAAGGCGCCGGTAGTCTTGTCGAGGTTGGCCAGGGTGTTGCTGAGGTGGCCGATGTTGTCCTCGGAGAACATCTGGTTGGCGTTGTGCAGCAGCAGGTTGATGTTGGTCACCAGGTCGCTGCTGTCGTTGAGCAGGCGCGAGATGGGCGATGGCGAGGCGATGATCAGTGGCAGCTTGCCATCCTTGCCTTTCAGCTCGGGGCTTTGCGGGGTACCCCCGCTGAGCTGGATGAACGAGTTACCGGTCACCCCGGCCAGGGTCAGCTTGGCCTGGGTGTCTTCCTTCACCGGGGTATCGCCGCTCAGGCGCACACGAGCCAGTACCCGGCGCGGGTCTTTCGGGTCCAGGCGCAGGGTGGAGACGTCGCCCACCTTGATGCCGTTGTACTGCACCGGGCTACCCCGGGACAGGCCGGATACCGCCTCGTTGAACACCACTTCGTAATCCTTGAAGGCGTCGTCGACGCTGGACTTGGTCAGCCATAGGCCGAACAGCATGGCGCCGGCCACCACCAGAACGGTGACCAGGCCGATGAGAACGTGATGGGCTCGGGTTTCCATTGTTCAGCGCTCCTGCCCGATGCGTGTGGCGGCCTGTTCGGCAGCGCGCCCGCGTGGGCCGTGAAAGTATTCTTGGATCCAGGCGTCGTTGGTCTGCTCGACCTCGGCCAGGGGGCCGGCCACCAGGACCTTTTTCTGCGACAGCACGGCGATGCGGTCGGTGATGGTGTACAAGGTGTCCAGGTCGTGGGTGATCAGGAACACCGACAGGCCCAGGGCGTCACGCAGGGTCAGGATCAGCTGGTCGAACGCGGCGGCACCGATCGGGTCCAGGCCTGCAGTCGGCTCGTCGAGGAACAGGATGTCCGGGTCCAGGGCGAGTGCGCGCGCCAGCGCGGCGCGCTTGATCATGCCTCCTGACAGCGAGGCCGGGTATTTGTCGGCGGCTGAGATCGGTAGCCCGGCGAGTGCCAGCTTTACCCCAGCCAGGTGTTCGGCGTCGGCACGGCACAAGCCGGCGTGCTCGATCAGCGGCAGGGCCACGTTTTCGGTGACGGTCAGGGAAGAGAACAGCGCGCCCTTCTGGAACAGTACGCCAAAGCGCCGCTCGACCAGCGAGCGCTGCTCTTCGCGCAGGCCGGCCAGGTCCTGGCCCAATACCGTGATTTGCCCTTCGTTGGGCCGGCGCAGGCCGATGATGCTGCGCAACAGCACCGACTTGCCGCTACCCGAGCCGCCCACCACAGCGAGAATCTCGCCGCGGTACAAGTCCAGGTCGAGGTTTTCATGCACCACCTGGCGGCCGAAGCGGTTGCAGATGCCGCGGGCTTCGATCACGCGTTCTTCACCACTCACCAGCCCATCTCCATGCAGAACAGGGCAGCCACCGCATCCAGCACGATGACCACGAATATCGACTGCACCACTGCCGAGGTGGTGTGCGCCCCCACCGATTCGGCACTGCCGCTGACCTTGAAGCCTTCAAGGCAGCCGATGGCGGCGATAAGGAAGGCAAAGAACGGTGCCTTGGCCAAGCCCACCAGGAAGTGCTGTACACCGATGTCGCTTTGCAGCAGCGACAGGAACATGGCCGGCGAGATATCCAGCGTCAGGGCGCACACCACCGCACCGCCAACGATGCCGCAGATCATTGCGACAAAGGTGAGCAACGGCAGCGAAATGAGCAGGGCCAGAACCCGGGGAACCACCAGCAGTTCCATGGGGTTGAGGCCCAGGGTGCGGATGGCGTCGATTTCTTCGTTGGCCTTCATCGAGCCGATCTGTGCGGTAAAGGCGCTGGCAGTGCGGCCGGCCATGAGAATGGCGGTCAGCAGCACGGCGAATTCGCGCAGGAACGAAAATGCCACCAGGTCGACGGTGAAAATGGTCGCGCCGAAGTCGGCCAGCACCGTAGCCCCCAGAAACGCCACCACTGCGCCCACCAGGAAGGTCAGCAAGGCGACGATAGGTGCCGCATCCAGGCCGGTCTGTTCGATGTGCGCCACTACTGGGGTGATGCGCCAACGATGGGGCTGGATGGCCCGGCGCAGCAAGGTTTCGAGGATTACACCGATGAAGCCGAGCAGTTGCATGCTGTCTTGCCACAGTGTGCCGACGGCGCAACCGATGCGCTCCAGCAGCAACAGCAGCACGTTGCGCTCGGGCTCCTTGACCGGAATGCAGTAGTCCTGGACCGAGCAGTAGACGTTCTTCAGCAGCGCGCGGCTGGCTTCGGGCAGTTCTTGGGTGCAGCGTGACAGGCGCTCGGAGCCGAGCAGTTCGGCCAGAAGCGAAGCGCCGGCGGTATCCAGGCGGCCCAGTTGGCTTAGGTCGGCGACGGTGTCGGCAGTGTACTGCGAACGTAGCTGCTCGCTCTCGCGCTTGAGGCTGGCGTAGTGCGCCAGGGTCCAGTCACCGGTGATGCGCAGGCAAGCCGGATGGCTGCTGGTGTCCAGGGTGGCGCTGGGGATGGTCACAGGCTCCATGCATTTGACTCGGCGCTAAGGCTTAGGGGCTGATCATAGCGCAGTGGGCATGGGCTGTTTGGTGATTATGTGCTGTGTCTAGGGGCTTCGGGGCGCAAAGCGCCCCTGTCAATTACTGCGCCGGGGCATCATCGACCACTTTGAAGCGCAGCACGCCAATCACCTGCCCATCCTCGGTCAGTACCCGCACCTGCCACTTGCCCACCGGGTTTGGCGGGAAGTTCTGCTTGTGGGTCCAGGCGCGGTAGCCCTCTTTGCGCCCACCGTGGATGTCCAGGGCAATGCGGTCGACCTCCTGGCCGTCCTTCTGCCAGACATGGTAGATCCGCTCGTTCAGGCCGCGTGGCGCGTTGATCGCGGTGTAGGCGTACAAGCCGCTGCTGCGGATGCGACTGGCAGCAATTTCGTCCAGCGAATCGCCCGGCTGGCGGTTAAGCACCTCGGTACTTACCGCCACCTCGGTCATCCACAGGGTTGCCGGCGGCACCCAGGAGCGCAGCAGCCAGCCACCGGCCCCGACCGACAGGGTAACCAGCACCAGCGCCACGCCCCGGCGCCAGGTATTGATCGGGAAGCTGCTGGCCAGGCTGGGGAACGACAGGGCCATGGCCGCGATCAGCGCCAGCTTGAAGCTTTGCGCGGTGGTCAGGTGGAGGATGATCGGCAGCGCGGTCAGCAGTGCTGCGAACAGGGTCAGGGTGTGCAGCGCCAGGAACAGCCAGCGCCGTGGTGCCAGCCATTTGTAGTAAAGCGGGTCGGTGATGGAAATCAGACCGGCGGCACCGAGCAGGCCGGTAAACACCAGCTGGCCGCTGTTCCAGGTGGTGGTGATGAAGAAGAACGGCAGCACGAAGAACAGCGTTTCCTGGTGGATCATCTGCGTTGCGTAGCGCAGCAGCGGTTGCGGGATTTCGCGGTTGAAGGTACGTGCGAAGAGGCCGGTGAGGGTGTTCTCCAACATCAGCCAGACCCAACTGACCAGCATCAGCACGGCTACCCAACTGGCCAGGCCGGCCTGGCGGTCGACCAGGATGAAGCTGCCGATACCGGAGAGGAAACCGCCGAGCGCGATGATGCCGGGGTAGCGTTTGAGCAGTTCGATGATGCGCTGGACGATATGGGGAATTTGGGGCATTGGGGGCTACAACAGAAAGGATGAGATGGCGGTGCTGGCCTCTACGCAGGCATGCCTTCTGCCACAGGGCTCAGCGATGATGCGGCCTTTATGGGCGTGGACGTGCCTGCGAAAAGGCCGGTACTGGCAAAAGGATACCGCCGATTCACCGCTGCCGTGTAGCACCACTCGGCCGCTGCGGGCCATGCCGCCGCCAACGCAGCATCCCCGCCGCCAGAATCAGCCCCGCCAGCAAGGCCACCAGCCCGTACAGTTCGTCATAGCCGAGCAATGGTTTCTCGATCCGTACATACCCCTCCTCCTTGAGCAGTTCCTTCAACGCCTGATTGGCCTGCTCCAGGCTGACCTGGCGCAGCTTGCGTACCGGGTTGGTAAAGCGCCCATCGGTGTAGTCGTTCAGCGCGCCCCAGTAGTAGTCGGCCAAGGCGCTATTGCCCTGGGTACTCCAGCTTTCCTTGGCAACGCTGGCATCCTTGATGCGAGCGAATGTATCCGGATCGAGGCCTTCCTTGCGCAGATGATCGAACAACGCCTGCATTGCCGAGACGGCCTTGTCTATGTCATCGCGCTCCAGGTCGGCATTGAGGCTGAGCAGGCCGGTATCGCCAAAGCTTTCACGTTGCACCGAGGGTCCGTAGGACAAGCCATTGCGCAGGCGCAGCTGGTCGTACAGTGCCCAGTCCAGGTAGCGTGACAGCAGGTCGAGGGTGGCTTGGTGGTCGTTGTCCAGCACCGGTTCGATGAACAGCCAGTGCAGTTTGACGCTGTCACCCAGCCAGCCGCGGGTCAGGTCACGGCGCTGCTCGGCCTGCTGCGTGATGCTCTCCAGGCTGCGTCGCTCTTCAGGTTCGGTGGCAGGCAGCTCACCAAAGGTGCGCTCCAGATAAGCCGGCAGCAGGCGGTCGAGACCACCGACCATGATCAGGGTCATGTTGTTGGCCGCATACCAGTGATCACGCAGTGTCTGCACTTGCTCCAGAGTCATGTCGTCGATGTTGGAGCGTTCCGGGCACTTAAGGCCCAGCTCGGTCGCCAGCTGGTCGCTGGCCGGGTGGCCGATGTCCTGGCGGTCCAGCCAGCGCTGCAGGTGGCCATAGTGGCCGCCATCTTCGCGTTCGATGATGCGCTTGGCGGTGGCCAGCGCCTTGGCGTCGATGCGGGTGTCACGGACAATCGCCAGCAAAAGGTCGAGCACTTTGCGCTGGTTGCGCGCCGGGGCCTCGATGACAAAGGTGGTGTCGGCGCTGCTGGTATAGGCGTTCCATTCGCCGCCAAGCGCTTGCAGGCGTTCTTCCAGGCCACCCTCGCCAGTTTCGTCGATGCCGCTGAACAGTAGGTGCTCGAGCAAATGTGGCAGCTCTTTCTGCTCGCAATCGAAGTCGTCCAGGCCGACCCCAACCACCAGGCGAATCGCCACATGGTCACGCTCATAGCCGTCTTTCAGGATCACCTGCAGCCCGTTGGGCAATAGGTAACCCTCAACCCGCGAGCGGTCGAGGGCCAATGAGGACAGGCTGCAGATCAGCAGGCAAACGAACATCAGGCAACGCATTGGCGAGCAAGGGTCCTTAGCTAGGCAAAATCACGGCTGGCGGGCTTCATCCGGCACGCTGTCGAGCATCAGCCCGCCGGTGTCCGAGCCGCCCAGTACCACATAGGCACTGCTACAGAACAAAGAGTTCAACCGTTTCATGTCGGCGATGAGCTCCAAGTGTAGCGAACTGGTTTCGATACTTTGCACTACCTTACGCTGCAGGCGGCTGACGTGGGCGTGCGCCAGGCGTCGTTCCTGGGCGCGAAAGCGGCGCTTTTCCCGCAGCAGCAGGCGGGCGCTTTCCGGGTCGGCGCTGAGGAATACCGACAGCCCCAGGCGCAGGTTGGCCAGCAATTGTTCCTGCAGGCCGGTCAGTTCTTCCAGGCCGACCTGGGAAAACTCCCTGCGCTGGCTGGTTTTCTGCTGCTGGACCTTGCGCAGCATGCGTTCGATCAGGTCGCAGGCCAGCTTGAGGTTGATTGCCAGCTCGATGATTTCGGCCCAGCGGCGGTTGTCCTGTTCACCGAGGTCCTCACGGGACATCTGCGCCAAGTAGAGTTTGATCGCGCTGTACAAGGCATCGGCGTCTTCGCCCAAGGCGCGAACCTGCTGTGGCAGGGCGGTCTGGGTACCCCGCAGGGCTCCGAGCATGGCTTCGAGCAGGCTGTCGACGATATCGCCCAGGCGCAGGGTTTCGCGGGCGGCATTGGCAAGGGCCAGGCTGGGGGTCTGCAGGGCCGAGGCATCGAGGTGGCGCGCCCGGACTTGGCCGTTGCCGGCTTCCCGCTCGGGCAGCAGGCTGTTGCACAGCCGTCCCATGGGTTTCACCGTGGGTAGCATCAGCAAGCAGCGCAGGGTGTTGTAGAGCAGGTGGAAGCCGATAACCAGCTCCTGCGGGCTGAAGCTCAGCGAGTCCATCCACTCCACCAGCGGGTGCAGTACCGGAATGATCAGCACCAGGCCGATCAACTTGTACAGCAGGCTGCCCAAGGCCACCCGGCGCCCGGCGGCGTTCTGCATGCTGGTGCTGATGAACGCAAGTAGGCCGCTGCCGATGTTGGCCCCGACCACCAGGCCGATCGCCACCGGCAGGCTGATCAGTTCGGCACCGGCCAGGGTTGCGGTAAGCAGCACGGCGGCCAGGCTGGAATAGGAAATCATGGCGAACATCGCCCCGACCAGTGCGTCGAGCATGATGTCGCCGGTCAGCGAGGCGAACAGCACTTTCACGCCCTGGGCGTGAGTGATCGGCGCAGCTGACTGCACGATCAGCTCCAGTGCCAGAATGATCAGCCCCAGTCCTATCCCTACCCGGCCCAGTTGGCCGGCCCTCGTCTGCTTGCGAGAGAGAAAGAAGATCACACCGAGGAAAATCAACAACGGCGACAGCCACGACAAGTCGAAGGTCAGTACCCTGGCCATGAGCGCTGTACCCACGTCGGCACCGAGCATGATTGCCAGCGCCGGGGTCATGGCCATCAGGCCCTGGCCAACGAATGACGTGACCAGCATGGCAGTAGCGTTGCTGCTCTGAACCATGGCGGTGACCAGAATACCGGCGATGAATGCCAGCGGGCGCTTGTTCATGTTCTGGCTGATGATGCGGCGCAGGTCGGAACCGAATACCCGAAGGATGCCGGTACGCACGATATGGGTGCCCCAGACCAGAAGCGTCACGGCCGAGAGCAGGTTGAGCAGGGTCAGCATGGCGAAGGCCCCCTGTTGTACAGGCCCAGCGGGCCAAGGGAAGAAGCGTGAGCGTTTGAATAATTTTCAGTGCTCACTCAAAGCTTTAGTTGTTTTGCGCAGCTGTCGCCAGCTTCGCATGGCGGTCATTTATTTGAAACACATGGGAGATGAATGTTGCCTGTGCGTGCCACGTCGCGGGCAAGTCCGCTCCCTACCGCGGCCGAGCACTGACATGGAGGCATGAAAAAGGGCCCCGAAGGGCCCTTTCCTGTCCTGCACTTCCTGATCTTATTGACCCGGAATGTCCTTGCGCAGTTTCACGGGCTCATGCTCTTTGCCTTCCTTGCGGGCAAGGGCGGTACGCATGCGGATGTTGATAGCTTCTACCGCCAGCGAGAAAGCCATGGCGAAATACACGTAGCCCTTCGGCACATGCACCTCGAACGCTTCGGCGATCAGCACGGTACCGACCACGATCAGGAACGACAGTGCAAGCATCTTCAGCGACGGGTGCTTGTCGATGAAGTTACTGATGGCGCCCGCGCACAGCATCATCACCAGCACGGCAACGACGATGGCGGCGATCATCACCGGCACGTGGGAAACCATGCCTACCGCAGTGATCACCGAGTCCAGCGAGAACACGATATCGATGATCGCGATCTGGATGATGGTGTAAAAGAACTTGCCACCTGCGCCTTTCGGCTCGTCGGAGCTCTCGTCTTCGCCTTCCAGGCCGTGGTAGATCTCCTGCGAGCTTTTCCACAGCAAGAACAGGCCACCGAAGAACAGGATCAGGTCCCGCCCAGAGATCCCCTGGCCGAATACCACGAACAGGTCAGCAGTAAGGCGCATGACCCAGGTGATCGAAAGCAGCAGCATGATGCGGGTGACCATCGCCAGGGCCAGGCCGAAGATCCGGGTGCGCGGCTGCATGTGCTTGGGCATGCGGCTGACCAGGATCGAGATCATGATGATGTTGTCGATCCCAAGGACGATCTCAAGCGCGGTAAGGGTAAAAAAGGCAACCCAGATTTCCGGGCTGGTCAGCCATTCCATGTTTTTTCCTTTGAACGGTAAAGGCGACGGGCCCAAACCAAGGGCGCGTCGCGGTAGGGTAATTCGTACTTATTAAAGACTACTGAACAACGGGAAAATGCCCATCAGCAGCGCGGCGAACATTATGCACAGGCAGACCAGCACTGCCCACTTCAGGGTGAAGCGTTGATGATCGCCGAATTCGATACCGGCCAGGGCCACCAGCAGGTAAGTGGAAGGCACCAGCGGGCTCAGCAGGTGTACCGGCTGGCCGACGATCGATGCTCGGGCCATTTCGACCGGGCTGATACCGTAGTGGCTGGCGGCTTCGGCGAGCACCGGCAGCACGCCATAGTAGAACGCGTCGTTGGACATGAAGAATGTGAACGGCATGCTCACGATCGCGGTGATGACTGCCAGGTACGGGCCCAGGGCCTCGGGGATTACCGCCAGCAGGCTCTTGGACATGGCATCGACCATGCCGGTACCCGACAGGATGCCGGTGAAGATGCCGGCGGCAAAGATCAGCCCGGTCACGGCCAGCACGCTGCCGGCGTGGGCGGCGATGCGGTCCTTCTGTTGCTGCAGGCACGGATAGTTGACGATCATGGCGATGCTGAAGGCGATCATGAACAACACCGGCAGCGGCAATACGCCGGCGATGAGGGCGACCATCAGGGCGGCGGTGAGCGCGCCGTTGAAGTACAGCAGCTTGGGCCGGCGCGCTTCCGGGTACTGCGACACGCTGACTTCGCTATGGTCGATGTCGTCGGTAGGCAGGTGCAGCTCGCCAAGGCGGACACGCTCGCGCTTGCCGTACATATAGGCAATGGCCAGGATCGCCAGCACGCCGAACAGCATGGCCGGGATCATCGGCACGAAGATGTCCGACGGGTCGACATGCAAGGCGCTGGCGGCACGGGCGGTCGGGCCACCCCACGGGGTCATGTTCATCACGCCACCGGCGAGGATGATCAGGCCGGCCATGATCCGCGGGCTCATGCCCAGGCGGCTGTACATCGGCAGCATGGCGGCGCAGCAGATCATGTAGGTGGTGGCGCCGTCACCGTCGAGCGAGACCACCAAGGCCAGCACGGCGGTACCGACCGACACTTTGAGCGGGTCACCCTTGACCAGCTTGAGGATCTTGCGCACGGCCGGGTCGAACAGGCCGGAGTCGATCATCAGGGCAAAGTACAGGATGGCGAACATCAGCATCACGCCGGTTGGCGCAAGCTTGCTGATGCCCTCGAGCATCATCGGGCCGATCTTGGCGGAAAAACCACCGAACAGGGCGAACAGGATCGGTACCAGGATCAACGCGATCAAGGCCGACAGGCGCTTGGTCATGATCAGGTACATGAAGGTGATGACCATGGCAAAGCCGAGGAAGGTCAGCATGGCAATACTCCAGGCGTGGCGCTACGAAAGGAACGTCGATTCGGGCGGATCAGCGCGTATGGCGCTGCGCGGGGAGCATGCGGAGGGGAACTGCAGGAAGGCGGGCACAGGAATACATCAGAATCACCATTGTTGTTGTTGATTGGGCCGGGCGCGGTTTTTACCGGGTGCCCTGGCTGACCGGTCTGGTGCCGGTGGTGGGCCTATCCTATGAGGGCAAGCTTTCAGCCAGCTTTCGCCAATGCAAAGGCGACGAGAGGTAGGTGATGCGGGATGTAACCGAAGGCGGCTGCCATTGTGGCGCCTTGCGTTATCGGCTGGAGGGTGACCTGACGGACATCGCCCACTGCCATTGCTCGATTTGCCGGCGGGTTAGCGGCGGGCTGGTGGTGACATGGCTCACCCTGCCCCGCTCTGGCTTCCAGTGGCTGGCGGGTGAGCCCAGCTGCTATCTGGCGCCGGCCAGTTGCAGCCGCTTCTTCTGTGGGCGGTGTGGGGCGCATGTGGCGCTGGTGACCACCCACAGCCCCGAGACGATCGATGTAACGGTGGCCACGCTTGACCACCCGGAGCGGGTGCGGGCCAACCGGCATATCTGGGTGGCTAGCCGGTTGCCTTGGTTGCAACTGGACGAGGGCTTGCCTTCGGACGCTGGAGAGGCGTCATAGGAGCGGCCTTGCGGCGCGACAGGTTCGATGCCCCAGTCATCATAATTGCAGGCCGCCCGCGGCCTTGTGCAGCGCTCGCAGATGCTCGCCGATCTGCTTCACGTTAGCCTCGACCGCAGCAATTGCTTTGGCCCGCGAAGGCTCCAGCAGCGCCCTTACCTCTTTGTCCAGGCTGGTACTCAAGCGCAACAGCTGTGCCTGCCGCTCGGTGCTCTCCTGCTCCAGGTGCTTGCGCTCCTCCAACTGTGGCAGGCCGTAGCCCTTGGCATCCAGCAACTCTGCCGGCCGGCTGAGAAAACCGCTGTTGGCGAGCATCTGCTTGAGCGTCGAATCGGCCTTGTTGATACTGCCGTCCTTCAGCGCGGCGGCGTTCAGGTAGCGTTGCTTGACCTCGTCCTGGGCCAGCAGCAGTTGCCGTCGCAAGCTGGCCTGTTCGAGCAGCAACAAGGCAGCGCTGGTGCGCAGGTCGGCCTTGGCGAACCATGGCCGGCGTTGTTCGGCATCCAGGGCCAGCCAGTCCTCCACTTGTGCCTGTTCGATCGGCAATTGCTTGCGCAGCACCTCGAACATGGCCTGGTAGCGCTCGCGGTAGGAGTCAAAACGGTAACCCAGGCGCAGCGCCTCGCGCGGGTTGTCGAGCACGCTGGTATCGGCCAGCCCCCTGCCCTTGAGCACGGCCAGCAAGCCGTTCGGCATGATGCTGTCGAGGTCGTTCAGCTGTGGGTTGGCGGTGCCGCTGCGCAGCAGCTTCAGCGATTCCACCGCACAGTTGTTGGACAGGAACCAGTAGTTACCGTCATAGCTCCAGTGCATCTCCGCAGCCTGGCGCACCAGGTTCTCGATTTCTTCGCGGTTGAGCTTCAATGGGACCGACGCCAGGCTGCGCAGTTCGGTCTTGGTGTATTCGTCGATCACCTGACCCAGCGGCAGTACGAACAACCGCGATGGGTAAACGCCGACCAGGCCATCCCAGCTGGACAGTTGCACGTCGTTGACGAAGGCGCGGTACGACAGCACCAGGCTCTGGTCGAGGTCCAGGCGGCAATCCGGCCCGCGAGGGCGGCCCGGCTTGCAGATGACCAGGCGGAGCATGCTGTGGCCCCAGCGGCTGACCAGGTTCTGGTTGGCCTCGGCCAGCAGGTAATCCACTTCATAGACCCGTTCGGGGTCGATCTCGCCCAGCGGTTGGCGGGCAAAGTCGCTGCCGGCGTTGATGAACGGCAGGCCCTTGGCACAGGTGTCCTGTTGCGGTACCCAGCCGAAGTGTTCGCGCAGGTACTGGTTCAGTGCCGGGCGGCGGCAGCCATAGCTCGGGTCGAGGAGGAAATACTCCATATTGACCGCGATGTATTCCTTGGGGCTGCTCAACTCGTAGCTGTCGGGGCTGCGCACGAACTGGCCGTTGTGCTGCTCACGCTCGCCGCGCCGGCCGACGTACTGCTGCCAGCCTGCCAGGTCGAGCAGGCGTGGGTCGTCGCTGAGGGTGAAGCGGCGCTCTGCCTGGCCACGGCATTCCTCTGGCAGACCGACCTTGCCCAGCGTGCCTTGCTGGCGTTTGCAGCGGGCGATCAGCGACTTTTCGGCGCTTGGCCACAGGCGGGCACGGTCATAGATATGGGTGAGCTCGTGCAACACGGTGGCCAGCAACTCCTCGCGCACTGTGCCATGCGGGCGGCTGGTGCGCTCACGGGCGGCGCTGCCGTCGGTGAGGCTGGGGAGCAGGCGGCGGTTAAGCTCAAGGGTGGACACTAGCGAGGCCTGGCCATAGGCGTCGGCCGGCATGTTGTCACTCCAGCTGACCCGCACGCGGCGGTCCAGCTGTTGTTTGAAGCGTGGGGGCAGCTTGCCCATGGCCTCGTCGAGCAAGGCCTGGGTAGCTTGGGTTTGTTGCGGGTCGAGGCCGGACGCCTGCAGCTCAAGCTGCAGGTCGGCCAAGGCGGGCGTGCCGAGCAACGTCAAGGCGCAGCCGAGCAGCCAGGCGCGTATGCGCTTCACAGTGCGAGGATGGCTTCGGCCAGTACCTGGTCGCTGGCGCCGCGCGCTTGCGGTACGCGCTCGCGTAGAGTGTTGAAAGCGGCCTCGAGTTGCGCGCCGCGGATATCCCCGTCGCTGGCGACGAAACTGGCGGCGTCGTCATGGGCCTCACGTACCACTTTGGAGTCGCGGATCGAAGTAGTGGTGTCCGAGGTGAAGTCGATCGAGCGGCCAAAGGCACGCACGATGATGTTGCTGGTGGCCACCAGAGTCTGTGCCTGGGCCAGGTCAGCCAGCAGCAGCATGCCGAGGGTAGCGGCAATCAGCGGTTTACGCATGGAGCATCTCCGAAAAATACAGGGAGTCAGGGGTAGTTATTGGACGAGAATTGCCTGTGCCAGTTCCAGGTCGCCGACGGCATGCCGTGTGCAATTGTGGCGTAATGATTCCAGAGCGGCTTCAAGGCGCGCTCCACGAATCAGGCCCTCGCTGGCAACGAACGCCGCAGCATCGTCACGTGCCTGGCGGACCAGCTTGCGGTCGAACGGGGCGGAGGTGACCTGGCTGGTAACGTAGCCGGTAATCACCAGACCTTGCGTGCTGGTGTCCATGGCATGGGCGCTAGCCACGCAGGCGAGGGAAAGCAGCAGAGACAACAGATAACGCATGGGCTCTATAGACGGCTGGAGACAGTAGCGGCAGTGCCGGGTACGGCTGTGCTGGTGGTGACCAGCACAGCTGCTTTATTCAGACCGGGTCAGAGTGCCAGGATGGCCTGGGCCAGTTGTGCGTCGCTGGCCTGCAGGGCTGGCATCTGCGAGCGGATGTGCAGGAATGCGCTTTCCAGCTTGGCGCCGCGGATGTCGCCCTGGCTGCCAACGAAGCTGGCGGCGTCGTCACGGGCAGCCTGGACGATCTTGTCGTCACGGAAGGAGGAGGAAACATCGGAAGTGGCATCGGTGGACGCAGCTACTGCGCCTACGACAGCGTCAGTGGTGACAACGAAGCTGGTGGCGCTTGCGGTGCCGGCCAGGCTCAGCATCAGGGCGGCGCCAATCAGGTATTTACGGGACATGATGGTGGACTCCTGGACTATGGGCGGGTGGTTCTGTCTATCGGACGCTTGCACAGCGCATCGCGGTACTTTTGACAGTGGTTTAAACCAAGCTGTTAAGCCAAGCGTATCACGCGCCAGTGTTTGCGGTAGTTAATGAACAGCGCACCAACAAACTGTACCGCTATGTTTTGGTTTTCCCAAAACTGTGCATGTTGCTGGCCCAGAAGCTCTGGCATGCGGCCTGGAAACAAAAAACCCGTTGCAGTGTCCTGCAACGGGTTTTAGGAATTCGCGGTGCCGGCCGCAGCCGGCAAGCCGGTGCTTAGCGCCAGAAAGGCTTGCTCAGCTCTTCGTAACGCTGCGACTCGCTGATACCGGCGTCGGCCAGCAGGCGGGCGTCCAGGCGAGCCAGTTGACGGCGGCTGGCCATACGGCGCTGCCACAGCAGCAGGGTCGACAGAGCGCGCAGCGGCAGCGAGGCGTTGGATTGCTGGGCGTTGCTTTCAAAAACCAGACCGGAACTGAGGGTACGTTCCATGATGCTTCATCCTTCCGCTTATGGCGGGATTAGGTAGTGATTTAACTGATGCCAATGATCCTCCCCTCTTGTCCATAACAGTAGATACAGTTCTGTTGAAAGACGATGGCTCAGTTAACTGTGTAATCCTACTGTTGCACTCGAAATAGGCGTAACTGTACTGGTCGGCACTCTTTTGGTGCATTGCTGTTCAGCAAACGAAATTTTTAGGGGGTGTGAGGAGGATTAACCGGTACAGTAGAACAGATTATTCAGGTTTTTGTTCGCAACGTGTGTTTATAGAAAGAGTGGCTGCTGGTGCCCATTCGTGAATAGGCCCGCGAAGAGGCCGGAACGCCGGGAGCAGGGCCGGCGTTCCGCACTACAACTGTATCAGCTCGCCAGCATGCGCCCGGTTTCTTCCAGGTTTTCGTGCCAGCTCAAGGCTTCGCGCAGAATGTGTGGGGTATGCCCGCCACGCTGGCAGGCGCGATCGAAGTAATCGTTCAGCGCAGCGCGATAGTCTGGGTGCACACAATTGTCGATGATTGCCCGTGCGCGCTCGCGAGGCGCCAGGCCACGCAGGTCAGCCAGGCCTTGCTCGGTGACCAGGATGTCCACGTCGTGCTCGGTGTGGTCGACATGGCTGACCATTGGCACCACGCTGGAAATCGCACCGCCCTTGGCAATCGATTTGGTGACGAACACCGCCAAGTGGGCATTGCGGGCGAAGTCACCCGAACCACCGATGCCGTTCATCATTCGGGTGCCGCACACGTGGGTGGAGTTGACGTTGCCGTAGATATCGAACTCCAGCGCGGTGTTGATACCGATGATGCCTAAGCGGCGCACGACTTCCGGGTGATTGGAAATTTCCTGCGGGCGCAATACCAGCTTGTCCTTGTAACGCTCCAGGTTGCCGAAGACATCGGCGTTGCGGCGTGTCGACAGGGTGATCGAGCTGCCCGATGCGAAGCTCAGCTTGCCGGCGTCGATCAGGTCGAAGGTGGAGTCCTGCAGTACCTCGGAGTACATGGTCAGGTCTTCGAAGGGGGACTCGATCAAGCCGCACATTACTGCGTTGGCGATGCTGCCGATACCGGCCTGCAGCGGGCCGAGCTTGTTGGTCATGCGGCCGGCGGCCACTTCTTTCTTGAGGAAGTTGATCAGGTGGTCGGCGATGCCCTGGGTTTCGTCATCCGGCGGCAGTACGGTGGACGGTGAGTCCGGCTGGTCGCTGATGACGATACCGACGATCTTGGCCGGGTCGATCGGGATGGCGGTGCTGCCGATGCGGTCGTCGACCTTGACCAGCGGGATAGGCGTGCGGGTCGGGCGGTAGGTCGGGATATAGATGTCGTGCAGCCCCTCGAGGTTGGTATTGTGCGAGAGGTTGATCTCGACAATTACTTGCTTGGCGAAGATCGCGAAGCTGGCCGAGTTGCCCACCGAAGTGGTTGGCACGATGTGGCCCTGCTCGGTGATGGCCACCGCTTCGATGACCGCGATGTCAGGCAGCTTCAGCTGCTGGTTGCGCAGCTGCTCGACGGTTTCCGACAGGTGCTGGTCGATGAACATCACTTGGCCGTCGTTGATGGCCTTGCGCAGGGTGCTGTCGACCTGGAACGGCATGCGGCGGGCCAATACACCGGCCTCGGTCAGCTGCTTGTCGAGGTCGTTACCCAGGCTGGCGCCGGTCATCAGGCTGATTTTCAGTGGCGACTGCTTGGCACGTTCGGCCAGTGCATGCGGTACGGCCTTGGCTTCGCCGGCGCGAGTGAAACCGCTCATGCCGACGGTCATGCCGTCCTCGATCAGACCAGCGGCATCAGCCGCACTCATTACCTTGCTGTGCAGGGAGGACAAGCGGATACGATCACGGTACATGGATTGTTATCTCGGGCTACTGAAACTACTGCCGCGCAGTCTAGAGATTTCGCCCATTGCCGTCCCGCGACCATGGTCGTATGAGAAGCCACGAAATAGAGCCGTTGATCCGGATCAATAAAAGAAAAGCCCCGGCAGATTCTGACCGGGGCTTCCTTTATATCAGCTGGTTTGCAGAGAGGTTTTACTCCACTGCCTTGACCATGTCCTCAATGACCTTCTTGGCGTCACCGAACACCATCATGGTCTTGTCCAGGTAGAACAACTCGTTGTCCAGGCCTGCATAGCCGCTGGCCATCGAGCGTTTGTTGACGATGATGGTCTTGGCCTTGAACGCTTCGAGGATTGGCATGCCGGCGATCGGCGACTTTGGATCGTTCTTCGCCGCCGGGTTTACCACGTCGTTGGCGCCCAACACCAATACCACGTCAGCCTGGCCGAACTCGGCGTTGATGTCTTCCATCTCGAACACCTGGTCATACGGCACCTCGGCTTCGGCCAGCAGTACGTTCATGTGCCCGGGCATACGCCCCGCCACCGGGTGGATCGCGTATTTAACGGTCACACCGTTGTGGGTCAGCTTCTCGGTAAGCTCCTTCAGAGCGTGCTGGGCGCGAGCGACCGCCAGGCCGTAGCCAGGGACGATGATCACGCTGTCGGCGTTGCTCAGCAGGAAGGTGGCGTCGTCGGCCGACCCGGACTTCACCGGGCGCTGCTCTTGTGAACCTTGCGCCGCGCCGGCGTCGGTATCGCCGCCAAAGCCGCCGAGGATGACGTTGAAGAACGACCGGTTCATCGCCTTGCACATGATGTACGAGAGGATGGCACCGGACGAACCTACCAGGGAACCCGCAATGATCAGCATCGAGTTGTTCAGCGAGAAACCGATACCGGCCGCTGCCCAGCCCGAGTAGCTGTTGAGCATCGATACCACCACCGGCATGTCGGCGCCGCCGATCGGGATAATGATCAGCACGCCCATGATGAAGGCCAGGACCAGCATCAGGGTGAAGGCACTGTAGTGACCCGTGAAGGTGAACAGCAGGCCCAGGGCGATGGTGGTCAGGCCCAGGATCAGGTTCAACTTGTGCTGGCCAGCGAACTGTACCGGTGCACCCTGGAACAGGCGGAACTTGTACTTGCCCGACAGCTTGCCAAAGGCGATCACCGAACCCGAGAAGGTAATGGCACCAATGGCTGCGCCGAGGAACAGCTCCAGGCGGTTACCGGTGGGGATCGGGTCACTGATGGAAGCGACGATGCCCATCGACTGCGGCTCGAGCACGGCTGCAATGGCGATGAATACCGCGGCCAGGCCGATCATGCTGTGCATGAAGGCGACCAGCTCGGGCATCTTGGTCATCTCGACGCGCTTGGCCATGATAGAACCGGCGGTGCCGCCGACCAGCAGGCCGACGATGACGTAGCCGATGCCGGCGGTGGCAAGCTCAGCCCCCAGCTTATAGATGAGGCCCACCGTGGTGAGGATGGCCAGGCCCATGCCGATCATGCCGAACAGGTTACCGCGCCGCGAGGTGGTCGGGTGCGACAGGCCCTTGAGCGCCTGGATGAAGCATACCGAGGCGACGAGGTAGAGGAGCGTTACCAGATTCATGCTCATGCTTACTTCTGCGCCTCGTTCTTGGTTTTCTTCTTGAACATTTCAAGCATCCGGCGTGTGACCAGGAAGCCACCAAACACGTTGACCGCCGCCAGTGCCACCGCCAGGGTGCCCATCAGCTTGCCGGCCGGGGTCACGGTCAGGGCCGCAGCGAGCATGGCGCCGACGATGACGATGGCCGAGATGGCGTTGGTGACTGCCATCAGCGGTGTGTGCAGCGCCGGGGTCACGTTCCACACCACGTGGTAGCCCACATAGATGGCCAGCACGAAGATGATCAGGTTGTAGATGCCATGGGAAATCAGCATGTCTTCCATTGTCGTGCTCCTTAGCCGTTCTTGCGGACGACCTGCCCATCGCGGCACATCAGGCAGGCCGCGACGATGTCGTCTTCGAGGTTGATGACCAGTGCGCCGTCCTTGTCGAACAGCAGCTTCATGAAGTCCAGTAGGTTGCGTGCATACAAGGCCGAGGCATCGGCGCCTACCTGGGCTGGCAAATTGGTCGGCCCAACGATGGTCACGCCATTTGCCTGCACCACTTGGTCCGCGACGGTCAGCGGGCAGTTGCCGCCTTGGGCTGCAGCCAGGTCGATGACCACCGAGCCCGGCTTCATCTGCGCCACGGTATCGGCGCTAAGCAGGGTCGGCGCTTTGCGCCCGGGGATCAGCGCGGTGGTGATGACGATATCGGCCTGCTTGGCGCGCTCGTGGACGGCCTGGGCCTGGCGTTGCATCCAGCTGGCTGGCATGGGGCGGGCGTAGCCGCCGACGCCCTCGGCGCATTCGCGCTCCTCGTCGGTTTCGTAGGGCACGTCGATGAACTTGGCGCCCAGCGACTCGATCTGCTCCTTCACTGCCGGACGTACGTCGGACGCTTCTATCACCGCACCCAGGCGCTTGGCCGTAGCGATGGCCTGCAGGCCGGCAACGCCTGCGCCCAGGATCAGCACGCGCGCAGCCTTAACGGTGCCGGCGGCGGTCATCAGCATGGGCATGAAGCGTGGGTAGTGATGCGCAGCCAGCAAGACCGCCTTGTAACCCGCGATGTTTGCCTGCGAAGACAGCACGTCCAGGCTCTGTGCCCGGGAGGTACGCGGCGCCGCTTCAAGCGCGAAGGCGGTAATACCGCGTTCGGCCATCTTGCCGATCAGTTCGTTGTTGAACGGGTTGAGCATGCCCACCAGAAGGCTGCCGCTGTTGATCAGCGCCAGTTCCTGGTCGTTGGGAGCGACCACCTTGATGACCAATTGGGCGCCGTAGGCATCGGCTGCGCTCCCCAGGGAAGCACCCACGGCCTCATAGGCACTGTCCGGAATGGCGGCGTTGAGACCTGCCCCACGTTGGACGGTGACCTGATGGCCTTGGCCAATCAGTTTCTTGATGGTTTCGGGGGTCGCAGCGACCCTTGTCTCACCGGTCTGCGTCTCGAGAGGAACACCAATGTGCACGACTATTTCTCCTGCGGTGACCTTTTGTCTTTGTAAAAGCCAGCGCACTGCGGATGGTGTGCTGGGGCGGCAGTGGAGCGCCATCCCGCCGGATCCCGGGCGGGCGAAGCATTTTGCAGACGAAGCCAGGGGCCTTCAACCGGTTCTGGAGCGAAACGAAGTCAAAACTACAAGTCACCCTGTGACCGCGTGTCGCAGCTACATGGCTGCAGCCCGTCAATCATGGGCTATTGGCAGATTAGGAGAAAAAATCAAAAAATTTCGGTCAATTCGCTTTCGACTTGCTGAATGTCGCTAAATAACCCGCAAAGCCGCGCAGTCATGAGGGTTAAAGGGTATTTTTGGTCTTACGTAACAGTTTACGTATATGCGACAGATACATATATCTGTAGGTGTTTAAAATTATTGACTACGGAGTCAGGTTATCGATCTTGATCACGCTTGGGCGCTGTACGCCTGGGCTTGGCTTACCAGCCAGTCGCGGAAAGCGCGCAACGAGGCAGATTCCACCTTGCGCTCTGGGATCATCAGATAGTAGGCCTTGTCGCTAGTCAGGGCGTATCTGTTAGCGACCACCAACCTACCCTCCTGCAACTCGCGCTGGATCAGGAACGGCGGTATCAGGGCTATGCCCATCTCGTGCATGGCTGCTTGGGCGAGCATCGAGAATAGTTCATAGCGGGGGCCTGTCATGTCGCACTCCACATTTATGCCTGTGCTGGCGAACCATTGTCGCCAGGCGTAGGGGCGCGTGCTTTGCTGCAGCAGGGGTAGCTGGGCGATGCGCTCTGCCTCGAGGGTGCTCTGCCCGGCTAGCAGCGCTGGGCTGCAGACGGGGACTGGGTTTTCCCCCATCAGACGGTGCGACTGGGTGCCGGACCAGTCAGCGTCGCCAAAATAGATGGCGGCATCGAAGGTGGTGTCGGCAAACAGGAATGGCCGAGTGCGGTTGGTGAGGTTGACCGTGACATCGGGGTGCCGCTGCTGGAAGTCCTTGAGCCGAGGAAGCAGCCATTGGGTACCGAATGTGGGCACCACTGCCAGTTCGATCACGTTGGCGCCCTGCTGGCGCATCACGGATAGCGTATCGCGCTCCACGGCGTCCAGTTGGGCGGCGACCTGGCGGCTGTAAGAGAGGCCGGCTTCGGTCAGCTTTACGCCGCGGCGCGAGCGACGGAACAGTTCCACATTGAGGAAGGCTTCCAGGCCACCGATCTGCCGACAAACGGCGCCCTGGGTCAGCGCAAGCTCCTGAGCAGCCTTCGTGAAGCTCTCGTGGCGCGCTGCCGCTTCGAAGCAAATCAGGGCAGTTGTACTGGGGATCTTGCGGCGCATGTACATCTACCTCACTTGTAAGGCTTTCAGTATGGCGGTTTTGCGATCTACGAAGTGAGGAATTATCACTGGTTGGTGCGCAATACTCGTTTGTCCCGGCGGCCGATCAGGCCTAGGCTCAAAGGCACGAGAAACTGCACCCTATTTCGAGGATTTCGCTCATGGCCGCTAAAGCAAGCTTCAACTGGATCGACCCGCTGCTGCTGGATCAGCAGCTCACTGAAGAAGAGCGCATGGTGCGTGACAGCGCTTATCAGTTTGCCCAGGACAAGCTGGCCCCGCGCGTGCTCGAAGCGTTCCGTCACGAGCAGACCGACCCGGCGATCTTCCGCGAGATGGGTGACGTCGGCCTGCTGGGGGCTACCATTCCCGAGCAGTACGGCGGCAGTGGCCTGAACTATGTGTGCTATGGCCTTATTGCCCGTGAAGTGGAACGCATCGACTCGGGCTATCGATCGATGATGAGCGTGCAGTCGTCGCTGGTAATGGTGCCGATCAATGAATTTGGCACAGAGGCACAAAAGCAGAAGTACCTCCCCAAGCTGGCGAGTGGCGAGTGGATCGGTTGCTTCGGCCTGACCGAGCCCAACCATGGCTCCGACCCGGGTTCGATGATTACCCGTGCCAGGAAAGTCGACGGTGGCTATCGCTTGACCGGCAGCAAGATGTGGATCACCAATAGCCCGATCGCCGATGTCTTCGTTGTCTGGGCCAAGGATGATGCGGGTGACATTCGCGGCTTCGTCCTGGAGAAGGGCTGGCAAGGTCTGAGTGCCCCGGCGATTCACGGCAAGGTCGGCCTACGCGCTTCTATCACCGGCGAAATCGTCATGGACAACGTATTCGTGCCGGAAGAGAACATATTCCCGGATGTGCGTGGTCTGAAAGGCCCATTCACCTGCCTGAACTCGGCTCGTTACGGTATTTCCTGGGGGGCGCTAGGTGCCGCTGAAGCTTGCTGGCACACCGCCCGCCAGTACACCCTGGACCGTCAGCAGTTCGGCCGCCCGCTGGCCGCCAACCAGCTGATCCAGAAGAAGCTTGCCGACATGCAGACCGAAATCACCCTGGCGCTGCAGGGCTGCCTGCGCCTGGGGCGTATGAAGGACGAAGGTACGGCTGCGGTGGAGATCACTTCGATCATGAAACGCAACTCCTGCGGCAAGGCGCTGGATATCGCCCGCATGGCGCGTGACATGCTGGGCGGCAACGGTATCTCCGACGAATTTGGCGTGGCCCGTCACTTGGTGAACCTGGAGGTGGTCAACACCTATGAGGGTACCCATGACGTACATGCGCTAATCCTGGGGCGTGCACAGACCGGTATCCAGGCCTTCTATTGATAAGGAGCCAGCCCATGGGCGCGCTTTCACATCTGCGGGTGCTGGACCTTTCGCGCGTGTTGGCCGGCCCGTGGTCTGGCCAGATTCTCGCTGACCTCGGTGCTGACGTGATCAAGGTCGAGCGCCCGGGCAGCGGCGACGACACGCGTTCATGGGGGCCGCCCTTCCTCAAGGATGCCGAGGGTGAGAATACAAGTGAGGCCGCCTATTACCTGTCGGCCAACCGCAACAAGCGCTCGGTGACCATCGATTTCACCCAGCCCGAGGGGCAGCGCCTGGTGCGCGAGCTGGCGGCAAAGTGCGATATCGTCATCGAGAACTTCAAGGTGGGGGGGCTGGCAGCGTATGGACTGGACTACCCAAGCCTGAAAGCGGTCAATCCACGGCTTATCTATTGCTCCATCACTGGCTTTGGTCAGACCGGCCCCTATGCCAGGCGTGCTGGCTATGACTTCATGATTCAGGGGTTGGGTGGGCTGATGAGCCTGACCGGCCGCCCGGAGGGTGAAGATGGTGCTGGGCCGGTGAAAGTGGGGGTGGCGCTTACTGACATTCTCACCGGGCTCTATTCGACGGTCGCCATGCTCGCCGCCCTTGCGCACCGGGATCAGACTGGCGTCGGCCAGCATGTCGACATGGCGTTGCTGGATGTGCAAGTGGCTTGCCTGGCGAACCAGGCAATGAACTATCTGACCACGGGGACTGCGCCACGGCGACTGGGCAATGCGCACCCTAATATCGTGCCCTACCAGGATTTCCCGACGGCGGATGGTGACTTCATTCTTACCGTGGGCAACGACAGCCAGTTCCGCAAGTTCGCCGAGGTGGCTGGGCAACCCCAATGGGCGGACGACCCGCGCTTTGCCACTAATAAGTTGCGCGTGGCCAATCGGGTCGAGTTGATTCCTTTGATTCGTCAGGCCACGGTGTTCAAGACCACGGCGGAGTGGGTGAGCCAGCTGGAGGCGGCCGGGGTGCCGTGCGGGCCTATCAATGACCTGGCGCAGATGTTCCAGGACCCTCAGGTGGTGGCGCGTGGTTTGGCGGTAATGATGCCGCATCCGTTGGCGGGTAGCGTCCCACAGGTGGCCAGCCCGATACGCTTGTCGGAGACGCCGGTGGAGTATCGTCGTGCGCCGCCGCTGCTGGGCGAACATACCGAGCTCGTGCTGGAGGAAGTGCTGGGGTTGGATGCGAGCCAGGTGCAGCGCTTGCGCGATGCTGGTGTGCTGTAGAGGCTTCAGCGTCTATTGAAAGCGGGGAGGCCGTCAGGCCTCCCCGCTTTGCTTTTTCAGGGATCTGAAGGTTTGTTGAAATTAAAGGTTGACGGCCTTTCGAATCCCCTTATAATGCGCCCCACTTCCAGCGACAACGGAACGACAAACTCCTTGAAATTCAATGAGTTAGAAGATTCGGAAAGCGCTGTAAGGGCTACGATCGAATGATCGCCAGCGGTTGAGATGATGGTTGACAGCGCTTTTAAGTGCTGTATGATTCGCCTCCCGCTACGAGAGATCGAAGCGAGTCAAGTGTTTGAAGCTAAACGAGTTTCTCGCAAAAAACTTCAAAATAAACGCTTGACAGCAAATGAGGAAAGCGTAGAATGCGCGCCTCGGTTGAGGCGAAAAGCTCTTAACCAAACGCTCTTTAACAAATCGAATCAAGCAATTCGTGTGGGTGCTTGTGAGTACGGACTGATAGTCAAAAAGATTATCAGCATCACAAGTGGCCATGCGAGAAATCACATAG
>NZ_QJRL01000040.1 GCF_003205205.1 Pseudomonas sp. LB-090624
CCGCCACCGCCACCACCTTTGGCATATGCTGAACTGATTGGGGAGATATCGGCAGGCAAGAATGCCGTCAGCCCAAGTGCCAGTGCACAAGCAAAGACAGCAACCAAGGGTTTTCTCAATTTATTCGGCTCCAAAGGCGCGGGGATATACAGCGTCGCATTCTGACCTGAGGCAAGCATTTAAGTTCTGGCATCCCGACAGAATGCTGATTGCTCGTGAAAACAACTACAGGCGTAAAACATGAGGTGCCGCATCACGTACCCGATTGATAGTCTCAGCCGAATGGCAGAAGCTGTAACGTGCAAGTCGGGCGGCGGACGGCCGCATCCAATGGTGAGCCCATGAGCATGTCCGTTTCCCTCCAGACCAGCCGCAGCGCCTGGGCAGTGTTCCTGATTTTTTTGCGCCTGGGGCTGACATCCTTCGGCGGCCCAATCGCCCACCTCGGCTATTTCCGGGATGAATTCGTGGTACGTCGACAGTGGCTAAGCGAGCGCTGCTATGCCGATTTGGTCGCCCTTTGCCAGTTTCTACCGGGCCCCGCCAGTAGTCAGGTTGGCATCGCGGTTGGGCTGGCGCGTGCAGGCTACGGCGGCGCACTGGCTGCATGGGTGGGGTTCACATTACCTTCCGCGGTCGCACTGATACTCTTCGCGCAGGGTATCGCCAACCATGGCGACGCCCTGCCTGCTGGCGCACTGCACGGTTTGAAAGTTGTGGCCGTGGCGGTCGTCGCTCAGGCGGTGTGGGGTATGGCGCGCAACCTGTGTCCGGATGCGCCTCGTATCACGCTCATGGCAGTGGCGACCTGCTTCATGCTGCTGTTTCCCTCGGCCCTGGCGCAAGTCGGGGTCATTGTCATGGCCGCAGCAACGGGGCTGTTGCTGTTCAAACCGCAGTCATGTGGCGCTCATGAGCCACTGCCCATTGGCATCCGGCGTCGCGTCGGTGTTTTCTGGCTTTGCCTGTTCTTTGCGTTGCTGTTGGGTTTGCCGATCCTGGCGGGTTGGCGTACATCCCCGTTACTGTCGATGATCGATGCCTTCTACCGCGCCGGATCGCTGGTTTTCGGTGGCGGGCATGTAGTGCTGCCGTTGTTGCAGGCGGAAGTTGTGCCTTATGGCTGGGTCGATAACGATGCCTTCCTGGCTGGCTATGGGGCCGCGCAGGCTGTTCCGGGGCCACTATTCACCTTCGCGGCCTTTCTTGGCGCCTCTATGAACCAGGCGCCCAATGCCTGGTCAGGAGGGCTGATCTGCCTGCTGGCGATTTTCGCGCCTTCATTTTTTCTGGTGGCCGGCGCCTTGCCGTTTTGGGAGCATTTACGCCGCAATGCACGTACTCAAGCGGCCCTGCAGGGCATCAACGCTGCTGTCGTAGGTTTATTGCTCGCCGCGCTCTATCAACCAGTCTGGACGCGTGCAATTCACGCTCCACAAGACTTTGGCCTGGCGTTGATTGCACTGATCGCCCTGCTGTTCTGGAAGCTACCAGCGTGGTTGGTCGTGCTCGGCAGCGGCGTGCTGGGGGCGCTGTTGAATAGCGCTCCGTGAAGCCATGAGGTCAGCTGGCTGCCTTTACCATTAGCCTCGCACAGGCAGTTACCCAATACCTGACCGGCTCCAGATAGCCGTTCAGTGCGCAGACGTGCTTGCATGGAACATATGGAAATACGTATATTCGATTTTCCATATGTCTTGGTACCGCCATGATCACTCCACCTGATGTCTTCAAGAGCCTGTCTGATGAGACCCGCGCTCGCGCCACCCTGCTGATCTTCAGCCTGGGAGAGCTGTGCGTCTGTGAACTGATGTGCGCGCTGGACGATAGCCAACCCAAGATCAGCCGCCACCTCGCACAATTGCGCAGCAGTGGCATGCTGCTGGACCGTCGTCAGGGGCAATGGGTGTATTACCGCCTCAACCCGGATCTGCCTGCGTGGGTGCACGACATGTTGCAGGTGACCTTGCTGGCCAACTCGCAGTGGCTGGCAGACAACTCCCTTCGGCTGAAGAACATGGACGGCCGCCCCGTCCGTGATCTCGCCTGCTGCTAATTTTCACCAAGCGAGATTTCTCATGCTGGTCGCAATTGCCGTCTTTGTTGTCACACTCGTTCTGGTTATCTGGCAGCC
The DNA here is from genome assembly GCF_003205205.1 of Pseudomonas sp. LB-090624. GTDB lineage: Bacteria > Pseudomonadota > Gammaproteobacteria > Pseudomonadales > Pseudomonadaceae > Aquipseudomonas. Next base: position 2,135 of record NZ_QJRL01000040.1, read on the forward strand.
CAAGGGCCTGGGCGTCGGATGGAGTGCTGCGCTAGGTGCCATTATCGCGTTGATTGTCGGCGCCGTTTCGCTGCAAGACATTCCAACCGTGTGGGCCATCGTCTGGAATGCCACCGCGACCTTCATCGCGGTCATCATCATCAGCTTGCTGTTGGACGAGGCCGGGTTCTTTGAGTGGGCCGCGCTGCACGTGGCGCGCTGGGCAAACGGCAGCGGCTACCGCCTGTTCGCCTTTTGCGTGCTGCTCGGCGCCGCGGTATCGGCGCTGTTTGCAAACGATGGCGCGGCGCTGATCCTGACCCCCATCGTCATGTCGATGCTGCTCGCGCTACGTTTCTCGCCTGCTGCGACACTCGCCTTTGTCATGGCCGCGGGCTTTATTGCCGACACCGCAAGCCTGCCGCTGGTGGTCTCCAACCTGGTCAACATTGTGTCGGTCGATTACTTCGGCCTGGGTTTCGCTGAATACGCGTCGGTGATGGTGCCGGTGAATGTCGCCAGCGTGGCGGCCACCCTGCTGGTCCTTTTGCTGTTTTTCCGCCGGGATATCCCGAAACATTACGCGCTCGATGCGCTGAAGGAACCGAGCGAAGCGATTCATGACCCCGCCACCTTCAAAGTCGGTTGGTGGGTGCTGGTGGGGTTGCTGACAGGCCTGTTCGCACTGGAGCCTATGGGTATCCCCATCAGTGCGGTGGCTGCCGTCTGTGCAGCAATTCTCTTCGCCGTTGCCGCTCGCGGCCACCGTATCTCAACCCGCCGAGTGCTGCGGGAAGCGCCGTGGCAGGTGGTGATCTTCTCCCTCGGCATGTACCTGGTGGTGTACGGGCTGAAGAACGCCGGCCTCACGGACACGCTCACCCACCTGCTCGACCGGCTAGCCGAACAGGGACTGTGGAGCGCCACTATTGGCACAGGGTTGATCTCCGCGCTGCTGTCCTCGGTCATGAACAACATGCCCACCGTGCTGGTCGGCGCGTTGTCAATCCAGGCCAGCGAGGCGCAGGGGCTGGTGCGTGAGGCGATGATCTACGCCAACGTCATTGGCTGTGACCTCGGCCCGAAAATCACCCCCATCGGCAGCCTCGCCACGCTGCTCTGGCTACACGTGCTGGAGCGCAAAGGCATGCGCATCACCTGGGGCTACTACCTCAGAGTCGGGATCATGCTGACCCTGCCGGTTTTGCTGATTACCCTTTCGGCCCTGGCCCTGCGCCTGAGCCTCTAAGATCCACCAAGAAGCGGAGGAGTCTTCCATGCGAGTCCTGTTCATGTGCACAGCCAACAGCTGCCGCAGCATCCTTTCCGAGGCCCTGTTCAACCACCTCGCTCCGGCAGGTTTCGAAGCGATCAGCTCGGGCAGCTTCCCCAAGGGGCAGGTATTGCCCCGTAGCCTGAGCACGCTGGAGCAGGCCGGTATTTCGACTGCGGGCCTGAGCAGCAAGGGCAACGACGCATTCGAGGGCAACCCGCCGGACATCGTCATTACTGTCTGCGACAAGGCCGCTGGCGAAGCCTGCCCGGTGTATTTCGGGCCCGCGCTGAAGTCGCACTGGGGGCTGGAAGACCCATCGGATGTGGTGGGTGACGAGGCCCAGGTCAACGCGGCTTTCCACGCCACGCTGGCCCACATCGAGTCGCGCTGCCGGGCCTTCTTCGCCCTTCCGTTCGCTAGCCTCGACCGTGATCAGCTCAAGCACGAGCTGGATCGTATCGGCACGCAATAAGCAGGAGTCAGCAATGTCCGAGCATCTCCCTAACATCGACCTCGCGTTGTTCGACCTGCCACCGACGGCCACCGTTGCCAGCGAGCACAAACCGCGCATCCTGCTGTTGTATGGATCCACCCGCGAACGGTCCTTCAGTCGCTTGCTGGTGGAAGAAGCCGCACGCCTGCTGGAACACTTCGGCGCCGAGACCCGTACCTTCGACCCTTCAGGCCTGCCGCTGCCTGACGATGCACCGGTGGAGCACCCCAAAGTGCAGGCGTTGCGTGAGCTGGTGCAATGGTCGGAGGGCCAGGTCTGGTGCTCGCCGGAGCGCCATGGAGCGATGTCTGCGGTGTTCAAGGCACAGATCGACTGGATTCCCCTGGCGTTAGGCGCCGTTCGTCCCACCCAGGGTAAAACCCTGGCGGTGATGCAGGTGTGTGGCGGCTCGCAGTCGTTCAACGTCGTCAACCAGTTGCGGGTGCTTGGCCGCTGGATGCGGATGTTCACTGTGCCGAACCAGTCGTCGGTACCCAAGGCCTACCTGGAGTTCGATGAAGCCGGGCGCATGAAACCGTCGCCGTACTACGACCGCCTGGTTGATGTCATGGAGGAGCTGGTGAAGTTCACCTTGCTGCTGCGCGACCGCAAGGAATTCCTGGTGGACCGTTATTCGGAGCGTAAAGAAAGCGCTGAACAGCTATCGGCTCGCGTCAACCAACGTTCGATCTGAGTCGCAAGATGCCTGGATGGCCGAACAGAAACATGACACGAAGCTGCATTCACGAAGGGAAGGTATCGGGTCACAGGTGATAGAGGGCGAAGCTCACAAGGTCGGCGGCGCATACACAACCTGGTCTCGCCCTCCCTTTTTTGCGGCGTAAAGTGCGCTGTCGGCGCGCCGCAATGCATCCTCAATTTGCTCGCTTTCGGCGACTAGCGTACACCCCACACTGAGGCTCACCCGCAGTGGGCCGCTAAGGAGCTCCATCGGTCTGTTGCCGATAAGCTGGCGCACGCGCTCCGCGATTCGCATGAGCTCGTCACCGTCCTTTACACGCAGCAATGCGACGAATTCCTCACCGCCCTGGCGTACCAGCAAATCATCGGGGCGAAGAGCAGCTCGCAGGCGACGCGCACACTCGCAAAGCACCTGGTCGCCGCCAGCATGACCGTACTTGTCGTTTACAGACTTGAAGTGGTCAAGGTCTGCATACAGAGCACCCAGCCACAGACCTTTTTCCGTAGCCAAACGGCGTTCACGATCCTTGAAGGCCACCAACGCGCCGCGGTTCCATAGCTGAGTCAGCGGATCAACCAAAGCCTTGCGTTGCTCACGGTCCATTTCAAGCCGCAAGTCGTGGTTGGCCTGCGTCAGACTGCGCAGTTGCAGATAACCCTCTGCCAGCGTGGCCAAGTCTTTGAAGGTGGCCTGCTCGGCCTCACTCAGCAGCCGTGGGCGAGGGTCGAACATGCATAAGGTTCCGATCGCTTTGCCATTGCCAGCACGCAAGGGGTGCCCGGCGTAGAAACGGATATAGGGTGCACCAACGACCAGCGGATTATCCGCGAACCGCGAATCGTCCTCGGCGTTTTCCACTAGCAGGGTGTCGTCACCCAAGATGGCGTAGCCGCAAAACGACACATTGCGCGGGGTCTCGCTTACGTCCAGCCCAACCCTGGCCTTGAACCATTGCCGATCGTGGTCGATCAAGCTGATCAGCACAGTGTCCACGTGCGCCACTTCCTGAGTGAGCCGCACCAGGGTATCGAGGTAATGCTCAGCCGGTGTATCCAGCACATTCATTTCATCGAGGGTACGCTGGCGCAGCGCTTCGTCAGTCGGTATGGGGCAAGCCGGCATGTCTTTTCTCCAGTCCATGGGCAGAGAGTATCTGCGAAAGGCGCATTTTGACGCCGACACAGGACTTACTCTAGACAGTGGATTGCATAAGATCTAAACCATCAGTCGCTGTGCAAGGTCTTTGTGGGAGCGGGCTCGCCCCGCGAACAGGGGGCATAGCCCGTGCCAGACATCTCTATTTTTTGCGCCGGCCTCTTCGCGGCACAAGCCCCCGCCCACAAGCACTTGCACAAGCTGTCCGGGCGTTTTGAGGAACAATTTGCCGCCTCCTGCTTCAGGTACTGATGAGCAATCCTCATGAACCCTTGCCGATTTAAGCGTCTAGTGCACACTCGGTAGCTCGCTTACTGTTCTCCCAACACCAGATGTCGGGAGATCCAAATGCACAAGCGCACGCTGGGAAACAGTTCACTCAAAGTGTCAGCTCTGGGCTTCGGCTGCATGGGCTTGAGCCATGGCTACGGCCCGGCGACTGACACAACACAAGCCATCGCGCTGATCCGATCGGCGGTTGACCGAGGCGTCACACTCTTCGATACCGCCGAGGTTTACGGCCCTTACCTGAACGAACAAGTGGTAGGCGAGGCGCTGGCCCCGGTGCGCGATCAAGTGGTCATCGCTACCAAGTTCGGCTTCACCTTCGGCGACGACAATAAACAGCAAATTCTCAACAGCCGCCCTGAGCATATCCGGTTCGCAGTCGAGGGGTCGCTGCGTCGACTGAAGACCGATTACATCGATCTGCTTTACCAGCACCGCGTTGATCCGGATGTGCCGATCGAGGACGTCGCCGGGGTGGTGAAGGACTTGATTGGCGAAGGCAAGGTGAAGCACTTCGGCCTGTCAGAGGCCGGTGCGCAGACCATCCGCCGTGCGCACGCGGTGCAGCCGGTCACAGCGTTGCAAAGCGAATACTCGCTGTGGTGGCGCGAGCCTGAGCAGGAAGTCCTGCCGACGCTTTGGGAGTTGGGCATCGGCCTCGTGCCGTTCAGCCCATTGGGCAAAGGTTTTCTCACCGGCACGGTGTCGGCGCAGGCTACTTACGGCAGCGACGATTTCCGCAGCATCGTCCCGCGCTTCAGCCAGTCGGCGCTGCAAGCCAATCAGGGCCTGGTAGTGTTGATCCGTCAGATCGCCGCACAGAAACACGCCACACCCGCCCAGATCGCGCTGGCATGGCTGCTCGCGCAGGCGCCGTGGATTGTGCCGATTCCGGGGACGACCAAACTGCATCGACTGGAAGAAAACCTCGGCGGCGCAGACATCACGCTCGACGCCCTCGAATTGAAGGCAATTGATACAGCGTTGGCGCAGATACGCATCGAAGGCGAGCGTTATCCCGAGGCCCTCAAGGCGCGGGTCGGTCGATGAGCAACGATCACGATCCGCTGCGGCGCACGGTGATCGCCGCACTGGCGAGCGCCCCGCTGCTGTCTCTCGCCGACACGCGAGGCGCCAGTGAGAAGACGTCGCCGGCACGGTCAAGGAGCTGATCGCCGAGGGCAAGGTCAAGCATTTCGGCCTATCTGAGGCGGGTGTGCAAACCATTCGCCGAGCGCACGCGGTGCAAGCGGTCACGGCAGTGCAGAGCGAATATTCGCTGTTCTGGCGAGGCCCGGAGTTGAAGCTGCTGGCAGTACTGGAAGAACTGGGAATCGGTTTCGTACCGTTCAGCCCCCTCGGAGCCGGTTTTCTCACCGGTCAGATCGATGAGCACACGCAGTTCGATGCCAGTGATTTCCGCAACGTCGTCCCGCGTTTTTCCCCTGAAGCCCGCAAGGCCAATCTGGCAATGGTCGCGGTGGTGAAAGCCGTCGCGCAACGCAAACACGCCACGCCGGCGCAGGTGGCGCTGGCCTGGTTGCTCGCACAGAGACCGTGGATTGTGCCGATCCCAGGCACGACCAAACCCCATCGACTGGAAGAGAACCTGGGCGCAGTCGAACTGCAATTGACCGGTGACGATTTGCACGAGATCAACCAACAGATGGCGCAGATTCAGCTGCACGGTGAACGCCTGCCGGAATCGGCACTGAAGATGACCGGACTCTAAATCTGCCAAAGCGCGCACGCTTTGCGTCGCAACTTTCACGTTTGACCGGAGTTGACCCGATGAACCGATTGATCGCACCACTCGTTGCTTTGTCATTCATGGCCGCCGAATCCCAGGCCGCCAGCGAAATACGCGTTACACCGAACGGCTCGCAGCCCTCGGTCAAGGGCGCGGCGCAAAACTTTACCGGCGCGGTACGCGTTGATGGCCTGTTCAACGGTGAGGCGCCGGCGCGCATCGGCGGCGGCACTGTGACCTTCGAGCCCGGCGCACGCACGGCTTGGCACACCCACCCACTGGGGCAAACGCTGATCGTCACCGCAGGCGTTGGCTACGTGCAGCAAGAGGGCGGCCCCCGACAGGAAATACGGCCGGGCGACACTGTCTGGATTCCGCCGCACATCCGTCACTGGCATGGCGCCACGGCCAGCAACGGCATGGCCCACATCGCCATCGCTGAAGCCGAAAATGGCAAGACCGTCGACTGGGCGGAACAGGTCTCCGAGGCGCAATACGCCGGCCAATGAAGTTACGGAATGTGTCGAAGTTACTCGCCCGGCTCCTTTTTCCCAAACCGTCATCCGCCCTACAGGCCCCGCATCAGCCGGGTCGCGCCGGATTATCAGCGGTTATGGCAATGCCGACTCATGAGTTCTGCTCAGAAGTCCATGCGCAATTTCGGGGTTAATCGACACAACCCTCCTCCGTACGATCCAGCGACACCCCGGTGACCCGCACTGGATGGAGCCTTTCACGATGACCATTGACGCACGCAACAACGCTACCCTCCCCACACTCATGGCGCTTTGTCTGGGCATCGGGGCGATGTTCAGCGTTACCACTCAAGCCGCCGAGGCATCGCCGACCATGGCCAGCAAGCCCGCCAGCGCAGCCACCTTGTCGCGCCAACAACAAACGATCCCTCTGATCGCCGCGTTCATGGCGACCAGCGACATGCCCAACCTCAACACCGCGCTCAATCAAGGGCTCGATGCCGGCCTGACCATCAGCGAAACCCGGGAAATTCTGGTGCAGCTTTACGCCTATGTGGGCTTCCCGCGCAGCCTTAACGCCTTGAATGAACTGATGGCCGTGGTGCAGGCGCGCAAACAGCGCGGTATCGAAGACGCGCCGGGGCATGAGCCGAGCCGGGCGATTCCGATCGGGGATGAGCTGCTGGCCGCCGGCACCGCGAATCAAACCCGGATCTCCGGCGCCCCGGTCACAGGCCCGGTGTTCGAGTTCGCTCCGGTGATCAACCGGTTCCTGCAAACCCACCTGTTCGGCGATATCTTCGAGCGCGACAACCTCGACTGGCAAAGCCGCGAACTGGCGACCGTCGGGGCGCTGGCGGCAACGCCAGGAGTCGAGCCGCAATTGCGCTCGCACATGGCGGCGAGCTTGCGCGTCGGTCTGAGCACGGCACAGTTGCTCGAGGTCACGGAGCTGCTGAAAAAGCACGGCGATGTGCATACGGCTGAACGTGCCAATAGCGCATTGGCCCAGGCCCTCGCGGCTTCGGGGAAGTGACATGAATTCTGCAAAGTATCTGCTGAGCATCACGCTGTTGAGCCTGTTGGGGGCCTGCGCAAACCACCCCGATGGCTCGCTGCTCATTCAACAACAAGGCAGCTTCGCCGCCGGCGGAACGGTGACCACTGCACCGGGCACCTTCAACCCGCACCAACCGATGACGCCCAACGGCCAGACCTACCACGGTGACCACGTCTATGCCTTCTACCAAATCCCGGTGGATGCGCGAAAACTGCCCATCGTCATGTGGCACGGTGCGGGTCAGTTTTCCAAGACCTGGGAAACCACCGCCGATGGTCGCGAGGGCTTTCAGAACATCTTCCTGCGCCGCCATTACGGCGTCTATCTGATTGATCAGCCCCGGCGTGGCGATGCCGGGCGCAGCATGGTCGAGACCACAATCAAGCCTGTGTCTGACGAACAACTGTGGTTCAACCAGTTCCGCATCGGTCTGTGGCCCAACTACTTCAACGGCGTGCAAGTGGCTCAGGATGCACAGACCCGCGAGCAGTTTTTCCGGGCGATGACGCCGAATACCGGGCCGTTCGACATGGGCGTGGTCTCTGATGGCGTGTCAGCACTGTTCGACAGAATCGGCCCGGGGATTTTATTCACCCATTCGCAAGGTGGCGGGCCGGGCTGGTTGACGGCGATCAAGAACGACAAAGTAAAAGCCATCGTGGCGTTCGAGCCAGGCAGCAGCTTCGTATTCGCTCAAGGTGAGGTCCCTCCACCAATTCCCAGCGCGTTCGACACAGTGCAAGGCGCGGCCGTGCCGATGGAGCAATTCATGGCCCTCACGCGCATTCCGATTCTGATCCTTTACGGCGACAACATCCCGGAGCAGGCGGTCGACCTGCCTGCTCAGGACAGCTGGCGCGCACGCTTGAAAATGGCCCGGCTCTGGCGTGACGCGGTCAATCGCCACGGCGGTGATGTGCAACTGATCCACCTGCCGGAGATGGGCATTCATGGCAATACCCACTTCCCCATGTCGGATCTGAACAACGTGCAGATCGCTGACCTGGTCGCGCGATTCCTCGAAGAAAACCAGCTGGACTGACCCAAATACTTTTGCAACTGCCGCCCTTTTGATTGCTCAGGAGCTTCAGGTGAAAAACACACTCAAGGCCACGTTTATGTCGGCATTGGTCGGCCTCGCGGCGGGCGAAGCCTTGGCCGCCGATTACAAAAAGAACCCGTTCACCCTCGCCTACGACGGCGCGATCAGCAAGAACGAACCGGGCAAGGTCAACATCCATCCGGTCAGCTACAAGCTCAACGGTCTGGATATCGCCGCCAACGTATACACCCCGGCTAACTATGATGCGGAGAAGACCTACCCGACCGTGGTCGTTGCACACCCCAATGGTGGCGTGAAAGAACAAGTCGCCGGCCTGTACGCCCAACGCCTGGCCGAACAGGGCTACATCACCATCACGGCCGATGCGGCGTATCAGGGTGCCAGCGGTGGTCAGCCGCGCAGCATCGATAAACCGGCCTATCGCATCGAAGATATTCATGGCATGGCCGATTTCATCAGCCAGTTTGCCGGCGTCGATGACAAGCGCATGGGCCTGCTCGGCATTTGTGGTGGCGGTGGTTATTCGTTGGCGGCAGCGCAAACCGACAAACGCTTCAAATCGTTGGCAACACTGAGCATGTTCAACTCAGGCAGGGTACGTCGCAACGGCTACAACGACTCGCAAATGGACAGCATTCAGCAACGCCTGCAACAGGCGTCAGCAGCCCGCGCGCAAGAGACGGCCGGCGGCGCGGTGCTGTACTCCGGCGATGCCAACCTCACCGACGAGCAGATTGCCAAACTGCCCTTCGAGCTGTATCGCCAAGGTTATGAGTACTACTGGAAGACCCACGCGCACCCGAACTCGACCTTCAAATACACCACCAGCAGCCTGATCGACTTGATGCGTTTCGACGCCACTGACCATATCGAGCTGATCGACCAACCGTTGCTGATGATCGCCGGCAGCAAGGCCGACAGCCTGTACATGACACAGGACGCTCTCCCCAAAGCCACCGGCACCTCCGACAAGGAAGTGTTTATCCTCGACGGCGCGACGCACATCGAAACCTACTGGGTGCCGCGTTATGTCGACGCCGCAATTGGCAAACTGACCGCGTTTTACGCCCGCACCTTGTAACCAGCTCTATTGAGGGGTCGCGCATTCGTGTGCAACCTGCTTTCATGGATTAATCCCGCGCCCCTCATGAGAGGCTCTCATCAATGTCCCGCGCCAATCTCAACGACCTACAAGCCTTCGTGGTCATCACCCGCGAAGGCAGTTTCACCCGCGCGGCCGCACAGCTTGGCGTTTCGCAGTCGGCGCTGAGCCACACCATGCGCGCACTGGAAAGCCGATTGGGCGTGCGCCTGCTGACACGTACCACCCGCAGCGTTTCGCCGACCGAGGCGGGTCAGCGGCTGTATCAATCGATGGCGCCGCGGTTCGATGAGATCGAATTAGAACTGGCCGCAGTCAGCGAGTTTCGTGACACCCCGGCAGGCAATGTGCGGATTCAAGCCTCTGAACACGCCGCCAACAACATTCTGTGGCCCAAGCTTTTAAAAGTGCTTCCCGACTATCCGGACATCAAAGTCGAAATCACTGTCGACTACGCCCTGTCCGACATCGTCGCGCAACGCTATGACGCCGGTGTACGCCTGGGAGATCAGGTGGCCAAGGACATGATCGCCGTCCCTATCGGCCCCCCCTTGCGCATCGCGGTCGTGGGCTCACCCGAGTATTTCAAACAGCGGCCGGTGCCGAAGGCGCCTGGTGATCTGGCCGCGCAAAATTGCATCAATCTACGCCTACCCACCCATGGCAGCCTGATGCAATGGGATTTTGAAAAGGATGGTCACGAACTGAAGGCCCGTGTCGAAGGACAATGGACGTTCAACAGCAGCCTGCCGATCCTGCGTGCGGCCGTGGCGGGATGTGGCTTGGGTTTCCTGCCGGAGGACATGGTGGCGAAGGAACTAGCGGACGGTAGCCTCGTGCGGGTGTTGGAAGATTGGTGCCAACCTTTTGCCGGTTACCATCTCTACTACCCCAATCGCCGAGAACATTCATCAGCGTTTGGCGTTGTAGTTGAAGCGTTACTCTACAAGCGCTGAGCCATCGACCTTCAAGGCATCTGAATTTACCCACCCCACAAACCTGCGACAGGGTAGATGGATTTAATCGGTTGCAGTGGTACGAGACAGGTTGCAAGGGCGCCTTGGAAGTCCTCCGTGAAGTGCTGCTTTGGATCGGAAGCTGTTGTTCGCTATTGACGGCTTTCGACCCATTGCGGACGTTCGCCGTGATATCTTCTGCGCCTATGAGATCGAGCGCCGCCCGCGCGGCGCATCGCGAGCTGCGCTCGCTCCTACGTTTGTTTCGGGCCAGTAACACCTGTGCCAATCGCGCGCGATCGTCTTGTTGGTGCGACGCAACATCGCGTCATGCGCCAAAGCCTTCGCGCGCAAACCTCACAGGAATAATTGGCCCGAAATAGACGTAGGAGCGAGCGCAGCTCGCGATGCGCCGCGCGGGCGGCGCTCGATCTCATAGGCGCAGACGATCTTATGGCGAACGTCCGCAATGGGTCGAAAGCTGCCGTTGGCGAGCGTCCGCTTTCGACCCATAGCAGCCTTTCGCGGAAGACAGCTAAACTCACTGGGACGCTTCTATCAAACAAAAGATAACCCACTGTTCTTTCTAGCGAAAAAACAGGCGCGCGGGGTCAATGGCGGCGAAATGTTCACTCTTCTATACGTGGTCACAGCAAGCTGTGCCGACAGGGATTAACGCCGATGCCATTTGGGCCACTCTCTCATTCGGGAGCAAAGCAGCACACCCGTGCGGTCTACGGCCTCTTTCCCGCGCATTGGGAACCATAGCAAAGTATTCGGCGGCTGACCTACCCGGATCAGTCGGCGAATGCTTTTCTAGATCTCGATGTCAGTGCAGATCTGACGTCATGCGCATCCTGTTTGCTGTGCGACAGCGCAGCCCGGAAGGGCTGGGTGATCTCTCATGTGGCATTGGGATTTGGGATAGGAAGCTTATTGGAGCCTCGGGGCGATAGCCTTCGTCTCCGAAATCAAACCGCCAATACCCCACATCATGCCAAGCATCGAGCTTGAATCCGACCTGCGGAAACGTACTGATGTGCTAGAAACCGAGTCGCTCGTGCAGCCCGATACTGCCTTCATTCGGCAAGGCAATGCCGGCATACGCCGAGCGATATCCGAGACGCTTCAGAACCGGCAGCAGCACATCATAGAGCTGCCGAGCAATCCCGTTGCGGCGCTGTCCCTCCCGACATACACCGTCACATCTACCGCCCACCGGTACGCCGCGCGCGCCCGGTGCTGGCTGGGGTAGGTATAGCCGACTAGGTGTTTCACAAATAACGACCATAACTCGTGGCGCTTTTTGGTTGTATTTCCAAAACACCACACTAGCCAGCACCGATTCCTGTTTCAGGATAGGTAAACTGTGACCCGCGCACGCTAGTGGGAAAACCGCTCCCGGCTGAAGGCAGGAACCTGTAAGGCCAACGACTGGCCCGCTAAAGCGCGGGCCAGGCAACTACCCAATGCCGGCGCAAACTTGAAACCATGGCCGGAACAGGCCGAGACATAGAATACACCTGGGAGCTCCTTGCTTTCCCCTATGATGAACGCTTCGTCCGGGGTCATGGTGTATACGCACTTGCGTGAAGCATAGGGACGAGCGATCAAATCAGGAAACACGCGACTTACACAGGCTGATATTTCCTCGATCTGCGCGTCGCTGGCCGGCTCCAGTTGCGTGCGCAGATCCAGCGCCGATTGCTGGTGATTGTGGAAGCCAATCTTGATGCCTGGCTCGGCATTATCGATTTGCGGTGTGCCATACAACAGGCGGCCATCCTCGAGTTCGTAGAGAAACGCCGGAAAGTTCGCGAACAACTGCTCGGCACCCGATTTGAAGGCGCACCAGTAAATCGGCACGCTGCGAGGCCTCAGCAACCCGGACAGGTCGGGTATGAGAGAGCCAGCAAGTCCAGCGCCCGTCGCCAACACCACCTTTTGCGCGAGCACCGATTGACCATCGCTCAGGCGTAGCAGGAATTCGCTTTCGACACGGGTGATCTCCTGCACGTGGCTTCCAAAACGCATCTGCGCACCATGCGCCACCGCCTGGTTCAGCATCTGCAGCCGAGCATCGTCCGCAGCGATGGTAAACGCTCCTTGTTCAAATACCGCCTCCATGTTTTCATCTGCACGGAAGACCGAGAACCTGGCCTCGACCTCAGCAGCGGTCAGTCGTTGATGAGCAATACCGCCAGCCTTCGCGGATGCCGCACTGCCTGAAACAACTCCAGAGCGAATGGGCCCGATGAAAAGCCCCCCGCTGTAATGCAGCAATGGCCGGTGGCTAGTCGCTTGCAGCTCTCGCCAGCCCAGATCCGCTTCCGCCAGAAGTGATAAGTAATCCGAACCTTCCCAGTACGCCTGGCGAAATATCCGCGAGCCACCATAGGAACTTCCCTGCAGATTGATCGGCGCGCCGGCCTCGAGCCCCAGAACATCCTGCTGCTGCTGAGCCAAGCGCCACAGCGTGGCACTGCCCACCACCCCCAGGCCGACAACCACTGCCGTGTAGGACTTATGCATCTTCGACAACTCCTTTTGCCTTGAAGAAAATAGTAGTGAGCAACGGCTCGAGTATGACCAGCAGCATAGCCAGGGCGATCAGCGCAAATGCCAACATTGCGCCATGGGAAGGTATCTGGCCATAGAACATCAAAGCGACGAAAAATTGTGTCAGCGGCAGCACGAACTGCATCAGCCCCATGACACTCAGAGGCAGCCGCCGTGCAGCGAACGAAAAGAGCGCCAGCGGCAATAGGGAAACTGCGCCGCAAAGCAGCAGCAGCGCCGTGTCAGCGGAGCCCAGGGCGGCGATACCCGCCACAGGCGTGCTCACCCACAGGATCAGCGGCATCAGCAGCACGCCCAGCACGAGCGACTCCAGAAACAGGCCCGACCACGGAGGCAGTCGAGCCAGCTTCTTGAGCCAGGTGTAAGTGCCCCAGGTCACGCCAATGACCAGGAACACTCGGCTGTCCAGCCCGCCTTTTTCGAACAGCAGGTAGACGACGCTGCCGATTACCATTGTCAATGACAACCCGCGAGGCACGGACAAGCGCTCTTGATACAGCAGCAAGCCCAACGAGATCCCCAATACCGGCGCGATCAGATACCCCAGCCCGCTTTCAAGAACGTGTCCATGAATCGAAGCCCATATGAACGTTCCCCAATTGCCGGCGACCAGCACCGCCGCCGCACCGTGAAGGGCAATGTCGCGTCGCTTCAGCACACACAACAAAGGGACTAACTCCTTGCGTGCAGCAAGCAGCAAGGTGACACAGAGCAATGACATCAACACCCTGCAGCCGAGCAACGCCAGCGCTGGCAATGCCGCCAGGGCCTTCCAGTACAGTGAAGACAGCCCCAGCAGGCAGTTCGATGCCAGCGCGGCAGATAATCCCGCTGCCGCGTCGAAGGTTTTTCCGGCCATGGTGGTCACTCGGCTAACGGCGTGAATGAGAACTCGATGATCTCGTAGGACCAGTGCAGCACGCCGGCGTCGTCAAAACGGCAGTGCGCGCGGCCCTGGCGGGTCCAACGTTCAATCTCCTCATGCAACAACCCCTGCAGAGCACGCCATTGCTCGGTATATAGCACCAAGGGGATCTCATGGCGCTCGAGCAATGACCAACCGATCTTGAAACGCGCCTCATGCATGTCATAGAGGTCACGCATGACATCGGCAATGCCGACCAACGAATTCAGCCCGATGATCAGCTTGCCTCCGGGCTTCAGGTAGCTTGGCACCCGTTCGAAAAACCTGCGCAAGGTCCGCTCGCCATAGAACATCGCTTCCAGCGACAGCCCTTGGGCAGCCTCGATGCGCTGTAGTGCATCGAGGAAGCCATCCGAGGGCGTCTGCCACCCTGGCGGATTGAATAGGATCACATCGTATCCGTCCTCTGCCGCAGGCATTGCGTCGAACAGATCGCCCTGTACGAATTCGATACAGGATTCGCCCAGGTTGACCAGCTCATTGGCACGGGCCGCTTGAACCGCGTCAACAGAAATGTCGCAGGCGGTGATATGCCGCATGCCTAACTGTCGCAGCAGTAAGGCGTGCACACCACTCCCCGTCCCCACGTCAAGAAAACGGGCATCTCTGTCACGCCCCCCGAAACGCCTAGCAATCAGTGACCCGAACGCTTCTCCGGCAGGGCTCACCCTGAACACCTTCGGGTTGTCGATCAACGTAATCCGCTGCCCCATGCCGAAGTACAGGTTATAGGCCGCCAGGTCAGTGTGAACACTTCCGGGCGCGGTCATAGTTGTCATGCCTCATCCTCCTGGAATCACTGACCCAACTCTGCAGAACGCCTGGCTGCCGCATCCAGTGCCGCATTTACCAGCCCTTTGAAGCCAGCTGCGTCCAAGGCACGGATAGCGCGTTCGGTAGTGCCTCCGGCCGTTTGCACCTCCTGGCAGATCTGGCTTGCCGGCTTACCGCTCGCCTGGATCAACGCTGCTGTGCCACTGAGTAGCTGCAGGGCGACGACCGCGGCCTGCTCGCTGTCCAGCCCCATGTGCAGCCCGTAGTCCTGAAGCGCATCGGCAAAGTGCGCGACCAATGCAGGCCCACCGCCGGCCAAAGCCGTTCCAGTGTCGATTTGCCTTTCGTCATTGACCCTCAGCGAGAGCCCGATCACGTCGAAAATCTGCCGAGCACTGTCGATCAGCGCCGCATCGGCATCCGAGGGTGCGTAATACATCGTGACGCCTTGGGCGACTTCCGAGGGCGTATTGGGTATGGCTCGCACGACGGCGTCATGCCCTAGCAGGCGAACCAGCGTGGCATGTGTGATGCCCGCCATCACCGAAACGACCGGCCCACGGTGGCGACAAAGCACCGGATTTGCCGCGAGCATGTTTTCGAACTGCTGCGGTGGCACGGCGAGCACCACACAATCCTGAGGTTGCAGTGTTTGAATCCGTGAAGACGTCTCAAATCCCTTCGCACGCCAATCGTTCGACCGCTGCGTATCAATTTCAATCACACGCAAGTCGGTGGCACTTTTGAAATACGCTTTCAACCCCAGCAGGATTGCCCCGCCCATGTGGCCCGCACCGACCATGTGGATGGTTTTCATATAATTCCCTTTTATGAATTGAAGCAGCAGCGATAAGACGCTGCTGCGGATGCCCGCAGACTGGATCAAGGCAGGACAGTTACAGAACATAATCCCTAGCAAAAAAAACTGTCAATGCATATCCGATTCGAATGAAACACGCATCATTTGATATCACCCCCGTGCACATCACACAGCGTCGCAAAAAACGGTCGCCTTCACCTATACGGATTCAGCCAGACGTATATCCGAGCGGTATTGCATACACAGCGCGTGCGAGGTACTGCGTATGCATTCCACAAGATGGTCGACAACTAACGAGGCCCCACGCTGAAGCGGGCGAACCAGGCTGATACTGAAAGGCACCGAGACCGTGAGGCGCCGGATGGTGAGGCCCTGACTGGCATAGGTATTGGCCACGAGCGGATTAATGATCGATACGCCGATACCGCTCAGCACCATCTGACAGATAGTGGCAGCATTATCCACTTCAATGATACTGCTGCGCGAAACGCCTAACTGCGCGAATACACTGTCCAGCTGGTGTCGATAAGGGTCATTCGGTGCCAAGTGAATGAAGGGGTATTGGCTTAACTGCCGAGGGTCGATGTGGGTAAACGCTGACAGTGGATGGCCCGGTGGAAGAACACAGACTTCATCCACATCCGTCAAGTGTTCAGTGGTGGTCCCCATCGGGGCACTCACGCCCTCGATCAAACCGATGTCGTACGCTTGGCTGGATATCAGCGGTTCGATATCGGGCGAGTCGTGAGTCGAGAGGCTGAGGTTGATATCAGGGTAGATCTCCATGAACCGCGCCAGGCTGGCCGGCAAGATCGTTTGTGACAGGACAGGCAGGCTGAGGACGCTGATCTTCTCGCGCAGTCCAAGTTTTATGATTTTCGCGGCGGCACTCACTCGTGCCAGACCGTCATAGGCCTTGAGAATCTCGGAATGCAAAGCCATCCCTTGAGCCGTGGGCTTGAGGCGTCCCTTGTGGCGTTCGAACAGCATCATTCCGATACTGCTTTCAAAGTTGGAGAGCTCTCGGCTTATCGTTGGCTGGGACGTCTCCAGTAACTGCGCAGCGCCGGTGACCGTTCCAGTGATCATGATCGCCTTGAATATCTCTATGTGCCGAAATTTTAGTTGCATCTTCACTCCCTGAATAACGCAAATCACTATGACCCAATAACCCTGCCCCTTCCCACTGCGGGTCCATCGCCGCCTACCCACGACAGCTGACTCACAACTGCCCCATCGTACCCGGCTGATCGCACGTTGCGCCATGCCCGTGCAAGTGGTGAAGCAGCGGCCCACCCAGATGGGACCCTACGCTGCCAGCAATCCTGGCCCACGCCACGAACAACAGGCCGAGGAACACCTGCTCGTATATCAGCACTGAGCGTCAGGCTGCAGGATAATCATTCTATTGAGGTTTTCTCGCAAGTATCGCCCTGGCTCGCACCTTCAGCGTAGCCCGCGACACTTATGCCCTTCAAATCACTTACTGCAAGGAACATCAACCCCGCCGCATATAAAACCAAACCAATCCACCTTTTAAAAATACGTAAAACCATTACCGCGCACCACTTATTAATATCAACTTTTTCACAGGCAATACATTTTTGATATAGATTGACAGCTGCCTAAAAGATCATTGAGTATCCCCGCCGCCGGCACTCTTTGCCGAACAATACCCAGGGACTTTGGGTTGAAATAATTCACAATGGAGGTCGCGTGCGCGCTATGGCTTACAACTCGAATTTCAATGATGTTCTGAATGCGGCCATGACGCGAATGAACCATCGTTATCAAGACGTACCCGCCCACTTCTGGGTTGATCGCACGGCCTTCACACATCGCTTCGATAACTTGCGTCACATGGCAAGCCGCAGCATCAGCGCGCCGTTGTCACCCCTACAGGCGCAGCAGGCCATCGTCCAGGAACTGGCCGCTGCCAAAAATACGGCGCTTTATCTTGGCGTGCCGTGGTGCATTCAAACCTGCTCATTCTGCGACCTTGCCTACTCGCGTAGCCCACGCGTGGAAGAGAAACGCGAATACATCGAGGTCATCCTCAAGGAACTGGATATCTACAACAATGCCGGGCTAGCTTCGGTACCCGCGGGAAGTCTCTACTTCGGAGGTGGAACGCCCTCCATTCTCGACAACGACCTGCTCGCGGCTTTCGTCGATGGCGCCTTGCAACGCAGTCGACTTGCCGACAATCCGGTGATCACGCTGGAGGCGAGCCCGGCAACGCTGACCACATCGAAACTGAAACTGCTCCGCGCTCGGGTCAAT
Organism: Pseudomonas sp. LB-090624; assembly: GCF_003205205.1. Classification (GTDB taxonomy): domain Bacteria; phylum Pseudomonadota; class Gammaproteobacteria; order Pseudomonadales; family Pseudomonadaceae; genus Aquipseudomonas. Next base: position 19,818 of record NZ_QJRL01000040.1, read on the forward strand.
CGCATCAGCCTGGGCGTGCAATCCACCGATACGGCATTGCGGCAACGGGAAGGGCGGATCCTGCCGCGAGAAAAACTTCTGGAGCGGGTGGCCACCACACTGGAGCATTTCGATCTGGTTAATACCGACGTCTTATATGGGATGCCCGGGCAATCACTTGAGTCGGTGTTTCTGACTCTGAAAGACCTGGTGAATCTGGATGTGCCCTCCATCACCTTCTATCGCAACGAACTGTTTGCCGGCACCAAGAGTTATCAACTGGCCCGCCAGCAACCTTGGGCAACGGTCTCCGAATACAAGGCCAGGGAAATGTACTTCCTTGGCAAAACCTACCTCGAAGCATGCGGCTACCAGGAAAGCCCCTTGGGGTGGTTCGTTAAAGCCAGGAAGACAGAAGCCATCACTTCATGGGAAACGATGATCGAACGCTGGAGTACAGTCGTTCCCTATTTCGGCCTGGGCATGGGGGCCTTTTCCACAGCCGCCAGCCATTGGGTGCAAAACCATGAATCACTCAATGGCTGGATGGAGCGTGTGCGAAGCGGCCGATTACCGTTGGCCAGTGGTTCGCTGTTCGATCACAAAGAACGATTCATGGTCAAGTTCATGCGTTACATCCGGGTATTCAGCCGTGTGAAGAGAGCCCACCTGCTGGCTGAGAGTGGAGTAACGCGTCCCGCCGTAGAACAACTGCTCGATACCTGGGTCGCCATGGGCCTGGCTATCGATGATGCAGAGTGGCTGGTGTTCACCGAGGCGGGTTGTTCACTCATCCATTGGCTGATCGATGATTTGGCCCGCGCGTTCGTCGAAGGCGCATTCAATACGGACATTAAAATTGCTGCGGTAAACATCTGACAGCCTGACTGGGAGTCCTTTATCCAATGACGATCATCCATGCGATCGAGAAGATACTAGCTGATCTGGTCGACACCTCGGTATTCGACCCACATGCCGACTTGTTCGAGCAGGGCATCAACTCTTTGCAGATAGCGATTCTTATTGATGAACTCAATAAGCGCTTCAATCTCTCCGCCAGCCTCGACGTCCTCACCGAAGGGGCTTCGATAACGGCCTTGGCTGCAACATTGAGCCGGAAAATCACGCTTGAGAACATCGGTTAAGGAGCAACCGTAATGACGAATGATCTTCATCAGCCACTCACTGACGAACAAGTGGCGTTCTTTCAAAAAGAGGGCTATCTAGGGCCGTTTCCAGCCTACTCCCAGAGCGAGATCGAAGACATCTGGCGACGCGCGCGGCTGAAGACGTTCGATCACTCCCAGTCGGTGTTCGGTAAAGCCGAATCCACCAAGGATCCGATCTCCAGCTACGACCGCCACCTGGACATCGATGAGCTCGCAGATCATGTTTGCCATCCCGCCATCATCTCGAAGCTGCAACAACTGCTCGGGCGTGATGTGGCCTGTTGGCGCTCCGAGTTCTTCCCCAAGTACCCAGGCGATGAAGGGACTGACTGGCACCAGGGCGACACGTTCGCCGGCCTCAACGGGGGCAAGGACGCATTGCGCTGGCCCGAAGAGTCGTTGCAAGGGGGAACGGTCACGGTCTGGACGGCGCTCTCGGACGTAACGCTGGACATGGGGCCGATGGGCATCATCCCCGGCACTCAGCACGCGCGGTTCTACGACGAATCAAAGGCGGCCGCCTACTCCCAGGACAAGCACGGGCTGGTCAAGAATGGCGTGGCGCGCGGCTTCTATGGCTATGACTATCGCGATTTGCAGGTAGACCCGGACTGGGCGCCAGATGAATCGAAGGCCATCTACTTCACCATGAAGAAGGGTGAATTCATCATTTTCTGGTCCACCCTCCTCCATGGTTCGCTTCCTCATCTGGGAGAGACGACCACGCCGCGCCTGGGCTACGTTTCGCGCTACGTGCCCACCTCCGTGAGGGTCTACCCGGATGCAGACACCCTGACCGAGTTCGGCCGAACGGTGAGCCTTGAACAATACGGCACCGTCATCGTTGGCGGGGAAGACGCATTCGGACACAACCGCGTGCGCTCGCAAACCACTCGTGGCAAGGCGTTTAACCGAATTCCGTAACGCTCTGGCCCCCGAATCGATTGCGCGCCCTCCCGTCAGTTAAAGGAAGATCATCAATGGCTAACAGCATTCCCTCCGGGGGCAACGCATTTGCGTTGCCCTTCGCCGGCTCTCGTCATCAATTCATCAGTGCCACGTGTACGCCTGACACATTCAGCGACTGCCTGTTGCAATCATTGCCGCCATCCAGCAACGCACAGGCACCACTTGGCGTGCTGCGTCTTGTCGTGGCAGTGAGCAACCAGAAACAGATCGGCACCGTTCTGGAGCAACTGAAGGATTTCCAGGCACTGCTTTCACGGGCTGAGGTAGTCGTTCAGCCGCCTTTCTCGGGGCAAATTCAAATCAGTGCCTGGCTGGTAGACACAGCTGCCATTGCCGATGCACCAGCCGTGATCGGCTCGCCCGCGGCGTTACAATGGCTGTTCTCGGCCAGCAACGCGCATGCGCTCGACGATACGCAAGTTTCCCCGGCATTCAGCCGACAATTCTACGACGGCCTGGAATCCGCTCATGCCCAGGGGCACATGCCGGATGACCTGCTCCGCACCTGGATCTACATTGGCGGCATCACTCAAGGTCCTCACGATGAAACCCGCTATCAACGGGTCAATGCGGCCCGACAGGATGCTTTCCGAGAAGTCTCGATCGGTATGGGGGCACTGTGCTCGCCATTTCCGGCAAGTACCGGGATAGGTACGCACGGCTCTTCACTCACGCTCGGGATGCTCTCGTGCAAGATTCGCTCGGGCATGCGAGTGGTCGCACTGGAGAACCGACGCCAGACGAGCGCGTTCCAGTACCCTAAAGAGGAGAGCCTGATCGCGCCCTTGTTCTCCCGGGCGGTAGCAATCCTCGGCGACGCACAGGCGATGGTGTTCGTGTCTGGAACGGCCAGTATCATCGGTGCAAAGAGCGTCCATGTCGGGAATATCGAGCAGCAAACCAGACAGACACTTGAAAACATAAACAACTTGCTCAGCGCCAGGCTGCTCTCGGATTACGACTGCTATCCCGCGACATCAGGGCTTGAAAGCATTGTCAGCTACACGGTGTACATCAAACGCCGCGAAGACATCACGGTGGTGCGCGCGGTATGCGCAGCGCTTCTCCCGGAACGAGCGGTGGCGACGTTCGTCCAAGCCGATGTCTGCCGAACCGAGTTGCTGGTGGAAATCGAAGCTGTTGCCGTTATGCCGGAGTAAGCATCATGCCGATCACTGACAGCGCTCAATTCGACGAAAAACCCTTTCCCTCCCACTGGCATCTGCCGGAGGACTTGACGGGCCGCATCTTCATCGGTGGCCTCTGGGAAAATCGAGAGTGCTACTACCTCATCGACTTTGCCCAAAAGTCGATCAAGAGCTGCGCCGTACAGGTCGATAGCTATGTTTCGGCATTGTCCGGATACATAGAAAAGCACCTCGCCCCGGACCAGTACCCTTACGCCTGTGGCTCCAGCAAGGCTGTCGCCTATTGTTTCGTACAACCGCATGAAGCACTCGAACTGAGTGACGGCCGCGTTGTAGTTGGCATGCACAACTGTAGCTATGCGCGAGAAATCGATTTTTCCCAGCACCACGTCGGCCATGTATCGGAACACAATGATTTCATACCGCGCATGATGTCCGCACAAAACTCACTTGATCGCGACACAGGCGAATACCTGTACACGATGACGGATATGCAGCAGCGCTTGCGGGCCTATGGCACGGGGCCGCAGGAGTTGGATAGCGAGCTGTACGCGCTGGATACAGGCTGGAAAAGCCCACGCAAGCTGGCTTCGCTGCGTACCCTTGAAGCACTGCACGAAGTCAAGCAGAGCCCGGACCCACGTTATCTGGTACTGACTGAATTCTGCCTGGCCGCCAATGTCCGTCCGCCTTCTCCAGAAGGGGACCCTTTTGCCAACCCAGCGCAGTGGCGGGCCTATCAGGCGGGAGGCCTGCAGGCTAACCGAATCTACCTAGTGGACAAGTCGACCGGGCAGTCCTGCGCACAGATCGTTCCTGCGGGCACTCCCGGGCATATCGAGTTCTCACGCAGCGACCCTGCGCGGTTCTACCTGTCCTGTCACAACCTATCCAAAGCCCACGGCAAATTGATATTGCACGGTGAGGCGACGTTGCAAGCAGGCACTGTTCGGGAGGGCGTGCTCAGCCTGGGAGACCACTATCAACCTGAGGCGTTGTATCGCCTGACATCCCATAAGTTGTTCAGTTATCAGGGCGAACACTACATCGTGCTCAGCGCCTACCCCAACCGGTTCCACATCGTCAGGGAGTCTTCGCTGCAGTGCATCAGGGACGAGCAACTCTTCGCACATGAGTCCATCGCGACTCAGGGGCTGCACTTCTGCACCCTGTTGGGTCACATGCCTCTCTGGATAGAGACTTCCGATAACGGCCGCTACGTGTTGCTGGTATCCAATGAACTCATCTACGTCTACGACATGCAGCATCGCAGCCTGCGCCATGTGCGCGGTTACAGCCATCACGGGGGGTTCTCAGGCACTGCACACCTGACCAACTTCAACGATGAGCACTATTGACCCTTCGAGCGAGCGCGACCATGCAAGCGACTGTCTTCAACACTTTCTTTCGCGAGACCAGTCTGGCCCCGGACAGCGATGACTTTTTCAAGTGGGTCCGCACGCTGAAGTCCTCCACAGCGGGACAACCACTGCTGGACTTCGGCGTGGCAGATGCCTTCATCCCCCCGGCCGACGAACTGTCCCAGGCGCTGAGCTCACTGGCCACGCGGCGTGAGCTGCATGGCTATGTCTATCATCATTCGGCGTACGAGGCCGCCTGCCTGCGCCATGCCACCCAAGGCATGGACGCGCCGCCTGCACTGGCTGTTCTACCCACCAGCGGCGCCAAGTCGGCGCTCAACCTGTTATGCCTGGCCCTGATAGATACAGGGGATGTCATTCTCGCCACGACGCCGGCCTACCCGATCTTTTCTACCATTGCCCGGCGCATGGGTGCGACCGTGGTACATCTGCCATTGCTGGAGGAAAACGATTTCCTTCCGGATCTGCATCAGTTATCACCCGAGGTCCTCGCCCGTGCCAAGTTGCTGATCGTCAACTACCCCAACAACCCGACGGGCAAAGTGGCTTCTCAACAGGAATGCGATCGGCTGCTGGCAATCTGCAGGGACCACGACATTCTGCTGATCAACGATGCCGCCTATTCTGATCTGCTACCGGCCGAGCGCCCCCGTGGACGGTTCCTCTACTCCGAGGGCGCCTCGAGCCATTGCATTGAAGTGCACTCGTTTTCCAAGTCATTGCAGATTCCCGGCTGGCGCCTTGGCTTTATCCTTGCCGCACCCGCAATCATCGAAGCGCTTGGCAAGCTCAGCCTGCTGCATGAAAGTGGGCAGCCGCGTATTTTACTCGATGCCGTGACCTGCATTCTCGACGACCGGGGCTTCGCCGAACGCCTTTGCCAGTGCATAGCTCAGCGACGTGCGGTAATGGTCGATATTCTCCAGGCACATGGCCTGGAGGTGTTAAACGCTGACGGCGCATTCTTTGTTTACGTGCGATGTCCTGCGGCTGTGAGCAACGGCAGGACATTCGCCACTGCCAGGGACTTTTCGCAATACCTGGCCACTGAGCTGGGTATCCTGACGATCCCCTATCAGGTGGCCGGGCGTCATCAGGTACGCTTTTCCGTGGCGTTCTGCGGCGAAGCCGAAACCGTGTTCAACCGTTTGCGTCAGCAACTGTCCAACGTACAGTTCAGCCTTGCCGAGAGGGTATCGGCATGACTGTCTCTCTTCACAATGTCGACAGTGTACTCGGCGAGCAGCAGTTTCCCTATTTCGAGGTGGAGGACTTCGAGCGCAAGCGACGCGAATATGGCCTTCCTGATGCACCGCAGCTGATGGGTTGGCACCGACTCGGCCGGACGCAGGGTGATGCCTTCCAGCTGGCCGAGCACTTGATCAGGCGGATATTGACCAACTCGGGGTCAGCACAATGTATTGATCACCTGATGGTTTGCAGCAGTCGATTCTCCATGAGTTTCCTGCAAGGCAACGACCGCCTCGACACCCTGATGCATAACTGCGGCCTCGGGTCCGTGCCGGTCACGGGGCTGACGCTCAGTGGCTGCAACAGCCTGTTCAACGGACTGCACCTGGCCGATGCCTTGATAGGCTCAGGCAAGTGCAAAAACGTACTGCTGGTCACCGCCGACACGTCCGTCAGTGAGGCGCATCGTTTCGATCGCAACTGCATGTTCAGCGATGCGGCAGGCGGGATGATCCTGAGCAGCGGCGAAAGCTCATCGCTAACCCTGGTCGATACCGCCTGCAGCTTCGGCAGAGCATCCGACCCAGGCGCATTCTTCCGCGGCGATCTCGCGTCCCTGGACACTCAGGTCACGCGCTTGCTCGGCCGCTATGGGCTGCAGCGATCAGACATCGCCAAAGTCGTACTGCCCAACTTCTACCTGCCGGTTGTCAACATGCTGATGAACCGCCTCGGCCTTTCAGCCCCGCAACGGTTCGCGGGCGCTGCGACGCAAATGGCTCACTGCTTCGCCAGCGATTACCTGATGGCGCTCGCCGAGCTTTCGCAGCGGCAAATAGCGGCCGATGAGCACTACCTTCTGATCGGCTATGCGGATCTTCATCAGGGAATCAGTCTCGTACGCCACACAGCAAGGAGCGCAGCATGAACCAGGCATTACTGACGATCACGGGAGGGCCTGCCTACCCCGTGCACTTCTCGCTGGTCGAATACATCGAGCGTATCATCCATCGCTACCCATCGAATGCAGCGGCATTCGACGAGGACCAGCGCTTGACCTACAGCGAACTAAGGATCGAACTGCTCACACTGCACGCTCGGCTGCATGAACTCGGCGTGCGCAGCGGGGATGTGGTTGCGGTGAATGCGACAGTGCAACTGCGCTATCCCGTCGTTGTCCTGGGGTTACTGCTCGCTGGCCTGGTCTACTTGCCAATCGCCGCAGCTCTGCCGCCTGAGCGCAAGCGGGCGATCTGCGAACAGGCCCGGCCGGCCCTCATGATCACGGACGAGCAAAAGCCTGATGACGCAATACCAACCTGTACGCTCTCGTCTCTGTTTTCGGGCAAGCCCGTCGGTGCTGCCTTCGACCTGTTCCCGGAGCCTTCACCCGAAGCGACTGCCTACCTGATCTTCACCTCAGGCTCGACCGGCGTGCCCAAGGGCGTGAGCATTACCCGCAAAGGCTTTTTCAACCGATTGCAGTGGGCGCAAGACTATTACGCGCTCGGCAGCGAAGATGTCACGGCCCTGAAAACCCAGGCCTCGTTCGACCCCTCGATCCAGGAGGCCGTGCTGCCTTTTTTTTCCGCCGGCGCCGTGTTCGTGCCTGACCACAACCGAGTCAACTTTCCCAATTACCTGTCGGCCTGCATCGCCGAGCACGGTGTCACCATGCTCATCATGGTACCCAGCCACCTGCAGCATCTTCTCGCCAGCCCGGCAATCAATGCCTGCCAGCACCTCAGGCATATCGTTTGCTGCGGAGAACCTTGGGGAGTTGAGTTGATCAGTGCGCTTCATCAGCGCTTGCCGAACTGCCGTATCTACAACGGTTATGGACCGACCGAGGCCACCATTGGCACCTTGGTCTTCAATCCGCCACGCGGTTACGCCAGCGATGTCATCCCCATAGGCAAACCCATTGCAGGAACACATGTGTGCATCGTCGACGAAGACCTGCAACCCGTCCCGACGGGGGAAGCAGGCGAGCTGATCATCGGCGGTATATGTGTGGGGGATGGTTATCTGAACAATGCGCCGCTGACCGAGCAGCGCTTTCGCAGGTTGCAGGTCGAGGGTGCCGGCGAGGTGAGATTCTATCTCAGCGGTGACGTGGCGCGTGCCCTGCCGACCGGCGATATCGTGTTCCTCGGACGCAGAGATAACCAGGTGAAGATCAATGGCGTTCGCATCGAGCTCGAAGAAATCGAACTCGCCTTGCGCAACTGCCCAGGGGTGCGCGATGCCATCGTGGTCAAGCGCAAGGGTAAGGTGAGTGATGAGCTGCACGCGTTCCTGATCGCTCATATGCCCTTGGACATCCAGGCAATTACAACGTCATGTGCCAGACGGATCGGTCAGGCGACAACTCCCTCGCGTTTCTCTCAGGTCGAAGCGTTTCCGTTGAATCAGAGCGGTAAGGTTGACCGCCGGGCCTTGGTGGCAACATTGATGAATCAGAGGAGCCTGCCGTGAGCACCAGCCTGATTAGCCGTGCCGAACTTACCGAGCTGTTGAGCAGGTTGTTTCCTGATCTGCCCGCCCCTTTGGACCCAGAAGCCACGCTTCACGCGCAGGGAATCAACTCGATGGGGATAATTGTATTGATTACACATCTTCAGAATGAGTTCGGCATCGTCTTCGACCCGGCCAACTTTGCCAATCTTCACGCACTCACACTGGCCTCGCTCCAGCCACTGTGCGCCGATCGCCGGCAGGCGAGGCCAACGTCCACAGGAGCTTGATGCAGCCCATGTCCATTCTTTCGTGGTCACGGCCACACTCGCCCTTGCACTCGCTCCTGCTGGGTTCCCTGCTGCACGATGCAAGCAAGGGAATAGCCAGCCCGCTGATGGTTCTTCTGCTGACCACCCGCTTTGGCCTGAACAGCTGGCAGACAGGGGCGCTGCTGGGCATTTCAATGCTGCTGGCAACGCTGATGTCATTGCCGGCAGGGCTGCTATTCGACCGTTTCGCGCGATTGCACCTTGCCACTATCACATTGTTGCTCATGACGCTGGCTGTAGGCCTGCTGCCCTTTGCCCAGATCATTCTGCTCGTCAGCCTGCTACTGGTGTTCATGGAGTTCGCCGCCGCACTCTTCGGCATTGGTCTTAAAGCGCTGCTGGCCGATTTCGTGAGCGTGAAGCAACGCGTCTCGGCGTTCTCCTACCGCTACATCCTGACCAACGTGGCATTCGCGATCGGCCCTGTGCTCGGGGTCCGGTTGGCGGAAGTCTCACTTACCCTGGCGCTTTTGGTGGCAGCGGGTGCCTGCGGGGCAGCGATGGTGGTGATGATGTGCCTGGGCGCAAGTCAGGGCCAACCTCGCACCTCGCTGAAGACAGGGGCGCCCTCATTGGCGGACGCCCTGAAAGTCTTGGGCAACGATCGAAATCTGGTTCTCTATACCTTGGGGTCATTCTTTAACACCGTCGTTCACGGTCGCTTCACGTTCTTCCTGTCCCTGTGGTTGCTGTATCAGTACCCTGCCAACCAAGGTATGGAGATGCTGTCCTGGTTGTTGCTGACCAACGCCATCACGGTCATTGCCTTGCAACGCCTCGTCAGCCGTTACATCACGCTCGAAACTTTGAACAGTCGGGTCATGATGGGCGCCCTGTTGTTTTCTATCGGATTGCTCGGTTTTTCGGTTTCCGAGCAACTTACTGCCTGGTGTCTGTCCATGCTAGTTTTCACCCTTGGCGAGCTGCTGATTCAGCCAGCGGAGTATCTCTACATTGACTCGATCAGCCCGCCGCCCCTCAAAGGCAGTTATTTCGCCGCACACAATCTGGCGAGCTTGGGGGCGGCAGTCAGCCCGGCGTGGTGTGGATTCATACTATCGCTCGCGGGCCCCCAGGGTTTGTGCTTCTCACTGATCGCCTGCGTGCTGGCGGGTAGCAGCCTTTGTGCCATGCGCCCTCGACTGACCCCGGGCAACTTTGCGCGGGGAGATCTTTAATGCTTCAGTACGCGCATTGGTCGTCAATGTCTCACCCTCACTTCTCTGATCATTCTGGTGCCTTAGCTAATGCAGTTTTATAAATACCATGCGGCTGGAAATGACTACCTTGTATACCGGGACTGCGTACCGTTTGATTGCTCCAAACCGATGATTTCACGTATTTGCGACCGACACCGCGGGTTGGGCAGCGACGGCATACTGGTGCCGGTGATCAAAGAAGGTGAACGGTTGTCGGTACGGATCTACAACACAGACGGTTCCCAGGCAGAGAAAAGTGGTAATGGCCTGCGTATTCTCTGCCGCTACTTGTGGGATCAGAATATCGTGGCCGGTTCACCCTTTGAAATATCGACCAAAGGGGGGATCGTCACCTGCCAGGTACTCGACAACGGGCAGCGGATTTCGATCGCCATGGGCCAGGCTGCTTTTGCCAATACTGCGGCGTTCACCGTTGACGTGGACGGCACACCTTTGCAGTTGCATCCGGTTTCGATGGGCAACCCCCATTGCGTGGTGTTCGTGGATCAACCGACTGAAACGCTGGCACGACAGTTGGGACCGCTCATCGAGCGATTGTCGATCTTCCCCGACCGCACAAATGTTCAGTTCGTGCGGGTAATCGATCGTCAGACGCTCGAGGTGCAGATCTGGGAACGGGGGGTCGGCTACACCCTTTCCTCCGGCACCAGCAGTTGCGCTGCTGCGGCAGTCTCGCGTCGACTTGGACTGGTAGGTCCTCGGGTAGCGGTCAACATGGCCGGCGGCGTCATCATGATCGAACTGGACGACGACTATCACGTGTTGATGCAAGGGCCGGTATGCAGGGTCGGCCTCTACTCGCTGGACAGTGAATGCTTGGCTCAGGCGGACTGAGTACCGGTCATGAAGGCGGGGAGCGAACTGTACTGAATGACGTCTGGATCTGAGGCGACATCGTAAATAGTGGCTAGCCTCATCAGAGCGTGAAGCGGACAGCTATCCGAGAAGGTGGCCGTTTCACGCCTCATGATCTGCAAGCGCAGCCCCCACCGGGTTGGCATAGTCCAGGAAGCAGGCGTAACTCTGTTCGTAGCCGGCTATCGGACGATGAGGCCGGAACAGGCTAAAGTGCCTTGATCAATGCCCGTTTTGGGTCGGTTAGCGACGGTCTGCCCTCGACCGTCGCTTTAGATGGTCAGACCTCCGTCTGCTCTGCCATCTCCAAGGCATCGTCGACCTCAATCCCCAGATATCTGACGGTGCTTTCAAGCTTCGTATGGCCAAGCAAGAGTTGGACTGCCCTCAGATTCTTGGTTCTACGATAGATCAATGAGGCCTTCGTTCGCCGCAGCGTGTGGGTGCCGTACAGCGCTGGATCAAGGCCAACGGCTGTCACCCAGGCTTTCACTATTCGCGCGTATTGCCTGGTGGAGAGATGATCTGAACCGTGTAGCCGACTCGGAAACAGACAGTCCTCGCTACGGAGGTGAGCCTGATGCATCCAGGCTTCCAAAGCCATACGGGTTTGCTCGGTGATCTCAAATTGCACTGGATGTTGAGTTTTCTGCTGCATCACAATCGCTCGCGATGACACGTGCTCCCCATGAGCAACGTCGCGTACGCGAAGCTTGATTAAGTCGCAGGCTCGCAGCTTGCTGTCGATTGCCAAGTTGAACAACGCCAGATCCCGAGATTTCTCCGCGATCTGGAGCCTTACCCGGATGGCCCAGATATCTCTGAGTCGGAGCGGGGCTTTCTGCCCGACTAGCTTTCCCTTGTTCCATGGGCGATGGGTGTAGATAGCACCGGTTTTCATGGGTTGTCCTCCGCGTTAGGGGAGAACAAGGGTGAACTCGATCCGGTGGACGGTCGCCAACCGACCCATTGCGGACGTTCGCCATAAGATCGTCTGCGCCTATGAGATCGAGCGCCGCCCGCGCGGCGCATCGCGAGCTGCGCTCGCTCCTACGTCTATTTCGGGCCAATTATTCCTGTGAGGTTTGCGCGCGAAGGCTTTGGCGCATGACGCGATGTTGCGTCGCACCAACAAGACGATCGCGCGCGATTGGCACAGGTGTTACTGGCCCGAAACAAACGTAGGAGCGAGCGCAGCTCGCGATGCGCCGCGCGGGCGGCGCTCGATCTCATAGGCGCAGACGATCTTATGGCGAACGTCCGCAATGGGTCGATAGCAGTCAGAGGTGACTGTCTGCTCTCGACCCATAGCGGTCAGCCAATCTGATTGCGAAAGCTGAACGGTATGTACCACGGCGCAGCGGAGTCGACTCAAAACGGCCATTGGTGTACGGCGAGGGAAATGGTCAGAGCTGGCGTTTCACGTCCCCACGTTTTAGGCTACCGCCGGGCTCGAGGGAGCCCGTAACCACGCTAAACGCAATGACCGAAGGATCAAAATATGGATATCAAATTGGCTCGACTGGCTGCAGCCATGGGATTGGCCATTATTCTGGCAGCTTGCTCGGAGGAAAAAGTGCCCGAGCCGACAGCAGGCAACTGTGCTCCGGAGATGTACGAAAAGAATCTGGCGAGCTTATCGAAAGAGTCGAACCGTAACGAGTTCATCGCAAACTGCAAGAGTTTCCTCGCCGCGAAGAAAATGACCGATTGGGAATTCAAGAAAAGCCCAGAAGACAATTTCTGAGAATCTAGCCTGACAAGCCACCTCGGCAAACAAGGAGCCTGCGGGCTCCTTATCCTTCGGGTCGCGCTCAGCGTACCTTTTGCCCAGAACCGCCGTTCTCGGATGGCTCCAGATCATCGCACTTATCGATTAGATCTTCCGTCTTTTTGCCATCTGGTAGCTTCTCCCAGTACTCAGGAGTGCAGTGCGTTTCTGACACTGAATAATCAGCCTCACCGACCGCCATGGCGAAACCTGAAGCAAGCGCAGCGGTGAGAAAAATTACAGATTTGGTTGTCATAGGTTCATTCCTTTGAGATAGCCGGCTGTTATAGCAAAACTCCCTCGGTTCACAAAAGCGTCTGTCCGTTACCTTGGGGGTCTGCTATGGGTCGATAGCGGCCACTCCGATCGTGTCCCGGGAAGTGGTGTAACTGAACCAGCCGAAGGCGCCCTGCAGGCGAAAGAGGATGGTCATCGTGGTTCTTGGCTAACGTTGAGTTTGCGAAGACCAAACACTCACCAGAGAAACCAC
>NZ_QJRL01000041.1 GCF_003205205.1 Pseudomonas sp. LB-090624
CGAGCGCCGCCCGCGCGGCGCATCGCGAGCTGCGCTCGCTCCTACGTTTGTTTCGGGCCAATGATGCCTGGGGGATTTTCGCGCGAACGCCTTGGGGCATGGCTTGCTATCGCGTCGTATGAACCAGGCGGTCGCGCGCGCCTGTCACAGGTGTTACTGGCCCGAAACAAACGTAGGAGCGAGCGCAGCTCGCGATGCGCCGCGCGGGCGGCGCTCGATCTCCCAGGCGCCAAAAGCCTCGGCGACTGCTACCCCCAATTGCACACCGTATCGCGGCCAATTCGTGACTGGCCGTTCCCGATCCGCCAAGGATGTATTAAGGTGGCATGGTGCGCATATAACAGCAGCCCGAGCGATCGGGCACTTGCAAGACAATGAGGGTGTCATGAGCAACGAAAGCATTAATTGGGACAAGCTGGGTTTCGACTACATCAAGACTGACAAACGCTACCTGTCCGTATGGCGCAATGGCGAGTGGGACAAGGGCACCCTGACCGAAGACAACGTGCTGCACATCAGTGAAGGCTCCACGGCCCTGCACTACGGCCAGCAGTGCTTCGAAGGCCTCAAGGCCTACCGTTGCAAGGACGGCTCGATCAACCTGTTCCGACCGGACCAGAACGCCGCCCGCATGCAGCGCAGCTGCGCCCGCCTGCTGATGCCGCAGGTGCCCACCGATGTGTTCATCGAAGCGTGCAAGCAAGTGGTCAAGGCCAACGAAAAGTTCGTGCCCCCGCACGGTAAAGGCGCCCTGTACCTGCGCCCGTTCGTGATCGGCACCGGCGACAACATTGGCGTGCGCACCGCCCCCGAGTTCATCTTCTCGGTATTCGCCATCCCGGTTGGCTCGTACTTCAAGGGCGGCATGAAGCCGCACAACTTCCAGATTTCCAGCTTCGACCGTGCTGCCCCGCAGGGCACCGGCGCGGCCAAGGTCGGTGGCAACTACGCTGCCAGCCTGCAGCCAGGCGCTGAAGCGAAGAAAGCCAACTTCGCCGACGCCATCTACCTGGACCCATTGACCCACACCAAGATCGAAGAAGTCGGCTCGGCCAACTTCTTCGGCATCACCGCCAACAACGAGTTCGTCACCCCGAAATCGGCCTCGGTGTTGCCAGGCATCACCCGCCTCTCGCTGATGGAACTGGCGCAGTCGCGTCTGGGCCTGACCGTGATCGAAGGCGATGTCGAGATCAGCAAGCTGGACCGCTTCATCGAAGCCGGTGCCTGCGGTACCGCAGCCGTGATCACCCCGATCGGCGGCATCGAGTACAACGGCAAGCTGCACGTGTTCCACGACCTGGAAAAGGTCGGCCCGGTTACCCAGAAGCTCTACAACGAGCTGACCGGTATCCAGAGCGGCGATGTAGAGGCGCCGGCAGGCTGGATCGTCAAGGTCGCCTGAGGCGCTTCAGCTGTATGAGCACGGGGCATGCCAGCAATGGCATGCCCCGTTTTTTTTGCACCAATGAAAGCTTGCGCGGTGAACCTTATGCCAGGCGACGCTGCATCAGCAGGTGCCGGGCTTTGTCGAACGCCCAGTTGTACACCACGGTGTAGGGCAGAATGATCACGAAGAAGCCCAGTTCCACCATGAACGCCTGCAGCAGCGAAATATCCAGCATCCATGCCGCCACCGGCAGGCACCACACCACCAGGCCGGCTTCGAAGCCAAGACCGTGCACGAAACGCGTTCTGGCCTTCCAGTTGATGCGTTCGGTTTGCACCCAGCGATCGACCAGTGCGTTGTAGACCATGTTCCACAGCATGGCGATCACCGACAGGGTCACCGCCAGCGCGCCCGCTGTTGCCAACGACTTGCCCATGATCCAGGACAGCAGCGGCGCACACAGCAGTACCGCAAAAACTTCATAGGCAACGGCGTGGACCAGGCGCTCGGTGAAAGACACGTTTTTCATTGCTAATTCCATCCATTGCGTGAGTCGTGCTTTCCATTTTCTTTGATAGAACTGATACTCGCGATATAGCTACCATCGGTTTTATCAATACCATGCGCTACTCTCCCGAAGCTCTGGTCGCCTTTACCGAAGCCGCCTCGCTAGGTTCGTTTTCTGCGGCAGCACGCAAGCTGCGCAAAAGCCAGTCCACTGTCAGCATCGCCATTGCCAATTTCGAGGCCGATATCGGCTGCCCGCTGTTTGATCGCAATGGCCGCCACCCCACGCTCAATGAGGCGGGCAGGCAGGTGCTGAGCCATGTCGAAGCGATTCTCGACGCCAGCGCCCAGCTCGATGCGCTGGCAGTGCGACTGGCGCAAAATGTCGAGGCGCTGGTATCTGTGGTGATGTCGGACAGCTACAGCGTAACGTTCCAGGGGGCGGTAATGACTCGTTTCGCCCAGCATTACCCCCATACCGAGCTACGCTGCGGCCCGGCGGAGGACGCTGATGTAATCGAGATGATCCAGCAGGGCCTGGCCCATGTCGGCATCCTTGCCACACAGCCCGGCTACCCCGCCGACGTGGCCGTGGCGCGCTTGCCGGAGCAGGCAGAGTTCGGCGTGTATGTCGCCAGCGAGCATCCGCTGGCGAGCCTGGCGCAGGTACAGACGCAGCATCTGGAGAACGCACGACAGCTGTATATCAAGACCTATGCCCCCAGCCTGCACCATGGCCGCGGCCGAGCGTGGTCGGCACCGGATTACCTTACCCTGCTGGAGTTCGCCGTGCGCGGGTTTGGCTGGGCCGAACTGCCCAGGGCGCTGGTGAAACGGTTTGGCAACGAGCTGGTGGAGCTGCAGATAGCGGGTTACCCCCGGCGGGTGGATATGGACGTGGCCTGGTCGAGCCGGCGTGCCTTGGGGCCGGCCGGGCAATGGCTGGTGGGAGAGATGCTGGGGCAATAGTTGTGTCGCCTGCACGAACTTGAAGTGCGCCCAGACACAATATGCGGGCTACTCGCGTAGCAAGGCGCACGTTGGCCAGGACCATGTCAGGGCTGCGGGGTTGCAGTGATTTGCGGGCTCAATCCCCCGCTGCCACATCCACCACTTTCCAGCTGTCATCCGGGTCGAAGCGCTTCATCGCCTTGGCCAGCCTGTCGCCGTGCGGCCCGAGGTCTTTTTCGAACACCTGGCCGTCATGGCTGATCATGAAGCTCATCACCCCGGTGTCGTCGTAGCTGGCCGGCCAGGCGACCATGGCGAAGCCACGGCTCATTTGGTTGCCGATCAGGTAGCTGTAGGCGCCACCGGGGGCGGACGGGCCTTGTGCGTCCAAGATGCGGAAGTGGTAGCCATACCAGTCATCACCCACCACATCCTGGCCAAACAGCGGCCCCAGCGGGCTGACCTGGCCATCGCCGTCGTCATCCCAATACAGCCCGTCATGCTTGCCGGGCTCGCTGAAAATTTTCTGCGCGTACTCCAGCGCACCGTTGCCGTTGCGGTCCTGGCTGGCATAGTCCATCTGCGCATCGTGGTAAGCCAATAACGCCTGCATCGCGCCCAGTTCGTTGCGGCCGATGCGCCGGGCGCGGATTTCGGTGCTGCCGGCCTTGAGGTCGAAGCGCCAGCCCTGGCTGCTTCTGGTCAACGGTATGGGCAAAGTCCAGTGATCACTGCCCACCGCCAGGATGCCCTTGCCCTCGCCTGCCATGTCGATACTGTGCTGCGCGCGATACTGCTCCAGAAAGGTGTCCACGTCGCTGCGCTGCACACCACCACGCGGTATGTAGGTGCGCCAGTCATCACCCAGCAACTGGGCCAGGCGGGCTTCATCGGCCTTTTCCGTGCCCAGCGCCGCAATGAAGGACTCCACGGCCTTCTCCGGCGTCGGGAATGCCTCCTGGGCAGCCGCCAGGGAGGCCCATGCCAAGCCGGTCGCAAGCAGCATTGCTGCAAATACTGGACGTTTCATCGACGACCTCCTCCGCCACGACGCACTGGCGCACTGGGTCGGGAGATCTGGTGGCCGGCAGCACGGGATGCACTGGGCCGCTGGGCAAATGACTGGCTGGTGTGCCCGCGGTTGGCCTGCATACTGGTGCGCGCCGGCGAGCGCACGCCGTCAAAGGCATTGTTCTGCGCCCGGCCGGCGCTGTTGGCCGGCCGGTTCTGTGCCACCTGCCGGCCTTGGGCATTGCGTGTTTCCTGGCGACGGTCGGTTGCTCTGGCATTGTCGCCACCGGATTGCATGCGGTTGCCCGCCGAATTGCCCACCTTCGCTTCGCGCATTTGCTGGCGTGCCTGGCGGTTGTCGGTGGCCGGGCGTTCGATACCCGCGCGGTCCATCGAGGCCCGAGCCTTGTCCCGAGCTTGCGCCCGCTGCGCGTCGTCGCCCCGGAAGGCAGTGCGTTGGGTGGCGCCGTCCAGTTGGCGGCCATACTGCTGGCGGCTGCGGGCATCGCGGTAAGGCACGCCTTCACGGTTGGCGGCATTGTGCTGCCATTTGTTCTGGTTGTTGGTGATGCGGTTGTTGGCGTTGATATTGTTGTAACGGTTGACGTCGATATCGATGTCATTGTTGCCCCAGTCGCAGTCGCCCCATAACGAGGCGACGATCGCGACGCCGGTACCGAAGGCCAGGCCGGCCACCAGCGCGGAACCAGGGTAGTACATCGGCGGCGGCGGGTAGTACACCGGCGGTGAAGCCGGGTAGGCCCAGGTACCATAGGTGGTGGTCGGGTTGTAGCTGGGCACGTACACCACTTGCGGGTCGGCCGGCTGAATGATGATGGTGGATGGGGGGCTGCTGGCAGCCTGTGGCGCCGGTACGGCTTGCACGGTCACGTTCTGGTACTGGTTGCTTTGCAGGTTGCCGGCCGCCTGTGCCTGGTGACGCAAACGCTGCACCGCGCCCATGACATCGTCGGGCTGCGCGAGAAACGCATCACCCAGGCGCTGCACCCACACCGGGTCCTGGCCCAGGGTCGCCAACAGCTGCGGGAAGGCTACCAGCGCTTGCACGCTCGGGTCCCACGGCTGCTTCGCCACCTGTTTCACCGCATCATCGCCCGACGCCTTGGGGTTGGCCTTGGACCAGGTCACAGCTTCGCTCACCTGCCCCGGGTAAGTGGCCGCCATCAATACCTGGGCCAGCAGCGGATCGGGGTACAACGCAACCGGCGCCAGCATCTGGTCCAGTTGCTCTTGCGTGAACACCGGGGTCTTGGCCGCGACCGTCTCGGCCTGCGGGACTGGGTCGGGGGCTGGTACGTCTTGCGCCAGCACCAGGCCGGGCGCCGCGTTCAGGCACATCAGTGCCGACAGCAAAGCAAACAATGGCATGCGCATCGCTTATCCCCAGGAGGTCAGATCGCGTGGGTTAAGGGTAGCAATGGCGATGCTTTTGGCCAGATGCAAGGACGCCAACTTTTAGCACTGATGCTCCCGTCAATAGTGACTATCGAACAAGGCAATTTCTACTGATCGCGCAGGCTCAATAACCTAGCCCCATCGATTCGAACCTGGCGAATCCCCTGCATTCCGGAGCTGCTCGATGAACACCATGGCCCACTTCCTCCGCACTGCCCTGGCCGCTGCCAGCATTGCTGTACTGGCCGGTTGTGCCAGCCACCCCGAACTGCGCCCGTACAGTGCCGACGAAACCCGTCAACTGCAACTGGAAGCCTTGCAGCGCCGTGGCCTTTCGCTGGAGGACTATGAACAGCAACGGCGGGTGATCCAGCGTGCCGGCAACCTGCCAGTAGTGACCGAAGCCGCCGATGCCGACCGTTCGACCAAAGGCTGAGCGGGCCAGGCAAAGGTTCCCTCCTTACACCTGCACAGGTATTCTTACCGCTCAACCGCAAGCCTTCCAGGATGGAGACCATGTTCAGGCCCCTTCTGTTGCTGAGCGCTGCCTTGCTGTTCAGCCCCATGCTGCCGGCCCAGCAGATGACACGCGAATTGGGCGATTTCGACTTCACCCTTGGCACCACCCCCTCGCGCAGCATGGCCCAGGGGCTGATCTCACCCAGTGCCGTCGGCGCCTTCCACGGTGGCCTCGACCTCGGCCACGCCAGTGGCTGGTACCTGGGCCAGTACGCCCCGAGCATGGGCGTAACCCCGAACTCCACCCTGCGCCTGGACAGTTACGTGGGCTACAAGCATCACTTCGACAGCACCTTGGGCTATGAGGTAGGGTTGATCCATTACAGCCAGCCAAACATCGCCGGCCCCGACAGCTACGCGCTCTACGGCGGCGTCTCGGTACTGGGCAGTCGTTTCGGTGGCGCGCTGCGCAACAACCCCGACAACCGCACTGGCACGCTGTTCGCCGACTTTGGCCAACTGCCGCTGTTCGATGTCGACCTCACCGTCAAGCTGGCACACCACCGCCTGGGCACACCGTTTACCATTGGTGATGGCAGCCAGGTGGATGCCTTTTCAGACTGGTCGCTGGAGCTGTCGCGGCCTTGGCTGGGGATCGACCTGAACCTGATCTACAGCAACTCCAGCCTGAGTGGCGCCAGCTGCGATGCCTATTCGGGCATCAATACCTATTGCGACAGCGTCGTCACGCTCAAGGCCCAGCGCGCCTTTTTTTAACGGCGCGGCACCAGCGCCAGGGCGATACCGCCCAACACCACTGCACAGGCAATCAACAAGCGTAACGAAAGCGTCTCACCGATCAGGGCAACCCCGCCCAGTGCCGCAATCACCGGCACACTCAGCTGCAGCGTCGCCGCCTGTTGCGCACTCACCTGCCTGACCACCCCATACCACACGGCGTAACCGGCACCCGACGCCAGCACCCCTGAGCCCAAGCCGTACAACACGCCGACCGGGGTGAGGTGGGGGCCGCCAGTACCCAGCAACAGCACCGGCGCCAACAGCACGAGACAAGGCAGGCTGCGGGCAAAATTGCCGGCCGTGTCGGCCAACGGCCTGGGCGAGCCTTTGCCCAGCAGCGAATACACTCCCCAGGCCACACCGGACAGCGCCATCAGCAAGGCGCTGGCAACAGGTGGCGCCGAAGTACCGGGCAACAGCAATACCAGCAGGCCAACGAACGCGATCAGCATGCCCACCAGCATACGCACAGTGATGCGTTCGCCTTTGTACCAGGCAAAACCGAACATGGTGATCTGCACGGCGCCGAACAGCAGCAGGGCGCCGGCCCCGGCCCCGAGGTGCAAGTAGGCCGCAGCAAACAGGAAGGCATAGAGGAACAGTGCCAGGCCACCTCGCCAACTTCCACCCATGCGCTGCGCCGGCCTGCGCACGCGTATCAGCAGCAACAGGAACAAGGCACCGCTGGCCAGACGCACCATAGTGAAGGATGCAGGGTCGATTGCCCCGTCTTTCAGCGCCAGCCGGCAGAACACCGAGTTGGCGGCAAACGCCACCAGGCTGAACAATGCAGGCCAGAGCCAGGCCCGCGCCCTGCGGTCGGTAAGCGTGGTGGTGCCGGTGCTCATGGTGGCGTCACCTCTGAGTGGATTTGTTCTTGTAGCGGCAATGTAGTCAGGACCGGCACCGATACACAAGGAACAATCCACCGTGGTGGCTGGCACAGGGTGCGCCCGCTTCATTACGTTGCGGCCACGGCCTCGATTTCCACCAGCATGCCGTCCAGCGCCAACCGGGGTACCGGGATCAGTGTACAAGTCGGTTTCAGGTGCGGGCCCCAGGCCCTGTCGGCTTCGGCCACCCATTCGCGCAGGCGCGGTTCGGCGTGATCGACAATCAGCAGGGTCAGCTTGAACACCTGGGCCAGGCCGGCACCTCTCGATGCCAGCGCCAGCTCCAGGTTGGCCAATGCCTGGCGGGCCTGTTCGCTGAACAGCGGCGACAACTGCCCGTTGCTGTCCTCCCCTCCCTGGCCGGCGATGTACAGCAGGCGGCTGCCGGCGCGCACCTCCGCGACATGGGAGTAGGCGTTGGCACTGGGGTCGTAAAGGCCTGCGGGGTTGGTTAGCTGGAATGCGCGTGGTTGGGTCATGACAAGCCCTCGCTCGATGGGAAGAGCGGCGCAGTTTCGGACCTTAAGTTAAGTCGAGGTCAAGCGCAGCGTAAGACTTTTCCCACACCGCAGCGCGTTGGTTGAACCACGCGTCTGTTTGCGCAGCGCGCACCAGCCGGTAAATTGCAAGACCCGGCACGGAAGCCTTTACCCAACAGGGAACCCCCCATGAGCAAATTTGATTTTCAGCTGGCCTACACCATCAAGCCAAATAACCCTGCCCGCGATGAAGCCGATGCGGCGCTGGCGCGTCTGCACCTGCGCGAAAAGCTCGGGCTGGACACCGTCGAGCACATTGAAACCACCCTGCTGGGCATGATCACGCTCAAGAGCACCACCCTCGCTGAGCGCAAACGGGAAGCTGAAAAGCTGGTTCACGATTACCTTCATGACGCGCTGAAGGAATTGCGCGTGCTGTCTACCGTGAAGTTCTACGGCTGCCTGATGGTAGACGGGCTCGGCCCAGCGATGCGTTTCGACATCCTGCCTAAATGAACCCGACGGCCTCAGGCGCCCCCGCGTCCGAGGCCGCAACTGGTCATTTTTCCTGCAGCACCGCCCTGCCCTTCACCGCCCGCGGACCGCGCCAGGCCCAGAACAGCAAACCTGGGAAGGGTGCGTAGACCACGAAGACGACCCACAGCATCTTGCGCTCGGCGCGCCGCTCACTGCCGATGATGTGCCAGATGGCCCAGATTTCCAGAAGGATGACCAGGGCTGCGATGATGATCCAGATCGTTCCGATTTCCATGTGCGCTCTCCCATTGGCATGTAATGGGTTGGGTCGCAGCGGGCGCTGAGGGTTCAGATTGATTTGCGCAGGACTGCTTCTCAAGAGCCCTGCGGCATGGCCTCAATGCTGCGCTGCGGTCTCCAGCGCTGCCTTCAACGCGGCTGCATCGGCAAATGACCGCTGGCTGACCAACGCGCGCTGCTCAAGTTGCAACCACTGCACCTGGCCCTCCTGCCCGGTGTACCGGTTGGCCACTCGCCCTTCACGGTCAAGCAGCACCCGGTAGCTGTAATCGCGCATGGCCGGGATGGCGAACAGTTTGCTGATCAGCGCAGGCATACGCTGGATGTCGGCCACGAACACCGCATCGCGCGCCTCCAGGTAACCTTTGGGCTGCTCGGCCAGCACCGCGTTGACCAGCTTGGCGCCGTCCATGTCACGTGCCACCAGCAAAACCTTGGTGTCGTCCCCAAGGCTGTAGGCCTGGTCGTACTGATCGAGCAGCGTGAACGGTGCAAGCTTGTCGCCGGGCTCCACGGCATTGGCCAGCAGCGGCAGCAGGCTGAACAACAAGGCAGCGGCATATTTCATCAGTGGCATCCTCAATGACCAAGGCGCCAGCATAGCGTCAAAGCGCCAAGCCTTACAGGTTGCCTGAACACGACCTGTAATACGACACAGCCACCCGGGACATTGTCTTTCCCCCTGCCACCCGCCACACTCTCCAGGCCAGCCAGGAAGCGGAGTCCAGAGTGCCCACGCCACGCCAGTTCAGCAAGAAGACCAGCACCAGCAACATGCTGCGGCTCAAGACCAGCAGCGCCAATGCCCAGGCCCCCTATCGGGTCGATTTCGTCCTGCTCGAACACTTCTCCATGGCCAGTTTCACCGTGGCCATGGACGTGCTGGTCACCGCCAACCTGTTGCGTGCCGACAGTTTCCGGTTCACCCCACTGTCGTTGGACGGCGACCGTGTGGTCAGCGACCTGGGGCTGGAACTGGTGGCCACCGATCTGTCGGCGGAGGCATTGAAAGACCTGGACCTGCTGGTGATTTGCGGCGGCTTGCGCACACCCCTGAAGTACCTGGAGCTAGACCGCCTGCTGGGCGATTGCGCTGCCCATGGCATGGCCCTGGGTGGTCTGTGGAACGGCGCGTGGTTCCTTGGCCGCGCCGGGGTACTGGACGACTACGGCTGCAGCATCCACCCCGAGCAGCGCGCCAGCCTGTCCGAACGCAGCCCGCAAACCCGCATTACCCCCGCCAGCTTCACCCTCGACCGCGACCGCCTCAGCGCCGCCAGCCCCAATGGCGCCATGGAGTTGATGCTGGGCCTGGTGCGCCGCCTGTATGGCGATGGCCTGGCCGAAGGCGTGGAGGAAATCCTCTCGTTCTCCGGTGCCCGTTACCGCCAGGTGGGCCCGGGGGCGAAAAAGTCCATGAGCCTGCACCTGCGCACCATTGTCGAACTGATGGAAAACAACCTTGAGGAAACCCTCAGCCTCGACCAGCTCGCCGCCTATAGCGGGCGCTCGCGGCGGCAGATCGACCGGCTGTTCCAGGCACAGCTGGGCACCTCGCCCCGGCGCTACTACATGGAATTGCGCATTACCAAGAGCCGCAGGCTGCTGCAGTATTCCGACCTGTCGGTGATGGAGGTGGCGGTGGCCTGCGGGTTTGTTTCGGTGTCGCACTTCAGCAAGTGCTATGCGGCGTACTTCGGCTACCCGCCGTCGCGGGAGCAACGGCTGGGCGAGTGACCCGCGCCATGGCCGAGGCTGAACCTTTCGCGCAAGGCTCAACCCGGCCATCTGGCAACGCTCAGGGACGGTGCTAGACCTGGATATACCGCAGCACCGCATCGCAGATCATCGCCTTGTGCCGCAGCTTGACCTCGTCGTCCGACAGGTCGATCTGGAAGATCTCGCCGAAGGTATGGCGGTTGGACACCCGATAGAAGCAGAACGAACTCATCAGCATGTGCAGGTCGATAACCTCGATACCGGCACGGAACACACCCTCCTCTACCCCGCGGCGCAGGGTGTTGCCCAGGGCCTCGAGCACCAGGCTGCTCATTTCGCGAATGGCCGGCGACTGCTTGACGTACTCGCCATAGTGGATGTTTTCGGTGCAGATGATCCGCACGAAATCGACATTGCGGTCATGGTGGTCGAAGGTGAACTCCACCAGACGGCGGATCGCCTGATCGGCTGGCAGCGACTCCAGGTCCAGGCTCTGCTCGGTCTTGCGAATATCGCCGTACAGCTTGATCAGGCACTCGCAGTACAGCTGCTCCTTGCTGCCGAAGTAGTAGTAGATCATGCGCTTGGAGGTGGCCGTACGTTCGGCGATGGCGTCGACGCGGGCGCCGGCCAGCCCTTGCTGGACGAACTCGTTGATGGCGGCCTGGAGGATGTCCTCGCGGGTTTTCTCGGGGTTGTTCTTGCGCGTTCTGCGCACCCCTTCGGTTTCAGGCTGGCCAAGGCCGACTACGGAATCACTCATACCCACTCACAGGCTGTTTATTGGAATGCGGGGATTATCCGTTAGCACGGCCATGCAGGGAAGCACGCTGTTGGTCGGGTAGCCATGTCAACGTGCTGCCGGGCGGCTTCTGCCAGGCGCCGGATCAGTCGCGCCGGGCGGTGACAGGCTCCGGCGGCGGCGTCAGGTGCAGCACGCGGTTACGCCCACCCTCGGCCAGCAGGTAACCGCCATTGCCATCGGCAGTGATCGCCTGAGGCGCCTTGAGGAAGGTCAGCACAGTGTGCTGGCTGCCATCGGCATCGATGCGCAGCAGGCGGGCACGGTGGGTGTTGTCCTCGCTGATCCACAGGCCACGCTGGTCACAGTACAGGAACGTGGGGTTGCGCAGGCCATCGACCACCACCGGGTCACGGCCATCGTCGGCCAAGGCGCGGACCCTGCCTTTGGCTTTTTCGGTGTACAGCAGGCGGCCCCCGCAACCGGTGAGTCCTTCGGTTTCGGTCAAGCCGGAACGCAGCACTTCAAGCTGGCCACTGCTCCAGTCATAACGCATCAGCCGGCCGTTGCCCTTGCGGTCTTCGATGGCATACAGGTGGTCGCCGTCGTTCCACAGGCCTTGCACGCTCTCGCCGTCGAACAGCCGGGTTACCTGGCCATCACGGGCCAGGCTGACAGGTGCCGCACCACCTTCCTGGCTGAACACCCAGCCACCTTGCGCCGCTACCATGCCGTCTGGCTTGGAGAGGTTGTCGATGACCACGACCCGGTCACCCTGGGCGGTAATCTTGAGGATGCTCCCCTGGCCATCGTCCAGCTCGCGGCTGACCAGCAGGCTGCCATCAGCTTGCGGCAGCAGCGCAGCGGCCTTGGTGACATCAGGGTGCAGCACCTCGACGTCCCAGCCAGCGGCGGCCTGGACCGGGTAGAAACTCTGCCATGCGAAGAAACCCAAGGTGGAAGCAAGCAGGCCAGAGATGGCGGTGCAGGCGATGCGGGTGCGGCGCTTGCGCAGGATGTGCGGCATGTAGGGGCTCCTCGGGATTGCCGGGGATCCTAGCAAGGGAATGTGAAAAACATGTCGAAACTTACCCATCGGTTACAAAAAACAAAAGGATATAAAAATAACTAAACAATCTAACAAAAATGCATAAAGAAATTGAAAGACCAATGCCTGGTCCTTAGGCTGAGTGCATCGCCCAACACCCGATCAAAGGAACGATAGCCATGCCTGCCCGCCCCCTCTCTCCGTTGCGCCGACTATTGGTCGGCGGCCTGCTGGCCAGTATTGCCAGCGCCCTTTTACCCTGGTCCCAAGCCCTCGCCGATAACCCTGAGACCCTGCGCATCGGTTATCAGAAGTTCAACAGCATCAACATCCTCAAAGGCAGCGGCGCCCTGGAAAAGGCACTGGCGGCACAAGGTGTGAAAGTCAGCTGGCACGAGTTCGCCGCCGGCCCCCAGCTGCTCGAGGCACTGAGCACGGGCGCCATCGACCTGGGCCATGCCGCTGACGCGCCGTCGGTGTTTGCCCAGGCCGCCGGCAAGCCGGTGGTGTACCTGGCGGCAGAGCAGCCCTATCCACGTGGCATCGGCCTGGTGGTACGCGACCAGGACCACCTGGGCAGCGTGCAGGACCTCAAAGGCAAGCGCGTGGCCACCGGCCGTGGCTGGAATGCCCAGTACCTACTGGCCGTGGCACTGCAACAGGCTGGCCTGAGCTACCAGGACATCACCCCTGCCTACGTCAACAATGCCGCCGATGCCGTCGCCGCCTTGCAATCGGGCAGCGTCCAGGCCGCAACCCTGTGGGACCCGTTCCTTGCCGCGGCAGAAAGCCAGCCGGGCCTGAAGAACCTGCGCGACGGCAGCGGCCTGTCCAACAACCGCACCTTCTACCTGTCCACCGCCAGCTACGCCGACCAGCATCGCGCGCTGCTGAAAACCTTCTTCGCTGAACTGGGCAAGGTCAGCCAGTGGGCCAACGCCAAGCCGGCCGAAGTGGCCGCATTGCTGGCCCCGCAGCTGGGGATCAATGCCAACGTGCTGGCAGTGGCCAGCGAGCGGCGCAATTATAACGCCGTGGCCATCACCCCGCAGATCGTTGCCGAGCAACAGAAGCTGGCGGACACCTTCCAGGGCCTGGGCCTGATTCCGCGCAAGCTGCAGGTGGCCGACGCGGTCTACCCGGCTTCCGTGTTGCCTTGAACGGAGCCGCCAGCATGCCTCGCCCGATCCGCTTCAACGCGTTCAGCATGAATGCCGCCAGCCACCAGTCCCCTGGGTTATGGCGCCACCCGCGTAACACCAGTGTGGCGTTCAACCGCCTGGACTACTGGACCGACCTGGCCCGGCTGCTCGAACGCGGCCTGTTTGACGCCCTGTTCATCGCCGATGTGCTGGGTATCTACGATGTTTACCAGGGCGGCCCCCAGGCCGCCCTGCGCGGTGGCGTACAGGTACCGGTGAACGACCCGCTGTTGCTGGTGCCGGCCATGGCCGGGGTTACCCGGCATTTGGGTTTTGGCGTTACGTTCTCGCTGACCTACGAACACCCCTACCCCTTCGCCCGACGCATGTCCACGCTCGACCACCTGAGCAATGGCCGGGTTGGCTGGAACATTGTCACCGGCTATCTCGACAGCGCTGCGCGCAACCTGGGCCAGGCGCGCCAGCTGGGCCACGACCAGCGCTACGACCTGGCCGAGGAGTACCTGCAGGTGCTGTACAAGCTGTGGGAAAAGAGCTGGGACGACGACGCGGTAGTGCTGGAGCGCGACAGCGGGCGCTATATCGAGCCCTCGCGCGTGCACCCGATCAACCATGCAGGCGAGCATTTTCAGGTGCCCGGCATGCACCTGTGCCAGCCGTCTGCGCAACGCACCCCGGTGCTGTTCCAGGCCGGCGCTTCGGCACGTGGCCAGCAGTTTGCCGCGCGACACGCCGAATGCGTGTTCATCAGCGGGCCGACACCGACAGTGCTGCGCCGCTACGCCGACGGCATCCGCCAGGCCAGCGCAGCCGCCGGGCGTGGCCGTGACGAAGTCCTGATCTACGCCCAGGCGCTGCTGATCGTTGCGCCTGTTCGCGAGCAAGCCGAGGCGCGCTTTGCCGAGTACCGCCGTTATGTCGACCTGGACGCCGCCCTGGCGCTGTTGTCAGGCTGGACCGGCATCGACTTTGCCGGCCTGGACCCAGACGCGCCGATCGAGTACCTGGAAAACGACGCAGGCCGTGCCGCCCTGGCCGCTTTCACTGCCGCTGACCCGAACCGCCGCTGGACGGTACGCGAGGCCGCCGAGTTCGTGGGTTTGGGCGGCCGTGGCCCGGTGCTGGTGGGTGATCCCGGCAGCATCGCCGACCAGCTGGAAAGCTGGCTGGACCAGACTGGCATCGACGGTTTCAACCTGACCTACGCCGTGCAACCGGACGACCTGGCCAATGTGGTCGAACTGCTGGTGCCCGAGCTGCAACGCCGTGGTCGCTACCCGCTGAACTACACCGAGGGCACCTTGCGCCACAAGCTGTTCGGCCAGGGTGACCGCCTGCCGGAGCAGCACGCGGGGCGCCAGGTCGACATTCAGTGATCAAATACCGGGTATTCCAACATTTAATTTGTGGATGGCACGCGCTCGACCCTATTCTGTCAGCACATCCCCTGCGCCGCACCGGCCGGTGCGGTTCACGGCATGGGGAGAGAACAACAAGTCGAGATTGTCCATGTCGAACCATTCGTACTTCGCCCCCCACGGTGGGCACCCGGCTCAAACCGAGCTGCTGACTGACCGTGCCATGTTCACCGAAGCCTACGCCGTCATCCCCAAAGGCGTGATGCGCGACATCGTCACCAGCCACCTGCCGTTCTGGGACAAGATGCGCATGTGGGTCATCGCCCGCCCGCTGACCGGCTTTGCCGAAACCTTCTCCCAGTACATCGTCGAACTGGCACCAGAAGGCGGCAGCGAGCGCCCTGAACTGGACCCTAACGCCGAAGCCGTGGTGTTCATCGTCGAAGGCGAGCTGGACATCACCGTCGAAGGCAAGCACCACACCCTGGTACCGGGCGGCTATGCCTTCCTGGCCCCGGGCGCCGAGTGGAGCCTGCGCAACAACAGCAAATCCAACGTCACCTTCCACTGGCTGCGCAAGCACTACCAGAAAGTTGAAGGCCTGGACGTACCGGAATCCTTCGTTACCCACCGTGACAACGCCACCGTCATCGAAATGCCGGGCACTGAAGGCCGCTGGAAAACCACCCGCTTCGTCGACATGGCCGACATGCGCCACGACATGCACGTGAACATCGTCACCTTCCAGCCGGGCGGTGTAATCCCGTTCGCGGAAACCCACGTGATGGAGCACGGGCTGTACGTGCTGGAAGGCAAGGCGGTGTATCGCCTGAACCAGGATTGGGTCGAGGTAGAAGCCGGCGACTTCATGTGGCTGCGCGCCTTCTGCCCACAGGCCTGCTACGCCGGCGGCCCAGGCAACTTCAGCTACCTGCTGTACAAGGACGTGAACCGTCACGTGCACCTGACCCTGAACCCTCAGCGCTAAGCACAGGCTGAAGCCCGCAAGCCCGCCAACCTGGCGGGCTTGCTGTTTGCGGCACATACTGAAACACCCTCCCCGCGCGGTACCAGCCATGAACCGCTGCCTGC
Organism: Pseudomonas sp. LB-090624; assembly: GCF_003205205.1. Taxonomy (GTDB): domain Bacteria; phylum Pseudomonadota; class Gammaproteobacteria; order Pseudomonadales; family Pseudomonadaceae; genus Aquipseudomonas. Next base: position 15,807 of record NZ_QJRL01000041.1, read on the forward strand.
TCGCCGCCCTGTTACTGTGTACACCTGCCCTGGCTGCCGATGACTGGAACCTGGCCTACGACCGCGAAGGCATTCGGGTGTACCTGCGTGGCGTGGCAGAGTCGCCCTACCAGCAGTTTCGCGGCGTGAGCACCATGAAAGCCAGCGTGCGCACATTGACCGACCTGCAGGAAAACCTGCGTGTGGCTTGCAAGTGGCTGTATGCCTGCGACCAGATGCGCCTGCTGGACGTGGATGGCGCCAACACCTGGGTGTACCTGACCACCGACCTGCCTTGGCCAACCATGCCGCGAGACATCGTGCTGAAGGTGACCAGCGAGCGGCTGGATGACGGCACCCTGCTGCGGCACCTGAGTGCCGAGCCGGACAGGATCCCCAAGGTAGACGGGTTGATTCGCGTGCAGCACCTGAGCGGCGAGTGGCGGATGAAGCCGTTGGGCGAGCGCGAGACCGAGGTGACCTACCAGTTACAGGCCGACCCGGCCGGGGATGTGCCCGGCTGGCTGGCCAACCGCTTCGTGGTGGATGCACCGGTGGTGACCTTGCGGACATTGCGGGCGGTGGCTGAGCGTCAGCCTTGAGCACATCGGAACGCCGGCCCTGTCAGATGCCGCCACCGGCCAGCAATTGCGTCATCACCTCGGCCAAGGCCTTGACCATCACATCCGCCGTGGGCCGGTGCACGATGACGATTTCGTAGCTGTCGACCTCCGGCAGCCCTTGCCCATCCCCCAGCACCCGGTGCTCGCCAGTGGCCGCCCTGGGCGGCAGCAAGCTGATGCCCATGCCGTCGGCGACTGCAGCCTGGATGCCGCTGAGGCTGGAACTGGTGAAGCTGATCCGCCAGCGCCGGCCCATGCCTTCGATGGCGTTGATCATGTCTTCACGGTACAGGCCGCGTGGCGGGAACGTCACCAGCGGGATCGGGTCCAGCTCGAAGGCCGGCGTGCGCGCGCTGTCGATCCACTGCAGACGTTCTGGCCAGCAGGCCACGCCTTCGCGGCTGTTGCGCCGCTGCTTGAGCAGCACCAGGTCGAGTTCGCCGTTGTCGTACGCCTGGCTGAGGTCACGGCACAGGCCGCTGGTCACCTCCAGCTTCACCTGCGGGTGCAGCCGGCTGAATGCCGACAGCGCATTGGTGGTGCGCCCGCCTACAAAATCCTCGGGCACGCCGAGGCGTACGGTGGTGCCGACCATCGCCCCGGCCAGGGCTTCGAGCATCTGGTCGTTCAGCGCCAGCATGTGCCTGGCATAGCCGAGCAGGGTCTGCCCGGCGTCGGTCGGCAGGACATCGCGGTTGCCGCGCACCAACAAGCGGTGGCCGACCATGTCCTCCAGGCGACGGACCTTCTGGCTGATGGTCGACTGGGTCGAATGCAGCCGCGCGGCAGCGGTGGTGAAACTGCCGCAGTCGGCCACCACGACAATGGCGCGCAACAGGTCGAGGTCGAAAAGGGCCCTATTCGATTTAACGCTGATAGACATCCGGGTATTCAACTACTGAATGACAAAACTGACTTCTATCACGCCACCTCAGGCTTCGCAACGCGCTGCGCTAGTCACCCAGGGCGACGCCTTCGCGCCGAGGGTCGGCGCCACCGTCCCAACCCTTGCCACTGCGTTGAATGATCTGCATGCCGCTGGTCATGGTCATGGGAGTCACTTCGTGGCCCCATGTCGTCAACTGGCGAATCAGCGCCGGGCTGGTCAGCCCTGCTTCCACTTCGGTGCCTGCATTGCGGCTGCCGAAATTGGGCAGCCCCGCGGCTTGTTGCGGGTCGAGTTGCCAATCCAGTAGGCCGACCAAAGCCTTGTTCACGTACCCGATGATCTGTGAGCCGCCGGGTGAACCCAGGCTGGCCAGCAGTTCGCCGGAAGCACGCGAAAACACCAGGGTCGGCGCCATGGCGGACAGCGGCCGCTTGCCTGGTTGCACCCGGTTGGCCACGGGCATGCCGTGCTCCTCAGGGATGAACGAGAAGTCGGTCAGCTGATTGTTGAGCACGAAGCCCTTGACCATCAGGTGTGAACCGAACGCTGCCTCTACCGAGGTCGTCATGGCCAGTGCCTGGCCGCGGTCATCCATTGCGCTGAGGTGGGAGGTGGAGATGCGCAGTGGCGAGCGGTCCGCCGCCAGCGCCAGGTTGGCGCCGTGTGGCCGGCCTGGGTCGGCACGCTGCATGCTGTAATCGCCGATCCGCGTAGCGCGGCTGGCCAGGTAGGCGGGATCGATCATGGCGTTGACCGGTACCGGCACATAATCGCTGTCTGCCAGGTACTGAGCACGATCGGCATAGGCCAGGCGCTCGGCCTCGGCAATCAGATGCACGGCCATAGGGGGGGCCTCCAGCCGGGCGACAGACGCACTGGCCAGGGGCCGTAACGCGGCCAGGTCCCGTTGCGGCGCGGCGCGCTGTACTGCTTCGAGCATGCCCAAGGTCTGCAGCACGGTGACCCCACCCGACGACGGCGGCGGCATGCCGCAGACCTGCCAGGCTTTGTAAGGGCCGCACACCGGTTCGCGCTGCCTGGCCTGGTACTGCTGCAAGTCCCGCAACGACAGGTAACCGGCGTTGGCATGGCTGCGCACCTCCGCCACGATCGCTTCGGCAATCTCGCCGCGATAGAACGCATCAGGGCCTTGCGCGGCAATCTGCTCCAGGGTGTGTGCAAGCGCTGGGTTGCGCAGGATGCTCCCCACTGCCAGTGGCTTGCCCTGGTCGTCGAGGAAGTAGCGGGCCATGGCCGGTGAGCGGGCAATGAAGGGATCACCTTCCACCAAGGTGTGCAGGCGCTGGGAAACCGCGAAACCGTTGCGCGCCAAGGCAATGGCCGGGGCGAACAGGTCGCGCCAGGGTAGCTTGCCGTGCTGTTCGTGGGCCAGCTTCAAGGCGCGCAGCACACCGGGCACGCCCACTGATCGCCCGCCAATCTGCGCAGCCCGGAATGGCATGGGTGAGCCATCGGCTTGCAGGAACAGCCTTTCCGAGACGCCTGCGGGTGCTGCCTCGCGGCCGTCGAACGCCTGCACCCGCTTGCCATCCCAATACAGGATGAACCCACCGCCACCAATGCCGCTGGACTGCGGCTCGACCAGGGTCAGTACCATTTGCATGGCGATGGCAGCGTCGATGGCGCTGCCACCTGCACGCAACATCGCGCGCCCCGCTTCGCTGGCCAGCGGGTTGGCGGCGGCGACCATGTGCCGGCTGGCGTGCACCGGCTGCAAGCCGCTGCGATAGCCGGAGGCCAGTTCCGGTGGTGCGGGCAGCACCTGGTCGGCACAGGCCCAGCCACTGCCGGCCAGGAGGCACAGTGCGCTCATCAATGGCGTCGAGAACTTCATCGCTTGCTTCCTGCTGCTACCTGTCCAGCAGGGCACTGTGGGCCAAGTGCGAACCCGACTTCAAGCCTTTGGGCGAGCTTATGTGACGCTGTGCCGAGGCCGGTCAAGCTGGCCTCAGACAACTTCCTCGTACGGCAGGCCCACATAATTCTCGGCAATGTTCATCAGCCCCGCTGGCGAGGTCAGGAAGTACTCGCGGTCGGCCTCCTGCATTTTCTGGTCCCAGGCATCTTTGTGGCTGCCGAAATCGTGCAGCAGCTGGGTCATGAACCAGCTGAAGCGTTCGCCCTTCCACACCCGGCGCAAAGCCAGCGGCGAGTATTGCTGCAGAAGGTCGGTACGCCCGTCGCGGTACACCTTGACCAGGATACGGTACAGGTAATTGACGTCCGAAGCTGCCAGGTTCAACCCCTTGGCACCGGTGGGCGGGACGATGTGCGCGGCGTCACCGACCAGGAACATCTGGCCATACTGCATCGGCTCGACCACCAGGCTGCGCAGCGGCGCAATGCTTTTTTCCAGGGCCGGGCCAGTGACCAGGTCAGCCGCGACCTCGGCGGGCAAACGTGCTTTCAGTTCGCCCCAGAAGCGCTCGTCAGACCACTCCTCTACGCGGTCCTGCAAAGGCACCTGCAGGTAGTAACGGCTGCGGGTCTGCGAGCGCTGGCTGCACAGCGCGAAACCACGCTCGTGGTGGGCGTAGATCAATTCGTGGTTGACCGGCGGCGTATCCGCCAGCAGGCCCAGCCAACCAAACGGGTAAACCCGTTCGTACTGTTTCAGCACGCCTTCGGGAATGCTCTGCCGCGATACGCCATGGAAGCCGTCACAACCGGCGATATAGTCGCAATCCAGCCGGTGCACCTGGCCGTCTTTCTCGAAGGTGATGTAGGGTTGTTCGCCTTTCAATTCGTGCGGCTGAACGTTGGCGGCTGAATAGATGATCGGCGCCCCGCTGGTTTCACGGGCGTGCATCAGGTCACGGGTGACCTCGGTCTGGCCGTAGACCATCACCGTCTTGCCACCGGTCAAGGCCTTGAGGTCCAGGCGTTGGCGGCGCCCGCCAACCAGCAGTTCGACCCCCTCGTGCACCAGGCCCTCACGGTCCATGCGCTCGGCGACGCCGGCTTCACGCAGCAGGTCGACCGTGCCTTGCTCCAGCACTCCGGCGCGGATGCGGCCCAGGACGTACTCGGCGGTCTGCCGCTCCACGATAACGTTATCGATGCCGGCTTTGTGCAGCAGTTGGCCCAGCAGCAGGCCAGACGGACCTGCACCAATAATTGCAACCTGAGTTTTCATTGTTGTTGTCTCTATTCGGACGATACCGGCCATGGACTGGCAGTGGGCGGCATCTGCTGTTAGGGTTTGCCCTTGCATTTTTACTGGCAAAAAAAGCCACTGAACTGTGCTATTCCATGCAAAACCTGCACTTTTAAAAAAAACGTTCGATTAGCGAACAGGTCAACGCAGATGAAGTCCACCCTCCCCGGCGTCCCGTTGTTCAAGCTGTATGGCGAAAACCAGGCCTGGCCGGGTACCGACCTGCTGCACTGCGAGTCCATCCCGGCGCGCAGCCGTCTGCATCACTGGGAGATCAAGCCTCACCAGCATGCCGAGCTGTTCCAGCTGCTGTATGTGCAGCGTGGCCAGGCCCAGGTGGAAGTCGAGGGGGTGCGCAGTGCCATCGGCGAAGCGGCAATCCAGGTGGTGCCGCCGATGACCGTGCATGGCTTTCGTTTCAGCGCCGATATCCAGGGTTATGTACTGACCTTCGGCACGGCACTGGTGGCGAACCTGGAGCAACGCCTGGGTACGCCGCTAACCGTGCTGACAAAGCCTGCGTGTTACCCGTTGGGCCAAGACCGCACACACCTGCGCAGCCTGATCGACACCCTGCAGCAGGAATACCAGGGCAATGCCCCGGCGCGCGCGCCAATGCTCGAAGCGCTGGTGACGGCGCTGATGGTGTGGATCAGCCGTCGCCAGCAGTTGGGCCAGGCACCGCGCAACCGTGATGAGCGGGACCGCCAGTTGCTGGGGCAGTACCTGCGCCTGGTGGAGGCGCATTATCGCGAGCACCTGTCGGTGGAGGATTTTGCTGCGCGGCTGAATGTGCCGAGTTTGCAGCTGAACCAGCTGTGCAGGGCGTTAAGCGGGCAGACGGCGTTGCAGGTGGTACACCAGCGCTTGTTGCTGGAGGCACGGCGCAGCCTGGTTTATACGCGCATGAGCATCGGGCAGCTGTCGGACAGCCTGGGTTTCAGCGACCCCACTTATTTCGCACGGTGGTTCAAGCGCTTGAGTGGTCAGACTCCGAATGGCTATCGGAGGGCTGTGAAGCCTGCATGAGCCGCGCTGCTTGACGTAAACGTCAACCTGCCCTCAGGATACCGGCATAACCCACGCCGAGCCCGAGCATGAGCACCCAGACCTACAGCATCTCCGACTTGTCCCGCGAGCTGGACATCACCACCCGCGCCATCCGCTTCTATGAGGAACAAGGCCTGTTGAGCCCTGAACGCCGCGGCCTGGAGCGCATCTACTCGGCGCGCGACAAGGTCAGCCTGAAGCTCATCCTGCGGGGCAAGCGCATCGGTTTCTCCCTGGCCGAGTGCCGTGAGCTGATCGAGCTATACGACCCCACCAGCGGCAACCTCAAGCAGCTCAACAGCATGCTGGCGAAAATCGCCGAACGCCGTGCCCAGTTGGAGCAACAGATGCTCGATATCCACCAGATGCAACTGGAACTGGACACCGCCCAGGAGCGCTGCGAACAAGCCCTGGCCGCCACCCTGAACAACAACGACAACCGCTGAACGCCACAGGAAACCCACCATGTCCTTGCCCAAACACGTCCGCCTGGTCGAAGTTGGCCCCCGCGACGGCCTGCAGAACGAAGCCCAGCCCATCAGTGTCGCCGACAAGGTGCGCCTGGTAGACGACCTCACCGACGCGGGCCTGGCCTACATCGAAGTGGGCAGTTTTGTCTCGCCCAAATGGGTGCCGCAGATGGCTGGCTCGGCCGAGGTATTCGCCGGTATCCAGCAGCGCCCCGGTGTTACCTATGCAGCGCTGGCACCCAACCTGCGCGGGTTCGAAGACGCGCTGGCCGCAGGCGTGAAGGAAGTAGCGGTGTTCGCCGCCGCGTCCGAAGCATTCTCGCAGCGCAATATCAACTGCTCGATCAGCGACAGCCTCAAGCGCTTCGAACCGATCATGCAAGCCGCGCGCGACCATGGGGTGCGGGTGCGCGGCTATGTGTCGTGCGTGCTCGGTTGCCCTTATGAAGGCAAGGTCAACGCCGAGCAGGTGGCCCCGGTGGCCCGTGCCCTGCACGACATGGGCTGCTACGAGGTCTCGCTGGGCGATACCATCGGCACCGGGACCGCCGGCGACACACGCCGCCTGTTCGAGGTGGTGTCGGCGCGGGTACCACGCGAGCAACTGGCCGGGCACTTCCACGATACGTACGGCCAGGCCCTGGCCAATGTCTATGCCAGCCTGCTCGAAGGCATCAGCGTGTTCGACAGCTCGGTGGCCGGGCTGGGCGGCTGCCCGTATGCCAAGGGTGCTACCGGCAACATCGCCAGTGAAGACGTGGTCTACCTGCTGCAGGGCCTGGGCATTGAAACCGGCATTGATCTGGACCGGTTGATCGCCGCAGGGCAACGCATCAGCAGCGTGCTGGGCCGCGACAATGGGTCGCGAGTGGCACGGGCGCGCAGCGCGCGATAAGTCATACGGGTGTCACACAGGTGTGGGTGAAGTGTTACCTACACCACATTTCGCAGCAAAAAATCGGGTAACAGGGAAACAAATCGACAGAATTTCAGGCGGGCTGATTTTGGCAAAAACCTATAAATCATTGATTTTAAAGGGTTTTAAAAAGTTGGCACGCACCCTGCTATATCTTTCGTACAAGAACAAAAAGAATGTGACACCCAATAAAAACAACAGGTAACGGCTCTGACATAACAAGAACAACACGGCAGAGGCGTAGCAAGCAGATTTTTTTGGAGTCGACACGCTTTTCAGGGGTACGCCCCGCGGTCTGGCACAGAACAATAAAACTACCTCAAGGTAGCGGCAGCCAGGTTCGGATCAGTAATGATGAAGGCAGGTCAGCGCTCAAAAAAATACGTTTGCTCTTGACCCCGCATGGGGGTCGCCCGCAACACCAGGACCGGCTTACAAAAACAACAACAGGCCAGTCCCAATAATAAAAAAAGAGCAGGCAACAACGCTTTGAGGGGAGCTTCGGCTCCCCTCAGTGCTTCCTGCCCTCTTCCTCCTCCTGCTTTTCCTCGTTTTGCCCCTCGACCTTCTCTACCAGAAACGGCATCGTGCCCAGCACCAGCAGGGCCAGTACCGTGCTGATCAGCGCCGTGGCTTCGCGGCCCATGCCAGCTGCCGTGCCGATGGCAGCGGTCATCCACAGCCCGGCGGCGGTGGTCAGGCCTTTCACGTGACTGGTGTCCTTGCCGTTACCTTTCAGGATAGTGCCCGCACCGAGAAAGCCGATACCCGCGACGATGCCCTGGATGACCCGGCTTAGCGCCTGCTCGTCGGCACCGGCCATGCTGGGTGCCAGCACGAACAACGCTGCGCCGAGCGACACCAGCATGTGTGTACGTACCCCAGCCGACTTGCCTTTGTGTTCGCGTTCGAAGCCCAGCACGGCACCAAGGACAGCCGCCATCAGCAGGCGCACCACGACCCTTATCACCTCGCGCTCGTCTGTGATATCGGCGAATTCAGCCTGGATCGTCTGCCAGATGAGCTCCATTGCCTTGTTCCCATGCTGTACATCGGGTCACCAGGCCCTATGCAGAGGCCCGGCCTGCCATCTATAAAAACTGACCACCAGCCACCGCGCAAAGTGCCGTTCAGCGTGCTAATTGCAGCAACCCGCCACTCGCCGCGGTCCACCCTGTAACCACCCCTCAGGAGGACCACCCCATGCCCATTGAAGTCGACGAAGCCACCCGCCGCTGCACGCTCATCGGCGAGGACCTGCGCATCGAGGGCGATGGCCCGGATATCGAAATCATCACCGACGAGCAGCTGCATATGTCGGTGGCCCTGCTCGCTGGCCAGCGCGTGCCGATTACCGAAGCCGAGGCTGATGCACTGACCGTGGTAGGTGCGGTCGATAGCCGCAGGCATCTCAAGGCCAGCGCGCCAGGCTCGGTGATCTAGGGCCCGGCGAGACGGGACGGTCCATCTGATACGGTTTTTATCGCAAAACCTGAACCTGTGCCGATAACAGCTTCAGGGCCATAGTGCTCATGCCTGATCGAGGCCTGATGAGCACCGAGCCATGACCGATAGAATCCCTTTCACAGAGATCGCCACCGCCCCAGCCAGCCGACGCATCGATAACGGCATTCACACCCGTAGCTTCAGCGGGCTTTACCGCAACCTGCGCATCGGCTTCGCCGGCGCCCTGTTCGCGCTGTTCTTCGGCACCGCCTGGCTGAACTGGAGCGGCCGCCAGGCTGTGCTGTGGGACCTGGACAACAGCAAGTTTCATATCTTCGGTGCTACCTTCTGGCCGCAGGACTTCATCCTGTTGTCGGCGCTGCTGATCATCTGCGCCTTCGGCCTGTTCGCCATCACCGTGTACGCCGGCCGCGTGTGGTGTGGTTACAGTTGCCCACAGAGTATCTGGACCTGGTTGTTCATGTGGTGCGAGAAGGTTACCGAGGGTGACCGCAACCAGCGCATCAAGCTCGCCGCCGCGCCATGGAGCCTGAACAAGCTGGCCCGGCGCACACTCAAGCACAGCTTGTGGCTGGCCATCGGCGTGTTTACCGGGCTGACCTTCGTCGGCTACTTCACCCCGATCCGGCCGCTCGCAACTGAACTGTTCACGTTGCAGCTGGGCGGCGTAGCACTGTTCTGGGTGCTGTTCTTCACCGCCGCCACCTACATCAATGCTGGCCTGTTGCGCGAAGCGGTTTGCCTGCACATGTGCCCCTATGCACGCTTTCAGAGCGTAATGTTCGACCAGCACACCCTGGCAGTCGCTTATGACCCTCGGCGTGGTGAAACCCGCGGTTCGCGCAAGAAAGGCAGCGACCCTGGCGCCCAGGGCCTGGGCGACTGCATCGACTGCACCCTGTGTGTGCAGGTATGCCCCACCGGCATCGACATTCGCGACGGTTTGCAGATGGCCTGTATTGGCTGCGCCGCGTGCATCGACGCCTGTGACGGGGTCATGGACAAGATGGGCTATGCCCGTGGCCTGATCGGCTACAAGTCGGAGCACAGTCTGCAAGGGGGTACCTCTCACTGGCTGCGCCCGCGCCTGCTGGGTTATGCCGCTGCCCTGGTGATAATGATCACGGCGCTGGTGCTGGCCTTGCAGATGCGCCCGATGGTGTCGCTGGATGTGATCAAGGACCGTGGCCTGTTCCGGGAGAACGCCCTTGGTCAGATCGAAAACATCTACCTGCTGAAGGTCATCAACAAGACCGAACGCACCCGGCATTATGAATTGCGCCTGCTGGACGCCGACGGGTTCACCTTGCAGGGCAGCACTGCGCTGGTCATCCCCGCAGGCGAAATGAGCGAATTGCCGGTGTCGGTGGCGATGGTGGCCGAGCGACCGCATGGCAGTTCGCAGACGCTGAGCTTCGAAATCAGCGACCGTGACGACCCGGCTATCCACAGCGTGGCCCACAGCCGCTTCGTCGCTCCGATGAACCGCTGATCCCTTACACTGAAACCACCTTGCCTGCCAGGCTTCGACAGAAGGCCAGAATGAAACGCTACGAACGCTTCGCCGACGATATTGCCGAATTGATCCGCTCCGGTGTGCTAGGCCCCGGCCAGCGCGTACCCTCGGTGCGCTACGCCAGCCAGACCCACGGGGTCAGCCCGTCCACGGTGTTCCAGGCCTACTACCTGCTGGAGCGGCGTGGCCTGATTCGCGCCCGGCCGCGCTCAGGGTATTTCGTCAACGCCCACACCCCGCGCCCGTTCAGCGAACCGCAGGCGCTGCAGCCGGTCAGCGAGTCGACAGACGTTGACGTCAGCGCCCTGGTGTTCTCGATCCTCGACTCGATCAAGGACCCCAACACCATCCCGTTCGGCTCGGCCTTCCCCAGCCCCGAGCTGTTTCCGCTGCAACGCCTGTCACGCTCGCTGGCCAGTGCCAGCCGCAGCATGGACCCGCGCATGGTGGTCACCGACCTGTCCCCCGGCAACCCGCAACTGCGCCGGCAAATTGCCCTGCGCTACATGGTCGGCGGGCTGATGCTGCCCATGGAAGAACTGCTGATTACCAACGGAGCGCTGGAGGCGCTGAACCTGTGCCTGCAGGCGGTAACCCAGCCCGGCGATCTGGTGGCCATCGAGGCCCCCGCCTTCTATGCCTGCCTGCAGGTGCTGGAGCGGCTCAAGCTCAAGGCAGTGGAGATCCCCGTGCACCCGCGTGAGGGCATGGACCTGAGTGTGCTGGCGCAAACACTGGAAAAGCACCCGGTAAAAGCCGTGTGGTGCATGACCAACTTCCAGAACCCGGTCGGCGCGAGCATGCCCGAGGCGAAGAAACAGGCCTTGGTGGAACTGCTGACACACCATCAGGTGCCGTTGATCGAAGACGATGTGTATGCCGAGTTGTACTACGCGCAACAGGCGCCCAAACCGGCCAAGGCCTTCGATACCCAGGGCCTGGTGATGCACTGCGGCTCGTTTGCCAAGAGCCTGGCACCGGGTTACCGCATCGGTTGGGTGGCGGCCGGGCGCTTTGCGCAGAAGATCGAACGGCTGAAACTGATGACTTCGCTGTGTGCCTCGATGCCTGCCCAGGCGGCTATTGCCGACTACCTGCAGCACGGTGGCTACGACCGCCACCTGCGCAAATTGCGCTACGCGCTGGAAGGGCAGCAGGCCAACATGCTGGCGGCGATTGCCCGCCACTTCCCCGCACAGACTCGGGTCAGCCAACCCTCCGGCGGTTACTTCCTGTGGCTGGAGCTACCCGAGCAAATGGACGCCCTCAAGCTGTTCCACATGGCCTTGGCCCAAGGCATCAGCATCGCCCCCGGGCCAATCTTCTCGCCTACCCGCCGCTTTGGTAACTGCATCCGCCTGAACTATGGCAGCCCTTGGCATGAAGGCGCTGAAGGGGCCATGGAAACCCTTGGCCGGATCATTCGCTCGTTCTGATAGCCCTTGGCTCGCGCGGCGACTATAGTTGCCCGATCCACTCCTTGGGCCCGCGCCATGCCGCCAGATTCGCCCCCGTCCATTGCCCAGTTGCAGGCACGCGTCGCAGAACTGGAGGCACGCCTGGCCGAGCGCGAAGACAGCGCCGAGGCACACAACAGGCTGTTGGGTGAGCTGCTCGACAACAGCCTGGCCAACGTGTTTGCCGCCGACCGCAACCTGCGCCTTGTGGCAATCAACCGTACCGCCCGGGAAACCTTCGAGCGCTACCGCGGTTTCGTGCCGAAGGTCGGCGATCACGTGCCACAGTTCCTGACCAAACAGCCCGACATTACCGGCATGCTGGCACCGGTTTGGCCCCGCATGCTGGCTGGCGAAGCCTTCATCGATACACTGACCCTGGGCCCCCCCGAGGCGTCGCGCCACTACGAAATCCGCTACCATCCGTGGCGCGACGGGCAGCAACGGATCCAGGGCGGATACATGTTCGCCTATGACATCACCGAGCGCCTTGCAGAGCAGGAGCGCCTGCGCCAGGCCGAGGAGGCCCTTCGCCAATCACAGAAAATGGAAGCGGTTGGCCAATTGACGGGCGGCATCGCCCACGACTTCAACAACCTGCTGGGCAGCATCCTCGGGGCACTGGACCTGGCCGGCGAACGCCTTGGCCAGCAGCGCTTCGCCGACACCGACGAGCTGATCGAACGTGGCCGGCACAACGTGCTGCGCGCAGCTGCGCTGGTACAACGCCTACTGGCATTTTCGCGTCAGCAAACCCTCGTGCCACAGCCGGTCGATGTGCAACAGTTGGTCGCCGGCATGCATGACCTGATCCGCAGCTCTATCGGGCCGCATATCGACTTGCACGACCGGACGCTGCCCGGGCAGTGGCCAACACGCATCGACCCCCAGCAGCTGGAAAATGCCCTGCTCAACCTGTGCATCAACGCCCGTGACGCCATGCCCCTTGGCGGCACCTTGAGCATTGCATGCGCCAACGTCGAGCTAGAAGACACCGAGGCCAATCAGCTGCACCTGGCCGCTGGCCGGTTCCTGCGCATCTGCGTGGAAGACACTGGCATCGGCATGTCCAATGCAGTGCGGCAACGGGCCCTTGAGCCGTTCTTTACCACGAAGGCGTTCGGCCAGGGCACTGGCCTTGGGCTGTCGATGGTCTATGGCTTCGTGCGGCAATCCGGTGGGCAGGTGCGGATCGACAGCACACCAGGGCAAGGCACGGCCATCAGCCTGTATCTCCCCCAGGATGAAAGCGTCGCTGCCGACTTGCCCAGCACTGCCGCTCAAGCTCCTGCCCCTGTGGCCCCGGCGCAGCAGCGGGCAGTCAAGGTGATGCTGGTGGAAGACCAGCCTGCACAGCGGCTGGTGCTGCTGGAGGTGTTGCATGAGCTGGGCCATGACGTGCAGGCATTCGAAGACGGCCGCCAGGCATACGAGGCATTGCATGAAGGCCGGCCACCCGACTTGCTGATCACCGATGTTGGCCTGCCGGGGGGTATCGATGGCTACCAGCTCGCCGACACCTGTCGGAGCATCGCCCCTCAGGCCGCTATATTGCTGATTACCGGCTATGACATTGCGGCCAGCACGGCCAGGGCACAACCCGAGATGCACACCGAACTGCTGGCCAAGCCGTTCGATCTGCAAGCGCTTGCCCAAGCCATCGGACGGCTGCTGGCAAGCACCGCACAGCCACGCTGAGCGGCTATCCGCCTGCGGGTGAACACGCTAAAGTCTTGGCCTCACATTTTGTCGGACGCCTGCATGCCTTCCCGCGATATGCACTCACTTCGCCAACAAGTCATCGAACTCCAGCGGCAAAACGCGCTGCTCGAAGCACGCCTTGCAAGCCATCAGGCACAGGACCAGGATTTTTACCGCTCACTGTTCGACACCATGGACGAAGGCTTCTGCATCATCGAGTTCTTCGACGGCCCGCACGGCCCGCTGAGTGACTATGTGCATGTACTGGCCAACGCGGCCTACGCCAAGCATGCAGGCATCCCCAACGTGGTTGGACAGAAGCTGCGCGAGATGGTGCCCGACGAGGCGGATGACTGGGTGGCACGCTATGGTGCGGTGCTGCGCACAGGCGAGCCCCTGCACTTCGAGCAGGAACTGGTCGCAACCGGCCGTGTGCTGTCTGTGACCACCTTTCGCGTGGAGCCTGCCGAAAAACGCCAGGTAGCGGTACTGTTCAAGGACGTCACCGAGCGCCGACGGGCGGAGCAGGCCCTGCAGCAACTGAACGATGAGCTCGAGCAACGGGTGAATACAGCACTGGCAGAGCGCCGTCTGTTCGCCGAGCTGGTCGATCACAGCGTGGTCAATGTGCACGTGGTCGACAAGAACATGTGCTGGCTGGCCGTCAATCGCCAGGCCAGGCATGACTTCAATTTGCTCTACGGGTCGGTACCGGAAATCGGCGAGTATCTGCCTGGGCTGGTCAACGAAGGCGACGCTGACCAGACGCCGATCCTGCCAATGTGGCAACGTGCCTTGGCCGGTGAGGCGTTCATGGAAACCGGCGTTTTTGGCAAGGCACCGGCCCAGCGTCATTACGAACTGCGCTTCAACGCCCTGCGTGACCATGAGGGTGACATACAGGGGGCATTCCTGTTCGCCTATGACATCAGTGAGCGGGTGCTGGAACAGGAGCGCCTGGCCAAAGCCGAAGAAGCCCTGCGCCAGGCGCAGAAGATGGAAGCCGTGGGCCAGCTCAGCGGCGGTATTGCCCACGATTTCAACAATTTACTGGGCGGTATCCTCGGCGCCCAGGAGCTGATGCGACAGCGCCTGGACCAGTCGCGTTACGATGCCCTGGAGCCGTTGTTGGAGCTTTCCAGCGGTTCGGCACAAAGGGCCTCTTCGCTGGTGCACCGGTTACTGGCGTTCTCGCGCCAGCAAACCCTTCAGCCCCGCTCCACGCACGTGGCAACGCTGGTGGCCGGCATGGAGGAACTGCTGCGCCGCACCATTGGCCCGGCCATTACCCTCGGCAGCCGGTTCACCACTGAGCTGTGGCCGACCTTTATCGACCCGCCACAGCTGGAAAGCGCCCTGCTCAATGTGTGCATCAATGCCCGCGATGCCATGCCAGGCGGTGGCGTGATCGAGATCATCGGCGACAACCTGCACGTTGACGAACAGCAGGCGCTGGAGCTGGAGGTGCCAGCCGGCGAGTACCTGCGCCTGAGCATTGTCGACAACGGCAGAGGCATGTCGGCGGAGGTCGCCGAGCGAGCAGTCGAGCCGTTCTTCACCACCAAGCCGTTGGGCCAGGGCACGGGGCTGGGCCTATCGATGACCTACGGCTTCGTCCGCCAGTCGGGCGGGCAACTGCGCGTGTTGTCGGTACTTGGCGAAGGTACCCGCATCGAACTGTTGCTACCCCGCCACCACGAACAGCCAGTGGCCCCAACCGTCAGACCTCGTGGGCCGTTGAGAAGGAGCAGCACGGGTACGCAGCGCATCTTGCTGATCGAAGACCAGGCAGCCTTGCGCCTGGTGGTGTGCGAAGTACTGGAAGAACTGGGTTACCAGGTAGATGCGTTCGAAAACGGTCCAACGGCCCTGGCCCACCTGCAACAAGCTGAACGCCCAGACTTGCTGCTGAGCGACATCGGCCTGCCCGGTGGCCTGAGTGGCCGCCAGGTGGCCGAACGCTGTCGCGAACGCTACCCCGACCTGAAGGTGCTGTTCATCACTGGCTACGACGAAAGCGCGGCGCTCAGTGATGGTCAGTTGCTGCAAGGTACACAGGTGCTGACCAAACCGTTCGAATTGGAAGTGCTGGCCGAGCGCATACGCGAGTTGCTGATGGATTGACGGGGGCGTCAGCGTCCGCCGCTCAGGTCGATGAAGCTGCCGGTGGTGTAGGAGGCTTTGTCCGAGAGCAGCCAGAGAATGGCCTCGGCCACTTCCTCGGGGTACCCGCCACGGCCCATG
Organism: Pseudomonas sp. LB-090624; assembly: GCF_003205205.1. Lineage (GTDB taxonomy): Bacteria > Pseudomonadota > Gammaproteobacteria > Pseudomonadales > Pseudomonadaceae > Aquipseudomonas. The sequence goes on from NZ_QJRL01000041.1 coordinate 31,297, forward strand.
GGCAAGCCAGATTCAAGCTTGCTGACCCGGTCAGGGTCGCCGGACAGGGCATGGAAACCTGTGTGGATATAGCCCGGGCGAACGCCATTCACGCGCACGCCCTCGCCTGCTACTTCTTTGGCCAAGCCTATGGTGAAGGTATCGAGCGCGCCCTTGGAGGCGGCATAGTCGACGTACTCGTTGGGCGAACCGAGGCGCGCAGCCATGGATGAGACGTTGACGATGGCCCCGCCCTGCCCGCCATGCTGGCGCGCCATGCGCAACAGGGCGTGCTTGGTGCAGAGCATGGGGCCGACGACGTTGGTTTTCATGATTTTCAGCAGGCGGAACTCGGACATTTCGTCGACGCGGCTTTGCTGGCCGATGGTGCCGGCGTTGTTGACCAGTGCGGTGACTGGGCCGAGTGCTTCGTCGACGCGCTGGAACAGCTGGATGATCTCATCCTCGACGCTGGCATCGGCGCGCACCGCGATGGCCTCGGCGCCCAGCTCGCGGACCTGGCTGAGGATGGTTTCGGCGGCCTGATCGTCGGCGTGGTAGTTGATGCAGATGCGATAGCCCTTGCGGGCGGCCAGCAGCGCTGTAGCAGCCCCGATGCCGCGGCTGGCGCCGGTAATGACGATGACGTTCTGCATGAATGTGCCAATCGTTTGGGGAAGGGAGCATCGACAATAGGCGAAATGGCCCTTGGTTGGAATGACGAAGATCAGCCCAACCACCCGTTTGCTGTTGATCTGGTTGTTGATCTTGATCTTGATCTTGATCTTGATCTTGATCTTGATCTTGATCTTGATCTTGATCTTGATCTTGATCTTGATCTTGATCTTGATCTTGATCTTGATCTTGATCTTGATCTTCGCGACTTCAG
>NZ_QJRL01000042.1 GCF_003205205.1 Pseudomonas sp. LB-090624
CGACCTGATCCACTACGGCCAATTTAAAAGTCAGCGAGTAATCACGCTGTGTTCGCTTCACACCATGCACCATCGAGCTCTCCAGATTCTCGGGGGAAAGGTGTAAACCTTATTCAGGACGGGACAGGGGCAAAAGAAAAAGGGCATCTCATGCGAGATGCCCTTTGTTCATGGTGGGTCGTGTAGGATTCGAACCTACGACCAATTGGTTAAAAGCCAACTGCTCTACCAACTGAGCTAACGACCCAAAAATGGTCGGGGTGAGGGGATTCGAACTCCTGACATCCTGCTCCCAAAGCAGGCGCGCTACCGGACTGCGCTACACCCCGAGTGCTTCAAAAAAAAGGGCATCTCAATTGGAGATGCCCTTTTCTACATGGTGGGTCGTGTAGGATTCGAACCTACGACCAATTGGTTAAAAGCCAACTGCTCTACCAACTGAGCTAACGACCCGGAAAATGGTCGGGGTGAGGGGATTCGAACTCCTGACATCCTGCTCCCAAAGCAGGCGCGCTACCGGACTGCGCTACACCCCGAGATGGCTCCGCGACCTGGACTCGAACCAGGGACCCAATGATTAACAGTCATTTGCTCTACCGACTGAGCTATCGCGGAACTGAACTTCGGTACTACTTTCCGATTTGCTACTCCGAAGACTGTGTTCGCTTCGGACTCTAGAGCTTCGCTGCTTTCGCTTTGTCGCTGCTGAGGCCGGCTATTCTACATTCTTCGTTTTGCTTGTCAACCACTTTTTTTCATTCAACTTACTGATTTGTAAGTTGTTTTACGGTCACCGATGTTGCTGGTGATTCGCTTAGTGCCTGACAACGCGGCGTATATTAGGGGCACTCGTTTTTTGATGCAAGCAGAAATTTCAAAAATTTCAGCGGGTTATCCCTGCAGGTCTGAAACGCCCGAATTTGCTGGGCCTGTGCCCGCCTCTTCTCGGCCGCTTGACGCCTCCACCCCCTGCCTCAGGCTCAGCGCAAGCGCGGATACCTGTGAAAGCGGCAAAAAAAAAGCCCCGCGAAGGCGGGGCTCATGGTGCAACGCAATCAGCCAAAGACGATTTCGTCGCCTTCGACCTTGGCGGTGATCGCCGAACCCGGCAAGAACTTGCCTGCCAGAATCAGCTGCGCCAGCGGGTTTTCGATCCAGCGCTGAATCGCCCGCTTCAGCGGCCGTGCTCCGTACACCGGGTCGTAACCCACGGCAATCAGCTTGTCCAGCGCCTCTGGGCTCAGGCTCAGCGACAGTTCGCGCTCCAGCAAACGGCTGCGCAGGCGGCCCAGCTGGATTTCGGTAATACCGGCAATCTGCTCGCGGCCCAATGGCTCGAACACCACCACTTCGTCGATGCGGTTGATGAACTCTGGACGGAAGTGCGCCCCCACGGCATCCATGACGGCCGCACGTTGTGCCTCGCGGTCACCGACCAGCTCCTGGATCTGCGCCGAGCCCAGGTTGGAGGTCATCACGATCACCGTGTTGCGGAAGTCCACGGTGCGCCCGTGGCTGTCGGTCAGGCGGCCGTCTTCCAGCACCTGCAACAGCACGTTGAACACATCGGGGTGGGCTTTTTCCACCTCGTCCAGCAGCACCACCGAGTAAGGCTTGCGCCGTACAGCCTCGGTCAGGTAACCGCCCTCTTCATAACCGACATAGCCTGGTGGTGCACCGATCAGGCGAGCCACGGAGTGCTTCTCCATGAACTCGGACATGTCGATGCGCACCATCGCCTCCTCGGTGTCGAACAGGAACTCGGCCAGCGCCTTGCACAGCTCGGTCTTGCCCACACCGGTCGGGCCAAGGAACAGGAACGAACCACTTGGCCGGTTCGGGTCGGACAACCCGGCCCGCGAGCGGCGCACGGCGTTGGCCACGGCAGTTACCGCCTCGCCCTGGCCGATCACGCGCTGGTGCAGCAGCTCCTCCATTTTCAGCAGCTTCTCGCGCTCGCCTTCCAGCATCTTGGCAACCGGAATGCCGGTCCACTTCGACACCACTTCGGCAATTTCTTCCTCGGTCACCTTGTTGCGCAGCAACTGGTTCTCGGTCTTGCCGTGCTGGTCGACCATCTGCAGGCTGCGCTCTAGGTCGGGGATAACCCCGTACTGCAGCTCGGCCATGCGGTTCAGGTCGCCTTTGCGACGAGCGGCATCCAGCTCCTGGCGGGCCTGTTCGATCTTTTGCTGGATCTGCGCAGAGCCCTGCACTTCGGCCTTCTCCGACGCCCAGATTTCTTCCAGGTCGGAATACTCACGCTCCAGACGCTCGATTTCCTCGGTCAGTTTCTCCAGGCGCTTTTTAGCGGCTTCGTCTTCTTCCTTCTTCAGCGCCTGGGATTCCACCTTCAACTGGATCAGGCGACGATCAAGGCGGTCGAGCACTTCCGGCTTGGAGTCGATCTCCATGCGGATGCGGCTGGCCGCTTCGTCGATCAGGTCGATGGCCTTGTCCGGCAGCTGGCGGTCGGTGATGTAGCGGTGGCTGAGCTTGGCCGCAGCGATGATGGCACCGTCGGTGATAGCCACCTTGTGGTGTACTTCATAGCGCTCTTTCAGGCCACGCAGGATGGCGATGGTGTCTTCCTCGCTCGGCTCCTCGACCAGCACCTTCTGGAAGCGGCGCTCCAGGGCGGCGTCCTTCTCGATGAACTGGCGGTACTCGTTCAGCGTGGTGGCGCCGACGCAATGCAACTCGCCACGGGCCAGGGCCGGCTTGAGCATGTTACCGGCGTCCATGGCGCCCTCGCCTTTGCCGGCGCCGACCATGGTGTGCAGTTCGTCGATGAACAGGATGATCTGGCCTTCCTGCTTGGACAGTTCATTCAGCAGGCTTTTCAAACGCTCTTCGAACTCACCGCGGTACTTGGCACCGGCAATCAGCGCGCCCATGTCCAGCGCCAGCAGGCGCTTGCCTTTCAGGCCGTCGGGCACTTCGCCGTTGATGATGCGCTGGGCAAGGCCTTCGGCGATGGCGGTTTTACCCACGCCAGGCTCACCGATCAGCACCGGGTTGTTCTTGGTACGGCGTTGCAGCACCTGCACGGTACGACGGATTTCGTCGTCACGGCCGATCACCGGGTCCAGCTTGCCTTCCTCGGCACGCTTGGTCAGGTCGACGGTGTACTTGTCCAGGGCCTGGCGCGATTCCTCGGCGTTGGCGTCATTCACCGCCGCGCCGCCGCGCAGGTTGTTGATGGCATTTTCCAGGGCCTTCTTGCTTACGCCCTGGCTCAGCAGCAACTTGCCAAGCTTGCTGTTCTCGTCCATGGCGGCCAGCACCACCAGCTCGCTGGAAATGAACTGGTCGCCCTTCTGCTGGGCCAGGCGATCGGCCTGGTTGAGCAGGCGCGCCAGGTCCTGCGACATGTTCACGTCGCCGGTGGGGTTCTGGATTTTCGGCAGCTGGTCGAGTTCTTTCACCAGCGCTTGGCGCAGGCTGTTGATGTCGAAACCTACCTGCATCAACAGGGGCTTGATCGAGCCACCTTGCTGCTCGAGCAGGGCCTGCAACAGGTGCACGGGCTCGATGGCTGGGTGGTCCATGCCAACGGCCAGGGATTGGGCATCGGAAATTGCTAATTGCAGCTTGCTGGTCAAACGGTCTATTCGCATGGTGTACCTTCCTTTAAAGGGCAGGTCGGAGCGATGGACAGCGCCTGTTTATAAAGAAACCTGCCTGAGATGACCTTATAGATAAGGCTGATTCTGGAAGATTCAAGCGTAGCGGGGTTGACCGAAGTCAACCTGTTGGATTAACGGGGCCATTCGCGCGCATGCCCGCCTCCACAGGTACACCAACAGCCTCAGGTCGTGAAGAAGCCGGTACAGGCTAGCGGGGTTGCAGCCACACCAGGGAAGCGAAACGGCCACCCTGCGGGGTACGGCGATAGGAGAAGAAGCGCGCATCACTGACCGTGCACAAGCCACCGCCATAAACAGCCGTCACCCCACGGGCGGCCAGGCGAATACGCGCCAGTTCATAGATATCCGCCATCAGCTTGCCCGGCCGCTCGCCGTCGACAAAGGCCCGGGCCGCTTCGGGGTGCACGGCAGTAAAGGCGTCCCGCACTTCCGGCCCGACTTCGAATGCCTTGGGGCCAATCGCCGGCCCCAACCACACCAGCACGTCTTCGGGCGCCAGGGCCAGGCGGTCCAATGTGGCTTCCAGCACGCCGCCAGCCAACCCGCGCCAGCCGGCATGCGCGGCAGCCACACGGGTGCCCGCGCGGTCGCAGAACAGCGCTGGCAGGCAATCGGCGGTCATCACCGTACAGGCAATACCCGGCCGGTCGGTGAAGCTGGCGTCGGCCTCGGCCACCACAGCCGGGTTGGCATCTGCCACCACCAGCCCATGCACCTGCTTGAGCCAGGCTGGCTGGATGGCGAACTGGTCGCTCAGGCGGCGACGGTTCTCGACGACCGCGGCAGGGTCATCCCCAACATGGTCGCCAAGGTTGAAGGTTTCGTAGGGTGGCAGGCTTACACCGCCCTGACGGGTGGTGACGCAGGCGCGTACCGAGGCCGGGGCCGGCCAGTCGGGGAACAGCAGCGACTGCGTCAGCCCACTCATCCGATAAAGCTCTCGCGGTCCTGATTGAGCAGCGACAGCAACCAGACGAAGTCGTCCGGCAGTGGCGATTCCCACTTCATGATCTCACCGGTAATCGGGTGGGCCAAGGCGAGGAAACGCGCATGCAGGGCCTGACGCGGGAAGGTTTTCACCGCCTCGACCATGGTTGGGCTGGCAGCCGGCGGAATGCGGAAGCGCCCGCCGTATGTCTGGTCGCCGACCAGCGGGAAACCAACATGGGCCATGTGCACGCGAATCTGGTGGGTACGGCCGGTTTCCAGCTTTACCCGCACATGGGTGTGCGACCGGAAGCGCTTGAGCACACGGTAGTGGCTGACCGCTGGCTTGCCGCCGTCGGTCACCGCCATGCGCTGGCGCATGCCGCCGTGGCGGCCGATCGGGGCGTCGATCTTGCCGCCGGCGGTGACCACGCCGATCACGATGCACTCATAGATGCGGCTGACCTTGCGCGCCTGCATCTGCTCGACCAGCTTGGTCTGCGCCTGCAGGGTCTTGGCTACCACCATCAGGCCGGTGGTGTCCTTGTCCAGGCGGTGCACGATACCGGCGCGCGGTACGTTGACGATGTCTGGCACATGGTGCAGCAGCGCATTCAGCAGGGTGCCGCTGGCATGCCCGGCGGCCGGGTGCACAACCAGCCCGGCAGGCTTGTTGATCACCATGATATGGTCGTCTTCGTAGACGATATCCAGTTCGATATCTTCGGCGACCCACTCACCCTGGGCCTCTTGCTCGGCCTCCAGGATAAGCTGCGAGCCACCATGGACAGTGTCGCGAGGGCGCACGACGGCACCATCGACCGTCAGGCGGCCCTCTTTGATCCACGAAGTTAGCCGCGAACGCGAGTACTCGGCGAACAATTGGGCGGCGACCTGGTCGAGGCGTTGACCGCCCAGTTCGGACGGTACCTCTGCGCTAAGTTGAATGATCTCGGACATGCTCGATTCGGCGGGCGCACAGCCTTTGGTTTCGGCTGCGAGCTTGTGGTTAAATACGGCTTCTTTTGTCCCGGGGTTGGCCGGGGCGCTCATCATAACAGGACGGCACCGCCCAAAACAGCGGCCGTCAAAGGGACGCAAGCCGCCATGCAAGTGAAACACCTGCTGCTGATCGCCATCCTTGGGCTCACCGCGGCCTGTTCCTCGAATAAGGAAGTCATCGACGAGAACCTCAGCGAGGCCGAGCTGTATCAACAGGCCCAGGCTGACCTGGACAACTCCAGCTATACCAGCGCCGTGAACAAGCTCAAGGCCCTGGAATCGCGCTACCCGTTCGGCCGCTATGCCGACCAGGCGCAGCTCGAGCTGATCTACGCCAACTACAAGAACGCCGAGCCCGAGGCTGCCAAGTCGGCTGCCGAGCGCTTCATCCGCCTGCACCCGCAGCACCCGAACGTCGACTACGCCTACTACCTGAAAGGCCTGACATCGTTCGACCAGGACCGCGGCCTGCTGGCGCGCTTCCTGCCGCTGGACATGACCAAGCGTGACCCGGGTGCCGCGCGCGACTCGTACAACGAGTTCGCCCAGCTGACCAGCCGTTTCCCTAACAGCCGGTACGCGCCAGACGCCAAGCAGCGCATGATCTACCTGCGCAACCTGCTGGCTTCGTACGAAATCCACGTGGCCGACTACTACCTGAGCCGCCAGGCTTATGTAGCTGCCGCCAACCGCGGCCGCTACGTGGTAGAAAACTTCCAGGAAACCCCATCGGTCGGCGACGGCCTGGCGGTCATGGTCGAGGCGTACCAGAAGATGCACCTGGACGAACTGGCGGCCAGCAGCCTGGAAACCCTCAAGCTCAACTACCCGGACCACCCGAGCCTGGTGGATGGCGAGTTCCAGCCCAAGCAGACCGAGTCTGACGGTCGCGGCTGGCTGTCCAAGGCCACCCTGGGCCTGATCGAGACCGATACCCCGCTGCCGCCGGGCGAAACCCGCGCCAACCAGGACGTGGTCAAGCAGTTCCAGGATGCCCGCGACGAGATGCCGCAAGAGCTGCTGCCAAAAGACGAGAACGGCGACCCGATCGTGCCGGAAGGCCCGAAGGAAGCCGAGAAAGACCGCTCCTGGTTCAGCTACATGACCTTTGGTCTGTTCGACTGACCTTCAGCGGTGTATGGAAGGGAGGTCTTGGGCCTCCCTTTTTTATTGGCCGCGTCCTAGACTGTCGGCTTCTTCAACCGACAAGCTGGACACCATGGTTCGCCTACTTTTCTGGATCGCCCTGATCGCCGCCGCGTTCTGGCTGTGGCGCAAGTTTAAAGTCAGCCAGCAGTCGCACCCCGAGGCGAAGCTGGACGCACCGCTGAAGATGGTGCGCTGTGCCCATTGCGGCGTGCATCTGCCCAACGACCGGGCGCTGCAGCAAGGCAACGAGTGGTATTGCAGCCAGGCACACCTGCAGCAAGGCCCTGGCCGCCAGCACTGAGCCTGGCCCACCTGAACCCTTCGCGGGCGTGCCCGCGAAGCGGCCCTTGAACCCACCGTCACTTATCCCTCCCCGACCCTTTCACACCATTTACGACCTCTCCCCCGCCGCCAGCATTGACCCACACCGGCAAAATTCGCTAAATCCTATTTATCCGCATAAATATGAAAAATAGCGAAATGCTCAAAGCCAAACGCAAGCGCCAAAAGCTGTCCGATGTGATCGTCGAGTCGGTCAAGCGCTCGATCGTCACCGAAGCGCTGCATCCCGGCGACCGCCTGCCCACCGAGCGTGAGCTGATGGAGCATTTCGAATGCTCCAAGGGCACCGCCCGCGAAGCCCTCAAGGCGCTGGAAGTCGAAGGCCTGGTCAGCACCCGCACCGGCCCGACCGGTGGCGCCTACCTGAATGAAGTGGGCACCGAGCCGGCCAGCCGTGCGCTGCGCAACTACCTGCACTTTCAGCACCTGGACGGCGAACAGGTGTACCAGCTGCGCAAAGTCATCGAAGTAGAGCTGGCGGTATCGGTGATGGGCAAGCTGAGCGAAGCCGACTACACCGCGCTGCAGGCCAACATCGACTTCTGCAGCGCGCCGGAAGACAGCGAAGAGGGCCAGCGCGAACAGCGCCTGGCAGAGCTGGAGTTCCACACCCTGCTGGCCGACCGTTGCCCCAACCCATTGCTGCGCTTCATGGCGGTGTTCCTCAACGACCTGCTGCGCGACCTGGTGGTGCTGAAAAAAGCCTACCTGCCCAAGCGCCAGCAGTTCGCCGCGGCCAACATCGACTACCACAAGCAATTGCTGAGCGCCCTGCGCGCCAGCGACGAACCCGCCGTACGCCGGCTGATGCACGAACACATGTGCGACGCCGAGCACCATATGACCGCGCTGGAAGGCGAGGTTGCCCGCAACTTCCTGCTGGAGTTCAACCACCACCACTGATGCGCCTGCAAAGAGGCCTGCACACAGGCCCAGCCGTACCCGCTTTGTCATTGCCACTCCTGCCTAATAACCACAACCAAGGAGTTACTCATGCAAAGACGTACCCTGCTCAAGGCAGGCCTTGCCCTGGGTGCCTTAGGTAGCCTCCCCTTGGGAGCGCACCGGGCATTCGCCGACCAACCGTTGACCTTCTATGGGCTCAAGTCCATGTCGGGCGCCTTCGCCAGCTACGGCAAGTACGCCGACATGGGCTCGCGCCTGGCCATCGCCGAGTACCCGCAGCTACTCGGCCAGCCGCTCAAGTACAAGGTCATCGACACCGAAGGCAACGCCGGAAAAGCAGTGCGCAAGGTGCAGGAAGCCATCGGCCAGGATGGCGCCCGCTTCTTCCAGGGCTGCACCTTGTCGTCCTCGGCGCTGGCGGTGTCGAAGGAAATCCACAAGGCCGGCGGCGTGTTCATGACCCCGGTCGGCGCCGACGAAATCACTGGCAAAGACTGCAACGCATCCACCTTCCGCTGGTCGGTGCCCACCTACGGCGCCATTCGCGAGACGCTGGTGCCGATGATCCGCCAGCTGCCGCAGGCCAAGCGCTGGTACACCATCACCCCGCAATACGTGTTCGGCGACGCCCTGCTGGACAACGCCCGCAAGGTGTTCGCGGAGCTTGGCGTGGAACATATCGGCAACAGCTATCACTCGCTGCAGGAGCAGGAGTTCTCCGGCTACCTCACCAACGCCATCGCCGCCAAACCCGACGTGCTGGTACTGCTCAACTTCGGTAGCCAGGCCTCCAACGCGCTGCGCCAGGCGGTCAACTTCGGCATCAAGGACCGCATGAAAGTGCTGATGGTGTGGTCAGCCGGCCTCGACCAGTTTCAGGAGCTGGGCAGCGACGTGCTTGAAGGCGTGTACCTGGGCGCGCAGTACTGGCACCAGGTCGATACGCCGCTGAACAAGCAGCTGGTCGCCGCCACCCGCAAGGCCTATGGCATCAACCCCAACTACCCGCTGGCCGCCGACTACATCGGCACCAAGGTCATGCTCGAAGCCATCGTCAAGGCTGGCAGCCTGGACGGCGCCGCCGTATCTGCAGCACTGCAGGGCATGCGCTTCCAGGGCCCGACCGGCGAAGAGCTCATCCGGCCAGGCGACCACCAGGTGCTCAAGGATTACTACCTGCTGCGCGGCAAGCCCCAGGGGCAGATGCGCGACGAGGACGACCTGGCCGAAATCATCAGCTCGGGCCGCTCGTTCGTCGAGGTCGACCACACCGGTTGCGCCCTGGCCTGAAGCCGCGGCGTTAGACACCCACACTCGTACAGGCAGCCGCTCAACGCGCTGTCGAGGGCACGCACATGCTCGATTTGTACCTGTTCCAACTGCTGAACGGCCTGGGGCTGGGGATGATCTACTTCCTCATCGCCGTAGGCCTGACGATCATTTTCGGCCTGCTCAACTTCGTCAACTTCGCCCACGGTGCGTTCTTTCTGCTGGGCGCCTACCTGTGCTACACCGCCGTGGCCGTCACCGGCAACTTCTGGCTGGCGCTACTGATTGCACCGCTGGCGGTGGCCGCGCTGGCCTGGGCGGTGGAGCGTTTGTTGATCAAGCGCATCTACCACCTGCCGCACACCTTCCAGATCCTTGTCACCCTGGGCATCGCCCTGATCATCCAGGAGGCCTCTGTGCTGATCTGGGGCCCGGTGGGCAAGAACATCGCCGTGCCGCCCGAGCTGCGTGGGGTGCTGATCCTCGGTGACTTCATCTACCCCTATTACCGCCTGTTCCTGATCGGCTTCGCCGCACTGATCGGCGTTGGCCTGTGGCTGCTGCTGGAGCGCACCCGTTTTGGCGCGCTGGTGCGGGCCGGTAGCGAAAGCACCGAAACCGTATCGCTGCTGGGCACCAACATCTTCCGCCTGTTCTCCCTGACCTTCGCCCTGGGTGTAGGCCTGGCCGGGCTGGCCGGGGTGCTGTTCGCCCCCCTGCGAGGTGCACAGCCTTTCGTCGGCCCGGAAATCCTCGGCATCGCCTTCGTGGTGGTGGTGATCGGCGGTATGGGCTCGTTTGGCGGTGCGCTGGTCGGCGGCCTGCTGGTGGGTGTGGTGCAAAGCATGATGACCAGTCTTTGGCCGCAAGGCGCCAGCCTGATGATCTACGGCGCCATGGCGGCGGTGATCCTGGTACGCCCCTATGGCCTGTTCGGGAGAGCCTGAGATGAGCGAAAAAAACCCATTGCCGGTCGCCAAGGGCCGCGCCCCGGCGCTGTTGTTGCTGGTGGTCGCCAGCCTGGTGGCCCTGCCGCTGCTGCTGCCCTCCGCCACGCTGGCCACCGAGATCCTGATCTTTGCCCTGGCCGCGCTGGCCTGCAACCTGCTGCTCGGCTACACCGGCCTGCTGTCGTTCGGCCAAGGGATCTTCTTTGGCGTGGGCGCCTATGGCGCAGCGCTGCTGATGATTCACTTGCACTGGGGCATGTTCGCCGCGCTGCTGGGCGCAGCCGTGTTTGGCGCCTTCCTGGCGCTGCTGGTGGGCGCGCTGGCGATCCGCCGCACCGGCATCTACTTCGTCATGCTGACCCTGGCCTTCAGCCAGATGGCCTATTTCCTGGCCTACACCCTCAGCGGCTGGACCGGCGGAGACAACGGCCTGCTCGATGTGCCACGGCCCAACATCGAAATCGCCGGCCATGTGCTGGTCGACCTGGCCGACCCAAGGCACTTCTACGTGTTTGTAGCCGCGCTGTTCCTGCTGATCTTCGCCGGCGCCCTGCGGGTGATCCGCTCGCCGTTCGGCAGCACCCTGCTGGCCATCCGCGAAAACGAGACCCGTGCCGCCGCCATCGGCTACGACACCCGCCACTTCAAGATTCTGGTGTTCATGCTGTCGGGCGCCATTACCGGCCTGGCCGGGGCGTTGTACGCCATGCTGCTGCACTTTGCACCGCTGTCGAACATCGACCTGATGATGAGCGAGAACATCCTGATCATGACCATCGTCGGCGGCACTGGCTCGCTGTTCGGCTCGCTGCTGGGGGCCGGTGCCATCGTGCTGCTGGGCGATGTGCTGTCGGAGCTGTGGCCACGCTGGCTGATGCTGCTGGGGGTGATCCTGATCCTGGTGGTGGTGTTCATGCGTGGCGGGCTGTGGGGCGGCCTGGCCGACCTGGGCAAGCGGCTGCTGGCCACCCGTACCCCCCATGACAAACCCCAGGCCAAGACCAAGGAGACCCTGTAATGAGCGACTACCTCCTGGAAACCCGCCAGCTGGAGCTGGCCTATGGCCCGTTCAAAGCGGTCGCAGGCGTGGACCTTAAAGTGCGCGCCGGCACCATCCACACGGTCATCGGCCCCAACGGCGCCGGCAAGACCAGCCTGTTCCACTGCCTGACCGGCGAGCGCCAGGCCACAGCGGGCAAGATCCTGTTCAACGGCCAGGACATCATCCGCAAGCCATCCCACGGGCGCGTGGCACTGGGCATGGCCCGTTCGTTCCAGCTCACCAGCCTGTTCCAGAACCTGTCGGTGCGCGAAAACCTGCGCCTGGCTGCCCAGGGCCGCGACGGCCTGGGCGCGCTGAACTTCTGGCGCAGCGTGGAGCACAAGCGCAGCCACTGGAACACCGCCGACGAGGTGCTGGAGCGCTTGAAGCTGACCGGGCGCGCCGAAACCCTTGCCGGCGAGCTGTCGCACGGTCAGCAACGGGTGCTGGAAGTAGGCATGTCGATCTGCGCCAAGCCCACCCTGCTGATGCTCGACGAGCCCACCTCGGGCATGGGCATAGACGACATCCCGGTGATGACCGACCTGATCAACGACCTTGGCCGCGACCACACTGTACTGCTGATCGAGCACAACATGAGCATCGTCATGTCGATCAGCCAGCGCATCACGGTGATGAGCCACGGCCAGATCCTGGTCGAGGGTACCCCTGAACAGGTGCGCAACGACGAGCGCGTGCGCACCGCCTACCTTGGAGAGGCCGCCTGATGCTCAACGTCGATTCGATCCATTCCTACTACGACAAGAGCCATGTGCTTGAAGGTGTCTCACTCAAGGTCGAGGCTGGCGAACTGGTGACCCTGCTGGGGCGCAACGGTGCCGGCAAGACCACCACCTTGCGCAGCATCCTCGGCATCGTCCGCCCACGGCAGGGGCAGATCAGCTTCAACGGCCAGCAACTGGTCGGCCGCGAAATCTTCGATATCGCCCGGCAGGGCATTGCCTTGGTGCCGGAGCACCGCGGTATCTTTCGCCAGCTCAGCGTCGAGGAGAACCTGAAGATTGCCGTGCGCAAGACCAGCCGCTGGCAGTTGGAGGACGTGTACAGCATGTTCCCGCGCCTGAAGGAGCGTCGCCGCAACGGTGGTTTTGCCCTGTCCGGTGGCGAGCAACAGATGCTCGCCATCGCCCGCGCCCTGCTCAACGGCCCCAAGCTGCTGATCCTCGACGAACCCACCGAAGGCCTGGCCCCGGTGATTGTCGACGAACTGGTGAAGATATTGCGGCGGATCAAGGACGAAGGCCTTTCGATCCTGCTGGTGGAGCAGAACCTGATGGTCTGCGATGCCCTTGCTGATCGCCACTATGTGCTGGAGCAGGGCCGGGTTGCCTATCAGGGCAGTGCGGCACAGTTCCGCGAAGACCCAAGTATCAAGAACCGTTACCTGGCCCTTAGCGCCTGATCAGCAGGGAAGCACGCCCGCACAGACCTCTGGCCTGTGGATGACCTGTAGGAGCGGGCTTGCCCGCGAAGAGGCCAGTACAAGCAACTGATTACTTTCAGGAGAGCTGAACCATGAACACCCGCATCGATCCCTCGCTGCACCTGCTCGGCCAAGGCCCTCTGATCAACCGCGAGCGCCTCTGGCAATCATTGATGGACCTGGCCCAGCTCGGCGCCACCGCCAAGGGCGGCGTGTGCCGCCTGGCCCTGACCGACCTCGACCGCCAGGCGCGCGACCTGTTCGTGCGCTGGTGCGAAGAAGCCGGCTGCACCGTCAGCATCGACGCCATCGGCAACATCTTCGCCCGCCGCCCCGGCCGTAACCCTGCTCTGGCGCCAGTGATGACCGGCAGCCACATCGATACCCAACCCACCGGCGGCAAGTTCGATGGCTGCTATGGCGTCATGGCCGGTCTTGAAGTCATGCGCACCCTCAACGACCTTGACCTGGCCACCGACGCCCCGCTGGAAGTAGTGGTGTGGACCAACGAAGAAGGCTCGCGCTTCCCGCCGTGCATGATGGGCTCAGGTGTGTTCGCCGGTAAGTTCGGCCTGCAGGAAACCCTGGCCAAGGTCGATGACCAGGGTCTGGCGGTCGGCGCCGAGCTGCAGCGCATCGGCTACGCCGGCCCGCGCGTGCCCACCGGGCATGCCGTGGGCGCCTACTTCGAAGCGCATATCGAGCAAGGCCCGGTGCTGGAAGACCAGCGCACCACCATCGGCGTGGTCCAAGGCTGCCTGGGGCAAAAATGGTTCGACCTGACCCTTACCGGCGTCGAGGCGCATGCAGGCCCAACGCCCATGCACTTGCGCAAGGACGCACTGGTCGGCGCTGCCGAGGTGGTGGCTGCGGTCAACCGCGTTGCTCACGCGCACCAGCCACATGCCTGCGGCACGGTCGGCTGCCTGACCTTGCACCCAGGCTCGCGCAACGTCATCCCCGGCCAGGTGCACATGACCATCGACCTGCGCCACCTCGACCCTGGCCACCTCGACACCATGGTCAGCGAAGTGCGCGCAGCTATCGAAACCAGCACGGTGAAGCATGGCCTGAGCTATCAGCTGACCCCGACAGCGGACTTCCCACCCCTGTACTTCGCTGAGCAGTGCGTGGATGCCGTGCGCCAAGGGGCACGTGCGTTGGGCCTGAGCCACATGGATATCGTCAGCGGCGCCGGCCACGATGCGATCTTCCTCGCCGAGCTGGGCCCGGCCGGGATGATCTTCGTGCCATGCGAAGGTGGCATCAGCCACAACGAAATCGAAAATGCCGCGCCGCAGGACTTGGCCGATGGCTGCGACGTACTGCTGCGTGCCATGTTCCAGGCCGCCAACTCAGGAGCCCGTTGAAATGAGCCAGAAAACCGCGATTGGCGAGTTCACCGCCGTCGAACTGCTCGCGTTGTACCAACGCCGCCAGTTGTCCCCGGTCGAAGTGCTCGACGATGTGCTGGCGCGCATCGACCTGCATAACCCGGCAGTCAACGCCTACTGCCATGTGGATGGCGAAGGGGCCCGCGCCGCCGCCCGCGCCAGCGAACAACGCTGGCAGCGCGGCGAGCCCTGTGGCCGACTGGATGGCGTGCCCGCTTCGATCAAGGACCTGACCCTGACCCGTGGCATGCCCACCCGCAAGGGCTCGCGTACGACCTCGGGTACCGGGCCGTGGGAAATCGATGCGCCCTTCAGCGCCTTCATGCGTGAAGCCGGTGCAGTGCTGGTGGGCAAGACCACCACGCCGGAGTTCGGCTGGAAAGGCGTGACCGACAACCCGCTGTATGGCATTACCCGCAACCCGTGGGATACCAGGCTGACTGCCGGGGGCTCGTCTGGCGGTGCGGCAGCCGCCGCCGCACTGAACCTGGGCGTACTGCACCAGGGCAGCGATGCTGGCGGCTCGATTCGCATCCCCTGCGCCTTTACCGGCACCTTCGGCATCAAACCGACCTTCGGCTATGTGCCGCAATGGCCGGCCAGCGCCATGACCGTGCTGTCGCACCTGGGGCCGATGACGCGTACCGTGGACGACTCGGTGCTGATGCTCGACTGCGTAGCCCGCCCCGATGCCCGCGACGGTTTGGCCGGCGCGCCCAGGCAGGCGCCGTGGCTGGGCCAGCAGCAAGATCTGCGCGGCCTGCGCATCGCCTACAGCGCCAACTTCGGTTATGTGCAGGTCGACCCGCAGATCCAGGCACTGGTGGCGCAGGCAGTACAGCGCCTGGCGCGGCTGGGCGCGCAGGTGGAGGAAGTGGACCCAGGCTTCAGCGACCCGCTGGAAACCTTCAATACCCTGTGGTTTGCCGGGGCTGCGCGATTGGCCAGTGCCTTGAGCGATGAGCAGAAAGCGTTGCTTGACCCGGGGCTGCGCTGGATTGCCGAACAAGGCGCACACATCAGCCTTGGCGAATACACCCAAGCGCTGGAGGCCCGGGCAGAATTGATTGCGAAGATGAATGCCTTCCACCAGCGCCACGACGTGCTGGTGTCACCGATGCTGCCCCTGGCAGCTTTCGAGGCCGGCCATAACGTGCCACCAGGTTCGGGGATGGCGCAATGGATGGAGTGGACGCCATTCAGCTACCCGTTCAACCTGACCCAGCAGCCGGCGGCTTCGGTGCCTTGCGGGTTCACCCGCGAGGGGCTGCCGGTGGGGTTGCAGGTGGTGGCCGGGCGCTTTGCCGATGAGCAGGTGCTGCGGGTGTGCAAGGTGTATGAGCAGCATTACCCAAGCCGGCACCTCCAGGCACCGATTACAGGCTGAAATCCGTAGTGGGCTTGCCGGCGGTTGGGCCGCACGGCGGCCCCGGCAATCTCAGCCCAAACGCCCTGCTGGCGCATACGGCGCCGGGTCGATGATCGGCGCGTCCCCGGTCAAGAGGTCGGTAAACAGCTGGCACGAAGCCGGCGCCAGCACCAGCCCGTTACGGTAATGCCCGCAGTTCAACCACAACCCGGCATGCCCGGGCACCGGCCCGATATACGGAATACCCTCGGGCGATCCCGGCCGCAGCCCGGCCCAGTGCGCCACCACCGTGGCGCCTTCAAGCTCAGGCAACAACTCCACCGCCGAAGCTTTCAGGCTCTCCAGCGCGTCCCCGGTCGGGGTTTTGTCATACCCGGCATGCTCCAGGGTACTGCCCACCAGAATGTGCCCATCACGGCGCGGGATGGCATAGCGCCCTTTGGCCAACACCATGCTGGGCAGGAAGTCTTCAGCGCACTTGAACAGGATCATCTGGCCCTTCACCGGTTCCACCGGCAGCTCCAGCCCAAGCGTGCGCAGCAGGTCGCCACTCCAGGCGCCAGCACTGAGCACCACCTCATCCGCCGCCAGCACACCGTCGGCCGTCTGCACGCCGGTCACACGCTCGCCCTGTTGTACAAAACCGGTTATCTGGCAGTGCTCCCGCAGGGTCACGTTCGGCAACGCCAGCAGGGCCGCCTTCAGCGACTTCACCAGGCGCGGGTTGCGCACGTTGGCCACGCCCGCCATGTAGATGGCGTGCCGGAAGCCCGGGCCCAGCACCGGCACCGCATCGTAGGCCGCCGAAATATCCACGGCACTCAGCGGCCGCTGCTCGCGCGCGGCCCAGGCCAACGCTTCGGCCTCGTCGTCCAGGTCGAGCCAGTACAGCCCGGTGGTGTGAACTTCGGGGTCGACGCCAGTGCTGGCGAACAGACGCTCGCCCAGCTGTGGATAAAAGTCCTGCGACCAGTGCGCCAGAGCGGTCACTGCGGCGCTGTAGCGCCACGGGTACAACGGCGAGACAATGCCTCCGCCGGCCCAGGACGACTCTCGGCCAACCTCACCCTGATCGCACACCACCACCTGGCCGACCTTGGCTGCCAGGTTGAATGCCGTCAGCAGGCCGATCACCCCGCCGCCGACCACCACTACTTGCTTGCTCATCTGTCGATCCAACACCTGAAGTAAAACCGCGATGCACCGGGCATCATTGAACCTTCAGCTTCCCCAGCAGTGCGTGCTGTGCTCAACGGCGCCCGGATTGCGCTGCATGCCAGCCTGGTCGAGCTGGAAATCGCCGCAGCCATCCTGCGCCATCAGCCCATGCGGTAGCCGCCGGGCGCGCAGTGTGAAGGTGTCACTGTCGCGCTGGGCCTGCAGGCTGTAGTAGCGGGTGCCTTCGGGCAAGACCAGGTCGCCCTCGGCGTATTGGCCAGTGCGCACGCGGTGGCGCTCCAGACGCAGGGCAGCATCGTGCAGCAGGCCAACCACTTCGCTGCGCGCGGCTCGCCGAAGCTGGTCGCTGTAACTGGGGTAGGCAATGGCTGCCAGAATGCCGGTCACGGCCAGCACAATCAACAACTCGATCAGGCTCAAGCCTTGCTGCATGTCAGTCTCCTCGCAATCTTTGCCGCCAGGTGATGCGTTGGGTTTGATTGCCTGCCACGGCGTAGACCGCCTCCAGTACATGCCTTGAGCGGCTTTGCTTGCTGACAGCGGTAATCCGGAACAGGCGAACCGGCTGCCGTTCGGGCATGTGCGCGGCACATGTGCTGACACCCAGGTTCTGCAGCATGAAAAAGCCGGTCTGGGTACCTTGCCACTGTCCAACCAGATCGTGCGGCCTGGGCGGCGGCAGGCACGCGTTACAATCGTCAGGGGGCGCTCGTTCAAGTTCGCGCTCCCCGGCCAGTAAAGTGGCCTCAGCCTCTTCCAGCGCCAGCAGGCCATCGCTCAGGTAGCCGGTCATCCGCGTTTCCACCAGCGCATCACGCAGGGCAGATGCGGCAAGCAGGCCCAGCAGGACGCTGAGCACCAACGCCAACAACAGGACAACACCCCGCTGGCGGTTCATGAAGCCGGCACCGGGTTACGCAATGCCACGCTCAGCGCATGATGCTGCTCAAGCTGCAAGGTCGGCTCATACAATGTCAGCTGAAGATCGATCCGCTCTCCAGCCACCTGCACCACACGCAGTTCGCGCACGTGATCGACCAAGGGCTGATTGCGACCGCGCCGCGCGAAGTAAAGCGTACTTCCAACCTGAACATAGCGATGCCGGCTGACAGGCACAGCCATAAGCTTGTCGCTACCTTGCGCGCGCGCCTTGTGTACCTCCACCTTGTTGATACAGTTTGTCAGCAAGGTCCAGTCGGGGTCGCCGGCATAACCTGGTAACTCAGCGACGACCAGGCTCAAACTTGACGGGCCGCTCGACAAGGGCCGGGCAAAGGCCTGCTCCGCCCCGGGGACCAGAAAGTCGTCTGGGCCCAGGCGCAGGCAACCGAACATCCCAGCCATGCGGATATCCTGCGCCATGCGCAGTAACGCAAACCGCGCGGCATCCTGCATACGCACTGCCGTACTTTGTAGGCGCCAAGTCTGGTGCGCAGAGACAAAAAGCTGACTGGCCGCCGCCAGCAGCACCAATCCGATCGCCAGCGCCAGCACCATCTCAAGCAATCCAAACCCTGCCAGGCAGCGCCTCATCGCCGCTTGCGCTCATGGTCGCTGTGCAGCGCCATCGCCGCCTGTGCATCCCGGCGCGCGCTGTCCGCTGCCTGTAATGCCTGCAACTGCATCGCAGCCGTTGCGAACAGGCCTGCGGCCACGACCACGACCGCCAACAACACTTCCAGAAGCGTCATGCCCCCTTGCCTTGCGTGCATCCCTGCACCTCCTGCGACTTTTCCCGTCATTGCTTTCAACTTGGGCGACTGGACCTCTTGTCCAACCGCCAGGAAGCTACAGCCAAGCACGTCCAGGGAGGAATGCACGGTGAAGCAACGTGGCGTAACACTGATACAAATGTTGTCGGCCTTGGCCGTGGCGGTCTTGCTGACTCAGCTGGGCATGCCGGCCTACGCCCGAATGAGCGATGACCTACACCGGGCTGCGGCTGCCCGTGATCTGGCGCAGGCGCTGCGCAGTGCACGCAGCCATGCCATGCTGCAAAGCCAGCCGGTGCTGGTGTCGGCGCTGGACGGCAACTGGGGGAATGGTTGGCGGGTAGTGTTGGAGCATAACCGCCAGGTGCTACGCGAACAGCGCCTTGCAAAGTCGCTGAAAATAACCAGCAATCGCGGTGAGCAGTTCAAATTCAGTGCGCTGGGCGTGCCAGTGACGCCGGGCAACAGCTGGTTGGGCGCGACACTGGAAATGTGCGAACGCGCCTCTGCTCGCAGCCGATATCAAGTGGCGTTGGCATCAAGCGGTAGAGTCAGGGTGCTTACGCAGGACCGGAGCAATGACCGCTGCTAGCGTGGTCATTGCAGGAACGGTCTTGGGTCGCGCAAGGGCTGCAAAGCAGCCCCTGCATGGGCGGCGGTACAGCCCGTCAGATCAGCGAGCGAACCCGCAGCTCTTTGGGCATCGAGAAGGTGATGTTCTCTTCACGCCCGTCCAGCTCTTCAGCGCCGGTAGCGCCCCAGGCCTTGAGCTGCTCGATCACGCCACGCACCAGCACTTCGGGGGCCGAAGCACCGGCGGTGATGCCAATCCGTGCGGCCTGGTCGAACCAGTCGCGCTGCAAGTCCTCGGCACCGTCGATCAGGTAGGCCGGGGTGCCCATACGCTCGGCCAGCTCGCGCAGGCGGTTGGAGTTTGAGCTGTTCGGGCTGCCGACCACCAGTACCACGTCGCTTTCACCGGCCAGTTGCTTGACGGCGTCCTGGCGGTTTTGCGTGGCGTAGCAGATGTCGTCCTTGCGCGGGCCGCCGATATTCGGGAAGCGCGCACGCAAGGCGTCGATAACACGGCTGGTGTCATCCATCGACAGCGTAGTCTGGGTGACGAAGGCCAGGTGGTCCGGGTCGCGCACCTGCAGGTTGGCCACATCTTCCTCGTCTTCGACAAGGTAGATAGCGCCACCATTGCTGGGGTCGTACTGGCCCATGGTGCCTTCGACTTCCGGGTGCCCCTCGTGGCCGATGAGAATGCACTCACGGCCATCGCGGCTGTACTTGGCAACCTCGATGTGCACCTTGGTCACCAGCGGGCAGGTGGCATCGAACACCTTCAGGCCACGGCCAGCGGCTTCCTGGCGCACTGCCTGGGAAACACCGTGGGCACTGAAGATGACGATGACATCGTCCGGCACCTGGTCCAGCTCTTCGACGAAGACGGCGCCACGGTTACGCAAGTCTTCCACCACGAACTTGTTGTGCACCACTTCGTGGCGCACATAGATTGGCGGGCCGAAGACTTCCAACGCGCGGTTGACGATCTCGATCGCCCGGTCGACCCCAGCGCAAAAGCCGCGAGGGTTGGCGAGTTTGATTTGCATGCTCGGCTCCAGGCTACAGGGCCTTCACCTCGAGGATCTCCACCTCGAAGGTCAGGGGCTTGCCAGCCAGTGGGTGATTGAAGTCGATGGTCACCTGGTCATCGTCGAACGCTTTGACCACACCCGGCAGCTCGGTGTTGGCGGCGTCGTTGAAGATGATCAGCAGCCCTTCGGACAGCTCCATGCCCTCGAAATTGGACCGCGGCATGACTTGCACGTTTTGCGGGTTGGGCTGGCCGAAGGCGTTCTCCGGCGCCACCACTACCGTACGCTTGTCACCGGCCTTGAAGCCGAACAGGGCGTTTTCAAAGCCAGGCAACAGGTTGCCATCGCCCACTTTGAAAGTAGCCGGGGCCTTGTCGAAGGTGCTGTCGACGGTGTCGCCGTTTTCCAGGTGCAGCGCGAAGTGCAGGGTGACTTCGGTGTTCTGGCCGATACGGGTGTCAGTCATGGACCGGATCCTCGGACTTCTTGCTCTTGAACATATCCAGCGCCAGCATTACCGCACCAACGGTGATGGCGCTGTCGGCCACGTTGAAGGCCGGGAAGTAATGGCGGTTCTGCCAGTGCACCAGGATGAAGTCGACCACATGGCCCAGTACGATGCGGTCGTACAGATTGCCAATCGCCCCACCCAGCACCAGCGCCAGCGCCACGGCCAGCCATGTCTCGTTGCGCCCCAGGCGCTTGAGCCACACTACCAGCACCGCGCTGACCACCACGGCGATCAGGGCGAACAACCAGCGCTGCCAACCCGCACCGTCAGCCAGGAAGCTGAAGGCGGCACCGGTGTTGTAGGCCAGGGTCCAGCTGAAGTAGTCAGGAATGACCACGATCTGCTGGTACATGGTCAGGGCGTTGTTGAAGTACAGCTTGGTGGCCTGGTCGACGACCAGGACCAGCAAGCTCAGCCACAGCCATGCAAGGCGCCCGAAGCGCCCCGCTGCAGGGTTAGGCATAGTGGCGTACCTCACCCGAGCCGGTCAGGTTGTCGACGCAACGGCCGCAGATTTCCGGATGCTCCGGGTGGCTACCGACGTCGGCGCGGAAGTGCCAGCAACGGCCGCACTTGGTGTGGCCGGATTTGACCACTTGCAGCTTGAGGCCTTCGACTTCGGTGGCGACCGCTTCGGCCGGGGCCTGGGCGAATGGCACCACGCTGGCGGCCGAGGTGATCAGCACGAAGCGCAGTTCGTCACCCAGCTTGCCCAGGTCGGCGCTCAGGCCTTCGTCGGCGAACAGGGTCACTTCGGCTTGCAGGTTGCCGCCGATGACCTTGGCGGTGCGCTGGTTTTCCAGCTCCTTGTTGACCGATGCCTTCACGGCCATGACGCGGTCCCAGTAGGCGCGGTCCAGCTCGGTGCCTTCCGGCAGCTCGCTCAGGCCCTGGTACCAGCCGTTGAGCATGACCGACTCGTTGCGCTCGCCCGGCAGGTACTGCCAGATTTCGTCGGCGGTGAACGCCAGGATCGGCGCGATCCAACGCACCAGCGCCTCGCTGATGTGGTACAGCGCAGTCTGGCAGGAACGGCGGGCGACACTGTTGGCGCCGGTGGTGTACTGGCGGTCCTTGATGATGTCGAGGTAGAAGCCGCCCAGCTCCTGTACGCAGAAGTTATGCACTTTGGAGTAGACGTTCCAGAAACGGTACTCGCTGTAGTGCTCTTCCAGTTCGCGTTGCAGCAGCAGGGTACGGTCAACGGCCCAGCGGTCCAGCGCCAGCATGTCTTCCGGGGCCAGCAGGTCGCGGGCCGGGTCGAAGCCGGACAGGTTGGACAGCAGGAAGCGTGCGGTATTACGGATACGCCGGTAGGCGTCGGCACTGCGCTGCAGGATCTGCTCGGAAACGGCCATTTCACCGGAATAATCGGTGGCCGAAACCCACAGGCGCAGAATGTCGGCACCCAGGGTGTTGTTGACCTTTTCCGGCTCGATGGTGTTACCCAGCGATTTGGACATCTTGCGGCCGTTTTCGTCCACGGTGAAGCCGTGGGTCAGCAGCTCGCGGTACGGCGCGTGGTTGTCGATCGCGCAACCGGTCAGCAAGGACGAGTGGAACCAGCCGCGGTGTTGGTCGGAACCTTCCAGGTACAGGTCAGCGCGCGGGCCGGTGGCGTGGCCGATGTCGTGCGAGCCACGCAATACGTGCCAGTGGGTGGTACCGGAGTCGAACCACACGTCGAGGGTGTCGGCGATCTTGTCGTACTGGTCGGCTTCAGCGCCCAGCAGTTCGGCGGCGTCCAGCTTGAACCAGGCTTCGATGCCTTGCTGTTCGACGCGCTTGGCCACCTCTTCCATCAGCTCGACGGTGCGCGGGTGCAACTCGCCGGTCTGCTTGTGCAGGAAGAACGGGATCGGTACGCCCCAGTTGCGTTGACGCGAGATGCACCAGTCCGGGCGGTTGGCGATCATCGAATGCAGGCGCGCCTGGCCCCAGGCCGGGACGAACTTGGTGTCTTCGATGGCTTTCAGTGCGCGCTCACGCAGCGGCTCGCCAGTGCTTGGCTGCTTGTCCATGCCGACGAACCACTGCGCGGTGGCGCGGTAGATCAGCGGGGTCTTGTGACGCCAGCAGTGCATGTAGCTGTGGCTGATGGTTTCGGTATGCATCAGCGCACCGACTTCGCTCAGCTTGTCGACGATGGCCGGGTTGGCCTTCCAGATGAACTGGCCGCCGAAGAATGGCAGCGACTCGACATACACGCCGTTGCTCTGCACCGGGGTGAGGATGTCGTCGTTGACCATGCCATAGCGCTTGCAGGTAACGAAGTCGTCTTCACCGTAGGCTGGCGCGGAGTGCACCACGCCGGTGCCGGCGCCCAGTTCGACGTAGTCGGCCAGGTACACCGGCGACAGGCGGTCGTAGAACGGGTGACGGAAGTTGACCAGCTCCAGCGCCGAACCCTGGGCGGTAGCGATGACCGAGCCTTCCAGGTTGTAGCGTTTGAGGCACGACTCGACCAGCTCCTCAGCCAGCACCAGCAGGCGCTCGCCGGTATCGACCAGGGCGTACGTGAACTCCGGATGGATATTCAGCGCCTGGTTGGCCGGGATGGTCCACGGGGTGGTGGTCCAGATCACGATGGCGGCAGGCTTGGCCAGCGACGCCAGGCCGAAGGCGGCAGCCAGCTTGGCTTCGTCGGCGACCGGGAAGGCCACGTCGATGGTCTGGGATTTCTTGTCGGCGTACTCGACTTCCGCCTCGGCCAGGGCCGAACCGCAGTCGAAGCACCAGTTCACCGGCTTCAGGCCCTTGAACACGAAGCCTTGCTTGACCATTTCGGCCAGTGCGCGGATTTCGCCAGCTTCGTTGGCGAAGTTCATGGTCTTGTACGGGTTGTCCCAGTCCCCCAGCACGCCCAGGCGAATGAATTCGGTCTTCTGCCCTTCGATCTGCTCGGCAGCGTACTCGCGGCACAGCTCGCGGGTGCGGTCGGCGGAGAGGTGCTTGCCGTGGGTAACCTCGACCTTGTGCTCGATCGGCAGGCCATGGCAGTCCCAGCCTGGCACGTACGGCGCATCGAAGCCGGCCAGGGTCTTGGAACGGACGATCATGTCCTTGAGGATCTTGTTCAGCGCATGACCGATGTGAATCTTGCCGTTGGCATAGGGCGGGCCGTCGTGCAGGACGAACTTGGGACGATCCTTGCCAATTTCGCGCAGCTTCTGGTACAGGCCAATGCTGTCCCAGCGCTGCAGTATCTGCGGTTCGCGCTGAGGCAGGCCGGCCTTCATGGGGAAGGCGGTGTCCGGAAGGTTAAGCGTGGCTTTGTAGTCGGTCATTTCAGGCTCTTCGTTAGCGGTTGAGCGTGCCAATGTGCACGTGCGGCGGCGATATCCGCATCGATCGCCGACTTCAGCGCCTCCAGGGAGGCGAATCGCTGCTCTTCACGCAGCTTGTGGTGGAACTCCACCGTCAGACGCCGGCCATACAGGTCGCCGGCAAAATCCAGAAGATGAATCTCCAGGTGCGGGCGCCCATCACCGGCAACGGTGGGACGCATGCCAATATTGCCCACACCCGGCCAGGCCTTGCCGTCGATTTCGATGCTGGCCAGGTAGACCCCGGACAGCGGTACGCGGCGGCGCTTGAGCTGGATGTTGGCGGTAGGTGTGCCGAGCTGGCGTGCCAGCTTCTGGCCGTGCAGCACGCGGCCGGTAATGCGGTATGGGCGGCCCAGGAGGTGCTCGGCCAGCTCGAAGTCGCCTTCGGCCAGGGCCGTGCGCACTTCGGTACTGCTGACCCGCAGGCCGTCCTGGATCACCGTGTTGGCAGCCTCGACGGTGAAACCGTAGCGATTGCCGGCCTCGACCAGGAAGGCGAAGTCGCCGGCGCGGTCGCAGCCAAAGCGGAAGTCATCGCCCACTTCGAGATGCCGCACGCCCAAGCCATCCACCAGGATGGCCTTGACGAAGGCATCGGCGCTGAGCTTGCTCAAGCGCTGGTTGAAGGCCAGGCACAGCACCCGGTCGACGCCCTCGGCAGCCAGTAACTCGACCTTGTCGCGCAGGCGGGCCAGGCGCGGCGGTGCGGTATCGGGGGCGAAATACTCGCGTGGTTGCGGTTCGAAAATCACCACGCAGGTCGGCAGGCCCAAGGCCTGGCCGCGCTCGCGCAGGCGCGCCAGGATTGCCTGGTGGCCGCGGTGAACCCCGTCGAAGTTGCCAATGGTGGCGACACAGCCCCGGTGCTCGGGGTGCAGGTTGTGAAGACCTCGAACCAGCTGCATAACGCGCTTCTTGCTCATAAAGTGGCCGATTATAACCACACCCGGGCGCCGGTGACAGGCAGCAGCGCCCAAGGGCGGCGTGGAATGCTAAAAACCGACGCCTGACCCGCCCGAAGCCTTAGTGCAAGGCCTTGCGGGCGAAATGCCGGGGCCGGAAACCACACAGGTACAGGCAACCGAAATAGGCTACGACACCCGCCAGGATCAGCGCCCCGAGGCGCATGAAGCGTTCAGGCATGATGCCCTGCTCCCAGGCCGGCATATAGTGCATGCCCGCCAGCAGCACGGCCGACATCAGCGTCACCGCCAACACCAGCTTGAGCAGGAACATGGCCCAGCCCGGCTGCGGCTCGAACAACTGCTGGCTGCGCAGCTTCCAGAACAGCAAGCCGGCATTCAGGCAGGCGCCGAGGCTGATCGCCAATGCCAGACCTGCATGTGCGAGCGGGCCAACCAGCGCCAGGTTGAACAGCTGGGTGCAGACCAGAGTGAAGACCGCGATCTTCACCGGTGTGCGGATATTCTGCTGCGCATAGAAGCCGGGTGCCAGTACCTTGACCAGAATGATCGCCAGCAAGCCGACCGAATAGGCCATCAGCGCCCGCTGGGTCATGGCCGCATCAAACGCACTGAACTTGCCATATTGGAACAACGCGACGGTCAGCGGCTCGGCAAG
Source organism: Pseudomonas sp. LB-090624 (assembly GCF_003205205.1). Classification (GTDB taxonomy): domain Bacteria; phylum Pseudomonadota; class Gammaproteobacteria; order Pseudomonadales; family Pseudomonadaceae; genus Aquipseudomonas. Next base: position 25,358 of record NZ_QJRL01000042.1, read on the forward strand.
AATGGCCAGCGCCAGGGTACACGGCAGTACCAGCAGGAAGCACAGCCGCAGGCCCCAGTCGAGAATCCGCGAGTACTCCTCGCGGTCCTTGTTGGCGTAGGTCTTGGCCAGGGTCGGTAGCAGGATGGTCCCCAGGGCCACCCCCAGCACGCCCGAAGGCAGCTCCATGAGGCGGTCGGCGTAGTACATCCACGACACCGAGCCGGCTACCAGGAACGAGGCGAAGATGGTGTTGATGATCAGCGAGATCTGGCTCACCGATACCCCGAGAATCGCCGGCAGCATCTGCTTCAGTACCCGCCAGACCCCGGCATCGCGCAGGTTCAGCCGCGGCAGTACGAGCATGCCGATCTTTTTCAGCGCCGGCAGTTGATACAACAGCTGCGCCAGCCCACCGGCCAGCACCCCCCACGCCAGGGCCATTATCGGTGGGTTGAAGTACGGCGTGAGCAACACGGCGAAGGCGATCATCGCCACGTTCAGCAGCGTCGGGGTAAAGGCCGGTACCGAGAAACGGTTCCAGGTATTGAGGATTGCGCCGGCCAGGGAAGACAGCGAGATCAGCAATATATAAGGAAAGGTCACCCGCAGCAGATCGGTGGTCAGTTGGTATTTTTCGGCGCTGTCGACAAAGCCCGGGGCCGTTGCCCACACCACCCATGGCGCCGCCAGGATACCGATGGCGGTCACCAGTGCCAGGACCAGCGTCAGCAGGCCGCTGACATAAGCAACGAAGGTGCGGGTCGCCTCCTCGCCTTGCTGAGTCTTGTATTCGGCCAGGATCGGCACAAAGGCTTGGGAAAAAGCGCCTTCGGCAAAGATACGCCGCAGCAGGTTGGGGAGCTTGAACGCAATGAAGAAGGCGTCGGTAGCGACGCCGGCACCAAAGATCCGCGCCAGGATGGTGTCGCGAACGAAGCCCAGCACCCGCGAAATCATGGTGATCGAGCTTACTGCAGCCAGGGATTTGAGCAGGTTCATCGAAAAGATTCACGCCAATGACAGAGGACGCTGCCAGACAGCGTCCGAATGTGCGATACTCCCGCGCCTTCGCAGGGGAGCCAAAAATTCCCGAGTGTACAGGTCGCGCAGCAGAAAGGAATCTTTCCCGCTTGTTGGCGCACCGCTCGGCGGAACCTTGCAGGTGGCCTTGACATCCGCTCGACTGATCGGCATGATTCGCGGCCTATTTTGTTTGCTATTTACCTAAAGTCTTTCGAGGAGCTCGACGGTGGCCAACACACCTTCCGCCAAGAAACGTGCAAAACAGGCTGAGAAGCGTCGCAGCCACAACGCCAGCCTGCGTTCCATGGTCCGCACCTACATCAAGAATGTAGTTAAAGCCATTGACGCAAAAGACGCTGAAAAAGCACAAGCCGCTTACGTTCTGGCTGTACCTGTAATCGACCGTATGGCCGACAAGGGTATCATCCACAAGAACAAGGCTGCTCGTCACAAAGGCCGTCTGAATGGCCACATCAAGGCGCTGAAAGAAGCTGCAGCTGCCTAAGCGACGTGCAAGTCGAAAAGCCGACCCTAGGGTCGGCTTTTTGTTGCCTGCAATTTATGACTGCAGGCACAGCACCTTATGGGACTCGATCCCTGTGGAAGCGGGGCCGCGCTTGGCGGCCCTACTTTTACGCTACTTGGCTATCTGAATCTTCGGCGCCCACTGCAGCCATTGATCTTCGGCCTTGTCGAACAAGGCAAAGGTCTGCTGCGGCCGGGCCGGGTTACCCATCTGCTCACCCTCCGGCGTCGCAAAGGCGATACCGCCATCGATCAGGGTCTCCACCGACTCGGTCCGCACTGTCGCACCCTTGAACAGCCCCCAGTCGAAACCGAAGCCACTGCTGTTCCAGAAGCGGCTGCCGCTGCGCACCAAGGTGGCATAGCGCGGCTCGATGAGGATATGGATCAGTACCCGGTCAGCACTCTGGCCCAGCTCGAAGCCCGTCACCTTGCCCACCGCAACCTCACGGTAGGTTACCGGCACACCCGGCTTGATCGAGCCACGGCGCGGCGCGCTGAGCGTCAATGGCAGGCCAACCTCTGGCCCCGCCACCTGTGGGGCATCGGCCAAGGCGATGAAGTCACGCTGCGGACCGCGATCCTTGGCCGCAGGCTGCACTTCCAGGTACTGCCCACCAATCAAGGTATCCAGGTTCTCGGTGCGCACCAGGCCCAGCGCTGGCTTGACCACCCAGAACTGCGTACCGGCCCGGGCAATGCGGTCTGCCGCTTCGGTGATACGCGCTCGCAGCAGCACTGCCTGCAGGTCGTCGGTGAGGTCGACACTTTCGATACTGCCAACATCCAGGCCGCGGAAGCGAATGGCCGTACCCGGCTTCAAGCCGTCGGCACGATCTACGCGGATGGTGATCAACGTGCCAGCGCGGTTGACCGCTTCCTGGCTGTCATGCAGGCGGAAGCGCGGAATATGCCGCTTCAGCGCCACGTCGGGACGCGGCGTATCGAAGGCAATACCCCCGGCCATCAGCGTTTGGAGCGACTCGCTCTTGATCTTGATGCCCGACAGACCACCGGTGAGGGTGATACCACTGACATTCCAGAAACGCGACGAGCCGTTGACCAACTTTTCGTATTCTTTCTCGATATGCACACCGATAAGGATGCGGCTGCTGTTGCGGGCGAACTGGTAGCTTTGCACGCTACCCACCTTTACCTGACGGTACATCACGGGGCTGCCCACCTCCAGCGAGCCCAGGGTATCGGCGAACAAGACCATATGCAGGCCCGGCGCCTTGAGGTCGAGAGGCGGCGCCTTGGCACGAGCCTCGAACTCCCGCTCGGGCCGTGCGCCCTTCTCGCCCGGGCGAATAGCGATGTAGTTACCCTTGACGAGCGCTTCGAGCCCCGTGATACCCGCCAGGGAGATCGACGGTTTCACCACCCAGAACTGGGTGCCCTCCACCAGGTAGTCTTCGGTCAGCGGGTCCAGCGTCAGCTCAGCCGATGCACTCCCTAAGTTATCCTCCATCTTGAGGGTTTTAAGCGAACCCACCTGGATACCTTTGTACATGACGGGCGTACGACCTGCCTGCAGCCCCTCGTAATCGCTCAGCTTCACCTTGACCCGGATACCTGCCTGGGCCGCATCGAAGTCTTCATACAGCCGGAACGGCAGGCTCGGGTCGGTGGGCGGGCTGTCCTTGCGATATTCCGGGGTGGCAAAGGCGATACCACCCGCGACGATGCTCGACAACGACTCGCTACGTACCTTCACACCCGAAAGCGAAGCATCGATGCTGACGCCGCTGGCGTTCCAAAAACGCGTGTGCTTGCGCACCAGGCTGGCATAGGCCGGCTCGATGAAGACTTTGACCTCCACAGTGCTCTGGTCCTCGGACAGCCGATAGCTTTTCACCCGGCCAACCTGGATCTGTTTGTAGAACACCGGGCTGTCACGGTTGAGCGACCCCAAGCGGTCAGCCTTGAGAGTGAGGTGCAAACCGGGCTCGCTGTCTGACAGCGGCGGCGCCACCTTCAATGCAGTGAAGCGCTTGGTACGCTCCCCCTCACCTGGGCTGACGGCAATGTAGTTACCTGACACCAGTGTTTCAAGGCCGGAGATCCCCGCCAGGCTGACACTGGGCTTCACCAGCCAGAAGCGCGTGCCCTTGGTCAGGTGCGGCTCGGCAGCCTTGTTCATTTCGATGGTGGCAATCACCCCCTGATTCTCACCCTTGGCGTCGAGTACCAGGCTCTTCACCTTGCCAACCGGCATGCCTTTGTAAATCACCTCGGTCTTGTTGGCGACAATACCCTCGCCCGACTCGAAACGGACTTCGATTTCTACACCGGCATCGCGGTAAGCCTGCCACGCGAGCCAGCCACCGATCATCAGAGCGATCAAAGGCAGGATCCAGATGGCCGACCAGTTCGAGGCTGGGCGGGTTTTAGCCGTTGGCAGGTCACTCATGGTCGTCATCCGACTCCGTGTTATCCCAAATCAGTCGGGGATCGAAAGTTAAAGCGGCAAGCATTGTCAGGATCACCACAGTTGCGAACGCGACAGCGCCCAGGTTGGCTTCGACACTGGCTATCCGGCCGAAATTCACCACCGCCACCAGAATGGCAATGACGAAGATATCCAGCATGGACCAGCGCCCAATGAACTCGATGAAGCGGTACATCAGTATCCGTTGTCGGGCGGATAACGGTTGCCGGCGCTGCACGGAGTACAGCAGCAAGCCAATGCCCACCAGCTTGAACGTGGGCACCAGGATACTGGCGATGAACACCACGGCCGCAATCGGCACCATGCCGTGCTTGAGCAGGGTAATGACCCCGGACATGATCGTGTCCGGGCTGCCCTGGCCAAGGGTGCTCACCGTCATGATGGGCAGTATGTTGGCCGGGATGTACAGGATCGAGGCGGCAATCAGCAGCGCCCAGGTACGCACGATGCTGTTCGGTCGGCGCGCATGCACGATAGCACCGCAACGTGTACAGGTTTGCGAAGTACTGCCTGGCTCTTGCCGGTTCAGCTCGTGACACTCATTGCAGACCAGAATGCCTGCATCAATCGCCCGCATGCAGGTCCTCCCCTGATAGCGCACTCCAGATCTGGTGCGGTGACATCACTACTTCCAGCCACACCTGGATCAACAACAGACTGATAAAGCAGAACAACCCTAGGCCCACGGTCAGTTCAGCCAGGTCCACCAGTTTGACGATGGCCACCAGCACGCCCATGAAATAGACCTCGAGCATGCCCCAGTCACGCACGTGGTGATAGAGGCGGTAGAACACCAACCCATAGTCCCGCCCAATGTTCAGGCGAATGCTCAACAACACGGTCAACTGGCATAACAACTTGAGCAACGGTATGGCCATGCTGCACAAAAACACCACTGCGGCGACGCCGCGCATCTCCGAGTTGTACAGCCCCAGCACCCCACTCCAGACGGTGTCATCCGAAGTCTGGCCAAGCAGGTGCAACTGCATGATCGGCAGGAAGTTGGCCGGAATGAACAGCAACAGGGCCGTCAGCACCAGGGCCAGGCTGCGATTGACCACATTGTGCCGGTGCGCGTACAGCTCGTAGCCGCAGCGCGGGCATTGGGCTTTTTCATCATGCTGAAGCACAGGCTTGCGCAGCAGCAAATCGCATTCGTGGCAGGCGACAAGCTCGTCCAGCGGCAACTCGGCCAGTGGTTCAGGTTCGACAGAATTGGACATATAGCGCTTCTGAATAGGTGCGTGAGCCTATTCTAGTGGTCTGGCTCGGGTTGTGGGAGGCGACAATGGCACGGAAATCTGCAGGAGCCCCACAGTGGTCTGTGCCTGGCCGCAGGCACATGCAAGGCTGGAGGTTTCTCCGGCCACAAAGACAAAACCCCTACCTGCATGTGCAGATAGGGGTTTTGCGAAATGAATCTTGACGATGACCTACTCTCACATGGGGAAACCCCACACTACCATCGGCGATGCATCGTTTCA
>NZ_QJRL01000043.1 GCF_003205205.1 Pseudomonas sp. LB-090624
TTTGTGCGACGCAATATCGCGTCATGCGCCAAGGCGTACGCGCGCAAATCCCCCAGAAATAACTGGCCCGAAACAACCGTAGGAGCGAGCGCAGCTCGCGATGCGCCGCGCGGGCGGCGCTCGATCTCCCAGGCGACGCATCCCTATCGCCGTACCCTCAGACCCCTGTGGTTGCCGGCCCGCCACCCATCATGGCAACCCTGCCAGCGCACGCCATGTAGACCATTCCCGTAAAACTTCAATCTTGAATTTTTTTATTAAGTCAAGAACCACCCTGTTCAAATCCTTCCCAGCGTGCTACAAACTGGTTAAGCAATGATCTAGCTGCTTGATAACGAAGGGAAAAATATGACGAAGTCGGAGCTGATCGAACGTATTGTCACCCATCAGGGGCTGCTATCGTCCAAGGACGTTGAGCTGGCCATCAAGACCATGCTTGAACAGATGTCACAATGCCTGGCTACCGGCGATCGCATCGAGATTCGCGGTTTTGGCAGCTTCTCGCTGCACTATCGCGCCCCACGCGTAGGCCGTAACCCCAAGACCGGCCAGTCGGTCAGCCTCGAAGGGAAGTTCGTGCCGCACTTCAAGCCCGGCAAAGAACTGCGCGACCGCGTCAATGAAGAAGACGAGGCCGAAGCCTGATCAATCAAGGAGCAATCTGATGCGTAACCTCAAGCGCGCCCTGGCGGCGGTGTTCGTGCTGCTGTTGGCGGCTGTGGTGCTGTTCTTCGTACTGGAGAATCAGCAAGCCGTGTCTCTGGTGCTGTTTGGCTGGGTCGCGCCAGAGGTGCCTGTAGCCGTACTGGTGCTGGCCGCCTTGGTCATCGGCCTCGCCGTTGGGCCATTGCTAGGTGCCTACGGCGTGCAGCGCAGTAAGCGCAAGATCAAGGCTTCAGCCCGCCAGGCAGCACTGAGCGGCAATTAAGGAATCTTCCTACGCCCATTTGGGAAAGTCTCGCCTATGCCTACACCGGCCCTCATGGAGTAATAGCGCACTTCATTTTCGGCCCAGGTGAGTGTGCGCAGCATGGAATATCCCGTTCTTTCCCATCACGGTGGCACCCGCGGCGTCACAGGCTCTTGCCACCAGGTGCACCTCGCACCCTCTGTCAGCTTGCTGGTGGACTGCGGCCTGGAGCAGGGTGACGATGCGGCACCGGGCGCCGAAACCGCGCCGCTCGGTTTCGACGTTCAGGGTATCCAGGCTCTGGTCATCACCCATGTGCACCTTGACCATGTCGGGCGTATCCCGGCGCTGCTGGCCGCCGGCTACCGCGGCCCCATCCTGTGCAGCAAGCCCTCGGCCCGGCTGCTCCCACTGGTACTGGAAGACGCCTACAAGCTCAGCATCAGCAGCGACCCCGTCCAAGTGGCGCGGTACCTGGATTTCATCCGTGGCCTTATCGTGCCGCTGCCTTTCGAGCAGTGGCACACCCTGGTCGAGCGCCCGGGCCTGACCTGTCGCATTCGCTTGCAGCGCGCTGGCCATCTGCTGGGATCGGCCTATGTCGAATGCGACATGCAGCATGAGGAGGCCAATAGACGCTACGTGTTCTCCGGCGACCTGGGGGCCTGTGGCAACCCGCTGCTGCGCCCCGTGCAGCCCCCAGAGCGTGCAGATGTGCTGGTGCTGGAAAGCACTTACGGTGACCGCTTGCATCCTCCGGTCAGCGACCGTCAGCAGCGGCTGGAAGCCGCGATTGATCGCGCCCTGGCTGACCAGGGCACTCTCCTCATTCCGGCGTTCAGCCTCGGTCGTACTCAGGAACTGTTGTACGAACTCGAAGCCATCCTCCACCGCAACGCGCTGCTCAGCACGACCGGCTCGGCCCCTGAAGGCGATTCACTGGACTGGTCGCAGTTGCCCATCATCCTTGATTCACCCTTGGCCCAGCGCTTCACCGCTGTGTATCGCGACTTGCACGAGTACTGGAACGCAGAGGCCAGGGCGCGGCTTGCCGAAGGGCGTGATCCGCTCGGGTTCGACCAGCTGATCAGTATCGACACCCATGCCCGCCACCAGCAGGTAGTCAATTACCTCAAGAGTACCGGTCGCCCCGCGATCGTGATTGCAGGCAACGGCATGTGTTCCGGTGGGCGCATCGTCAATTACCTGAAGGCAATGCTCGGTGATCCCCGGCATGAGGTGATGTTTGTGGGGTATCAGGCCAAGGGCACTCCCGGGGCGGTCATTCAGGCCAGCGAAGGGGCGGAAGGGTTTGTGCAGATTGATCTGGATGGGCAGATGTATGAGGTGCGGGCGAAGGTGATGACCTTGGGCGGCTACTCGGGGCATGCGGATCAGGCGCAGTTGGTGGCGTTCGCGCGCGGCTGCAATGCTCGGCGGGTAATGTTGGTGCATGGCGAGAAAAGGGCGAAGCAAACGCTTGCGGCGGCGCTGCGCGGGAGTTTTGGTGGGCCTGGCCATGAGATGAGCGTCACAGTTGCGGAATGACCGTTGAGCAGCGTGCGTGGTGTCCTGTCGAAGAGCGAGGAACTTCTGAGCGAAGGTTCTCTCTATTACTGATTGATGAAAAAGTGACTAGGCGTGGCGAGCCTGTTGGCAAAATGCCGCTACGCTTGAGTCGATGGGGCCTAGAACCGCTTTTCCGTGAGGGCGGGGGTGAGCCTCGGACATGACGCAATCAGACGGACCAAAGGAAAAATTAATGCGCAGTGAAAATGAGCGCCTACGTAGTGATGAAATTGACTTGTTTGATTTGATCGAGGTGTTTTGGCAGGATCGTATAATCGTCGTGGCCGTAGGTTTTTTTTTCACAATTGTGGCAGCGATCTACGCATTTGTTTCAACGCCTGTTTATGAGTCTAAAGTTATAGTGCAACCGCCATCACAGAATGACATCGCACAATTGAATTACGGTCGAGGCGGCGATAGTGGCTTGGCAATGATCACTGTTAAAGACGCTTATGATGTATATGTCCGAAATTTACAGTCCGAGTCTCTTCGACGAGAATTTTTTCGTAAGGTTTATCTCCCTAGCCTATCTGAAACAGAGCGCAAAGGGTCTCAAGATGAATTGTATGGTAGCTTTCTACAAGTGTTGTCGATAGGTAGTGCTTCTAAAGACAATACTGGCCGGTACTTTGTTAAAGCAAGATTGTCAGACCCTGAGAGGGCGGCGGAATGGGTGGTGCAGTTTATCGAAATGGCTGGCATCAGGTCCTCGACTGAGACCATAAAGGATGCCAAGGCTGATGCTACTGTTAAAGCTAATAATCTTGAGCAGCAAATTACGGCTGCACGAGAAAGTGCGCGAAAGCAACGTGAAGATCGAATCGTCCAACTGACTGAGGCGCTCAAGATTGCGCACGCCACAGGTATCAAGGAACCCCCTATCATTTCTAGTAACTTGTCGGATGAAGTTTCTGCAGGCATGGGGGGGAGTTTAACGTATATGCGTGGCTCAAAAGCATTGGAGGCCGAAATTGCTAACCTCCAAGATCGTACTTCCGATGATCCCTTTGTAAATGATCTTCGGCAGCAGCAAGAAGCATTGAGTTTCTATCGGCATCTCCAGGTGGACCCTAGTGTCGTGCAGGTGTATAGGCAGGATGGTGCTGTGGAGTCCCCAGACAAGCCTGTAAAGCCTCATAAGCCAGTGATCATAGCGTTAGGGTTGGCCGGGGGAGTGGCTTTTGGGATGCTGGTAGCGTTTGCGCGTTACTACCGGAGGGGGCGGATACTGAAGGCTTCACACACCCAATGATTTATGAGGTGAGTGACTACTAGCGGGGAGGCGGAGGAGGTGGCATAATGCTGCCCCTTTTTCCGCCTACAATAGGGATGTTCAGGCGGTTGCCTTGGCAGGTCCCTGGCAGTCGCGGCGCTCCTGTTTCGCAGGCCTCTACCGGTAGACAGGCACCTCTGTGACGATCATCGCCTCCCCCACCCCAGCGTCGAACCACGCCGAAGTGGATTTCTTATCAATTCTTCGTTCGTTAGTACGACAAAAATATTTGATTCTGGCAGGAGCGCTGCTAGGTACGTTGATAGCAGGGGGGTACGCATTCAGTGTGCCTAGCGAATATAAGGTTAGTACTGTATTAACGACAGTCGCACTGAACGATTTCGACGAGTTGAATCGTAGCAAAATCTATAATCTCACGCCCAAGTCTGCTCTTCAAAGGGTCGCCGCTTCACTCGATTCATATGATACACGGCTGGGCTATTTTCGCTCTAATACTGAACTGCAAGCTGCGTTTGAGCGAGATGGGCGCACACTTGAGCAGGCTTTTGAGGAATTTAATTCAAAAAGTTTGAAAGTTGTTCAGCCGGACCCAAAAAAAAGCGATAGGGTCGCAAGTTATATTGGTGTGGATTTGCGTTATTTAGCCGGATTGGATGGCAAAGCGGTATTGAATGGGTTGGTTCAATACGCAATAAATAGTGAGCGACAAATTTTAGCTAAAGACCTACAAGTAATTGTGGCTAATAGAATCAGGGAGGTGGATGCGAAACTTGACGCGGCGCGAATCGACTACCACGCGAACAAGGACGGTAAAATAGCAAAGTTGCTTGAGGGCGATGCTGTCAAGCGAGCAATATTGACTGACGAATTACGAGCTCTACGCTTGCAGCTAAAGCTGCAAAGAGATAATCGAATTGCAGAGCTGAGTGAGGCTATCACTATTGCGCGATCACTTGGGCTTAAGAGACCTTCTACGCCGGCGGCCATGGGGCAGGCGGGTGTAGAGTCGTCCGGAAATGTTATCCGAACTGAAATTATTAATCAGCGTATACCTTCATACTTTCTTGGAACGGATGCGCTGGAGGCCGAGCGGCAAGCCCTTCTCAAGCGGACATCAGACGATTTCGCTGATCCTCGGGTCGCTGAGATTCGAAAAGAGCTAGCGATGCTGGAGACAAACCGAAAGATACAGATGTTGAATTCGCGAAAGAATGAGGAGCTGTTCCTTGAGGGTATCGAAGCGCTGCGTGCTGAGCGTGCGCGCTTAACAGCACTCAATGTGAATACCGATAATCTCCGGATGGTAACCGTTGATCGATATCCAGTTGATCCGCTTAGTGCCGTATTCCCAAATAAGCCGTTGATTTTGATGCTGGGAGCTCTGATAGGCATCTCCCTCGGTATATTTATTGCGCTGGTTAGGCTGTTGGCGAGCCCTATGCGCCAGGTTTACGAAGTTGATCTTAACTCGATTCCTCAATTGCCAGAAGCACGAGTGCACACTTCGCTAGCAGGCCAGTAACGCTCAACCCTTGCAGGAGAGGAGCTTCCGACGGGGGCTCTTCTATTTACAAACGAAGATGAGTAGTATTAGGGCATACTTACGCAGGACTTAGAGAGCCTGTTGTGGGGCGTAATAGCGCTATAGCCGCGCTCCACCTTTTGGCAGCCTGAGGTCCCGTCTGCGCAAACTGGTTTGATATAGGAAGATTCTGAGCGTCCATACATAGTATGGATTCGGGTGACGGGATGTCCTTTGCAATACTCATTAGATGAAGGAAGCGGGCAGTGAAGATCAACCAGGTTGAAGAGGTTGGCGAAAAGGGCAGAAGTGGTTTTCTGTGGCTGTTGTTAGGGACGATGGGGCAGAACGTCCTGCAGCTTCTTTCAATTTTGGTTCTTGCCAGAGTGCTTAGGCCGGAGGATTTTGGTGTTGTCGGTGTTAGTGCAAGCATAGTCGCGTTTCTGAGAATTTTTTCAGAAGTTGGAGTTGGTCCTGCGTTAGTTCAGAAAGAGCACTTGGAATCAGGCGATGTAAAGACAGCGGTAACGCTGTCTGTAATGCTGGGCAGTGCACTGGCAGTAATGCTATATCTAACGTCTGGTACGATAGCATTCTTTTTTGATGCCAGCGGGCTCGATGGAGTGCTAAAAAGCTTAGCTTTCATGCTTCCGTTCGTAGGGTACTCCGTAGTTGGGCAATCTTTACTGCAGAGAAATTTTGAGTTCAAGAAGCTATCAGTTATTACATTCGTAAGTTATTTTTTTGCTTACGGGGTTGTCTCTATTGTTATGGCGCTTAATGGCTACGGTGTGTGGTCCCTAGTTGGAGCATACTGGGTTCAGACTGTTTTGTTTGCCTGTTTGATACTTGGGGGATGTAGAGAGTCACATAAAATAGGCTTCGACAAAGCTAGGGCTTTGGCGATGATGGATTATGGAGTTGGTTACTCGATTGCTCGATTGTGCAATTACGCAGCGGGTCAAGGTGATAACTTAGTGATCGGAAAGATCTTGGGGGTAGGTGCAGTAGGCTTGTATGGGCGCGCGTATCAAATAATGTCCATGCCGGCTATTTTATTTGGCAGTGTCATAGATAAAGTGTTTTTTCCGATGATGGCTAAAATGCGCGGCGATACTGAGAGGCTGACTCGCTTTTACTTGTCATCGATTTATTTTTCGCTGCTGGTTTTTGTTTTCTTCAGTGGTTATATCTATTCATTTTCCTCGGAAATTGTATTTATTCTATTCGGGAGTGGTTGGGATGAAGTGGTTACGCTTATACAAATTATGGCAGCCGGGTTGTATTTTCGGATAGGGTATAAATTCAGTGATTGCTTGACAATGGCGGTAGGTAAAGTTTACTCCCGCGCTGGAGTCCAGTTGGTATATGCAGTTGCAGTTGTTGGTCTCGTATTCGTGGGAGGTCTCTGGGGTTTGCCTGGTGCAGCTATAGGTGTGGTGGTGGCTGTTCTATTAAATTACATTATGATGACATTGCTTGTCTGGCGAATACTTCGGTTTGGATTGATGGGGTTGTTAATGCGTCATGTTAAGATTGGTGCATTTTTCATGATTTCTTTCGAAACATTTTCTTTGCTCAATCGACAGCTTGTGTTGAGTAATGCTGCGCTAGATTTTTTTGTGTCTTCAGCCTTGTATGTCGCGGTGCCTCTAGTTTTAATGGCTGCATGTCATAAGTTTTTTGTCGATGAATTGTCGATTGCTAGGTTTGTAATTTTTAGGCGCATTGAATCGAAAGAGAAAAAGCAAAAGTCAGGTGTTGAATGAACAACCTTATTGGAAAGTTGTTGGTTTTTGTTTTTACGCTTTTTATGCTTGCGCTTGTATGGCTAAGCTCATCTATTGTTTGGAGTGTCGTATATATATATATATATACCCTAGTGGTCGTAGGGGTTAACTGCAAAAATGGTGCCGCGGATCCTAGAGTATTTCCGCTTGCTTTCATGGCTATATACTTTACTTTTTTTCCGTTGCGCGCCCTCTTTTTTGGTCCGGGGAATTTGCCGTTCGATGAGGGAGTTCTACTTGAAAGCTTGCGGTTACAATCTTTAGCGATGGCGACGTTTGTGGTAGTCTCAAATGTAATAGTATTTGAGTCGCGACAGCGACAGCCTTTTTCTTTTTTTGATGCTGGATTTGCTAATATTACATCTGAGCGTATCCTGTTTGTATTTGCGTTGCCATTCGTAGTAGTCCCAATGTTATTGATTATTAAATCCGGAGCGGGCTCTAAGCGTGAAATCCTTGATAACTTAGCTGCAGTAAAGATTTTAAGTGATCTTGCATTGCTTGTAGTGACTGTCTTGGTGTTTTTACGTGCAGCTCGAATCGGGAAGGCGTTTTGCTTCGATTTATTTATTATTGGGTATTTAGGGCTTTGTCTGTTTTATGTGCTGTTGACGGGCGAGCGTGACATTTTGTTTAAGGTTCTATTTGGTTTTTTGATTATATATTTTGACCAGCGCCGAAGTTTTGGTTTCTTCAAAATGCTCGCCATCTTCTCCGCTCTAGTTCTTGTGGTCCCGATATCGCAGTATTTCAAAGGGGTTTTACTCAGTGGTGAAGTAGCATTTGATCGTGATGGGTGGGATCTTATTTTATATAGCGAATTCATGTCAGCTTCGCGCAATTTCTACTCGTTGCTATTTTTTGGTGTGGACCAGGATATTTCATTTTTGTTTAGTGATATATCTCGCGCATTTGTCCCAACGATGATCACTGGTGAAACGGATGTGCAGAGTTCGGTGGCTTGGTTCGAGCGAGTCTTCCGCGCGGAAAATGGGTTCTCTGGCACCTCTGGTTGGGGGTTTACGATCGTAGGATTCGGCTACATAGTAGGCGGAGTATTTGGGATTGTAGCGATTATGGTGTTCTATGCTAGTTTGCTGGGCTCGCTGTACAACCTGCGTTGGCGCTCTATTTACTGGTACGCTTTTTATATTCTTGCACTAGCAGCTTTTGTTTATGTTATTCGAGCTGATTTGGCAAACCTACTTTCGCTACTTTTCAAGATTTCGGGATTGGCAATGATGCTGGTTTATTTGGCGCACTTGATGATGCGAAGAAAAAAGCATCCTAGCTTATGAAGGAGTTAGTATGAACGGGCGAATGTTCTTCCAAAGATTTTCGGGCGTAACTAATTTTATTTCTACTATATTGTCCGGGCTGCCGTCGCCACTGACTAATATAATGTTGGATCTTGTGTCTCCTTTTTCTGGGAAGATTTCGGTTTTAATTCGGTATTGCCTTATTGCCAAAAAGTTAGAAGGGTGTGGGAAAAATTTGTATATTGGGCGCGGGGTGGCTCTTAAAAGCATTGGAAAAATTGTAGTGGGAGACAATGTGTCTATCCATGAGAGCTGTTACATAGATGCGGTTGGTGGTTTGCGGATTGGCAGCAATGTATCGATTGCACATCAAACTTCTATATTGACTTTTAATCACACTTGGGCGGATCCTAATCTTCCTATCAAATATAATCCGATTGAATTGTCCCCGGTCGAGATTGATGATGATGTCTGGATCGGCTGCGGCGTAAGAGTGATGCCGGGTATCGTAATTGGTAAAAGGGCAGTGGTTGCCGCAGGTTCCGTTGTCACGCGTGATGTGCCACCAGCTACAGTCGTAGCTGGCGTCCCTGCAAAAGTCATAAAGAGACTTGTATGAAAAAGATCCTCTTCATCCACGATCATTACTTTAAACGGAAGGCTGATAAATATTACTCTGGTGGGGGTTTGCCGGCAAGTATATGGCAGCGCTATCTGGCTATTTTTCCAAGCCTAGTTGTGGTGGGGCGAGATGGAGGGGAGCTCGGTGAAGATAATGAAAGTTATACAATTTCATCAGTTCCAGGTGTTGAGTTCGTTTTGTTACCCAATGTATCTAACGCGAAAAGTTTAATCTTCGGCAATGCAAGTGTTCAGCGTGCGTGTCGTGAGCTAGTGGCAGAGTCGGATGGTTTGATTGCGCGTATGCCAAGTCGACTTGCTCAGCTGTTTATCTCTGAGGCGATTAAGCAAAATAAGCCTTATGCAGTGGAGGTGGTCGGTTGTGCTTGGGGTGGGCTGTGGGATTATGGGAAATGGAAGGCTAAGTTGTACGCGCCAATCTCCGCTTTGAATGCTCGCAAAGTAATTAGAAAGGCAGATTTCGCTTTATACGTTACGAAGGACTTTCTTCAAAAGCGATATCCGAGTGACGGTGTGGTTACATTTTGCTCTAACGTCGATATCCCAGAGGTGCCAAGTTCGGTCTTGGAGGCTCGTCTGACCAAAAACCGGATTCCGAATAGGAAAATCACGTTTGGTTTAATAGGGAACTACTCTTCAAAGTATAAAGCTATTGATATTGCCATCAGGGCTCTAGCAGATTTTGAAAAAAAAGGAATCGACTGGCAGTTCGAAGTGGTGGGTGCGGGGGACGCGTCGATGTATCATGGCCTGGCTCACAAACTTGGGGTGGTAGAGAAGGTTAAGTTTCTCGGTACGAAGCCCGCAGGCTCAGCGATTTACGAGTGGCTCGATGGTGTCGACATCTATCTGCAGCCAAGCTACCAAGAAGGATTACCCAGAGCATTAGTAGAAGCAATGAGTCGGGGCTGCCCCAGCATAGGGACAGCGATCGCGGGAATCCCAGAGCTACTGAGTGAATCTGAGATGATTTCCCCCGGGGACTGGCAAGCACTGTCTAGAAAAATTCACAGCTTGGCCAGCGATAGTGACTTTATGAATGATTTGTCGCGTAGAAACTTTGATATGGCTAAGAATTATTATCGAGAAGTGCTGGACGACCGCCGAACGAGGTTTTGGGCAGCTTTTGCTTCCTTCCTTGACGAAAAATCCTGACCTCTGGCAGCACGTAGTCATTGCCTACCGATGACAATGATGAGAGTGCACGTCAGTCAAGAATGGGGCTATGTCGCTTGGGTTCTCTAGGGTAAAATACCCGAAGACCAGAGGTGAAGTGAGTTTTCTGATCTATAGGGTGCAGGATCCCGCGTTCGCGCCCGAGATACAACTGTATAGGTTAGAAGCCTCATTGCAAATCACATACATTAATAGGTTAGGATAAATGATGCTTTCGCTGAATGAGATAAAGCTGGCTGTAATTGGCTTGGGATATGTTGGTCTGCCCTTGGCTGTAGAGTTTGGCAAAACTCGAGATGTGATCGGTTTCGATATTAATCAGGGGCGTATTGATGCCCTGAGGCAAGGGCACGATTCTACATTGGAAGTAAGTGATGCGGAGCTCAAGGAGTCAACCGGCTTAACCTATACCGCTAATAGCAGTGATTTGCAAGCATGTAACGTATATATTGTCACCGTTCCTACTCCAATCGACGAATATAAACAACCGGATCTGACTCCATTAATCAGAGCATCAGAAACCATCGGCAAAGTCCTTAAGCAGGGCGATGTTGTCATCTATGAGTCAACTGTCTACCCGGGCGCTACCGAAGAAGACTGTGTGCCCGTGCTCGAGAAGTTTTCTGGGTTGAAGTTTAATAAGGATTTCTTCGCGGGCTATAGCCCGGAGCGAATCAATCCGGGTGACAAAGAACATCGAGTTACCACGATTAAAAAAGTGACTTCCGGCTCGAATAGAGATTGTGCTGATCTGGTCGACTCTCTATATCGCACAATCATCACGGCCGGCACTTTCAAGGCTGCTAGCATCAAAGTGGCGGAAGCGGCGAAGGTAATTGAGAATACACAGCGCGATCTTAACATTGCGCTCATCAATGAGCTCGCTTTAATCTTCAATAAAATGGGTATCGATACTGAGGCTGTGCTCGAAGCTGCTGGAACAAAGTGGAACTTCCTTCCTTTCCGTCCGGGGCTGGTCGGCGGCCACTGTATTGGGGTGGATCCTTATTATCTAACTCACAAAGCTCAAAGCATTGGTTATCACCCAGAAATAATTCTTGCAGGTCGTCGGCTTAATGATAGCATGGGTGCTTATGTTGTTTCTCAGTTGGTCAAGTTAATGGTCAAGCGCCGTATCCATGTTGATGGTGCGCGTGTGTTGATTATGGGGCTTACGTTTAAAGAGAACTGCCCCGACCTCCGGAATACTAAAGTTGTAGATATTGTTAAAGAGCTGCAAGAATATAACATTATTGTTGATGTTTTCGATCCGTGGGTAAGTGTTGTTGAGTCCGAGCACGAATATGGTATTACTCCAACGCAGGAGCCCGCGCATGGCCAGTATGATGCTGTTATACTGACTGTTGCTCATCAACAATTCAAGGATCTTGGCGTTGAAAAGATTCGATCTTTCGGAAAGGCAGAACATGTTCTATATGATCTAAAATATCTGCTCCCTTCGGAACAATCAGATCTTCGCCTCTAATGTATAATTTTTTACGACGTCTGCAGGGCGGCTTTTCAAATGACGGTCTATAAAAAACTTTTGCAACAGCTGCAAGTTGAGCCAAAAGCTTGGCTTGTCACAGGTGTTGCAGGCTTTATTGGTTCCAACCTATTAGAGATGCTTCTTAAGCATAATCAAAGGGTTGTTGGGCTTGATAACTTTGCTACTGGGCATAAAAAAAACCTCGATGAGGTTAAGTCCGTCGTCACCGCTGAGCAGTGGGCTGACTTCGAATTAATTACGGGCGACATTCGCAATTTATCCGACTGCCAAAAAGCTTGTAGTGGAGTCGACTACGTATTACACCAAGCTGCTTTAGGGTCAGTTCCACGCTCCATTGCGGATCCCATCGCTACTAATGATGCTAATATCGTTGGCTTTTTAAACATGTTGGTTGCTGCTCGTGATGCAAAGGTCAAAAGCTTTGTATATGCTGCCAGCAGTTCGACATATGGTGATCACCCTGGCTTGCCCAAAGTTGAAAACATAATAGGCAAGCCGCTATCGCCGTATGCTGTTACTAAATATGTTAATGAACTGTATGCTGAGGTCTTCGCCAGGACTTATGGTTTTCGTACTATAGGTTTACGATATTTTAATGTGTTTGGTCAGCGCCAAGACCCTGCCGGCGCATATGCGGCAGTTATCCCAAAGTGGGCTGCAGCTATGATAGCTGACGAAGACGTTTATATAAATGGTGATGGTACGACAAGCCGTGACTTCTGTTTTATTGAGAATGCGGTTCAAGCAAATTTGCTTTCGGCTACCATGCACGATAGTGAGGCTACTAATCAAGTCTATAATGTTGCGGTTAGTGGTCGGACTGACTTGAATGCATTATTCAACTCTTTGAAAGTGACGCTTGCTCAACTCGGTATCGTATATTCTAAGGATCCCGTCTATCGAGATTTCCGCGCGGGCGATGTCCGACACTCACAAGCAGATATTGGCAAAGCTCAAAAATTGCTTGGCTATCACCCGGAATTTGATATTGATAGCGGCATTAGAAAAGCTATGCCTTGGTACGTAGCTAGCTTAAGCAAGTGATCAGTCTTGGCTCCCCGCTGTCTCTGGCGGCGAGGGAGTACTTGCTAGGGCTATCGACTGTCTTCCTTAAACTGCATTTGTATTGAGGGTGTGCTGGTGAATATTTACTATTCTCGGATAGGCTTTTTATGAAGCCCGTTCTATTGATCGTTGGTAACGACGCAAAATACTTTCTTTCTCATCGTTTGCCAGTGGCGGAAGCCGCCAGACACGAGGGCTATCAAGTTCACGTCGCAACGCCTGCGGGACCTTATGTGGATGAAATTCACCGCAGACAATTTCAGCATCACAATCTCTCTTTTTCCAGAAGTGGAACTAATCCAATCAATGAACTCAAAGCGCTATTTGAATTGATCGCTTTATTCTGGCGCATAAGGCCAGACATTGTTCATCTTGTGACAATTAAGCCCGTTTTGTATGGCGGAATAGCCGCTCGGCTTTCGCCAGTGAAGGGGGTGTTGGCTGCAGTGCCCGGACTGGGCTTTATTTTTATGGCAGCAGGTTACAAAGTCCGTTTCTTGCGTAAGATTGTCACTTGGATGTATCGAATAGCGCTGGGTAAGAGCAATCTCGTCGCCGTCTTTCAGAATCCAGATGATCAGCAAGCATTAATTGAACTGGGTGCGATTACTTCTGCTCGCAGTGCTAGAATTCGTGGCTCTGGAGTGAATTTGGCTGAGTTTCACTATCGTCCCGAGCCTGACGGCGTGCGCGTTGTTACTTTTGCAGCACGATTGTTGCGCGACAAAGGAGTCCTGGAGTTTGTTCAGGCTGCCAGGCTTCTATTGAAGCGCGGAGTTACTGCCCGTTTTCAGTTGGTCGGTGATGTTGATATCGGTAATCCTACTAGTATAACTGTCGATGAACTCAATGAATGGATCCGCGAAGGAGTAGTCGATTGGTCTGGATATAGTAGTACTATGTCAGATGTCCTGGCTTTATCGAACCTTGTTGTGTTGCCTTCGTATCGTGAGGGCTTGCCAAAAATATTAATCGAAGCTGCAGCAAGTGGTCGGGCTGTGATTACCACTGACGTGCCAGGCTGTCGAGATGCGATTGAGTCCAACGTGACCGGTCTCTTGGTGCCTGTCAAAGCGGTTGATAGATTGGCTGATGCGATCCAGCAACTATTACAAGACGAGAGCTGTCGTACGGCGATGGGGCGAGCTGGCCGTGCAATGGCTGAGCGCGCTTTTTCTATAGATAGTGTTGTTGAGAAGCACTTGGAGATATACGAGACGTTAAGGCATAATGCTTGATTGCGAAGGGCCTGCTTCATCGGCGTCTTGTCATGGAAGTAGCGGAAAATGGAGGGCAGTTTGAAAATTTTAGTGACTGGCGCTAACGGTTTCGTCGGAAGTGAACTGTTCTTGCACCTACTTAGCTTAGGCCATGATTGCGTTGGTGTTGCTAGGGTAGCTAAAAAGTTAACTGATAATGTGTCCACAGTTGCGATGGGAGACATCGCAGCGCCTGTTAGTTGGGGCGAACAGCTGAGTGAAGTGGATTGCGTTATTCACCTCGCAGGAAGAGCACATCAGTTGGGCGACAAAGCTGAAAACCCCGAGCTTGAATACGAGCGGATAAATAACGATGCGACAATGGCTTTAGTTCGCCAAGCTGTCGCAGCTGGAGTGAAGCGATTTGTTTACGCTAGTAGTATTGGTGTTCACGGTCAAGAGTCTGGGGTAGGTGCGTTTACAGAGCAATCACCATTTTCGCCGAACACCCATTACGCTAAGTCCAAGCTTAAAGCTGAGATGCAAATTCAGCAGTACCTACAAAACCAAAAGATGGAATGGGTGATTGTACGCCCCCCTCTAGTTTACTCTGGTCGAGCCCCAGGCAATTTCAGATTGCTGCTTAAGCTGGTTAGTAAGCGTCTTCCCCTACCTTTCGCTGATGTCGATAATCAGAGGTCGATGATCGCACTTGAGAATTTGATTGATTTCTTGAAATTCTGCGCAGAACATCCCGATGCGGCTGGGCAGGCATTCGTCATTAGTGATGGTGATGACTTCACAATTGGTGAGATAGCTTCACTGCTTGCGGTTGGAATGGGCACCAAGAACGTTCTGTTTCCCGTTCCATTGAGTATTCTCCGAATTGGGGCGACCCTCATTGGTCGAAAAAATACGTATACTCAATTGTATGATTCCCTCAAAGTTGACTCATCCAAAGCTAGATCGCTAGGTTGGCATCCGGTGATAGGAGGTCGTTCGGCTTTAATTAAAGCTGGACATGACTTCATTACCCATTCATCTAAATCCGGTGTTTAATTAATGAGTATCCCGTTTTTCTTTGTGCTCTTGGTGCTGGCGTGGGTCCTTACTTGGGTGCTGCGTACTTATGCACTATCTCGGAAAATAATTGATGTTCCTAATGAGCGAAGCTCCCATACCACACCAACGCCTAGAGGCGGCGGTGTTGCGATTGTACTAACCTTTTTAATTGCTGCTTTATGGCTGTCTGCCTTCCATAAACTTGACCTTTGGCTGTTTGCTGCTATTTTCGGTGGAGGGGCTGCTATAGCAGCGTTAGGATTCTTGGATGACCATGGGCATATTCATGCTAAATGGCGTCTGCTATGCCATTTCATTATTGCTGGATGGGTTGTTGCATGCTTAGGTGGCTTTCCACCAGTCGTGGTCTTTGAGTACGAATTAGATCTTGGTTGGGCGGGGAGCATTTTTGCTCTGTTATATCTCGCATGGCTTACTAATCTTTACAACTTCATGGATGGGATAGATGGCATCGCCAGCGTTGAGGCGATTACTTCCTGTCTCGGTGCGTGCGGCATTTACTATTTTGTTCAGATGCCCGACCTGATGGTATTGCCTTTGATTCTTGCCGCAGCAGTCATAGGATTCTTGATTTGGAATTTTCCGCCTGCTCGGATTTTTATGGGGGACGCAGGGAGCGGGTTTTTAGGGCTGATGCTCGGAGCCATTTCCATTCACGCGGCACTCTCATCCTTCAATCTTTTTTATTCTTGGTTAATCCTCCTCGGGGTATTTATCGTCGATGCCACTCTGACCCTGGCACGTCGCTTGTTTAGAGGAGAAAAGGTTTATGAGGCTCATCGAAGCCACGCTTATCAGTTCGCTGCTAGGCGATTTGGAAAACATGCGCCGGTGACGTTAGGGGTTTTAGTTATCAATGTGGTATGGCTAATGCCTTTTGCCTATATGGCAGCTATTTCAGCTTTGGACGGGGTAGTTGCGGTGTCGATCGCGTATGTCCCGTTGGTTTGGCTGGCCATTAGGTGTGGAGCAGGGACGGCTGAAGCCCGCTGATTAGCGTACACTGGTACAACAAGATCAGCGCGCGTGATTAACGTTAAGGCTGGCTCGAGGATGAGAGGTTTATAAGTTAAGTGATGAACATTCTGAGAAAAAGATTAGTTGCGCTCCCACGCCGTTACAAGCGTGCTCTCCAGGTTATCGTCGACCTAATCCTAGTATGGCTTGCTCTCTGGTGTGCTTTTGTCGTCCGACTAGGCTACGACGAGATGGCTAATCCTTTGGTTGGGCATCTGTGGTTATTTGCATCTGCTTCCGTTGTTGCAATTCCAATTTTTATTCGTTTTGGCATGTATCGTGCAGTTATGCGTTTTTTTGGTAACGATGCCCTGATAGCCATTTTTAAAGCGGTAAGCCTTTCTGCGTTGGTTCTCGCGTTAGTCGTTTACTGGTATAGCGATCACAAAACTGTTGTCCCTCGCTCAATCATCTTCAATTATTGGTGGCTGAGTTTAGTTTTTATTGGTGGCCTGCGCTTGTTGATGCGGCAGTTTTTTTTAGGAGATTGGTATGCTGCGAAGCAGCATGTTCCATTCACCAGTCGTGATAACGGTTTGCCTCGGGTCGCAATCTATGGTGCCGGCGCAGCCGGCAATCAACTGCTTGCTGCTTTAAGAATGGGTAGAGTCTTACGGCCTGTAGCCTTCATTGATGATGATTCGACTATTTCGAATAGTACTATTTCAGGTCTTCAAGTATTCAGCGGTAAAGATATTCAGCGAGTGATCGATGTGACGGGCGCGGAAGAGGTGTTACTCGCGATTCCGTCTGCAAGCCGTGCTAGACGTCGGGAAGTGCTCAGCGCGCTAGAGCCGTTTCCTGTTCATGTACGTAGTGTGCCGAGTGTGATTGACCTCGCAAGTGGGCGAGTCAAAGTTGATGATATCCAAGAGGTCGATATCGCTGATTTGCTAGGGCGTGATTCAGTGCCGGCGCAAACTGATCTTCTCGCGCGTTGTATCGTTGGCCAGACTGTACTGGTAACCGGTGCAGGTGGGTCGATTGGTTCTGAGCTATGTAGGCAGATTTTGTCTCTGAAGCCGAAGGCGCTGCTATTGTTTGACCATAGTGAATTCAATCTTTATGCTATTCACTCAGAGCTAGATACTCGGATTGATCGCGAAGCGTTGCCAGTTAGGTTGATTCCTTTTTTAGGTTCAATCCGCAACCAACATCATCTTTTTGAAATGATGTCTATGTGGCATGTGGATACAGTATATCATGCGGCTGCTTATAAGCATGTTCCAATTGTTGAGCATAATATTTCAGAAGGCGTAATTAATAATATTCTGGGTACCTTGTTTACTGCTCAAGCAGCATTGCAGTCCAATGTTTCTAATTTCGTGTTAGTATCAACAGATAAAGCTGTTCGCCCTACCAATGTAATGGGTAGTACTAAGCGCATTGCGGAAATGGTTTTGCAAGCTCTTAGTCATGAAATTGCCCCTGTTATGTTCGGTGATGCGGGGAACGTTTCGCATGTTAATCAAACACGCTTCACCATGGTGCGTTTCGGTAATGTTTTGGGCTCCTCAGGTTCGGTAATCCCGCTATTTCACAAGCAGATTAAAGCGGGTGGGCCTCTTACAGTTACGCATCCCAAAATAACGCGTTACTTCATGACTATTCCTGAAGCAGCTCAGCTTGTTATCCAAGCTGGCTCTATGGGTTTGGGGGGGGATGTGTATGTATTGGACATGGGGGAGCCTGTCCGTATTGCAGCTCTCGCGGAAAAAATGATTCATCTTTCTGGTTTGACTGTGCGCTCTGAAAAGCACCCTCACGGTGATATTGCAATAGAGTATACAGGGTTGCGGCCAGGTGAGAAGTTATATGAGGAATTGCTGATTGGCGATAATGTTCAGCCAACACTCCATCCTATGATTATGTCCGCTAATGAAGATTATATCATTTGGGATGATTTGAAAGAGCACTTGGCGACGCTAATGTCAGCAGTCAATCTAGAAGATTTTGCCCGTGTTAGACAGGTTCTTCGAGAACTCGTCGTTGGCTATAGTCCAGACGGAGAGATTGTGGACTGGGTGCACCAGCGGCGTAGACAAGATATTTAAATAATGCTAACAAGTCGCCGAATTACTATGAGATTACTCGATGTCCATTTCACCCTCCACTGATCGGCAACGCATTAGTGAGATTGACTTTTATCGATTCATAGCCGCTCTCTCAGTGATTTTTTTTCATTACGCGTTTCGTGGGGCTGCTGCCGACAACAAAACGATATTTTCGTATTCTGATTACATGCCCTTTGCTAAGTATGGGTATCTCGGAGTTGAGCTTTTCTTCATGATAAGCGGCTTTGTGATTTTGCTCACCGCATCGAGGGCCTCCGTGATAGAGTTTATTCGCTCAAGAGCAATTAGGCTTTATCCGGCTTTTTGGGTGTGTTCGACAATTACTTTTATTTGTACTTTGCTCTTGGGTGGCGAGCGTTTCAGTGCCACCACAGGTCAATTTTTAACTGGGCTCACTTTAATGGGGGATTTCCTTGGTGTTAGGCCTGTTGATGGAGTTTATTGGTCAATATTTGTTGAGATAAGATTTTATCTGCTGATTTGCGTGCTTCTTATATTTAGGCAGATGCACCGTGTAGAAGGTTTTTTGTTGATCTGGCTTTTGGTGAGTGTCGTGTTATTTGGTAGGCATGATGATATGTTGCGTCGAATGTTCATTCCTGATTACGCAGCTTTCTTTATAGCGGGGGCGATTTTTTGGCAGGTCCGGCGATTTGGTTTTTCTATGTTTCGTTTAGGTTTGTTGTTTTGTTCTTATGCTTTTTCTTTATATACTTCGCTTTCTGTTCTTGAAAAGTATAGGGCACACTATTCTGTGGAGTTCAATGGGGTAGTCGTAGTGTTAGTGCTTACCACTTTCTATATGCTGATGGCATTGACCGCTATCAATAAGATGGGTTTTATTGCTCGGCGTAATTGGGTTGCGCTCGGCTTGTTAACCTACCCGCTCTATTTGCTTCATCAAAATGTTGGTTATATGGTTTTTAATGCGCTCTACCCAATGGGCAGTCCGCATGCCCTTTTCTGGGGTGTCGTTATATTGATGTTGTGCTCTTCCTATGCCATTTACAGGTGCTTGGAGAAGCCTCTTGTTTTGCTTTTGCGGAATATTAGCAAGCATAAGCCTGCGGCCACTCGAAATAGTTAATAGGCCTATCTTCAGTCATAGTCCGGCGGTTCTAAAGTTCCGCAAGGCTTCGCAGGAGTAAAGTTGTTTATGTTTTTCAAGTCTAATCAATTGATTGCCTCGATTGTAAATTTTTTTGCTGAATTTGATAGGTATAGTGTTAAATGGGTCGCTCTCGCTTTGGATGAAATATTTCCATTCGCTTGACGCCCAGTTAAAGGCTTTCGGCTTATACGTGCACTATATTAAACTGGTGTTGAAGCGGCAAGATGATCAAGATCAGTCAATCGACTCATGTTGAATTAAGTCCATTAGATATTTCATTAGAACTGTTTCGTTAACAGGTCCTCAACTACCGTAGAATGACATTATCCCACGCATGGGGGCATGGGTGACCGTCGTGCTGAAACCTATGTATCGGCCCTGGATACGTACGACAAAATCGGACAAGGGGCATTGCCAGTTTTGCTAACGTCTAAAATATTCTCCCAGCTTTAGCGAGCCGGGAGACTGTAATAGTGGACCACCAGTTACGAGGTAGTGTAAGGCGAACAAGCCGTGATCCCTATTTCGTTTCCGCTCCATTGCTAACCGCAGAAACGCTTTACCGGTCAGATTGGCATCAAGTCAGTTTAAAAACTGGGGCTTTCCGGCACAGGTACGACATCAAGTTGGCCAACGTCCGTACCGACTATCGACGTCGAAAAAGTTACTGAATACCGCCCCAGATCACTAAGGTTTCGGCCAAAATCAATGGCTACCCCTTCAGAGTTCCACTTATAAACCTCAGCCTCATACGAGGCCCCGGACTTCAATTTCACCCAATGAGTCCCGCTAGCCGCCGGCTGCCCCAGCTTATCAGTCAGCATTTCTTTAACCAGGTACAAATTATTAGCATTACCCGTCAACACCAACTGACTAACAGCTCCACCCTCCACCGTTGCAAACAACTTATACCCCGGCGAAATAGGCAGATACGGCAACCCCCGCACTTCAAAGCGTCCCGCTTTCTTAGTCGCAATGCGGCAAGGTTGAGGAGGGCGTATCTCCCCCGTTGCACACTCCGGCACCTCGGTCAAAAAATCCCCTTGCAGATCCACCCCCAGGAAAGCACTGGGCGTGATCACCTGGTGAGCAAGCTGCGTGGACTGTGCCCAGACAGGCGCGGAAGCAAACAAGGCCGCAACAGCGACCGAAGGAAATATAGAAGGCATAAACATCCCTGTGAGCCCAGATGGCGTTCTTGAGAAGGTTTCGTATTTTGCCTCGCGGTCAATGACAGAACAACAGTCAAATGCGTGAACGGTGACTTACCGCCACACGCCGTCAGCGTTCCCGTCTAGAATTGCGCCAATAACATCCATCCGCATCCACTCGAGAAGCGTCAAGCCTATGACAATCCTGATAACCGGCGGTGCCGGCTTCATCGGCGCGAATTTCGTGCTGGATTGGGTAAGCCAGTCCGGCGAACCCATCGTCAACCTGGACAAGCTGACCTACGCTGGCAACCTGCGGAGCCTCGCTAGCCTAGAGGGTAATCCGCAGCATGTCTTCGTGCATGGGGATATAGGCGATGGGCGGTTGGTGCAACGGCTGTTGGCAGAGCATCGCCCCCGCGCTGTGCTCAATTTCGCCGCCGAGTCGCACGTCGACCGGTCCATTCTCGGGCCCCAGGCTTTCGTTGACACCAATGTGGTGGGTACCTTCCAGTTGCTGGAAGCCGTACGGGGTTACTGGCATGGCCTGGATGAGGCAGCGCGGGGGGCGTTCCGCTTCCTGCATGTTTCTACCGACGAAGTTTATGGCTCGCTGAAACCCGGCGAACCTGCGTTCACCGAAACCCACCAATACCACCCAAACAGCCCGTACTCTGCCAGCAAGGCGGCCAGCGACCACCTGGTGCGTTCCTATCACCACACCTATGGCTTGCCGGTGCTCACCACCAACTGCTCGAACAACTACGGGCCGCTGCATTTTCCCGAAAAGCTGATCCCGCTGATGATCGTCAATGCCTTGGCTGGCAAGCCGCTGCCGGTGTATGGCGATGGGCAGCAGATTCGTGACTGGCTATACGTCAAGGACCACTGCAGCGCCATCCGCCGAGTGCTTGAGGCAGGGCAGGTGGGTGAGGTGTACAACGTCGGTGGCTGGAACGAAATGCCCAACCTGGGCATCGTCCACCATGTATGTGCGCTGCTCGATGAACTTCGGCCGCGGGCTGACGGGCAGCCTTACGCCAGTCAGATCAGCTTCGTCACCGACCGCCCAGGCCACGACCGCCGTTATGCCATCGATGCTCGCAAGCTTGAGCGCGAACTCGGCTGGAAGCCTGCCGAAACCTTCGAAACCGGCATTCGCAAGACGGTTACCTGGTACCTGGCTAACGAGGATTGGGTCAAAGGCGTCATGGACGGCAGCTACCGTGACTGGGTCGCGCAGCAATATGGGGCTGACGAAGTTTGAAAATTTTGCTGTTGGGGAAGAACGGACAAGTGGGCTGGGAGTTGCAGCGTGCCCTTGCGCCTTTAGGTGAGGTGATTGCGCTTGACCGCCAGGGCGAGGGTGAGTTGTGCGGGGATCTGAGTAATCTCGATGGTCTGGCGGCGACGGTGCGCTCGCTGGCCCCGGATGTGATCGTCAACGCTGCGGCTTACACGGCGGTGGACAAAGCCGAGAGCGAGCCAGAGCTGGCTGCCCGCATCAATGCCGATGCGCCGGGCCTGTTGGCCTGTGAGGCCGCCAGGCTGGGTGCACGGCTGATCCACTACTCCACAGACTATGTGTTCGACGGTAGTGGCCTGGCGCCGTGGCAAGAGGATGCCCCCACCGGCCCGCTGTCTGTCTATGGCCGTACCAAGCTCGATGGCGAGCTCGCCATTGAGGCCAGCGGTGCCTCTGCCGTGGTGCTGCGGACCAGTTGGGTGTATGCCGCGCGCGGCCACAATTTTGCCAAGACCATGTTGCGCCTGGCGGCCGAGCGGGACGCGCTCAATGTGGTGGCAGACCAATATGGCGCCCCGACCGGCGCAGAGTTGATCGCCGATGTTACCGCCCATATCGTGCGGCAGCTTTTCAGTGTGCAGGATGCTAGCCCTTTGCTCGGCACGTACCATCTTGCGGCAGCCGGAGAAACCAGCTGGCACGGGTATGCCCAGTTCGTACTGGCGCAGGCGCGGCGCAATGGCATGGCCTTGAAGGTGTCCGCCGAACAGGTGGGTGCAATCAGTACCCAAGCTTACCCGGCGCCGGCTCCGCGCCCGCTAAATTCTCGGCTGGCATTGGCTAAACTGGAAGAGACCTTCAATCTCAAGATGCCGCTTTGGCAACAAGGTGTGCAACGCATGCTGGACGAAATCCGGCGTTAGGAATAGTTATGGCACGTAAAGGACTCATTCTGGCCGGTGGCTCTGGCACTCGCCTGCACCCCGCCACGCTATCTGTATCGAAGCAGCTGTTGCCGGTGTACGACAAGCCGATGATCTACTACCCGCTCAGCACGCTGCTGCTGGCCGGCATTCGGGACATTCTGATCATCTCCACGCCTCAGGACACCCCGCGTTTCGAACAACTGCTGGGTGATGGTAGCCGTTGGGGTATCAACCTCTCTTATGCCGTGCAGCCTAGCCCGGACGGCTTGGCCCAAGCATTCACGATCGGGGCAGACTTTATTGGCAACGCCCTGTCGGCGTTGGTGCTGGGTGACAATATTTTCTATGGTCATGACTTCCAGTCGCTGCTTCTGAGTGCTGGCCAGCGGCAGTCGGGGGCCAGCGTGTTTGCTTATCACGTCCAGGACCCGGAGCGTTACGGTGTCGCGGAGTTCGATGGCAGCGGGCGCGTATTGTCGATAGAAGAAAAACCGAAAGCCCCGAAGTCCAACTATGCGATCACCGGTCTTTATTTCTACGACAACCAGGTCGTCGACTTGGCCAGGCAGCTTAAACCGTCGGCACGCGGCGAACTGGAAATCACCGACCTCAATAACTTGTACCTGCAGCAGCAGCAATTGCAAGTCGAGATCATGGGGCGTGGTTATGCCTGGCTGGATACCGGTACCCACGACAGCCTGCTGGATGCCAGCCAATACATCGCCACCATGGAGCGGCGCCAGGGTCTCAAGGTGGCTTGCCCTGAAGAAATTTGCTATCGCGCGGGCTGGATCGATGCAGAGCAACTTGAGCGGCTTGCTCAACCGCTGCTGAAGAACGGTTACGGGCAGTACTTGAAGAACCTGCTTGAAGTTAAGGTATTTTGACCTGCGCTATTTCGTGGGCCTTCCCAGGTGTACGCCTGGTTATCTCACGGGCTTCCGGGTTCGGTGCCTGTGAGATCGAGCGCCGCGCGGGCGGCGCTTGATCTTACAAACGACAAACATTCCAAGGCATGCCCTGTCAGCCCAAGCCCAATCTCGACCCAAGCGCCTCCACTATCCGCCCACATGCCTTGCCATCGCCATACGGGTTATGCGCCACGCTCATCTCCTTATACGCCGCCTCATCCGTCAGCAACCTGGCCAGTTCCCCGGTTATGGAATCAACCTCCGTGCCCACCAGTTTCACCGTCCCCGCTGCCACCGCCTCCGGCCGCTCGGTGGTATCGCGCATCACCAGTACCGGTTTGCCAAGCGCCGGCGCTTCCTCACACGCGGGGCTCGAAGCGGGCGTCCTGTGCGAGTTGCAGGGCAAGAGGGGCCATCTTGATGGCTTCTGGGCGGGTGCCGAATACGGTGAGGGTTTTGAGGGGCACGGCGGTGATCCTCTTGCTGAACGGGGCTGTACGGGGTAGGCCGAATGGGCCGGGTGTGCGCGCGAAGGCGGGTCTGGCGGACGGGTTGGGTGCGAGGGCAAGCGGCGGGTGGACGGGGGCATGCAGCTTGGGTCCTTCAAGCAAACGGCTGTCCATTGCTCAAAAATCTAGCAGTTGGTTCCCGTGATGCCAGTTGGCAGGGCGGGCGGGACCCTGCAGGAGAGTGCGGTTGTTCGTGGTCTGGCCTTGTTCATCGGGGGGTGTAGGAATGTGTGCGGGTTCTGCGGTGAATGCGGTATCGGACAAACGGGTATTTGGCTACAGGCCATGCGGCATGGCGCCAATGCTCTCGGGCTGGCGGGAGGGGAGGGAAAGGCCATTGTTTTTGGGTTGGCGAAGTTGATTGCGTGGTTGATCTATTTGGTAACCATTCGCCGAGGATGCTGGCTGTTTGGGTGTGGAGTTTACCGCTAGGGTTGATGACGCAGCCGAAGGAAACCGGCTGATGGAAAATGACCAACCTAGGAGTGTTCACCATGCGTAACAACGTTCTGTCGTACTTGCTGCTGCCGCTGTTCGCCAGCCTGTCCTTTTCCCTTAGCGCTGCCCCGGCCAGCACCACGGCGGTGGCCGAGCCGGTGCCGATGGTAAGCCCGCAGCAGGCCCCGCAGCCCCAGCGGCTGGACCTGAACACGGCCGATGCGCTGACTTTGCAGAAGGAGCTGAATGGGATAGGGAAAGCCAAGGCTGAGGCCATAGTGGCCTACCGGGAGGCCAATGGCCCATTTGCTTCGGTGGATGAACTGCTGGAGATCAAGGGCATTGGCAATGCGTTGCTGGAGCGTAACCGGGACAAGGTGATGGTGGAGTAAGTGGGGGAGTAGGGCGAGCCTGTGGTTTGGGGTTGCCCTCTGGAACCGGGGCTGCAAAGCAGCCCTGTTTTTTGTCTGAAATGAGGCGGCTCATCACGAAAGGGGGGCATGGGTAACCGGCGATGGGTTCGCCGGGAGATGGAGTTAAGGCTATCAGGTGTCCGTCTTGAGTTTTGAGGTGATGCGTATATCGAGCGCCGCCCGCGCGGCGCATCGCGAGCTGCGCTCGCTCCTACGTTTGTTTCGGGCCAATCATTCCTGTGCCATTTGCGCGCGAACGCCTTGGCGCATGGCGCAATATCACGTTGTACAAACAAGGCGGTCGCGCGCGCCTGTCACAGGCGTTACTGGCCTGAAACAAACGTAGGAGCGAGCGCAGCTCGCGATGCGCCGCGCGGGCGGCGCTCGATCTCACGGGCACCACATAACCCACGCCAAGCAAAATGAGGCTTTCAAACCCTTCTTAACCCCTAACGGTCCTGCGCATCCTTGGCATCCGCCTCGGCATTGCGCTCATGCACCTTGCGCAGTTGCTCTTCAGTCAGCGGCAGTTTTTTCGCCGTGTCGCGCAGCATCATCAAGCCTCCGACGATGGACCCGAGGGCTATGATGAGGATCAGCCAGGCATACCAGGGCATTGTCGTTCTCCTTTACGGGGTGATGGGCGGCGCTTGTATGAATTTTGAGCAATTGCCCGTTCCAATGGTTCAATTATAGGAGCCAGCCCGTGCCGGGCCAATTCCGTGACCCGCGGGCCCCAAAGCCTGCGTCACTTCGTTTACAATGCGCGCCGTTTTCGACTTGCAAAGAGACCCTGCCATGTCCGCCTGCCAGACGCCCCTGATCGTCGCCCTGGATTTCCCTACCCGTGAGGCCGCCCTGAAGCTGGCTGACCAGCTTGACCCTGCGCTGTGCCGGGTAAAGGTGGGCAAGGAGCTGTTCACCAGCAGCGCTTCGGGCATTGTCGAAACCCTGTGCGACAAGGGTTTCGAAGTGTTCCTGGACCTCAAGTTCCACGACATCCCCAACACCACCGCCATGGCCGTGAAGGCTGCAGCCGAGATGGGTGTGTGGATGGTCAACGTGCATTGCTCCGGTGGCCTGCGCATGATGGCGGCCTGCCGTGAAGAGTTGGCCAAGCGCAGCGGCCCGCAGCCGTTGCTGATTGGCGTGACGGTGTTGACCAGCATGGAGCGCGAAGACCTGGCCGGTATCGGCCTGGATGTCGACCCGCAAGAGCAGGTGCTGCGTTTGGCGGCACTTGCCGAGAAGGCTGGCATGGACGGTTTGGTGTGTTCGGCGCTGGAGGCCCCGGCACTGAAGGCGGCGCACCCGTCGCTGCAGTTGGTGACCCCGGGTATTCGCCCCGCGGGCAGTGCGCAGGATGACCAGCGCCGTATCCTCACCCCGCGCCAGGCACTGGATGCCGGTTCGGACTACCTGGTGATCGGCCGTCCGATCAGCCAGGCGGCGGACCCGGCGCAAGCGCTGGCTGCGGTCGTCGCTGAAATACGCGGCTGAACCTGACCAATGAAAAGGGCTGCGGATGCAGCCCTTTTTCATTTTTGTGTCGTGCTATCAGCCCTGAGCTGTCGACCAGTCGATCCAGCCGAACTGCCAGGTGGCCAGGATGAATAGACCAAAGGCGATGCGATACCAGGCGAACGTCGCGTAGCTGTGGTTGGCGATGAACTTGAGCAGCGCACGCACGGCGATCATGGCGAAGATGAACGAGGTCACGAAACCGATGGCGAACACCGGCAGGTCGCCGGGTTGGAACAGGTCACGGTACTTGTAACCCGAATACACTGCTGCGCCGACCATGGTCGGCATCGCCAGGAAGAACGAGAACTCGGTGGCCGCTTTGCGCGACAGGCCGAACAGCAGGCCGCCGATGATGGTGGACCCGGAACGCGATGTGCCTGGGATCATCGCCAGGCATTGGACGAAGCCGATCTTCAAGGCATGGGTCCAGCGCATGTCATCGACGTGGTCGACTTCTACGCGGTGGGTGCGGCGTTCGGCCCAGAGCATGATTACCCCGCCAACCACCAAGGCGGTTGCCACGGTGATCGGGTTGAACAGGTAGTGGTGGATCAGGTCGGCGAACAGCACGCCCAACACCACCGCAGGCAGGAACGCCAATAGCAGGTTGCCCGTGAAGCGCCGTGCAGTGGGCTGGCTGGTCAGGCCGAACACCACTTCCAGTATCTTGCCGCGAAACTCCCACACTACCGCCAGGATCGCCGCCAACTGAATGATGATGTTGAACGCTATTGCGCGTTCACCGCCGAAATCTATCAAGTCGGCAACGATGATCTGGTGCCCGGTACTGGAGATTGGCAGAAACTCCGTGAGCCCTTCAACTACTCCCAGGATGATTGCCTGGAAGGCAGTCCATAAGTCCATTAATCCCCCGTTAGACCTTTGCTGCTTGCAAGGCCCATGTTCTTGATTTACCGATGATTGCCGGTTGAGCCGGCGAAGAAGATGTTGATGCGCGCCGGATGCTACCAGAGCAAGGGTTGGATGTGCGCGTCGGGAAATGGGATCAAGGCTATCAGGTGCCGTCTTGGGGTATGAGGTGGTGCGTAAATCGAGCGCCGCCCGCGCGGCGCATCGCGAGCTGCGCTCGCTCCTACATTTGTTTCGGGCCAGTCACGCCTGTGACAGGCGCGCGCGACCGCCTTGTTTGTAGGACGCAATATCGCGTCATGCGCCAAGGCGTACGCGCGCAAATCCCCCAGAAATAACTGGCCCGAAACAACCGTAGGAGCGAGCGCAGCTCGCGATGCGCCGCGCGGGCGGCGCTCGGTCTTCCACGCGACGCACCTCTACCGCCGTACCCTTACCAAGCCACCCCGCATGGCATGAGGTTGCGCAATGGCCGGGTGTGTTTGGCGTGGGTTTTAGGGTGTGGCAGAAATCGAGCGCCGTCCGCGCGGCGCATCGCGAGCTGCGCTCGCTCCTACATTTGTTTCGGGCCAGTCACGCCTGTGGCAGGCGCGCGCGACCGCCTTGTTTGTGCGACGCAATATCGCGTCATGCGCCAAGGCGTACGCGC
>NZ_QJRL01000044.1 GCF_003205205.1 Pseudomonas sp. LB-090624
TGCAGATCTACAACACAGAGCGGCCTCACATGGCCCTGAAAAACAAAACGCCCGATGCGGTGCATCGGGCGTTTTGAGGTCTATCGGGCTACCTGAACAGGTGTAAACCTATTTCAGGACTAGACACCCGGGAAACATCCCGAAGGTTACCCCTGTGGTAACGGGTATACCCGCTCCCACAGGGTTTGGCGTTGCCTGTCAGTGCAACTTCAGGCGCGGCTCAGTGCCCCGGCCAATCTTGCTGCCCAGCATCATCAACGCCGTGCGGAAGAACCCGTACAGCGCCATCTGGTGCATGCGGTACAGCGACACATAGAACATCCGCGCCAGCCAGCCTTCAAGCTTTACGCTGCCCATCAGGTTACCCATCAGGTTGCCTACCGCCGAGAAGCGCGACAGCGACACCAGCGAGCCATAGTCCTTGTACGCGTAAGTCGGCAGTGCCTTGTTCTCCAGCCGGGCCTTCAGGCTCTGCGCCAGCATCGATGCCTGCTGGTGCGCCGCCTGTGCGCGGGGCGGCACGTTACGGTCGCTGTCAGGTTGCGGGCAGGCGGCGCAGTCGCCGAAGGCGAAAATGTCGTCGTCGCGGGTGGTCTGCAGGGTGGGGCGCACCACCAACTGGTTGATGCGGTTGGTTTCCAAGCCGTCGATGTCTTTCAGGAACGCGGGAGCACGGATACCCGCCGCCCACACTTTCAGGCTGGCCTGGATCACTTCACCGTCCTTGGTTTTCAGGCCATCTTCAGTCACTTCACTGACGGCTGCGTTGGTCAGCACCTTCACGCCGAGTTTTTCCAGGGTCTTGTGCACCGGTACGCTGATGCGCTCCGGCAGTGCCGGCAGCACCCGCGGGCCCGCTTCGATCAGGGTGATGTGCATGTCCTTGGGCTGGATGCGGTCCAGGCCATAGGCCGCCAGTTCGTGGGCCGCGTGGTGCAGTTCGGCTGCCAGCTCCACACCGGTGGCACCGGCACCCACGATGGCGACGCTGATCTGCTCGCTGGCCACATCGCCGGCGTGGGCACGCAGGTAATGGTTGAGCAGCTGCTGGTGGAAGCGTTCGGCCTGCTTACGGGTATCCAGGAACAGGCAGTGCTGCGCTGCGCCCAGGGTGCCGAAGTCGTTGGTGTTGGAGCCCACGGCGATGACCAGGGTGTCGTAGCCCAAGGTACGCGCAGGCAGCAGCTCGCGGCCATCTTCGTCGAGGGTGGCGGCCAGCTGGATCTGCTTGCCTTCACGGTCCAGGCCGCTCATGCGCCCCAGCTGGAAGTTGAAGTGGTTCCACTTGGCCTGGGCCACGTAGTTCAGTTCGTCTTCCGAGGAGTTCAGCGAGCCGGCCGCCACTTCGTGGAGCAGTGGCTTCCAGATGTGGGTGAGGTTGGCGTCGACCAGGGTGATTTCGGCCTGCTTGCGCTTGCCCAGGCTTT
Organism: Pseudomonas sp. LB-090624; assembly: GCF_003205205.1. Classification (GTDB taxonomy): domain Bacteria; phylum Pseudomonadota; class Gammaproteobacteria; order Pseudomonadales; family Pseudomonadaceae; genus Aquipseudomonas. The sequence continues at coordinate 1,428 of NZ_QJRL01000044.1, forward strand.
TACCCAGGCGGGTCGCCAGTTCCAGGCCGCCGGCGCCGCCGCCGACAATCACGATGCGATGAGTCATGGAAATATCTCATAAGGTTTACGGAATTCGTGCCCCTGTGGGGCGGCCGCAAACTGCATGAGGGGAGGGCGAGCGCGAAGCAGCTCATAGCACCAGTCCACTCAGCAGGCGGCTGACAAGGCCCAACCCGATGGTCACGGCCACCACCAGCACAAGGAGCAGCCATGGCCGGAAGGGCCGGCGCTCGACTTGGTGCTGGGGGGCGCGCAGATACTCATCGACACGACGCTGATCTTCCGGGTTCAGGCGGCTAGTCATGGTGGGCCTCGTCAGGTAGACGTCTGTGACTGCGCAAACGCTACAGCGTTCGCGCAAGCGCTTGAAACAAATGATAATGCTTTCTATCCCTGGCGCCGAGTGTACGCCATCGCAAACAATCGCTGCACTGGATCAAAGACTGATGCCCACGTCGAAGACGATGCTGCGGCCCAGGTTGCCGCGCAGGAAGTCCGGCGCGTCGGGGTGGGCGAACAGCACCCGGGCAAATGTCGGCCCCACCAGCGACAGCGAGCGCCAGCCCTGGCGCAGGTATTCTGTGGGCGGCGGGAAGTGGGTGTTGAGGTCGAGCACTTCGCGCTTCAGGCTGGAGAAGGCAATGATGTCCAGCTCGTTCAGCTCCAGCCCGCGCTCCCGGTAGTTGTGCGCTTTCTTGCGCAGGGTCGGCGCAAGGCGCCCAAGCAGCTCGGTGGCACTGATGCGCCGCGGGCGCGCTTCGCGGCGCACCAGCTGGGCCAGGGAAAACGCACTGCGTCGACGCTGCAGTTCTTCGCGCCACTCATCATTCAGGCGGCGGCCCTCGTCGAGCACGAAAAACACTTCGAACGCGGCATCACGGAACAGCACGTCGGGCGGCTCTTGCCCGGCCGGGGTGAAGTCCTCGCTGCGGTAGGGGATGTTCAGCCCCTGCAACAGCCGCTGGCACACCCACCGCTCCCGCTCCCACTTGCGGGCGTTGGAGAGAAAGGCGTTGGCTTGTTCGGCCTGGATGGTAAGCAGGCGCAGGTAATCTGAGTCATCCATGCAGACAAGCTTAGCCGCTAATCGATGACGGTAAGATGCTGTTCAAGCGTAGAAATCAGCAATGCACCCAGCATCGAACGAGGGCACCAGCCTACGGCAGCCGAAGCAATGGAGAAAGGGTGTAGACTCGACTTATCCACATGGCAGCAGGGGGTATTGCCCAGGTGATCAGCGCGCAGGTGTTGTCCGGCACCACCCTTACCCTTGGTTGGCTGGGTTACGTGCCGTTGCTGATCTGGGCGGTCAGCCGGGTTCGCTGGGTTGAGCTGTTCACTGACCGGCGCCGTCAGCATCTGCTGTTTGGCACGGTCTTCTGCCTGTTTGCGCTATGGCTGGTGAGGCGCGATTTCGATACCGGGGTGTCGTACCACTTTATCGGCATGACCGCGGTTACCCTGTTGCTGGACTGGCCGCTGGCGGTGCTGGGCGGGTTCATGGCCCAGTTGGGCTTGCTGGCGTTGGGGCGTCAGGATTTGGCGGCGCTGGGGGTGAATGGCCTGTTGCTGGTGGGCTTGCCGGTGCTGATTACCGAGGTGTGCGCCATATTGGTCGAACGTGCGCAACCACGGAACCTGTTCGTTTATATCTTCTGCTCGGGGTTTTTCCCGGCCGCGCTGACGGTGCTTGTCTGCGTGCCGGCAGCGCTGGGGGTGTTATGGCTGGACGGGCGCTTTGCCCTGCCGGAGTGGCTCAGCGACTTTGTAGGTTACCTGTGGCTGATGATGTTCCCGGAGGCGTTCATCAACGGCATGGTCATCAGTGCGCTGGTGGTGTTTTGCCCGGAATGGCTGGAAACCTTCAACCGCACGCGGTATTTGCAGGCGCCGTGGAAGGAAGATGAGCGGTGAATGTGTGGTGGCTATGCCGGCCTCTTCGGGGGTAATGCACAGCACTCAGAGGTTGCACTCTCACTGTGGGAGCGGGCTTGCCCGCTCCCACAGCTACCGCGCGGGTTGTGGGCCCGCGTTGTATGTGCGCATCAGCTCAATGCCGCGGCTCGAGGTCCCCCGAATACAGCTCATCCTCGGAGTCTTCCGCCCCAGGAATCTTGTGCTCCTCAGCCGCCCAGGCTCCCAGATCGATCAGCTTGCAGCGATCGGAACAAAATGGGCGGAACGCGCTTTTATCGGTCCATTCCACAGGTGCGCCACAGGTCGGGCAATCGACGGTCAATGGCTGGCTCATGGCTGGCCTCCTTTCAAAGTCAGGTAAAAGTGGTGCAGGCGGTCAATCTGCTCGTGCAGCGCGGCCAGGCCGCCATCATTGACCACCACATCATCGGCGTGGCGCAAGCGATCTTCACGGGCCAGCTGGGCCTGCAGAATGGCCTGCACCTGCTCGGCACTGGTGTTGTCCCGCGCCAGGGTGCGCGCCACTTGCAGCTCTGGCGGGGCATCGATCACCAGCACGCGCTGGGTTTTGTGGTATTGCCCAGACTCGATCAGCAGCGGCGACACATAGACCGCATAGGGCGATTCGGCCTTGGCCAGGTAGCTGAAAATCTCTTGCCCGATCAGCGGGTGCAGCAGTTGCTCCAGCCATTTGCGCTGCGTTGGGTCGGCGAATATCAGCTGGCGCAAGGCCGCACGATCAAGCTGGCCGTCTGCCTGCAACACGCCCGCGCCAAAGCGCTCGACAATGCTGGCCAGGGCCGGCCGGCCAGGTTCGACAACCCAGCGCGCCGCCTGGTCGGCATCGACCAGGTGCACGCCAAGCTCGACGAAGCGCTCGGCAGCGGCGCTCTTGCCGCTACCAATGCCGCCGGTCAGGCCGAGAATCCAGGGGGTGAAGGCCGCAGTGGTCATCAGTATCCAAGCAGTTGCATGTAAGAGGCGTATATTTCATCACCCCAGAGCACGGCAATCCAGCCCGCAATCGCCAGATAAGGGCCAAACGGCATGGCTGTGCCCAAGGCATGCCGGCGTAACCGCAGCAGGCACAGGCCCACCAATGCACCCACTACCGACGACAGCAGCAGCGTCAACGGCAGCACCTGCCAGCCGCCCCAGGCGCCGATCAGCGCCATCAGCTTGAAGTCGCCGTAACCCATGCCGTCCTTGCCGGTGACCAGCTTGAACACCCAGTACACCGACCACAGGCTGAGGTACCCGGCCACCGCGCCCCACAGCGCGTGACTTAGGGGCACATATACGCCAAAGGCATTGACGACCAGCCCTAGCCACAGCATCGGCAGTACCAGCACATCCGGCAACAGTTGGTGGTCGGCATCGATAAGGCTCAAGGCCAGCAGGCACCAGGTCAGGGGCAATGCCAGCAAGGCTTCTGCCGTAACGCCAAAACGCCAGGCCACCACCAGCGACAGCAGCGCGCAGGCCACTTCCACCCCGGGGTAGCGCGGGCTGATGCGGGTTTTGCAGGCTGAACAGCGCCCACCCAAGGCCAGGTAGCTGATGACTGGAATATTCTCCCACGCGCGAATCTGATGCGCGCAATGCGGGCAACGCGAAGCGGGCAGGCACAGGTCGAAGCGCTCGTGCTGCGTGGTCGGCAGCCCCAGTACCTCCTGCGCCTCACGCTGCCATTGCCGCTCCAGCATGATCGGCAGGCGATACACCAGCACATTGAGAAAGCTGCCCACCAGCAGGCCCAGCACCGTGGCCAAGGTGAAGAAGTACGCCGGCTGCTCAGCCAGCAAAGTCCATAAAGTCATGTTCAGATCAAACTACCCAACTGGAAGATCGGCAGGTACATCGCCACCACCAGGCCACCGACCAGCAGCCCCAGGATCAGCACGATGGCCGGCTCCAGCAGGCTGGTCAACTGGTCCAGCGCCTGGCTGACCTGTTCCTCGTAATGGCTGGCGGCTTTTTCCAGCATCTGGTCCAGCGTACCGCTGGATTCACCGATAGCCGTCAGCTGCACCAGCAAAGGTGGAAACAGCGGTTCAGCCCCCATCGCCTGGTTCAGCCCCTGCCCATTGGCCATGCCCTGGCGCAGGCGCAACACCGCCTGCTCGTGCAAATCGCCGCCCGTTACCCGCGCTACCGTACCCAACGCATCCAGCAACGGCACGCCGGCCCCATAAGACGTTGCCAGGCTACGCGCAAACCGCGCCAACGCCGCCTGCCCCAGCAACGTACCGAACACCGGCAGGTCCAGCACCCGCTGAGCTATCCACAGGCGCGCTGGCGCGTGCTGCCGGTAAAGCTGGCGCACCGCAAAACCTAGCAACACCGCCATCACCAGCAACAGCGGCGCGAACCGGCTAAGGCCTGTGGACAAGTCGATCACCCACTGGGTAAAGGCGGGCAGCTGCGCGCCCATGCCCGAGAACATGCCCTCGAATTTCGGGATCACCTCCAGCAACAAGATCGCCGACACGCCCAGCCCGGTCAGTAATAGCAGCAACGGATAAATCATCGCCTTGCGCACTTTCTTGTGCAGCACCCGCCGCTGTTCCAGCATGCCCGCCAGCTGCTCCAGCTGGCGGTCCAGCGTGCCGGACTGCTCACCCACCCGCACCAGGTTGCAGTACAACGCATCGAACCAGCCCGGGTGCCGTTGCAACGCGTCCGCCAACCCCAGGCCCGACGCCACATCCTGTTTCAATCGAGCCAGCAGCGCTGTCAGCGCCGCATCGCCACCACTGCGCCCCATCACCTCAAACGCCTGTAACAGCGGCACCCCGGCCTTGAGCAAGGTTGCCAGCTGCCGGCTGAAACCTGCCGGGTCGGCCTTCTCCCGCCGCTTGGGCAAACTGAACGTCAGCCCACTGGCCGGCCGCAAACTGGCGACGGTAATGCCCTGGCGAATCAGCCCGGCCCGTACATAGGCCGGGCTGCGCCCAGGCGTTTGGCCACTGACCGGCACGCCGTTGGCGTCGGTGCCGTGCCAGTTGTACAGCGATGTGGGTGTGGTCATGCGAAGGTCCTTGTTCTGCCCGTGCGACAAGCCTGGAAACAGCTTGCCGCGTCCATGCCAGGGCGCGCGTCCGTGATGCTCACTAGAGTAGATCAGCGAAGATGACGCCCAAGCGGGCAGGGGTGACAAAAGGTGTCTGTTCAGGCCTACTGCGCCGCTGCCGGTTGGGGCGAGATTGACCTCAACGAGTACGCGTATCAAAAAGGAAACTGTTCATGAAAGGGCAACGCGGTATCACCCTGATCGAACTGATGATCGTCGTGGCGATCATCGGCATTCTGGCAACCATCGCCTTACCGATGTACACCAACCACCAGGCCCGCTCCAAGGCCGCGGCCGGGTTGCTGGAGATCAGCGCGCTGAAAACGGCGATGGATCTGCGGCTGAATGATGGAAAGGATGTGGCCGGTGTCGTCGAGTTGGGTGGCCAGCCGGCGACGGCCCATTGTGCGATCACGGCCAGCGGCAAGGCCGCAGATGGCAGCGGCAGCGTTGTCTGCACCCTGGTGGATGCCCCGGCCAACGTGCTGGGCAAGGCCCTGACCCTGACGCGTTCGGCCAGCGGCTGGGCGTGCACGACCGACATCGCGGAAGACCTCGCGCCCAAAGGGTGCAAGGGGGCTTGAGGGCAGGGCAATAAACCAGCGGAAACAGGGGTTTGCGTTGCGGGTGTGAGCAGTGGTACGTTGCGCTACACGCCGGTGTAGCTCAGTCGGTAGAGCAGCGCACTCGTAACGCGAAGGTCGCAGGTTCGATTCCTGTCTCCGGCACCAGATCAGGTTCCAGCGAAGGCCAGCAAAATCTCTGGAACCCCCGTAAAACCCGCCTTATGGCGGGTTTTTTCGTTATGGCGTTCCGTCGGAATCCGACAGCTGCCAGCCGATTTAGGGGTAACGTTTGGGATAAAGTCGATTCGATAAAGGGGTTTACCCTTATGGCTCGTACTACTGCTCCCCTGACCGACACCGCATGCCGCTCGGCCAAACCTACTGACCGCCCCTACAAGCTTTTCGACGGTGACGGTCTTTACCTCCTCGTTTACCCCAATGGCCGTAAAGGCTGGCGCTTCAGGTATGTAAAACCGGATGGGCGAGAGGGGCTGACCTCGTTTGGCAACTATCCCGTCATCGGTCTCGCAGATGCTCGGCAGAAGCGTCTTGAGACTAAGCGGCTGCTGTCTGAAGGCATTGACCCGATTGCGTCCAAGCAGCAGGCCAAGGCCGAGGCGGTTGTCAGAGGCCACACATTCGAACGCGTTGCCTTGGACTGGCATAAGGAAATGTCCGTGAAGTGGGCGCCTGGCCATTCGAGGACGGTGCTGAGTCGTTTGAAGACTCACGTATTCCCGCTGCTAGGCGCACGTGCCATCGTTGATCTGGATACCTTCGACCTCATGCAGCCGCTTGAGGCAATCAAGAAGCGCGGCACGATCGATGTGGCCTTAAGGGTACAAAACTACCTTCAGAGCATCATGCGTGAGGCGAAGCGGCTGCGGCTGATCACGGTGAACCCTGCATTTGACCTTGAGGGCTTCATCAGCGCGCCACGGGTTACGCATCGGCCTGCACTCCCGCTGTCTCGTCTGCCTGAGTTGATGGACCGCATCGAGAACTACAAGGGACGCACGCTCACTCGGCTGACAGTCATGCTGTCCCTGCATGTGTTTGTCCGGTCCAGCGAATTGCGCTTCGCGCGTTGGAGTGAGTTCGACCTGAAGCGCGGTATCTGGGAGATACCTGATACGCGGCCCGTTTTGGATGGCGTCCCGTATTCGACCAGAGGCACGAAGATGGCGGGCGACATCCATCTGGTCCCTCTGTCACCGCAAGCGGTGGCGTTGCTCGAACAGATTCATGCGATCACGGGGTACTTCGATCTGGTATTCACCAGTGACGCACGCTCGTGGAAGCCAATGTCCGAGAACACGGTCAACAGCGCTTTGCGGAATATGGGCTACGACACCAAGACAGAAATCTGCGGGCATGGCTTTCGGTCCATGGCGTGCAGTGCCTTGGTTGAATCCGGGCTTTGGTCAGAGACGGCTATCGAGCGGCAGATGAGCCACAGGGAGCGCAACAATGTTCGGGCGGCGTATATCCACAAGGCCGAGTTTCTGGAGGAACGGCGATTGATCATGAGTTGGTGGAGCCGGTATCTCGAAGCGAACCGGCACGAGCATATCTCGCCGCATGAGTTCGCGAATCAGACCGGGGCAAACGTTTCTAGCCTACGAGCAAGGCGTGGCGCAGTCGAGTGAGCGCACGGCTTTGAAGCTTCGGTGATCCGCTTTTCCATGCGGGTCCATCCAAACAGGGCTGCAAAGCCGCCCTGTTTGGATGGCCCTCATCTGAAAAATCAAAAACACTAAATCGGCCACTGGAAACCACGGGATTCCGTACCCGCCCAACGTCATTTTCAACTGTAAAATCCAGCGGGCGAGTCGCTTGACCCTCTCGGATTGCGGGCGTAGAAAATACAGTGCAAAGGCTGTCGTTGACAGCACCCAGGTGGCCAGAACCTTCAAGGTCACGCCGTTCCCGCGGTGGTTCTCCCCCCAAATGGCGATTCGCGTCCGGCAGCTCGCCCGGTCACCTCCCCGGTGATGGATGCCTACTTCAGATCATGGCCCTCGTGTGCCAGATAGCACCTTCTACTTAGCTGCCCTGCAGCAACCTATCCGCTTGGCCGAATCTTGCGCCAACCTGCGCCCGTCTCTTTCTCCTGGAAAGAGACGGGCGCTTCTAGCACTGCTGCAGCCCTCATCGCATTTGGCTTTGCGGCTACTCCTCTCGTGACAATCGGCGTGACAAACGCCGATGTCACCAGCAACAGCGCTGAAGATGATGGTGCCGCAGGCCAGGGATTGAACTGCACCTGACTGACAGTCAGGCACGCCCCGGTCATCGCATCGCTGTGTTCACCCGGCTCAGGATCTTCAGGCACTGGTCTCGTCAGCCAATGCAGCCTCCACCCGCCCACCGGTAACGGTGCTCAGGAGGTCAGATCATGAGATGCCCTTGCTCCCGGACGTAAGGAGCCGCGAGTCCCGCGTAGTGGACATTCCCCACAGGTCGCAGGGACCTTGATCCCTGATAACACTCAGCATTCTTGGCGGGATGACGTGGGGCGAGGATCGGAGAGCAGAAGATGAGGTGACCGACATGGCATTGGTGGGTAAACGAGATGGCCGCAATTTCGGCTACGGCAGGCAATTGAGCTACGCAGGGCCACAGGCACTGAAAGACATGTTCGGCGGCGGTCATTACGGCACGGTCAAGGCGCACTGTGATCGGTGGCAGGCATTCGTTAGATGGTGCCGTTCCGAACTGGGGCCCGGTATCAATGATGCGCGGCAGATTGATCGAAAGGTGTTGGCCGACTACGCAGCGTATCTGCGCGACATGGTTAGGCGCGGCGACCTCGCCGTAAGCACCGCACAAAACCGACTATCCAGCGTTAACAGGACCATGGCGGCGCTTCGCGGTGATCAGTACGTGAAGTTGCCAAGTCCGAGCAAGGCGTTGGGTATGCAGCGCACTGGGGTTCGCCAATCGGTGCCGCAGGGCCAAGACCGCGAGCAGGTGAAGCAGATCGTCGATGCGCTTTGCAGCCTTGACCAGAGACGGGTCGCAGCGATCATCCTGCTGGCGCGAGCCACCGGCATGCGCTTGCGTGAGGCCATCTTGGCTGACCTGCCACGGCTAAGCCGTGAAGCTAACGATCTGGATAGGATTAACATTCAGGATGGCACCAAGGGCGGCCGCGCTGGTGCCTTGGCACCGCGGTGGATTGCGGTGGACGGCCAAGTTCAAGATGCACTTAAGTTTGCACGGCAGATTTCGCCTGTGGGTAGTCGCAATCTGATTGCGCCACACGAAAGCTACCTGAGTCTTCTCCAACAAATCGTCCGCCCTGCGCGGGACATTCTGCATACACATAACCTCAAAGGCTTCCATGAGCTACGAGCGGCATACGCTTGTGAGCGCTATGAGCAAATCACCCAACACCGTGCGCCTATCAATGGCGGCCACTTTTGCCAGGTAGATAGGAACCTTGATCGTGAGGCCCGGAAGCAGATCAGCTACGAGCTTGGGCACAGCCGGATCGATGTTGTAGCTGCCTATATTGGAGGGCGCGCATGAATAAGCCATTCGACATGGAACTGTTCCTGGCTGCGGTGCTGACGGGGTCGTACGCAACGCGACAGCGCCATTTACGGCAAGCAAAGCGCATCCAAGCCGAGATATTTCAGCGCTGGCAGCTAGAAACACCCTGGGCTTGGCAGAGAAAGCATCTACTTTGGTTTCTTGAGCATCGCCTGGCTAGGCGATGCGTGGCGACTCGGTATTACTATCTGCTGACCATGCAACTGCTAGTTCATCGTCTAGAAAAAACATGGGTGTTCAAGTGCCAAGCGAAGGTCTGATTGATATTAGAGACCAACAGCTTTCAACCCGTAGCAGTCGTTTGAACCGCCGTGGTCAACGTCTGCTATGTAGCTGGGGCATTCTTTCATACTGCCAACCTCGACGCTCGAAAGCGGTTCCGCAGCCCTTGAAGATAGGAACTGGCCGTAGGCAGGTCCGCCAAGGACATCTCGGTCCTGTAAACTCCGTTGAAAGGCGGATGCAGGGAGTGCAGAAAATATGGCGAAGCAAGGTTCTGTAGGTCCCTCTAGAAGTGGCGACCAGTTCCATTATCAATGGGCCGCTCGGCAATGCCTCGGGTTGCTTGCTGTGGCGGGTGACCTAGTGGCGGTGGCGATCGAAGGGGCTTCACTGGACGAGGGGGGAGCCTCCACAATCGTCGGCGACGAGGTTATCGACGTCGGCCTTTACTACGGCAGCGAAGATGTCATAGAGGCAGAGTCCATCCGCTATGTGCAGCTCAAACACTCGTCCAGGCAAGCGCACGTTCCTTGGACGGCAAGCGGCCTCAAAGGAACCATTGAGGGGTTTGCAGGACGTTTCAAGGAGTTTGACGCGTCGCTTGGCTTGGATGTCTTGACGAAGAAGGTTCGGTTCATTTTTCTGACAAACAGGCCCATGGATGAAACTGTTCTTGAGGCATTGGCCGATATCGCGGCGGGGTCGACAGCGCCGCGGCACCTTGAAATAGATGGGCTGCTGAAGCGTTACGCTGCGTCGGCTGGCGGCAACGTACAGAGCTTCTTCTCCGCGTTCTCGGTTGAAGCTGGTGAACCGGATCTATGGGAACAGCGCAACCTTCTCAGTCGAGACCTGAGCTCGTACCTGTCCGGACCGGACACCGAGGCCGTGCTCCAACTGAAGGAACTCGTTACTCGCCGGGCAACCGATGAGGGAGCGAAGGATCGTTCTGTTCGACTCTACGACGTACTTCGCGCACTGCAAGTGACCGAGATCGATCTTCTGCCGGCGCCCTTGCTGATCTCGGAACCGAAGCAAGTGCTTCCTCGAGCGCAACAGGCAGAAATCCTGGCAAAGATTCTCACTGCACAAAGTCCAGTAGTCATCCATGCAGACGGTGGTGTTGGCAAGTCGACTCTTTCTACTCACCTGGCTCGTGCCATGCCTGCTGGGTCAGTGGCTGTTCTGTATGACTGCTTCGGCGACGGCACTTATCGCCAAGCCTTGAAGTATCGCCATCGATACCGCGATGCTCTCGTCCAGATCGCGAACGAGCTATCAGGACAGCAACTTTGCCTGCCATTGATTCCGTCCGGCGGCACCGACTCCAAGCAGTTCATGCGGGCCTTCGTATCTCGGCTCAAGCAAGCCATCGATCTTCTTAGAGCCCGCAAGACTCAGGCGAGCCTTTGCATCATCGTCGACGCGGCCGATAACGCATGCATGGCTGCACAAGAGGTCGGTGAGCGTGCCTTTGTCCATGACTTGATCAATACGGACATGCCCGACGGGGTGCGGTTGGTAGTCACATGCCGATCACACCGGCAGAGCCTCCTGGGTGCTCCGCTTAACACCATCGTTATTAAACTGGAGTCGTTCACCAAGGCTGAGACTGCCACACACCTGCGACTGAGCTATCCCGAGGCAACGGACGAGGAGGCTGCAGAATTCGCCTTCCTCAGTAGCAATAACCCGCGCGTTCAAGCACTGGCTATGGAGGGAAAACCATCCATCGGCGACATGCTGAGGACCCTAGGACCAACACCCACAACGATCCAGCACGCGATCGGAGGTCTGCTGACCAAAGCTATCGACAGGCTGAAAGCCGAGTGGGGGCCGACAGAAGCGAATCAGATAGACCTCATCTGCAAGGGCCTAGCGGTGCTCCGGCCCTTGGTACCCATTTCTATCTTGGCGCAGATCGCCGGCGTCCCAGAGAGCGCCGTTCGTACGTTTGCCACTGAGTTTGGGCGACCGCTGTTCGTAAAGGACTCAGGTCTGCACTTCATGGACGAGCCTGCAGAGACCTGGTTCAACGAGACGTTCAAGCCCGATGCGGCTTCGCTTGATGCGTTTCTTACGAAGCTCAAGCCACTTGCGTTAACCAGTTCATATGTGGCAGCGGCGCTGCCGCAGTTGTTACTGTCTGCCGGTCGTATGGACGAGCTGATTGCGCTGGCGCTTTCGAATGAGAGCTTGCCAGAGCTCAACCCGCTGGAGCGACGAGACATTGAGCTGCAACGACTGATGTTCGCGCTCAGAGCATGCTTGCAGCATGGGCGGCATGTTGCCGCTGCTAAGCTGGCGCTGAAGGTCGGCGGTGAGGTAGCTGGCGAGGCTCGACAGAACACACTCATCCAGCAGAACACTGACATTGCCAGCATTCTGCTTGCGCCAGATCGCATCGAAGAAATGGTTTCCAGGCGCACGTTCGGCGGTGGATTCTTTGGCTCGCATCACGCGTATGAGGCGGTGCTGCTTGCCGGAAACGATGACCTCATCCCTGAGGCGAGAAGTAGGCTGCGCATGGCATGGGAGTCTTTGATCGCTTGGAGCAAGCTGCCACCCAAACGCCGCAAAGAGGACAAGATCGACGACGCCGATATTGCCGAGCTTGCTATCGGAGTCCTGAGACTGCGGGGCCCTGCTGAGTCCGCGCAATTTCTGAAAGCATGGAATCTCAAATCCACCGTACTGAGAGCCACGAAGTGCGTGGCCGCTCGACTTGCGGACGTTGGCGACTTTAAGCGAATGGATGAACTCGCCGAGCACGCTGAGGGAGATGCCTGGATGCTGCTGGGCCTAGCAACCGAAGCGGTCCGGGTTGCACATCTGTTGCCAGCGGAGCCGCTGCGCCATCTGATGGGCATCTTGGTCGACCCTAAGGTCAAGTTACCCGAGGAGCATTTCTCATGGAGGTCTGGGAGCAGCGTACTGGACGGAGTTCGGTCTGCAATCACGCTGGCGCTCCGGTGCCTCCCGCGCGACGATGCGACTTGGGCGGAGACGTTGCGCCGGTATTTGCCAGAAGATCCGCCTCACCAACTCCATGACTTCGATGACGAGCGAGCAGACTTCATTCGGGCCTACGCTTTGGAAGCCGCGCTACGCGGAAAACGGATTGAGTTGATTGATCTGGCGGCCAAGGATATCCGCCTTGAACTTGAGACGAAGGGATCTGCCGTAAAGAGCCGACAAGCGTCACAGTTGCAGCAAGTGACAGGGGGCCTTCTGCATTGGTTCGTCTTGGCCGCTGAGATCGCCTGCGGCCGCCAATCTCCCAACCTTGATCACGAAGTCGAGCTTGCGCTGGGACATACGAAATCTGCTTCGTCACGTGACTATCAGCGGAACTTCAATTGGGAGAAGGCTGTTGCCATCGAATGGGTACAGATCCTTCGCGATGCGGGCTCCATTGAGCCCGCTCAGGTCGACGCGCTACTGAAGTGGGTCGACACTAATGACCGAGTCTACTCGAGCACTCTCACGAGGATGTGCCACATCGCCGCGCGAACAGCAGGGATGAGCGAACTCTCACTGCGGCTCAGCTCTAAGGCGTTCGATCAGATCATCGCGTCGCGCAGCGATGCGGAGGCACAGGTTGACGATCTTCAGGAGCTAGCGCGCGCCATATTCTGCGTGAGCAAGTCGGAAGCGGCTGCTTATTTCGACAAGGCGATCGACATCGCCAGTAAGATCGGAGAGGAACACCTCTCTCGATGGACAACGTTCTTGGATCTCTCGGACGCCGCGCATCGCCCGGGCCAGGCCAGACCTAGGACCGCCTATCGGCTGTCACGTATTGCCGAGCTCAGCTACGAGCACATGGCCCGAGACAAATACATGGACTGGGACCGGTTGGTCGAGGGCTTGGTCGGCCTTTGTCCTTCATCCAGTCTCGCAATTCTTAGTCGTTGGCGGGATCGAGAGTTCGGCGTTGCTGGCGAGCTATTGCCCGTCGCAATCTACAGTCTGATCGACCGAGGGTGCCTTCCAAAAAAGGCAGCGGTGGCCTTGAGTGGTATCGAGGCGGGATGGAAGCGCGCTAGCGACATCAAAGCGGCCATTGAGGCGGAATCCGACAACAACCGGAAAAGATCAATCCTGCAGATCGCCTTCCGATTCCTCCGCATCCAGACCCACGAAACGCCCACCTGGCGCAAACTCAAGGTTCTGGCCGACTCCGTGGCGATGTCGCTTCCAGATTTAGAGAGGCTGCTTCAGGCATCTGTGCCCAAAGAGGCCGGTGAGTCGGTGACTGCTGCTCGCACGTCCCGGTCGGATCCTCGTAAAGATGTGGAGGAGCCCGACTGGGATGCCATCTTCAACGGCGTCGATCTCTGCGACCCAACTGCGGTTGTCGCAGCACGGCGATCGCTCAAGAGGAATAATGGTCGTTCGTACGCTAGCGAGTTCTATGAGCAAGGCTGTCGTCGCGCGAAACTGTCGGAGTTCGAGGGATACCTCCGTGCTCTCCAGTTGGTCGACGAGTTCAGTGTATTCAGCTTCATGGACGTCATCAGGCACCTCCCCGATGCGAGCAAGAGGCTCCTGTCCGTCCGCAACGAACTAAGAAAGGCGACCCTTTTGCTGGCTGCAAGCGAACCCAACCGCGTGGGGCGCCGCGGTTGGGGCAATAGGGGCCCATTTGATGGTCTCTACGCAGAAGGCATCATCACGGAGAAGGACGTAGCGTCAGCTCGGATCAAGGGATACCTGTCGCAGCTCGACGCACTTGATGCGAACGACTTGTTCCATCTGGTGGAGCCACTCTCGCGACACCTGACCAGCGACGAGGCCGACGAGGTGTTGAACTTCGGCTTAGACCTGCTCGAAGAGATTCTTGAGGGTAAAGATGGCGATGGCCCGTGGAACGACTCCCTCGCACCGTCATCCTCTTGCGAGGACGCCTTGGCCGGCTACTTATGGGCGGGTCTGGCGCGCCCGTCCACTGCGGAACGCTGGGAACACGCCCACTGCGTCCGTAACTGTCTTGAGCTCGACTGGCGATCCTTGTTGTCCGCGCTGGCCACTCGCGCATCGGGAGCTGACCCGCAGCCATTTGCCGACCGCGGCCTGGTTTTTTATGAGTGGCATGCCCGCCAATGGCTCTGTATTGCCCTGGCACGGGGCGCCATGGATATACCTCGTGCCGTTACTCCTTTTCTCGCATTCCTTGATTCTTGCGCAAGGGAGCAGCACGTCGTTATCCGGCACTTCGCCTCGGATGCATTGAGACGCCTGCATGAAGTCCACATGTTGTCATCGGATTTGCTCGCCATTGCGAACGGCGCAAACCGCGCTGTGCTGCCCGAGGACGTCTACGGCGATCGCGAGTACGAAATCGATGACAATGCGTCGGATGACGAAGCCGTGGACGAAGAGAGGTACTTTTTCGGCATCGACATCGGCCCCTATTGGTTCGCGCCGTTGGGCCGCGTATTCGGTTTGAATCAGCAGTCGATCGAACAACAAGCAGGGGCTGTCTTGCGTAGTCGCATGTCGCTAGGCCCTCGCCGTCGCGTCGATGATCAACGTTATGAGCGTGGGCTCTTCCGAGGGAGAGAGACAAGCCACTCGCATGGAACTATGCCCAGAGTAGAGGATTGCGTCGCCTATCAGTCCTATCACGCTATGATGTTCGTCGCTGGCCAGCTCTTGGAGACAAAGCCGGTACGCCGTCGCGCTGATGAGGAAATAGATCCGTTTGACGATTGGTTGAGAGGACAGTTGCTCACTCGCGGTGATGACAGGTGGCTTGCAGACCGGCGCGATCCCGAGATTCTGAAGGTCGCCTCGTCGGGTAGCGATCGATCTGATGCCTCATGGTGTTGGCAAGTTGATAGACAGTACCTGGATGACCAACTGACAACAGACGACGGCATGATGGTCCTCTGGGGCCAATGGACGACCACCGATGCGGCCAACGGTGAAACGGTGTCAGTAAGGTCTGTACTCGTTCCTTCATGCCATGCGGATGCCCTTCTAGCCGCCATGCAGACGAGCCCTAACCCAGGAGAGATTTACCTTCCAGACGCGGATCACATCGATCACCGGGAAGATGTTGATGATCCAGGGCTGAGGCTGCTCGGCTGGGTTAAGTCGAGACGCGAATCGATGAGCCTTGATGAATATGACCCATGGGCTGGCAATGTGGACAACCCGGGCCCGCAGCCTTGTCAAGAAATCCTCAATGCTCTGAGTCCGATGACGGATCCAGAGGCGCGATCGTGGACGCTACCAGACGGTGGCAGGGCGAGAAGCGAATCGTGGTCGCGCAGCACGGGCTACGGCGAGGAGCGCGATGTCCTGAACGGCACTCGGCTCAGCGCAGACGACAAGTTCATTCGCGTACTCTTGAATGGGCACCCGAACACATCACTGGTCGTCTGCGTCAAGGTCCGCCGCAAGCCACCGAAAGACAAGACTGACAACGATGACTACTCCTTTTATAACTACCCCTACAACCGCTACTATTTGATCGGACATGATGGAATCACTAGATCGCTCTAAGGCTGTAATCGAGCTCGGCAAGCGGATCGTTGCCGGCCTGATGCTCGGCGATGATGTCACTGCCCAATGGATGGCGCACCTAGTAGCCGAGAAAATTTCCGCAGCTGAGGATGCGTCCGAAACTGTACGAGATTCAGCGGTAGCGGAGTGCGTGGATGTCATCCTGAAACTCTGGGCACACCGTTACACATTGCCTCCGTACATGCGACCGCTGAGGGAGTTAGACCCGCTGCTGCGCACCCTCAATTCTTTAGGGGTGAATGAGGCAGATGAACTCAGGTTTTTCGCGCGCCCGCCTACCAGCGAAGAGCTTGAAGGTGCTTCAGAGGACGAGAAGGAGCTCTTCGAGTTTGCGATTGGAATTGACCGGGCAGCTAGGGAACTGATCCGTTACGCACTCAGCGTTGCCGCCGAACGGTCAGTCAATGTAGTCAACCCATGGCTAGAAGAGGTCCTAAAGGGCGGCTTGGAAGCAAACGTGGAATTGCGGGTATCAAGATTCATCGCAGGAGGTCTGCTGAAGAGCCAAGAGCAGCTCCAACAACAAGCCATGCTTGATCGAATCGATCGACTCGAGAGTTTTGCGAAAGCAGCCTTGTTCCTGGCCGGCGATATGAGAAACACGCTCTCTCAAGATACCGAGGAATTGGGTGAGTGAGAAACGAGGTCTCGCACTCCAGCGAAACAGCTTACGCCGCCGGATATAGCGGGAACTCCTCGGCAGGGCTGGGGAGCGACAGCTCGGATCAGGGAAATTTAGGCAGCTGGCGCATTGCGGCGTTCGCGGTTACATGACCACGTAAAATTGTTCAGTCGGGATACCTAACCCTGCTGGTTTATTCTCTCTTAAAACTTTATGTTGTGAACAGCTTTAGTGCGACTCACGCCACCATCTCCATCTATGCGTCCGGTCAGCCGGTGAGTTGTATCGTTCAGTGTCGTAGCCTCTACTTTTTGATGATGCCAAGGAATGACCTCATGCAAGCCTCTCCCCCGATACAACACGAACCGATGGAATTGGAAAATTGCACGTTGGATCAAATAGTTGACGTGCTTTGCGAGGGGCGACCAATCAATCTCCCTGACGGAGCCGGCGCGTTCGTGTTGGATAATGAAGATGCTCGGGCGGTGTTGGGCTTTTACGCAAAACGGAAAGAGCTTTGGGTGCAGGCCAAGCAAGTGGTTGGGGCAGAGGCACTGCAGTTACTGGACGCAATTGCTACACCGAAGGCGCACGTCGCGACTGGTCAGTTCTTAACCTCGGGTACCGTTCGTCCTCATTGGCGTATTCAAGAACTGCGCGCTCATCGTTTTGCTGGATTACACCGCCACTGTGGTGCAGCTGGCCAAGCTCCTGAGGTATTCACACTTCACCTTGATCGTGATGTCACCTGCATTTGGGGGTTCAACGGAGCGGGAAAATCCGCTCTCCAGAGCGCAATGATGTGGTGCCTGACCGGAAAAGCTCACCGCTCCCAACACATGCCGTCCCTTGTCCACAATCCAATCTCTGTGGAAGTCATCTCAAGCGGCAGTGATGACGAGAAAAGCTTTACTCTTCCAGCAATCGTTCCTTTACCTTCAGCGGAGGATCTTTCGCTGCTAGCTGACCGCCCGGCCTGTGATACATGGGTAGAACTCGACCTGAAAGACCAAGATGGGAATGTCGCGACGGTCAGGCGCGAGCTGAAGCGGAATGATCGAGGGGCGATCTCGGAAGTTTCCAGTGGGCTGGAGGCGCTAGCTTTGCCGCAGTGGGCAATTGAAGCGGGTACGCTTATGCCTGCCATCGCTGCAAACATGCGCTTCGACGACAAGACAAGCTTTGCAGAAGCCATCGCTCAGCTTACAGGGTTGAGGCCGCTGCAGGATCTGGGGCTGCGATTGCCCCGCATGGTCCGCCGTCTCGAAAAAGACGAAACCGACTCTGCTACAGATGCGAAAGACGGTGCTCGCATTCAATTCCTAGACGGTAAGAAGTCCTTCCTCGAAGCTTGGCGCGCTGAAAGCGAAACGCTTGGGCCAGAGCCAGAATTGCTGACCCCCGATAAGGCAACGGCTGAACAGAATTGCAGCAAGGCTATCGCAGCTGTTCGGGCTAGGTTGATTCAACTTCAGGCTACGGGTTTGGTGGATATTGAAACTATCCTTGGGAGCTCCGCTTCCGTAGAGACGTCAGAACGTAGTCAGACGTTGCTCAATCAACTTGCGTCTGCACGTGAGCACCTGAGTTCTGCTGCTCTGACCGGATTACCCTCCCTCCGAGTCCTACAGCAGATCAAGGAGATCAACGATGCGGACAAGGAGTGGCTTGTCGCCAAGCTAAAAGAATTGACGCAGCGTGCTGAAGCCCATGTTCAGCGGCAGCAGAACAAGCAACAAGCCGCGCGTCAGCAGCTCTACACGCTGGTTGCGCAGTGGCATCAAAAACAAAACCCCGGCCAACCGATCCTGGATTGCCCCGTTTGCGGAACGGATTTGGCTGACGTACCAGCTGACGCTTTGTTGGATAGCGACATTGCCGCTGCTCTGCAGGTAGGACTGAGAGCACACAATGACGCCACAAAATCTCTGGCTGAATGGCAGCAAGCTGCTGCGAGTGAGCTAAGTGAGTCTCTCCCGGAGAGCTTGAAGTTTTTTATTGATTACAAAAACCGGAGCAGCATTCTTGATCTTTGCAAATCTGCATATGTAATTGAAGCTCTCAAGGATAATTGTTTCGCAACGGATCTACGTCCCCTCCAATCGAGTGCACAAAAGCTGTGGGATGCGCTGGTAGCAAAGCTCCCACTTCCAAAACTGGAGCTCCCGGCCCAAATCACGTTGCCGAAAGATCTTGCTGGCGGGTTACTCGCTAGCCGATTCGCAAATTTGCAGCACGCCTTGACTTTGAGGGCTCAACGCAACGCCGTGGACGGTCTGATGCAGCCACTACTGGCGAGCTATCTTGGGACCTGGTCATTTTCACGAGGTGAAAAAATCGACGAAGTGATCGTTTTGGAAATGCTGCCGATACGGCATCAAGTAGTTGTACTCATCCAAGCGATCAACGCTGCAGAACCTCTTATTAGCCTGACACGCCAGATTGACGTGATTGAAGCAGCTCGTAACCGTTGGGTGGCCGCGAGTCATAGATTGAGGCTTATTAAGCGTGCAGCATTAGCCGTTCAAATGCTCACCCGACTCCCGGAGTTGGTCGAACACCAGGTTCAAGGCCTCATTCACACGCTAGAGGCACGGACGACCGATTGGCTTAATCTGATATATCGCCCTCACTACAATGGTGGACCTCGGTACGTTGGTCTCGATCCTTCCCGCACACAAGGGATAGGACTGTATGCGGGGCTCGGTATCGTGCGCGTTCAGGCCCATCAAATCATGAACTCTTCACACTTGAGAGCCTGTGTATGGGCTTTCGTGTTTAGCCTTTGGGAACGTATTCGCGCGCGGACGGGAGCATTGGAGATCCTCCAGCTGGACGATCCTCAAACTTTCTTTGATCCAATCAACACTGAAAATGTCGCGGCTGCTGTTCCAGCTTTGGTGGCCGCTGGGATGGCCATCCTCATCACCTCGAACGACAATCGGTTCATTGCAGCGGTTAAGGACAAACTTCCAAGAAGTTCTTCTGCGCATCCATCATGGACAATGCTTCAGATCAGCCCTCTGTCGTCGTCCAGATCAACGGTTGCACTCACACCGACGATTGATGAGGTCAAAGAGCGGCACCAGGCATGGACTGATTCTCCCAATGATGTTGTACTGAGTCAGCAATTTGTCGAGCGAGTTCGGCTACACATCGAGAATCGCCTTTGGGACCTGCTCGCGGCTGATCCGATGTTAATCTACAAACCAACTCTTGCAGATCTAATTGGTCACATCGCATGTGCGCGCAACGCTGGCGAGCCGCCGTTCCACGAACCTCCTTTTGAAAAGCTCCTGAACTGCAGTCACTTGAAGTCGGGGACCCACTTCTACACGGCAATCAATCAAGCACACCACGACCTGCGGAAGATCACACCCTACGATGCCGGAGTGGTCGAAGAAGGGTTCTTGGAAGTGGACCGAATGATCCGCAGTTGCGCCGCAGCTTACGCACGGTTCATGGGGAGACTGACTCGTGACGATGAAGACATGTTTTTCGCGGAAGCCCCATCGGCACCAGCCGCGCTCGATAATGCTCACCAGCAATATCATATCCATGGTGACTTCAGTGCGCAGACGCAAAACCATGTAGCTCCATCGAAAGCTCCTGCAGCTAGTCTCTCCCTAGAGAGTTTGGGCGATATAGCCCTTTACGCAATCCAAGGCGACTCTCTGGGGGCGTTCGCCCGTAAAGGACAAGTAGTAATTGTTTCCCTTGACCGTGCAGCCAAGTGTGGCGATCCGGTCGTAGCACTGTACAACGACAAGATATTTGCTCGTCGGTATCACTCGGACAGATCGGATGTCAGCAAGCTAACGCTTGCGTGTGAGCAGTCTGTGAGCGAGAGAGTCGCACCGGCGTTGGTGCTGCGCCGAAATAAAGTCCGCCTCATGCCAATTGTTGGGGTCCTCTACGACTCAGTAACAGCGGTCGGTAGGGATGAGGCCCAAGCTGTTAGTAACAGCGCAATCCTGGGAATGCCCCTCGCTGCCGCCAGGGTCGTCGATCATAGTGGCTACCCACTTATACGTCACCACGACTGGGTGCTATTGGAGTCCCATAATTTTGTCAATACGAATGATTTGCAAGGCTTACAAGGCGAGCTTGTAGCTTTTGTTGCCAGTAAAGATGGCCACAAGGATGCATATCTGAAGCGAGTCGGCATGGCAATCAGTGGGGAATTGCGAATTTTCGAAAGCGCAGGGACCTTCGGCGATGCGGTGGCTGTGTGTTGTGGGTCTGAGCAGTCCCCCGAGTTCCCGCACTTGATCAATGTGTGGCGTGTTCGCGCAGTACTTCGAGGTCTCACTGATCCGATAAATTGAACTGGATGATTGAGCCGCCGGCTTGCAGCAGTGCCTACAGTCATGGTTGTAGGCACTGCAGGGTATGACGACTTTTCGGTCTAGAACCGTCGTCGATAGCGATCCCCTGAGGATAATTTTAGAGATAGAAATCTTTACTTTTAAGAAAAATAATCAACAAATTCAATGTCTTTTTGGTTAATTCGACTCCTGTCTACGCACCAGAATCAGTTGGCCTATGGCGATTTCTCGCTACCTGGCACCAATAGAAGCCCGCCTTGTGCGGGCTTTTTTGTTGTGCGCCAGGCATGGCGCGTTGCGCGTAAGCGCAACCTGCTTGGCTGTGGTGGCCGAGCGGGTGACTTGGAGGTGAAAGTCCTCTACACACCCGGCAAGGGGAAGTGTTAGCCGGAGGCAAGGGTGTCGCGGGCGACTGCGAATCTGAAGGAAGCCCGAGGCAAAATGCTGGCCTGACGAACAGGAAGCGGATCAGGCGGCACAGCGGGGTCAGGCGGCAACAATCGCCAAAGCCCAATACTTGCACGGAGCGCTGTGACGTAAATCCGACAGGCATAAGCAGGAAGGTCGCGCGAATTACCCTGGGAGATCTGCACGCTTGCCATAGTGCTACCGAGCGTCGAGAGGCGACGGGATGAGCGTGCAGAAGTCAGCCGAAGCCGTAGTAAGTGGCGGTTAACCGCGCCACCAAGGGCTGAACAGGTTATGCCGCCAGTAGGCGTCACTGTCTCGTTGGTAGCCGCAATGCAGAAATTTCCTACGGTGGAAACTGACATTCAGAGTCCCGGCCAGAAGCCGAGGATGATGCCTGACAGTGCAAAGGTACCGACGGCGTCAGCGACGTGGACGAACGCGGAGCCGGACGCGCTGATGGAGCGGGTGCTCGCACCCGCCAACCTCAAGCGTGCGTATCAACGCGTGGTCAGCAACAAGGGAGCACCGGGTGCCGATGGCATGACGGTCGCTGACTTGGCAGGCTACGTGAAACAGTATTGGCCAACCCTCAAGGCCAGGTTGCTGGCTGGTGATTACCATCCTCACGCAGTGCGGGCGGTTGAAATTCCCAAACCGCAAGGCGGCATACGGCAACTGGGGATCCCCAGCGTCGTGGACCGCTTGATCCAGCAAGCCTTGCAGCAACAGCTCACGCCCATCTTCGACCCACTGTTCTCGGACTACAGCTATGGCTTCCGTCCGGGCAGAAGCACACATCAAGCCGTCGAGATGGCCCGTGCCCATGTGGCATCGGGGCACCGGTGGTGCGTGGAAATCGATCTGGAGAAGTTCTTCGATCGAGTCAACCACGACATCCTGATGGCCTGTATCGAGCGCCGGGTCAAAGATAAGTGCGTACTCAGGCTTATCCGCCGCTACCTTGAAGCGGGAGTCATGTCAGGCGGTGCCGTCAGCCCACGGCAGGAGGGGACGCCGCAAGGCGGCCCGCTCTCGCCGCTGCTGTCGAATATCCTGCTCGACGAACTTGACCGCGAACTGGAACGGCGGGGTCACCGCTTCGTGCGCTATGCCGATGACGCGAACATTTATGTACGCAGCCCTCGGGCTGGCGAACGGGTACTGGCCAGTGTCGAACGCTTCCTGAATCAACGTTTGAAACTGACGGTGAATCAGAAGAAGAGTCGAGTCGCGAGAGCCTGGAAGTGTGACTACTTGGGCTATGGGATGAGCTGGCATCAGCAGCCAAGGCTGCGGGTGGCAACGACGAGCCTGGGTCGCCTGCGCGACCGGATCGCAGAGCTGCTACGCGGTGCACGGGGCCGCAAGATGACGAATACCATTGAGCGGATAAACCCTGTCCTGCGAGGCTGGGCGGGTTACTTCAAGCTTAGCCAGAGCAAACGGCCACTTGAGGAACTGGATGGCTGGATCAGGCACAAACTCCGCTGTGCCATCTGGCGCC
Source organism: Pseudomonas sp. LB-090624 (assembly GCF_003205205.1). Classification (GTDB taxonomy): domain Bacteria; phylum Pseudomonadota; class Gammaproteobacteria; order Pseudomonadales; family Pseudomonadaceae; genus Aquipseudomonas. The sequence goes on from NZ_QJRL01000044.1 coordinate 24,184, forward strand.
AATGGAAGCAGCCCTCTACGAGGGCGCGCAACCTGATGCGTCTGGGCTTAAGCGAAGAGCGTGCCTGTAAATCGGTCTGTAACGGCCGAGGCCCGTGGTGGAACTCGGGGGCGCCACATATGAATCAGGCGCTGCCGAAGAAGCTATGGGATCGACTCGGACTGGTCTCGATACTGGATACGATCAACCGGCTTAGCCGCATAGCTTGAACCGCCGTGTACGGAACCGTACGCACGGTGGTGTGAGAGGACGGCGGGTGTGAGCCCGCCTCCTACTCGATCCCGTTTTTTTCCCCACGGATCTGCGTTTTTTGACTTTATGGTTCGCAGTTTTCCACTTAGGGTTGGACGTATTTTTAGATAATGGTTAGCTGTCGATCAGGTTTTGGCCAGTGTTTACGGGGTGAGACCCGAAATTTTTCTAGATAATGGATTTTCCGTTTAGAGATAATTTTGAGATGCCCCAGTTTTCTCACCACGACCTGCAAGCTACTGACCCCGTCCTTTGACTCGCCGCTGGTTGACGTTCTGGCCGAGCTCGAATTTCTGCGCAGGCTGAGGCTGGAAGGGGACATTCCACATCAGGTGTTCTTTCAGTTGAAGGCGCTGTTCCACACGCTGGAGAGCTTGGGCTCTGCTCGAATCGAGGGCAACCACACCACACTGGCCGACTACATCGACAGCAAGGTCGAAGGGAAGGCCGAGAGCACCGATCAGTTGCTGGAAATTGCCAACATCGAAAAGGCGATGGATTACATCGTAGCGGTGATCAAGCCTGGTGCAGACCTGACAGAGCATACGATCCGAGAATTGCACGCCATGACCGTAATGGGGTTACGGCGTGAAGGCGATAAAACGCCAGGCGCCTACCGGGAAGGGGCGGTCAGGATCGCCCAGGCGGAGCACCTGCCTCCAGAAGGTGTGTTGGTGCCGCAGTACATGCAGGAGTTGGTCACCTTCATCAATCGCGACGATTCCCCTAAATACGCGCTGATGAAGGTCGCCCTGGCGCACCACCGTTTCGGTTGGATTCACCCATTCGGCAATGGCAATGGGCGGGTGGTAAGGCTGCTGACCTACGCGCTGTTGATGAAGTACGGCTTCAACGTGAACACGGGTGGTCGGGTACTCAACCCCACAGCAGTGTTCTGCAATGACCGGGACAAGTACTACACCATGCTAGGGCTTGCCGATACTGGCACCACAGCAGGGCTGGAGGCATGGTGTACCTATGTGTTGCAGGGCATCCGCGACGAATTGGAGAAGGTGGACAAGCTCACCGACTATGGCTACCTCACGAAGTGCATTCTGTTGCCGGCGGTGAGTTTTGCACGCAGTCGGGAGTGGATTACCGAGACCGAGGAACAGATTCTGGTCAGCGTCATAAAGCTGAAGGTCGTGAAATCGAGTGACATTGCTCAGGCACTCCCCGCGCTCACGGCTAACCAACGGACTTATCAGATCAAGAACCTGGTAGAGCAAGGCATGCTTCTGCCAATCAACCCAGGTTCGAGGCAATACACCATTGGCTTCTCCAACAATTACCTGGTGCGTGGGGTCATCAAGGCACTGAGGGAACAGGGATTCATTCCAGAGCCACTCGACAGGCCGTGAATAATTGCAAGATCGGCACTAATTAAGCTTGAATTCGTCTCCTTTCGTGAACATTAAGGCCAGAATGTAAGCACGATGCTCGAATCTTCCACGCCCTGTGTGGGAGCGGCCTTGTGTCGCGAAAGGGCCGCAAGGCGGCCCCGGCAATTCTTGCTCCGCCGCGGAACTGTGCCCTGCAACACAGTTCCCTCTCCCCACAAAACCCTTTCAAGCTACTTCTGAGCAGCTTTTCAAAGCATGCGCAGCCGGGCAGTCGAACAGGTATCGCTACCCGAAACATTACACCGTACCTGTGTGAGCCAACTGTCCTGCTCAATTTCTAAAAGCTAGCGCGATCCCTGTGGGAGCGGGCAAGCCCGCGAAGGGCTGCAAAGCAGCCCCAATCAAGCCGGAGAACGTTAACTGTCTGGCATTAGGGCTTGCCCGACGCACGCATGCGCAGCCGGGCAGTCGAACAGGTATCGCTACCCGGAACATTACCCCGTACCTGTGTGAGCCAACTGGCTTGCTCAACTTCTAAAAGCTAGCGCGATCCCTGTGGGAGCGGGCAAGCCCGCGAAGGGCTGCAAAGCAGCCCCAATCAAGCCGGAAAACGTTAACTGACTGGCATTAGGGCTTGCCCGCGAACACGGGTGAAGCCCGTGCCTTGCACCGAGATACTGACCCGCCGTACGCACGTCTAAGAACAGTGCCAATGCAATTTCCGTCAGCGACCCTGTGGTACGAGCCCTAAAAGCCCCCGGCAATGATTTTTGGTGTACTCCCCAAGCCGGTAGCTCGCACGTTCACTACCCATGTGATCGACGCCTATTCTAGTACGCCGCTTCCGTGCGCCAGACGTTCCCTCTTTACTTCGCGGTCCTGCAGCAACCTATCCGCTTGGGCGAATATTGCGCCAACCTGTGCCCGTCTCTTTCTCTGGAAAGAGACGGGCGCTTCTAGCACTGCTGCAGCCCTCATCGCACTTGGCTTTGCGGCCCTCCACCTCGTGACAATCGGCGTGACAAACGCCTATGTCACCAGCAACAGCCATGTAGATGATGGTGCCGCAGACCAGGGAATGGACTGCACCTGACTGACAGTCAGGCATGCCCCGGTCATCGCATTGCTGCTTGCACATGGCTCAGGATCTTCAGGCGCGGGTCTCGTCAGCCAGTGCTGCCTCCACCCGCCCACCGGTAACGGTGTTCAGGAGGCCAGATCATGAGATGCCCTTGCTCCCGGACGTAAGGAGCCGCCAGTCCCGCGTAGAGGACATTCCCCACAGGTCGCAGGGGCCTTGATCCCTGACAACACTCAGCATTCTTGGCGGGATGACGTGGGGCGAGGACTGAAGAGCAGAAGATGAGGTGACCGATATGGCATTGGTAGGTAGACGCGATGGCCGCAATTTCGGCTACGGCAGGCAACTGAGGTATGCAGGGCCGCAGGCGCTGAAAGACATGTTCGGCGGCGGCCACTACGGCACGATGAAGGCACACTGTGATCGGTGGCAGGCATTCGTTAAGTGGTGCCGCTCCGAACAGGGATCTGGAACGGGCCAGCGTTCCGCCAGGTGTGCGACGCTATCGATATGGGAAGCCAAACGGCCAAATCAACGAGCCTAGGATCGTAGGCCTGTCCACCATGTGTCCGGTCCATACAGAGGCCCAAAAGTTGGCAGGCGCGGAAGGAGAGGTTGGTAAAGATGAAGAAGAAGCCCTGCTATGACCGAAGCGAACCACTGGGCCTGCCCCGTGACAGCGGACGCCAAGAAGCTGGCTACAGAGCCAACTGCCTTAAGCCTTTTGCGTATTCGTTCGGTGAACGGTAACCCAATGCTGAATGCAGTCGACAGCTGTTGTAAAACCCATGGATGTAGCTGGCAATTGCCAGGTGAGCCTGTTTCTTTGTGGGGTAGACCGCGTAGGCTTCCTCTCTCTTCAATGTAGCGAAGAAACTCTCA
>NZ_QJRL01000045.1 GCF_003205205.1 Pseudomonas sp. LB-090624
CCCCTGAGCCTGCTCAGCCTGGGTCTGGCCCTGCATTGCCCCCATGTGCTTGCCGAAGACAGCGTGCTTCTTGACCCGGTGCAGGTTTCCGACACCTCCGCCAACGACGGTTACCAGGCGCGCCAGGCCACAGTGGCCGGTTTCCAGCCCGCGCCGCTGCTCGACACCCCGGCCTCGGTCAGCGTGTTCGGCCAGCAACTGCTGGAAGACCGCCAGGTACGCAAGCTCAGCGAAGTGCTGCAAAGCGACGCCTCGGTCGGCGAAAGCTATGCACCCATCGGCTACTACGAAAACTTCAACGTGCGCGGTTTCGAGCTGAACGCTGCCAGCAGCTACCGCATCAACGGCCAGACTATCGCCGGCGAGCAGAATGTTGCCCTGGAAAACAAGCAGCAGGTGGAACTGCTCAAGGGCCTGTCCGGGCTGCAGAGCGGTGTGTCAGAGCCGGGCGGCCTGATCAACTACGTGACCAAGCGCGCCGAAGACGTGCGCAGCATCACGGTGTCGACCAACGAACAGGGCGAACGCTACCTGGCCACCGACCTGGGTGGCTGGTTCGGTAACGAAAGGCAGTTTGGCCTGCGCGCCAACCTGGCCCATGAGGACATCCGCTCTTATGTGGACCATGCGGACGGCAAGCGCGACTTCGCCTCGCTGGCCTTCGATTGGCAGATCAGTGCGGATGCCACCTTGCAACTGGACGCCGAATACCAGCACCGCGAACAACGCTCGGTGCCAGGTTACCAACTGCTCGGCGGCACCGAACTGCCCCATGGCATCGACCCCAGTGACCGCCTGGCCTATCAGCATTGGGCCAAGCCGGTGCAGAACGACTCGCTGAACCTGGGTGGGCGCTTCGAGTACCGTTTCAACGAGGCCTGGACCGGCACCCTGAGCGCGTCGCGCAGCAAGGTGGTGATCGATGACTACAGTTCGTTCGCCTGGGGTTCGAGCGAAGGCGCGTTCTTCGGCAGCAATGGCGACTACGACATCTACGATTTCCGCAGCCCTGACGACACCCGCCGCACCGACGAGGCACAGGCCATGCTCAACGGGCGCTTCGATGCGCTGGGGGTGGGCCATGAACTGACCGTGGGCAGCAGTGCGCAGCGCCGCACGCTGGACCAGCGCCCGTACTACAACGAATGGCTAGGCACCGGCAACATCTACACGGGGGCCCCACCCCTCGCCCCGTCCGACAAACCGGTCGGCGCCAGCGAGCGGCGCCTGGACAGCCGGCAGTATGGCCTGTTCGTCAGTGATCGCATCAGCCTCAACGAGCACTGGCAGACCGTGCTGGGCGCCCGTGAAGTGCGCCTGGACGAACAGACCTGGGACGAGAACGGTGTTGCTGGCCGCCATACCCGTCAGTACGAATGGCTGCCCAATGCTGCGCTCATCTACAAGCCGCAGGCGGATACCACCGTGTATGCCAGCTACTCCAAAGGGCTGTCGGCTGGCGGCACTGCGCCCTGGTTCGCCAGCAATGCCGCGCAGATCCTCGCGCCTACCACTTCACACCAGCTGGAACTGGGCATCAAGCACGACTGGCAGGGCCTGAGCCTGAGCGCCGCGTTGTTCCAGATTCGCCAGGCCTACCAGTACGCGCGGCCAGACGGTGCCGGCACCTTCACCTACGTGCAGCAGGGCCAGCAAAAGAATACCGGGCTGGAACTGGGCGCCAGCGGCTGGGTGACCCCGAAGCTGCAGGTACAGGCCAGTGCGGCAGCCATTCGGGCGCGCGTGCAGAACAGCGGTACCGATGATTATGAAGGCCACCAGGCAATCAATGTGCCCCGGTTCCGCGCGGCGTTGCACGCCGAATACAGCTTGCCAGTATCGGGCCTGGCGCTGCTGGGCGGAGTGCGGTACAGCGCCAGCAAGTATGCGAGCCAGGCGGGTAATGTGGAGGTTGGCGGGTATACCGTGTTCGATCTGGGTAGCCGTTACCGCACGCGGGTTGGTGGGTATGACACAGTGCTGCGGCTGACGGTGGATAACGTGTTGGACAAGCGTTACTGGCGCGATGTAGGGGATTACCTGGGGGATAACTACCTGTTCCAGGGGGCTCCGCGTACCGCTCGTCTTTCGGCTTCGGTCAGCTTCTAGATCGCCAGGACCGCCCCCACAGGAAATCGACCATCCTGTGGGGCACCTGTGGGAGCGATACCTGGGGAAACAACTGGCGTGCTCAATACCTGAAAGCTGGCGCGATAGGCTGCGCAGCAGCCCCCAATGGCACTTGAAAACAAAAAGCCCCCGAGCTTTTCAGCGCGGGGGCTTTTCGTAGAATGTGGCGGTGAAGAAGGGATTTGAACCCTTGATACGATTTCTCGTATACACACTTTCCAGGCGTGCTCCTTCGACCACTCGGACACTTCACCGTTTCTCTTCAAGCCTTGCAGCCTGTCGAGGTGCGCTAATTTAGTGAAAGAGCTTTCCTTTGGCAAGCATTTTTTTCAAATTTTTCATGTATTTGCACCTGGACCCGACTGAACGCTGACCGACCAGTCAGCCTTGCTGCTTTACCTCGCCCATTGCGCTGGGTAACGTCTTCGCCACGCCAACAAAAGGACTCTGCCATGAGCGAGCTGATTACCTACCACGCCGAAGACGGCATCGCCACCCTGACCCTGAACAACGGCAAGGTCAACGCCATCTCGCCGGACGTCATCACGGCCTTCAATGCCGCGCTGGACCGCGCCGCCGAAGAACGGGCGGTGGTGATCATCACGGGGCAGCCGGGCATCCTCTCGGGTGGTTACGACCTGAAGGTGATGACCAGCGGGCCCAAAGAAGCCATCAGCCTGGTCACCGCTGGCTCCACCCTCGCGCGCCGCCTGCTGTCGCACCCGTTCCCGGTCGTGGTCGCCTGCCCGGGCAATGCCGTGGCCAAGGGTGCCTTCCTGCTGCTGTCGGCCGACTACCGCATTGGTGTCGAAGGGCCGTACAAGGTGTGCCTGAACGAAGTGCAGATCGGCATGACAATGCACCACGCAGGCATCGAACTGGCCCGCGACCGCCTGCGCCGCTCGGCCTTCCATCGTTCGGTGATCAATGCCGAGGTGTTCGACCCGCAAGCAGCGGTGGATGCCGGCTTCCTTGACAAGGTGGTGCCAGCCGAGCAGTTGCAGGAAGCGGCGCTGACCGTGGCGCGGGAATTGAAGAAGCTGAACATGCTGGCGCACAAGAACACCAAGCTGAAAGTACGCAAGGGGTTGCTCGAAGCGCTGGACAAGGCGATCGAACTCGACCAGCACCACATGGGTTGACCGCTCGAGCCCTTTCGCGGGCAAGCTCGCGAAAGGGCGCGAACAGTCACACACACAGGTTTGCCCCGACCAGTGCACACCCGTACACTGCCTGGCGACTGTTTGGTGTGAGTCGTACCATGCTTTATTCGTTGCGCATGTTCCTGCTGGCGCTGCATTTTCTTGCCGTCGGCGCCATTGGCCTGCTCATTGGCCTGTGCCGGCCCTTCAACCCCGACAACAGCCGCGTATTCGCCCGCCTCTATAGCCGCCCGGCCACCTGGCTGATGCGCATCAGGGTCAAGGCCGAAGTCGGCCCGCTGTGGGACCAGCCGCCTGGCTGCGTGATCGTCGCCAACCACCAATCCAACTTCGACCTCTTCGTGCTGGGCCAGGTAGTGCCACAACGCACGGTGGCCATCGGCAAGAAAAGCCTGGGCTGGATCCCGCTGTTCGGCCAACTGTTCTGGCTGGGTGGCAACGTGCTGATCGACCGCAAGAATGCCTATCAGGCGCGCAAGGCCCTGCAGAAAACCACCCGGGTGCTGCAGGACGATACCTCGATCTGGATTTTCCCCGAGGGCACGCGCAACCCCGGCGAGCATCTGCTGGCATTCAAGAAAGGCGCGTTCCACATGGCCATCGAGGCCGGTGTACCGATCGTCCCTGTGTGCGTCAGCCGCTATGCCGGGCGCATGCGCCTGAACAGCTGGCGTCAGCGCACGGTCATCGTGCGCTCGCTGCCGCCGATAGCCACGGCGGGCCTGACCCAGCAGGACCTGCCGGCGCTGATCGAGCAGTGCCGGGGGCAGATGCAGCAGTGCATTGACCGGATGGAAACCGAGCTGGCCTGATCCGGGTTGCTCTTGAGCCGGGTACAGCCCAAGCTGTACACCGTGTTCAACCGGAATAAGCGGGCAACCATGGGTCGAGTCGTGGCGTCAGCGGTGTACAGCGCCGGCAGGAAAGTCACCAACATCAGCATCGACGAAGGCAGCGAGTGGGCGCGCAAGCCGGGGCATTTCGTGTGGATCGGCCTTGAGGAGCCCAACGCCGAGGAACTGGCCAACCTGCAGTGCCAGTTCAACCTGCACGAGCTGGCCATCGAAGACGCGCTGGAAAAACACAGCCGGCCGAAGCTGGAAACCTTCGGCGATGCGCTGTTCATCGTCACTTACTCACCGGTGCGCCACGAAGGCAAGCTGGAGTTCATCGAAACCCACATCTTCGCTGGCAACGGCTACATCATCACCTGCCGCAACGGCCACTCCAAATCCTACGCCATGGTGCGCCAGCGCTGCGAGGCGCGGCCTTTGCTGCTGGAGCACGGCGAAGACTTCGTGCTGTACGCCTTGCTCGATTTCGTCACCGAGAACTACCAGCCCGTCAGCGAAGCCATTCATGGCGAGATCGAAGCGCTGGAGCAGAGCGTGCTGGGTGGTTCACTGCAAGAAGACGACATCCGCCGCCTGCACAGCCTGCGCCGCGACATCCTGCGCCTGCGCCGCTACGTGGCACCAATGGTGGAGATCAGCGAGGAACTGCAGCGCCTGAGTTTCCCGTTCATCGACAAGAACATGCGCCCGTATTTTCGTGATGTGCAGATTCACGTGACCCGGCAGATGGAAGACCTGGCGGGCATCCGCGACATCGCCAGCCAGACCATCGAAATCGGCATGTTGCTGGAGTCGTCACGGCAAAGCATCGTGCAGCGCAAGTTTGCGGCATGGGCGGCGATTCTGGCGTTCCCTACGGCGATTGCCGGGGTGTACGGGATGAACTTCCAGAACATGCCGGAGCTCAGCTGGCATTACGGATATTTTGCAGTGCTGGGGGTGATTGCGGCGGGATGTACGGGGCTGTATGCCAGCTTCAAGAAATCGGGTTGGTTGTAGGATTGCGGGGGCCGCCTAGCGGCCCCAGCCATTATGCCGCGTCGTGCTTGTTCACAGGCTGCTGGATAAACCGCAACATCCACTCCCCTACCAAATCACCCTGGTGCTCGGTGGCCAGGCTGGCCACGGCCTTGTGGTACACCTCGTTGCCCAGGTGTTCCTGACGGGCATCGAGCAGAGCCCTGGAATAGTCGTGGACGAACTCCGGGTGGCCCTGGAAGCACAGCACCTGGTCGCGAATATGGTACGCCGCGTTCGGGCAGAAATCGCTCGAGGCAATCACAGTGGCACCTTCCGGCAATTCGGTCACCTGGTCCTGATGGCTGATCAGCAAGGTCAGCTCCGACACTTCCGGGTCCATCCACGGCGCATGCGCCGCCAGCGAATAGCGATGAATGCCCACGCCCCAGCCCTTTTCGGCGCGCTCGGCCTTGCCACCCAGGGTCAATGCCAGCAACTGGTGGCCGAAACACACGCCCAGCAGCTTCTCGCCCCGCTCGTACAACTTCAGCAGGTAGGCCTTGAGGGTTTGGATCCACGCATCGGTGCCAAACGAATCGGCCTTGCTGCCGGTGACCAGATAGGCGTCGAACACTTCATGCTCGGCGGGGTAGTCGCCGTTCATCACGTTGTACACACAAAATTCGGCGGCGATCGGCTGACGCGAGAACAGCTGCTCGAACATCCTGCCGTAGCCCTGGTATTGCGCCGTCAACTCCGGACGCAGGACATCGGTCTCAAGGATGCAGATGCGTAACGACATAGGAATAGTCCTGAACGACATGGGTGGGAATCTGCTGTAGAGACTGACGCGAAAGGCACGTACAAGCAAGTAGGCTGCACTGACGAACGGTCACATTTCGTCGGCGACCCACTAGCAGCACTGCCAGTGTCTAACGAGAGCCTGCCAGCGAGCTGGCACATGGCCTCATAACTATAATGAATTAAAAATTCATATAAATAGAACAAAGGGTTCTCAAATATGGATCCCGCACACCCTACTGTTGGTTGTATATCGATTTACAAGAGGCATGCAGTTCAGGCGTCATGGAACGCCGCTGCGATCGACCCGAAGCGCGACAAGGAAGCCAACGGGTATTCAGGAATAACAACAAGAAGGCGGTCCGCCATGTTCAGACAATCGAAAATTCGTCAAGCTGGGCTCATTTTATTCGCCACCACATTACTGCTGATTCTGCCGAACCTGACCCGTTTGTTCGGCTGATGCGGCGGTGGCGCCGAGGGTTAGCGCACAGGTAACCTGCTGGCCTTGATGGTCGGAGAACGCCTATGCGCCGCTGCCTTACCCTGTTTGCATTGCTTTTGAGCCTGCCGCTGTCGGCGGCGCAACTGCAGCTTGAGCTTGGTGCCCAGGCGCGCCAATGGAGCAGCGCAGAACTGCTCGGCCACCCCCAGGCTCGGGAAATCAGCATTGAACAGGATGTTTCCTACAAACGGCCCATGCATTACCGCGCCGTCCCGTTGGCTGCGCTATTACCCGGCGTAAATGCCAGCGATCACCTGCAGGCCGTGGCGCTGGATGGCTTTGCGGCAGAGATGCCGGCTGCGCCGCTGCTGCAGCAAGGGCCGGCACGTGCGTGGCTGGCCGTGGAAGACCCGGGCAAACCGTGGCCGCCGCTGGGCCCTGGCAAACCAGGGGCCGGGCCATTCTACCTGGTGTGGACAGCCCCGCAGGCCAGCGGCATTCGCCCCGAGCAGTGGCCGTTTCAGATTTCGACGATTCGCAAACTCACGCCGGTAGCACAGCGTTTTCCAGCGCTACTGCCCGACCCGAAGTTGCCGGCCAGCAGCCCAGTGCACCAGGGTTTTGCGCTGTTCCAGCAGAACTGCCTGGCTTGCCACCAGCTAAACGGTGCGGGGGACGCGCAGGTCGGGCCGGATTTGAATCTGCCACATAACCCGACCGAGTACTTTCAGCCGGCTTATTTGCGCAAATTGATACGAAACCCGCAAAGCTTGCGGCAGTGGCCGCAGGCAAAGATGCCGGGGTTTGACGAGCGCGTGTTGAGCGAGCAGGAGCTGGACAGTTTATTGGCCTATCTAAGCCATATGGCTGGGCGCAGGCCCTGAAGAAATGTGCGTTTCTTCGCGGGCGAGCCCGCGAAGAAAGCAGGGTGTAACGGTCAGGCTATGGGTCGCTCGTGCTTGACCCCCCATCCTTCCACCTCCCCCCCATAAGGTGTCACCAACTGCTCGAAGGTCTCTTCAAAATCGCCAATCCCGCCATGGGTGGCGTACATGACTTTGCTCAACTCCAGGTGCCAGGCGCCATCGCCCAGCTCCTTGACCTGGGCATTCAACGATTCCCCGCGAAACTGACCGGCCGCGCGGCGCGCCCCTGCTTCGTCCGGGAAAATGGCATAGAACTCGATGGGGTGGATCTGGGTGAAGTCGAAACCGCCTGCTTTCATCTGGCGCAGGACGTTGCTGCTGATGTCGTCGTTCTGGCTGCTCATGAAACGTCCTCCTGAATAATGCTATGGATAGACTTTCCGTGCACTACGCACCTGCCAGCATTTGCCGGGCAGTTCGAGCTGATGCAAGACGCGAATTGAAGCGGTGCCAACCCGCAGAATAGGCAGGCACCTTCCCTCATCCTAGCGCCTGAACAGACCCCACGCAAACGTGTGGGTCAGGGCGCTTCGTCAATGCGGGTGATGGTCACCCCGCTATGCTCCTTGAGCCAGCGGGCGGTCGGGGAAATGGTGCGGTCCTGGAAGTCGTTGAGGTCCAGCTCGTCCATTACCGGGAACAGTTGCGAACGGATGGCCCGCGCGGCTTCCTCTTCGCTGGGACGGTGCTCAGCCCGCAGCATCATGGTGGACGGTTCGCCTTTTTGATCGGCATAGGTGACTTCCCACTCTTTCATTGAACAAGTCCTCCCAATCCAGGGACACCAAGGTGTGATGCCTGATCAACTGACCTTGGGGCAGGGAGAATGTTCAGTCTGTGAGGGCCTCTCGCGGGGCAAGCCCGCTTCCACAGCGATATCACCGGCCGGAGTGCGATGATAACCCTGTGGGAGCGGGCTTGCCCCGAGGAATGGGCCGCCAAGCGGCCCTTTTGCAGCCTTACTTCGGCGTGCCGTGCACCACACCGGCCGTGTTGTCCAGCAGGCTCTTGGTCGCCGTCTGGATATACGCTTCGAGCTTCTTGAGCATTTCCGGCTGGTCCGGGCTTTCGATCAGCTCGGCCTTGAACTCGCTGCCCAGCTGGTAGCGGTACATGCGAGGGGTCATGTCCTTGGACTCGATCAGGATGCGGTCACCCTGCACCAGGCCGACGATCTGCTCGCTGCCAGACGGCTTGATCATGCCCACGCCCTGGTCGCCCTCAGGCAGGTTGAGCAGGTCGCGGCCCCAGCACTGGTGACGCGCCTGGCCACCCAGGCGGCCCATGATGGTCGGCACGATGTCGACCTGGGTGCCCACGGTGTGGTTTACCGCACCGAACTTCTCCTGGATGCCCGGGGCAATCAGCAGCAGCGGTACGTTGAAGCGGCCCAGGTCCAGCTCGGTGACCTGCTGGTGGTTGCCGAAGCCATGGTCGCCCACGATGACGAACAGGGTGTCCTTGAAGTACGGCTCTTTACGTGCCTTCTCGAAGAACTGGCCCAGCGCCCAGTCCGAGTAACGCATGGCGGTCAGGTGCTCATCCAGGCGGCCCTGGCCGGTAACCTTCTCGACCGGCAGGTCTTTCGGCAGCGCATACGGAGTGTGGTTGGACAGGGTCTGCAGCAGCGCGTAGATCGGCTTCTTGCCGTCGTGCTTGGCCAACTCCTCGTTGCCGCGGTCGAACATGTCCTGGTCGGACACGCCCCACGTCGGGTCGGAGAACACCGGGTTGACGAAGTCGTTACGGCCGATGAAGGTGGTCATGCCCTGGTTGCCGAAGAACCCGGACTGGTTGTCCCAGGCAAAGTCGCCGTTGTAGACGTACACGTCATCGTAATCACGGGCGCTGAGCAGCGCCGGCAGGCCCGACAGCTTGTGGCCACCTTCCGGGGTCTGCATCAGGTATTCGAAACCTGGCAGGTTGGGGAAGCAGGCCATGGTGGCGAACATGCCTTGGTGAGTATGGGTGCCATTGGAGAAGAAGCGGTCGAACAGCAGGCCTTCCTTGGCCAGCTTGTCGAAGTACGGGGTGATGTTGTTCGGGCTGCCCAGTGCACCGACCGAATGGCCGGCGAAGCTTTCCATCAGGATCACCACCACGTTCTTGATTGGCAGGGTGCGCTCGGCCGGCGGCAGGAAGTCGCGGCGGATGGCAGCCTCGTCGGCATCGACCAGGGTGTCATTCGGGGTGAGCAACTGCTTGCGTACGGTTTCGGTCGCCACGCCCTGCTCCAGCACCGGCTTCCAGATGTTGGCGCGGTCCTCGCCGAAGCGGCTCTTGGCGGCGTCGATCAGGGTCAGGGTGCCGTTCAGGCCCAGCTGGTTGACGAAGTTGGAGTCGGTGGTAAAGGCGTCACCCCAGCGCATCGGCGGGCCTTGGCGCAGGGTGCCACGGGCGGCAACCACGGCCACCAGCAGGATCACCATGAACACCGCCAGGCGGTTGTACCACGGCGCTACGCGCTGTTCGCCCTGGCCACGGGTGAGACGGTCGATGCCCTTGAACAGCAGGCTCAACAGCCAAGTGCCGAAGGCCCAGGCCAGCAGATAGCGCACCACCGGGAAGCCGTACCAGAGCATGCTCATGACGGTTTTCGGGTCTTCCTTGATGTACTGGAACACCAGGCCGTTGAGGCGCTGGTGGAACTCGCGGTAGAAGTCCATCTCCATCAAGCCAAGGAACATCACCACGCTCGAAGCGAGGGTCAGCCAGAAACGGAACACACCACGCCGGGCCATGGCCCAGGGGCTGAGGATGGCCAGCAGCAGCGGAATGCTGAGGTACACCACTACCCGCAGGTCGAATCGCAAGCCGTTGAGGAAGCCCTCGGCGACGGTCGAATAGGGCGTATCGCCGATCATGTCGCTGTTGTAGACCAGCAGTGCCAGGCGCACGAGGCTGAGCATCAGCATGATCACAAGGGCGCTTAGCAGCGTGTAGGCCAGGTGGGATTTCAGGGTCGGCGAGAACGATGCTCGCGCGCCCCGTTGCTTCAGGGCGTCCGTGTTAGCCATGAATGGGAAGGTCCTAGGATTGCGGTTTGCGGAGATGGCGGTGGCGCTAGACCAACGCAGCATTGTGCGGGTGCGGATTCTGTTTAAACCAATGTGAAAATTTTGTCACGGCCCCATTACTGCTTATGTCTGTGACGGCGGTTCGTGGAAGCGGGCTCTCCCTCGAAACCGACGCCGTGGTTGATGCTCCCGACAGCACTGCACAGGGCTCAGATCCGCACATTGCCCCGCGGCCCGGCGATCGCCCAGATCACCAGCCCCACCACCGGTAGCAGTGCGATCAGCAATATCCACAACACTTTGATGCCCACCTCGCTGCTGCTTTTGATCACATTGAGGATGGCCCAGATATCCAGCGCCAGAATGATCAGCCCGACCAGGCTGTTGAATGTCGACCCCATGCCTAAACTCCTGTCCAGAGGCTTTGCTGGACAGCATAGTCAGCTATCGCGGCAATAGAAGGGAATCCTTGGCGGTTGGTGCAGGTCCCTGAGTAGACTGCCTGCATACATTGATTCGAGGTTCGCATGCCCCCGGCCCACACCCAAAGCGCCCACACTCCCTCCCTGCTGAACGCCTGGCGCCAGCAGGTCGTGAACACCCCCTGGCTCAGCGCGGGCCTGGGGCTGAGCCTGCTGGCAGTGATCGTGCTGCTGGCGGCCAGCTTCTGGAACGCTGTGAACGGCGACCATGCCGACAACCTGCACCTGGCCGTGCTGGGCGGTTTGTCCGGCTTTGGCGCTACCGCCCTGGGCGCAGTCCTGGCGGTGGTGCTGCGCGATGTCAGCGCGCGCACCCAGGACGTGATGCTTGGTTTTGCCGCCGGGATGATGCTGGCGGCCAGTTCGTTTTCGCTGATTCTGCCTGGCTTGGACGCCGCCCGCGAAATCACCGGCAACGGCCCGGCCGCGGCGTTTACCGTGGTACTGGGCATGGGCCTTGGTGTGCTGCTGATGCTCGGCCTCGACCGCTTCACCCCGCACGAGCACGAAAGCACCGGCCCATGCGGGCCCGAGGCGGAGCGCATCAGCCGGGTGTGGCTGTTCGTTCTGGCGATTACCCTGCACAACTTGCCTGAAGGCATGGCCATTGGCGTGAGCTTCGCCAATGGCGACATGAACATCGGCCTGCCGTTGACCAGTGCCATTGCCATCCAGGACATCCCCGAAGGGCTGGCAGTGGCGCTGGCCCTGCGCGCTACCGGGCTGTCGAACCTGAAGGCGGCGCTGGTGGCGATCGGCTCCGGGCTGATGGAACCGCTGGGCGCGGTGATCGGGCTGGGGATCTCCACCGGCTTCGCCCTCGCCTACCCGATCAGCATGGGCCTGGCGGCCGGGGCGATGATCTTTGTGGTGAGCCACGAGGTGATCCCCGAAACCCACCGCAACGGCCACCAGACAGCGGCGACACTGGGCTTGATGGGTGGGTTTGCGGTGATGATGTTCCTCGATACCGCACTGGGCTGAGGCTGAACACCGGCCCCTGCCACAAGGACCCTGACAGGCGTTAGATGTGTACAGCGACTTTCAGGGCTTCCAGGGCCGGCTCCACCTTGATGCCCACCTCTGCGCCCAACTCCAGCACCCGCGCCAGGTCATGCTGCCCCACCATCACCATCTGCAGTTCGTCATCCAGCAACTGGCTGAAATTCAGCAGCACGTAACCCCCGGCCTCTTTGTTCAGCGCGCCCATCTGTACCTGGATGCGGTTCAGCGCAGTCAGCGGCTCGGTGCGGGCAAGTTGCTTGGGCTTGAGGGTAAACGGCACGCTGTTGTCGAACGAGTCGCTGATCTGCTGGAACAGGTCCTGGTAGCTGTCAGCCTGGAACACCACGGTGTCCGGCAGGCTGCCCAGCACCACCCACTCGCCCAGCGGGATAGGGAAGCTGTCGTCGTAGTTGATATCGGGGTTGGCGGCCAGGAAGGCAGCCGGGTCGGCGTAGGCCTGGGCGGCCTCGTCGGCGATGCGCTCGATGTCGGCCTCGCGCATGCAGCCAGCGCCAATAAGGCTGATGAATTCGAGCAACTGAGTTTTCATGAAGGGGGCCTGCGACGGGTGAAAAGTCGCCAAGGATAGCCGCAAATGCCCCCTGGCGGTTAGCCGGCCAGCACTTGCAACCGCGCGGCAGCATCCACTGCACCCATGGTCTGCGCCGCCATCAGCGCAGTGGCGCCGCGGGCATCCTGGCGCGCCGGGTCGGCCCCCTGGTCCACCAGGTAGTCGAGGATTTCGCAGCGGTTGAACATGGCCGCCAGCATCAGTGCAGTTCGCCCGTCCTGTGCGGCAGCGTCTACCGGCACGCCATGCTCCAGCAGCAGGCGGATCATCGCCAGGTCACCCTTGAACGCCGCACCGGCAATCGGCAGTTGGCCATTGTCATTGGCAATCAGCGGGTCGGCGCCTTGCGCCAACAGCACCCTGACCGCTTCATGGTGGCCGTGGTAGCTGGCCAGCATCAGCAGGGTGTCGCCCTTGTGGTTACGCAAATTGGCTGGCAGGCCGCTGGCAAGCAGGCGCCCGAGCATTTCGGCATCGCCCTGGCGGGCACATTCGAACACTTGCTCGGCAAAGACGGCGGTCTCGTCATTGGTCATGGTGGCGGGCGCGGTTTGGCTGGACATCGGGAACCTCCTGGCAGAAATGATTGCCCAAGTGTTTGTCAGGCACGCCAATGTGGTCAAAGGTTCAGATTCTATTGCACCGATAGGCAAAGCCCCCGCCGTGCAAAATGCACTGTGCAAAATGCACGACCATGCAGCCTGCACGATGCCGCCTCTGACAAAAACCCTTAACCCCCTGTTTTTGCTGGAATTTTCAGACCGCAAGGTTCTGGCACGGTCGCTGCAATATTCAACTCATGTCTGCCACATTACAGCCAGGAGTTGATATGGACCTCATTCAGCAAAAGTTCGTCTCGGTATTTTCGGCCTACCAGGTAAATACCCAAGCCCGCCCCGATGGCGGCGTGCTGCTGACCCTGCGCGCTGCTGATGGCAAGGTTACCCGCCGGGTGCTGACCTATGGCCAACTGCACAGTGCCGAGCAGCTGTCGTGGGCGATCAGTGCCATCCGCCGCGACCTGGCCGAGGAGGCCAGTGAACTGCCAGTGATCAACATGCTGCAAAGCCAGCAGCGCTTTGCCCTGCCGACCTACCGCTGAGTTTTGTAACAGCTGAACTGGCCTCCTTGCGGGTGTGCCCGCGAAGAGGCCGGCAATGCCATTACAACTCGTCGATTCCCGGAAACGCCCGTGAAGTCTCATCCCCGGTAAACTGCGCCTGCACGCCCTGCTCGCTGCCATACAGGCGCAACGCCAGGCAGAACGGCGTCTGACCCAGTTCCACCCAGCGCCGGGTCCCGGCCGGCACTACCAGCTGGTCCCCCTTCTCGCACAGCACCGAATACACCCCATTCGCCAAACGCAGGCCTACCTGCGCCCGGCCACTGACCACGGCAAACACCTCGTCGGCGTCATGCACATGCTCATCACGCACATCGACCTGCGTCGGGTCTTCACCGTCACGGTTGAGCAGCACGAAGGCCTGGCTGCCATGCGCCGTCATCAACTGGTCCAGATAAACACGGCAAGCCTCCAGCACTTCTTCCTGGGCAGTGCCCGGGCGCACCCGCAGCCCATGCTCGGCATGCTCCAGGCGCACGCCGTGCTCGGCGAGGGTGGCGGCAATGTCATCGTGGTGGGTCAGCACCTTGTTCGGCAGGTCCGGGCTGGCGGGGTGGAAAACGCAGAGAATGCTCATCAGGGGCGGGTCCTGGTCGGTTGCGCACAAAGGCCTATGATAACGGCTGCAGCCAAGGCTGCGGCACTGGCCATACCAAAGGTGAAGGTGGGCCCCAGCAGTTTCCAGCTGTAGCCCGAATACAATGCGCCCAGTGCGCCGCCGGTACCTGACAACGCAGCGTACAGGGCCTGGCCCTGGCCTTGCTGGCGGGCGCCGAAACTGGCCTGCACGAAGGCAATGCTGGCTGCGTGGAAGCAGCCGAAGGTGGCCGCGTGCAGCAGCTGGGCGAAGATCAGCACCGCCGGCTCACCGGCCAGGTTGCCCAGCAGCAGCCAGCGCCCGGCCGCCAGCAGGAAACTGGCCAGCAACACCCGCTGTACGCTGAAGCGGGCGAACAGGCGGCTCATCAGCATGAACATCAGCACTTCGGCCACCACGCCCAGGGCCCACAGCAGGCCAATGGCGCCACGGCTGTAGCCCAGGTGCTCCAGGTGCAAGGTGAGGAAGGTGTAGTACGGCCCGTGGCTCAGTTGCATCAGCGCCACGCAGGCATAGAAGGCGACTACCCCGGGTGCCCGCAACTGCTGCAGGAACCCACCCGCATTGCTGCGCTCGCCCTGCTCCACCGGCTGGGCATTGGGCACCCACAGGCTGGCAGCGACGATCCCGGCCATGATCGTGACCAGCGCCACAGGGTAGATGTCCAGGCTCAGCCACTCGAACAGCCGGCCCAGGCCGACCACCGTGAGGATGAAGCCGATCGAGCCCCACAGCCGAACCTGGCTGTACCGGGATGTCTGCCCGTGCAGGTGGGCCAAGGTAATGACCTCGAACTGGGGCAGCACGGCATGCCAGAAAAACGCATGCAGGGCCATCACCAGCGCTAGCCAGGCGTAGCTCTTGCCGAAGAAAATCAGCGAAAAGGTGGCCAAGGTACACAGCGCGCCCAGGCGCACGATCAGCAGGCGCTGACCGCTGCGGTCGCCCAGCCAGCCCCACAGGTTGGGGGCAATGCAGCGCATCAGCATGGGGATGGCCACCAGCTCGCCAATGCGCGCCGGGGAGAAGCCCAGGTGGTCGAAGTACAGCGCCAGGAAGGGGGCGGTGGAGCCCAACAGGGCGAAGTAGAAGAGGTAGAAACTGGACAGGCGCCAGTAGGGAATTGCGGGCATGGATTCAGCCAATCAGGTTGTTTCCTGCACCGGCCTGTTCGCGAACTTGCACGCGAGCAGGCCGGTGCAGACGAATCAGAGCTGGCCCAGCACCGGGGTATTCACGTGCACATCGGCATTCTGCGCACGGTGGCGCAGCAGGTGGTCCATCAGCGCAATAGCCATCATCGCCTCGGCGATTGGCGTGGCGCGGATGCCCACGCAAGGGTCGTGACGGCCTTTGGTGATGACGTCCACCGGGTTGCCATCGACGTCGATGGAACGGCCCGGGGTGGTGATGCTGGACGTCGGTTTCAGCGCCAGGTGGGCAACGATCGGCTGCCCCGAGGAGATCCCCCCCAGGATGCCGCCGGCATTGTTGCTGAGGAAGCCTTCCGGGGTCAGTTCGTCACGGTGTTCGGTACCGCGCTGGGCGACACTGGCGAACCCTGCACCGATTTCAACACCCTTCACGGCGTTGATGCTCATCAGCGCATGGGCCAGTTCGGCATCCAGGCGGTCGAAAATCGGCTCGCCAAGCCCAGGCATGACGCCTTCGGCGACCACGGTGATCTTGGCACCTACCGAATCCTGGTCACGGCGCAGCTGGTCCATGTAGGCCTCCAGCTCCGGCACTTTGTCCGGGTCGGGGCTGAAGAAGGCGTTCTGCTCCACCGACTCCCAGGTTTTGAACGGGATTTCGATCGGGCCCAGCTGGCTCATGTAGCCACGCACGGTGATGCCCTGGCTGGCCAGGTACTTCTTGGCGATGGCGCCCGCGGCTACGCGCATGGCGGTTTCGCGGGCCGAGCTGCGGCCGCCGCCGCGGTAGTCGCGGATGCCGTACTTGTGGTGGTAGGTGTAGTCGGCGTGGGCCGGGCGGAACAGGTCCTTGATCGCCGAATAGTCCTTGGACTTCTGGTCGGTGTTGCGGATCAGCAAGCCGATCGAGCAGCCGGTGGTGCGGCCTTCGAACACGCCGGAGAGGATTTCAACCTCGTCGGCCTCCTGGCGCTGGGTGGTGTGCCGGCTGGTGCCGGGCTTGCGCCGGTCGAGGTCGTGCTGCAGGTCGGCGAGGGAAATTTCCAGGCCCGGTGGGCATCCATCGACAATGGCGACCAACGCCGGGCCATGGCTTTCGCCAGCGGTGGTGACAGTGAACAGCTTGCCGTAGGTATTGCCGGACATGGACGCTCCGCGAGATCTGCCTGAAATGGACGAAAGCGGCAGTATACAGATGCTTTGCTCGCCTGTGCTGGCTCTTGACGTGTGCCCGCTCTCACAGCACCGCCACCCGCTGCCCCCCCCAGAACCTTCCCGCAAACATTGGGTCAAACCTCCATCTCCCCATGTAGTAACCGCATGATGTCGCGCCTCGTCGCCTTTCTCCTCCTGCTGTGCACCGGCCTGGCCCAGGCAGCGGCCCCTACCGTGCTGCAACGCCCAATCGACCTCGACACCGGCCGAGGCGTGCTGCACGGCAGTTTGCTGCTGCCACAACAAGCCACCCCGCCCCCCGTGGTGCTGATTATCGCCGGCTCCGGCCCTACCGACCGCGACGGCAACAACCCGGCGTCCGGCAGGGTCGACAACCTCAAGCGCCTGGCCCTGCTGCTGGCCGGCGAACACATCGCCAGCGTGCGCTATGACAAACGCGGTGTGGCCGCCAGCCAGCCGGCGACACCCGACGAGCGTGATCTGACCGTGGAGCGCTACGTGGCCGATGTGGTCGCCTGGAGCCACAAGCTCAAGGCTGACCCGCGCTTCGGCCCGCTGATCCTGATCGGCCACAGCGAAGGCGCGCTGATCGCCAGCCTGGCCGCCGAACAGGCCGGCGCCAGCGCTGTGATCACGCTGGCCGGCAGTGGCCGACCCATGGCCGATGTACTGCGCGAACAGCTGGCCCAACGCCTGCCACCCGCGCAGCTGGCCAGTGGCAGCGCCCTGCTCGACCGCCTGCAGGCCGGGCAGACCAGCCTGGAGGTACCGGCACCACTGCGCCAAGTGTTCCGCCCCAGCGTGCAGCCGTACCTGATATCGCTGTTCCAGCAAAACCCGGCAGCCGCCTTTGCCCGCCTGCCCATGCCGGCGCTGATCGTGCAGGGTCGCAACGACGTGCAGGTCGACGTGGCCGATGCCGAGCGCCTGAAAACGGCCAAGCCGGATGCGCAACTGGTACTGATCGACGGCATGAACCATATGCTGCGCATCAGCCCCAAGGACATGAGCCAACAACGCGACAGTTACCTCAACCCCGAATTGCCGCTGGCGCGCGAGTTGGGTGAGCAGATTGTGATGTTCATCCAACATTTGCCATCGGCCTGACCCTCAGGTCTTGGCCAGGACGGCCGATAATTGCGGTATTAGCGGCGCGTTGGGCCTGCTCACGCAGCCCCTGCCGCCTGCCCGTATCCAAGGACAAGCCCTGATGACCACCGCCCCCGTCGCCGCAGAACCGGCCGAAGAACCTCAGCAAAGCCCTGCCCTGCCCTGGGCCGAGCTAACCGCCGAACACTTCCAGTTGCTGCGCCTGGCCGCCCTGCCCATCGACCGCAGTACCGGTGCGCGGCCGCTGCGCTTTGTGCAGTTTGGCTACGCCGAGCGCCACGACAAGGCGCACAGCCTGCTGCGCATGGAAATCACCCTGCCTGGGCAGAAGGTACACAAAGAGCAGAACCGCCTCGACATCCGCGTCGACCATGCCGAACGCCGGGTACGCATTGGCAGCGAACACGGCCTGCAAATTGAGCCGGTCAACCGTGGCATCGGCCGCTTCATGCTGGCCCAGGCCGCGCAATGGTTGCAGCGCAAGTGGTCGCACTATCAGGTAGAGGGCATGGCGCTGCCGAGCAAGGATGCGCTGAACGAGGATTCACGCCTGCGTCGTGACAACTGCCTGCGCGGGGTGGGGATCGAGGTGGAGTACGAGGACAACCAGCACTTGAAGGGCCGCACCGTGGACATGCCGGCAGGCCAGTTGAAGGCGGCCTGGAACAGTGAGCGCTTGCAACGGGTAGAGATCCTGGATGCCGCCCACCTTCTGCAGCAGGCGGACCAGCAGCTGCAGGAAATGGAAGGGCAGCTGCGCGAGCGGGATGAGCGAGTGGCCAAGTACCGTCGCGAGGATGGCGGCTTGCGCTTCACCATTACCTGCCTGGTGGCGTTTGCAATGTTCCAGGCGGGGTTGCTGATCTGGATTGCCACCCGCTGACACCGCGTCGCCTGCTTGCGGGCAAGCTCGCGAATGGGCTGCAAAGCAGCCCCCCTTCGCCATCAGACCCGGGCTTTGAACAACTCCTGATGCCGGCGGCACTGCTCGGCCGTCAGCATGAACACCCCATGGCCGCCGCGCTCGAATTCCAGCCAGGCAAAGTCCACCTCAGGGTAGAGCGCCTCGACATGCACTTGGCTGTTGCCCACCTCGACAATCAGCAAGCCCTTGTCCGTCAGGTGGTCGGCCGCTTCGGCCAGCATGCGCCGTACCAGATCCAGGCCATCGTTGCCGCAGGCCAGGCCAAGCTCTGGCTCGTGGTGGTATTCGGCCGGCATGTCGTCGAAATCTTCGGCATCGACATAGGGCGGGTTGGACAGGATCAGGTCGAAACGCTGCCCCGGCAAGCCGGCAAAGCCATCGCCCTGCACGGTGTACACGCGGGTGTCCAGGCCATGGCGCTCGATGTTCTGGTTGGCCACTTCCAGGGCCTGGAACGACAGGTCGGCCAGCACGACCTCGGCCTCGGGGAACACGTCGGCAGCCACGATGCCGATGCAGCCCGAGCCGGTACACAGGTCGAGGATGCGCGCCGGCTCGCTGGCCAACCAGGGTTCGAAGCGCTTTTCGATCAGCTCGCCAATCGGTGAGCGCGGCACCAGCACCCGCTCGTCGACAATGAACGACATGCCGCAGAACCACGCCTCACCCAGCAGGTAGGCCGCTGGCACGCGTTCTTCGATACGGCGCTTGAGCAGGTGCTGCAGGCGTACCCGCTCGTCGTCCTCGAGCATGCAGTCCAGGTAGCTGTCGGCCACCTCCCATGGCAGGTGCACCGCGCCCAGCACCAGCAGGCGGGCCTCGTCCCAGGCGTTGTCGGCACCGTGGCCGAAGAACAGGTCGTGCTCGTGGAAGCGGCTGACCGCCCAGCGGATATAGTCGCGCAGCGTGCGCAGACGGGATGTGATCACGGGGTACTCCTAATTCAGACCGGACAAAAGTCTAACAGCCCGGGGCTCACATTTGTTCCATCGGATCGTCTGCGGGCTAGCCACAAGCCAGTAACCATGCCGCTTGCGTTGTCAACCATTCCCATTGGCGCCAAGGCAAGGGAGAATAGGTGTACAAAAGCCCTTCCAAGGAGCCCTTGATGTCCGTTCCAACCACGATGTTCCGCCTCACTGGCCGCGACTACCCGCCGGCCAAGCTGAGCCACGCCAGCCTGATCATCATCGATGCGCAAAAGGAGTACCTCAGTGGTCCCCTGCAGCTGTCGGGCATGGACGAGGCCGTGGCCAACATCGCCAGGTTGCTCGACGCCGCGCGCAAAAGCGGCCGTCCGATCATCCATGTTCGCCACCTGGGCACGGTGGGTGGCCGCTTCGACCCACAGGGGCCGGCTGGCCAGTTCATTCCAGGGCTGGAGCCACTGGAAGGCGAAATCGTCATCGAAAAGCGCATGCCCAACGCATTCAAGAACACCAAGCTGCACGAAACGCTGCAGGAGCTGGGCCACCTGGACCTGATTGTCTGCGGTTTCATGAGCCACTCCAGTGTCAGCACTACCGTTCGCCGCGCCAAGGACTATGGTTACCGGTGCACGCTGGTGGAAGACGCTTCGGCAACCCGCGACCTGGCGTTCAAGGACGGGGTGATCCCGGCCGCGCAGATTCACCAGTGCGAAATGGCCGTGATGGCCGACAACTTCGCTTGCGTGGCCCCTACCTCCAGCCTGATCTGAGGCGCTGGCACGACCGCCCGGCAGCCGGGCGGAACCCGATGGGCGGCAGCAGGTCGAATTCCGGATATCCACAGAGGAGAGCGGAATGAAGCTCAAAGGCAGTTTCGACGCCAAGCGCCTGCGCCCGCGCCAACCGCGTAACTGGGGCGCGCGCCTGGCAGCCGGCCTGTCGGCCCTGCTGGCGACCCTGGGCGTGCTGCTGGCCATGGCCGGCGTCGCCGGGCTGCTGGGCAACTACCCTGCCCTGCAGGAACTCAATGCCAACAAACCGTTGTCCGGCATCCTGACCGTCGTCGGCCTGCTGCTGCTGTGGCTGGGCGTACGTTTCTGGCGGCGCAGCCGCATTCGTTTGCGCCGCGGGCGCGAGCTGAACCTGTCCCCCCACCTGATGAAAAAACACGACTGAAACGCTGCTTGCGCGGTGGTTGTGGCGGTAGGTTCACCCGCGAAGAGCCAGCACAGGCTGCACACCGCCCCACAGTCGCGTAAACTACGCCGCCCACGTGGAGGCACCATGCAAGACGACGATTTTTCCCTGTTCAAGGCCGAAGTGCGCGGCGTGAAGCCGATCCGCCACGACCGCGCCGAAGTCGGCAAGCCCAAGGCCGACCGCCAGCAGCTGGCCGGCCTGCGCCAGGCCGCGACCGTACGCAGTGACAAGGCCCTGGTCATCGACGGCATGTCCGACCAGTTTGTCATCGACGTGGGCGCCGAAGACGAACTGATGTGGCGCCGCGACGGCGTGCAGGAAACTCAGCTGCGCAAGCTCAAGCTGGGGCAGATCCCGTTCGAAGGCAGCCTCGACCTGCACGGCATGACCGTGGAAAAGGCCCGTGAAACCCTGTGGGACTTCATCGCCGAAGCCACCAAGCTCGAAGTCCGCTGCGTGCGCGTGACCCATGGCAAGGCTGCGCGCCTCGATGGCAAGCGCCCGATGATCAAGAGCCACGTCAACACCTGGCTGCGCCAGCACCCGCAAGTGCTCGGTTTTGCCTCGTGCAGCGCCCGCCACGGCGGCACTGGTGCGGTGTATGTGATGCTCAAGCGAACCATGCTCGAAGGCCGCGACGAGTAACGCCGCGCTTGCAGCGCCGCGCGCAGCGCCGTACCCTTCGTTTTTGCGTTTTTTTCCCCACAGGTAGATCCATGTCCCTGGAACAGAACTACACCGAGATCCTCAGCCAGCTGGGCGAGGACGTCTCCCGTGAGGGCCTGCTCGACACGCCCAAGCGGGCTGCAAAGGCGATGAAGTACCTTTGCCGCGGTTATGAGCAAACCCTGGAAGAAGTCACCAACAACGCGTTGTTTAGCTCTGATAACAGCGAAATGGTACTGGTCCGGGACATCGAGCTGTATTCGATGTGCGAACACCACATGCTGCCGTTCATCGGCAAGGCGCACGTGGCCTACCTGCCCAAGGGCAAGGTACTGGGCCTGTCGAAGGTGGCGCGCATCGTCGACATGTTCGCCCGTCGCCTGCAAATTCAGGAAAACCTCAGCCGCCAGGTGGCCGAGGCGATCCAGCAGGTTACCGGTGCCGCCGGCGTGGCCGTGGTCATCGAAGCCAAACACATGTGCATGATGATGCGCGGCGTCGAAAAACAGAACTCGACCATGATCACCTCGGTGATGCTGGGTGAGTTCCGCGAAAATGCTGCCACTCGTAGCGAGTTCCTCAGCCTGATCAAGTGATTGGCTGTTGACCCCGAGCCGACCCCTGCGGGTCGGCTTTTGCATTTCAGGAGTTGCCCATGATCGTCAAAGCCCTGCGGGTTGGCCTCGGCCAGCTCATCGTGTTCGGTGACTGGATCAGCCGCCCGGCCAAACGCAAGCGCGACGCCGCCGCCCAGGCCCGCGTCGAGCAAGCGGCCAAGGGCCTGGCGCTGTACCAGTTCCATGCCTGCCCATTCTGCGTCAAGACCCGCCGCACCCTGCACCGCCTGAACGTGCCAGTGGCGCTGCGCGATGCCAAGAACGACCCGCTGCACCGTCAGGCCCTGGAAGAAGGCGGCGGTCGGGTGAAAGTGCCGTGCCTGCGTATCGAAGACGCTGGCAAGGTGACCTGGATGTACGAGTCCAAGGCCATCATTGCTTACCTGGATGAGCGGTTCGCGTCGGCCTGACGGTTGTTAGGCATCCTGTTCTGGCCCTTTCGCGGGTAAAACCGCTCCCACAGGCACCCACAGTATTGAGCCCTGTGGAACCTCAGTGGGAGCGGGTTTACCCGCGAAGAAGCCGGTACAGGCTAAAGATAAATCTGGACTATCCCACCATCGGCACATGCCGGGGGTGGCTGCTGACCCGCTCCAGCCAGGCCCTTACCGCCGGGTACTCTGCCAGGTCGAACCCGCCCTGCTGCGCCACATGGGTGTAGGCGTACAACGCCACATCAGCAATCGAATACTGCTCGCCGACCAGATACGGCGTCATCTGCAACTGCCGCTCCATCACCTTCAGCGCCTTGTAGCCGCCCTTGTGCAGCTTGCGGTATTCCTCCAGGCGCTCGTCCGGCAAGCCCAGGTAAAACTGGATGAAGCGCGCCACGGCAATGTAGGGCTCGTGGCTGTACTGCTCGAAGAACTGCCACTGCAACACCTGCGTACGCAGCCGCGGCTCGGCGGGTAGGAACTCGCTCCCATCGGCCAGGTAGTTGAGAATGGCATTGGACTCCCATAGGTAGCTGCCGTCTTCCAGCTCCAGCACCGGTACCTTGCCGTTAGGGTTCATCGCCAGGAACTCGGGCGTTTCGGTTTCACCCTTGAGAATGTCCACCGGGTGCCATTCATACGGCCGGCCCAGCAGGCTGAGCATCAGCTTGACCTTGTAGCAGTTGCCCGACTGGTAGTCGCCATAGACCTTGTACATCGCCCCTCCACTGCCAAGCAGTTTTGCAATTGCGCCCAATAGTTGGTGACTGTACGGCTAAATGCAATGGCCGCTGTATGGCAAGGATCAACCTTGCCCGCTGTAGTCTGAAAAAACTGCTTACACCTTTACAAGGATTTTGTTCATGACCGATGCCACTTCCGCACGCCTGCGGCCCTTGGCAGACACCTCCCCGTCGGCGGTGGTCGCCGGCTTTATCGCCATGCTCACCGGCTACACCAGCTCGTTGGTGCTGATGTTCCAGGCCGGCCAGGCGGCCGGGCTGACGACTGCACAGATTTCGTCGTGGATCTGGGCGCTGTCGATCGGCATGGCGGTGTGCAGCATCGGCCTGTCCCTGCGTTACCGCACGCCGATCACCATTGCCTGGTCCACCCCCGGCGCTGCCCTGCTGATCACCAGCCTGGGTGGGGTCAGCTACGGCGAAGCCATTGGTGCCTACATTACCTGTGCGGTGCTGGTGCTGGTGTGCGGCCTGACCGGCAGTTTCGAGCGCCTGGTCAAGCGTATTCCGGCCTCGCTGGCCTCGGCACTGCTGGCGGGCATCCTGTTCAAGATCGGTAGCGAAATCTTCGTGGCCGCGCAGCACCGTACCCTGCTGGTGCTGGGTATGTTCTTCAGCTACCTGCTGGTCAAACGCCTGTCGCCGCGTTACTGCGTGCTGGCCGCGCTGTTGGTGGGTACGGCGTTGTCCGGTGCGTTGGGCCTGCTGGACTTCAGCGGCTTTCACCTGGAAGTGGCCAAGCCGGTGTGGACCACGCCTAGCTTCTCGCTGGCGGCGACCATCAGTATCGGCATTCCGCTGTTCGTGGTGGCGATGACCTCGCAGAACATGCCCGGCGTGGCCGTGCTGCGCGCTGACGGTTATCAGGTGCCGGCCTCGCCGCTGATTTCGGCTACCGGCTTTGCCTCGCTGCTGCTGGCGCCGTTCGGCTCGCACGGGGTCAACCTTGCAGCGATCAGCGCGGCGATCTGCACCGGCCCGCATGCCCATGAAGACCCCGGCAAACGCTACACCGCCGCAGTATGGTGCGGTATTTTCTACGGCATTGCCGGGGTGTTCGGCGCCACGTTGGCGGCACTGTTTGCGGCGTTGCCGAAAGAGCTGGTGCTGTCGATTGCGGCATTGGCACTGTTCGGTTCGATCATGAACGGGTTGACCGTGGCCATGAGCGAGGCGCGTGAGCGTGAGGCGGCGGTGATTACCTTTATGGTGACCGCTTCGGGGCTGACCTTGTTCTCGATTGGTTCGGCATTCTGGGGGATTGTGGCGGGGGTGTTGGCTTTGGTGATTCTGGGGCCGCGTAGGGTATGACGGTAGAGTGGTGTCGAGGGTGAGATCGAGCGCCGCCCGCGCGGCGCATCGCGAGCTACGCTCGCTCCTACGTTTGTTTCGGGCCAATTATCCCTGGGGGTTTTGCGCGCGTACGCCTTGGCGCATGGCGCGGTATCGCGTCCTACAAACAAGGCGGTCGCGCGCGCCTGTCACAGGCGTGACTGGCCCGAAACAAACGTAGGAGCGAGCGCAGCTCGCGATGCGCCGCGCGGGCGGCGCTCGATCTCAAAACACACACATCCCCCGCCAGGCCACCTAAAGCCTGAAATGCCCCACCATCCCCTTCAGGTCAGTACCCAGTTGCGCCAGTTCGATGCTGGAGCGGGCATTGTCCTGCATCGCCAACGCCGCCTGGTCGGCACTGCCGCGGATCTGCGTGACGCTGCGGCTGATCTCTTCCGCGACCGAGCTCTGCTGCTCTGCCGCCGCAGCAATCTGCTGGTTCATCTGCTGAATCAATGACACCGCCGCCGCAATGCTGCCCAGCGCACTTTCAGTCTGTAGCGCATCGGCCACGGCCAGGCGCACCAGCTCGGTACTGCCACGGATCTGCGCCACCGACTGCTGCGCGTTACCGCGCAGGCTGGCAACGAGGGTTTCGATCTGCTCGGTAGACTGCCGGGTACGCCGGGCCAATGCACGCACCTCGTCGGCCACTACGGCAAAGCCACGCCCCTGCTCGCCAGCGCGGGCGGCTTCGATGGCAGCGTTCAGCGCCAGCAGGTTGGTTTGCTCGGCCACGCTCTTGATCACGGCCAGCACGTCACCAATGGTGTGGATCTCGGCGCTGAGGCTGTCGATGCCCGCACTGGCGGTTTCCGCCGCAGCCGCCAGCTGCTCGATGCGCTGCATGCTTTGGCGTACCACCTGCTGGCCAGCGTCTACCTTGTCATCGGCTGCCTGCGCCGCCTGCGCGGCCTCTTCGGCATTACGCGCCACATCGTGCACAGTGGCAGTCATCTGCTGCATGGCTGTCGCCACCTGCTCGGTTTCTTCTTTCTGGCTGCCTACCTCGCGGTTGGTCTGCTCGGTCACCGTCGACAACGCCTCGGCATTCCCGGCCAACTGCTCGATGCCCTGCTGCAAACCGCTGACAATGCCAGAAAGCCCGGCAGCCATCTGTTGCATGGCCTGCATCAGCTGCCCTACTTCGTCGCGGCGCGGCGCCTGGGCATCAAAGCTCAGTTCACCCGCAGCAATGCGCTGGGCGCGGGCGATCACGTGCTTGAGCGGGCCTACCACCGCACGGGTAATCAGCCAGGCCGCCAGCACACCTGCGAACAGCGCCAGCACCGTGGCCAGGCCGATGGCAACGGCATTGCGCTGCAGTTCACCCTGCAGGGCCTGCTGCTGGCCGAGATAGGCCTGGTCGACCCGCCCGGTGGCTTGTTCGGCACTGGCTTGCAACTGTGCCTTCAGGCCCTGCTCGCGGGCCAGCTGGTCGGTGTATTCGTTGAGTTTTTCCGAGAAGCTACCAATGTGCCCGGCCACTTCGCCCAGCACGCTCTGGTAGCCGGCATCGCCGACCGCCCCCTGTAGCTGGCCAACCAGGCTGGCAGCCTCGACGGTTTGGGCGATGCGCTCCTGGCTGACGCCGTCCTCGCCCTTGCGGCTTTTCTCCAGGCGTACCCGGGCTTCATCCATGGCTTGCAGCATCAGCCGCGATACCTGGGCCACCTGCGCGGCCTGTTCCAGAAACTCGCCGCCCTGCTGCCCCTGTGACTGCTTGAGCGTGTAAACGCCATCATCGGCCAACCCGGCTTGCAGCACATCAAGGTTGTTGGCCACGCTGGAAACCGACCAGCTGGCCATGTCCAGCGCCAGCTCCTTGGCCTGCACGGCCTCGACAAACGCCTCGAAGGCCTGGCCGTAGGCGGCAAGGTCGGTTTGTGCCGCCGCCAGCGCTGGCAAGCCCTGAGCGCGGTCGACCAAGCCCTGCAGGCCAGTGCGCAAGGCCTCGACCTGCTGCGGGTCGGAGCGCAGGGCAAACGCCTGCTCGTGCTGGCGCAGGCGCAGCAGGTCGGTATTGAACTGGGCCAGCTGGCGCAAACCCTCAAAACGCTGACTTACGCTGTGCAGCGCGGCAATGCCAATGGCCGCCACCGCCAGCGTCAGCAGCAGCACCAGGGCAAAGCCCAGGCCGAGTTTGCGGGCCATGCCCAGGTTGGCCAGTACGCCGTGCTTGGTTGCGCCCATCGCCAATTCCCCTTCTGCCTGCCAGGTTATCCCGAAGGCCAAGGGTGGCAACGTTGCCAGCCAGTGAACAAGGGGCTGGCGTCAGAATAGTGTCAAATAGCTATGTGCGTGTCGCTATCAGCTTGGTCGAGGTCGCCTCGTGTACCGGAGGACGGGCTGGGCGGGGGAATTCTATCCGTACGCGACAGTGCCGAGCGCGCACGGAGAGGGTCAACGGCGAGGCCGGCGGCGCGTTCCGCCTCAGATTGCCGTCGCGCCACCGTCCACCGTCAGGCAATGCCCGGTGGTGAACGCCGCCCCGTCGCTGCACAGGTACAGCACTGCGCTGGCAATTTCCTCAACCTTGCCAACGCGGCCCACCGGGTGCATGGCGGCAGCGAATTCGGCCTTGCGCGGGTCGGCCTGGTAGGCACGGCGGAACATGTCGGTGTCGATCACCGCCGGGCACACGGCATTCACCCGGATGCCCTTTTTGGCGTACTCGATGGCCGCCGACTTGGTCAGGCCGATCACCGCATGCTTGGAGGCGCTATAAATGCTCATCTTCGGCGCCGCCCCCAGCCCCGCTAC
>NZ_QJRL01000046.1 GCF_003205205.1 Pseudomonas sp. LB-090624
GCGCTCGCTCCTACGTTTTTTTCGGGCCAGTAACGCCTGTGACAGGCGCGCGCGACCGCCTTGTTTGTACGACGTGATATCCCGCCATGCGCCAAGGCGTTCGCGCGCGAATCCCCCAGGAATAATTGGCCAGAAAAAAACGTAGGAGCGAGCGCAGCTCGCGATGCGCCGCGCGGGCGGCGCTCGATCTCCCAGGCGCTGAAAATCCCAAGGCCAACACCTGCAAGCCCTAATGCTCTCCCAGCCCCAAATCCCGAGTTAACCTTCATTTAATCAACCCCATCCAGCATGGCCCCATTCCCAGATCTGCCAAGGCGAAGACATGCGCGTTCTCCTGCTCTTCCTCACACTACTGCTGGCCGGCCCGTTGCAAGCCAACCCGTTCGATGTGAAACCAGACTTCCTGCCGGTTGACCAAGCCTTCGTGCTCACCCACGACCGCCAGGCCGACGGCCAAACGCGCCTGTACTTCCAGATCAAGCCGGGATACTACCTCTACCAGAAGCGGCTGAAGTTCGATGGCCTGCCCACCGAGCAGCACCCGCAACTGCCACCCGCACTCAACCATCACGACGAGTTCTTCGGCGACAGCGCGGTGTACCGGGACCAGCTGGAACTGCTATTGCCTGCCAACGCCCAGGGTCAGTTGCGCCTGGGCTGGCAGGGCTGTGCCGATGCCGGCCTGTGCTACCCGCCGCAAACCACCTCGATCGACTTGGGCGGCAGCGTAACGCCCGCCGCCGAGCAAGCCAGCGACCAGGCCCTGGCCAGCGGCCTGCAACAAGGCCACCTGGCCTGGAGCCTGCTGGCGTTCTTCGGCCTTGGCCTGCTGCTGGCGTTTACCCCCTGCTCGCTGCCGATGCTGCCGATCCTCGCCGGGCTGGTGCTGGGCAATGGCGCCAGCGCCCGCCGTGGCTGGGTGCTGGCCGGGGTCTATGTGCTGAGCATGGCCATGGTGTACGCCGGGCTGGGGGTGGTTGCTGCCCTACTGGGTGCCAGCCTGCAGGCCTGGCTGCAGCAACCCTGGCTGCTGGGCAGCCTGGCGGGGCTGTTCGTGCTGCTGGCACTGCCGATGTTCGGCGCCTTCGAGCTGCAACTGCCTGCCGCCCTGCGCGACCGCCTGGACCGCGCCGGGCAAGGTACCCGTGGCGGCAACCTGTATGGCGCGGCACTGCTCGGGGCGTTGTCCGGCCTGTTGCTCGGCCCGTGCATGACTGCGCCGCTGGCAGGTGCGCTGCTGTACATCGCGCAGAGCGGTGACGTGCTGCAAGGCGCGCTGGTGCTGTTCAGCCTCGGCCTGGGCATGGGCGTGCCGCTGCTGTTGCTGGTCACTTTGGGCAACCGCTACCTGCCGCGCCCGGGTGCCTGGATGAACAGGGTAAAGGCGGTGTTCGGCTTCGTGTTCCTGGCCATGGCGCTGTATACCGTGCGTAGCCTGCTGCCAGCGACCCTGCTGCTGGCGCTGAGCGGCGCCTGGCTGATCGCCCTGGCCTGGGCCGCCTGGCCGGCCCTGCAACGGCTGCCGGCGTTGCGTGCAGTACCGTTGCTCGGCGCGCTGTGGGGCGGGCTGCTGCTGGTAGGCGCGGCAGCCGGTGGCGACGACCTCTGGCAGCCACTACGCCCCTTCGCCGGCGGTGCCGCCGCGCCAGCCCAAAGCCAGCATACCGAGGACAGCTTCGTCACTGTCAGCCGCCCCGAAGACCTGCAACGTGAACTGGACGCCGCCAAAGCCCGTGGCCAGTGGGTGATGCTCGACTACTATGCCGACTGGTGTGTGTCGTGCAAGGTCATGGAAAAGCAGGTGTTCGCCCGCAGCGACGTGCAAGCCGGGCTGGCCGGTGTACACCTGCTGCGCCTGGACGTGACCGCCGACAGCCCTGCCAGCAAGGCTCTCCTGCAACGCTATCAGGTACCCGGCCCGCCCAGCATTATCTGGATCGGCCCGGAAGGTGAAGAACGCCGTGCACGGCGCATCACCGGGGAGGTGGACGCAGCCGCGTTCCAGCAACACTGGGTCCAGACCAGGAGCCAAGGCTGATGCTGACCGTAACACTCGGGCCACTGACCATGGCCCTCAACCACCTGCTTATGCTCACCGCCCTGGTGATCGCCAGCGTGGTCGGCTGGTGGGTCGCCCGACGTGGCGGCGAGAGCCCGGCATCGGCGCTGTTCAACCTGTTCCTGATCGGCCTGCTGTGTGCCCGCGCCGGCTTCGTGCTGGCCTACTGGCCGATGTATCAGGACGACCCACTGCAAATCATCGACATCCGTGACGGCGGCTTCCTGTTCTGGTCGGGCCTTGCCGGCATCGTGCTCGGAGCCCTGTGGCAGGGCTGGCGCCACCCCGGTCTGCGCCGCCCGCTAGGCTGGGCGCTGTTCAGCGGCGCACTGTTCTGGGGCCTGGCCAGCCTCGGCGGCCACCTGTACAGCAAAGGCACCGAACTGCCCGAACTGAGCCTGAACAACGCCGGCGGCCAGGCCGTGGCATTGCACAGCTACCGCGGCAAGCCGCTGGTCATCAACATCTGGGCCACCTGGTGCCCGCCCTGTCGGCGTGAGATGCCAGTGCTGCAACAGGCACAAAGCGATTACCCGCACGTGACCTTCCTGTTCGTCAACCAGGGCGAAACCCCCGAGAACGTCAGCACCTTCCTCGCCACCACCGGCCTGAGCCTGACCCACGTGCTGTTCGACGGCACCGGCCTGCTGGCCCAGCGCGTCGGCTCCATGGCCCTGCCCACCACGCTGTTCTACGACGCCAACGGGCGGCTGGTCGGCAGCCACCTGGGCGAGCTGTCCCGGGCCAGCCTGCGTCACGCCCTGGAACCTTTCGACCGGGCCATTGCGCCTGCCCCTGCCGCACAAGGAAACTGACATGCGATTGACTGCACTGCTGCCCCTGTCCCTGGCCCTGCTGGCCTCCCCTACCCTGCAGGCCGAAGATCTGCCCAAGGCAGTTCAGCAGCTGCAAGCCAAGGGCGCCGTGATCAAGGGCAGCTTCGATGCGCCCAACGGCCTGCGTGGTTATGCCGCCGAGTACCAGAACAACGCCCTGGCCCTGTACCTGACCCCCGACGGCAAGCACGTGCTGGTCGGCAGCCTGTTCGACGAACAGGGCAAGGACCTGAGCGCCGAGCCGCTGCAAAAGCTGGTCTACGCGCCGATGAGCAAAGAAATCTGGGCGAAAATGGAAAAGACCGCGTGGATCGCTGACGGCAAGGCCGATGCGCCGCGCAAGGTGTACCTGTTCAGCGACCCGAACTGCCCATACTGCAACATGTTCTGGGAACAGGCGCGGCCGTGGGTAGAGTCGGGCAAGGTGCAGCTGCGCCATATCATGGTCGGCATCATCCGCGAAGACAGCCCGGGCAAATCGGCGGCGCTGTTGGCAGCGAAAGATCCGGCCAAGGCCCTGCAACAGCATGAAAAGGCCGGCAAGGCCAGTACCTTGAAGGCGCTGGAACAGGTGCCAGAGGCTGTGCAACAGAAGCTGGCGGCGAACATGGCGTTGATGGAAGAGATGGGGTTGCAGGCGACCCCGGCCATTTTCTACCAAGATGAGCAAGGCAACCTGCAAAGCCAGCAAGGGGCACCCCGGCCGGAGATGCTTGGGAAGATTCTGGGCAAGCGATAGCTTAACTTGAGTGTTGCGGTGGTGCCTAGATCGAGCGCCGTCCCGGCGGCGCCATTTCCGCCGCCCCAGCGCTCAACCTCACCTCGGCCCCCAGCCGGCCGGTAAATCTAGCTGATCAATCTCACGGCCCGGCAGATCCATCCCGTGCAGGTCTAACTCAGCAACTTAAAACATCTAGAAACAATTATTCAGCGCCCGCTAATGTGAAACTTCGATTGCTCGGCCCCCTGATCAAAATCCCACCCCGCGCACAACAAAGAATATTCACACGCTCACTGCAGGGCTTTCGTACGCCAGAACCAGAAACCTCTTACACAAATATAAGAAATACTAGAAACTGAAAATCATTATCAGATTTAAGTAAGATCCTTCTGAAGACCTTCCCCACGAAAACAGCTGTAAACCAAACCCCTCGATACCACCCCAAGCGCCTCCACCCCCATCGAAAGATTGACATTGAATACTTGAACGCCTAAACCTCCTGATGCCGCACATGTCGAGTCATAACAAAAACAACGAGATGGAGCTACTCCCATGAGCTCAAAATCAACGCACTTTTATACGCAGCATAAAAAAGTCATCGCCATTACAAGAATCCTGACCACTGAGCATTTAAGGGAGCCCACATCGCTTCTTTGGTCAGCGCTGGCCCCTTGCATACTCTTCATTATCACCCAACCAACACATGCAGCCTCGACCTATACCGCTTCAGCCGCCTGGTTCTACTCATACATCTCTGCCACACTCGCGTTCTTTGGGTTCAGCTTCTACCTCATCGGCAGAAGGGAAAGTGGCTTTACCCGATCTTTCATCTACCAACACGGCGCGATCAAGCTATTCCTGACGGCCCACACACTCAGTTATTTATTATTGAGTTTGCTTTACGCCACCCTATTCTATCTCTTGACCAAACCCTTACGAGGTCACTACTCACTTCCTGAATACCTCTATCTGATGGCATGTTTTTACACCAGCTATCTTATGTTCACCTGTCTCGGCCTGGGGATTGCCGCACTGCCGATCAAATTCAGCACGGCCAGCACACTTTTTTCACTCTTGTCATTCCTCATGCTGGTTTCCGGATACACCGGCGCCACGCTGGGGCACGATGCTGCGCAGGCGCTAACGCTGATCAACCCGCTCTTTCTAAGCGCGCAGATCTTCCATGGCGAAATGCCCATTCTCAACAGTTTCCTGATTGCACTCTCGGCCTCTGCAACCGCGACTTACCTGACCGGAAGGTATTTCAGAATCCAACCCATCTGGAGCCGATACTGATGGACATTTTAACTATCAACAACCTTCAATTCGGATACAGCGGAAATCCGCTACTGAACGACATTGAACTCACTATACAAGCGGGGGAACTGGTCGGCATTCTGGGCAACAACGGGGCCGGAAAGACAACCCTTTTCGACCTCATCTGTAAAATAAAGAAACCAGCAAAAGGCGCCATTTCCAATTTATCCAGGCGTCAGGCCTATTTGACGCAAATCCTTACACCGCCCCCATTGCTCCGCATGAACGAAGCGGGCAAGCTAATCACCAGCCTGACCCCCAATGCTTCCCCAGATCACACAGAGATTCTCTCGAAACTAGCCAAATGGTCCCCGTCACTGTCCAAGCGATATGCAGAAATCGCCAAGAAAAAAGCCGCCAATTGCAGCTACGGTGAAATTCGCAGCTACTTCACGCTGACCTTGTTGCTTTTAAACAGTGACTTGATCATTCTTGACGAGCCAACGGCTGGCGTAGACCCTGAATTTCGACATTATATATGGCTCGGTATAAAAAGCGCGTGCGCGGAAGGCGCGAGCGTGCTGATAGCTTCTCATTACACAGAGGAAATCACGAAAAATTGCCAGCGCTTTTATATGCTCGCAAACAAGCGACTGGAAGCGTTTGACAGTGGTGGACAGTTCATGGAACGCCACCATGCCAAATCACTGGATGAAGCCTTTATCAATGCCTCGATCTAGGTACCGTGGCCATTGAGAGGGGGCGCCAAGCGCCCCTGCCCATCACAGCCCCTCCAATTCCGCCATCAGGTCACTGAGCCGGTCGACCTTGTCATCATCCAGCGCACTGCCCTGCAGCCCCTGTACATACTCGGCCAACGCCTCCACCGTGCTGCACTCGAACATCGCCCGCAGCGGCACGTTCAGCTGTAGCTGCTTCTGCACCCGTGAAGCGATTTGCGTGGCCAGCAATGAATGGCCGCCCAGCTCGAAGAAGTTGTCGTGTACCCCAACCCGCTCTGCCTTGAGCACATCGGCCCAGATACCCGCCAACAGGTCCTCCAGTTCGTTACGTGGCGCCAGATAGGCCTGGCTGTGCTGGGCGCCGATGTCGATGGATGGCAGGGCCTTGCGGTCGAGCTTGCCGTTGGCATTGTGCGGCAAGCTGTCGAACCAGCCCCAGTGCAACGGCACCATGTACTCCGGCAACTCGGCACGCAGCCGTTGCTTGACCTGCTCCAGCATTGCGGCATCGGCACTGACGCCCTGGTGCGCCACCAGGTAGCCAACCAGATGCTTGCCGTTCACGCCCTCCTGCACGCCCACGGCGGCATCGCGAATTTCCGCCTGCTCATGCAGCCGGGCCTCGATCTCGCCCAGTTCGATGCGATAGCCGCGAATCTTCACCTGGTGGTCGATGCGCCCGACATATTCCAGCACGCCGTTTGGGCGTTGCCGCGCCAGGTCGCCAGTGCGGTACAGACGTTCGCCCGGCGCCCCATAAGGGTGAGGGATGAACGCCAGCGCTGTGCGCACCGGGTCACCGACATAGCCACGACCCACGCCAGTGCCGGCCACGCACAACTCACCCACTGCCCCCAGCGGCACCAGCTTCTGGTCCTCGCCGAACAGGTACAGCCGGTTGTTATCGGTTGGCGTGCCGATTGGCAGGTAGCTGCCTTCGGTCGAGGCGGCATCGACGCGGAAGAACGCCACGTCATCCGAGCACTCAGCCGGCCCATAGGCATTGACCAGGCCGATCTGCGGGTAGCGCTGCAGCCACTGCGCCGCCAGCTCCGGTGGCATGGCCTCGCCGGTCGGCAGCATCCAGCGCAAGCCGTCGAGGGCCTGGTGGTCGCTGGCCAGCATGCCCTGGATCAGGGACGGCACGCTCTCCAGCACGGTAATGCCGGTGGCCTGCACGTGCGCCAGCAGGCCATGCGGGTCGTGGGCGATGGCGTTGGGCACAATCTCTACCTGGGCGCCGAACAGCGGGGCAGCCAGGAACTGCCAGACCGAGATGTCGAAGCTTTGCGAGGCGGTCTGGGCAATCACGTCCTGCTCGCTCAGCGCCAGGTACGGCACCTTGCTGAGCTGGTTGTTGAGCATGCCGCGCTGCTCGACCATCACCCCTTTCGGCAGCCCGGTCGAGCCTGAGGTGTAGATCACATAGGCGAGGTTGTCCGGGCCACTGTGGATACCCGGGTTGTGGCTTGCGATCGGGTTGGCCTGGACGTCTTCCCAAACCAGCAGTTGCGGCCGCAGCGCAGCCTCCAGCTCACCGAGCAACTGCCGTCCCTGCTCGGCGCAGGCAGCGCTGCACACCAGCACTGGCGTGCGGCTGAGCCGAATGATGCTTTGCAGGCGGGCTGCCGGCAAGCCCGGGTCCAACGGCAGGTAACCAGCGCCGGCCTTGAAGCTGCCGACGATCATGCCCAGCAGCGGCAACCCACGCTCGGCAAGCAGTGCCACTGGCTGGTCCACGCAGACGCCGGCAGCTACCAGCGCATGGCCCAGGCGGTTGGCCGCCAGGTTCAGCCCGGCGTAATCATAGGATGCCTCCAGGCAGCGGGCCACGGTACGCTGTGGATGCGCCACGACCTGCGCTTCGAACTGCGCGATGTAGCTCTGTTCCAGCGGATAAACCCGCTCGGTCCGGTTGCAGTCCTCCAGCAGGAAGCCTTGCTCCTGGGCGCTCAACAGCGGTAGCTCGCTCACCTCCCCTTCAAAACCTTGTACCAGCGCCAACAGCAGGCGCTTGAACTCGGCCAGCAGGCGCTCGACGGTCGGGTAATCGAAGTAACGCTGGTCGAACGACAGGTGCAGGCCCAGGTCATCACCCGGGTAACACACCGCCGTCAGCGGGAAGTTGGTGTGGGTACGACCCGAGTCGGAGCTGGCGTTCAGGTGCTGGGCGTGATCGAGCACGGCGGTTTCAACCGGCGCATTCTCGAACACGAACAGGCTGTCGAACAGCGGCTGGCCCTTGGGCAGCTCGCTGCACGCCTGGATCGCCACCAGCGGCAAGTATTCGTACTCGCGCAGTTCCATGTTGCTTTGCAGCAGGCCCTGCAGCCACTGGCGTACGCTGCAACGCTCACCAGCGATGGGCAACTGCACGCGCAGGGCCACGCTGTTGATGAACAGGCCAACAGTGCGCTGCATCTGCGGCATGCTCACCGGGCGCCCGGCCACGGTCACGCCAAAGGCCACGTCGCGGTCGCCGCTGTAGCGCGCCAGCACCAGGGCCCAGGCCGCCTGGGCGAAGGTGTTGACGGTGAGCTGGTGGGCCTGGGCCAATTCACGCAGACGCACGCCGTCGCTGGCTTCCAGCCGGGTATAGCAGTCGCCGACGACCATGCCGCTGCCGGCGTGGTCATGGCGCAATGGGCGGTCGCTGGGGATCGCAGTGGCACGCTCGAAGCCGGCCAGGTTGGCCTGCCACCAGGCGCGCGCGTCGTCCAGGCCTTGGTGTTGCAGCCAGCCAATGTAGTCGCGATAACGCGGCGGTACCGGCAGTTGCGCCTGGCGGCCTTCGCCGAGGGCCTGGTAGACCTCGAAGAAGTCGTTCATCAGCAGCGAGCGGCACCAGGCATCGATGAGGATGTGGTGGTTGCTCATCATGAACCAGTAGCGCTCGTCAGCCACGCGCACCAGGCGCAGGTGGAACGGTGCCTCACGGAGCAAGGCGAAACCGGCCTCGCGTTCCTGCTTGTGCAGGGCCTGAAGACGCTGCTCCTGGGCATCGTCAGCAAGGCCACGCCAGTCCTGGTAGTCGACCGCCAGGTTGCCCGGCTTGTGGATGATCTGCAGCATCGCCTCGCCACTGTTCCAGCTGAACGAGGCGCGCAACGCTTCGTGGCGCGCCACCACCGCCTGCCAGGCCTGGGCGAAACGCTCGGGGTCGAGCGCGCTGTTGATGCGGTAGCGGTCCTGCATGTAGTACAGGCCAGTGCCCGGTTCCAGCAGGGTGTGCAGCAGCATGCCCTCCTGCATCGGCGTCAGCGGGTAGACATCCTCGATCTGCGCAGCCGGGACCGGCAGTGCGTCGATCTGTTCCTGGCTCAGGTGTGCCAGCGGGAAGTCCGACGGGGTGAAGCTGCCGTTGCCCTCGGTCAGGCAGTGCGCAACCAGTGCCAGCAGCTCCTGCCGGTAGGCCTCGGCCAGGTTGGCGATGGTGTGCTCGTCATAGCGCTCGGCACTGAAGGTCCAGCGCAGTTGCAGGGCACCGCCGTACACCTGGCCATCGACACTCAGCCAGTTGGGCAGTGGCGCATCGAGGTCATGGGCCAGGCCGGCCGGTTCATCCAGCGGCTGGAACAGCGCCGCGCTGTCGAACTGCTGGTCGAACTGGCCCAGGTAGTTGAAGGTGATGCGCGCTTGCGGCAAGGCGGCCATCTGCTCGCGACCGGCATCGTCGGCAAGGTAGCGCAGCACGCCGTAACCCAGCCCTTTGTGCGGCACCTGGCGCAGTTGCTCCTTGATCCGCTTGATCGAGCCGGCCCGCGCCGCATCGTCTTCGCCCGGCTGCGGGCGCAGGCTCAGCGGATAGGCGTTGGTGAACCAGCCGACGCTGCGGGTCAGGTCCATGTCTTCGAACAACCCGTCGCGGCCGTGGCCTTCCAGTTGCACCAGCACTGCTTCGTCCCCGCTCCAGCGGCACAGGGCGCGCGCCAACGCGGTCAGCAGCAGGTCGTTGACCTGGGTGTGGTAGGCCGCCGGCGCCTGTTGCAGCAACTGCCGGGTCTGCTCCACGTCCAGGCCGATGGCCAATGTCTGGGCGTGGCGGTGAAGGTTGCCGCCCTGCGGATGATCGCACGGCAATTCGCGGCGCACGCCGCCCAGCTGGCCTTGCCACCACGCCAGTTCGTCGCGCAGCGAATCGCTGCCAGCATAGCTGGCCAGCCGTGCGGCCCAGTCGCTCATGGCATGGGTCTTGGCTGGCAGCGGCTGACCGCGGTAAAGCGCCTGCAGGTCTTCCAACAGCACCCTCCAGGACACGCCATCGACCACCAGGTGATGGATCGCCAGCAACAGGCGCTGGCTGCCTTGGCCGTCGCGCACCAGCAAGGCGCGCAGCAGCGGCCCCTGCTCCAGGTCGAGGCTGCGCTGCACGTCGGTGTAGAGCGGTTGGCAATCGGCGAAGTCAGCGACGGTAGCGGTCCACAGCAGCTGCTCGGCGGCAGGCTGGGCGTACCGGGCCTGGCGACACCCACTCGCCTCGCTGAAACGCAACCTCAGGCTGTCGTGGTGCTGCACCAGCGCCGCCAAGGCCTGCTCCAGCACTGTTGCATCCAGTGGCTGGCGCGCCTCCAGCAATACGGCCTGGTTCCAGTGCTGCGGCTGCGCCACTTCACTGTCGAAGAACCAGTGCTGGATCGGTGTCAGGCCGACCTGGCCCTGGCGCAGGCCCTGGTCGATGCTGCTGGCGGTTTCGCCCTGCTGCACGATCGCCGCCAAGGTCTGTACAGTCTGGTGCTGGAACAAGTCGCGCGGGGTGAACTGCAAGCCAGCCTGACGGGCCCGGCTGACCACCTGGATCGACAGGATCGAGTCACCGCCGAGTTCAAAGAAGTTGTCCTGCACGCCGACCCGGGCAACGTTGAGCACATCGCGCCAAATCTGCGCCAGTTGCGCTTCCACCTCATTGCCTGGGGCCTGGTATTGCTGGCGCGCCTGATCCAGGTCCGGCAGCGGCAGGGCGCGGCGGTCGAGCTTGCCGTTGCCCATCAGCGGCAGGCTATCGAGCAGCACCAGGTGCGCAGGCACCATGTAGTCGGGCAGGTGCTGGCGGGCATCGGCTTTCACCGCTTCGCGCAACAGGCTTTGCGCCGCGGCACTGGCTGCGGCCTGCTTGCACACCAGGTAGCCCACCAGTTGTTTGCCGCCCGGCAAGTCCAGGGCAAGCACCACGGCTTCGTCGACATCGGCATGTGCCTGCAGGCGGCTCTCGATTTCGCCCAGTTCGATGCGGAAGCCGCGAATCTTCACCTGCTGGTCGGCACGGCCAACGTACTCGACAAGGCCGTCAGTGCCCAGCCGCACCAGGTCGCCGGTGCGGTACAGCCGCCCGCCTTCGCTGCTGAACGGATCGGCGACGAAACGCTCGGCGCTGAGGCCCGGGCGGTCATGATAGCCCTGGGCCAGGCCCGCACCACCGACATACAACTCGCCGATCCCGCCTTGTGGCAGCAGGGCGAGGTCTTCATCGAGGATATAGGCCGTGCGGCTACCGATGACGCGGCCGATCGGGACGCTGCCGAGCTCCGTCGGTAGCACCTCGGGTGCCAGGCACGCCAGCGGCATGACCACGGTTTCGGTCGGGCCGTAGGCATTGAAGAACTGCTGCGGCGCAAAAGCCTGACGGATACGCTGCAGGTGCTCGCCGGTCAGCGCCTCGCCACCGGTGATCACCAGGCGCACCGGCAGTTGTTCGCCCTGCCCGCCCAGGTACTGGGCCAACTGGCTGCCGTAGCTCGGCGTAAAGCCAAGGATACTCACCTGCTGCTCACGCACCAGTTGGCAGATGTCCTCGGCGCCCCACTGCCCCTGGGCGCGCAATACCACGCGCGCACCACACAACAGCGGCACCCACAGGCGCTCGCTGGCAGCGTCGAAGTTGATGGAATAGAAGTGCAGCTCGCAGTCATCGCTGCGCATGCCGAACGCCTCGATCACCGCCTGGCAGTGCATGGCGAATTCGCCATGGCTGACCACCACGCCTTTGGGCTTGCCGGTGGAGCCGGAGGTGTAGATGAGGTAAGCCTGATGCTGCGGCAGGTTGAGGTTGTCCAGTGGCGCATCGCTGTAGGCCGACAGGCTGGCGGCGTCATCCTCCAGGCTCCAGCGCGCCACGCCCTCAGGCAGTTCACCCAGGGTTTGCAGCAGTTCCTGCTGGCTCAGCAGCAGGCCGATGCGGCTGTCTTCGATCATGTAGCGCAGGCGGTCGAGCGGGTATTCAGGATCCAGCGGCACGTAGGCGCCACCGGCCTTGAGGATGGCCAACAGGCCGACGACCATTTCCAGCGACCGCTCCAGCGCCAGGCCCACCCGTACCTGCGGGCCGACACCCCGTTCACGCAGGGCACGCGCCAGGCGGTTGGCCTGCTGGTCGAGCTCGGCGTAGGTCAGGTGCTGGCCGGCGAAGGTCAGCGCACCCGCCTGCGGCGTGCGGGCGGCCTGGGCGGCGAACAGACCGTGGAGGGTCTGGCCAAGGTCGAAATCGTGTTCGCCCTGCAATTGGCCGACCAGCGCCTGTTGCTCGGCACGGCTCAACATTGGCAGTTCGCACAGACGGTGTTGCGGGTTGTCGAGCAAGCCGATCAGCAGTTGTTGCCAGTGCTCGGCCATGCGTGCGATACGCGGCTCGTCGAACAGGTCGCGGCTGTAGGTAAAGCAGCAGCCCAGGCGGCCGTCCAGGTCGGTCACTTCCAGGTACAGGTCGAACTTGGTGGCGCTGGCATCGTTGACCAGGTAATCCACCTGCATGCCGGCCAGCGTGCGGCTTTGCTGGAAGGCCCAGCGCTGCACGTTGCACATCACTTGGAACAGCGGGTTGTAGGCACTGCTGCGTGGCGGCTGCAGGGCCTCTACCAACTGGTCGAACGGCAGGTCCTGATGCGACTGGCCTTCGATGGCAATCTGACGCAGTTGCTCCAGTAGTTCACTGGCAGTCATCTGCCCGTCCAGTTCGCAACGCAGCACCTGAGTGTTGAGGAAGGCACCGATCAGGCCTTCGCTCTCCGGGCGGATGCGGTTGGCCACCGGCGCGCCGATGCGCAGGTCGCGCTGGCCGCTGTAGCGGTGCAGCAAGGCAGCCAGGGTGGCAGTCATGGTCATGAACAGGGTCAAGCCACGCTGGCTGTTGAACGCGTGCACGCGAGCGACCAGCGCCGGGTCGAGCTCAAAGCGATACAACTCGCCACGGTGGCTCTGTACGGCCGGGCGCGGGCGGTCTGCGGGCAACGCCAACACCGGGTGCTCATCACCCAGGCGGTCCTTCCAATAGGCCAGCTGGCGGGCGCCCTCGCCGCTTTCCAGCCATTGCCGCTGCCACACGCTGTAGTCCAGGTATTGCACCGGCAGTGGCGCCAATGGCGACTCGCGGTCATCGACGAAGGCCTCGTACAGCTCGCCCAGCTCGCGGGCGAAGATGTCCATGGCCCAACCTTCGGTGACGATGTGGTGCAGGGTGAGGACAAAGAAGTGCTCGCGCTCCTCGGCCTTGACCAGGCAGGCGCGCAGCAACGGCCCGCGCTCCAGGTCGAACGGCTGGTGCGCCTGATCGTCGGCCAGTTGTTGCAGGCGTTGCTGGCGGGCATCGGCAGGCATCGCGCTGAAGTCCTGCCAGTCGAGGTGCAGGCCGCCGTCCTCGGCTACGCACTGGTAAGGCACCCCGTCGATGCTGGGGAAGGTGGTACGCAGGGTTTCGTGGCGCACGATCAGCGCCTGCAACGCGCGCTCGAAGGCGTCCACATGCAGGGCGCCGCGCAGGCGCGCCATGCCACCGACGTTGTACGCCGGGCTGTCCGGCTCCATTTGCCAGAGGAACCACATGCGCTGCTGCGAGTACGACAGCGGCACCGCCTGGCGGCGGTCGACGCGGGCGATTTCACCCTGCAGGTTACGCTCACCCGCAGCGTGAATACGCGCAATCTCGGCACAGAAAGCTCCTAGTTCGCTGGCTTCGAACAGCGCCTTGAGCGGCAGTTCGATGTCGCAGGCCAGGCGCGTGCGGGAGACGATCTGGGTGGCCAGTAGCGAGTGGCCGCCGAGGGCGAAGAAGTCGTCCTGCAAGCCGACCCGCGGCAGGTTCAGCACTTCGCGCCATATCGCAGCCACTTGCTGTTGCAGTCCGCTTTGCGGTTCGACGTGTTCACGCTGCTGCCACACCGGGGCCGGAAGCGCTTTGCGGTCGACCTTGCCGCTGGGGCCCAGTGGCATCTGCGCCAGCGGGATGAGTTGGGCCGGCACCATGTATGCCGGCAGTTGCCCAGTCAACACCGCCAACAGCGCTTCAGGCTGGGCAGTAC
Source organism: Pseudomonas sp. LB-090624 (assembly GCF_003205205.1). Taxonomy (GTDB): domain Bacteria; phylum Pseudomonadota; class Gammaproteobacteria; order Pseudomonadales; family Pseudomonadaceae; genus Aquipseudomonas. Next base: position 13,905 of record NZ_QJRL01000046.1, read on the forward strand.
CGCTGTAATAGCCGACCAGCTGCGCGCCAACGGCGTCCTTGTGGACCAGCACCAACGCCTGCTCGACCCCCGCCTGCGCCAGCAGGCAGGCCTGGACCTCTTCGGGTTCGACGCGAAAACCCCGCACTTTTACCTGTTGGTCGAGGCGGCCGAGGTACTCCAGCGCCTCCAGCTGCACCAGCCATCGGGCGCGGTCACCACTGCGGTACAGGCGTTCGCCATTGCCATCGGCCTGCGGCACGAAGCGCTCGGCGGTAAGGCCCGGGCGCCCCAGATAACCGCGGGCCAGGCCCGCTCCGCCGAGGTACAACTCACCCGCCACGCCGGGCGCAGTCAGTTCAAGCTCGTCGTCCAGCACTCGGCACAACACATTGCCCAGCGGGCGGCCAATCGGCGAGCGTTCACCATCCCCCGCCTGGCAGTGCCAGTGGGTAACGTTGATGGCGGTTTCGGTCGGGCCGTAACGGTTGTGCAGTTGCACCTGCGGCAGCAGCTGCAGCACCTGATCACGCAGTGCGGCAGGCAAGGCTTCGCCACCCGAGAACAACCGACGCAGGCTGCTGCAGGCAGCCACTTTCGGCTCCTGGACAAACATCTGCAACAGCGGTGGCACGAAGTGCAGCGTGGTCACGCCATGGGTTTGCACCAGTTCGGCGATGCGCTGCGGGTCACGGTGTTCGCCTGGGCCAGCGAGCACCAGCTTGCAGCCCGTGATCAATGGCCAAAAGCACTCCCACACCGAAACGTCGAAACTGATCGGCGCCTTCTGCATCAACACGTCGCTGTCGGCCAGCGCGTAAGTCGCCTGCATCCACTGCAAGCGCTCGGCCAGCGCCGCGTGGGTGTTGCCCACACCCTTCGGCTGGCCGGTAGAGCCGGAGGTATAGATCACGTAGGCCAGGTTGTCGCCGTGCAAGTGCAACCCGGGGGCATGGCTGGGCCAGCTGTCCAGGTGCAGCTGGTCCAGCGCGATGGCGCTGACACCGTCAACCTGCGGCAGCTGGCCCAGCAGGTTGCTGTGGCTCAGCAGCAGGCCGGCATTGCAGTCGGTGAGCATGTAGGCGAGGCGTTCGGCCGGGTAATCGACGTCCAGCGGCACGTAGGCGCCACCCGCCTTTAGAATGGCCAGCAGGCCAACCAGCAACTGCGGCGAGCGCTCGATGGCAATCGCCACGCAGGTATCAGGCCCTACCCCCTTGTCGCGCAGGTAGTGGGCCAAGCGGTTGGCCTGCTGGTGCAGCCCGGTGTAATCCAGGCTGCCCCCCTCCCATACCAGGGCGGTGCGCTGCGGGGTCAGGCGTGCCTGCTCGTTCAGCTGCTCGACCAGTAGCTGCCCCGGCGCAGGGGCCGTTGCCTGGCCCCACCCCAACAGCTGGGCACGGCCAGGTTCGTCGAGCAACTGCACGTCGCCCAACGCCCGCTGAGGTGCTGCGCACACCTGCTCCAGCAGCGCCAGCAAATGACCGGCCAGCCGTTTGATGGTGCTGGCGTCGAACAATTCGGCGGCATAGTCGAAGGCCAGGCTCAGGCGGCCCAGGTGGTCTTCTTCACTGTGTAGCTGCAAGTCGAACTTGGCTTCGCGGCTGTGCCACGGCAGCTCTTCGGCCAGCAGGCCCGGCAGGCGCCGCAGCGCTGACAGGTCGCGCTGCTGGTGGTTGAACATGACCTGGAACAGGCCCTGTTCGCGGGCCTCGGGCAGGGCTTCGACCAGTTGTTCGAACGGCAAGTCCTGGTGGGCCTGGGCCTGCAGCGTGGCCTGGCGCACTTGGCCCAGCAAGTGGTCGAACGGCAGCCGGCCATCGAGCTGCGCGCGCAGTACTTGGGTGTTGATGAAGAAACCGACCATGCACTGGGTTTCCTGGCGCGGGCGGTTGGCGTTGGGCACGCCGACGCGGATGTCCGCCTGGCCGCTGTATCGCTGCAGCAGCGCCTGCCAGCCGGCCAGCAGGACCATGAACAAGCTGGCCTGCTGTTCGCGAGCCAGGCCCTTGAGAGCATCGGTGAGCTTGGCTGGCACCTTCATAGTCAACCGTGCCGCGCTGTGTTCGCGCTGGTTGGCGCGTGGGTTATCGGTACACAGGTCGAGCACCGGCAACTCGTCAGCCAGGTGGGCTTTCCAGTAGTGCAGCTGGCGCTCGCCCTCACCCTCGGCCAGCCATTGGCGCTGCCAGTTGCCATAGTCGGCATAACCCAGGGTCAGCGGCGCCAGGTTGGCCTCCAGCCCCTGACAATGGGCAGCGTACAGTTTGGCGAACTCATCGAGCAGGATGTTCAGCGACCAGCCGTCGGCAACGATATGGTGCAAGGTCACCCACAGTTGATGATCTTCGTCATCCAGGCGGGCCAGCGTCACGCGCAGCAACGGGCCTTGGGTCAGGTCGAAAGGCTGGCGAGCCTCGGCTTCACGCTGCGCTGTAACCTGTTCGGCGGGTTGCCCTTCGAGGTCCAGCCGTGACAGGACGAACGGCTGCGCTGGCAGGACAAATTGCAACGCCTGGCCGCCCTTTTCACTGAACACGGTACGCAGCGATTCATGGCGCGCCACCAGTGCCTGGAACGCCGCTTCAAGGGCACGTTCATCCAGGTCGCCACGCAGGTGCAGGCCGGCCGGAATGTTGTAGGCCGCCGATTGCGGTTGCAGCTGCCACAGCAGCCACAAGCGGTTTTGCGCCAGCGACTGAGGCAGTGCCTGGTTGCGCGCCAGGTTGGCGATGGCTGGGGCCTGTTGATTGCCTTCGGCGATTATTGCGGCCACGGCCTGGCGGTAGTCGGCCAGCACCGGCGCTTCGAACAAGGTGCGCAGGTTCAACGGGGTGCCCAGTTCATCGCTCAGGCGTGCAGTGGCCTGGGTCGCGGCGATGGAGTTGCCGCCCAGCAGCAGGAAGTGGTCGTCTGCCGCCACCGTTGGCACCTTGAGCACATCACGCCACACCGCAGCGATGCGCGCCTGCAATTCATCACCCGTTGCATCAGCGGCAACCGCTTCGCTCAATTCAGGGAACCGGGCGTAGCAATCCAGGCTGCCATCGTCCATGCGCAGGCGACAGGCCGAACGCTGCAGCTTGCCGCTGGAGGTTTTCGGCAGCGCACCGGGGTTCAGCAGCAGGACCACCGCCGGCGCCTGGCGGCAGGCGTCGGCGATCACCTGGCGCAGGGTCTTGATCAGCGCCTGGGGTTCGAGGGCCTTCTGCACGTTGCGGCTGATTTCCACCGCTACGCCGATGCCCTCCTCGCCCAGATGCTCAACGGCAAACACGGCCACCCGGCCTTTGCGCAGCACGTCGACTTCACGCTCGAGGGTTTTTTCCAGGTCCTGCGGGTACAGGTTCTGCCCGCGCACGATCAGCATGTCTTTCAAGCGCCCGGTGACGAACACCTCACCGTTGCGCATGAAGCCCAGGTCGCCGGTACGCAGCCAGGTCTGGCCGTCCATTTCGACAAAGGTACGGGCGCTGGCTTCGGGGTTGCGCCAGTAACCCAGGGCAATACTCGGGCCACCCGCCCAGATTTCGCCAACCTGGTTGTCACCCAGCACTTGCAGTTGCTGCGGCTCGACAATGCGTACCGCATGCCCCGGCTGCGGGTAGCCGCAACTCATCAGTACGCTGCCCGCGCCCGGCTCGGCGCGGTTGGCGGCGAAGGCCGCGGCGTCCAGCTCCAGCGCCGCGATGCCCTGGCCACGGCGGCTGCCGCTGACAAACAGGGTGGCTTCTGCCAGGCCATAGCTGGCAAAGAAGCTTTGCCGGTCGAAGCCGCAGGCCTGAAACTTGTCGGCGAAGGTCGCCAGGCTGTCCTGGCGAATGGGCTCGGAGCCCGAATACGCTACACGCCAGCGGCTCAGGTCGAGCCCTGCCAGCGAAGCCTCGCTGACCCGCTCGCTGCACAGGCGGTAGGCAAAGTCGGGGCCCCCGCTGATGGTGCCGCCGTATTCGCTGATGGCCTGTAACCAGCGCAACGGCCGGGCGAGGAAGTAACCCGGCGACATCAGCACGCAGGGCACACCGCTGAAGATTGGCTGCAACAGGCCGCCGATCAGGCCCATGTCGTGATACAGCGGCAGCCAGCTGACGATCACATCATCGGGGTTGAGGTCGATGCCAAAGCCTTGGCGGATCAACTGCTCGTTGGCCACCAGGTTGCCATGGCTGACCTGCACGCCCTTGGGCAGCGCAGTGGAACCCGAGGTGTACTGCAGGAAGGCAATATCATCGCCCTTGAGTGCAGGTGCTTGCCAGCTTGCGGCCAGCGCCGGGTCCAGGCCGTCCACTGTCAGCAGCGCGGGCGCATCATCTGCCGCAAGCGCCTCCAGGCCTTGCAGGCTGTCGTGCAGCGCCGCCACCGTCAGCAGCAGGCGCGGCTCGGCGTCGGCGATGATCGACAGCAAGCGTTCCTGGTGGTGCTGCCGCGCGGATTCCGGCGGGTAGGCCGGCACTGCAATCACACCCGCGTACAGGCAACCGAAGAAGGCCGCCACGTAGTCCGGCCCACTGGGGAACAGCAGCACGGCTCGATCACCGAAGCCGGCGCGCGCCTGCAAGGCGGCGGCGATGGCACGGGCACGCTGGTCGAGGTCCCGGTAGCTGAGCACGGCCTGCTCGCCGGGGGCGTCGGCGAGAAAGCGCAGGGCAATCCTGTCCGGGGTCTGCGCGGCGCGTTGCGCCAGGGCCTGGACCAGCGAGAGCGGGAGTTCGAAGGCGTCCGTCATGGGGTGTTCCTGCCAGTGTCTGTTGGGGCGAGCCGGCTGCGCCGCAAACACGGGCGGGCAGCGTTGGGCGGCCGAGGATGTACACAGGGGAACGGATGGGCGGGGGTAGAAATTAAAGCGATTGCGCAGGGGCAGACAGGCCAAGGGGTGAACTGTTTCACATAGCGGGCTTAGAACTGAAAGATACAGATACTAATTTCGTTTCGTATTTGACAATCATTATCATTCTGAATAGCTTGTCGCACGTCGTAGGAAGCTTCCCAGCCTGGGGTGCCTCCTCTCCCCTCTGTGACAAGGTGATTTCCATGGCGGAACAACTATCCACAAGTAAGTGCGATTCACCATTACTGCAGGCCTTCGTCGACAACCGCAGCATCCTGGTCAAGATCGCCGCGCGCATTACCGGCTGCCGCTCGCGCGCCGAGGATGTGGTGCAGGACGCATTCTTCCGGCTCGGCGCCGCCCCGCAAATCACGTCGTCGTTCAAGGCGCAGCTAAGCTACCTGTTCCAGATCGTGCGCAACCTGGCGATCGACCACTACCGCAAGCAGGCCATGGAGCTGAAGTACTCCGGCAGCGAAGAGGAAGGCCTGAATGTGGTGATCCAGAACGCCTCGCCGGAAGCCACCCATATCAACCTTGCCGCGCTGGACGACATTGCCGAGGCGCTGAACGAGCTGCCGCAGCGCACCCGCTATGCCTTCGAGATGTACCGCCTGCATGGCGTACCGCAGAAGGACATTGCCAAGGAGCTGGGGGTATCGCCGACCTTGGTCAACTTCATGATTCGCGACGCCCTGGTGCATTGCCGCAAGACCACCAACCGGCAGGCCTGAGTCATTCCTCGAGCGCCCTGGGCGCGCTGACGGTGATGCGGTATGGCTCGAAGATCCGCGCCAGCTCGCCGTTGTCGCGCAGCCCGCGTAGCAGTTCGGCGAACGATTGCTCGCCGATGGGGCTGCCGGGCCGCAACAAGGCGTAATGGTGATACACCTGATCGATGCGCCGTGAAGGCATCAGTTGCGCCTGGCTCGCCGGGTTGCGCGCCAGAAAGTCACTGAGGTAGGAACGCGTGACCAAGGCGATGTCGGCACGCCCTGCCTGCACCATCAGCAGGTTGCTGTCGTGGGAATAGGTCAGCGTAGCGCGGTAAGCCTTGCGCAAGTAGGCCGGGTCCGAGTTGAAACCGGCGAACGCGTAATGGTAGCCGTTGAACAGCGCCAGGCGCTTGCCGTTCAGGTCATCGAAGTAATGCGGGTCCCGCCCATTGGCCTTGCGCGCGACAAACACCTCAGCGTCCTCCAGGCCCATGTCCACGCTCTGATGAGGGATCTGTTCCCAGCCCCATTGCGGGTTCTCGAAGATGGCCATGTCGGTACGGCCCTGTTGGAAGTCACCAAACCGGCGCTGGATGGACGTGGGTACCAGGACGAAATGGTAGCGCTGTTGTGCGCGGTTGAGTGCGTCGACCAGTTGCGGCAGCAGGCCGGTATCGGCGCCTTGCTCGGGGCGCACCGTATACGGTGGGAAATGCGCCGCACCAATCTTCACTTCAACGCCATCTGCGGCCCATGCCGGCGCCGCCAAGCAGCACACGGCCAGCAGCATCAGAGTGGACAAGGCCTTTAGGCCGGGCGCTGGAGTCAAGACGGACACTCATCACGGTTCATGCCTGGGTCCGCCTAAGCTAGGCGTTTTCCGGAGACGGCACAACTGCTGGTACCTGCTCTTTTTGCCAAAGCAGGCGGCAAAATGCCATAGGGTGCCGGATGCGCTGAGTTTGGCTACGCTCTAGCTGGGTTTGCAAGGGAGCCTGGTATGGGCCACTGGTTGGTGATCGACCTGGAAGCCACCACCGACGAGGGTGGTTGGCCGGTCGCAGAGATGGAAGTCATTGAAATCGGCGCGAGCCTGGTCACCCGCGACGGCCGTGAGGTTGACCATTTCCAGTGTTTCGTGCGGCCACGGCGGCGGCCGCAACTGACCACCTTCTGCCGCGCGCTGACCCACATCGGCCAGGCCGAGGTGGACAGTGCCCGGCCGTTTCGCGAAGTGTGGGCAGCGTTCGAAAGCTGGCTTGGACAGCATCGCGAGCAATTGCAGGCGTGGGTCAGCTGGGGCGACTACGACCGCCAGCAGCTGCACCAGGAATGGCAGCAGCACGGGCTCGACAGCCTGCTGCGCACACTGCCGCACATCAACCTCAAGCAACGCTTCGCCAAGGCCCGTCACCTGCAGCGCCCCGCCGGCCTGAACAGTGCCCTGCAACTGGCCGGCATGCACTTTTGCGGGCAACAGCATCGCGCCCTGGAGGACGCTCGCAACACGGCCCGGCTGTTGCCGCTGAGCCTGCCCGCCGAAGGGCCCTGAAAGCAGATGACGGGGATTGTGGGCTTGGGCATACTGGCCAGCCCTTTTTTCATCACCCCTTTTCAGGAGTCGCCCATGTTCCAGGTCAACGAGTACTTCAACGGCACCGTCAAGTCGATCGCATTCGCGGGCGAAGAAGGCCCCGCCACTGTCGGCGTAATGGCCCCGGGCGAATACGAGTTCGGCACCGCCAAGCGTGAAATCATGCACGTGGTGTCGGGTGCGTTGATCGTGAAACTGCCAGGTAGCGACAACTGGGAAACCTTCAATGCCGGTGACAAGTTCAATGTGCCGGCGGACAGCAAGTTCCAGCTGCAGGTGAAGGTAGATACCGCTTACCTGTGCGAGTACCGCGACTAAGCGTCAGCCTGTGCCGGCCTCTTCGCGGGTTTACCCGCGAAGAATCCAGCATCAGTCCTTCAGGAACTCAGCAACGCGTTCAGCCGCCGCCTGCAAATGCTGCTCATGGCTGAACCCCGACGCCTTCAACGGCTTCAGGTCATGGTCCCCCGCCACTAGCCAGCTCACCTCGATCGCTGGCGACAACGCATAGCCCGCCACTGCTTCGCGGTTACCCAGCGCATCGCGCTCGCCCTGCACGATCAATGTCGGCGTTTTCAACTCCGCCAGGTGCTCGACCCGCGGCTTCTCCGGCTTGCCCACCGCATAGAACGGATACCCCAGGCACACCAGCGCATCCGCGCCCAACTCGTCAGCCAGCAGGCTGGCCATGCGCCCCCCCATCGACTTGCCACCCACGGCCAGCTTGCCCGTGACCAAAGGTCGCACCTGCCGGTACACCTCGCGCCAGCATTCCAGCAACACCTTCTGCGGGTTCGGCGGCCGCTTGCCACCGCCCACCCGGCGCTCGGCCATGTACGGGAACTCGAAGCGCACCACCGCCACCCCAAGTGCCGCAAGCCTTTGCGCCATTTCGTCCATGAACCCGCTGTCCATCGGCGCACCGGCGCCATGGGCCAGGATCAGGCAGCCCGTGTAGCCGTTCTTGCTTTCATCCTGCGCAAGATCGCAGCGCAAGCCTGGGACATTTCCGACCTTCGCCCATTGATCCCCGTCAATACCGGCACTTTGCCCATTAATCATGCTTGCCTCGCTGTAAAGCCTGCCAAATAACCGTGGATGGGAACCCATACATGAACACAACCAGCAGTACCGCCTATAACTACAAGGTGGTCCGCCAATTCGCCATCATGACGGTGGTGTGGGGAATCGTCGGGATGGGGCTCGGCGTCTTCATCGCCGCCCAGCTCGCCTGGCCGTCCCTCAACTTCGACCTCCCTTGGACCAGCTTCGGCCGCCTGCGCCCCCTGCATACCAATGCAGTGATCTTCGCTTTCGGCGGCTGCGCGCTGTTTGCCACCTCCTATTATTCGGTGCAACGCACCTGCCAGACCACCCTGTTCGCACCCGGCCTGGCCGCGTTCACCTTCTGGGGCTGGCAACTGGTGATCCTGCTGGCGGCCATCACCCTGCCACTGGGCTACACCAGTTCCAAGGAATACGCCGAACTGGAATGGCCGATCGACATTCTGATCACCATCGTCTGGGTGTGCTACGCCATCGTGTTCTTCGGCACGCTGATGAAGCGCAACACCAAGCATATCTACGTGGGCAACTGGTTCTTCGGCGGGTTCATCCTCACCGTGGCGATGCTGCACATCGTCAACAACCTGGAGCTGCCGGTCAGCCTGACCAAGTCGTACTCGGTCTATGCCGGCGCCACCGACGCCATGGTGCAGTGGTGGTACGGCCACAACGCGGTAGGCTTCTTCCTGACCGCCGGCTTCCTGGGGATGATGTACTACTACGTGCCCAAGCAGGCGGAACGCCCGGTGTATTCCTATCGCCTGTCGATCGTGCACTTCTGGGCGCTGATCACCCTGTACATCTGGGCCGGCCCGCACCACCTGCACTACACCGCACTGCCTGACTGGGCGCAATCGCTGGGCATGGTGATGTCGCTGATCCTGCTGGCGCCAAGCTGGGGCGGCATGATCAACGGCATGATGACCCTGTCCGGTGCCTGGCACAAATTGCGCAGCGACCCCATCCTGCGCTTCCTGGTGGTGTCGCTGGCGTTCTACGGCATGTCCACCTTCGAAGGCCCGATGATGGCCATCAAGACCGTCAACGCGCTGTCCCACTACACCGACTGGACCATCGGCCACGTTCACGCCGGCGCCCTGGGCTGGGTGGCGATGATCTCGATCGGCGCGCTGTACCACACCATCCCGAAAGTGTTCGGCAAGGAGCGCATGTACAGCATCGGCCTGATCAACGCGCACTTCTGGCTGGCCACCATCGGTACCGTGCTGTACATCGCCTCGATGTGGGTCAACGGCATCGCCCAGGGCCTGATGTGGCGCGCGGTGAACAGCGACGGCACGCTCACCTACTCGTTCGTGGAGACCCTGGTAGCCAGCCACCCAGGCTTCATCGTGCGCTTCGTCGGTGGTGCGATCTTCCTCAGCGGCATGTTCCTGATGGCCTGGAACACCTGGCGCACCGTGCGTTCGCCAGCACTTGATGTCGCCCCTGCGAACGCCCAGCTGGCTTGAGGAGACCCGTCTGATGAAACATGAAGTCATCGAGAAAAACGTCGGCCTGCTGGCCTTGCTGATGGTGTTCGCCGTCAGTATCGGCGGCCTGACCCAGATCGTCCCGCTGTTCTTCCAGGACGTCACCAACAAGCCGGTCGAAGGCATGAAACCTTATACCGCGCTGCAGCTGGAAGGCCGCGATATCTACATCCGCGAAGGCTGCGTGGGCTGCCACTCGCAGATGATCCGCCCGTTCCGCGCCGAAACCGAGCGCTACGGCCACTATTCGGTGGCCGGTGAAAGCGTGTGGGACCACCCGTTCCTGTGGGGCTCCAAGCGTACCGGGCCAGACCTGGCCAGGGTCGGTGGCCGTTACTCTGACGACTGGCACCGCGCGCACCTGTACAACCCGCGCAACGTGGTGCCGGAATCGAAGATGCCGTCGTACCCATGGTTGGTCGCAGAACAGGTAGACAACAGCCACACCGACGTCAAGATGCGCACCCTGCGCACCCTCGGCGTGCCATACACCGACGACGACATTGCCGGGGCCCGCGACGCGGTCAAGGGCAAGACCGAAATGGACGCGCTGGTCGCCTACCTGCAGGTGCTTGGCACCGCGATCAAGAACAAGAGGTGAGTGCGATGGAAATGGACATCGGCATGATCCGCGGCCTGGGCACCCTGGTGGTGATGATCGCCTTCATCGGCCTCTCCCTGTGGGTATTCAACCGCCGCCGCGACCGTGATTTCGCCGAAGCGCGTCTGCTGCCCTTCGTCGACGACCACCTGCCCGCTGCCGGGCAGGAACCTGCTGCAAAAAGGAGTAACGGGCAATGACCACCTTCTGGAGTACGTACATCTGCGTACTGACCATCGGTAGCCTGATTGGCCTGACCTGGCTGCTGCTTGCCACCCGCAAGGGCCAGAGCAACAGCAGCACCGACCAAACCATGGGCCACAGCTTCGACGGTATCGAGGAATACGACAATCCGCTGCCCAAGTGGTGGTTCTGGCTGTTCGTCGGCACCCTGGTGTTTTCGGTCGGCTACCTGATCCTCTACCCGGGCCTGGGCAACTGGAAAGGCATCCTGCCGGGCTATGAAAATGGCTGGACCGGCGCCAACGAATGGCAGAAGGAAATGGACAAGGCCGATGCCAGGTTCGGGCCGATCTTCGCCAAGTACGCCGCCATGCCTGTGGAAGAAGTGGCCAAGGACCCGCAAGCGCTGAAGATGGGCGGCCGATTGTTCGCCTCCAACTGTTCGGTGTGCCATGGCTCGGACGCCAAGGGTGCCTTTGGCTTCCCCAACCTCACTGACAAGGATTGGCGCTGGGGCGGCGAGGCGGAAACCATCAAGGCCACCATCATGGGCGGTCGTCATGGCGTGATGCCGGCCTGGGCCGAGGTGATCGGTGACCAGGGCGTTGCCGACGTGGCTGCGTTCGTGGTCAGCAAACTCGATGGCCGCACATTGCCTGAGGGCGCGAAGGCCGATGTGGAGAACGGGCAGAAGATCTTCGCGGCCAACTGCGTGGCCTGCCACGGGCCGGAAGGTAAAGGTACGCCCGCCATGGGCGCACCGAACCTGACCCACCCGCAGGCGTTCATCTACGGCTCGAGCTTTGCCCAGCTGCAGCAGACCATTCGTTATGGTCGCCAAGGGCAGATGCCGGCGCAGGCCGATATCCAGGGCAACGACAAGGTGCACCTGCTGGCGGCTTATGTGTATAGCCTGTCGCAGGGTGGTTCGGCTGAGGCTGTGACTGCCAAGTGAGTTCGCCGAAAGGGATTTGGCGCCTGTGAGATCGAGCGCCGCCCGCGCGGCGCATCGCGAGCTGCGCTCGCTCCTACATTTGTTTCGGGCCAATTTTTCCTGTGGGATATGCGCGCGTACGCCTGGGCGCATGGCGCGATATCGCGTCGTACAAACAAGGCGGTCGCGCGCGCCTGTCACAGGCGTTACTGGCCCGAAACAAACGTAGGAGCGAGCGCAGCTCGCGATGCGCCGCGCGGGCGGCGCTCGATC
>NZ_QJRL01000047.1 GCF_003205205.1 Pseudomonas sp. LB-090624
GCGGGGGACTGTTCGGGGTGTTGAAGCAGGACCGCGGGGCGTGTCAGTGAAGCGGACTGGCCGTGGAACGCCGGGTGCGGGTAGCAGGCGTGACGACGGGGCTGGGTAAGCGTGACCCGAGTATAGCTAGCGGGTCACGGTCCACACCAGTACCTTGCTGGCACAATTGTCCTCGGTTTCGAGGATTTCCAGGCGATAGCGGCCGATCTTCAGGCAAACGGCGCTTTCCGGGATGCTTTCCAGTGCTTCGGTGACCAGCCCGTTGAGGGTTTTCGGCCCGCCGTCGCAGGGCAGGTGCCAGCCCAGGGTACGGTTGATTTCGCGCAGCGACGCAGTGCCATCGATGACGAAGGTGCCATCGGGCTGCGGGTGCACGTGGGGGTTTTGCAGGCTTTGCTCGTCCTCGAACTCGCCGACGATCTCTTCGAGGATGTCTTCCAGGGTGACGATCCCCAGCACCTCGCCGTACTCGTCCACCACCACGCCCAGGCGGCGCTGCTGCTTGTGGAAGTTCAGCAGCTGCATTTGCAGCGGCGTGCTTTCCGGCACGAAGTAGGGCTCGTAGCAGGCACCCTGCAGCGCTTCCAGGGTCAGCTCGGCCTTGGGCAGCAGATGGCTGATCAGCTTGGTGTTGAGGATCGCTTCGACCTGGTTGATATCGTTGTGGTAGACCGGCAAGCGGGTGTGGCGGCTGACGATAAGTTGCTCGATGATGCGCTCGATCGGCTCGTCGAGGTTGATGCCGTCCACCTCGTTGCGTGGCACCAGGATGTCGTTGACGGTGATCTTGTCCAGCGATTGCAGGCCATCGAGCAGGCCGGTACGTGGCAGTTCGTGCTCTTCGTCTTCGTCCTGGTCGTCATCCTCCTGCGGGTGCAGGGCGACTGCCGTAGGCTGTGCGCGGAACGGGCGCAGGATCAGCCTGGCGCAACCGTCGAGCAGGAAGGCGACGGGTTGCAGGAGTGTCAGCGGCACTTTCAGCAGGCTCACGCCCAGGCTTACCAGTGCCTGCGGGTTGCGTCGGGCCAGGCGGCGCGGCAGGTATTCGGCAAAAACGAGCAACGCCGATGCTGCCCCCGCGCCGGCCAGCCAGAAGCCGTGTTCACCGTTGTAGCGCTGCCCGATCAGGCAGGCCAGGCCAAGCACCAGCAGCTTGCCGAGGCTGGCGCAAAGCACCAGCGCCTGGGCGGGCAGCACTGGCTGACCGTCATCGCCATTGCGCAGCGAGCCATTGAGTTGCAGGCGGGCTGCATCCACGGCAGTGAACAGCGCTGCCCAGAGCAGCGCCAATGCCAGGGTGACTGATAGTGGTGCGTACGGCAGGGTGTCCATGGGCGGCCGTCAGATGTGCAGGATGAATTCGCGAACCAGCTTGCTGCCGAAATAGGCCAGCATCAGCAGGCAGAAACCGGCCAGCGTCCAGCGGATGGCCTTGTGGCCACGCCAGCCCAGGCGTGTACGGCCCCACAGCAGCACGCTGAACACCACCCAGGCAACGCAGGCCAGCAGGGTCTTGTGCACCAGGTGTTGGGCGAACAGGTTGTCGAGGAACAGCCAGCCGGAGATCAGCGACAGCGACAGCAGGCACCAACCGGCCCACAGGAAGCCGAACAGCAGGCTTTCCATGGTTTGCAGGGGCGGGAAGTTGCGGATCAGCCCGGACGGGTGCTTGTTCTTGAGCTGGTGGTCCTGAAGCAGCAACAGCAGCGACTGGAACACCGCAATGGTGAACAGCCCGTAAGCCAGGATCGACAGCAGGATGTGCGCGAGGATGCCCGGTTCTTCGTTGATCAGCGGGACTGTGCCGGGTGGCGCGAACTGCGCCAGCAGCGCCGTTACCGCGCCCAACGGGAACAGCAACACCAGCAGGTTTTCTACCGGTATGCGCAGGCAGGCCAGCAAGGTCAGGGTAATGACCGCAACGGCGATCAGGCTGGCGGCGCTGAAGAAGTCCAGGCTCAGTCCCAGCGGGGTGATCAGCTGGAAGAACAGTGCGCCGGCCTGGGCCAGCACCGCGAACGCACCCAGCAGGCCAAGCAGGCGTTTGTCGGCTTTGCGGCCCTGAGCCAGGTGAGAGCCCTGGTAGATGGCCGCTGCTATATAAAGGCCGGCGGCGATCAGGTTGGGGATGAGGCTGGGAGAGGAGACCATAAGTCCTGGTTGGCGAGCCTTAAAGAGACGGAGTTTGGCATAGATTCCGCTGCTCAAGGAAGACTGAAGGCGTGTGTCAGGGCATTCACGGGCGCGCCCGCGAAGCGGCCAGCCCAGCCACCGAATATCTCCCAAGGTGTGCGGCGGGGCCGCACTTCGCTATAATCGCCGCCTTGCTGTGCCCGGCAGGTGTGCATTTCCCTGCGGGCGCCTGACAAACCTCGGCTTTTACTGGGCCTGAAAGGATCACCATGTTCGAAAACCTGACCGACCGCCTGTCACAGACGCTGCGCCATGTCACCGGCAAGGCCAAGCTGACCGAAGACAACATCAAGGACACGCTGCGCGAAGTGCGCATGGCCCTGCTCGAGGCCGACGTTGCCCTGCCGGTGGTCAAGGATTTCGTCAACAGCGTCAAGGACCGTGCGGTCGGTACCGAGGTGTCGCGCAGCCTCACCCCGGGCCAGGCGTTCGTGAAGATCGTCCAGGCCGAGCTGGAAAGCCTGATGGGCGCGGCCAACGAAGACCTCGCGCTGAACGCCGCCCCACCCGCCGTGGTGCTGATGGCGGGCCTGCAGGGTGCGGGTAAGACCACCACTGCCGGCAAGCTTGCGCGCTTCCTTAAAGAGCGCAAGAAAAAGAGCGTGATGGTGGTCTCCGCCGACGTCTACCGCCCGGCGGCGATCAAGCAGCTGGAAACCCTGGCCAACGACATCGGCGTCACCTTCTTCCCGTCCGACATCAGCCAGAAGCCGGTGGCCATCGCCGAAGCGGCCATCCGCGAAGCCAAGCTGAAGTTCATCGACGTGGTCATCGTCGACACCGCCGGCCGTCTGCACATCGACGCCGACATGATGGACGAGATCAAGGCACTGCACGCCGCCGTCAAGCCGATCGAGACCCTGTTCGTGGTCGACGCCATGACCGGCCAGGACGCCGCCAACACCGCCAAGGCCTTTGGCGAAGCGCTGCCGCTGACCGGCGTGGTGCTGACCAAGGTCGACGGTGACGCCCGTGGCGGTGCCGCGCTGTCGGTACGCGCCATCACCGGCAAGCCGATCAAGTTCATCGGTATGGGTGAGAAGACCGAGGCGCTCGAGCCGTTCCACCCCGACCGCGTCGCTTCGCGCATTCTCGGCATGGGTGACGTGCTCAGCCTGATCGAGCAGGCCGAGCAGACCATCGACAAGGCCAAGGCCGACAAGCTTGCCAAGAAGCTGAAGAAGGGCAAGGGCTTCGACCTCGAAGACTTCCGTGACCAGCTGCAACAAATGAAGAATATGGGCGGCCTCGGCGGCCTGATGGACAAGCTGCCGAGCATCGGCGGGGTCAACCTGTCGCAGATGGGCAATGCCCAGGGCGCGGCCGAGAAGCAGTTCAAGCAGATGGAAGCGATCATCAACTCCATGACCCCTGCCGAGCGCCGCGACCCTGACCTGATCAGCGGTTCGCGCAAGCGCCGTATAGCCTTGGGTTCCGGCACCCAGGTGCAGGACATCGGCCGGCTGATCAAGCAGCACAAGCAGATGCAGAAGATGATGAAGAAGTTTTCTGCCAAGGGCGGCATGGCCAAGATGATGCGCGGCCTGGGCGGGATGCTGCCAGGCGGCGGCATGCCGAAGCTGTAACCCTATTCCGGGCGCCTGCCGTTTGTCCGGCAAGCGCCCAGAACCCCCGCTGTAGCGGGGCAACGGCCGCGAATTACGCGGCGCAACCGGCAAATCTGGACGGTGGGGCAGGGCCTTGCCGAAAAAGTCATTTGCAAATGTCCGTGTATTCCCCGAGAATATGCGGCCTTTTGGGCACCCGTGTGCCTATTTGGCATTCAGATTTGCAGTACCAGCTGCTGTATCAACTGCAGCACCGACTATAGGAACGATGTTCACATGGTAACCATTCGTCTGGCCCGTGGCGGCTCGAAAAAGCGCCCATTCTACCACCTGACCGTGACCAACTCGCGTAACGCCCGTGACGGCCGTTTCGTTGAGCGCGTAGGTTTCTTCAACCCGATCGCTGCTGGCGCCGAAGTCAAGCTGTCGGTCAACCAAGAGCGCGTCACCTACTGGCTGAGCCAGGGTGCACAGCCGTCTGAGCGCGTTGCTCAGCTGCTGAAGGAAGCTGCCAAGGCCGCTGCCTGAATAGTATGAACGCGACGCCAGAAAAGGCTGACGACCTCATCGTCGTTGGCAAGATTTTTTCGGTTCACGGCGTTCGCGGCGAGGTGAAGGTGTATTCCTTTACCGATCCGATTGAAAACCTGTTGGATTATCCGCGCTGGACGCTTCGGCACGAAGGCAAGGTAAAGCAGGTCGAGCTGGTTAGCGGTCGTGGCTCCCAAAAGGGCCTGGTCGTGAAGCTGAAAGGCCTCGATGATCGCGATGAAGCCCGTCTTCTGAGCGGTTACGAAATCTGCATTGCGCGGAGCCTTTTGCCCAACCTGGCTGCCGACGAGTACTACTGGTACCAGTTGGTAGGTCTGAAGGTCATCAACCAGGACGAACAGCTGTTCGGCAAGGTCGATCACCTGTTGGAGACCGGTGCGAACGATGTAATGGTGGTCAAGCCCTGCGCAGGCAGCCTGGATGATCGCGAGCGTCTGTTGCCCTATACGGAGCAATGCGTGCTGGCAATCGACCTGGAAGCAGGCACGATGCGGGTTGAGTGGGACGCGGACTTCTAAACGATGGGTAACCTTCGCGTAGACGTCATCACGTTGTTCCCCGAGATGTTCTCGGCCATCACGGAGTACGGCATTACCAGCCGCGCGGTGAAACAGGGGTTGCTTCAGGTGACTTGCTGGAACCCGCGGGACTACACCACAGATCGTCACCACACGGTAGATGATCGGCCGTTTGGCGGTGGTCCGGGCATGGTGATGAAAATCAAGCCTCTGGAAGATGCACTGGTTAGCGCCAGGCAAGCGACCGGAGCAGCGGCGAAGGTGATCTACCTTTCGCCCCAAGGCCGCAAGCTGACTCAGCAGGCGGTCAAAGGCCTGGCCGAACAGGAATCGTTGATCCTGATCGCCGGTCGTTATGAAGGCATCGACGAGCGTTTTATCGAGGCTCATGTCGATGAGGAGTGGTCGATTGGTGACTATGTGCTTTCCGGTGGCGAGCTGCCGGCCATGGTACTGATCGATGCGGTTACGCGGCTGCTGCCCGGAGCTTTAGGGCATGTGGACTCGGCGGAAGAAGATTCCTTCACCGACGGTCTGCTCGATTGCCCGCACTACACCCGGCCTGAGGTGTATGCGGATCAGCGCGTTCCCGACGTGTTGCTAAGTGGCAACCATGCACATATCCGGCGTTGGAGGATGAAGCAGTCCCTTGGTAGGACCTTCGAACGACGCGCCGATCTTCTGGAAAGTCGCTCGCTTTCTGGAGAAGAGAAGAAGCTGCTCGAGGAATATCTCCGCGAGCGGGACGATAGTTAAACGTATCGATGGTGGATCGCGTATCCATCTTAGGAGCACAGCATGACCAACAAGATCATCCAGCAGCTCGAAGCCGAGCAGATGAGCAAGGAAATCCCAACCTTCGCACCAGGCGACACCGTTGTCGTCCAGGTTAAAGTGAAGGAAGGTGAGCGTTCCCGTCTGCAGGCGTTCGAAGGCGTTGTCATCGCCAAGCGTAACCGCGGTCTGAACAGCGCCTTCACCGTGCGCAAGATCTCCAGCGGCGTTGGCGTAGAGCGTACCTTCCAGACCTACAGCCCGCAAATCGACAGCCTGGCCGTGAAACGTCGTGGTGACGTGCGTAAAGCCAAGCTGTACTACCTGCGCGACCTGTCCGGCAAAGCCGCTCGCATCAAGGAAAAACTGTCCTGAGGACAGTTTGCCCGGTGGCCGAGGCCGCCTAGCGAGAAAAAAGCAGCCTTCGGGCTGCTTTTTTGCTTTTTGTAACCTCGAAAATGTGACTGCCATGACTACCCGAGACCAGGAAATCCAGCGTCGTACCGAACTGTCGGTAACCCGCGTGACCAAGGCGGTGTTCCCCAATACCACCAACCACCACAACACCCTGTTTGGCGGCACCGCCCTGGCCTGGATGGACGAAGTGTCGTTCATCGCTGCCACGCGCTTTTGTCGGCTACCGCTGGTGACAGTCTCCACCGACCGCATCGACTTCAAACACCCCATCCCGGCGGGCTCTATCGTCGAACTGGTGGGCTCCGTGATCAAGGTCGGTAATACCAGCTTGCAGGTGCAGGTGGATGTGTTTGTCGAGAACATGTACCTGGATGGCCGTGAGCGGGCCATCCACGGGGTGTTCAGCTTCGTCGCCATTGACGAGGACAAGCGCCCGGTGCCCGTATTGCCCGCCAACTGATGGCTACGAGGCGCCCAGCGTTTTTTCTGCCTCTGCCAGCGGCGCTTGTGGCTGTGGATCGATCAATGACAGCAGCGTCCAGCCGGCGGTGGGCTGCAAGGGTGTGTCCGGACAGGCAACATGAACCCAGCCATGGTTGTCTCGGGCGAACAGCAAGGTGGCACGTTCACCATGCAGCGCCTGGTACTGCGGCCAACCGAAGGCTTCGGTGAGTGTCGTGCTGAACAACTCGCTGCCCTGATGCAGGCGGGTGGCCAATTGCACGTAGGTCATCGGCTTTGAGCCCAGCAACTGGCCGCGGTGTTCTTCGCTGGCTCGATGCTTGTCGCTGCGCTGGTTTTCCAGGCCGCTGGCGAGCACGAAAAGCCGCTTGTGGCCAAAATCATGGCGAAACCGTGCGCAAGCCAGCGCGTTGATTTCGCCGGCGGGCGAAACGCCCAGCAAGTGCCCAAGGCCCACCAGGTCCAGATGTGCGTCGGCGTGCTGCGAGGCCGGGTTGCCGAAATAGGTGGGCAGGCCATCCATGCGCGCGGCGCGGATGTTTTCCCAGCTTGAGTCTGTCAGCAGGACGCGGCAACCGAGTTGCTGCAATGCTTTGGCCAGCGTGCGCGCAGGCGGGTTGGCGCCCACCAATAGAAAGCCGCTGGGTGCAGGTTCGGCAACCTTGAGCAGCCGCGCCAGCGGTCGGGCAGTAGCGCTTTGCAGCACTACCGTGCCGATGATCACGGCAAAGGTCAGCGGCACCAGCAACAAGGCTGAGGCGTGGCCCGCCTGGTCCAGGCGGATGGCGAATACCGCTGAAACCGCGGCTGCAACGATCCCGCGCGGTGCAATCCAGGCCAGCAAGGCGCGTTCGCGCCAGTTCAGCGAAGACCCGGCGGTGGAAACCAGTACGTTCAACGGCCTTGCCAGCAACTGAATCACCAGCAGCAGGGCCAGAACTGCTGGGCCGAGGGATAGCAGGGCCTGCAGGTCCAGGCGCGCGGCCAGCAGGATGAACAGGCCTGAAATCAGCAGGACGCTGAGGTTTTCCTTGAAATGCAGAATCTGCCGCACATCCACGCCGCGCATGTTGGCCAGCCACATGCCCATGACCGTCACGGCCAGCAGCCCGGACTCGTGGACGATCTGGTTGGCGGCAATGAAGATACCCAGCACGGCGGCCAGGGACGCCAGGTTATGCAGGTATTCCGGCAGCCACTGCTCGCGCATGACTTGCCCCAGCAGCCAGCCCCCGGCTGCGCCCAGTGCGCAGCCGCACAGAATGACCCCGGCAAAGGTGAACAGGCTCTGGCTCAGGCCGTCACCACTGGCAATGATGAAGCTGTAGACCACGACCGCAAGCAGTGCGCCGATCGGGTCGATGACGATGCCCTCCCAGCGCAGGATATTGCCGATCGTCGCGTTAGGCCGTACCACCCGCAGCATGGGTACGATCACTGTGGGCCCGGTCACCAGGGTGAGGGCGCCGAACAGGATTGCCAACGGCCATTCGAAGCCCAGCAGCCAGTGGGTGGCCAGGGCGATCACCAGCCAGGTGGTCAGTGCCCCGATGGTTACCAGGCGGTGCACCACGCTGCCGATCTCCCGCCATTGCGAGACGTGCAGGGTCAGGCTGCCTTCGAACAGGATCAACGCCACGGCCAGTGAAACCAGGGGCATCAGTAGCGGGCCGAACAGTGCTTCGGGGGACAGCCAGCCAAGCAGTGGGCCGGCGACGATGCCGCACAGCAGCAGGAACAGGATGGCTGGCAGCTTCAGTCGCCAGGCCAGCCACTGGCAAGCGAGCGCAGCGGCACCGATGCCACCCACACTCAGAAGGATCTGCTGTTCGCTCATGCGGGCTCCCTATGCCAGCGTTGTTATGAAAGACTAAGCGCCATTTCGTCGTTTGCCACCGAGATTTCATGCCAGCCCTAGACCACCCCCTGATCGACCAGTTCCTGGATGCCCTGTGGCTGGAAAAAGGCTTGTCCGACAACACCCGCGTTTCCTATCGCAGCGACCTCGCATTGTTCAATGGCTGGTTGCAGGAACACTCGGTGTCGCTGCCCGACGCCGGTCGAGCGCTGATCCTCGACCACCTGGCCTGGCGCCTTGACCAAGGCTACAAACCACGCTCGACGGCGCGTTTCCTGTCCGGCCTGCGCGGCTTCTTCCGTTATTTGCTGCGGGAAAAGCTGGTGGACATTGACCCGACCCTGCAAGTCGAAATGCCGCAACTGGGCAAACCATTGCCCAAGTCGCTCTCCGAAGCTGATGTCGAGGCCTTGCTGCAAGCCCCGGACCTGGGCGAGGCCATCGGCCAGCGCGACCGTGCCATGCTCGAAGTGCTGTATGCCTGCGGCCTGCGCGTCACCGAACTGGTCAGCCTGGCCCTCGACCAGGTCAACCTGCGCCAAGGTGTACTGCGGGTAATGGGCAAGGGCAGCAAGGAACGCCTGGTGCCCATGGGCGAAGAAGCGGTGGTGTGGCTGGAGCGCTACTTGCGCGATGGCCGCGCCGAACTGCTCAACGGCCGCCCCAGCGATGTGCTGTTCCCCAGCCTGCGCGGCGAGCAGATGACACGGCAGACCTTCTGGCACCGCATCAAGCACCATGCCCGCGTGGCCGGCATCGACAAGCCGCTGTCACCGCACACCTTGCGTCATGCCTTTGCCACCCACCTGCTCAACCATGGCGCCGACCTGCGTGTGGTGCAGATGCTGCTGGGCCACAGCGACCTTTCGACCACGCAGATCTACACCCACGTGGCCAAGGCCCGGCTGCAGCAACTGCACGCTCAGCATCATCCCCGTGGATGAATGTTTTTCATGTTCCGCCGACCGGTCCTTGCAAGCCCCTTCACCGGCAGTGTGATGTGGTAGGCTTGGGCGGTTTGCACCAAGGGCCGCATGTTCACCGCGTATTTTCCGCAGGTGACGTCCCCCGGCCCCTGTCCGCCTTCAGGAGTTCCCATGCGCGTGACCCAGTTTTTCGCCGCCGCCGCGTTGGCGTTGGCCAGTACCTTTGCCGTTGCCGCGACCACCGACAGCAATGCCGGTGCCGAGCAGGCCATCCGTAAATCGTTGCAAAACCTTGAGCTCGAAGTGCCCGTGGAAAGCGTGGCCAGCAGCCCGCTGAATGGCCTGTACGAAGTCAAGCTGCAGGGCGGTCGCGTGCTGTACGCCAGTGCCGATGGCCAGTTCGTCATGCAGGGTTACCTGTTCCAGATCCAGGACGGTAAGCCGGTCAACCTCACCGAAAAGACCGAACGCCAGGGCATCGCCAAGCTCATCAACGGCATTCCAGCCGCCGAGATGGTGGTTTATCCTGCCAAGGGTGAAACCAAGTCGCATATCACCGTGTTCACCGACACCACCTGCCCTTATTGCCACAAGCTGCACGCCGAAGTGCCTGAGCTGAACCGCCGCGGTATCGAAGTGCGCTATGTCGCCTTCCCGCGCCAGGGCCTCGGTTCGCCGGGTGACCAGCAGTTGCAGGCGGTGTGGTGCTCCAGTGACCGCCGTGCGGCGATGGACAAGATGGTCGAAGGCGAAGAAATCAAGGCTGCCAAGTGTGCCAACCCGGTCGGCAAGCAGTTCCAGCTGGGCCAGTCGATCGGTGTCAACGGCACGCCGGCCATCGTGCTTGAAAGCGGCCAGGTCATTCCGGGCTACCAGCCGGCACCGCAGGTTGCCAAGCTGGCGCTGGCCAAGTAATCCAATTCAGTACGCCGTCGTCATGGGGTGACGGCATGTTTCACGGTCGGCAAAGGTGCCGGCCGTTCAATGGGGAGTTCACAGTGAAACCGGTCAAAGTAGGCATCTGTGGGTTGGGGACCGTCGGTGGCGGAACCTTCAATGTACTTCAGCGCAACGCCGAGGAGATTGCCCGCCGTGCCGGGCGCGGTATTGAAGTGGCACAGATCGCCATGCGCTCGCAGAACCCGAACTGCCAGATTACCGGTACCCCCATTACCGCTGACGTGTTCGAAGTTGCGAGCAACCCGGAGATCGACATTGTCATCGAGCTGATCGGTGGCTATACCATCGCCCGCGACCTGGTGCTCAAGGCCATCGAAAACGGCAAGCACGTGGTCACCGCCAACAAGGCGCTGATCGCCGTGCACGGTAACGAAATTTTCGCCAAGGCCCGCGAAAAGGGTGTGATCGTCGCCTTCGAAGCAGCCGTGGCCGGTGGCATCCCGGTGATCAAGGCCATCCGCGAAGGCCTGTCGGCCAACCGCATCAACTGGCTGGCCGGCATCATCAACGGCACCGGCAACTTCATCCTCACCGAAATGCGCGAGAAGGGCCGTGCCTTCCCGGACGTGCTGGCCGAAGCGCAGGCGCTGGGCTATGCCGAAGCCGACCCCACCTTCGACGTCGAGGGCATCGATGCTGCGCACAAGCTGACCATCCTGGCATCCATTGCCTTTGGTATCCCCCTGCAGTTCGACAAGGCCTATACCGAGGGCATTACCCAGCTGACCACCGCTGACGTGAACTACGCCGAAGCGCTGGGTTACCGCATCAAGCACCTGGGTGTTGCCCGCCGCACCGCCGAGGGCATCGAGTTGCGCGTGCACCCGACGCTGATCCCGGCTGACCGCCTGATCGCCAACGTCAACGGCGTCATGAACGCCGTCATGGTCAACGGTGACGCTGCCGGTTCAACCCTGTACTACGGTGCTGGCGCCGGCATGGAGCCTACCGCTTCGTCGGTGGTCGGCGACCTGGTCGACGTGGTCCGTGCCATGACCTCCGACCCGGAAAACCGCGTGCCGCACCTGGCCTTCCAGCCGGATTCGCTGTCGGCGCACCCGATCCTGCCGATCGAAGCCTGCGAAAGCGCCTATTACCTGCGCATCCAGGCCAAGGATCACCCGGGCGTCCTGGCCCAGGTGGCCAGCATCCTCTCGGAGCGTGGCATCAACATCGAGTCGATCATGCAGAAGGAAGCCGAGGAGCAGGACGGCCTGGTGCCGATGATCCTGCTGACCCACCGCGTGGTCGAGCAGCGCATCAATGATGCCATCGTCGCCCTGGAAGCCCTGCAGGACGTGGTCGGCAAGGTTGTGCGCATCCGCGTCGAACAGCTCAATTAATTTTGTTCTCGGGCCGCCGGTGCGGCCCGGGCCTCAGCATCGAAGGTTTGCACCCATGCGCTATATCAGTACCCGCGGCCAGGCACCGGCCCTGAATTTTGAAGACGTGCTGCTGGCTGGCCTGGCCAGCGACGGCGGCTTGTACGTGCCGGAAAACCTGCCACGTTTCACCCAGGAAGAAATCGCCTCGTGGGCTGGCCTGCCGTACCACGAACTGGCCTTCCGGGTCATGCGCCCGTTCGTCGAAGGCAGCATCGCCGATGCCGACTTCAAGAAAATCCTCGAAGAAACCTACGGTGAGTTCGCCCATGCAGCGGTGGCCCCGCTGCGCCAGCTGAACAGCAACGAATGGGTGCTGGAACTGTTCCACGGCCCGACCCTGGCGTTCAAGGACTTTGCCCTGCAACTGCTCGGCCGCCTGCTCGACCACGTGCTGGCCAAGCGCAACGAGCGCGTGGTCATTGTCGGTGCCACCAGTGGCGACACGGGTTCCGCCGCCATTGAAGGCTGCCGCCGTTGCGACAACGTCGACATCTTCATCCTGCACCCGCACCAGCGTGTGTCGGAAGTGCAGCGCCGGCAGATGACCACCATCTTCGGTGACAACATCCACAACATCGCCATCGAAGGCAACTTCGATGACTGCCAGGAAATGGTCAAGGCCAGTTTCGCCGACCAGTCGTTCCTCAAGGGTACCCGCCTGGTGGCGGTCAACTCGATCAACTGGGCGCGGATCATGGCCCAGATCGTCTACTACTTCCATGCAGCCCTGCAGTTGGGTGGCCCGGCGCGTTCGGTGGCATTCTCGGTGCCAACCGGCAACTTCGGCGACATCTTCGCCGGTTACCTGGCTCGCAACATGGGCCTGCCGGTCAGCCAGCTGATCGTCGCCACCAACCGTAACGACATCCTGCACCGCTTCATGAGCGGCAATCAGTACGTCAAGGAAACCCTGCATGCGACCCTGTCGCCGTCGATGGACATCATGGTCTCGTCCAACTTCGAGCGCCTGCTGTTCGACCTGCACGGCCGCAACGGTGGCGCGATTGCCGAGCTGATAGACAACTTCAAACAGGGTGGCGGCTTCAGCGTCGAGCAAGACCGCTGGACCGAAGCGCGCAAGCTGTTCGACTCGCTGGCCGTCAGCGACGAGCAAACCTGCGAGACCATCGCCGAAGTGTTCGCCGCAACCGGTGAAGTGCTTGACCCGCACACTGCGATTGGCGTCAAGGCCGCTCGCGAGTGCCGCCGTAGCCTGGACACGCCGATGGTGGTGCTGGGTACCGCGCACCCGGTCAAGTTCCCCGAAGCGGTGGAGAAGGCTGGTGTGGGCAAGGCACTGGAACTGCCAGCGCACCTCAGCGACCTGTTCAGCCGTGAAGAGCGTTGCACGGTGCTGGCCAATGACCTGAAGGCGGTACAGGGCTTTGTCAGCCAGCACGGCAACCGCGGCAAACCGTTGTAATCGCGTTGGTCCCTGGGGTCGCGAAGCGACCCCAGGTTCTCGGTCTTTTCCTGCAGCTCGATCAGAATTCTCCTATGTTGGCCGCCAAGCGCAGCGCCTAAATTAGCCGGTCCTGCTACCAGGAGCGGCTCATGCACCAGACCTCCGTACTCATCCACCAAGCGCGCCCATCGCACCAGATCCTTCTGCACCAGGCCCTCAATGCCCAGGGCGTCTTCGACGTGCGCATCAGCGCCAGCAACAATGACCTCCATGCCTCCATCGTCGCCGAGCGTTGCCCCGACCTGGTGATTCTCGACCATGCCATGCCGACCAGGGCCGGCCTTGCCTTGCTCGCCCGGCAGCCCCTTGCACGTGCGCTGCTGTTCGTCGGCCAGGCCGCTCCCAAGCGCCATGATCTGGCCCAAGAGGCGAGAAGCAGAGGCCTGTGGGTGCTCGCAGAGCTGCCCTGGCCGCTGTCGATGCCGCGCCTACAACACGCCCTGCAAACCCTGCAGGTGCGCCCAGGGCGGCATATTCAAACTGTCATGTCAGCCCCGCATGCTCACTGAACAACGCGCGGCATGACGAACTTTCCGCTGCGTCTGTTGGTCAGTTCCTTTATATCCCACCACGCAGCGAGTGATCCGGATGGAAAGAATCTGCAGCCTGCTCAACGACGCCCTGAGCCCATACCAGACCCACCTTGGCATCGCAGATGCCAGCGGCAACCGCCAACTGACCGTTCACGACCCCCTCGCCGGCATTACCTTGCAGCGCACCGTCAGTGAGCGGCAGTTGCAGGAGCAACGCCTGTTGATCGATCTGGTGGATGGTCTGCACCGTGACCTGCAGATCGCCGAGGGGCGCTTGCAACCTTGTGTGATTGCGGCACTTCAGCAGCGCCAGCAACCGCAGGGAACCTTTGCCTGAGTGGCTTATCAGACACTGTAGGGGCAGCCAGCCAGCGCTTTGCTCCGGCGCTGGCAAGGCTGTCACGGGAAGTCCCCAAGGACTTTCGCTTGGCCCCGGGCGTCTTCCCCAGCGCCCGGGGTTTCTTTTATCCAAATTGCGCGCTTATGTGGGAGCTACCGGTCCTCGAAGAAGCGCTTGCTTTCTTGCAGATAGCCTTCATGCAACTCAGGGTCCAGCCAGCGTGCATACAGCCCCGGCAACACATCCCGGCGCAGTGCAGGTAACAGCTGATCGATATGCGCGATCGCTTCGCGCCCCAAAGGGCTGTCCGAGCAACCCACGTGCAGAAACTGGTAGCGGTCCACCCCCTGCACCGGATGAAACTGGTAATCAGCCAGTACCCCGCCTTGTTGCTGGATCAGGTAGCGGACCTCGGGCCAGTAGCCGAGCACCATGCGCAGGCGCCCCAGTTTTTGCATTTGCAGCAGGTTGGCAGTGGCGTCGTTGCCATAGTGGCGGCTGAGCGACGTATCGGGCAGCTGGCGCAGGATGCTGTCGATCTGCGTGCCATAGCTGCGCTCGGCAACGATTCCAAGCTTCAGCGGTGTCTCGCTCAGCAGCCCATGCAGGTTTACTTCCTGGCCGTCGAGGTAGGGCGCCACCAGCGCCTGGTTCTCCTTGCGCAGCACCAGGCCGCCACTGAGCACGCCCAGCGATGGCATGGAAAAGCGCACGTACTTGGCACGCTCCGGGGTCCATAGCAGGGTCGGGTCGCAAGTGAAGTTGCTGCGGTCTTGCAGCATCTGGATGCCACGGGCGCGGTTGACACGCACAATGCTGTGGTCGTACTCGGGCATCTGCCCGATCAGCAGTGGCAACAGCTGGTCCACCACCCCCTGGCCTTTTTCCGGGCCGTCGAAAATGGTGAACGGCGGCAGGTCGCGCACCAGCCAGAAGATGCGCTCCTTGGCACAGGCAGGTGGTAGTGCCAACGCGGGCAGCAGCCCGCACAGCAGGAGCAGCTGACGTAACCAGCGGACAGTGCGCATGGGGCCGGGCAGCGCCAGGGTCAGACCGTGCCTGCTGCACGCAGGTTGGCGATGGCCGCCGCGTCGTACCCCAGGCTGCCAAGCAGCGCGTCGGTATGTTCGCCCAACGCCGGGCCAACCCACTCGGTTGAACCGGGTGTGTCCGACAGTTTGGGTACGATGCCAGGCATCTTGAACGGCTTGCCATCCGGCAGCCTGGCCTGCAGGAACATTTCCCGCGCCAGGTATTGCGGGTCGTTGGACATGTCCTCGGCGGAATAAATGCGGCTGGCGGGTACCTCGGCGGTGGTCAGCACCTCCATCAATTGTTCCAGCGGCAGGCTGCTGGCCCAGCGATCGATCACCCCGTACAGCTCGTCGCGGCGCAGGTCGCGGCCATCGTTGGTGGCCAAAGTCGGGTCATTGGCCAGGTCGTCGCGGCCAATGGCCTGCATGAAACGCTTGAAAATCGCATCACCGTTGGCGCCGATCTGCACGTGCTTGCCGTCGGCGCTGGTGTGGATCGAGGAGGGGGTAATGCCGGGCATGATGTTGCCGGTGCGTTCGCGGATGAAACCGAACACGTCGAACTCCGGGACCATGCTTTCCATCATGGCGAAGATGGCCTCGTACAGCGCCACGTCCACTACCTGACCCTCGCCACCATTGACCTCCCGATGGCGCAGCGCCATCAGCGCGCCGATCACCCCCCACAGGGCGGCAATCGAGTCACCGATGGAAATACCCGTGCGTACCGGTGGGCGGTCGTCGAAGCCGGTGATGTAGCGCAGGCCGCCCATCGACTCGCCTACCGCGCCAAAGCCTGGCTGGTCTTTCATTGGCCCGGTCTGGCCAAAGCCCGACAGGCGCACCATCACCAAGCGTGGATTCAGCGCATGCAGCACGTCCCAGCCCAGGCCGAGCTTTTCCAGCACGCCCGGGCGGAAGTTCTCGATCAGGATGTCGGCTTCGGCCAGCAGCTTCTTCAGCACCTCACGACCTTCGGGGTGCTTGAGGTTGAGGGTCAGTGACTGCTTGTTGCGGGCCTGCACGAACCACCACAGCGAGGTGCCCTCGTACAGCTTGCGCCACTTGCGCAGCGGGTCGCCGCCATCGGGCGATTCGACCTTGACCACCTCGGCACCGAACTCGGCGCAAATCCGCGAAGCGAACGGCCCGGCGATCAGGGTGCCGAGTTCGACAACTTTGAGGCCGGCGAGAGGTTTGCTGGGCGTCGACATGGGGCATCCGTGGCAGTTGGGCAGAGCCGTGGTTTTATCACACGTCGGTTTCGCCGGGTACTGCTGCGGCGCAAGGAAGATGTGGATGAGTTAGACTGTGCCACTTTTCTTTTGCACGAAGCCCGTCGACCATGGCCCAGCCGTCCACCACCTACAAGTTCGAACTGAATCTCACCGACCTTGATCGCAACGTCTACGAAAGCGTCAAACAGACTATCGCTCGGCACCCTTCGGAAACCGAAGAGCGTATGGCCGTTCGTCTGTTGGCGTACGCGCTCTGGTACAACGAGAACTTGTCGTTTGGCCGCGGTCTGTCGGATGTCGATGAGCCGGCGCTGTGGGAAAAGAGCCTGGACGATCGCGTGCTGCACTGGATTGAAGTAGGCCAGCCCGACGCCGATCGCCTGACCTGGTGTTCGCGTCGCACCGAACGCACCAGCTTGCTGGCTTACGGCAGCCTGCGAGTGTGGGAGGGTAAAGTGGTGAGCGCGGTCAAGAACCTGAAGAACTTGAGCATTGCCGCTGTGCCGCAAGAGGTGCTGGAAACCCTGGCGACCGACATGCCGCGTAGCATCAAGTGGGACGTGATGATCAGTGAAGGTACGGTATTCGTGACTGACGACCGTGGCCAGCATGAAGTCCAACTGCAGTGGCTGCTCGGTGAGCGTGGTTGAGCAACCGATGCGTATCGAACCTCGCCCGCTGCCGCCGACCCTGCCCTTTCTGGGTAACCTCCCACCCTTGCTGACCCGCCTGTACGCCGCGCGTGGTGTGCAGAGCGAGGCCGAGCTGGACAAAAGCCTGGCGCGCCTGCTGCCGTACCAGCAGCTCAAGGGCATCGAGGCCGGTGTGGACCTGCTGGTCGAAGCCATCGACCAGCGCCAGCGCATCCTCATCGTCGGCGACTTCGATGCCGACGGTGCTACCGCCAGCACTGTCGGGGTACTGGGCCTTCGCCTGCTGGGTGCGGCCCACGTCGATTACCTGGTGCCCAACCGCTTTGAGTACGGTTATGGCCTGACCCCGGAAATCGTCGAGGTGGCACTGCAGCGTCAGCCGCAATTGCTGATTACCGTGGACAACGGCATATCCAGTGTCGATGGCGTGGCCGCCGCCAAGGCTGCGGGGCTGAAGGTGCTGGTGACCGACCACCACCTGCCGGGCGAACAGCTGCCCGAGGCCGATGCCATCATCAACCCCAACCAGCCGGGTTGCAGCTTCCCGAGCAAATCGCTGGCCGGGGTAGGGGTGATCTTCTACGTACTGATGGCCCTGCGCGCACGCTTTCGCAGTCTCGGCCGTTACGAAGCGCAGCCGCAGCCGAACATCGGGGAACTGCTCGACCTGGTCGCGTTGGGCAGTGTTGCCGACGTGGTGCCGCTGGATGCCAACAACCGCATCCTGGTGCATCAGGGCCTGGAGCGCATCCGCGCTGGCCGCGCCCGGCCGGGTCTCAAGGCCATTCTTGAAGTGGCGCGTCGTGACCACCGACGAATTACCTCGACCGACCTCGGCTTCATTCTCGGCCCACGGCTGAACGCCGCCGGGCGTCTGGACGATATGAGCCTGGGTATCGAATGCCTGCTGTGTGAAGACGCTGCGCTGGCCCAGGATATGGCCCAGCAGTTGGATGACCTGAACCAGGACCGCAAGTCCATCGAGCAGGGTATGCAGCGCGAAGCCTTGGCCCAGCTCAAGGACCTGCCGGTGGAGTCGATGCCGTATGGGTTGTGCCTTTTCGATGCGGACTGGCATCAGGGCGTGATCGGTATTCTGGCTTCGCGGCTGAAAGAGCGTTACCACCGGCCGACCATCGCTTTTGCCGATGCCGGTGAAGGCATGCTCAAAGGCTCGGCGCGCTCGGTACCGGGCTTCCATATTCGCGATGCGCTGGATGCCGTGGCGGCGCGCCACCCGCAACTGATCAGCAAGTTCGGCGGCCACGCCATGGCTGCCGGGTTATCGTTGCCAGAGGCTAACTTCCCGGCGTTTGCCGAAGCGTTCGACGAAGAGGTACGGCGTCAACTGCGCGAAGAAGACCTGACCGGCCGGCTGTTGTCCGACGGCAGCCTGGCGGTAGAGGAGTTCCACCTCGACCTGGCCAAGGCCCTGCGCCATGCCGGCCCATGGGGCCAGCACTTCCCAGAGCCGCTGTTCCATGGCGTGTTCCAGTTGGTGGAGCAGCGTGTGGTCGGAGAGCGGCACCTGAAGGTGGTGCTCAAGAGCGAATGTGGCTCGGTACGGCTGGATGGCATTGCCTTCGGCATCGACCGCGAAGTGTGGCCGAACCCGACTGTGCGTTGGGTCGAGTTGGCTTACAAACTGGATGTGAACGAGTTTCGCGGTAATGAAAGTGTGCAGTTGATGATAGCCCACATGGAGCCGCGCTGACGGCAAGTAGAGGGCTGCTTTGCAGCCGATCGCCGGCAAGCCAAGCGCGACTCCTGTGGGATCGAGCATGTCCAGGCGTCGAACCGCCGCGAACACCGGCAAATCCGGTGCCATCCACCAAGTTGGCTGCTTGGCGGGTAAACCCGCACAGATACAATTGCTATTGGTTGATCTCGGATTGCATTTCGCGCTTCCGGTTTTGCCAGTGCATTACGCCTGCTGCGATAAATGAAACCAGGCTCAGCAATGAGAAAAACACAATTCCCTCCAAAAGACTGCGGTTGTATTTTTCGATCACATACTCCTTGAGCGCTGGCTCGTACAGGACTCCGCTTCCGGTCGATAGCCGCCTGATAATAGGACCAGTCAAAGCATCTTCGATCTCGGCAAAGAGCGGAGTCTTCTTGTTGATGTTGGCAGCGTCATAACGCGCTTTATGTGTATATACCCGACGTTGGGTGACTTGTCCGCTTGGCTCTTTGTATGCAACACGAAACGTGTAAAGCGACCTGTCGTAATCCCAGGTTTCAGGTGCGGATGCAAGCGCTGCTCTAACACTTACCCAAGGAGCGGTTACAGGCTCTGGTGCTTCTTTCCACACTGTAAGGTGTGCGAGTGCAAGACAGACAAAAAAAGTGCCTACGAATAACAGGGAGGTCACCCGTTTAGTCGGTTCCAAAGCATGCATCATTTGGAGCCACGACGACCAAGTCAGCATCGGAAAAATCCATCGGTTCGCTTTGGTTAACGGTATTTATCTTGCTGCGGAGCGGCGCAACAGGCATATTTGTCTTGGCCTCCACCTATTGTAGTGGTGATCGAGGGGATTAGTCCTGTCGGTACTTGCCCATTAACGCTTTCGATTCCTATTGTTATCGAAGCTCCCCCTCCATTTGCAGGAGGGTTAGGGGGTGCAATAGGTGAGTTGACACCTCCCGGCTGTATTATTGGCTGATTGATAGTGAAGGTCTAAAGTTCTGGTGTCCAGTTTGATCTCCAACGTGTCCGGGTTCCACGTGATAACTTGTATTAGTCCCGCAAAATGCTCATGTATAGATTGTGGGTCTGTTATTGTCAGATTCGGCGTCAGTATCGGGTTTGCGGTCTCTTTCGTTATGTCGTGTTTAATGAGTGCGTCGATGATGGGAGTGATTGTTGTTTGGATTTTTTCTGCCAATGCCGAATTGTAAGTTCCAATTAGGCTGGCGCCCAGTGATATGGCGGTGAAAGTGCCTGCGACCCAAGGTGCGGCTATTAGTATTGCGAAACCCGCCACGACGCCTGCTACATTACCTACAAGGCTGACGTAGTCCCCTACATTCGGCTCGTCGTTAGGCTGGTACTCGGCAACAATTTTCAGAAAGGTTACCGTGCCCGCCAGGGTATTGGTGACAATATTTATAAACGGAACTGCGCCTGCAGTCATTTGCGTAACTGACAGTACAGAAGCAATTGCGCTGGTTGTCTGGGCACCCTGTACCACAAGGGTGAAACCCTGCTTGTCAGTGTTGAACTGATC
The DNA here is from genome assembly GCF_003205205.1 of Pseudomonas sp. LB-090624. GTDB lineage: Bacteria > Pseudomonadota > Gammaproteobacteria > Pseudomonadales > Pseudomonadaceae > Aquipseudomonas. The sequence goes on from NZ_QJRL01000047.1 coordinate 20,110, forward strand.
GTGAACTGCGGCGGCTGCGCCTGCTTGGAATCCGGGCCTCCCCACCCTATCCACCATGGCAACGAATATCTCGACCCGTTTAGTCATATTTTAAAATCCCTGTTTATTGTCTTGAAGGCAATGGTGGTGCGCAGACGGTCGCAGTCTATGGTTGGTGATTTAGCTCGGTGCGGCATTTCACCGTCGAAGATTGCAATACGTCTTGGTTTGGGTGACGCCGCAGCGATAACGTCAGTCTTGGCGTTATTGCAGAATAAAAGCTCACCTCCCCATGTCGTTGCCCAATAGTCGTTACAGAAAAGGACTGCGGTATGCCCCGGCTCGCTTTGCAGGTTGTCTCGGTGAATTGGACTGTCCTGTCCAGCGGTCTGGCCGTTTGCATATACGCCGATGAGTCTAGAGTTTTCCATGTGTTCAGCACATAGACGTTTCCAGATGTTGATGAGGAATCCCCAGCGCTCGTTTGCAGCCAGTTCTTGTTCACAACATTCCATTGATTCACGCTTGCTCCCTGCAATGAAGAAATGCCAGCAGGGGCGAGCGAAGGGCGTAGAGTTAACTGGCCAGTCATATCGCCAAAGGGTATGTGAGAAGGCGTTGTTAAGTTTGACTTGTTCCTCGTGTGTAATGGCGTTGTCTAGTATGCATATGTCACTTGATGCGAAATCTTTTAGCATGGGCTGCGTCTCAAGTCTTGTGCATTGCCTTAACCGATGTTGGCCAGGTAATGGTGGTTGGCAAGGAAACATTAGCCATTTGGTGTCGTGAGTTCGATAGGATAGGGTAGTTGCTGATTGAGAAGATTTTCCGAAGCTCATGTGGCTCTTAGGGCAATTGGCTGTGGGAAACCTTCCGTTGCCTCGGTGTGCCGGGGCAAGATGCTATAGGTGGGGGAGGTCAACCATTAGTGTATGGAGCAATTACTAGCTTTAGCGGGTAACAGTGAAGGTTGAGGAGTTGCCACCGTTTCCACACGAAGGGCGGCAACTGTATGCAGGGTGGAAAACCGGTCTTCAAGGACCCGGTAGGCCAAAAGGCCTCCCGCATACAGCTGCCATTACAACAGGCACTTGAAGATTGACCGGGTTTCCACACCCGCATCGCTACATTTCAGCGACCCGGAAAGACTAAGTGGCAGTGTTTCCAGGAACAATCAGGCGCCAGTCGACAGGACTTGTAGGGTAGTTCTCGGGCTGGGAATCACCATGTCCGGGTTGTAGGGAGTATCTGAAATGCTTGTCAGAGTGTTTGGCTGTGACGGCGGTTTGGGCTGCCAGGTGCCAGCTTTGATAGCGATCTTACAGGCGACATCACTTTCGAGCCTGAAACCGGCCCCTCCCACCCTAAAACCCATGGAACCGTCCCC
>NZ_QJRL01000048.1 GCF_003205205.1 Pseudomonas sp. LB-090624
CGCCCGATGCACGGGGGTCGAGCTGAGTGTAGCCAAGAATGCTCAGCGCCCCTTCGCGCCTGGCGAGGCGGGGGCAAGGGATGCATGACGTGAGTTCTGGGGTGTTGCAGAGATCGAGCGCCGCCCGCGCGGCGCATCGCGAGCTGCGCTCGCTCCTACGCTTGTTTCGGGCCAGTAACGCCTGTGACAGGCGCGCGCGGCCCCCCTTTTTGTATGACGCAACATCGCGCCATGCGCCAAGGCGTTCGCGCGCAAATCCCACAGGCATAATTGGCACGAAAAAAACGTAGGAGCGAGCGCAGCTCGCGATGCGCCGCCCGGGCGGCGCTCGATCTGACAGGCGCTGCTGCTGTAACGGCCAACGCCTACACACACTGCTTTGCGAGTACCCTTGCTACATGAATTATCTGTTCCCCCTCACCGCCATCCTCATCTGGGCCGGCAACACCGTGGTCACCAAGATGTCTGCCGGTGCTATTCACCCTGCCGAGATCGGCTTCTACCGCTGGCTGCTGGCCGGGCTGCTGTTCACCCCGTTCCTGCTGCCCGCCGTGTGGCGCAACCGTGCCGCCATCCGACCGCACCTGGCCAAGGTGTTCGTGCTCGGCGTGCTGGGCATGGCGCTGTACCAGAGCCTGGCCTATTTTGCCGCCGGCATCACCAGCGCCACCAACATGGGCATCATCCTCTCGCTGATGCCGCTGATGTCACTCGCGCTGTCCATCGCCTGGCTGGGCCAGCGCCTGAGCTACGGCGCCCTGTTCGGCGCGCTGGTGTCGTTCTTGGGTGTGCTGGAAGTGGTCAGCGCCGGCCACCCCGTCAGCCTGCTGCAACAAGGCCTGAACAGTGGTGATCTGCTGATGCTGGTAGCCACCCTGGCGTATGCCCTGTACAGCTTTTTGCTGAAGAAATGGCAGCTGCGTCTGCCACCGATGCAACTGCTGTACCTGCAGGTGCTGGTGGCCATCATCGTGTTACTGCCGTTGTTCCTGCTGTCAGACAAGATCGGCCTGAACAGCCACAACATCGGCCTGGTCCTGTATGCCTGCGTACTGGCCTCGATGATCGCGCCATTGGTGTGGATGCAGGCCGTGCAACGCCTGGGCCCTAGCCGTACCACGCTGTTTTTCAACTTGCTGCCCCTGGTCACCGCACTGATAGCCGCCGTGGTGCTGGACGAGCAACTCGCCAGCTACCACCTGGTCGGCGGCCTGCTGACCCTGGCCGGTGTGGTGCTGGCCGAGCGCTGGACCACGCCAGTGCGCCGCTAAAGCCCTGCGGCCCTCAGCCGCGCGGCGTGCTCGGTGAATAGCCGCACCGGATCGGCGCCTTTGCCCACGGCGCCGAGCGACTGGTTGACGATATCCAGGTGATCAAGCGGGTAACCGTCGCCAATCACCTGCCCCAAGTGCGAGCTGAAACGCCCGACCATACCGTCGCAGTGGCCCTTTTCCCTGACAAAGCTGCGCGCGAACAGGCGGCAGAAACGGCTGCTGCCGTCAAAGCGGTTGCGCCCCTGGTCGGTCAGGCCGGGCTGCAAGGTACCGGACCAGGAGTAGTAGCGCACGCCATTGACCTCATAAGCCCCTTCCCCGCCCCAAGTCTCTGGCAAGCCCTGTGGATAAGCCTGGTTGAACAGCGCCACGCCAGCACTGGTCAGCGACTGGTGCGAGGCGTGCACATCCACTGGCAGCGGATCGCGCCGCCAGCCGGTTTCCAGCCACACCAAAAGCACGGCAAAGCCATGCAGGACGGCCTTGAGGATACGCCCTTGCGGGGAATCGCCCGGGGCCGTGCGCTCCAGGTGGTCGGCAAGCTCCGAGCCATGGTTGGGGCCCGCCACCGAAGTGACCGAAGCCACCCGCCCAGGCCGCTTGGCTGCGGCGTAACGTGCGCTAAGGGCGCCCTGGCTGTGGCCGATGAGGTTGACCTTGTCGGCGCCGGTGCGCTGGCAGATGTCTTCGATGATCGCCAGCAATTGCTCGCCGCGCACCTCGCTGGAATGCAGCGGCGAAACCTGCACCGGGAACACCTGCGCGCCGCCCTTGCGAAGCGCCGGGACAATGCCGAACCAGTAGGGATAGAACACTGCCCGGACAAAGCCGAGCATGCCCGGCACCAGCACCATCGGGTATCGCGTGGCCAATTCCTGCTGCATAGCCCCTGCCCCTTTCCGTGGACGATCGGCCAACACTACAGCGGTCTTCATGACCATCGCAATCGAACTCCCGGCCCGCGCTGTGGTTCCAAACCACACAGACCCTTTGCAAGGAGCGGGACCATGTACAAGCAGACCCTGGCAATCCTTCTGGCAAGCGCCACCCTCGCCGCCTGCGGCAGCCGCCCGGAAAACCCGGTGGACTATGTCACCTACCGCGATGAACCGCTGGTCAAGCAGGTGGAGCACGGCATGACCATGCAAAAGGTCATCGCCATCGGCGGCAGCCCGTCGAACGTGATTGACCTGCCGCACGGGGGCACCTGCAACGACTACATCCTCAACCATGACGGCAAGCAGCAGCCCTACTACGTGCGTTTCGACGCTACGGGCCATGTCGATGCCAAGGGTTTCAAAACGTGTAAACAACGCGAAGAAGACAGCGAAGCCGTACACGGCGCGTAAGTCTTTCGGCACATGCCACGACCACCCTGATGCTTTCGGAGATAAACATGAGTGCGACTGAACTGACCGATGTACAAACCCTGCGCGAACGTGCCCGCCAGCACGTGGAACAAGGCGCGGTGACCGAGGGTTACCACGCCGACCGGCAAGAGATCCTGCGCCTGTTGAACGAGTCGCTGGCCACCGAACTGGTGTGCGTGCTGCGCTACAAGCGCCATTACTTCATGGCCAGCGGCATCAAAGCCAGCGTGGCTGCCAGCGAGTTTCTCGAGCATGCCAACCAGGAAGCCGAACATGCCGACAAGCTGGCCGAGCGCATCGTACAGCTGGGCGGCGAGCCCGACTTCAACCCGGATAACCTGAGCAAGAATTCGCATGCCCAGTATGTGGCCGGCAATTCACTCAAGGAGATGGTGCTGGAAGATCTGGTCGCGGAGCGCATCGCCATCGACAGCTACCGCGAGATCATTCAGTACATTGGCGACAAGGACCCGACTACCCGGCGCATCTTCGAAGACATCCTGGCGCAGGAAGAAGAACACGCTGACGATATGTCCGATCTGTTGCAAGGGCTGTAATCGCTGGGGGCCGCATTGCGGCCCCTTTTCTCACTTCTTGGCTTTCACCGCAGCCGGCGCCTTGCCCGCCTTCATCTGCTGAAGCAACGGCGTGCACTGGTTGGGGTCATCCCCGCTGCTCGGTGCGATCAGCGCCAGCAACCCCGCCGCCGGCCCGGCAACCACCCCCAGTGCCACCATCCCCGCGCCACGCAAAGCCAGCGGTACCGCTTGCACCCCCGCACTCGGCTTGGCAAAGGCACCGCGCACATACAGCGGCGAACGCAGCGAGAACAGCCGCAGCCCTTTCGATTCCGGGGTGACTTTCAGGTCCAACTGCTCACTGGCGAAATTGGCCGTGCCGTTGATGTAGATGATCGCGTTCTCGGTATCGAAGATGAACAGCCGGGTCGTCGCCAGGCCATCCTTGATCCCCACATCGGCCGCGGCGCAGTTGATCTTCACGTCCTCATCACCAAACAGCTTGCCAACCACGTAGTTACCCACGTTCAAACCGGCAATCTCCATCAGGCTGCGGCTGATGGCGCCATCATTGATCAGCATGCGCAGGTCGCCATTGGCGGTACCCAGCAGGGCCGCCACCGAATTGCCACGGCCACTGATGTCAGCATCACCGTTCAACTCACCAAAGCTGGTCTGCATCGGGGCAAAGGTGGGGAACAGCTGCTTGAGCTTGAAGCCTCGTGCCGTCAGCCGGGCACGGCCTTGCAGCGGCACGCTGCGCCCGTCCAGGCGGATGTTTGAAGCCAGGCTGCCACCTGCCACGCCGAAACGCAGGGGATCAAGGCGCAACTGACCATCGTCCAGGATCACGTGGGCCGACAAATCGTTGAACGGTAGTTGCTCGCTGTGCACGATGCGCTTGCCGGCAAAGGTCACGTCGGCATCCATCGCACGCCAGCGCTCGGTGCGAAACTCCTCCACTGGCAGCACCTTGCCAGCTGGCTGCTTGCTGGCGCCGCCACGCGCCTTCTGCTCGGCATTGGAGTCGGCGCCGATCAGTGGCGCCAGGTCCTTGAACAGCAGCTGGTTGGACACCAGGTTGCCAGACAACTTTGGCCGTGGCTGGCTGGCGACGAAGGCGAGGTCGCCATGGATATCACTGTCACCGATCTTGCCGTTGAAACCTTGGTAGTTGAACGTGGCACCTGATGCCGCATGCAGGTTGGCCGTGAGGTGGCCGTCGGTGGAATAGGCAGGGGTGTCAGGCAAAGTGACCCCGGTCAGCGGGTACAGGTTACCCAGGCTGGCACCCGACAGGCGCAGGCGCAGATCGAGTGCGCCCAGGTTGCGCGGATCGGTCAGCGTGCCTGCAAGCACCACGTGTGTATCGGCGATGCGCACGTCGGCCTGTAGCGGGAACGGCTGGCTGGCGTCCTGCAGGGCCAGCAGGCCGCCAAGCTTGCCAGTGCCGGACACCGGCTGGCCCTTGTAGCGGCCTTGGGCCTTGAAGCCAAAGGCGTAGTCCTGTGTACCGCCAGCCTTCTCGGCGCTTGCCTTGCCGACTATGTCACTGAACGGGATCGGCTTGCCCAGCGGGTCGACCTGCACCTTCATGCTGGTTTTCAGGGTCTGGTCGTCGAAGCTGACATTGCCCTGGTCGAAGCCGATGGCGCCAATGTCCAGCTGCCATTTCGAAGGTTCTTCATTTTCATCCTTCGGCCCGAAGTCGAACGTCCAGTTCGCGCGGCCATCAGCCAACCGGGTCAGGCTGGCCGTGGGCCTGGTCAGGTCGATGCGCGGGATGCTGATCTGCTGGAACAGCAGTGGCAGGGGGGCGAGGCGAAACTCCACACGCTCCAGGCCGACCATCTTCGGCTCCTTGAGCCATTCCGGGTTGCCCAGGGTAAGGTCTTCGGCAATGAAGTGCGGCCACGGCACCCAGGCGCGCCAGCCGCCTTCTTCCGGCTCGGTACGCCAATGCACGGCCAGGTTGCCATTGATTGCGAATGGCCGGTGCAGGGCCTCGGAGACCTTTTCGTTGAGCATCGGCTTGACGCGGTTCCAGTCGAAGGTGGCGATCACCACCACCAGTATGGCCAGCACTGTCAGCAGGGTGGCGAGGGTCCAGACGAAGATTCTGGCGGGACGCGTCATTGCGTGATTCTCCTTGCGGCATGGCTCAAAACCGGCACAGCGGTGGCACTTAATAACTCGGACTGACGAAAAACCGTGGGGTTTTATCTGTCGCGTCATGATAGCGAAGTTTTTCCTGGCGGCTTGATCAACAATTCGTCCCGCCAGGCCATGCGTGTGACGCTTCAACGACGAGATCAAAGTGCCACTAAGCGACCTGTATCACGCTTTCTAGAGCACTTTCCAACCTCTATCAATACGGTCGATTGTTACCATTATCCGTATGAACTTCTCTCTGGCGCTACCCGGCGTAGCATTGGCTTCGTACCCACTTTCCAGCCCCCGAGAGGAGCACCTGATCATGAAACGCCACCTGCTGACCCTCACCCTGTCAATCCTGGCTGCCAACGCTTTTGCCCTGCCAGCCGCCGAACAACATCTGACCGCCGAATCCCGCTCTAGCGCTGCAGAAATCGCCCAGCCCCTAAAAACCGTTGCCGAAGGTGGTTCCGATCGCTTGATCGAACAATCCGGCCGCGTTGCAGAAGGTGGCTCGGACCGCCTGATCGAACGATCCGGTCGTGTTGCAGAAGGTGGCTCGGACCGCCTGATCGAACGATCCGGCCGCGTAGCTGAAGGTGGCTCTGATCGCCTGATCGAACGATCCGGCCGCGTAGCTGAAGGTGGCTCTGATCGCCTGATCGAACAATCCGGCCGCGTAGCTGAAGGTGGCTCTGATCGCCTGATCGAACGATCCGGCCGCGTAGCTGAAGGTGGCTCTGATCGCCTGGTTGAACTCAGCCGTGTGAGCTGATTGCCATGGTCGAAAAGAACAACCACTGTCACAACACCTGCTCTCCTCCAGGCCCGGTCATTGACCGGGCTTTGTTTTTTTAACTAGAGTGCCCAGCTTTACCGTCACAGAAGCCCGCACCATGCTGCCGCGCGCCGAACAGAAGCTACAGACCCGCCAGGCCCTGCTCGATGCCGCCTGCCTGCTCATGGAGAGTGGCCGTGGTTTCGGCAGTATCAGCCTGCGCGAAGTGGCAAAGACGGCAGGCATCGTGCCGACCGGCTTCTATCGGCATTTCTCCGACATGGACGCCCTGGGCCTGGCCCTCGTCGCCGAAATCGACACCACCTTCCGCCAGACCATCCGCCTGGTGCGCCAGAACGAATTCGAACTGGGCGGCATCACCGACGCCTCGGTGCGCATCTTTCTCGACGTGGTGGCCGCCCATCGGGCGCAGTTCCTGTTCCTCGCCCGCGAGCAGTACGGTGGCTCACAGCCCGTGCGCCAGGCGATTGCGCGCCTGCGCCAGGACATCAGCGATGACCTCGCTACCGACCTTGCGCGGATGAAGCGCTGGCAACACCTGAACAGCGCCGCGCTGGCGGTAATGGCCGACTTGGTGGTGAAGACGGTCTTCGCCACCCTGCCCGAGCTGATCGACAGCCCGGAAGCGGGTTATCCACAGGCCCTGACTCCGCAGGAAAAGATCACCCAGCAGTTGCGCTTCATCTTTGTCGGAGCGCGGCATTGGCAAGGGCTCGGCAACCCGAGTTGATCGTTAGCCTGGACTGGCCCTAATACCGGCACAGGCTACCGAAAACCCCAGTTCTGCTACCATGGCGCCCTGCCCGACAGCGACGAGCGCCGAAATGTCCGACCCCCGCCCTACCCTGCCCGAACTGGCCCGTTTCAACCAGCACTTCGCCGAGCGCATCGTGCCAATGTGGCTAGGCCCGGGCTGGAATGCCGACATGGCCCTGCCCTACGAAGCGCTAGACGCCCAACACCAGCCCTTGCCGGTGCAGCGCTATCGCGCCATGGCCTGCGCACGCCAGCTGTACCTGTTCAGCAGCCGTATCGAGCAACCGGGCGCAGCCCAACGTGCCGCCGCACTGTTCCGCTCGTTGCAGAAGCACTTCCACGACGCCGAGCACGGTGGCTGGTTCTACAGCATCGATGCCCAGGGCAAACCGCTGGACCGGCGCAAAGACCTGTACACCCACGCGTTCATCGTGTTTGCCTGCGCGCACTATTGGGGCAAGGTGCGCGAAAGCCTGGTGGAATCCACCCTGAATGCCGCGCTGGACATCATCGACCAGCAGTTCGCCCGTGACGATGGCCTGTACGAGGCCACCCTTGGCGAGGATTGGGCGGACTTGGGCAGCGGTCCGCTGCAGAACCCGCAAATGCACCTGGCCGAAGCCTTCCTGCAGGTGCTGGCCGTGCGCGAGGACGAACATGCCCGGCAGTCGCTGCTGCAACTGTGCGCAGCACTGCAAGCGCATTTCATCGAACCCGCCCACGGCCTGATGCTGGAAAAGCCACGCGGGGCTGTGGATAACTGGTTTGAGCCGGGCCACCAGTTCGAGTGGTTCTACCTTCTGGATACCTCGCCGCTACTGCGTGAAACGCCGCTTCATGCGTCCATCGACCGGGCATTCGGCTTTGCCGAGCAATTCGGGGTAAAAGATGCCGCCGTATTGGCAATGCTGAATGTGGATGGCTCGACGCTTGATGCCTCCCAGCGTATCTGGGCGCAGGCCGAGTACCTGCGGGCGCTTACTTTGCGTGAGGGCAGTGAAGCAAAGATAGCTGGGCAGCTAGGCGCTCTTTCAGTGCGGTTTCTGCGTGACGCCGGGTGGTATGAGTGCCGCGGTGGCGACGGAGCGGTCAGCAGGGATGACATGCCATCGACCACCCCTTATCACTTGGCTACCTGTCTGGAAGGGATGAACCGGGCGGACGCCTGACTATTCATAGGGCCAACCTGTGAGGGGGGAGCCTTTCCCTCTGCCGGAACAATCTCCTCACCCCTATGTTGATGCTCCATTTCCGAATTTTCAGGAGTCATCAACATGGATTCAGAAGCCTTCAAGGCATTTGTCGAAGAGCAGATCAACCGAGCGGCGCAAAAGATCATCGATAAGGGCCGCTGCTACGATGAGCACTCCCATGGCAAACTCAGCTACCTGCTAAGCCTGCGGCGTGTCATCAATTGTGAAGCAACGGCCGAGGACATGGGCCTGCATGACGCCATCAATGACATCCATCAAGCGTTAGGCATCATCCCTCACGATATAACCAGCTTCTCCTACATCAAGTGACCGATCCGGCTGCACCGCGAACCGGGCCTTTCCGGTTCGCGGTTTGTGCTTAGCCTTTTGAACGGTCGATCGAGAACCCCGCCCAGTCCTGGCTCACCGGCATCAGCTCCAGGCTGTTGATGTTGATGTGCGCCGGCTGATTGAGGATCCAGAAAATGGTCTCGGCAATGTCCTGCGGCTGGATCGGCTCCGCACCCGCATAGGTAGCATCGTACTTGGCCTGGTCACCGCCGAAACGCACCAGCGAGAATTCGCTCTCGCACAGGCCCGGCTCGATATTGCTCACCCGCACACCCGTGCCGCGCAAGTCGCAGCGCAGGCTCAGCGAGAACTGCCCGACAAAGGCCTTGGTGCCACCATACACATTGCTGCCAGGGTACGGGTAGTTGCCCGCCACGGAGCCGACGTTGAGAATCGACGCGCCGCGACCATGGGCAATCAGGCGTGGCAGGAGCAGGCGGGTGGTGTACATCAGGCCCTTGATGTTGGTGTCGACCATGGTTTCCCAGTCGTCCAGGCTGCAGTTCTGCGCGGCATCCACACCCAGCGCCAGGCCGGCGTTATTGACCAGGCCACGGATCTTTTCAAAGCCTGCCGGCAGGCCGGCGATGGCCTGCTCCATGGCCTTGCGGTCGCGAACGTCGAGAACCAGGCCATGGACTTCGGTCTTGGCCGACAACTCGGCGCACAGCGCGTCCAGACGCTCCTTACGGCGACCGGTTAGCACCAGCTTCCAGCCGGCTTCGGCGAAGCGGCGGGCAGTGGCCTCGCCAAAACCGGAAGTGGCGCCAGTAATGAATACGGTGGACGTCATGCTCTGTTCCTCACGGTAGGTTTTCATGGCAGCTTCGCAGCATGCCCGCGGTCGGCGTTGGCAGCAAGCTGTATAAGCCGCTGTTCATTTTTTGTTCATGTTCTGCAAACCCCTGCCGCAGAGGGCTCCGCGGCAGCTATGCGCATGTTATCCACAAGGCTTTCCCCACGGATTGGGGGCAACTTGTCCACTACGCGGAACCCTTTCAGCGCAGAGTGGTCGGTCGAGCGCTTGAGAGTGATGGCGCAAGGCTTTCAAACATGCTGCCTGTAGCAGTCTGTCCAAGGTTTTTACACAGAGTTATCCACAGACCTTACGCGAATTCCCTGACATTTCAGGAGAATAGAAAAGTGGTGGAAATTCATCCATATGGCGCATGTGATCAAAAAACAACCACCATCCTGGAGGGCTTGTTATCAAAGGGCTCGAGGGAGATGCCACCATGTTTTCCACAGGCGGCTCCACATTATCAGTGGACAAAAAGGGCCTGTGGAAACAATGGCTTGTGGTCAGCTGGAGGCGTGATTCAGTGAGGGGGATGAAACAGGTTGTCCACATTGGCTTCGGGGGCCGCTTTGCGCCTCATCGCGACGCAAGGTCGCTCCTACCGGCCAAGCATCAGCCCCCGAGTGCCACTTAGTGCCCGCCCAGATACGCGTTACGCACCTCTTCGTTGACCAGCAATTCTTGCCCGGTCCCGGTCATGCGGATTTGCCCGTTGACCATCACATAGGCCCGGTCGGACAGTTTCAGTGCATGGTTGGCGTTCTGCTCCACCAGGAAGATGGTCATCCCGGTCTTGGCCAGCTCTCGCAACGTCGAGAAAATCTGCTTGACCACGATCGGCGCCAGCCCCAGCGAAGGCTCGTCCAGCAACAGCAACTTCGGCCGGCTCATCAACGCCCGGGCTATCGCCAGCATTTGCTGCTCGCCACCCGACATGGTCATGGCCCGCTGGTTACGCCGCTCCTTCAAGCGCGGGAACAGTTCGAACATGCGCTGCATGTCTTCGTCCGCATGCTTGTCGCCGATGGGGATGGTGCCCATCATCAGGTTTTCCTCGACGGTCATGTCGGGGAACACCCGGCGCCCTTCCGGCGATTGCGCGATGCCGTTGGAAGCGATGTAGTGGGACGACTTGCGGGTGATGTCGGTACCGCGGTAGACGATGTGCCCGGAAGCCGCCCGCGGCTGGCCGAAGATCGACATCAGCAGGGTGGACTTGCCGGCACCGTTGGCACCGATCAGGCTTACCGTCTCGCCTTCGTTGATGTGCATCGAGACCTTTTTCAGCGCCTGGATCGGCCCGTAGAACACGTCCAGGTCCTTCAACTCGAGAATGGGTGCACTCATACCAGTTCCTCTTCATCGGCACCCAGGTAGGCGGCGATCACCGTCGGGTTGTGGCGGATGTCCTGCGGCGAGCCTTCGGCAATTACGTTGCCGTGGTCCAGCACCACGATATGGTCGGAAATGCTCATGACCATGCCCATGTCGTGCTCGATCAGCACCACAGTGATGTCGTGCTCGTCACGCAGCACGCGAATCATGCTGCTGAGCGCTTCGGTTTCCTGCGGGTTAAGGCCCGCTGCCGGTTCGTCCAGGCAGATGATCTTTGGCCGCGTGCACATGGCCCGGGCAATTTCCAGGCGGCGCTGCTGGCCGTACGACAGTTCGCCGGCCAAGCGGTTGGCACAATCGACCAGGTCGACCACTTCCAGCCAGTAGAAGGCGTGGTCCAGCGCATCGCTCTCCGCCTTGCGATAGGCTTTGGTGTTGAGCACACCCGCCAGCAGGTTTCGGTTGACCCACATGTGCTGCGCCACCAGCAGGTTTTCCACCACCGACATTTCCTTGAACAGCCGGATGTTCTGGAAGGTGCGCGCCAGGCCGGCGCGGTTGACCAAGTGGGTACCGCCGAACATCTTGTAGTACATGCGGTTGGCAAAGCGCGCAGGTGAAACGAAGTCGGCCGCCTGGAAGCGCTCACCGAGCAGCTGGATCACGTTGGTATGGCTACCGCGCACGTTCAGTTCGATGCGCCCGCCACTGGCTTTGTAAAAGCCGGTCAGGCAGTTGAACACCGTAGTCTTGCCGGCGCCATTGGGGCCGATCAGGGCGAAGATCTGGTTGCGCCGAACCTTCAGGCTGACATCGCTGAGCGCCTTGATGCCACCGAACTGCATCATCAGGTTGTCGACCGAGAGAATGATATCGTCGCTCATGGCGCCACTCCTTTACGCGGGGTCACACCGGTACGGCTGATGCGGATCAGCCCACGCGGTCGCCAGATCATCATCAGCACCATCAGCACGCCGAACAGCAGCACCCGGTATTCGGAGAAGCTGCGCAGCAGCTCTGGCGCCACGGTCAGCACGAACGCCGCGATGACCACGCCCACGGTCGAGCCCATGCCCCCCAGTACGACAATGGCGAGGATCAACGCCGACTCGAAGAAGGTGAATGAAGACGGGTTGACGAAACCCTGGTAGGTGGCGAAGAAGACCCCGGCCAGGCCAGCGGTAGAGGCGCCAAGGGTAAACGCCGAAAGCTTGACCAGTACGTGGTTCAGGCCCATCGACCGGCACGCGATCTCGTCTTCGCGCAGCGCTTCCCAGGCCCGGCCGACTGGCATGCGGGTCAGGCGGTGCTTGATGTAGAGCACCGCCAGCACGACCATGAACAGCACCGCATAGATGAACACGAACTTGAGGTTGGCGTTGTATTCGAAGCCGAAGAACTCATGGATCGGCACCCCACCGTCCTTGGCGCGGCGGCCGAACTCCAGGCCGAAGAAGGTTGGCGATGGCGCCGGCATGCCGTTGGGGCCACCGGTGAACGACAGCCAGTTGTTCAGCACCAGGCGAATGATTTCGCCAAAGCCCAGGGTCACGATCGCCAGGTAGTCGCCGTGCATCCGCAGCACCGGGAAGCCTAGAATGCAGCCCGCCAACGCCGCCGCGATGGCCGCCAGGGGCAGCACGCTCCAGAAGCCCAGGCCAAGGTACTGGTACCCCAGCGCCAGGCCGTAGGCACCGATGGCGTAGAACGCTACGTAACCCAGGTCGAGCAGGCCGGCCAGGCCCACCACGATGTTCAGGCCCAGGCCCAGCAGTACGTAGATCAGGCCAAGAATGACCACAGTCAGCAGGTACTTGTTGGCGAAAATCGGGAAGACGATGGCAATCACCACCAGCGCCGGGATGATGTAGCGCAGCCGCGACACATAGTTCGGCGCGCGCACATGCACGCCCGAGCCGCCACTGTCGAAGCCCTCGAGCATGCGCCGCCCGGCAGCGGTCTGCACATACAGGCTGAGCAGGAAACGCCCGAGCATCACCCCGCCGACCAGCCAGGCTACCCGACGAGGTTCGGCGTTGAAGGTATACCCGTCGAGCACCACGCCGACGATCGGGCCGAAGACGATCAGCGCCAGCAAGCCGGCAACGATGGTCTCGAGCAGGCTGCGTTTGATATCGAAACCTTTGGTTTCAGAGGCAGAGGCAATTTTGGCAATCGACATGTTCACACCTTAGCCACGAGCGGGCGACCCAGCAGGCCTTGTGGGCGGAAGATAAGGATCATCACCAGCAGCGAGAAGCTGAACACGTCCTTGTAGTCGGAGTTGATCAGGCCGGAGAACAGCGACTCGGAAATACCCAGGATGATCCCGCCGAGCATCGCGCCAGGCAGCGAGCCGATGCCACCGAGCACCGCGGCGGTAAACGCCTTGATGCCGATGATGAACCCGGCGTAGAAGTCGAAGGTGCCGTAGTTCAGGGTGATCAGCACGCCGGCCAGCGCGGCCATCACCGCACCGATCACGAACACGTAGGAAATCACCCGGTCGGTGTTGATGCCCAGGATCGAGGCCATCTTGCGGTCTTGTTGGGTAGCGCGGCACATACGGCCGAGCTTGGTGTATTTGATCACGTAGGTGAGCAGGCCCATGCCGACAAAGGCTGCCACCAGAATGAAGATCTTGGTGTAGGTCAGTTGCACGAAGCCGGTGCCGACCTCGATGCGCATGGCACCTTCCAGCAGGGTTGGCACGCCTTGCTGGCGAGCGCCCTGGCTGATCTGTGCATAGTTCTGCAGGATCAGCGAAATACCGATGGCACTGATCAGCGGTGCGAGGCGGGTAGAGTTACGCAGGGGTTTGTAGGCGATGCGCTCGATGGTGAAGCCATACACGCCCGTGACGACGATGGTGAACAACAGCGTGCCCAACATCAGCAGGGGAAACGACTCGATACCGAAGTAAGCCAGCAATGCCAGGCTGATCGCCGCAAGGTATGCAGAGATCATATACACCTCGCCGTGCGCGAAGTTGATCATGCCGATAATGCCATAGACCATTGTGTAGCCGATGGCGATCAGGCCATAGACCGACCCGAGGGTCAGGCCGTTGACCAGTTGCTGCAGGAAAATACCATCCATAACGCAATCTCACTGAGCGAGACTGCACGCGTGCCGACCACCAACAGCCACGGATGAAGCGGCCCCAGCAGTGCAGAACCGTGCAGGTCTCCGAATAAGGACAGGTACCGCGGGGGCGTTGGCCCGGGCGCAAGCGCACCCGGGCTGGCAGCCGTTATTATTTTTGTTTATCCAGCTGGTGGTACTTGCCGCTCTTGTCCCACTGGTAGACCACGTAATCGGACACTGTCAGGTCGCCCTTCTTGTCCCACTTCTTCTCACCCATGACGGTCTTCACCGGGTTCGCCTTCAGCCACTTGGCGGCGTCTTCACCCTTGTTCGACTTGGCACCATTGAAACCGGCCGCCAGGGCTTCCAACGAGGCGTAGGCATACAGGGTATAGCCCTCGGGCTCGGTGCCATTCTTGCGGAACTCCTCCACCACAGCTTTGCTGTCTGGCAGCAAGCGCGGGTCGGCGCCGAAGGTCATGTACACGCCATCGACGTACTGTGCGCCGCCTGCGGTGGATACCAGTTCATCGGTGACGATGCCGTCATCGGACATGAACTTGACGTCCTTCAGGCCCTGCTCGCGCAGCTGGCGTACCAGCGGACCGGCTTCCGGGTGCAGGCCGCCGAAGTAGACCACGTCGGCACCGGCCGCGCGGATCTTGGTGACCACGGCGCTGAAGTCTTTCTCGCCACGGGTCAGGCCTTCGTACAGCACAGGCTCCACGCCGCGTTTCTTCAGCTGAGCCTTGGTCGCGTCAGCCAGGCCTTGGCCGTAGGTGTCCTTGTCGTGCAACACCGCGACCTTCTTGCCCTTGAGCACGTCGACGATGTAGTCGCCAGCGACGATACCCTGCTGGTCGTCACGGCCGCACATGCGGAACATGGCGCTCAGGCCGCGCTCAGTGACCTGTGGGTTGGTGGAGCCTGGGGTGATGGCGATTACGCCCGCCTCGTCATATACCTCGGACGCCGGGATCGTGTTGGAGGAACAGAAGTGGCCCACTACGCCGATCACCTTGTCCTGGTCGACCAGTCGGTTGGCCACGGCCACAGCCTGCTTCGGCTCGCAGGCGTCATCGCCCTTCACCAGGACGATTTTCTCGCCATTCACGCCACCGGCGGCGTTGATCTTGTCGGCCGCAGCCTGCGCACCTTTCATGTACTGCTCGCCAAACGCTGCGTTGGCACCGGTCATTGGGCCCGCTACACCGATCTTGACGTCGGCCTGAACATACGAAGAAACACCCAGTGCCGTAGCTACGGCCAGAGCCAGGAAACCTTTCTTGTAAAACGTCTGCGACATGAGGTGGTGCTCCTAGAGTTTTTTTTGGTTGGCACTACAACTTCTCAGCCCTGTGCTCAGAGCAAGGGCCGTGCCATCGGTTTTGTATTCCGGGAAAACACACTGTGCCAGGCGCCCGCAGGCGACCGACGGCCTTTCCTTTATTGCGCGTGCAACCGTCTGCCACGCGGCAGGCGCCACCACACGTACAGACAAGGAGCAACCATCGAGTGCCATCATTGCAACCCTGGCAAGTGTTTACGTGCAACCGCCCTGTAACAACGGACGTCACCGAACTGCACACCGCTGGTGCGCAACTGCTACAGGCGGCACCGTTTCAAGGCTAGCTGGCGCACGGAAAAACACCTCTGTTTTGGCAGATCCGCGGCCCTGTAGGCGCGGGTTCACCCGCGAAGAGGCCAGCCCAGACACAACGAGGCCCAAAAGGCTGGCACAATGTCGGCCACTCGCCGCTTCCGGAGCCCCCTTGATGAGCGAAAGCGCATTCGCCGAGCGCATCGTGCACAACCTGCTCGACACCGACTTCTACAAACTCACCATGATGCAGGGCGTGCTGCACAATTACCCGGACGCCGACGTCGAATGGGAATTCCGCTGCCGCAATGGCGAGGATCTGCGCCCCTATCTCGGCGAGATCCGCAACCAGCTCGACTTGCTCAGCGACCTCACCCTGGATGATGGCCAACTGGGCTTCCTTGAGCGCATCAGTTTCCTCAAGCCCGACTTCCTGCGCTTTCTGCGGCTGTTCCGTTTCAACCTGCGCTACGTGCGCATTGGCATCGAGAACGACCAGCTGTTTCTGCGCCTGAAAGGCCCGTGGCTGCATGTGATCCTCTTCGAGGTGCCGCTGCTGGCGATCGTCAGCGAAGTGCGCAACCGCCATCTGCACCCGCACATGCGCCTGGCCGAGGCACGCGACCAGCTGTACCGCAAGTTCGACTGGCTGCGCGCGCATGCCAGCGACGACGAGCTGGCCGAACTGCAGGTGGCCGACTTCGGCACCCGCCGGCGTTTCTCCAGCCGTGTGCAGGAAGAAGTGGTACGGGTGCTGCGCGACGACTTCCCGGGCCGCTTTGTCGGCACCAGCAACGTCGACTTGGCATGGAAACTGGATAGCAAGCCATTGGGCACCATGGCCCACGAGTGGATCATGGCCCACCAGCAACTCGGGCCGCGGCTGATCGACAGCCAGATCGCCGCGCTGGACTGCTGGGTACGCGAGTACCGCGGCCTGCTGGGTATTGCCTTGACCGACTGCATCACCATGGATGCCTTCCTGGGCGATTTCGACTTGTACTTCGCCAAGCTGTTCGACGGCTTGCGCCACGACTCGGGCGAGCCGGTGGCCTGGGCGGAAAAGGCCATTGCCCACTACCAGAAACTGGGTATCGACCCGATGACCAAGACCTTGGTGTTCTCCGACGGCCTCAACCTGACCCGCGCACTGGAAATCTTCCGTGCCCTGCGCGGTCGCATCAACGTCAGTTTCGGCATCGGTACCAACCTCACGTGCGATATCCCGGGTGTGGTGCCCATGAGCATCGTGCTTAAAATGACCGACTGCAACGGCGCACCGGTGGCGAAGATCTCTGATGAAGCCGCCAAGACCCAATGCCGCGACGAGAACTTCGTTGCCTACATGCGTCACGTATTCAAAGTCCCCAGCAAGGAGTAACCCATGCAAGCGGTTCAGCAAGAGATTGCCCAGGCGCTGAAGGTACAGCCGCCATTCGCCGACGCTGCCGCGCTCGAGGCCGAGGTCACCCGGCGCGTGGCGTTCATCAAGGACTGCCTGGCCAACGCCCGGCTCAAGACCCTGGTACTGGGCATCAGCGGCGGCGTCGACTCGCTGACCGCCGCCCTGCTCGCCCAGCGCGCCATCAACGAGCTGCGCGCCGAAACCGGCGACAAGGGGTACACCTTCATTGCCGTGCGCCTGCCGTATCAGGTACAGCATGACGAGCATGATGCCCAGGCCTGCCTTGAAGTGATCAAGGCCGATGAAGTGCACACCGTGGACATCGCCCCGGCGGTGCGTGCGTTGGCAACTGAAGTGGTGGCGCTGAAGAACGGCTCGCCGACGTTGGTGGACTTCGTGGTTGGCAACGTCAAGGCACGCACCCGCATGGTCGCCCAGTACACCATCGCTGGCGCCCGCGCAGGTCTGGTGATCGGAACCGACCACGCCGCCGAGGCGGTGATGGGCTTCTTTACCAAGTTTGGTGATGGTGCCTGCGACCTGGCCCCGCTGAGCGGGCTGGTAAAAAACCAGGTACGGGCCATTGCGCGCAGCTTCGGTGCGCCGGAATCACTGGTGGAGAAGGTGCCAACGGCCGACCTGGAAGACCTGGAGCCGGGCAAGCCGGACGAGGCGTCACATGGCGTGACCTACGCGCAGATCGATGCCTTCCTGCATGGGCAGCCGGTTGACCAGGCAGCGTTCGACATCATCGTCGCCACCTACCGCAAGACCCAGCACAAGCGCGAACTGCCGTTCGCCCCTTGATAAGGCCATAGAAGGACCTGTGGGAGCAGGTTCACCCGCTCCCACAGGGTTCACCGTCAGCCTTTGATTACTTGACGATGACCTTGCCTTTCATCATCGAGATGTGGCCCGGGAAAGTGCAGAAGAAGCTGTAGTCACCACCGGCTTCCAGCTTGGAGGTGTCGACCTTCACTTCGGTTTCTTTCTCCGGCGCGCCGATCATCTTGGTGTGGGCGATGATCGCGGCGTTGTCAGCCTTCAGGTAGTCCTTCTCCAGACCCTGGCTCATACCTTCAGTGGCAATGGCCTGCATGTCGGCAGTCTTGCTGATCACCAGGTTGTGGCCCATGACGTTCTTCGGCAGGCTGCCAGAGTGGGTCAGTTTGACGGTGAATTCCTTGCAGCTCTTGTCGACAGTGAATTCCTTGCTGGTGTAGGACATCTGGTCAGTCGAGTCGACAGTGACCGAGCACTCGGCGGCGAAGACAGAAGCGCTGGCGAGGGTCAGCAGGGATACCGCTACAGCTTTCGCAAACATCATGAATCTCCTTGGCAGGGTTTTATCAATTGCGAGACTGCCTGAAACCGTTCAGCCCCTTGCTGATATGGGTCAAGGGGGTGTCAAGCGGTCAGCCAGTAGAATTGTTCAATGGATTGTATACAACCAATCTAAGGGCACATCATGCCCTTTTATTAGACGATGGGACAACCAATCATTTAGGAGCAATACCAAATGCCCATCTCCAGCTTCCTCAACAGCCTGCTTGCTGCCTACGCCCACGGGGCCACAGGAGCAATCTGCGAATTCTCCCGACCAGAATGAACCCGGCCTTGGAAGCGACGGGCATGCGCCGTACCCTGTGCGCCTGAGTGACAGGAGATGAGCAATGCCCGTACGTTCCGTTTGTGTATTCTGCGGCGCCAGCATGGGCGCCAACTCTGCCTACCGTGAAGCAGCCGTCGCGCTAGGCCAGGCCATTGCCCGCCGTGGCTTGACCCTGGTGTATGGCGGTGGCGCAGTCGGCTTGATGGGCGTGGTAGCCGACGCGGCCATGGCGGCCGGCGGCGAAGTGGTCGGGATCATTCCGCAGAGCCTGCTGGACGCTGAAGTCGGCCACAAAGGCCTGACCCGGCTGGAAGTGGTGGATGGTATGCATGCACGCAAGGCCCGCATGGCCGAGCTAAGCGACGCCTTCATTGCCTTGCCGGGTGGCCTGGGTACGCTGGAGGAACTGTTCGAAGTGTGGACCTGGGGGCAGCTGGGCTATCACGCCAAGCCACTCGGGCTCCTGGACGTGAACCGTTTCTACGACAAGCTGGGCGGGTTCCTCGACCATATCGTCGAAGAAGGCTTCGTGCGCCCGCAACACCGGGCGATGTTACTGCTGGGGCAGCAGCCGGACGAGCTGCTGGACGGGATGGACAGCTTTGTGGCGCCGGTCGCGCCTAAGTGGGTCGACAAGCAGCCTGATTGAAGCTGAGACTTTTGGGACCGCTTCGCGGTCCTTTCGCGACACAAGGCCGCTCCCACAAAAGCACTGCGTACAGCCGATCAATATGGGAGCGGCCTTGTGTCGCGATGGGCTGCAAAGCAGCCCCAATAGTCGATCAGTTAACGCGGAATGACAGGCTGGCGCGGCTTCTTGTTGCCCTTGCCGCCCTTGCTCGCCTCTTTGCGCTCCTTGGCCGCCTGCTGGTTACGCGCAAACGCTTCGGCCTTGGCCTTCTCGCGCTTGTCCCACGGCTTGCTGCCATCGCTTGCACGCGGTGGCAGGCCAGTGTGCTGGGTGAGGATCTTCTGATCCTTGCCCACCTTGTGGCTGCCGGCCGGCGTCGAGTTCTTGCGGCGCGCGCTCTGGTAGCTGTCGGTCTGCGGCTGGTGCGCCGGGATCAACTGGTGCTTGCCTGGCCCGATCAAATCGGCTCGGCCCATACGTTCCAGCGCTTCACGCAGCATCGGCCAGCCCTTCGGGTCGTGGTACCGCAGGAACGCCTTGTGCAGGCGGCGCTGCTCGTCGCTCTTGACGATCTCCACCCCTTCGCTCTTGTAGGTCACCTTGCGCAGCGGGTTCTTGCCTGAGTGGTACATGGCCGTAGCCGAGGCCATTGGCGATGGGTAGAACGCCTGTACCTGGTCGGCACGGAAGCCATTGCCCTTCAGCCACAGGGCCAGGTTCATCATGTCTTCGTCGGTGGTACCGGGGTGCGCGGCAATGAAGTACGGGATCAGGTACTGCTCCTTGCCCGCTTCTTTCGAGAATTTCTCGAACATGCGCTTGAAGCGGTCATAGGTGCCGATACCCGGCTTCATCATCTTGTCCAGCGGGCCGCGCTCGGTGTGCTCCGGGGCAATCTTCAGGTAGCCGCCAACGTGGTGGGTGACCAGTTCCTTGACGTACTCCGGCGATTCCACCGCCAGGTCGTAGCGCAGGCCGGAAGCAATCAGGATCTTTTTCACACCCGGCAAGGCACGGGCCTTGCGGTACAGCTCGATCAGGGAGCTGTGGTCGGTGTTGAGGTTTTCGCAGATGCCCGGGAACACGCACGATGGCTTGCGGCAGTGCTTCTCGATCTCGTGGCTCTTGCAGGCGATGCGATACATGTTGGCGGTCGGCCCGCCAAGGTCGGAGACCACGCCGGTAAAGCCCGGCACCTTGTCACGCATCTCTTCGATTTCGTGCAGGATCGACTCGTGCGAGCGGTTCTGGATGATGCGGCCTTCATGCTCGGTGATCGAGCAGAAGGTACAGCCACCGAAGCAGCCACGCATGATGTTCACCGAGAAGCGGATCATCTCGTAGGCCGGGATGCGCTCCTTGCCGTAGGCGGGGTGCGGCACACGGGCGTACGGCATGCCGAACACGTAGTCCATTTCCTCGGTGCTCATCGGGATGGGTGGTGGGTTGAACCACACATCCACTTCGCCGTGCTTCTGTACCAGGGCACGGGCGTTGCCCGGGTTGGTCTCCAGGTGCAGCACGCGGTTGGCGTGGGCATAGAGCACCGGGTCGTTACGCACCTTTTCGAACGATGGCAGGCGGATCACCGACTTTTCCCGGGTCACGGCCGGGCTGTCGAGAATTTGCACCACCTTGGCTTCGTTCGGGTCTTCCTGGTCGCCCTTGGCCTGCTCGATGGCGCAGGCCTGGGTGTCCTGGGTGTTCACGTACGGGTTGATGATCTTGTCGACGCGACCTGGGCGGTCGATACGGGTGGAGTCGATCTCGTACCAGCCCTGCGGGGTATCGCGGCGCACGAAGGCAGTGCCGCGCACGTCGGTGATGGTTTCGATCTTCTCGCCGCTGGACAGGCGCTGCGCCACCTCGACCACCGCGCGCTCGGCGTTGCCGAACAGCAGGATGTCGGCGCTGGCGTCGATCAGGATCGAGTGACGAACCTTGTCCTGCCAGTAGTCGTAGTGGGCGATGCGGCGCAGCGAAGCCTCGATGCCGCCGAGCACGATCGGCACATGCTTGTAGGCTTCCTTGCAGCGCTGGCTGTACACCAGGCTGGCACGGTCCGGACGGCTGCCGGCCAGGCCACCAGGGGTGTAGGCATCGTCGGAACGGATCTTCTTGTCCGCGGTGTAGCGGTTGATCATCGAGTCCATGTTGCCGGCGGCCACGCCGAAGAACAGGTTCGGTTCGCCGAGCTTCATGAAGTCGTCTTTCGACTGCCAGTTCGGCTGGGCGATGATGCCCACGCGGAAGCCCTGGGCCTCCAGCAGACGGCCAATGATGGCCATACCAAACGACGGATGATCGACGTAGGCATCACCGGTCACGATGATGATGTCGCAGGAATCCCAGCCGAGCAGATCCATCTCCTCCCTGCTCATTGGCAGGAAAGGTGCTGGCCCGAAGCATTCGGCCCAGTACTTGGGATAGTCGTAGAGTGGTTTGGCTGCTTGCATGTCAGTGACCGGTTCTGGTGTGCAGGGAAATCGCGGGCGCGGAATATAGCACAAATTTTGACCAAATCCGACTGGATTCG
>NZ_QJRL01000049.1 GCF_003205205.1 Pseudomonas sp. LB-090624
ATGCAGTTGGAGGCCTTCGAAGCGGTCAGCGATAATCCACAAGCCAAGCTGTCAGCTGTGATCAACTAAACGGCGAACTCAATGGCAAGAGCCATGATGAGTTACACCACTTCCCGGGACACGATCCACCAGCTCGCCATGCAGAGCGATGGCGTCACTGAGCGACACGTCCATGATTTGCTGTACATACGATGGCCCCGTGGCATGCTCGCGAATCATGCGCTTGAGCGCCAAGAAAAATTCCGACTGAAACACATTCGAAGCAGCGGCAAGATACTGCGCAGGCTTCGGGGGCGTTGGCTCGAACAAGATCGTGCTGACCATTTGCGGTTCAGACCTATTCCGTACCCTATGGATCGTCTTCTCGTCCACCCGCAACGGTGGCAGCTGTTTTTCCATCGCATAGCGTCGCGTTTGCTGAAACACTGTATTCAACGAGATCTGGTGATGCCAGGCATGCCGCTGAAGGATCTCAGTCTCCCCAGCTATGTTGTTCGCTTGAGCCACTTCGGTGTATGCGACCACTGCACAGGCCTCAGGGAACAGCAGGGAAGCAGCGAACGCATCCGCAAAATCCTCCCCTTCATTGCTCCCAGCCAACTCCGGGGTGTAAACGTGAGCCAGTTCGTGAGCCATCCAGAACTTGAAATCTTCCAGCTTGGTATCGAGGTTGACGAATACGAACGTGACATCGGCGGCGGGCAATAGGATGTGCAGAGCATTTTTATGCTGTTGCTTGTGCCCCCACAGGACGGGTACTAGCACAGCTCCACACGCCTTGAATTCGGCGATCAGCGCTTCGTAGCCCAGCACGCTGAGTTCACCCAGACCGAGCTTGTTACGCACTTGCGAGGCATCGTTTTGTACGCGTGAATAGGTCAGGGACGGAGACGAAATCTTCGTCCGTAAGGTCGGTAGCTTCGGTAGAAACGTGACAAGTGGCTTGAGCAGTTCGCCAATGCCCAACGCTTTCAGGATGTGCTCATCGGTGGTCTTGGTACCCGCTTTTTTGCGGAACGCGACTATGGGCTGATCCTTAGGGGGTGAAACCAACTGTGAAAACGACAGATGCAGCATCGTGGCCAGTTTCAGCAGTTTGTCCGGACGAGGAAAATCCTTGCCTTTGAACCAGTTAGTGACGGATTGCGCCGAAACCCCCATCTGGTCTGCCAGGTCTTTTTGTGTCCAGCCACGCTGCGCGAGAGCAGCGCGGAGCGACTCGGTGTGTAAGGTATTTTGCATAAGCGGTAATGTAGGGGGCGCGCGAGCTTAAATCAAGTTTTGTCAAGTTTTATGACAATTGAGATTGGGTGAAATTTTCACCACAGGGCTAGTTGCTGAGGAAGACCGCATCCCTCGGCCTTGATGGGATGGGGGTAACAGGGCCAAGCGGCTGGCGCTGGCCCCCTGAAGCATCGCGGTGTGTGGTCAACGCATCATGCCGAGTTCGGCATCATCCAGTAGCGCTTTGCCCAAAGCACAGAGGTAGTGCGCTGCCCAGATCAGCTTCGGTTTATCTTCCATCAGCCCGTCGATGGTCAGGTCCCGCGCGTAGCCCATCAGTTCCGAGGCCTGTTCGCGGGCGTTCTGGCATGGAATGCCGGCTTCGATGCGGAACAGTGGGTGGGTCTGGTTTTCACCTTGGAAGAAAATGGTTTTACCGACTGTGCACGGGGTGTCTTCGGTTGTCATTGTTCGATCTCCCTGGTTTTGCTGATGCGGTGGTAAGCCGTGCTGGCACAGACTTTTGCCCGGTATGTGAATCAATGCACGGGTTGCGGGTTGGCTGGCTGCTGTATTTGCACCAGCGCTGATTCGAGTAATCGGCGCAGGGTTTCGAGCTCGTGCATCGAGGCCATGATCAACACCGATGCGGGCGATCGGGGCTGCATCAGCATCGCCTGCTGGGCTACGGCTTCTGCACAGAGTACGTAGTCCGAGGCCATCATGATCGTGTCTTCCAGGGAGTGGAGGTGGTGGGGTGGGTCGGGGACTATCTTTAGCATTGTGCTGTGTTCTCGATAGGGGCCACCGCCAACCCGCTGTCAAACGGAATGGTGGCAGCTGTGCACGGGTTGACAGACCGGCGAACACAGAAACCGGCGCACGCGAGCGTGCCCCATGCACAACCGCCATGAGCGGTTCTGCGCGCTGTGTATCGTTGCGGCCTGTCAAAGCCGGTCGTTGATGAGCAACGACCCACCGAGACTAAAACCCTGAAACAATGGCCGCAACGGAAAACAGGTGGTGGGAGTATCTTTGGGAAACGTCCTACAAGGAAGGGGTTAAATCCGATTTTTCGACCCGCAGCGCCCAAATGCCAGGCACAAAAAAGACGCCCGAGGGCGTCTTCTTCTTTGGATTTGGTGGGCCGGGGTAATTTGAACTGGTAGCGCAGGCTTCTAATTTTTATAGAAATATTTTTTTAATTTTTCTCATGGGATACCGTTTGGAATACAACTGGCTGCATCTGGCGTAAGCGTCTGCCGAAGACACCGCCAGAGTCCCCGAATTAAGGGTGATGGTTACGTGGACACCATCGCCCTTAATTGAGGAGCACTATGCGCCAGCGCACATTTTTTCCCAAACCCTTCAAGGCCCAGGTTGACCATGGATGCCTGAACCCTGACGTATCAATTGCCAGCGTAGCCCTGCGACACGCCATTAACGGAAATCTGGTTCGGAAGTGAATTTCCATTTATCGCGATCAGCAGGCTTCTGTCTACCTGCATCAATAGACCCTGTTAGGGGCGAGCATTACCATCCCTTTCTCATCAGCGTCTCAAAATCTCGACGTGACAAGACATGGGCGCATTTTCGCCAGTCGTTATCGGTTGGGCGCATCGTTGCGTTGTAGCGCAGATCGAAGCCGGTTTCCTGCTTCTGGGCATTGATGTACTGGTCCATCAACTCTCCCAGATACTCGATGTCGTCGATCCATTCGTCCTTGATGGTGTCCGGCAACGATCCGAACAGATCAAAGCGGTCCTTCATGCGCTCGGAAAGACGGTCGTAGACTTTTTCGTCCACTGTCTGCTCGTTCACAAGGTTGAGCATGTCCACCTTGTCGCGTGTCTGGCCGAAGCGCTTGATACGGCCAATGCGCTGTTCAAGCTTGGTCGGATTCCATGGAAGGTCAACGTTGATTAGCGCGCCCAATGTCTGAAGGTTTAAACCCTCACAGGCTGCGTCGGTGGCGACCATAAGGCGAAGTTTGCGATCCGCTACCATACGCTTAAGGGTTTCGCGTTCGATGGCCACGCTGTCACCTTGTCGATAGAGCCGGCTGCGACCAGCCCCCGCATACAGGCCCACAGCCTCATCGGGGTAGCGTGCAGCTAGCGATTCAGCCACCCAGCGAGCAGTGTCGTAATATTGGCTGAAAATGATGCAGCCAAGCTCACGCCAGCCCTCGATCTCCAAATAGTGCAGTATCGCCTTAAGTTTTGGATCTTCCTTGACCAGCTTCAGGCGATTTAGCAACCGCTCCAGAGCCAACTGCTCATCGGTGCTTTGCACTTGAACCGAAACTTCACCCTCATCGCTTTCTTCGGTAATTGTCTCGCCGCCCAGCAGTTTGGTTGCGGTGTTGATCCCCGCGACGATACTGCTGCAGATGCGCTGCTCCATCAGGTTTTTCATGAAGCCACTTCCACGTCCGCTGCTGGCCAAAGCCTTACCGAAGCCACGAGCCTGGCTGTAAGCTTCGCGGAAGTCCTCACTGGAACGCAGAGCCAATCCCTCAAACAGGGCATGGAAGCGGTGAACATCCTTTACCAATCCGACATCAGGATGAACGTCCACCCCAATGGCCTTGAGAAGCCCTTCATTCTCAAGAGTGGTACGTTTGCGCAGCACCACATGGCGCACAAATGGATTTTCGCGTTGGAAGAAGCTAGCCCCAGCGACACGGCGCTCAAGTGCATCCTCCATAACCTCACGGGCATCCTCACCCAATTCGGAGAATGAGCCGCCAAGCCATTCGTTCTGCGGTAGCCCAAGATCCTGGCGAATCAAGCTGTACAGCCGCCGAGCGTGGCTGTCTTGAGTTGAGTTAACGGTAGGCAATGGCGCACGAAGCAACCTCCAGGCATAACCTGAATCTGTTACGTCCACTTCCCCAGATAGGATCGGGATAATGTCCTTTGGCTTATGCCATTCCGAAAAATCTCCACCCAGAACGAAATTACCTTTGCCCTGATGCAGAACCCGCACCAAGTCCCACAAGTCCTCCCGGCGAGTCTGGATTGGCGTTGCCGTACCTAGGAGAACGTGATCTGAGCGGGCTGAAATGTCACGGATGAACGCCAGCAACTCATTTGGTGTGCCCGCGTCCTTGCCCATTCCCTGGCGAGTGCGTGCCTTGTGAGCCTCATCGAGTATTACCAGCCCAAAGCCGCCACGGAGCCCGAGTAAGTGCGCCTTCTCTGGCGAGTCGCGCAGCATCAGGCCAGTTGAGATGATGCCGATTCTCAGCGGGCAGTTTGCAACATGGCCAGCGCCCTCGGCAGATATTGCTCGCCCTTGCTCATCAAGCCACGCTTTCTGCTGCGTTTGCCATCGCGCACAAGGGATACCCAACTTGTCCATCATCTCGGTCTGCCACTGCTCACAGAGCGTCGCCGGTGCAAAGATGATGACGGGTTTACTGCGCCCTTTCTGCTCGGCCAGCAGGCTTAACGCAAGTGCAGCTGTGCCCATGGAAAGTGTTTTTCCTAAGCCGACCTCATCTGCTAACAGTAAGCGGACAACGCCATATTCTTGGTAATGCTTCAGGCACTCTGTGACGAATCCCTGTTGCCAGGGTTGCAAAGAGAACCCTTCGCGATACAGCGGCGACTCGATTAGGGCAGCAGGGGCAATTTGATCAGGTTCTTCCACCTCTTCGATGGATACCTCATGGCGGTGGCTGCGGCGAGTGATTTCCCGGCAAACCGCAGTCGGCAGGGGCTTGGCAGCATTCCATAGATACTCAAACTCAGCTTCAATCCAGGCGACCCCTTCCGGAGAGTCATCGGACCAGAGGATTTCGTAGTGGCTCTGCCAACCACTGCTGGTCTCGTTCATTGAGCCAATGAAGCCTAGCTTGCGGCCATCGGCCAGATCGATCACCCCTGCCTTACCATGCACGAAGCCACAGGCGCTATCAGGCGCAACCCGGATAACTTGGCCACGTTTCTCCAGAAAAGAGGCCAGCTGCTGGTAGCGTTCACGATTCAGCAGCGATTCAATCTCAACCGAGCGTTCGTTCAGCTTGCCCAGCAGCTTGGCCTCACACACCTGAGCCACTCGCAGGTCCTCTGCCTGAATGTCCGCATTGCAAACAATCTGCACCTCGGGAATCTGATCGATCAGCTCTCCGGCCACCTCAAACAGCGAACTGGTGAAGTAGCCGGCGATTCGCCGATAGCGCCGAGCGCCTTTGAGGTGCTCGACGAGGAAGCTCTGATCCAGCGCATCGTTGCGAGAGGACAAGCGGGTGATCGTCATGCCTTAACCTCTCAAGAGTCCAGACGCTGCGTTTGCATTCGCGAAACAAGAACCTCTGCAGCCGAACGCACAGCTTCATTGCGGGACTTATTCTCCAGGAAGCGAACCAGGTCGATCAGCTTTGGACGGACTTCGAGGTAGTCAGGCAGATCCTCCATCAGTGTTTTGACCACAGATTGCGGTTCGACATCAGTTAGCAGTTGCTGAATAGCGATGATCAGATGGCCCAGCCAAGTTGGGCCGATTTCCGTGCTATCGGTCAGCTCACGGGAGCCGAACTCGTTAACTTGCTTCAGCCGCGAGCCATTGGCCGTCATGCTGGCCATGACTTTTGTGTAGTCATCCACACGGAAAGCCTTGGCAAAGTTCTGGTAGTTATCCAGCTTTGAGGCACCGGCCGACTCCATATCGAGCATACGTAAGTAGAAGCGCTGAATGCCATCAATGGCTTGCCAGGTATCCAGAGCAACCCCTTCAGGCACCAACAGGCCGTTGGCTGCCTCGGAGGCTTGCTGGACGATTTCATCCACCACGGTGGTCTCGCCTTTGACACGGGGTCGCAGGGCGAATGTGGTGACATCGGTCTCACCAATCTTGGTATAGGCGGTCAGCACTTTTAGGGCCGCTGCGTAACCCGCCATCTGCAAGTCTGCATCATTGAAAACAGGCTCGCCCATACGGGCTTCCACCTCATCATTGAGATGCATCATCTGTTTGATCTGGGCCGCAACCTCATTTCGAACCGCAGGAAGAATGCGCTGCTTGAAGCCGACTTTTTCGCCGGCGCTTCGCTTGCGCAACATTAGTGTCACAGTTCCCTGTACGTATCCCCCTTTTTTAAGATCAGTGCTGGTTTCAGTAGCAATGTACCAAGCAGCCACTACCTGAAGCCCTGCAGCCCAGAAGATACCTACCATGTCCGACCATACCTCAGTACTTTGATGGGTAAACATCACGCACTGCATTCCATTGTCAGGCATGTGTTTAGCCATGGCCGAATAAGCGTCTATCATCCCTCGTCGGAAATCGTCACCATCTCCTTTAATAGCCAATGCTCTGCGGGAGTCCCATGTCCATTCATTAAAAGGAGCAGGTGGACTTTTCCGTAACCATGCGATAAAGAACTCCGTGATCTCGTGATAGTTCACGGCGTCAGCGTAAGGAGGGTCGGTTACGTATATGTCAACAATTTCATCGACAGCATCCGCAGTCGACATTCTTATTGTGGAGCTCGTTGATATCGTCTCGCACTTATAGTCTTGAACAAAATTATGCTCGCTGAATGAACGATTCGCCCAGTTCGTAAGAGTGTTGAGTGCCTGGCTGGAAAATACATTTGAGGTGAAGTCACTTCCGCCGCCAGAAGAAAAGCGGACAATCCAGCGGGATAGCTTTGAACAAAAATCTAAGGTTCCACAAAACTCAGGGGCTAATTCTGGGGTTTTTATTTCATTTCGCAATATTGAAAGAGTCAGCAATTCTCGCGGGCTGAACATGTGGTGCCAATGTGTCCAGCCGCGCTCCCGAATTGGCTGATCTGTATTGGAGCCAGGTTCTATTTCCATGTCTGGCACTAAACCAAGATCCTGCCATGATGCTAAGTTCTTTGAGACGATCTCATTGATTTTATTTTCGCGCACCATATCTTCCGCGGAAACAGAAGCAAAGAAAGTATCAGGGCGTGCCGCCTCTAAAGATGAGGACTTAATCCACTGAATACAGTAAAGTCGTTCTTGAAAAATATCACTCTCAAGAGGTTTAAAGTCATCTTTACCCCATCGGCGGAGCCTGTTTTTAGCTTCGCCGCCCTCGTCACGATAGTCCTCTCTAATGGTTTTGATTGGAGTTCTGTACTCTTTGCCATCTAAGCGGTAAACCATGCAGCCAGATTGAATAGTTCCCGCTGTCGCTTCTTGGAGCTCTGCGCTTGAAACACCAGAGACAATTTCAATATCAAACGATTTTCTGGCTTTATTAGGGGTTAGCTTTGCAATTGTCATCTGGCGAGGTGAAACCACCCAGGTTGTGGAGAGCGGAACTAACCAGCCAGTATCTGGGCAGCGTGCTTCGAGGCAATACAGATAGGCTTTAGCGCGGTTCCCATTGCTGTCTCGCTCGATTTCTAACGCATCAACTTTAGCTTGAGCAGAGTCGATAGCTTTCTTTTGCTCTGCTTTGATTGCGGCAAGCCTTTCTGGAGCGGCCCCAACTATGTTCAGTGCTCCCCATGTGAGCATGCAAGCAACAGGATTCAAGTCGGATGCATAAACATCGCATCCCATTCTAGCAGCCTCGAATGGGATGGAGCCCCCGCCGGAGAATGTGTCTCCTATCTTTGGTCTGCGACCGTATCGGAGAACTCCCAGCTGTTCTATCAATTGCGTCATCGAGTGAGCATTAATACCTAGGTGGCCGAGCCGTTCGTTTACCTTTATCCAGACTGGAGATAATAAAAAATCCGGATCGACTTCCTCTGGGCGTTTACATAGTAGTGAACGCTCTTCGTATGTTGAGCTAGTAGCTAGTGCCTTTGCGTAGATATCTGCTTTAGCCTCATCGCTGATACCACGTTTCCAGCTAATTTTGAGTCCCTTTTCCTCGGCGCTCAGTGGGAACCACCAAAAATCTACGTCCTCTTCGCGGACTTCATTGTCCCCTTCAATCTTGTAGCTGAAATAATCCCAAGGATTATTTAATGTGATCATCCTTGCGATTTGAGCTGGCTTCAGAGCCCCTTGATAATTCACAGCACGCCTGCCGAGCCCAGAAAAGTCGAAGCCCATTAACGCCTCAAATAACTCCAGATCTTGCTCAGCGTCGTCTGTCACTGGTAGGAGGCTTCCTAGTACCACGGCTCGAACTAGAATCAAGGGCTTCCGCCCCTTCCAATACGACCCTAAAGCCGTCAGCGTCTGTCCAGGCCCTGCTTTACGCTCCCGCTGTGCTTCAAATGACACCTTCTGGGCTGGGAAAACTGTTTCGATAAGGGCCGGGGCATTCTTGAGGGAAAAAGGCACCAGTTGGGCAGGAGTTATGGCGTTCATTTCTGTTTTCCTTAATCGAACAGGCCCAAGGTCGGACGCTCAGTATCTGGTTTGCGGGATTTCACAGCCTGCGGCTTGAATAATTCGGTCTGCGCTACGTCGCCCAATGCGTGTCGAAGAGCCAGTCGCCAGCCCTTGTTGCTGTCATTTACGCCACCTGTACTCATAGCGGTCATGCCGAACAACCACCAGCGTTCTTCGGGGCGTAAAGCCAGCCAGTTACGTACTGCAACAGGAATCTTCTCTGGGTTCATGTCTTCAACCGCCCAAGCCAGTACGCAGAGCTCTTTGCCAAGCAGGCGATCTACAGGGTTATCGCCCACCTTCCAGGCGCTGACACGCAGGTTGTGCTCCTTCAGGCGCACATTGAAGGCCCGCTGAACTTCACTGCGGATCGCTGTCCAGCGCGAGCGCTCAATCACCACGCGCTCAATGATGCTGGTTTGCTGATCCTGAGCCTGCAGCCCGATGCTTTCGATGATGCGAACTGCGCCAGTCGAACTCTTGGGCACTTCCACCAGGAAGTGATGAGGGTCTGTGGTGGCCGGCACACCAAAACCGATGGTCGGGCGCTCAGGTGCCTTGGTTTTTTTGGCTCCACTTACAGTTTTACTGGGGGAACGAGCCATGCCTGATTCCTCTCTACGTAATGCGTTGGCCATGGTCATTCTGCCTGGATCACATCGCCAGGCCGTAGCTCAACACCACTGAGTTTGGCGAACTCTTTGGCAGCGAAGCCATTCTCGAAGGCTGCTCCGCTTCGAATCTGTACGGTAACGGTTTCTTGCTCATTCCCTAGCGCCATACGCAGCCCGTTGATGGCCGCCTCGATCACGGAAGCCGTAACCTCGCGCTCGACAAAGTTGATGCTAACGGTGTTCTCGCCTTCACCAATCTGGATGCGCACCCCCTTGAAGGTGGCCGGCGAGCTTTTGAAGGCATTGAGTACGCCGAACACCTTGTCGGTACTGTCGAGCGACACCTTCTTGTTCTCAGCCAACTTTGCCGGCTTGGCGTCGTCGATCTGAACCTGTTTGTCGTTGGCAGCTGGGATCTGGAAGTCGGCGGTACGAGTAGCCTCGCCCGAGCAGGCATAGACCATCAGACGGGCAGCCTGCGAGCCAACCTCGAAGGGGTCTCCGTACAGTTCTCCATCCTTAGGGTTGGAGCCATCCAGGGTGTAACGCATATCGGCCGCAGGCATGCAGGAGAGGGTGACTATGCGCTTGTCGGCGATGGCCTGGACCTGATGACGCACGCGAAGCTCAGCCACCCAGCGCTGCGGCTCTCCGGGTTCATGTTTGCCTTCGCTGTCCACGGCCAGAAAGTACAGGGTTGCTGCGTCGGTCGTGAAGTTATCCAGATCTTCGATCTTAGGGTCGCTGGTACTGACCTTGGCGGTCTGCGCGTAATAAACCACTGGGCTCTGGCCCGCATTGCGGGGAATCAGGGCTAGGGTGGTTTCGCCTGTCGCTTCGTTCGAGGCATGCACAGTCACGTTCACTGCAGTTTTTTCTGCCGGAAACGGCCCTTTCTCGATGTAGCCGTCAGTCCCTTGTCGCCAGCGACCTTGCTTCAGGGCTTCTGTCTTGAGGGTCTCCATGCCACCGGCGCCGGGCATCCAGGCCCAGATCGGATTGCTCTTGGCGCGCATCAGCACGTCCTTCCAAGGCGTTCTGCGATCATTAGCCGGCCAAAGATCCTCTTCCGCCATCGCCCAGTAAGTGCCTGGTTCTTCCGATAAATTGAGGATCAGTTTGTAATTGGCGCGGGGGCTGGCCAGGAGCTGCTCAATCTGATGCTCGGCGGAGCTAGTGCCTTGTCCCATGTTTAGGCCATTATCGATTGTGGCTTGCATTAGCTGGGCATTGCCGGTCATCTCGTCGATGGCTGGGAAGTAGATCCGGTTGTAGGTGCCGGAAAGCGCTTTGTTGAAGCGCTGCTGGGCATCTTCTAGGCGATCACGTGCCTCCTCGAAGAGGCTGTCACCGTCCTTCAGGCGCTTGCAGATGGACTCAATTGCATACAGCTCGCGCAGACGATCTTCGACGGTATCGGCGAGATAGCTGTCCTGACCGGACAGCACCATGAAATTGTTCTTCTCTTGCTGGTACTCGAAGAAATTGACCAGCTCGCTCGGCGGTAGCTTGCCGTCCGGGCGCACCACAATCAGAACACGAGGCCCACTCAGCTTTATATCATCCAGTCGCGGCAGCACCTGGACATCCTGGTAGGCTGCCTTGCTAACCGGCTGCAACACAGCCGTGAGCTTGTTGATCAGTGCCTGATCAATCTTCGGCTGAGGGATATCGCGAGCATTTCGCTCAATCTGGCGAGAGAGGTTTTCTGTTTCTTTAATGAAGAAACGCTCCTCTTCGCGATGCAGATACCACGCCTGCTCGCGCAGTTTCTCCAGAGCTGTCTTGAACTCATCGGACTTACGGTTGGGTGCAGCCAAGAACTCGATGATCTCTGCTTCGGTCAGACCGATTCGACCGCCGACCGCCCGAGAGAATGAGGACGCTAGCAGCAGGGCACCGACTTGCTGAGCAGCATCGCTGCCCAGGTTGGCATCGATTTCCTCTGCGATGGACTGGCCGTCGTCGGCAATATCGTGGGCCATGGCCGGGCGGAGCGAGTTGGCGATGCGGCCGACCTCTTCGCGTACAGCATCGTCATTCAGACGCAGATGCTGGGCACCGGCGAGGAAGACATCATCGGTTTCGCGGTCATCGACACTCTTGAGTAGGCGCGCAGCGAACTGCATCAGGCCTCGTGTCTGCCGGAAGCCCTCGTTCTCCTTAAACAAAGCAACCAGATGTTTGAAGGAGGGGTGGAAGGGGTAGGTTTCCCTGATCTGCTGGGCGACTTGCTCCAGACTGGTCGCCACAATGTATCCACCATCGGAGGCTGCCTTTATGCGCTGGGCATATTCTTCCGCGACATCGTTGATGACGGACTCGTCGGGCAGCTCTACGATCAATCGTTTCTTCAGGATCTCGTAGATCTCGTTGCCCGCCAGTTGAACGGGGGTGATGGTGCTGGCTTGGCGACTGGCTTCTTGCTGGAGGTTAGAGATTGCTTCGGCAATTGCCTTGGTCTGAGCTACATAGCTGCCGGATAAGTTGGCAATCACAATGCAGCAACGTGGTAGCTCCAAGGCAGCGCTCATCAGGCAGCTGAGCGTGTAGGTGCTCACTGTAGCCAGCGTACCGCCACCGATGACGGTGGTGCTTGCGATTTCTAGGTAAGGGGGTAGCTCATCAAGCATGATCAGGGTCGGCTTGTCCCCGATGATTTTCTTCCAGCCAGCCTGGTCGACCGCGCGAGGTCCATTGACCCAGTAAGGCTTGACTGCCTCGTCCTCACCCAGCTGAGTAGCGATCTCACCCCAGATATAATTCTCCGGAGTGTTTCGACCATTGAATGCGGCTACTCGCACCTCACCGATTTCGATCCGCTTAGCAAGATCAGGCGACAGCACCTCACTGCGCAGATGCGGATGCTTAGCCAGCAGACCTAGAGCAATCATCATGTGGGTTTTACCGCCTCCCATTGCCTGGGTCAGCTCGAAAACAGCCTGATCTGATTTGCCATCTAGCCGCAGCATCCCCTCGCGAAACAGCTGTTCCATGCCCGAGGTGATGTAGTTTCGCGCAAAAAACTCACGTCCATCGCCTTCATCGGAAATAAGGGCAGAAAGGTTCTCGATACCTTCGCTCATCCGATAGTCGCGAATGATTGGGTTGAATGTGCATGCCTGCTTGATTGTCTTGAGCATCTGCTCGACTCCCTGAGAATTACTTAATCGTTGCTCGACTGGCTGGAGGGATTGGCGGGCTTAGGAATGGATAGTTCCTGGCTCACCTGCTGCAGAAACCACTCGCGCATGGTCAACCCACGTGCCTTCAGTGCGGCGTAGATCTGCTGCTTTTGGGCAGGATCAACCTCGATCACAACGCGATTGCTAGTTTTCATTAGCGTGGGTACCCGGCTTGATTCATAACGTGACGTGATGTTACTTGAGAGCATTTGCTGCCAGAAGTAATTTTTCTTGAACCGCGGAGGGGCTGTGTCGAATCAGGCAAGCTGGAAGTCTTTAGGTGTTAATGCAATGGATTCTCATTTTAGTGCTCCAATCCGGGCGTGTCCTAATCGCTTCCAGACCAACCGAGCAGTGAGGAGATAGCAATAGCGAGCGTTATCGGAGTGGTCTTTCAGGTACTGAGTGAGAAACCAGCGCAGGTGCTTTTGTCGCCAGGTCCAAGGGGTGTCCCGTTGCCAGCGATGATTAATCGCCGCTAGCATTATCCGGGCCTGACGCAGATGCCGCTGCTGCGTTGGCTGCGATCCTTTAAGTACCCCACTCAAGAACAGGGCCATATCGAAGGCCTTCTTCATTAGCGACCTCCAACGTAGGCCGAAATCACGTCGATCCGCTTATGTCCGAGCTCAACGCTGATCTGCTGGCGCGCTTGTTGATCAAGGTCGCGGTGAATGTAATAGCAGTGACCACCATTGACTGGTGCGGCGTGGCCCGTGAGTTGTTCATAACGCTCGCAGGCGTAAGCCGCGCGCAATTCATGGAAACCCTTCAGCCCGTGTTCATGCAGCGTTTCTCGGGCGGGGAGCACGGCTTGTTGCAGGAATGCGGCGTAGCTTTCGTCGCGGGCCAGCAAGTTGCGGCTTCGGGCCGGCGACACATCACGCGCTAATTGGATCGCCGCGTTAACTTGTTCAGTGGCGATGATCCAGCGTGGCGCAGATGCCCCTGAGCGGCCGCCTTTGGTACCGTCCTGAATATTGATGCGGCCTAGGTGTACTGCTTCGCGCTGCAGGCGTGGCAGATCCGCCAGGATTGCTTCACGTAGACGCATGCCCGTTGTGCGGGCCAGCATGATAATGGCCGCTACTCGCTGGTGTTGCTGCTCAGCAAGCGCATGAAATACTCGCTGTACTTGTTGATGGTTTTGGCCATCTGGTGCTCGAGTGCGTACGTTGGAACGCTGCTGTCCTAGCGCCTGGCTCGGGCTGATGATTCTCATCTTCTGGTCACCGCGCAGTGCCGCTAGGGTGCGGTTGACGCTGCTCAAGCGATTTTGCGCGGTGGCGATACACAATTCGCCGTGCTGTATCTGCTGGCGAAGGTAAGCGGCGTAATCATTTAGCGTCTGCCGATCGATCTGACGCGCATCATTGTAGCCAGGCCCATCTTCGGACCGGCACCAGCGTACGAAGGCTTGCCAGCGATCGCCATGCGCTTTGACCGTGGCGAAGTGGCCGTCGACAAACATATCTTTTAGGGCCTCTCGGCCGGCGTAGCTCAGTTGGCGACCATAGCCAAAGTTGCGACCGTCACGCCGACCGACCAGCGCCATTGTCTTCACCTTGATCGTTGGCTTGTAGGTGCAGCAACAGGGCTCTCCAGTGGGCGCTAAGGCTGTCCAACTGTCCCCAGTGTGCCGGGCGGATGAGAAGGGCGTTTTCAATGTGTTGCAGCAGAGCCCCTTCTTCTTGCAACTGCTCGATGAGCTGAGCGAGGTCGATGGGCTTAGATGTTGTACTGGCGACAGCGGCGACACTGGCGACAACCCCCGCCGTATCTCGCTTGGCAGGTGGCGACAAAACGGTGGCAGTGGCGGCGACACTCCGTAACTCGGACGACGAGCGATGTTGCGCCTGGTAGCGGCGCACGGCGTCATTGAGGCGGAACATGGCGCACCTCGAATATGTCTCCGGCATTATTCAGCCAGTTATGGGTAACCAGCTGCAGCAATAACTCGAAGGTGTGCCGCGTGCTTTTACGGGCAAAGCGAGGGCCGTTTCGCGTGAGATCGCGGAGGCGAAACGGTGGCCAGTTCTTCGTTATCAACCAGCGCAGCAGGCAATCTGCCTCTGCGCGAAGCTTATTCAGAGGTTCCTGTTCAGTCAGTCGTTGGTTCTCGGCCAGGTAGTAGTCCATCAGCGTAGAGGCGCGCTGAATGTGCACTTCTTCCAAGGCTGTACACTCCTCAACCACCGCCATTACGCCAGCCATGCGCAGTACGTTCGCGGCGGCTTTGCCCGCAGCAGCTTGCACGTTGACCAGCTCGCCGAACTCTCCGGACTCGCATTCAATGGTGTCGTGAATGGCAATCCATGCTTCAAGGGCACGGGCGCTTAACTCTAGGGTTGCAGGGTTGAGACCGCCGTCTTCATGGCGTGACCAAGGCTTCTGCATCAGCGCGGCAATGTGCTGCTGGTACAGGTGCACCTTTGGATCTCGGGTCAGGTCGATGGCTTTGTACAGCCGTTGTCCAACCAGGCGCTCGGGCCAACTGATCAGGCAGCGCCCCAGGATGCCCTGATCTTTGATATCCGCGTCTTGAAGCAAGCGTTCGGCTAGGCGGGGTTGGAGCATCAAATGCAAGCTGAGGCGACGATCATAGGCGCGTAGACTTTCCCCAGCCATCGCGCGCGACCGATCAATTGGGCTGCCGTCCCACAGCGTCGACAAGTGAGTGATCGCCTTGATCATGTTGTCCTTGCTCATGGTGCTGCCGCCTAAAAACTGGCCGCCTTCATCGCTAAACAGCCCCATGCTCGGCAAACCATGGCACAGGTTTTTCACCAAGCCTTCAATGGTTGGCTCAGCAGTGAGCAGTCTAGGTTGGACAGGCTCAGGTTGGGCGTCCAGCGCCGCGTGGGCTGATTTTTTCGGGGCCGGTGACTTCGCGGTGTGGCTCATTGCAGCGCGATGCGCCTTGAGCTGTTGGCCATAGGCGATCCACTGCTGTCTCTCCCAGTCGCGTACGGCTTGCAGCGCAACTTGGTCCACCGCGCTTTTGCGATCACCCGAGCAAGCCACTGTCAGCAAGTACAGCGACAACGGATAGATTCGGCCGTCTAGGTGAACATTGCCGTGCGCCTGGCTCGCCAAAGCTGCCGTGGCTAGAACAGATTGCGCGGCCATGGCGCAGGGCACGCCGATTACATCGGCCATGCGTTCCACGGCAGGCCCCAATAGATCGCCCAGCGCCGCGACCGGGTAGGGTAGGGGCGTAATCTGCTGCTCCAGCAAGGGGCGCGGTGGCCCTTGTACTTCGCACAGTTGCATAGCCGTCCTCCATAAATTACCGATCTCTCCCTCACGTCATCCCGCCAAGAATGCTGAGTGTTATCAGGGATCAAGGCCCCTGCGACCTGTGAGGGTGTCCACTGACGCGGGACTGGCGGCTCTTTACGTCCAAGAGCAAGGGCATCTCATGATCTGGCCTCCTGAGCACCGATAGCGGTGGGCGGGTGGAGGCTGCACTGGGTGACGAGACCAGTGCCGCAAGATCCTGAGCCGGGTGCAAGCAGCACCGCGATGACCGGGGCATGCCTGACTGTCAGTCAGGTGCAGTCCATTCCTTGGTCTGCGGCACCATCATCTACAGCGCTGTTGCTGGTGACATCGGCGTTTGTCACGCCGATTGTCACGAGGGGAATTGCAGCAAAGCCATATGCGATGGGGGCTGCAGCAGTGTCAGGAGCGCCCGTCTCTTTTCTGGAAAAAGAGACGGGCGAACGGTTGGCGCAAAACGTTGGCCGAGCAGGTTCGTTGCTGCAGGGCTAAAGGGTTAGCGGGCAGCCGCACTAGGCGGATTGTTTAGAGGGCGTCCATCATTCTGGCGAATGACCGTGCGAGCCTCCGGGCGCGAATCGCACTTTGGGTGAACCACCGGGTTAGCGGCATGACCTTGAAGGCTCTGGTCATCTGGGGTGCTGCCTAAGGCAGCGCTTTGAACCTTCGTTCTATCGGTCACCGTGGCACGGGTCAATTGGTGAAGGGCACATGGAAATGCGCCAGATTCATCCTCTGGCGTGCTTTGGAAATTGGTGGCTGTCAGTGGCTAAGTGGCCGTTTGTCGCTTTTCTAGTGTTAGCCCGGGAGCATGGGGATGCGAAGCCTCCCCATGCTCCCGGACTTAGCCGGAGAAGCCAAAATTGAGGCGAGTTGGCGACTGTCGCCATCAGCTCAGACGACAAGGATGTAGATGGCACGCGGTCTGTCGCCTGTGTCGCCGTTGTCGCCGTCCTATCGGATAGGTACTACGTTCCGATCCCTGGCCACATTCATCGCGCTGGCCGAGAGATTGCCCGTCGACGCCTTCAGAATGTACTCGCTCCACCAAGCCATCATCGGTCGTCGGCGCTCGATGTAGTCGGCTCGGTTGTAGGCGCTGCGCACCTCATCCTTATCGACGTGCGCCAACGCTACTTCGATGAGCTCCGGGTCCCACCCATGTTCATTCAATATGGTGCTGGCCATCGAGCGCATGCCGTGGCTGACCAAGCGGTCCTGGAAGCCCATGCGTTTCAACGCCATGTTGGCGGTCTGGCTATTGGCATGAGTACGAGGGTTTCGATCTGACGGGAAGACGTATTCCCGATGACCACTGTGGGACTTCAGTATCTCCAGCAATGACATGGCTTGATCGCTCAGCGGGATGCTGTGCGGGCGGCGCTTCTTCATCCGCTCCGGCGGGATGGTCCAGACACGCCTTTCAAAGTCGATGTCTGCCCAGCGAGTAGTCGCTGCCTCGGCGGGGCGAGTCATCGTGTGCAACTGCCATTCGATCAGGCAGCGGGTCGTGCGCTTGATGCTGGCGTTCGCAATTTCCAGCATGAGCTCAGGAAGCTCCTCGGGTGGAAGCGCCGCCATGTTTTCTTTCTTCGGTTTCTTGAATACCGCCCGAATCCCGCTGAGCGGGTTCGCGAAGATCATTCCCGAATTGACACCGTAGGTCATGATCTCGTTGAGGCGCTGGCTAAGCCGCTTCACGGTTTCCAAGCTGCCTTTGGCTTCGATGGGGCGAAGGATCTTGATCACCATCGGTGCGCTTACTTCCGAGATCGGAGTCGATTTCATGCTCGGGAAAACGTGCAGAGTGAGTGAACGCCAGATGTCCTCGGCATAGGCTGCCGTGACCGAGTCTTTTTTCAGCTCGAACCAGGCGGTCGCTACTTTCTCGAACGTATGTTCCGTCTCGGCTAGCTTGGCCTGTGCGAGATCGTTGCGCTGAGCTTTGGGGTCGATCTCCTGAGCAAGTACTTCCCTAGCATCAACCGCTTTCCGCCGAGCTTGCGCCAGAGAGACCTCAGGGTAGGAGCCGAGCGCCATGTTGATGCGATTCTTGGTGATCGGATGCCTGTAGTTGAAATTCCACTGCATCGAGCGGTTGACCCGGACTCGGAGCTGGAGGCCGTCGCCATCCGTAAGGACGTAGTCCTTGTCTTTGGGCTTGACCGCCTTGAGCTGGCGGTCGGAGAGGCGAGCTGTTTGAGCGCACATGGGAGAAGTTCCCTGACACCTTTTGGTATTCCCAAGATTAGCCCCAGGTAGGCTGGAATACCACCGGGAATACCGGGATGGCTGGCACTCAAAAAACCGTTGTGGCCCTCAAAAGAGCAGTAAACCCTTGATTTCACTGACTTCGAGGCACAAAAAAAGACGTCCGTGGACGTCTTTGTTTGATCATTTGGTGGAGCCGGGGGGATTTGAACCCCCGTCCGCCAGTACTCCGCTGTCGGTACTACATGCTTAGCCGTGTCTACTGATTTAATCCGCAGCCGCCCGACGGGCAGGGTGCTTTGGATGAGTTGTGTAAGTTTTAGTCACTTCGCCCACAACGTGCTACGCGACGATCCTGTTCTA
Organism: Pseudomonas sp. LB-090624; assembly: GCF_003205205.1. Lineage (GTDB taxonomy): Bacteria > Pseudomonadota > Gammaproteobacteria > Pseudomonadales > Pseudomonadaceae > Aquipseudomonas. The sequence continues at coordinate 18,214 of NZ_QJRL01000049.1, forward strand.
TATGACAATCAGTTCGGGTTTACAGGCATCCCCTAGTGATTGCTGGAGCCGAAGCTACCAGAAGCAAAGGTCACTTACGCTGCGAGAGCGTAGGATTCCTCGCCGAAGGTTTCGTCATTGGCAACTATAGAAGTTGCAACAGTGGATTTACGAGTTCTGTTACCAACTCGGCATGCACCTAGAGTTTCGCTACCGGCGTCGAATCCTAATCGGCCCCACACTAGCTCTTGGCTAACGCACCTTACGGCACGTAGGGCGGAGTATACGCCATTGCGCGGGCGACGTCGACAGCGGATCCGGTCGCCCGCGCTTGGGCTTAGGCGCCGCCGCCGGCCGAGCCGCTGCCTTTCTCGGTTTTCTCAAGGCGCTCCAGCACTTTGCTGGTGATGGCGATGCATTCTTTGGTATCGCCCGAGGCTTGGGCGGCCTTGGCTTTGTCGACGTGCTCGGTGAGGGCCTTGTCCAGGCCTTCGGAGGTGGCGCCGGCGGTGGCCATGCTGTCGTCGATTTTCTGCAGGTTGGTGGTGCACAGGTCATCGGCGGCGAACACCGGCGAAGCCAGCAGGGTGGCGGCCGCGAACAGGGCCGAAAGCGCGGTACCTTTCATGGGAGTCTCCTCTGGGGCCTCGGGAAGGTGGGCCTGTAGGGTGGACTGTGGGGGGAG
>NZ_QJRL01000004.1 GCF_003205205.1 Pseudomonas sp. LB-090624
CCCCAGGCGAACACCCCGCCCAAACATCAATCCTCCGCCTGCTCCTCACCGCCTTGGCGGCTCATGCCGTACTTGCGCATTTTCTCCACCAGGGTGGTTCGGCGAATACGCAAACGTTCAGCCGCGCGCGCAACAATACCGTTGGCATCATCCAGCGCCTGCTGGATCAGCCCCTGCTCCAGGCTACCCAAGTAGTCCTTAAGATCGAGGCCTTCCGGTGGCAGCATGGCATGGCTGCTGAAGTCCGGCGCGTGACCGTTGATCGCCACCCGCTCTTCTAGGTCGCTGCGCAGGCTGTCGACCATCTGCTCGTCTTCGTCATCGACGTAGCGGAATTTCTTCGGCAGCTCGGACACACCGATCACCCCGTACGGGTGCATGATCGCCATGCGTTCGACCAGGTTGGCCAGCTCGCGCACATTGCCCGGCCAGCCGTGGCGGCACAGCGACATGATCGACGCCGAGTTGAAGCGGATGGAACCGCGCTTCTCGTGCTCCATGCGCGAGATGAGCTCGTTCATCAGCAGCGGAATATCTTCTACCCGCTCACGCAGTGGCGCCATCTCGATGGGGAACACGTTCAGGCGGTAGTAGAGGTCTTCGCGAAAAGTGCCGTCCTCGATCATGGTCTCGAGGTTCTTGTGGGTCGCCGCAATGATGCGCACGTCGATACTCTGGGTCTTGTTGCTACCGACGCGCTCGAAAGTGCGCTCCTGCAGCACGCGCAGCAGCTTGACCTGCATGGGCAACGGCATGTCACCAATTTCGTCGAGGAACAGGGTGCCGCCGTTGGCCAGTTCGAAACGCCCGGCACGGCTGGTGATCGCCCCGGTAAAGGCGCCTTTCTCATGGCCGAACAGTTCGCTTTCCAGCAGCTCGGCCGGGATCGCACCGCAGTTGACCGGCACGAACGGCGCTTCACGGCGCTTGGAGTGGTAGTGCAGGTTACGCGCCACCACTTCCTTGCCGGTGCCCGATTCACCCAGGATCAGCACGCTGGCGTCGGTATCGGCCACCTGCTGCATCATCTGCCGCACATGCTGGATGGCCCGGCTGGTGCCGACCAGGCTGCGGAACAGGTTGGGCTCGCGCTGGCGACCGCGCTCACGCGCCTGGTCGTACATTTCGCGGTAAACCTGGGCACGGTGCAGCGAATCCAGCAGCTGGCTGTAGCTTGGCGGCATTTCCAGATTGGAGAGCACCCGGCGGCGAAGGTCTTCCGGCAATTCGGCAGAAGAAATTTCACCTAAAAGCAGAACCGGAAGGAACTCATCCCAGGTAGCCACTGTCTTAAGCAGCCCAAGAAGGTTGCCCGGAGCATTTACGGTGCCGATGAGCACGCACAGCACTTCGCGGCTCGAGGACAATGGCTCGACCGCCTGCTGCCAGTCATTGCTGGCACATGCGAGGTTTTCTTCGCCGAGGAAGTTCAGCACCACCGCAAGGTCGCGGCGGCGCGCGCTGTCGTCATCGATCAGCAGAATCTTGGTTTCACGCCACATGCAATAGCAACTTCCCTAGTCATATCGGCGCCCTGCAGGGGCGTGCTCGACATCATTCCGACTGAATGGTCAGTGTTCGGACGTCTGAAATTCGAAAACAGCCACTAGTAAAGTCAAAAAACACCGATCAGTCAAATTAATGGCGCACGGCTTTTTGCAACATCGGTGGTCAGGTGAACAAATGGTATACCTTTGCCGCGTTCTTCGCCTGACGGATTTTCGTCATTTCATTGACCAAGGATTGACGCTCGCCACTTGCAACCTCGATTAGTTGACGGTAAACGCGCAGCAACTCCTCGAGACTGGCACTCACGTCCGCCTCATTTCCTCTGGCTTCGGACACCATATCACCGATGCGCAAACGGCATTCCAGGTCCAACTCCCCCACTGCCTCCCAGTCGCGGTCAGCCAACGCAGCCAACAGCATGTCGCGGGTCTGTTCGATTCGGGCGATTACTTCACTCATGTCATGCTCCTTTATCAGGAAGCCGACGACTGGTCGCCGATTGCGTCCCAACCTTCCTTCACAGTGATCAGAAGGCGCGCGACCTCGTCGATGATGGTCGGATCGCCTTTGAGATTGGCTTCGGTCAGGCGGCGACTCATGTAGATATACAGGCTATCCAGCTCAGCCAGGTTGTCACCATGGTTTTCCAGGTCCAGACCTTCACGTAGCCCACCGATGATGTCGATGGCCTTACCGAGCAGAATACCCCGCTGCGCGATGTCATTGCGCGCGATGGCACCCTTAGCCTGGGCCATACGATCAAGGCCGCCCTGCATAAGCATCTGTACCAGGCGGTGCGGACTGGCTTCGGACGTCTGCGCCACGCCGTTGACTTTCTGGTATTGCCGAAGGGCCAACATCGGGTTCATGGATCTACCTCGTGCAGCGAAAAAGGTTGCTTGTACCTGTGTATCGCCTGAGCGTCAAAAAACTTTAGTGCCAACGCAAAAAGCCCGGTGCGACACTGGTCGCTGCCGGGCTTTTGCAGGGCAAAAGGCGAGAACGGTCAGGAGTTCTTGGCCTGAGCGTTGATAGCGTCGAAAACCGATTTGATCTGGTCGGCCTGGGCGTTCAGCTTGGCCACCGCAGTGTCCATCGCCACCCACTTCTTGGTCAGCGACTCGGTCAAAGCCTCGGTGCGACGATCCAACGCGGTCTGCTGGTCTGCCAGGTTCTTCGCCACCTTGTCCAGGTTGCTTTTGCGCGTCGCCAGGCTGCCGTCCGTGGAGTTGTACGGATCGATGGCCTTGTTCATACGCTCGATGAGCCCATTGGAGCCGGTGAACAACTCCTGAACCTCGGAGCCCAGCTTCTTGTCGTTCATCGCCGCGGTGAACTTGGTCGAGTTGAATTCGAGGGTGCCATCTTTCGTGGTGTTGATGCCCAACTGGCTCAGGGTCGTCAACTGGTCACCCGCCCCCACCTCGGACAGCACCTTGCGAATATCGTTGACCAGCGAACGGGTGGTCGGGTCGTTGCTCAAGGGGCCGAGCGACAGGTTGTCATCCTCGTCACGTGTGGACGTTGTCAGCGCCGTGATGGTTTTCTGCAACGTGTTGTAGGCATCGACGAACGACTGAATCGATTTCTTCAGGCCATCATTGTCCTGCGACACCGAGACGTTGGTGGGCACACCGTCGGCGCCCGACCTGGCGCTGACGCCGGTCAACTCCAGCGTGATGCCACTGATGGCGTCGGTAATGGTGTTCTTCTTGTTGGTGACCACCAGGCCGTCGATAGTCAGCTCGGCATCCTGCGCCTTGGCGGTGATGAACCCGGCGCCGGTATCCGACATCTGCTCAGTACCGTCGATCTCAAGCTCAGGGACACCACTGACCATCAGGTCGGTCTGGGCACCGGTGGTGGTGGAGCTGAACACCAGCCGCGCACCGTCCTTGCCGTTCACGATGTTGGCGGAGATACCCTGGACGGCCAACTCTTTGTTGATCTGGTCGCGCACGGACTGCAACGAGGCGCCATCTTCAACTTCGAGCTCATAGGTATTGCCATTCTGCTCAATGGTCAGCGTACCCCCCGTCACCGTGGCAGCCGCACCGCCAGCAATGGGGGCACTGGCCACTTTAGAGCCGGTCGCCAGCTGATTGACCACAATGTCATAGCTGCCGGCCACCGCGGTGTTGCCAGCCGTCACCTTGACCACCGACTCATTGGCCGACTTGGCGGCATACGCATTGAAAGCGGGGCTGGTGGAGCTGTTCAGCTTTGCCATGGCGTCCTGAAACGCCGTCAGGGCACTGCGAAGCGAGCCCACACCGGAAATCATCGCGGTATTGTTGCTGGTCTGCCGAGTGATCTGCGCCTTCTTGGCCGCCGTGTCGGCATTGACCAGCGCCGCGACCATATCGGTGATGTTCAGACCAGTACCTTGACCGATACTGGAAACCAGGGTGCTCGCCATACAGTTATCCCTCTTTGTTGACCGTCAGAACCTGCTCCTGCAAGCCCGACGTGATTCCTGCCTTAGCATATTCTCCGCCGATCAAACCTTGGCGTCGAACAAAATACTGTTTACATCGCTCAGGTTATGCGCAATCCGCAAGGCCTCTTCAGAAGGCAATTGGCGGATCAGCTCGCCGGTTTCACTGGCGATGACCTTGACTACGATCTTTCCGGATTCTTCGTCCGTGGAGAATTCCAGATTGCGTCGGGTGGAGCTGAGAAACTTTTCGATTTCCGAAACCGCGCTTTTCACCTTTTCGGCATCATTGCTGTGCTCGGCAGCACTGATGGCATTGGGTACCAGCGTGTCACTGCCGCTACGCGAAGCTTCCTCGGCGCGGGCAACCGGTTTTTCGCCAGCCTGTTCGGCGGGGCGGGATGCCGGGTAGGACAGATTCAGCTTGACGCTCATGTCCATGTCTACCACCTCATAACGAAAAGGCGGGGAAGCGCCTTAGAATGCACTCCCCCGCCGATCACCATCAGCGATTACTGAAGCAGCTTCAGTACGGCGGATGGCAGTTGGTTGGCCTGGGCCAGAATCGAAGTGGAAGCTTGCTGCAGGGTCTGCTGCTTGGTCAGCTGGGCAGTTTCGGCGGCGAAGTCAGTGTCCTGTACACGGCCACGGGCGGCTTCGGCGTTTTCGTTGATGTTCTGCAGGTTGTTGATGGTGCTGGTCAGACGGTTCTGCACGGCACCCAGGTCGGCACGGGTGCTGTTGATCGCGTTCAGCGCGTCATCGATAGCGCTCAGGGCGGCGGTGAAGGTCGCTTCGGCAGCAGCGCTGTCAGCACCGGTGATGCTCTGGCCACTCAGGCCGCTCAGCGCGCCAGTGGTGTTCATGGCATCGCTCAGGCTGATGGTGATCTGGTTGTCGCTGCCGGTGTTGGAGCCAACCTGGAAGGTCATGTCGCTGGCAGTGCCGTCCAGCAGGTTCTTGCCGTTCAGCTGGGTCGAACCGGCGATACGGTCGATCTCTTTGAGCATCGACTGGAATTCTTTATCCAGTGCATCGCGGTCGGCTTCGCTGTTGTTGTCGTTTCGCGACTGAACAGCCAGTTCACGCATACGCTGCAGGATGTTGGTCTGCTCTTGCATCGCGCCTTCAGCAGTCTGGGCGATGGAGATGGCGTCGTTGGCGTTTTTGATCGCCATGGTCTGGCCACGGATCTGCGAAGTCATGCGAGTAGCGATCTGCAGGCCGGCAGCGTCGTCTTTGGCGCTGTTGATTTTCAGGCCGGAGGACAGACGGGTCATCGAGGTGCCCAGTGCATCGGAAGCCCGGTTCAGGTTCTTCTGAACGCCCAGGGAGGTGGTGTTGGTGTTTACAGTCAAAGCCATGACGAATTCCTCGTTGGATTGGGTACTACGGCTTCCGGCCTTGGCAATTCGCCGGAGGTGGCACAGAGAACCTTCGTAATAGTTATCGTCGTCAGGGCGTCTTGCTTTAGCGGATTTTCAAAAAAAATTGCTGGCACCGTGCCAGTCCAATGAAATCAAGGAGTTGACGCCAATTTACAGGCGGCACGTTGTTGCAGGATAGAAAGTAAAACGCCGTCAGACGATGACGGCGTTGTGGAAGGCGACGAATGGTCAGTCGCAGCGTTCGATAATGGCCGAGCCCCATGAGAGGCCCACCCCGAAGCCACTCAGCGCCACGCGCTTGCAGCCGGAGCCAAGCACGTGCTTTTCCAACAACAGCGGTATGCTTGACGACACGGTATTGCCCGTCTCGACCATATCCTTGACGAACTTCTGCTTGTGCTCGCCTTCGTCGAAGCGCGACGAAACGGCATCCACGATCGCCGCGCTGCCCTGATGCAGGCAGTACAGGTCGATGTCGTCGGCCTGGAGTGCGCTGGCTTCAAGCAGCTGATGCAAGTGCGCAGGCACCTTGACCAAGGCAAAGTTATAGACCTGGCGACCATTCATGAAGAACTTGCCATCGGTGGTACGCAAGTGCTCCGCACCCGCGCCATCACTGCCGAACAACGACTTGCCCAATTGCCAGGCAGCGTCTTCGCCCATCCAGGTGGCGGTAGCGGCGTCACCAAACAGCATGGTGGTATTGCGATCTTCCGGGTCGACAATCTTCGAGTAAGGGTCGGCAGTGATCAGCAGGCCGTTTTTGAGGCCCGCGGCCTCCATGAAACCCTTCATGGCATACAAGCCGTAGACATAGCCCGAGCAGCCCAGTGAAATATCAAAGGCCGCAACGGCGGTCGAAAGCCCAAGCTTGTGCTGAACAATCGCCGCGGTATGCGGCAACCCTTCGGCATCGCCGTTCTGGGTGACCACTATCACTGCATCAATGGCAGCTGGATTCAGCGACGGATTGGCGGCAAACAATGCATTGGCTGCCTCGACGCAAAGATCGGATGTTTCCTGGTTGGCATCCTTGCGCGGCAAGAAGGTCGAACCGATCTTGCCGAAAATGAACTCTTGATCCTTGCCGAATTTCGCACCTTGGGCGTAGTTGTCTACACCCTTCAAAGGTACGTAACTGGCGATGCTTTTAATGCCAATCATTGTGGCTTCCCGGTTGACATGGCGGAGAGTGCGGGACCGGGCCTGAAACTGGCCTCGTCAGGCCATCGACGTAGCTGCCCGCTGACTTGATAGATTAAAGATGCACGTTTCGACTGCCAAGTCACGGTTATACGACCAAAGCTGCAAATGCCGCAATGCCGGGGCCGCTTTTGCATGGTTTTCACGCAGCCCGAGAGCCTCATCCCCCCTAAGGTCACACGCCTCCAGGTACCTTTTTCACAACCGCCTGAAGCAGGTGCCCTGCCGAACCCAGCTTGGGATTACTGGCATAGGCGGTCGACTGAATATCCAGGACGGTGAAACCGGCAAGCGTGAACAGATGGGTAAGCGCTGCCACCGAAAAGAAGTTGATATGCTCGTGCCAATGCCGCTTTTGCTCGGCCGAAACCTGCTCGTTGCCAACCATCAACGCCTCGTGGGGTAACTCCACGTACAGCAACGTATCGTCGTGCATGCAGGCGCTTATCTGCGCAAGTGTGTCCGTTGGATAAGGAACGTGCTCAAGCACATGCCGGCACACGATCAAGTCGTAGGTACGGCCTCGCACCTCGTCCTGGGTCACGCTGCTGGTACCGGGCACGGTGGGCTTTTTGTCGATATCGTAGATATCGGTCGAGTAGCCCTGCCCTTTGAACGGTGTATTGGAGCCGTCGCCCCCACCCCAGTCCAGGACCTGTGTGGGGGCAATATGCCGAAGAATGTATGAACGGGTCAGGCCAAGCAGTTCGCTGGGCGCGCTCAGCGCTTTGTTGCGCTCCCTGAAGCCTGGCTCATAGTGTTCTCGCAAATCTTCATAAGCCTTGCCGTAGTAACCCTCATAGAGGCGCTGCATCTCGCGGTCCGAAAACCGGATATCCAGAAACAGGAACTCACACCGCGCGCAGTGAAGGGTATTGCACACGCAGTAGGCCGTTCCCTGAGAGATACTGTTCAACCCCCAACTGGCGTCGATGACTGCAGGCGCCCAGCCAAGGGCTCGATGCGACACGAAAGGCATCAGCACCGCAGGAGACCGCGACAACTGCGCCGACCCACAGCAAACGCACTGGGTAGCAACGCGTTCGCGGGCACCGGCGGGAAACACATCGTTGATCATGAAGTCAGACCTAGCACGTCCAGGTAAAAATGGGATTATTGCGCCTCGGCCAGTTCAACCGGGCAGCCCTCTAAATCGCCGCGTCCTTGATCGACTGCTGCAAACCATGACGCAGTTGCAGCCCGAGCTCCAAGCGCGCCTTGTCGATGCACGGCACATACCGGTTGCGGAAACTCCCCACGGCAGCCTGTGCAGCTGCAATACGCACAGGTTTTTGTGGCGACAGAACGTCACGCACCTGATGAGCGAGCTCAGCGATCGTCACCGCCTCATCCGACCCGACGTTGTAAGCAGTGCCCGCGCGACCTTGACGCAGCATCACATCCAGCCAGTGCGCCAGGTCTCGCTGGTCCATGTAAGACCGCACAGGCGTTCCATCCCCGCTGACGCGTATGGCGGGCGATTCAAGGGCGTCGCGAATGAAATTTCCGATCGCGAAGTGCACATCGCGGGGCAGGTCCCTGCCGACGAAGGCGAAACAGCGGGCGATGACTACCTCCAGGCCAAACTGCTGCTGGTACAAAATGCCCAGATGCTCGGCGCAGCGCTTGGCAACGCTATAGGCATGGGCAGGCTCCAACGGGTCGGGCAAGCCGTGGTAATCCTCGGGAATCTGCTCCATGCCCTGCGGCTGGGGACCGTACACGCCACCGGAACTGGTCATCAACAAGCGCGGGATACGTTGCCTGACGGAATAATCCAGCACATGACGGGTGCCATCGACGATCTGGATATAGCGCTGCAATGGCGTGAGCTGCGCGCCGGCAGTCGAATCGGCTGCCGCGTGCAACACATGCGTGAAGCCAGCTGCTTCAGGAAAGGACGCGGGCTGCAGTATGTCCCCACAGTGCAGACGCAGCCACGCCAAGCCGGAAAACTCAGGATGCCGGGTCAGAAACGCCTCGGGCGACCGGCTCAATACCGTTACCGATGGCACCTGCAAACCTGCATCGGCGATTTCCAGCCAGTGGCGCAACAGCGCCTTGCCAAAAAAGCCGGTACCGCCGGTCAATAGCAGGTTCATCAGTTCGGCACTGCGTACAAAACCGACTCGAACGTGTTCGGGCAGTGTTGCCGAATATGGAACCGGTAATCGGAGCAAAACTCGAACAGCAATTCCGGCAGTTCCCACACATCCTGAGGGTTATGGTACAGCGACACGATCAGTACCGGGCGGCAACGCCGGATGATCTGTTCAGCACCACGCAACACCTGTGCTTCAGCGCCCTCGACATCCAGTTTGATCAGGTCGACCGGCGCGCTTGGCAGCATCTGATCCAAAGCGACGGCAGCAATCGATACGCCCCCACCGTGCTGGCTGATAGAGCAAGCCTCACCCTGGCCAGCGTTGAAAGTGAGAATGCCGTAATGCTCAGCGGCCGCCAATGGCAAACAAATTGCGCGGGTATCTTCAGCCCCCACTCGCTGCACCAGCCGAGCGAAGTTTTCAGGGTCAGGCTCAAGCAGAAATGCTCGGCTGCAGGAAATTTCGGGCCAGGCAATCAACTCTTCGTAGCTGTCCCCGTCGTAGGCACCACAATCCACGTACGTGATATCGCGCCCCTGCAAGGCCGGCAACGTCAACGCATTGATATACCGTTCCTCCTGCGACAGGAAGCTGGCGTACTCCAGGTCTAACCCGAGCCGGAATGCACACATCCGATAGAGAAGCTGCTTGCTTTCTTCATCTGCCAGCTTGTCTGCCACGCGCCCGATACGCTCCATGGCGTCCAGCAGGTAACTACGGCTGCTCAGCCAGAACCGCCAGCCCAAGGCAGAAGCGAACTGCTCGTACAACTCCCAGGGCATCAATGGTTTGGCGAAGCCTGCCTCGGCAACGATCGACAACAGCTCATCGTAAGGCGCATCGCGGTTGAAAATACCGAGTGCAAGTTGCGCCTCGGGGGCCTGGCGGGCCAGCGCCTGCCAGTTCAATACGGGCAACCCTAGGGCCGAGTCGATGCGTGGCGATGTCTCCACAAAGCCGCCAACAGCAATACCTTGCTGCTGTGCGGCGGCGGCCAGGCTACGACCAAAGTTCCCCGCACCGAAGATCCACAACGGCCGCTTTGTGTCGATGCGCGCAGGTACGACATCAGCTGCCCGGTCACGCAGAGCAATGAAGTCTTGAAAGCGATCTTTCTTTTCAGCCATCACATACCACCTTTATCGGTGTTGGGGACGGAACGCAGCGCTGCAGCTTCTGCCCGAATTTGCGCCATCGTTTCCGGCTCGAGGAACGGGTGCATGTCATCCAGTTCCGGAGTGACGAACGCTCCGTTGGCATCGACCCGCGACTTGATACGCGGCACGAACTCCTGCCGAGGGTCGACGTGCAGGTCGATCAACAGCGGGCCATCACTTTCCAGAAGTGCATCGAGCCGTGCCAGGTCGCCCTGCGTAGCGATGCTTTCGGCGCGCAGGCCATAAGCGCTGGCCACGGCAGTGAAGTCCGGGAATTCCACGCCTGATTCAGGCGTGGCGCCGATCACCCGGCCAAAGAAGTTTTCGTGTGTCTGCCAGATCGAGAGGTAACCCCGATTGTTGAGCACAATCACGATCACATTGACGCCGATGGTCTTGAGCGTTTGCAGCTCCTGAATGTTCATCTGCAGGCTGCCGTCACCGGCAAAGCAGATCACCCGGCGTGCACCTTCCGCTTTGGCTGCCGTCGCCGCACCAATAGCCGCAGGCAGGTCATAGCCCATCGACGCAGAGCCCGAGTTGCTGAACAGGCGCTGGTCCTTCTGCAAGGCGCCGATCTGGAACGGCAGGATGCAGGCTGACGCATTGCCACACACCACGATGTCATCCGCACGCATCTGCGCAAAGATGCGTTGCACCATCAGGTACGGGTTCAAAGGCCCATCGGCTTTTTGCGTGTGCTCCGCCGATGCCGGATAGGTACGCCCGATGTGCTGGCACCATTGCACCCACGGCGCAAAACTCTGCAGGGTAGCCTTTGCCAGCTCTTGCTCGAAGACATCGAGGAAGTCTGCCAGGTCGGCGGCAACGCCGAAGTCCGGGCGCACGGTGGGCTTGTTCAGCTCGGCGGCGTCGATATCGACCTGAGCCACCCAGGCGTGCTTGGCGAATGCCTGCCAGTTGTAGCTGGTCTGGCGGACATTCAGTCGCGACCCCAGCACCAGCACAAAGTCAGCCGCCTGCAAGCAGAAGTTGCCGGCACGGGTACCGATAGTGCCAGGGCGGCCGGCGAACAATGGGTGATCAGACGCGATCAAATCATGGGTCCAGGCGGTCGCCAGGGGAATGCCGTAACGCTCCACCAGCGCCAGCAGCCGTTGCTCGGTGCGTGAAAGGCGCACACCGGTGCCCCCCAGCACCACAGGGCGGTGCGATTGCAGCAGCTTGCCGACGATATCACGGCAGGCAGCGCGCAAATCCTCGGCCCGCGGCGGTGGGATCAACGATGGCGCGGGGATATCGAGCTGGGCTTTGGATTGCTGGATATCCAGTGGAATATCGAGCCAGACAGGCCCGGGGCGACCGCCTACTGCTTCGGCGAACGCCTTGGGCAGCATGACCTCCACATCCTGCTCCGAACGCACGATCTGCGCGTACTTGCAGACCGGGCTGGCCATGGCGATGGTCGGCCCCTCCTGATCACCCAACTGACGCAGGCCTGGCACATCCTGGAAAGACACACAGGTTTCGCGCTTGATCTGGCCAGACAACACGATCATCGGGATGGAGTCGGTGAACGCCCCATGCACGCCGTTGAGCGCGTTGATAGAGCCCGGACCGGTCGTCAACATCACCACGGCCGGCTTGCCGGTGATGCGCGCATAACCTTCGGCGGCCATGGCACAAGCCTGCTCATGGTGCATGAACGTGCAACGCAGTTGCTCATGGCCACCCAAGGCCTGGTTGAGGAACATGGCACCGCCGCCGGTGACGGTGAAAACCTGCTCGACCCCTTGCTGAACCAACCATTGCGCAATTTGCTGGGATACCGTCGCCATCATCACAGCCCTCGGCCCAGGATCAGTTCTTTCAGTGCCGGGGTTTCACTGTAAGGCCCGTCAATGTGGTCGATGGTCAGGCGTTCGTTGGCCTTGATCGGCTGCAGCAGCGTTTCACCGTTCATCACTTCCCGGCACGACAGTTGCCCTTTGTGCAGCGGGATTGCAAGGTAGAAGTCCTTTTCGAACTCGTCCCGGTTCAGCACGTAGCCCGGCGACAGGTCCCGACGTGCATAGGCACCCCGCACGAGTGCATTGAGGTACTCGGTTTCTTTACGCGAAATGATGCGTCGAGTGCCGCTGACACCCCCGCACATCTCCTTGGCCTTGTGGAAGGCCTTGTACCAGGTATCGCACTGCTCAGGGAGCGAGCAGTAATTGGATACCGGTACACCTTGGTACTGGATATCAATGTGCCTTTCCCAGGTACGAACACCTTTGCCGTAGGAAATGAGCATGGACGAGTGCCAGTCGTGGTACTCATGGGTAGACAAGCCAATGACATGGCCAGGATACCGGTTGCGCAGGTAGTCGATCTGATCGAGCTGCAGCTCGTCGTCCTCGCTGGGGTACAGCGAGACACAGTGGTTGATGGCCAGCGGGATATCACGCTTTTCGAAGTAGCGAACGATATCGTCCAGATCTTTTTCCGATGCCCCGCCCGTGGAAATGATGGTGGGCCGGCGGGTGGACGCGATTTTCTCGATAAGCGGCCAGTCGTTCATGTCGGAACTGGCGATCTTGATGATCGGCATGTCGAATTCGACGCACAGGTCAACCGAGGCTTCGTCGAATGGCGTCGCCATGGGAATGCAGCTCAGGTTGCGGACTTCTTCCACCATGCGGGCGAACTCCGCCTTGGTCAGGCGAGTGTCCTCGGTCTTCTTCACATAGCGAAGGTCTGCGGTACCTTTGAAATCAGGATGAATGAATTCATCGACATCGCGGAACTGCAGCTTGATGGCAGCCTTGACGTTGTTGTAACGCGCAATCGTTCCGTGGTCGCGGACAATTTTCAGCCCGCGCTCCAGCTTGCCCCAATGGTTGTTGGCGAGCTCCAGTACGAACAGGTTTTCAAACAGGTCTTTGTCACGCTGACTAATGGTTTTCACCGGATACTCCCCTGGTTGCCATGGGCCGGGTCGATGTGGCGCCAAGGCATGCTGTGTTTTATGTGCGGCTGATGCCGGCATTGCTCGCCGCCTTGGGACGTGCCCGGCGGCTGTTGGAATGGTTGACTGTTCGCTCTCGGTGGGTGGTCTGCCCTCAACCTGGCAGCCAGGCGTCAAGCCATTGGCGTGCATAGCCTTCATCCAGCATGTGGCGTGCCAGTACCTGCTCACGCAGTGCTTGTGCGCCCTTTGCACTGGCAGCAGGCTCGGCAAGGTGCGCCTGGATAGCACTGACCCAGTCGCCGGCCGTGTTCCTGACCCGGGTCACGGGCAACCCCTGATAGGGCAACACGTCACTGCAAACCAGCGGATAGCCGCACGCGGCATATTCCAGCAGCCGCACATTGCTGCGACACGCGTCAAGCCAGCCATCGCCTAGAGGTGCCAGCGCCAGGTCCAGCCCTATCGACATGAGCTTTTGCGGGTAGTCATCGTAGGGCACCGGGCCATGTAACTCGCGCAGATAGGGCTGCAACTGGGGCGGGCATTCACCCAGACAGACCCAGTCCACATCAGCACGCATGGCCTGAACGATCTCCAGCATCAGGCGCTGAACACGGGCGTCGAACTGCTCCCCCACCCACCCTATACGAGGGCGGCCACCCGGCTGGCGCGGCGCGGCCAACGCCCCCCAGCGGGCCGGGTGCAGACGATCCGGCACGACCCGAATATCGGCGCAGAAGCCCTGCAGCGCTTCAGCCAAAGCCTGGGTTGGCACTACCAGCCGGTCCACAACGCCGACAGACCACCGCAGCGCACCTGCAATATCGTCTTCAGCCAGGCCAGGCAAGTCGGCATTCACATCGCCCACCTTGAATGCGCGGGAGAACCGAGCGTTGCAACGTAACGCCTGAATTTGCGCGTCGTTTGCCGGCCGCCCCATGACCCAACTGTCGGGCTGCAGCCGCTCCACCTCGGCGGGCAGATAAGGCCGCAAGGCCAGTCGGACATCAGCCAGGCCGGCAATACTCATGGACAAGGCTGGATCGACGATCCGGCTTCGAGCGGCGCCGGCAAGTTCGCCCGGCATGCTCAACAGCACGGGCAACGGACGCCAGCTCAGGGGGTTCCATGTCAGGCCCGGGTCAGTCTCGAGCTCAAAACCCGCCCCCTGCAAAGACAGGTTGCGGTTGTAGGCCGGATCGCGGGCGATGACAGGCAGCCATCTGCCATACACCGCTTCCTGTTCGGCCTCGACCGCTTCGGCAGGCATACACTCACCCTGCCCTTCGCACACCAACACAGCATGGGGGGTCCACACCGTAAGATAACCAGCCTGCCGCGCCTTCAGGCATAGATCGAGGCTGGCACCCGTGCGCTGCGTCAGGCGCTCGTCCATTCCACCCACACCCTGGTAAAGCGCCCGGCGAATCAGCAGACAAGCGCCAGACACGGCACTCAGGTTCTGATCCAGCTCAAGCCGGCGCATGTACCCCTCATCCTGTACAAGCCCGGAAAACGCCGAGTTGCCAGGGCCGTTCAAGCCCAGGACCTGCACAGCCTGTTCGACCATGCCATTGGGATGCATCAACCTGGCGCCGACAATGCCTACTTCCGGGCGCTGGCCGTGGTTGAGCAAGGCATCCAGCCAGTCATCGTGCACAACCACGGTATCCTCGTGCAGCAGCACCAAGTACTCGCCCCGCGCATGCCTGGCCGCCAGATTACAGGCCGAGGCATGGTCACGTACCGACGCGTCACTCAGCACGCTGACCCGGTTTTGCTCCCGCGCCACAAGCCCAGCCAGCCAGGCTCGGGTAGCCGGGCTGCCGCTGCCATCGTTTACCAGCAGAATCTCGAAGTGGGGGTAACGGGTCTTTTCAAGCAACGCATGCACGCAGCGTTGTACGTGATCGAGACGCCCGCCGCATGGCACAACCAGCGAAACCAATGGCTGCTCGGCGTGACCATAATCGATGCGATGAATGCCTGGCCGGTGCATGCGCACCTGCGCCTGGGTATAGCCGCGCCGCTGCAAATGCCGCAGCAGCACCGCCTGTTCCTGAGGGCTGTGAACAGGCGCCTCGCCCGGCGAAATGCACACAGGCTCGCTGACATGAGCCAACCCGTCGAGGCCATCGGCATCTTCGATCAAGTGCAACAGCAACGCCAGCTCCGCCGCACCCGCGCAGGCCAGGTCGAAACCGCCGGCGCCGAGGAATACCTCGCGACGATAGAACCAATGCCGCGCCAGCTGGGCCGGGCTGGCCAGCAGCATGTCGAGATTGAAATCGGGGCGCAGCAGTGCATGCTGGGTGCCCTGTGGGGTGGTAACCAGCTCATCGGCATACACCGCACGCACCTGGTCGCCGTCGAGCAGCTCCAGCGCCAGCATCAACAGCCCGAACGGTGTGAACGTGGTACCCGCACGCACAAAGCAGAGCCACTGCCCGGTCCCTTGTTGCAGGACCAACTGGTTAAGCGTGGCAAGCTCGCAATCAGCGGGCAAGTGGACGGCGACCTGCTGATACATCTGCCCCAGCAGGCTTTTGCGCGTCGTCTCGACCGCAGCTGGCGGGCCGTCCGGAATAATGACGAAATCGAAACGGGGTAAATCCATGCGCCTGTCTTCCAGACGCCGGGCGATCAGCTCTGCCTGGGCATCAGTAGGGCGACGGGACCGCAGCCACTGGGCAACCTGTGCATCTGGCCGACCTGCTGCCCCCTGCAGGGTATCTGGTTGCAGGTCTGTGCAAGGCATGGCTTGGGTCTGTTCGATGAAACTGGCCAATTGTTCCCAGAACCGGCCCTGCAAGTCAGCGTACTTTTGCTGAACGATGGCCAAACCCGATCGGGCATGCTCGATAGCCTGAGGCGTGTCCTCGAAGGCCAGCCCGTGTGTGCCGAACTCGCCAATACCGAGCGGCGTACCATCGAAAAAGGGCGATTTGAGCACCACGGCCGGGCAACCACACAACATCGCTTCCAGCGCAGTTGCGGTGGAAGAGAAGCAATAGATGCCCTCACTGCGCCGGAACAGATCAGCCATTTCCCGAGGGGTGGCTGGCCATTCGTTGGTAATGAGCGTGCACCTCGCGGCCAGCTCGGGGTGTTCCTGAAGTGCATGGGTATGGCGCCCCGGATAGATCAGCCAACCTTTGCGATGGCCGTCATAGGGGTTGTCATGGTTATTGAACAGCGACGTGTCGATCGGCGGCAGAAACAGTATGCGCTCAGCCCCTGCGCCTTTGGGCAGCAGATGCTCACCGTAGGCAAAGATCATTTCCGAATCGGCAAACTCCGTGTCCCCTGCGATCAGCCCTGGTACGTTGAGCAAGTAACGCACTACCGACCGTGCATTGGTCGGGTTCCCCGAGACCACCTCCGGGTACACCACGATAGGCTGGCGCCCGGCCTGCTCATGCTGCTGCCTCAGCTCATTGGTGAGCAGCGGGGTGTGCCACATCGGGTTGGTCGTGGAGCTGTACAAGTAGGCATCCTGGCCGCACCGGTTCAGCAAATGACACAACATGTGCATCACCCGGATACCGGCCGAGTTATGCCGGTATGCGGGCGCAACGATGTAATACGGGCGCGGCGACGCAACGTGCAATGGCGGATAGTGCTGAGTGCTCACAGGCTGCATCCTGGATAAGGCATGGACAGGCGTGCGACGCTGGCCCGGTCGAGCAACCTGCGCCTGCGCCCGACAAACCGTTCACACGCGCGAACGCCCATCAACGCAACCTCCGCACATAGGCTTCGATGCTGTCGGCCACATGTTCAAGATGGTCTTCGCCAAGCCCGGGCCACAGACCGACCCAGAAGGTGTCCTTCATGATCTTGTCTGTCACCGTCAGGTCACTGGCGACCCGGTATTGCTGGTCTTTCATGTAGGGCTGTCGCGTAAGGTTGCCGGCGAACAGCAGGCGAGTACCCACCTTTTGCGCATCGAGATGACGCAAAAGGTCCAGCCGCTCGACGCCACAACCATCCCGCAGCGTCAGCGGAAAGCCGAACCAGGACGGGTCGCTGTTGGGGGTGGCATGTGGCAGGATCAGCTGCTCCACACACCCGGACAAGCGCTCGCTGAGCCAGGCAAAGTTACGCTTGCGTGCAGCGATGAAATCATCCACCCGGTCCATCTGTGCCAACGCACAGGCAGCCTGCATGTCGGTGATCTTGAGGTTGTAGCCCAGGTGGGAATAGGTGTACTTGTGGTCATAACCTTGCGGCAGGTCGCCCAGCTGCCAGCAGAAACGCTTGCTGCAGGTATTGTCTTCGCCTGGTCCGCAATAGCAGTCACGCCCCCAGTCACGGAACGATTCGACGATACGCTTGAGCAGCGGAGAATCAGTGAAAACCGCCCCGCCCTCGCCCATGGTGATATGGTGGGCCGGATAGAAGCTGAGCGTACCGAGGTCGCCGAAGCTGCCTACCTGGCGGCCATCGTAGGTGGCGCCGAGCGCATCGCAGCAGTCCTCGATCAACCATAAACCGTAGCGGTCGCACAATTCTCGTACCACCGCCAGGTTGAACGGGTTGCCCAGCGTGTGGGCCAGCATGATCGCCTTGGTCCGCGGGCTGATTGCCGCCTCGATCAAGGCTGGGTCGACGTTATACGTACCCATCTCGATATCGACGAAGACCGGCACGGCACCAAATTGCAGGATCGGGTTGACGGTGGTAGGAAAACCCGCCGCCACGCCAATCACCTCGTCCCCCTTACGAATGGCACGATCCCCCAGGCGTGGCGAAGTCAAGGCGGAAAACGCCAACAGGTTCGCCGAAGAGCCGGAGTTGGCGGTGAGTACGCCACGCCGCCCCAGGTAACGTGCCAGGCGTTTTTCGAATGCCTGGTTGAAGCGCCCAGTGGTCAACCAGCCGTCCAGTACCGCTTCGGTCATGGCTTGCAGTTCGGGTGCACCAATGACTTTGCCAGAGGGCGGAACCGCATGCTGGCCAGGTACAAAAACGGGCGCGGCCAGCTCCAACTCGGCATAACGGCCAACGAGCTCGGTAATTTGCTGACGCAACTGCTGCGCCGTTTGATCAGTCATTGAACTCACCTTCGTGTGCCGCTATTTGCGTGCGGCAGTATTGCTGCATGTCTTGGCCATCGCGCCAGGCGCGATGCCATTCAAGGGTGTGACGCAACGATTGCTTCAGGCCCCACTTGGGCCGCCAGCCCAAGCGTTGGCGAGCTCTGGAGGAGTCGAGGGTCAACAAGCCTGCTTCATGGGGCTGCACGTGCGGCTCGACAGACCAACCCGCTTCGCCTGGCCACAACTGCGCCATGGCATGGACCAACTCACCCACGGTTGCCGTCCCACCGCTGTCAGGCCCGAAGTTCCAGGCCTCGGCCACGTCCTGACCACGCTCGATCAGCGCTTGGGCCAGCAGCAGGTAGCCCTCAAGCGGGTCGAGAACGTGCTGCCACGGGCGCACGGCATCGGGATAGCGCAAGGTCACCGACTCCCCGGCTTCCCAGGCACGCAGGATATCGGGCAGCAACCGGTCTGCTGACCAGTCGCCGCCACCGATCACGTTGCCCGCACGCGCCGTCGCAAGCGCCACACCGCGCTCGCGCAAGAATGACTCGCGCCATGAGGCGCACAGCAGCTCGACACACGCCTTGCTGCTGCTGTAGGGGTCATGCCCCCCCAAGGCATCCTGCTCGCGGTAGGGCCATTGCCACTCGCGGTTCTCGTAGCACTTGTCACTGGTGACAACCAATACGGCACGCACTGCGTCGCACTGCCGTACAGCTTCGAGCAGGTTGACCGTGCCGGTAACGTTGGTGGCGTATGTTTGCGCTGGGCTGCGATAGGACTCGCGCACCAACGGCTGCGCGGCCAGGTGCAGGACAATCTCAGGGCGAAATGCCGCAACGCTGCGCAGCAACCGGTCCGCATCACGAACATCGGCAAACTCGCCAGCCACGCACTCCGCCAGCCTGGCGCTGCCATACAGCGAGGGCGAAGTATCGGGGGCCAGGGAGTAGCCATACACTTCGGCGCCCATCTCCCGCAGGCAAAGGGCTAGCCAGCCGCCTTTGAAGCCGCTGTGCCCTGTCAGGAAAACCCGCCGCCCTGACCAGAAGCTACGGCTCATGACCAGATGCGCCATTGTGCTTCATCGGCCTTCCAGCGCTCTTCCAGATAACTGCGATCGCGCAGCGTGTCCATGGCCTGCCAGAAGCCACGGTGCACGTGGGTCATCAGTTGGCCATCCTGCGCCAAGGCACGCATGGGCTCATATTCCCAAGTGGTAGCGTCGCCCTCGATGTAGTCAAAGACCCCGGGTTCGAGCACGAAGAAGCCGCCATTGATCCAGCCACCGTCGCCCAGTGGTTTTTCCTGGAAGCCATGCACCTGCTCCCCCCGCACATCGAGCGCACCATAACGCCCGGGCGGCTGAACGGCCGTGACCGTGGCCAGCTTGCCATGGCGGTTGTGGAAATCGATCAAGGCTGGCAGGTCCACATCGGCAACGCCGTCGCCATACGTCAGGCAGAAGGTTTCGTCACCAACGTAATCGCGTACCCGCTTGAGGCGCCCGCCAGTTGCCGTATTCTCGCCAGTGTCCACCAGCGTGACCCGCCAAGGCTCGGCATGCCGGTTATGGATATGCATCTGGTTTTCCGACATGTCGAAGGTGACATCCGACATGTGCAGGAAATAGTTCGCGAAGTACTCCTTGATCACATAACCCTTGTAACCGAGGCAAATCACGAAATCGTTGATCCCGTGATGGGAGTAGATTTTCATGATGTGCCAAATGATGGGCTTGCCACCAATTTCGATCATCGGTTTCGGGCGCAGATGCGACTCTTCACTGATACGGGTACCCAGGCCACCGGCCAGGATGACTGCTTTCATTGTCGACACACCTTGACAGGCTGGCGCCCATAGCGGGCTGACAAAATACTGACCAATTCAGTACGTTGCCGTTATCTAGCAAAAAGATTGCCAATCAGCCTCAGTGGACAAGGTGAATGCGCGTGCAGCGGGATGTAGCGCTCACGCGTGGAGCCGGCCTTGATCGGCCGGGCTCGCGGGTGTTGTCGAAACAGGCAGACCAGGGCTGCAATGCCAGCTTGCAGCCCTGTCAATAATCCGCCTCGGCCTATCCGACCTGCTCCAGCCAGCCCAAGGTCGACGCAGCCTGCTCGCCGAACGCCGCGGGCCAGCGATCAAGCAACGCCTGCGCCAATGCGTTATCCGCTTCAGGCAGGGCGCAGAGCAGTAGCCGGGCCTGCGGCGTCCAGACCACCAGTTGCCCGGCCTCGACAACGGCCCGGCACAGGTCGATATCGGCACCTTGAGCAACCTGCAAACCCGCGCAATGCTCGAACACCTCCTTGCTCACCATCAGGCAGTCGGCACTGACCGCCTGACAACCGCGCACTGCCAAAGGCCATCTGGCTTCAGCACAGGCTTGCGGCTTCAGCCCCTGCCAGGGCGAGGCCACCTGCGGCCCCTGCAACAAGGCGTAGCCTGCATGCAGAAGAGCAGCATCCCCGCCTTCCAGACAGGCGCCTACCACACCCACCTCCGGGCGCTGAGCCTCATTGAGCAATGCCTCGATCCAGGCAGGGGTAATGACCTGACTGCGCTCAGACATCAGCACCAGATAAGCCCCTCGTGCCTGGCTAGCCGCCAGGTTCAGCCAATGGCTGCGCGACTCGCCGGGCTGACCGACCAGAACATGCACCTTGCCAGCGAACTGCTGCAGTGCCGCGACCTCGTGGTCGGCACACACCACCAGCACTTCATAGCGCGGGTAACGGGTACGCTGCAGCACGCTACGCAGGCAAGCCTGCAGCTGCGAGGCATCGCCTTCACTCGCGACGAGCACACTTACCAATGGCGTGGACGAATGCCGGTAGTCGATAGACAACCCTTCGTTCGCCTGGATCTTCACCTGTGCGCGATAGCCCAATTGCGTCAGATGTCGGCCAACCACTTTGGCGGCCGCCTCATCCAGTACACTACCGCCCTGCTGTCCGATAACCAGATAGTCGGCCATGTGCGCCAGGCTGCTCAAGCCCTGGGCCTCCACCAGACGCAGCAGCAGGTCGAGCTCCAGCGCCTCTGGGCAGGTTTCACTGTACCCTCCCAGATCCAGTACCGTCTGGCGACGCACCAGCCAGTGCCGCGACATCAACCCTGGCTGGCTGCGCAGCAGATCGAGGTCTGCACCGGGGCGCTCAACACGGTGCAAACGCCCTTCACTGTCGCGCTGAACTTCATTCGCGGCAATGGCATGGCAGGCCGGCGCATCGACAAGCTCCACCGACAGACGCAACAGGCCGCCGGCAAGCAGCACATCACCGGCATTCAGCAGCATCAGCCAGGCACTCGGCAACTGTCGCACCGCCTGATTCAGGTGATTCACCCAATTGCTGTCACTGACCTGAATGAAATGCAGCGTGTCGCGCGGGGTGGTGATGGCCGGTGGCTTGCCAGCCTTGAGCACTAGCAGCTTGAAATTGCGTATGCCGCTGGCAAGCAGGCTGTCGAACGTAGTCTGAAGCGCTTGATCGTCGTTTTTGAGATCGAGAACCACGAAGGCGATCTGCTCGCTCGGGTGCTTTGCCAGGTACCGGAGCACACGCTGGCGCCCCGCCTCATCCGGTGTAGCGGCAGCGATGGCATCGATCACCTGACCCGACGGAGTGCCTTGCAAACGGCATTGCTCATGGATACCCGGGACCTGTTCGAGGCGTGCCAGCCAATCCGTCAGCTCACGAACATGCGCAGCTTCCTCTGCCCTGTCCAGCGTGGACAACAGCAGATGACAGACTTCGCGGTTGAACAGGCTCAACGCCAAGGCCTGCCAGTAGCGGTGGCTGAGGCTTTCAGCGGTATCGTTGGGGTGCGCTTGCAACAAGTCACGCTGCTGCACCCAGATCCCTTCCAGCGCATATTGCTGCTGCGGGCTGGTCGGCCAGGCGTGGCAGAGAAACTCAAGCTCGGTCAACCGTGCAAACAGGGCGCCGTTGTAATACGGCAGCTGTACATCCTGATGTGGCTCGAACAACCGCTCCGGGTCATCGATCACACTGCGCCAGCTGGACGTGAAGATCAACGACGTAGCCCCCAGATCGTAGGTGTTGCGCACGAATCTGTTAAGGGCCGTGTAACCTTGTTCGTCGCCACATAGGCGATACAGCTCAGCGTCCCACTGGCGCAAACCGCGTACCAGCTGAGTCAGGCGTTCTTCACGCTCCACCGGGCTGTAGCCAGCGGGCTCATGCTCACTCACCACATCGGTCTGGTCCAGGTGGGCAACCGGCCCTTGTGCCAACACGGCAAGGGACATCGCCACACGCACGGCAGGCGCATCCAGTTCGTCTGGCAAAGCCGTCAACACGGCTTGCAACGTCGACACACGCATGACTGCACGCCAGGCTTGCTGCCCAGACTGGGCGTACTGCAAAAGCCTGGCTGTAGCGGTTTCGGCAATGGCAGGCGCAAATGCCGAACCTACCAGGTAGTACTCCACCTTGCCACTCGCAGGCCTGTAGCCCAACAACTGGCCTTGCGCAGCCACCGCCCCAGGTTGCGCGTGCAGGCACGCCGCTGCATTGTCCAGAGACGGGGCCAGCACGAAGTCGGTATCCAGCGCCAGCACCACATAAGCCGTGGCGAGCCCCGCCAGACATTCCGCGAGGGCCTGAGCGAACCCAGCCGAGCTCGACCCAGGCGGCAAGTCGAACGCCACGCAGGGCACCCGAGCCTGCTGGTAGTAATGCTGCGCGCGGACGCGGCTGTGCGCCTGATCCTCGCCCAGCAAAACAACGGTCACATCATTGCGCGAGCCGATTGCGGTATCGATCATATAGCACCTGTCCAATTGTCAATCAGGCGCGGGCATCTCCCCACGCCAATGTTCAGTCTGCCAACCAGGCGTTGGCCCAATGCTGCAAATGGTGCGGCATCAGCATGTAGTCACGCAGCACTTCCGCACGCAGGGCATCGCCCTGGCGGTAGCTGGCCTGCGGGTCAGCCAGGTGCATGCGAATCGCATCCAGCCATTGCTCGGCAGTGTTGTCCTTGACCCGGGTACATGGCAGGTAGCCGGCGTAGGCCTTGGTGTCGCTGCAGATCACCGGGAAACCGCACGCACCGTACTCCAGCAAGCGCAGGTTGCTCTTGCAGTCGTTGAACAGGTTCTGCTCCAACGGTGCCAGCGCCAAGTCGAGGTTGAGGCTGGCGAGCTTGCGCGGGTAGTCAGCCAATTGAACCGCCTTGTGAAACTCTTTCACATAGGGGCGCAAGGGGTCCGGGCACATACCGAAGAAGACCCAGTCAACCTCGTTGGCAAGGGTTTTCACCACCTCTTGCAACAGCTCCAGATCACCACGATGGCTGGTGCCACCCGCCCACCCGACGCGCGGCCGGATACTGGTCTGACGCTGACTGGAAAGGCCAGCCCAGAGCGCGGCGGACAACATGTTGGGCACTACGCGAATATCCTGGTGCATGCTGGATAACGCATCAGCCAGCGGTTCCGTCGAACACACCAGCCGATCACACTGCCCGATGCCTTGGGCCACCAACTCGGCAAGATTGCTGGGCAGGTTGCGGGCATGGTCGTTCTTTTTTGGCGGATCGATAATGTAGTCGTCCAGCTCGTAGATCATCCGCGCCTGCGAAAAGCGCTTGAACTGCGCCATTTCCCTGATGTTGCCCGGCATGTAACGACACTGCAGGATCATCACATCGGGCTTTTCGCGCTCGAGCTCGATAATGCCTGGGGAGACGTGGTTGACCCGCCCCTGGATCCAGCCCGCCCGTTCAAGTTCGGTGAACGGCTGGATTACCCGGTAATGCCCCACTGCCGTGGTATTGATCGGCAACGCCAACACTGACGGCATGGCACGGGCAATGAAAGGGTCCCAACCACTGCGCAGGCCTGGCTCCAGGTTGAAATTGGCGAACTTGAGGCTCAGGTTGTCGTTGTAGGCCGGGTCCCGGGCGATGCGGCTGAGCCAACGGTCGTAAGCAACGTCCCGGTCGGCCCTGGCAAGCTCATCAGCCAGCTCCACAGCCTCACCACCCGCTAGCCTCATGACACGCGCGAAAGGTGTCCCGACCGACAGGAAGCCTTTTTCGCGCGCACGCAGGCAGAGGTCAACGTCAAACAACGCGACCTTGAAGGCAGACGTATCCAGCCCCTCGAGCTCCTCGAACAACGCCCGACGAATGAGCAGGCAGTCCAGGCTCAGTGCGCTCCAGTTCTGTACCAGTTGCTGGCGCCCCATGTAACCCTCGGCAGTCATGAAGCTGCCCGGGAACGGACAACCTGCGGTCCCGCCGCCAAGGCCGAGCACCAGGCCGGACGACACCAGTTCGCCGTTGCTGCCGCATAACGTCGGCCCCACCAGGCCGACCTCGGGGCGCTGCGCCTGGCTCATCAACGTACTCAGCCAACGCGGTTCGAACAGCGCACATTCCGGTGCGAGCAACAGCAGATAGTCTCCCTGCGTATGGCGACTGGCCTGGTTGAGTATCGCTGCCCTACCCTGCGCCTGAACATCGACGACGCGCAACTGGTCACTGCCCAGTCCCCGCATCGCCACCAACCACTCGGCGACAGCCTGCGGCTCGTCGCCATTGGCGATGACCAGCACTTCGAACTGGCTGTATTCGGTGTACTGGAACAGTGACTCGACGCAACGCCTGAGCGCATTCAGGTTGGCCCCGGCGGGGATCAGGATCGATACACTTGCCTGCTGCTCATGCCGATAGGTCACACGTGTGATCAAGCTGCCGGCAGCGCCCTCCACCAACGCGTCGACACCTATACGACGCAAGTGTGCCTCGACCACGCGCGCAGCCTCCGCCTGCCCTGCCGGCTCGGTCATCCAGTCTGCGTACCCCGACTGGCAGTGCACCAGCATCTGCGCAACGTGCTCGACCACATGCAAGCCATGCGCCTCGACCATTCGCCATAGCAGATCCTGAGGGGCCAGGCTCTGGAACTGGGTATCGAAGCCTTCCAGTGCCAGCAGCGCCGCACGCTTGAATGCCAGGGTACGCCCCACGTAGGGCGCACTGCGCATCAGATCGAGGTTGAAGTCCGGCTTGAAAATAGGGTTGCCGGGCGCCAGGGCTCCAAAGGTGTCTTCATCGGTGTACAGGCACGTGCTCTCGGCGCGCAGCGCCATGCGCTCGGCCATGACGACCAGTGCATGCGGCCGCAGGCGATCACCGGCACGCAACAGCAGCACCCAGTCGGCAACGCGCGCGCCTGCCAGCCACTGGTTGAGTTGAGCGTACCCACTGCCGTCCAAGGCCAGGTAGTGCACGCCTGCCGCGTCAACCCTGTCGAAGCGATCAGGCACCAGCACTAACACCTCGCTGGCGGCATAGGACTGTGCAGCCAGGCTGTCCAGAGTGGCGCGCAGTGCGCCTTCATCGCCCTCGCGACAGGTTATGATCGGGACGATGCCGGGCTGTACTGGCCATTGCTCGATTCGCTTCGGCAGCAACCGCAACTGCCCGTCTGACAGGTTGCGGCAGGCCAGCCATTCGGCATAGAGCTCGGTAAAGCTGAGGGCGTGACTGCCTACCTGCTGCGAAAAATTGGCGACCTGGCCGGCATGGAAGCGGCGGATGTCCAACTCCTCCCAAGCCTGGTCGGCCTCAGGGTCGTAGGCCTCCAGCGGCAGGTAACGGACCCAGCCATTGGCCGGCGCCGACTCGCCAGTGCGCGCCGCCAGCATCTGCTGCAGCCATTCGGTTTCATGCTTGTAGGCTTCGGTCATGCTGGAGTGATGACTGAGCCGGCCTGGGTGGATGCGCTCCACACTCAGTATGCGCTCCAGGCTCGCCAGGTGCCCACGGCGCAGCAGACATGCATACAAGGCGAGGTCCAGTCGTGCGGCGAACCCTTGGCCGCCCTGGACCAGTTGCGGCAGGTATTCCAGCACCTGGGCTCGACGGAACAGCACATGGCTGATCCCGCCGAACAGATTCGGGACATTTTCGGCGATGCTGGCCAGCAGGTCCGTACCCACAAGCACGGCGCTTTGCGGCGCAATCACGCTGTTGAGCGCGCGGGAAGGCAGGAGGATGTCATCAGCAGACCAGAGCAGACGCTGCCCGATCACCATACTGAGCTGAGGCCACTGCGTCAGCACGTGTGCTTGCCGGCTGATGCAACTGTCGAGCAACAGGTCGTCATCACACAGAAACTTCACCAACACCCCGTTGGCCTGCTCCAGGCATGCTTGCAGGTTACGTGCAAAACCCAATCGAACAGGGTTGCGGGTATAACGCACGGGCACCGCCGTACCCTTGCCGAGCGCCTGGCAGATTGCCTCGATTTCCACACCAGCACTGTCATCGCAAATGACGATTTCCAGGTTGGGGTAGTCTTGACCAAGCGCACTGACCAAGGTCGCTTGAAAGAAATCGGCATTGAAGGCAGGAATGGCGATACTGACGAGTGGCTGCTCTGACACGATGACGACCTTGATGGAGGGGCGGTGCGCTTGGCAACAAGCAGGCATTCAGAAGGGCGAACCGGCCGGTCGTTATCAGCCCTGACCGGCCTGCCCTTGCGTCATGACGGGCAAATGCCCGCCAACATCAGATGTAATTGACCAGCGAGAGACCGGCAATCTTGGCGTACGCCTGCAACGAGGCCTGCAACATGTTGGATTGCATCTGAAGACGAATCATCACCTCGGCCGGATCGCTCTCACGAATCGAGCTCTGGGTCTTGGCGTTTTCGCCACTCAGTGCCTCATTGGTTTCCACCTGTACATCGATCGCCTGGCCACGGCCGCCAATCGACGATATCGAGGAACTGACCTGGTTGGTGGCGCTGGCGATGTTGCCAATCGCCGAGTCCAGCGATGCCAGGAAATTCTGCCTGGCCGCAGGGTCGTTATCGACCGGGGTGGCCAGGGCCGCACGCAACTGGCTGATGGTATCGAGGACGTTCTGAGTTTGATGCGTGTCGACCTTGATGCCAAAGCTGTCGCCTGCGCTCGGCGTGTCCGAAAGCGTGAACTCGACCCCCATGGCGGTCGCCGTGTTGCCACTGAGCGTGCCTGTGGAAATCGGTTTGCTGTCGGCGCTCACGGGGGAGGCATACAGTTCGAACTCGGTAGCGCTGGTGAACTTCAGTACAGCCCCCTCAGGGAATGCCGACTTGTACTTTTCCGCATCGGTGATGGTCGCGCCCGTCACCTGGGCCGACGAGCTGTTGCCTGCACTGCGGGTGCCGCTGATTTCATCTGCCTTCGAGCTCAGGCTGAAGACATGGCCGGCAATGGCCGCGTCAGGGTCGGCTGCATCGCCTTCCTCGAGGGTGATGTCCAGGCGCAGGTCAACACCACGGAAATTGATCGTGGTGTTCTTGCCATTGGGATCGAAGGTGCCCCCCTGGCTCGCTTCCAGCGTCACGTCCTTGCCTTCGGCATCGGTGATCTTGAACTGGGTGCTGCTGGTGAACTCGATGGTGTAGGGCTCGCCGCTGCGGAAGCGGTCGTTATACGTCGCGCTACCGCTCACCTGGCCATTGGACAAATTGACCCGGCCATCGTCGGTGGCCGGCGACACCAGGCTGGTTTCGCTGCGGCTGGTATTGAGCGCTTGCTCGAAGGCATCGTAGCCCGTCTCGTTAGCTGCCAGGGTGAGCATGTCACCGACTTGCAGGTTCAGTTTGCCCTGGTCACCCTGATAGGTATAAGTACCATCAGCGTTTCGCACATAAGGCGGTGTATCACCTTTGGACCCCGAGAACAGGTACGCACCGCTCTCATCCTTGCTGTTCATCAACGAGAACAGCTGATCCTCCAGCGACGCCAGCTCGGTAGCATTGGCCTTGCGGTCTGCATCGGTGAAACCGGCGTTGCCGGCACTGATGGCCAGCTCATTGACGCGCTGCAGGATGGTGCCAATCGCATTCAGCGTGCTTTCTGCGGTGCCCAGGGCGTTGCGCACATTGGTAACGTTGCGGGTGTACTGGTCGAGCATGTTCTGTTGCTGCTGCAGTTGCAGCAGACGTGCCGCACCTACCGGGTCGTCAGCCCCCCGACGCACCCGAATGCCGTCAGAAGCCTCTTGCCGAGTCTTGTCGAGGTTGGAGAAGCTGCGCTGGTAGTTGGCGCTGTTGCTGCTGTAGAACTGCGAAGTGGAAATGCGCATGGTCTACGCCTCCTTAAAGAGCATTGATCAAGGTGGTGAAGGTTTCTTGTGCCGCCTTGATAATCTGGGACGACGCGGTGTAGTACTGCTGGAACTTGACCAGGTTGCCGACCTCTTCATCGACCGACACGCCGGAAAGGCTGTTGCGGCTGTCCAGCGCAGAACTGTGCAGCGCATTGGTGGCATCACTGTCCATTTCCGCCTGGCCAGCCTTGCCGCCAACGTTTGAAACCAGCTTGGCATAGGCATCGGTAAAGCTGATGCCCTTGCCGTTGGCCCCAACTTCAACGGTGGATTTGGTCTGAAGGTCGATCACCGACTGGGCATTGCGGTTATCGGCAGAGCCTGCCCCGGTCAGCGCTACGGTGTAGCTGTCGCCGTTCTGCGGCGCGCCGGAAACGCTCATTTCGAAGGTAAAGCTGCTACCGGTCGCGTTGCCGCTGCCATCGACCATCGGCACCGACAGCTGCAGCTTGTTCGCCTGGCCCGGCACGATGGTGCCGCTGCCGATTTCCGTACCCTTGGCGTCGTACAGTTTGTAAGCCTGGGGCGAAGTGGTGTCGTCACCGAACACCAGCTTGACCGGGGTAGAGTTTTTCAGGCCTGCCTGCAGCTGCGAACGCTGCGCGGCGTCGTAGATGTCCAGCTGCGAGGTCAAGGTCGGCTGGGTGATCACCCCGGTGCCCTTGTTGCCGGCACCATTGGTGGCCGTCAGTGGTGCCGCCAGCGCCAGGCGCTTGGGGTCGGTGAGGACCGTCTCGATATTGGCGGCTGCGTTGCGAGTGGGGGTGATCTTGAAGCTGTCGCCAGCACTCAAACCGCCGCCATTGAGCGACAGAGTAAAGCCATCGATGACCGGCGGTGGTGTGTCATTGAGGTCATAACTGCCCATTTCGGTGCCTTCGGGCAACTTGCGCACGCTGTAGCCGGTCGCGCTGGTGAACGTCACCTGGTAGTCGCTGGTGGTCAGTTTGCCGGTGTCCTTGATGCTGACATCCAGGTTACCGGAGCCGATGCTGTTGCCCAGTTTGGCGACGCTACGCTCACTCATGGCCTTGGCGCTGTTGATGTCACCGAACAGGGTGGCGCCAAAATTGCCATCCTTGTCGATACCCTGGGCCAACTGGCTGTTGATCTGGTCTGCCACCACCAGGGCCACGCGCCCAAGCTCGTTAAGCGCAGGGTCGAGGGTTTCGCTGCGGTAACGGATCAACCCACCCAGCTCGCCTCCGGTAGCGCTGCTGGTGATATCCATCTTCGTCGAACCACGATTGAGCACCAGGCTCAAACGGCCTGGGTCGCTCGCCGTCGGCTCCACGCCGACCGTCTGGGTGGTATTACCCAGCACCAGCGCCTGACCGTTCTTGAGGTAGACATCGTAGGTGCCGTCACGCTCGACCACGTCCGTGCCGATCAGCTTGTTCAGTTCACGCACTGCGCCGTCACGCTGGTCCAGCAAGTCGTTGGGCTGGCCCGAAACAGCACCCACGCGGGCGATTTGCTCGTTCAACCCGGCGATGGTCTTGGTGAGGTTGTTGACCTGGTCGGTAATCGCCGTCATGTTGCTGTTGATATTGCTCAGTTGCTGATTCAACTGCGACGACAGGGTATTGAAACGCTTGGCCAGCGATTGCGAACTGGTCAACAACAGCTGACGCGAAGCGTCTTCGGTTGGCTTGGACGCCGCATCCTGCATGGAGGTGAAAAAGCTTTGCAGCGCAGCCGTGATGCCGGTATCACTGCTGGACAGCGAGGTATCCAGCGGTGTGATCTGGTCCAGGTACGAGGATGCCTCGCTGCTCAGCGAGGTGGTCGTGCGCAGCTGGTTCTCGATGAACGCATTGTACACCCGGCGCACATCTGCCAACGTGGTTCCGGTGCCAATGAACACCTGGCCAACTTGTTGCCCGCCCTTGGTCTTCTGCACGTTCTGCTGGCGCGAGTAGCTTTCGACATCGGCGTTGGCGATGTTGTTACCGAGGGTGTACATCCCCGATTGCGCGGCACCCAGCCCCGACATACCAATGTTGATCAGACTCGCCATGGTTCCATACCCTTAAAGTTTTGTTGCGGTACCGAGCATTGCGTAGTGCTCGTACGACTTCATCTGTCTTGCGATCTGCGAGATCTTGCTGGCGTAATTCGGGTCGGTGGCATACCCGGCCTTCTGCAACTCTTGCACGAACTGTTCTGGGTTATCGGCGGCCTTCACTGCATCTTGATAGCGCGCATTGTTCTGCAACAAGCTGACGAGGTCGTGGAAGCTGTCCTGGTAGGAATCGTACGAACGGAACGCCGCCGTCTCCTTGACGAACTGGCCATCACGGTACTCGCTGGTTATCGCCCTCGCCTCACCGCCGTCCCAATTGCCGGTGGCTTTGATGCCGAACAGGTTGTGGCTGCTGCTGCCGTCGGTGTTGCGCATTACCGACTTGCCCCACCCGGTCTCCAGTGCGGCCTGGGCCACCAGGTAACGCGGATCGATACCAATGCGCTTGGCTGCCTGTTCGGCCATTGGCAGCATGGTGGCGACGAATTCATCGCTGTCGCCAAAGGCTTTGTTCGGTGCCAACGGCGGCTGCGCCACCGCGCGCCCGACAATGCGCAGGCCGTTGTCCGGCACGGCGAAAGCCTTGGCTACCTGTTGGCCGTCACGGGCTGGGACGGTGGCAGTATTGGCCGTGGCCGCCGATGGCACGATACCGGCCAACAAGCGGTCGGTGAGCTTGCTCGGCAGCGCCAGGCGACGTGAATTGAGCGCAGCGACGTCGTTGCGGGTGGCGGTCGACTGGGTGGCATGCACGGGCTCGGCGACCTTGTTGCCCCACAGCGCCGGGGCGTTGCCCTCGATCCGCGGAAACGGGCTGGTGCTGGCCGGGTTGGCCTTGTTCTTCGACAGCTGGCGCACCAGCACATCCTGCAGCCCGATACCGCCACCTTCGCGTGACATGCTTACAGCCAGTTGCTGGTCATACATGTCACGGTACTGCTTCACCGTTTCGGTGTTCATCGGGTTGTCGTCGGCTAGCACGTCGCTTGCCTTGCGTGAGGCCTTGAGCATTTCGCTGATGAACAGCGATTCGAACTCCTGGGCTACCTTGCGCACGTTGGCATCGCTGTCGCGGTCGCCATGCTTGAGCGAGCTCAGGCGATTGAGGTCGGTATAGGCACCGCTGTCGGCACTACCGGAAACCAGGCTTTTGCTGTTCATCCGCGCGGTCCTCAGATCACGATCAGGTCGGCCTGCAAGGCGCCGGCCTGCTTCAGGGCTTCGAGGATTGCCATCAGGTCGCCAGGCGCTGCGCCCACCTGGTTCACCGCGCGGACGATTTCATCCAGCGTGGTGCCCGGGCCGAACTTGAACATCGGCTTGGCTTCCTGCTCGGCATTGACCCGCGAGCGTGGCACCACGGCAGTCTGGCCATTGGAGAAGGCCCCCGGCTGACTGACGATCGGGTCTTCGGTGATGGTCACGGTCAGGCTGCCGTGGGTCACCGCCGCCGGCGAAACCTTGACGTTCTGGCCGATGACGATGGTGCCGGTTCGTGAGTTGATGATGACCTTGGCCACCGCCTGGCCCGGGTCGATTTCAAGGTTTTCAAGGATCGACAGATAATCCACGCGCTGGCTGGGGTCCATCGGCGCACTGACCCGCACCGAACCGCCATCCACGGCCTGGGCCACGCCAGGGCCGAGCAGGTCGTTGACCTTGTCGACGATACGCTTGGCGGTGGTGAAGTCGGGGCGGTTGAGATTCAGGGTCAGGGTATTACCCTGGTTGAACCCGCTCGGCACCGCACGCTCGACACTGGCACCACCCGGAATACGGCCAGCCGACGGAACGTTGACGGTGATCTTCGAACCGTCACGGCCTTCAGCATCAAAGCCGCCGACCACCAGGTTGCCTTGGGCGATAGCGTAGACGTTGCCGTCGATCCCCTTGAGCGGGGTCATCAGCAGGCTGCCGCCGCGCAGGCTCTTGGAGTTACCGATCGAGGAAACGGTAATGTCAACCACCTGGCCAGGTTTGGCGAACGGTGGCAGGTCAGCATGCACCGACACCGCTGCAACGTTTTTCAGCTGCACATTGCCGGAACCGGCCGGCACCTTGATGCCGAACTGCGACAGCATGTTGTTGAAGGTTTGCAGGGTGAACGGCGTCTGGGTGGTCTGGTCACCCGTGCCATTGAGGCCCACCACCAGGCCATAACCAATCAACTGGTTGGAACGTACACCAGAGATACTGGCAATGTCCTTCAGGCGCTCGGCCTGGGCAGCGAAAGCCCAGGACAAGAGCAGGGTTGCGGCAATCAGCTGCCTCACGTTCAACATGGTCATCCGTACTCAGAAAGGCCAAAGCGGGCTGATGAAGAAGCGGTCCAGCCACCCGGGCTGGCTGGCATCGGCGAACGAACCGGTACCGGAGTAGGTGATGCGCGCGTCGGCCACACGGGTGGACGGCACGGTGTTGTCGGTGGCGATATCGTCAGCGCGGATCATCCCGGCGATACGCACCAGCTCTTCGCCAGTGTTCAGGGTCAGCCACTTCTCGCCGCGCACGGCAATGATCCCGTTCGGCAGCACCTCGGCCACGGTGACGGTAATCGAACCGGTCAGCGTGTTGCCTTGAGTGGCCTTGCTGT
Organism: Pseudomonas sp. LB-090624; assembly: GCF_003205205.1. Lineage (GTDB taxonomy): Bacteria > Pseudomonadota > Gammaproteobacteria > Pseudomonadales > Pseudomonadaceae > Aquipseudomonas. The sequence goes on from NZ_QJRL01000004.1 coordinate 32,524, forward strand.
CACCTTTGGTGGCTCGATCGCCGCTGTAACCGGCTTCCAGCGAAAGGTCGCCACCACCGAACGGATTATTGGTATTGGGCGTGGTACCGAACAACGAAGTCAGGCCTATATCCGTCTTGCTGGTCTTGGCAATCTGCGAGCCCGCGTTCTTGCTGGCGGACGTGCGCTCGTTGAGCGTGATGGTGATGATGTCACCCACCCGGAACGCCTTGCGGTCGCTGTACAGGTTCTGCTCGAAACCGGCCTGGTAGATCGAACCGTTGTTGGCCGCTGCCGGCAACGGGGTGCGCGGCAGGACCGGCGCATAGTACGGGTCGTTGGGCTTGGGCGTCGGGCCGACGCAACCTGCCAGCAACACCGCCCCCCCCAGGGCGAACACGGACAACAGACGATTCATGATGCATACCTCACGGGTGTAACAAAGCGACAGGGCTTAGAGCTGCTGAGTAACGAACGACAGCATCTGGTCGGCGGTGGAGATGACCTTGGAGTTCATCTCGTAGGCACGCTGGGTCGTGATCATGTTCACCAGCTCTTCCACCGTGCTGACGTTTGAGTTTTCCAGCGTCTGCTGCAGGGTAGTGCCGAAGCCGTTGAGCCCTGGAGTACCGACCTGCGGCGCGCCACTGGCGGCGGTTTCCAGGAACAGGTTGTTACCCATCGCCTGCAGGCCAGCCGGGTTGATGAAATCGGCGGTCTGAATGTTGCCGATAACCTGCGCAGCCGGGTTGCCGGCGGTGGTGATCGACACCGTGCCGTCCTGGCCGACAGTGAAGGTCTGGGCGTCGTTCGGGACCACAATGGCCGGCTCCAGTGCCAAGCCATCGGCGTTGACGATCTGGCCGTCGGAGTTCAGGTGGAACGTACCGTCGCGGGTGTAGGAGACGGTGCCGTCAGGTTGCAGGATCTGGAAGAAACCACGGCCATTGACGGCCATATCCAGCGGGTTTTCCGTGGTCTGCAAGCTGCCGGTCTGGAAGTTTTTCTGGGTGCCGACAATGCGCACACCGGTACCGACCTGCAGGCCCGACGGCAACTCGCTGTCCTGGGTAGACTGCGCACCTGGCTGACGCTTGATCTGGTACAGCAGGTCCTGGAATTCGGCACGATCCCGCTTGAAGCCGGTGGTCGAGACGTTGGCCAGGTTGTTGGAGATGACCGTCAGGTTGGTGTCCTGTGCGGACAGGCCGGTTTTAGCGACCCAGAGAGCCGGAAGCATTTAGTGTTCTCCTCGTGCGCCTGATTTACGGCACCCGTTCAAATGTGGTTAGCCGAGTTGCAAAACACGCGCCATGGCTTCATCGCCTTCCTTGGCCGCGTTCATCATCTTGACGTGCAGTTCGAACTGACGGGACAGCGCCAGTACAGAGGTCATTTCCTCGACGGCGTTGACATTGCTGCCCTGCAGAAAGCCTGATACCACCCGCACATTGATGTCGGCATCGGCGGGTTGACCGGACGTGGTGTGAATCAGCCCGTCCTCGCCTTTGGTCAGGCCTTTGGTGTCGGGGTTGACCAGCTTGATGCGGTCGACCTCTGCCATCACGCGAGGGTCTTCACCCATGGAGCGGATGCTGATGGTGCCGTCGGAGCCGACTTCGACCTTTTGTTCAGGCGGGATGGCAATAGGGCCGCCGTTACCGAGCACAGGCATGCCGTTGCCAGCACGCAACACCCCAAGTGCATCGATGTTCAGGCTACCGGTACGCACATACGCTTCGCTGCCATCTGGCGCTTGCACAGCGATAAAACCATTACCGCTTACGGTCACATCCAGGTCCCGGCCGGTTTCCACCATCGGGCCTTCACTGAAGTCGGTACCCGGGCGTTCGGTCATGGCAAAGGCACGCGCCGGAAAGCTGTCACCAAACACCGGCATCGAGCGCGCCTGTTCCAGATCACGCTGAAAACCATTGGTAGAAATGTTGGCCAGGTTGTTGGCATGAGCCTTCTGCGCCAGCGCGTTCTGGCTGGCCCCGGTCATGGCCACATAAAGCATCTTGTCCACAATCATCCTCCATTGCACTGGCGGCCGTTTGCCGTTCGCCGTTGCTTTGCAAGGGCTAAAGCAAGTTCCGAACCAACTTGTCAAAAACACGAAAAAGCCCATGAATACGGGCAATTGAGAAAGCCCGGGCAGCGACAGCCGCCGGTTATCCGGCGCCGCTTTGCCGTTGGCGGCAAAATGGTTTCTATCACAGGCAAACCTGTGCCTACGGCAGATCCCGGCAACGCGCATTGTTGTAGGGCCCGGCAAAGCGCCTCCAGCCTTCACCGGGTGACCACTGCGAACACACCAGACGCCCATCCACCAGGCTTTCCCATCGCCAGTAAAGCGCTGGCGCCGCCTGCACCTGAGCAAGGCAGCAAGCAAGCAGCATTCCGACCAATAGTCTTTTCATCCCCTCTCCTGCAAAAACAACAAACCCCTTCACGAGAAAGGGGTTTGTCCGCACGCACTCAAGCAATGACGATCAAGTCATCTGAATGATGGTCTGCATGACGGTACTTTCGGTCGAAATGGTCTTGGCATTTGCCTGGTAATAGCTTTGCGCCTTGATCAGATCAACCAGCTCCTGGGTCAGATTGACGTTGGAACCTTCCAGCGAGTTGGACTCGATGGCACCCAAAGTACCGGTTTTCGGCGAATCGATACCCGGAATGCCAGAGTTGTAGGTCTCGGTCCAACGGGTACTGCCAATTTGCTGCAACCCCTGCTCGTTGGCGAAGCTCGCGAGTGCAACCTGGCCAATGGCTCGCGACTGGCCATTGCTGAAGGAGGCGAACAGTACACCTGTCGCGTCTATGCTCAGGTTGGACAGGATGCCCGTGGCATAACCATCCTGAGACTGGGACATCCGCGCAGTTTCGGTGTTGTAGGAGGTCGTGCTGGCCATCGACATTTTCATGCCGGCAGCATCGCCCACCGCGCCATTGGCACTCCAGCTACCCGAAGCATCTTCAACTGCCGGCACCCAGCCAATCATGCTGAAGGTATTGTTGACGACCGTGAAGGAGGCACCCGCCGGATGCCCGGTGTTGTCGGCTGTCATCGAGTTGACCGAACCATCACTGTTGAATGCGATCGTGCCTACCAGTGGTTCCGTACTCCCCGGATTGAAAGGGTTACGCCCGTCAACGAGGGTGTACATGGTCCACTGGTTGGTGCCCGTCTTGCGATAGAACTGCTCCATGGTGTGTTCGTTACCCTGACTGTCATACACCTTGGTCGGGAACGAGCGGGTATAGGTCGTATCGTCAGAAGGATCGAACGGCTTGTTCGCTACCAAGGCAGGCGAGGTAACACCCACCGCCAGGTCAGTACCTGCCGCGCCACTGGCACCCCAGTCGCCATTGGCATCCTGAGCGGCTGGGACCCAGCCGGTCATGGCAAATGCACCGTTGCTGACAGTGAACGATGCACCACTTGGCACGCCAGTGGTGTCGGCCTGCATGGAGCTGATGGTGCCATCACTGTTGTAGTTGATGGTGCCAGCCAATGGGGTGGTACTGGCCGGGTCGAACGGGTTACGACCATCGACCAGCGTGTACATGGTCCATTCGTTGGTATCGGTCTTGCGGTAGTACTGCTGCACTTCGTGCTGGACGCCGTCAGCATCCAGCACGGTACTGGTGCTGGAGCGCTGATAAGTGCTTGGGTCCGCAGGGTCGAATGCGGCCATTGTCGGCGGCTTGGTGTTGTCATACACCTGGAAAGGAATCGAGTCCGCCGAGGAGTTCAGGTTGATACCCTGATCGATCAACGAGGTCGGCTTGGGCTGCAGTGCCGATGTGTCGATTTTCAGGTCGGTCAGGCCGCCCTTCTGGATCTTGCCGTTGGCATCCGCCATGTAACCTTGCAGGCGCAGGCCATCGGAGGTCTCGACGAAGTTGTCACTGCTAGGCTGAAAAGAGCCCGCCCGCGTGTAAACCTGCGAGCCGTTGTCTGACAGCACGAAGAAGCCCTGCCCCTGAATGCCCATGTCCAGCACATTGCCGGTGGTGTTTATATCACCCTGGGTAAATTGCTGGGAAATGGCTGCCAAGCGCACGCCGTTGCCCACCTGGTTCTTGCCGACACCCAGGCGGTTGGCGCCCGCATAAACATCCGCGAACTCGGCACGCGAGGACTTGAACCCCGTGGTATTGACGTTGGCGATGTTGTTGCCGGTGACGTCCAGTTGCTTGTTGGCTGCGTACAGACCGCTAAGGCCGATATTGAAAGACATGAATTCGCTCCTTTTGCCGCTCTAGCGGGCCTTAGATACCAATGGTTTGCACGTCGGAGAGAGAGACCTTGCCTACGCCGGCAAGGTTGAGCACCATTTCTCCTGAGGCACTGAAGCTGACGCTGGTCACCTTGGCCGGCAACAGCGTGCTCATTTGCGCCGCCTGGCCATCGACTGTGGTGCTAGCGGTGAAGGTGTAAGTACCCGGGTCCACTTTCTCGCCACTGTTGTTGGTACCGTCCCAGATGAAGTCGGCGTAACCGGCTTTCTGCTCACCCAACTCGATGGTCTTGACCGTGTTGCCGTCCTTGTCCTTGATGGTGATCTTCGCCTCACTGATGGCCTGGGGCACAACGAACTGGGCATTGAAGCTTTCAGCGGTATCAACCACAGCCTTGTCGTTCTGAACCACCACCGACCGACCTACCAGCGACGATGCCTGCAGCGCCTGGGACGAGGCCATTGCACTGGTGATGGCGCTTACGGAGTCGTTCAGCGAGGTGATGCCTTCCAGGCTACTGAACTGCGCCAGCTGGGCAACAAACTCGCCGTTATCCTGCGGATCCAGCGGGTTCTGGTGCTGCATCTGAGTGACCAGCAGCTGCAGAAAAGCATCTTTGCCGAGCGAATCGTTGCCGGTTGTGGATGCAGTGTCCGTGGTTTTTTTGGTGCTGGTGCCCACGCCCGACGCCGACAGCACGTCATTGAGGTTCACACCGCTAGTATCGATTGCCATGGTCTGAATTCCTTATCACTGCCCCAGGGTCAGCACTTTCTGCATCATGCTCTTGGCCGTATTCATCAATTCGGCGTTGGTCTGGAACGCACGACTCGCGGAGATCATGTCAGCCATCTCCTCGACCACGTTGACGTTCGGGTAGTAGACGTAGCCGTCCTTGTTCGCCGCCGGATGGTTCGGTTCGTACCGCGCTTCGAGGGTGCTCTGATCCTCGACGATGCCTTTAACCTGTACGCCCTGCCCTGCTTCGCCCTGATCCTCGAACAGCGACTGGCTGCCGCCGGCTTGCGCATCCTGGAAAGTGGTGGCGAACACCGGGTGACGGGCACGGTAGGTCTGATCGATGCTCGATGAGACGGTCTCGGCGTTGGCGATGTTGGAAGCCACGGTGTTGAGGCGCGTGTTCTGCGCACTCATGCCGCTACCGGCAATATTGAAGACACTGGAAAGGGACATGATCATTCTCCCCGCAGGGCGGAAACCAGCCCTTTGAATTTACTGTTGAGCAAGGTGAAGCTGGCCTGGAAGCCGATAGCGTTTTCGGTGTAGTTCGATTGCTCGATCTGCGCGTCCACGGTGTTCTGGTCGATCGAGGGCTGCAACGGCGTACGGTACTTGAGGGTATCGTCAGCCGCGATGGCGAGGCCTTCGGCTTCGATGTGCCGGCTATTGGTACGGTCCATGGCAAAGCGGCCGCCTTGCTGCTTGCTGGTCTCGGCGGCGAGCACCGATGAAAAGTCCATGTCACGCGCCTTGTAATTGGGCGTGTCGGCGTTGGCGATATTGTTGGCCAGCACCTCCGCGCGCTGGGCGCGGAAGCCCAGGGCCTTTTCGTGGATACCAAGCGCCTTGTCGAAACTGATGCTCATGTCGGGGAAACCTTCAGAGGTTGACCGGAATTTCGTTGAGCTTGGTTTAGCAAGGGCTGTGCCAACCACGCCGAAGCCCCTGTTTATGGGGCTTGGCGGAATCGTACTGTCAGACTGATGCCAGAAAAGCGGCAAAGGCCTTCCGCCTGGGGCGGCGAAAGCGGCAATTGCCGGGCGGCAAAAGCGGCAAAACAAAAAATTGACGTCATTGTTTCGCGATAGACGTGGTTGGCGATAGACGTGTTTCGCCTGGAAGATCGAGCGCCGCCCACCTCCAGGCATACCTTACTTGGCCTGGTAAATGATCCCCGGGCTGCACTGCACCATCTGGTAATGGTCCGGCAAGCCGTTCAGCGCCTCTGAAGCACCAAGGAACAGGTAACCACCCGGCTTGAGGGTGCTGTGGATGCGCAGCAGGATGTCCCGCTTCACCTGCGCCGAGAAGTAGATCAGCACGTTGCGGCAGAACACGATGTCGAACTTGCCCAGGCTGGCATAGCTGTCCAGCAGGTTGAACGAGCGGAACTCGACGCGGCTGCGGATCGCCGGTTTGACCGCCCAGCGCCCCGGCCCCTTGGGGTCGAAGTAGCGCTGCAGACGCTCCTGCGACAAGCCGCGGGCAATCGCCAGGCTGTCGTACTCACCGGTCTTGCAGTTGGTCAGCATGGTGCCGGACAGGTCGGTGGCAACGATTTGCGCCCCCATCTTCAACTGCCCCAGGTTGCTGCGCTCGAACTCGTCGATGGCCATCGAGATGGAGTACGGCTCCTGGCCCGACGAACAGGCCGCCGACCACATGCGCAGGCGCTGGCCGGGGTTGTTGCGGATGAACTCGGGAATGACTTTGTTCTTCAGCACCTCGAACGGGTAGGTATCCCGAAACCACAGGGTCTCGTTGGTGGTCATGGCATCGACCACCTGTTCGCGCAAGCCGCCGCGTGGCTGGGCCTGGATGCGCTGCACCAACTCGCCCAGGCTCTTGATGCCCTGTTGCTCCATCAGCTTGTTGAGACGGCTGGACACCAGGTACTGCTTATTTTCGCCCAGCAAGATGCCACAGGCTTTTTCCAGGAAGACCCGGAACTGTTCGAAATCCAAATTACCCGTAGACACTACTGCCGCCTCTTTTCAATCACTGGTGCCGGGGGGCTTGCCCCCGGCTGCTTCAATGCGCTGCCTTGATCCGGTCGACCACCCGCTGGGCCAGGTCGTCCGGCTTGAACTTGGCCAGGAAGTCATCGGCACCGACCTTCTTGACCATTGCCTGGTTAAATACCCCGGAGAGCGAAGTATGCAGGCAGATGTGCAATTTTTGCATGCGCGGGTCGCTGCGGATTTCTGCCGTTAGCGTATAGCCGTCCATTTCCGGCATTTCAATGTCCGAGATCATCATCAGGAACTCTTCTTCGGGCTTTTTGCCGTCGTCCACCAGCTGGCGCAGGTAGTTCAGGGCCTGACGACCGTCGTTGAGGGCCACCACCTCAACGCCGACGGTCTGCAGGCAACGGCTGACCTGCTTGCGTGCCACCGACGAGTCGTCGACAGTCAGCACCCGCATCAGCACGGCCTTGTCCTGCACCTCGGCATCGACCACCCCAGCCGACACCGACTCGGACGACGGCGATACTTCGGCCAGCACCTTCTCAACGTCGATGATCTCGACCATGCGGTTGTCCACCCGGGTGACCGCGGTCAGGTAGTGATCACGGCCCGTGCCCTTGGGTGGCGGATGGATCTCTTCCCAGTTCATGTTGACGATGCGCTCCACCGAGTGCACCAGGAAGCCTTGGGTCTTGGTGTTGTACTCGGTGATGATCACGAAACTGTTGCGCGTGTCTTCCTGCAGGGGCCGCAACCCGGTGGCCATCGACAAGTCGAGGATCGGAATGGTGGCCCCACGAATGTTGGCAACGCCACGCACCACTGGGTGCGCCTTGGGCAGCAGGGTCAGCGCCGGGCACTGCAGCACCTCCCTGACCTTGAATACGTTGATGCCGTAAAGCTGCTCGCCATTGAGGCGGAACAGCAGCAGTTCCAGGCGATTCTGCCCCACCAGCTGCGTGCGCTGGTTGACCGAATCCATAACACCCGCCATGCCAGACTCCTTAATGTTTCAGCCTTTCGTTGCAACTCAGGTAGCGAGTCGGCACGGGCTTTGCTTTTTTGAGCGTCATGCATACGAAAACGACATTTTTCCGACGATTGACGCGCCTGCTGACTGGCTTGCTGGCCACGCTGTGCCTGCTGGTGCCCGGCGTGCGCACTGTCGCGGACGCGTTCACCTTGCCTGAACAGCTTATCGGTGTCACCCAAGGGTTTCTTGAATTCACCGTCGAAGATTACCTCGCCAGCACCCAGACTGCCGGCCGCTATGAAATCCAGGTCAACTCGCTGGACCCGCGCCTGCGCATGCCGTTGTGCAGCCAGCAGCTTGACGCTTCGCTGGAAAGCCCCGCGCAGCCGCTGGGCCGGGTGACGGTGCGGGTACGCTGTGATAGCGCAGCGCCGTGGACCGTGTTCGTGCCGGCGACGGTGCGGCTGTTCCGCGACGTGGTGGTGGTGACGCGCCCGCTCAAGCGGGACAACACGGTGGGCGAAGGCGACGTGGCCCTGCGCGAGCGCGATGTCGGCACTCTCGGCCAGGGCTTCCTGACCGAACTGGACCAGGCAGTGGGCATGAAGATGCTGCGCCCCACCGTGATCGACCAGGTACTGACCCCGCAGCACCTGCAACAGGCCGAGGTGGTGCGCAAGGGTGACCAGGTGGTGATCATCGCCCGCAGTGGCAGCCTGAGCGTCCGCATGCCCGGCGAAGCGCTGAGCAAGGGCGGCCTGAGCGAACAGATACGGGTACGCAACCTGAACTCCAAACGGGTGGTCAAGGCCAGGGTCACTGGCCCAGGCCAGGTCGAGGTCAGTATGTAGGCCAGTCGCCAGATTGCGCTGGCAGAGAGGAACCGCTTTTCCTAAACTGTGTCAGAACATGGGTCGCGAGCTTGCTGACAGGCGGCTATGCATTTGTGCCTAAAGTTTCTTTCGGGTTGGCCGAAAACAAGGCAAGCGTCCAAATACCCAGAGGTTTCTGATCATGGTCATCGACTTCAGTCGTTTGAATAATTCTCCGTCCGTCACGGGCGGCGTGCGCGGCAACACCGCGTCCGGCAGCGCCGAAAAGCCGGCAGCCAGCCAGGATGCGGTGAAAGACACCAGCGCCAGCGGAGAGGCGGTACACCTCAGCCAAGAGGCACAGCAGTTGCAGAAGATCAGCGACAAGCTGCGCGACGAGCCAGTAGTCAACAGCGCCCGTGTGGCCCAGTTGAAGCAGGCAATCGCCGACGGCAGCTACCAGGTCGATGCCGGCCGGGTCGCCAGCAAACTGCTCGATTTCGAAGCCCAGCGCTGACCGTACGGCGCGCTGACTTCACGGACGCCTGAAAAGCCAAGAGTTAGCCATGCACGACACCACCTTGCTGCAACTGATCGAAGATGACATTGCCCCGATGCAAGAGCTGCGCGACCTTCTGCAGAAAGAGTCGGTAGCCCTGCATGGCCGCGATATGGCACCACTGGAAACCATCCTGGCCCGCAAGCAGTCGTTGATCGTGTTATTGGAGCAGCAAGGCCTACGCCGCAATAACCTGCTTACCAGCCTTGGCCTGAGTGCAGACCGCGCCGGTGTGGAGGCTGTGGCAGCACAATCGGCCAACGGTGAATTGATCCTGCAACAACTCGACGTGATCAGCCAATTGATGCAAGCCTGTCAACAGCTTAACGAGACCAATGGCCGGATCATCCAGGTGCAGCAACACGTCACCAGCAACCAGATTCGAATCCTCATGGGCGGTGATTCGCCGTCACTGTACGACAGCCGTGGCAGCACGTCGCCGCTGGCCAAGCCACGCGCACTCAGCCAAGTCTGATTTTTCTATCAAGGCACGGAACATACTGGCAAAATGCCGTTACTTGCATGTGTCGCTTTTGCCTGGAGAACGATAAGCCGTGTTCAATGAATCCGATGCCCCGCAACCACCAAAGGTGCTGAGCACCCCCTTGGAGATTGCGGCAAACTTGCGGCAGCTGCAGGAAAGTCACGACCCCCTGATTATCACGTTCCACGACCGCAGCCAGCGTTTCCAGAGCTATGTGGTGCATGTGGACCGTGAAAGCAACACCCTGGCACTGGACGAGATGATCCCGCGCGACGGTGAGAAATTCATCGAAAACGGCGAGCATTTCCGCGTTGAGGGCTTTCACGATGGCGTGCGCATCGCCTGGGAATGCGATCACGAGCTGAAGATCACTGAAGTCGACGGCCACCGCTGCTACAGCGGTGCCATGCCGGAGGAAATGACCTACCATCAGCGCCGCAACGCCTTCCGCGCCGCGCTGAAGCTGTCGCAGCTGGTCGATATCATCCTCGATGGCGCCCACCTCAAAGGTAACGGCGCCCTGCGTGGCAAGCTGCTGGATATCTCGGCCACTGGCTGCAAGCTGCGCTTCGACGGCAATGTCGAAGACCGCCTGCAACTGGGCCAGGTGTACGAGCGTTTCAAGGCAGGCAACCCGCTGGGCCTGGTTGACACCATGGTCGAGCTGCGCCACTTGCATTATGAAGAGCGCATCAACACCACCTTTGCCGGCGTACGTTTCCACAACCTCAGTGGCCAGGCGCAACGCAAGATCGAGAGTTTTGTGTACCAGTTGCAGCGTGAGGCGCGGCGGTTCGACAAAGACGACTATTGATCGTCGGCTGAATGCAAAAACGCCACCTGTCGAGGTGGCGTTTTCATGTGTGCCCTTCCTGTGCCGACCTCACACCGACTTGCTGACCTCCTCCGGTTCAGCTGCCTGCTGCTCAGCCCCTTTATCTTCATCCTCGGTATCTTCCGCCGCCACCGGCGCCTGCATCACGTCCTGCACGGTCTGCTCATCCACCCGCGGGTCCAGCGCTGCCGACAATGGCGAACCTGCCGCCGGCATCGCCACGTGGCCCAGCGGCGCGTCTTGCACCTGGTGCAGGCCGGTAACCGCTTTGGGCCGGATACGCCACACCAGCACCAGCGCGAAGAACACGAAGAAGGCGTACAGCATCTGCGGGCCCAACACCTTCATCAGCACACCGGCCGCCAAAGGCCCGATACAGGCGCCAACGCCATAGGTGACCAGCAGCATCGCCGTCAGCGACACCCGCCGCTCGCTTTCCACGTGGTCGTTGGAAAACGCCACCGCCAGCGGATACAGGCAGAACTGCAGCAACGAAATAAGGAAGCCGATGCCGAACAGCAGCTCCAGCGGCACACTGGGCAATATCGCCAGCGGCGCAGCGGCCAGTGCCAGGCCCACCGCCACACTACGGATCAGCACCGCGCGGTCGTAACGGTCCGACAACCAGCCCAGCGGCCACTGCACCAGCAGGCCGGCAAAGATGCAGCTACCCATGAACAGACCGATCTGCTCGGTCGTCATACCCTGGCTGGAGGCATACAAAGGCGCCAGGCCGTAGAACGAGCCAACGATAAGGCCCGAGCCCAGTACCGTGCTGAGCGACTGGGGCACCCGCTTGATGAAGAACTTCGGCTCCATCGGCGCCGGGCGCAATGGCGCCGGGTGAATGCGCCGGGTCATCGCCACCGGCACCAGGCACAGGGCAAAACACATCGCCACCAACATCAGCAGCTCAGGCCCGAGTTGCGGGTGTACTACCAGGATCAGCTGGCCAAGCACCAGCCCCAGGTACGAGGCAATCATGTAGCCGCTGAACACCGCACCGCGGTGCTTCACATCGGCCTGCTCGTTTAGCCAGCTCTCGATCACCATGTACTGGCACATCATGCCCAGGCCGACGATCATGCGCAGCCCGACCCAGGCCGGCAACCAGTTGGTCAGGCCATGGCCGAGCACCGCCGCACCGACGATACCGGCACAGGTCGCATAGGCGCGTATGTGCCCGACCCGGCCGATCAGCCGGTGTCCGACTTTGCCACCCAGCGCCAGGCCGAAGTAGTTGGCCGCCATCAGCGCACCAATCCACAGGCTGTCGACATGATCGGCGGCCAGGCGCAAAGCCAGGTAGGTACTGAGCAGGCCCGAGCCGATCAACATCATCAGCGCGGCGAAATACAACGACTGAAACGGCTTCCATATATTTCGCATAGGTCCCGTGAAGCTCCCTTGGTCAGGTGGCGGGGGTGCTAGCAGCATAAGGGCAAAAACCGCCTGGCGCAGGCCCCCAGCTGCGATTTAACGGCGCTGGGGCGCGTCCGGTGCAGGTCGTGTCGCGATCAGGCCTGTGCTGCCAGCACCCGTCGCTCCCACGGGGTGATCTCGTCGAAGAAATCGGTCAGCTCCAGGGTCTTGCTGGCGATGTAGCCTTCGATGAACTCGCTACCGAACAGTTCCCGCGCCAGCGCACTGCGCTTGAGCCGGTCCAGCGCCGCATGCAAGGTGCAAGGAAGGGCCAGGTGGTCCGGCACCTCGAACTCGCCCTGGATGGCAGGCGACGGCTGCAAGCGCTGCTCGATGCCGTGCAGCCCGGCGGCCAGGCTGGCGGCGATGGCCAGGTACGGGTTGGCATCGGCGCCAGGCAGGCGGTTTTCCACCCGCCGTGCCACCGGCGCACTGGCCGGGATACGCAAGCCGGCGGCGCGGTTGTCTTCAGACCAGCAGGCATTGTTCGGCGAGGCATAGGGGTGGCAAAGGCGTTGGTAAGAATTGACATTGGGCGCGAACAGCGCGGTGAAGTCGGCCATGCACGCCTGCAACCCACCGATGAAGTGGTGGAAGGTGTCGGTCGGCAGGCCTTGCTCGTCGCTGAACACGTTGCGCCCGCTGTCAGCCTCGACCAGGCTCTGGTGAATGTGCATGGAACTGCCGGGCGTGCGCGCCAGCGGCTTGGCCATGCAGACCACCGTCAGCCCGTGCTTGAGCGCCACTTCCTTGAGCAGGTGCTTGAACAGGAAGGTCTGGTCGGCCAGCAGCAACGGGTCGCCGTGCAACAGGTTGATCTCGAACTGGCTGACGCCCATTTCGTGCATGAAGGTGTCACGCGGCAGGCCCAGCGCGGCCATGCACTGGTAGACCTCCTTGAAGAACGGCCGCAGGCCGTTGTTGGAGCTGACGCTAAATGCGCTATGGCCCAACTCGCGGCGGCCGTCGATGCCCAGCGGTGGCTGGAACGGTTGCTGCGGGTCGCTGTTGGGGGCGAACACGAAGAACTCGAGCTCGGTCGCCACCACCGGTGCCAGGCCCAGCGCTGCGTAGCGGTCGATCACCGCCTTGAGCTGGCCACGGGTGGACAGCGCCGAAGGCCGGCCATCCAGTTCGACGGCGTCGCAAATGGCCAAGGCGCGGCCGTCATCGCTCCAGGGCAGGCGGTGGACCTGGTGGGGCTCGGCCACCAGCGCCAGGTCACCGTCGTCGCTGCCGTAAAACCTGGCCGGCGGGTAGCCGCCCATGATGCACTGCAGCAGCACACCCCGGGCCATCTGCAGGCGGCGGCCCTCGAGAAAGCCTTCGGCGGTCATCACCTTGCCACGCGGGACACCATTGAGGTCGGGGGTGACACATTCGATTTCATCGATGCCGTGGAGGTGAGCAGTGCTCATGACGCTTGTCCTTGTTGTTGTAGGCTGACAACAACATAGGCTGTGGGTGTTTAAAATATCAAGCACCCTCTTTGAACGCCTCTACTCCCGCAAGGTCATGCCGTTGGCCGGCAGTGGCAAGGCGGTCTTGTACCGCACTTGCTTCAAGGCAAAACTCGACCGGATATTCGCCACCCCCGGCAAGCGCGTCAGGTAATCAAGAAACCGCTCCAGCGCCTGGATGCTCGGCAACAGCACCCGCAGCAGGTAATCCGGGTCACCGGTCATCAGGTAGCACTCCATCACTTCCGGCCGTTCGGCAATTTCTTCCTCGAAGCGGTGCAGCGACTGCTCTACCTGTTTTTCCAGGCTGACATGGATGAACACGTTCACATCCAGCCCTAGCGCCTCCGGTGACAGCAACGTCACCTGCTGGCGGATAACCCCCAGCTCCTCCATGGCCCGCACCCGGTTGAAACAGGGCGTGGGCGACAGGTTTACCGAGCGTGCCAGCTCGGCGTTGGTGATGCGGGCGTTCTCCTGCAGGCTGTTGAGAATGCCGATATCGGTACGATCGAGTTTGCGCATGAGACAAAATCACCGGTTTCTTGTGTTTATGCGGAATGTTTATCTGCACCGCTCGGCAAAGGCAATCAACTTGAGAGAAAAATTCTCCTGCCGGACCACTAAGATGTAGATGACGCTGACCTACCAGTCACAAGCCGGTACTCAGCGGCGGCCGCTTCAGAGCTCACAAAAACAAATACCCGAGCGAGCGTAAAAAGCATGAACGAGTACGCCCCCCTGCGTTTGCATGTGCCCGAGCCCACCGGCCGGCCAGGCTGCCAGACCGATTTTTCCTACCTGCGCCTGAATGACGCGGGTCAAGCCCGTAAACCCCCTGTCGATGTAGATGCCGCCGACACGGCCGACCTGTCCTACAGCCTGGTCCGCGTGCTCGATGAGCAAGGCAATGCCCAAGGCCCGTGGGCCGAAGACATCGACCCGCAAATCCTCCGCCAGGGCATGCGCGCCATGCTCAAGACGCGGATCTTCGACAGCCGCATGGTGGTTGCCCAGCGCCAGAAGAAGATGTCTTTCTACATGCAGAGCCTGGGCGAAGAAGCCATTGGCAGCGGCCAGGCGCTGGCGCTGAACCGCACCGACATGTGCTTCCCGACCTACCGCCAGCAAAGCATCCTGATGGCCCGCGACGTGTCGCTGGTAGAGATGATCTGCCAGCTGCTGTCCAACGAGCGCGACCCGCTCAAGGGCCGCCAGCTACCGATCATGTATTCGGTACGCGAAGCCGGCTTCTTCACCATCAGTGGCAACCTGGCGACTCAGTTCGTGCAGGCCGTCGGCTGGGCCATGGCGTCGGCGATCAAGGGCGATACCAAGATTGCTTCGGCGTGGATCGGTGACGGCGCCACCGCCGAGTCGGACTTCCACACAGCCCTGACCTTTGCCCACGTTTACCGCGCCCCGGTGATCCTCAACGTGGTCAACAACCAGTGGGCGATTTCTACCTTCCAGGCCATTGCCGGTGGCGAGTCGACCACGTTCGCCGGCCGTGGCGTGGGCTGCGGCATTGCCTCGCTGCGGGTTGACGGCAACGACTTCGTCGCCGTATACGCCGCCTCGCGCTGGGCCGCCGAACGCGCCCGCCGCGGCCTGGGCCCAAGCCTGATCGAGTGGGTCACCTACCGTGCCGGCCCGCACTCGACCTCCGACGATCCGTCCAAGTACCGCCCCGCCGATGACTGGAGCCACTTCCCGCTGGGCGACCCGATCGCCCGCCTGAAGCAGCACCTGATCAAGATCGGCCACTGGTCCGAGGAAGAACACCAGGCCACCACGGCCGAGTTCGAAGCCGCGGTGATTGCCGCGCAGAAGGAGGCCGAGCAGTACGGCACCCTGGCCAACGGTCACATCCCGAGCGCCGCCTCGATGTTCGAGGACGTGTACAAGGAAATGCCCGACCACTTGCGCCGACAGCGCCAGGAACTGGGGGTTTGAGATGAACGACCATAACAACAGCATCAACCCGGAAACCGCCATGGCCACCACTACCATGACCATGATCCAGGCCCTGCGCTCGGCCATGGATGTCATGCTTGAGCGCGACGACAATGTAGTGGTGTACGGCCAGGACGTCGGTTACTTCGGCGGCGTGTTCCGCTGCACCGAGGGCTTGCAGACCAAGTACGGCAAGTCCCGCGTGTTCGACGCCCCCATCTCCGAAAGTGGCATCGTCGGCACCGCCGTGGGCATGGGTGCCTACGGCCTGCGCCCGGTGGTGGAAATCCAGTTCGCCGACTACTTCTACCCGGCCTCCGACCAGATCGTCTCGGAAATGGCCCGCCTGCGTTACCGTTCAGCCGGCGAATTCATCGCCCCGCTGACCCTGCGCATGCCCTGCGGCGGCGGTATCTATGGCGGCCAGACCCACAGCCAGAGCCCGGAGGCGATGTTCACCCAGGTGTGCGGCCTGCGCACCGTCATGCCGTCCAACCCGTATGACGCCAAAGGCCTGCTGATTGCCTCGATCGAATGCGATGACCCGGTTATCTTCCTGGAGCCCAAACGCCTGTACAACGGCCCGTTCGATGGCCACCACGACCGCCCTGTAACACCGTGGTCGAAGCACCCGCACAGCGCCGTGCCCGACGGCTATTACACAGTACCGCTGGACAAGGCCGCCATTACCCGTCCTGGCAATGACGTGACCGTACTGACTTACGGCACCACGGTGTACGTGGCCCAGGTGGCCGCCGAAGAAAGCGGCGTCGACGCCGAGGTGATCGACCTGCGCAGCCTGTGGCCGTTAGACCTGGACACCATCGTCGAGTCGGTGAAAAAGACCGGCCGTTGCGTGGTGGTACACGAGGCCACCCGCACCTGCGGCTTCGGTGCCGAACTGGTGTCGCTGGTGCAAGAGCACTGCTTCCACCACCTGGAGGCGCCGATCGAGCGCGTCACCGGCTGGGACACCCCCTACCCTCACGCACAGGAATGGGCTTACTTCCCAGGCCCTTCGCGGGTAGGTGCGGCATTGAAAAAGGTCATGGAGGTCTGAATGGGCACGCACGTCATCAAGATGCCGGACATTGGCGAAGGCATCGCGCAGGTCGAGTTGGTGGAATGGTTCGTCAAGGTCGGCGACATCATCGCCGAGGACCAGGTGGTGGCCGACGTCATGACCGACAAGGCCACCGTGGAAATCCCCTCGCCGGTCAGCGGCAAGGTACTGGCCCTGGGGGGGCAGCCTGGGGAGGTGATGGCGGTCGGCAGCGAGCTGATCCGCATCGAGGTGGAAGGCAGCGGCAACCATGTGGATGTGCCTCAGGCCAAACAGGTCGAAACCCCGGCTGCCCCGGCAGCGGCCAAGCCAGAGCCGCAGAAAGAGGTGAAACTGGCTGCTTGCCAGCCCCCGGCCAGCCACGAGGCCGCGCCCATCGTGCCACGTCAGCCGGGCGACAAGCCGCTGGCGTCGCCAGCCGTGCGCAAGCGCGCCCTGGATGCGGGTATCGAGTTGCGCTACGTGCACGGCAGCGGCCCAGCCGGGCGCATCCTGCACGAAGACCTCGACGCCTTCATGAGCAAACCGCAAAGCAGTGCCGGCCAGGCACCGAATGGCTATGCCAAGCGCACTGACAGTGAACAGGTGCAGGTTATCGGCCTGCGCCGCAAGATCGCCCAGCGCATGCAGGACGCCAAGCGCCGCGTCGCACATTTCAGCTACGTGGAAGAAATCGACGTCACCGCCCTGGAGGCCCTGCGCCAACAGCTCAACAGTAAGCACGGCGACAGCCGCGGCAAACTGACCTTGCTGCCATTCCTGGTGCGCGCCCTGGTCGTGGCCCTGCGGGACTTCCCCCAGATCAACGCCACCTACGACGACGAAGCGCAAATCATCACCCGCCATGGGGCGGTGCATGTCGGCATCGCCACGCAGGGCGACAACGGCCTGATGGTACCGGTGCTGCGCCATGCCGAAGCAGGCAGCCTGTGGACCAACGCCAGCGAGATTTCGCGCTTGGCCAACGCAGCGCGCAGCAACAAGGCCAGCCGCGAGGAGCTGTCCGGCTCGACCATCACCCTGACCAGCCTCGGCGCGTTGGGCGGCATTGTCAGCACGCCGGTGGTCAACACCCCGGAGGTGGCGATCATCGGCGTTAACCGCATGGTTGAACGGCCCGTGGTGATCGATGGCCAGATCGTCGTGCGCAAGATGATGAATTTGTCCAGCTCGTTCGACCACCGCGTGGTCGATGGCATGGACGCCGCCCTGTTCATTCAGGCCGTGCGCGGCCTGCTCGAACAACCCGCCTGCCTGTTCGTGGAGTGAGCATGCAACAGATTATCCAGACTACCCTGCTGATCATCGGCGGTGGCCCAGGCGGCTATGTAGCAGCCATTCGCGCCGGGCAACTGGGCATTCCTACCGTACTGGTGGAAGGCCAGGCACTGGGCGGCACTTGCCTGAACATCGGCTGCATCCCCTCCAAGGCGCTGATCCACGTGGCCGAGCAATTCCACCAGGCTTCACGTTTTACCGAGCCCTCGCCGCTGGGCATCAGCGTGGCGTCACCGCGCCTGGACATCAGCCAGAGCGTCGCCTGGAAGGACGGCATTGTCGACCGCCTGACCACAGGTGTTGCAGCACTGCTGAAAAAGCACGGAGTGAAAGTGGTGCATGGCTGGGCCAAGGTACTGGACGGCAAGCAGGTCGAGGTCGATGGCCAGCGTATTCAGTGCGAGCATCTGTTGCTGGCGACCGGTTCCAGCAGTGTCGAACTGCCGATGCTGCCGCTGGGCGGGCCGGTGATTTCCTCTACCGAAGCCCTGGCACCAAAAACCCTGCCGCAACACCTGGTGGTGGTCGGCGGCGGCTATATCGGCCTGGAGCTGGGCATTGCCTACCGCAAGTTGGGTGCACAGGTCAGTGTGGTGGAAGCGCGCGAGCGCATCCTGCCGACCTACGACAGCGAGCTGACCGCGCCGGTGGCCGAGTCGCTGAAGAAGCTGGGCATCGCTTTGCACCTGGGCCACAGCGTCGAGGGCTACGAAAATGGCTGCCTGTTGGCCAGCGACGGCAAGGGTGGGCAACTGCGCCTGGAGGCCGACCAGGTGCTGGTGGCCGTGGGCCGCCGACCACGCACCAAAGGCTTCAACCTGGAATGCCTGGACCTGAAGATGAACGGCGCCGCCATTGCCATCGACGAGCGCTGTCACACCAGCATGCACAACGTGTGGGCCATCGGCGACGTCGCTGGCGAACCGATGCTGGCGCACCGGGCCATGGCCCAGGGCGAAATGGTGGCCGAAATCATCGCCGGCAAGGCCCGACGCTTCGAGCCGGCAGCGATCGCCGCCGTCTGCTTTACCGACCCGGAAGTGGTGGTGGTCGGCAAGACCCCGGAGCAGGCCAGCCAGCAAGGCCTGGACTGCATCGTCGCGCAGTTCCCGTTTGCCGCCAATGGCCGGGCCATGAGCCTGGAGTCGAAAAGCGGTTTCGTGCGGGTGGTGGCGCGCCGTGACAACCACCTGATCGTGGGTTGGCAGGCAGTTGGCGTGGCGGTCTCCGAGCTGTCCACCGCGTTTGCCCAGTCGCTGGAGATGGGCGCATGCCTTGAAGATGTGGCCGGTACCATCCATGCCCACCCGACACTGGGTGAGGCGGTACAGGAAGCGGCACTGCGCGCCCTGGGCCACGCCCTGCATATCTGACACTGAAGCGGCCAAGGCCGATTTGGCCCGCTGCGCCGTGAGGCGCCGCGGGTCTTTTTTCATTCAGGCCGCTCCACAATGACCGGGTACTACTCGGCTATGGCGTTCTTGCCGTTGCCCTTGGCCCGGTACAGCGCCTTGTCTGCCCGTGCCAACAGCGCAGGTTGATCCTCTCCGTCCTGCCTCTGCACCACGCCGTAGCTCATGGTCAGCCGGCACTCCCCCACCGGCTCCAGCTGCGCCATTACCTGGCGCAACCGCCCCGCTACATCCAGCGCCTCGCCCAGCGCGGTCTGCGGCAGCACGATGACAAACTCGTCACCCCCCCAACGCGCCAGCAGGTCCAGATCGCGCAGGCAGCTACCTAGCGTTTGCGCCACGCCTACCAATGCTGTATCGCCACGGGCGTGACCGTAACGGTCGTTGATAGGCTTGAAATCATCCATATCCATCGCGATCAGCGACAGCGGCTGGCGGAAGCGCTGCGCGCGTTCGCACTCCCGCTGCAACACCTTCTCCAGCCGATAGCGGTTGGCAACATGGGTCAAGGCATCGCGCTCGGCCAGCTCGCGGTTTTCGTCAAGCTGCCGCTGTAACTGCTGGTTCACCCAGGACAGCTCACGGGTGCGTTCCGCCACCTGGCACTCCAGCGACTGGTTTTTCTGCTCCAGCTGCGCCACCAGGCGCTTGCCGGCGTCGATGTTGCGGTGGGCACCGAGCATGCGCGCTACCGAGCCGTCTGCATTACGGTCGATGATGTGGCCGCTGTCTTCGATCCACAGGTAACTGCCATCCTGGCAACGGCACCGGTATTCGATGAGGTAACGTTCATTGCGCTGGCCAATGTAGGCCTCGAAATGCGCCATCACCCGCGGGTAGTCCTCAGGGTGAATGACACTCTCCCAAGTGAAGACAGTGTTGGCCATTGAGTGGCTGGAATAGCCAAGCATGGCGTACCAGCCGGGGTTGCGGTAGACGTAGCCGGTGTTGGCGTTCCAGTCCCAGATGCCATCACTGATCAACTCGAACAAGGTGCGCAGCTGCTGCTCACTGAAGCCGGCGGGTGCCGGCCGGGTTTCCTGATTCATGAACCCTCTCCCTGATGCCCAGCAACTGCGCGCCCACCCAAGGGGCTGCCGACAATGTGTAATTAGCCGCAGGCGGCAAGATCCTGCCTCTGACGGGCAAGCATATGCCCACGGCAAGACGACCGGAATAGCTCCAGCGCCCTATTTTTGTGCAGCACCGCCTGGCACGGCATTTGCCGGTCTCTCTTGGCACTCACATTTCCAAGGAGGATTTCATGACCATTACCCTCAACGGTTTCGGCTGGCAGGCTACGGTCCACCCGCAACAGCGCACCACCGACACTGACCCGGCGGCGGCCTATATGCCACAGTTTGGCCCGCCAGTGCCGGCCAGTACCGCCACGGCGCAACAGGGCGGCCAGAGCAGTACTTCCCAGCAGGATGCGGCGGACGCACGTGAGGAAGCCTTTGCCAAGCTCAAGCTGCAGCTGCAGCTGCACAGCCCCGGCACCAGCGTTGGCCAGCCCGAGAATGCCAACACGGAACAAACCAGCAGCGCCAGGCAGGATTTTCACGACCTCATGTCCAGGTCACCTGCCGAAATGATCAAGGAAAAACTGCTGCGTGAACTGGGCCTGACCGAAGACGAGTACAACGCCATGCCACCAGAGAAGAAAGAACTGGTGGACAAGCAGATTGCCCAGCGTATGAAGGACGACATCGAGGCCGAGACCCTGGCGAAGATCGATACCCAGGCCACAACCCAGGCCCCCCAGGAGGATGAAGACAGCCAGGTGTAGGGCCCTGGTGGCTACGTATGCTACTGCAGCGGGATGGGCTGTGTTGAAGGGTCGCGCCTGAGCACCGGCTGACGATCAAGACCAACGCGCGCCCCAAGGATGGGACAAGCAAGTAGGGGAGATATGAAATGGCGTCCCAGGCAGGAATTGAACCTGCAACCTTCCCCTTAGGAGGGGGATGCTCTATCCAATTGAGCTACTGAGACGCAAGCACCTGCAGCGAGCGCTGCGAAGCGGGACGGCAAGCATGTTAACCAGCCCATTGCCGTTTGTCATGTCTGCGCCGGGCTTTTTCGCGTAATCCTTTTCTGCCACTGCTACGCGGCAGGCAAAACGCCCTGTTCGCGCAGCAATCGGAACAACCCCGAGACAGCATCATCCAAGGTGCTGGAGTTGTCGAGCACATGCACGGAGGGGTCGGCCGCAGCCTGCAAGCGTGCGCTACGAGCCAAGCGCTGCTCCACTTCTTCTGCACTTTCGCGTCCACGCGCCAGCAAGCGCTCGCGCAGTATCTCGGGTTGGACCTCGACCAGCACTGCCAGCAGGTCCGGATAGCGCCGGCGCGCCTCTGCCAGATAGGCCCGCGAGCCATTCACCAGCACTGCCCTGCCTGACCCCAGCCACTGATCGATCTGCTGCGGAATGCCGTAGTCCAGACCATTGGCCTGCCAGTGCATGGCAAATGCACCCTGTGCAAGCAGGGCCTGGAACTGTTCGGCAGTGACGCCATGCGCATCTTCACCCTTGGCTTCGGCTGAACGGGTAATGACGCGGCGGGCAATGAACACCCCGGCCGCTATCAGCCGCTCACGTGAAGCTTCGATCAGGGAATCTTTCCCCGAACCCGACGGTCCTATCAGAAATACCAGCCGCCCTGTCCCTGATCGGCGGTCGCTTGCGTCATGTTGCATAGCCACTATGCTCTATGGAGGGAAACCGGCGCATTTTAGGGGTTTTCCAAGCCTTTTGCTGCGTTTTACCAGTTTTTGACGGCAAAAGTCTGACAGTGAGGTAAGCCGGATCATGTAAAACTTTTCAAACCAGTACTCATTTCTGATAATTGGTACTGGCATAAAGCCTTTATCCGGCTCACTATTTGTCACAGAATTGACGCCAAGGAAACGGCGACCATGAGGCAAGATGAACATCCATTTTTCACTGACGGTTGAACATTTTGTCGTCGCCACGGTCGTACTTCCACCCCGTGCGGCCAATTTGAGAACCGCTTCCCCTGAACCAAAATCCGGTCAATTTATATGCGCCCAATGAAACAGGCTATTTATTCGAGCCGCACCGCTGACAAGTTTGTCGTCCGCCTGCCAGACGGGATGCGTGAGCGCATTGCCGAGGTAGCGCGCAACCATCACCGCAGCATGAACTCCGAAATCATCGCACGCCTGGAGCAGAGCCTTATCCAGGAAGGCGCGCTGGGTGACGAGCTGAGCATGCGCCTTGACAGCCCAGAGCTGTCCCTGCATGAGCGCGAGTTGCTGCAACGCTTCCGCCAGCTTTCCCACCGCCAGCAGAACGCCCTGGTCGCCCTCATCGCTCACGATGTGGAAATGGCCGCCGACGCTTCCTGAAGGTTGCAGCGGACGCAAAAAAGCCAGCGCAAGCTGGCTTTTTTTATGGGTGGCCGGTTGCTGCAGCTACTGCACCGAGGCACGCCCTTGATGCAGTGCAAACGCCTTGCAACGGCGACAAACAGGCTACAGCAGGAACAACGTAGCAAGCCCGAGGAAGATGAAGAAACCGCCGCTGTCAGTCACAGCGGTGATCATCACACTCGCCCCCATTGCCGGATCGCGCCCCAGACGGGCCAGGGTCATCGGGATAAGCACACCCATCAGCGCCGCCAGCAACAGGTTCAGGGTCATCGCGGCAGTCATCACTACCCCCAGTGACCAGCTGCCGTATAGCCAGAACGCCACCGCACCAATCACCCCACCCCATACCAGGCCATTGATCAGCGAAACCGCCAACTCCTTGCGCATCAGGCGGCTGGTGTTGCCCGGCGACACCTGGTCAAGCGCCATGGCACGGACGATCATGGTGATGGTCTGGTTACCCGAGTTCCCACCAATACCAGCCACGATCGGCATCAATGCAGCCAATGCCACCAGTTTTTCAATCGAGCCCTCGAACACACCGATCACCCGCGAAGCCAAAAAGGCGGTAATCAGGTTGATCGCAAGCCAAGCCCAACGGTTGCGGAACGAGCGCCAGACCGAAGCGAAGATGTCTTCTTCCTCGCGCAGACCGGCCATGTTGAGGACTTCGCTTTCGCTTTCCTCACGAATCAGGTCGACCATTTCGTCAATGGTCAAACGGCCAATCAGGCGCTCGCCCTTGTCGACTACAGGGGCCGAGACCAGGTCGTAACGTTCAAAGGCTTGGGCTGCATCGTAGGCATCTTCCTCGGGCTGGAAGGACACGGGGTCAGTTGCCATGACCTCCGCCACCTTCTTCTCCGGGTCGTTGACCAGCAGGCGCTTGATCGGCAATACCCCCTTGAGGATGCCGTCGTAATCGACCACGAACAGTTTGTCAGTGTGGTTGGGCAACTCTTTCAGGCGGCGCAGGTAGCGCAGTACCACTTCCAGGCTCACGTCTTCGCGGATGGTGACCATCTCGAAGTCCATCAGCGCACCGACCTGTTCCTCGTCGTAGCTCAGCGCCGAACGCACACGTTCGCGTTGCTGGGCATCGAGGGTTTCCATCAGCTCGTGAACAACATCACGCGGCAGCTCAGGGGCCAGGTCGGCCAGCTCGTCGGCGTCCATTTCCTTGGCGGCAGCCAACAGCTCGTGATCGTCCATGTCGGCGATCAGCGATTGGCGGACAGAGTCGGACACTTCGAGCAAGATGTCGCCATCGCGATCCGAGCGCACCAGCTGCCAGACCGTCAGGCGATCTTCCAGGGGCAAGGCTTCGAGGATATAGGCGATGTCGGCAGGGTGCAGGTCATCAAGCTTGCGCTGCAGCTCGACGAGGTTCTGGCGGTGGACCAGATTTTCCACCAGGTCGTTGTGCGCGCCTTCCTGACGATGGGTAAGGTCTTCGACCACGCGCTGGCGCTGCAGCAGTTCGATCACCTGGGCCAGGCGATCCTGCAGGCTGTCTTGCGCTTTTTTTACTTCTACTTCAGTCATAGGCGAACTCCACTCCCAGCAGCGGAGCACGCCGGGAGAATCAATCGGTCAGATCTTTCTGTACGAATCTTGTTAGCGAGTAACTACTGGGTAAGTCCATGGTGGTTTTCCACAAGCCCCGGCGGGGCTGACGGGCGCAATCATACACTGCTAAAGCTGTCAGATCGCTTAAATTTTTGGCCAGAACAATCGTTTGCGCGATAAAGCTGGGACAACGCGTGAAGCTATCAGTGCGACGGTTGTTCTGCTTGGGAAAGCACATTTAATTTCGGGATGTGTGGCGCCATGGCAAATTCAGGACTGCTGCGCGCCCAAGCTACGCCACACTTATTACAGGAGAGCTTAGATCGATACGGCCAACAATTCTGTGGCGCAGAAAAACAAGAAGCCCGCTCAATCGAGCGGGCTTCTTGATGGGGTATGGCGGACTCAGCAGGATTCGAACCTGCGACCGCTCGGTTCGTAGCCGAGTACTCTATCCAGCTGAGCTATGAGTCCGTGATGGTAGTTTTAGACCAGGTTACCACTGGCTTACTGAAATGGCTTTGCAAGCAGAACCACTTCAAGAAAGTGGCGGACTCAGCAGGATTCGAACCTGCGACCGCTCGGTTCGTAGCCGAGTACTCTATCCAGCTGAGCTATGAGTCCGCGATTGGCAGTTTTAGACCAGATACCGCTGGTTGATTGAAGCAGCCTTGCAAACAAAGCCACTTCAAAAGTGGCGGACTCAGCAGGATTCGAACCTGCGACCGCTCGGTTCGTAGCCGAGTACTCTATCCAGCTGAGCTATGAGTCCGTGTCTTGCCGCGCATTATAGGTCGCTGAAACATTTTTGCAAGAAGCTTTTCGTTATAAAACAACTACTTAGCGTTCCTACCGTTTGCAGCGCCCTACGCAAATAATGGCGGTGAAGGGGGGATTCGAACCCCCGATACCCTTATGAGGTATACTCCCTTAGCAGGGGAGCGCCTTCGGCCACTCGGCCACCTCACCGCAACACGAGGCGAATATTAAAGAACCTCTTTCACCTTTGCAACCCTTTTTTTGAAAAAAACTTCAAAAAAATTAAAGGCTTGGCTCTTCATCCTTCTCTTTCTTGATCCGCAGGTAGATTTCCTCGCGGTGAACAGCCACTTCTTTCGGGGCGCTGACGCCAATACGCACCTGGTTGCCCTTTACGCCGAGCACCGTCACGGTGATCTCGCCGTCTCCAATGATCAGGCTCTCGGCGCACCGACGAGTCAGAATCAACATAGCTTTCTCCTTACGCAAAACATTCAGGGGTAACAGTCTGGGGTATCAGGGCCGGTCGCGGACGACGACGTGGCCCGGTTACGCGCCGCACAGTGCAGGACAGGGCCTGTACGGCGCGCAGAAACACGAAGGGCGCGGCACCGGCCGCGCCCTTCAAGGGCAGCGCCTTACTCGCCCTGTCGGGCCGGGGCGTCGAGGTCGAACGCGGTGTGCAGCGCGCGAACGGCCAGCTCCAGGTACTTCTCTTCGAGCACCACCGAAACCTTGATCTCGGAAGTGGAGATCATCTGGATGTTGATGCTCTCCTTGGCCAGGGCTTCGAACATGCAGCTGGCAACACCGGCGTGCGAACGCATGCCAACGCCAACGATCGAGACCTTGGCGATCTTGGTGTCGCCGATCACTTCACGGGCACCGATTTCGCGGGCGGTGTTTTCCAACACGCTCTGCGCCTTCTCGTACTCGTTGCGGTGTACGGTGAAGGTGAAGTCGGTGGTGTTATCGTGAGCAACGTTCTGCACGATCATGTCCACTTCGATGTTCGAAGCACTGATCGGGCCGAGGATCTTGAAGGCCACGCCCGGGGTGTCCGGCACGCCGCGAATGGTCAGCTTGGCTTCATCACGGTTGAAGGCGATACCGGAAATGATCGGCTGTTCCATGGATTCCTCTTCATCAATGGTAATGAGGGTACCTGGACCCTCCTTGAAGCTGTGCAGCACGCGCAGCGGAACGTTGTACTTGCCGGCGAACTCCACCGAACGGATCTGTAGCACCTTGGAGCCGAGGCTGGCCATTTCCAGCATCTCTTCAAAGGTGATCTTTTCCAGGCGACGGGCCTGTGGCACAACACGCGGGTCGGTGGTGTAGACGCCATCGACATCGGTGTAGATCTGGCACTCATCGGCCTTCAGCGCCGCCGCCAGAGCCACGCCGGTGGTGTCGGAGCCGCCGCGGCCCAAGGTGGTGATGCTGCCGTGCTCGTCCACACCCTGGAAGCCTGCAACCACGACCACGCGGCCTTCCTTGAGGTCGGCGCGAATCTTCTGGTCGTCGATTTGCAGGATGCGCGCCTTGTTGTGCGCGCTGTCGGTGAGAATGCGCACCTGGTTGCCGGTGTAGGACACCGCTGGCACACCACGCTTGATCAAGGCCATGGTCAGCAGGGCGATGGTGACCTGCTCACCGGTCGACACGATCACGTCCAGCTCACGCGGAACCGGCTGATCGGTGATCTGCTTGGCCAGGTCGATCAGGCGATTGGTTTCACCGCTCATGGCCGACAGCACAACTACCAGATCGTCGCCCGCTTCACGGTGTTTCTTGACCTTTTCGGCTACCTGCTCGATCCGCTCGATGGAACCGACAGAGGTGCCGCCAAATTTCTGTACGATCAACGCCATTTCAATGGTGCCTCAGCCCATACAGGGCCCCAAAAAACAATCCAACATGAAGGGGTGGGCGGGAGTGGCCTGTGTGGCCACTAGCCCCTCCACCCCTTCATCTCAAAGTCCCTGCTCTGCGAATGGCACGGCCAGCGCCAGGGCCTGGTCCAGTGCAGCGACGTCGACGCCGCCACCCTGGGCCATGTCCGGACGGCCACCACCCTTGCCACCCACCGCCGCAGCGGCTTGCTTCATCAGATCGCCAGCCTTGAGTTGGCTGGAGAGGTCCTTGGTCACGCCGGCCACCAGCACGACCTTGCCCTCATGCTCGCTGCCCAGCAGGATCACTGCGTGGCCGAGCTTGTTCTTCAGCTGATCGACCAGGGCCAGCAGGGCCTTGCCATCCTGCCCATCCAGGCGGGCGGCGAGGACCTTGGCACCCTTGACCTCAACGGCCGCGTTGGAGAGATCATCCCCGGCGGCGCTGGCGGCTTTGGCCTGCAGCTGTTCCAGCTGCTTCTCCAGCTGGCGGTTGCGCTCGAGCACAGCCGACAGCTTGTCGATCAGGTTGTCGCGGTTACCCTTGACCAGTTGCGCGGCTTCCTTGACCTGCTCTTCGGCAGCGTTCAGGTAGGCCAGCGCAGCAGCACCGGTAACCGCTTCGATACGGCGCACACCAGACGCTACGCCGCCTTCGCTGATGATCTTGAACAGGCTGATGTCACCGGTGCGCTTGGCGTGGATACCGCCGCACAGCTCGACCGAGAAATCGCCGCCCATGCTCAGCACACGCACAGTGTCGCCGTACTTCTCGCCAAACAGCGCCATGGCGCCCTTGGCCTTGGCGGTTTCGATGTCGGTCAGCTCGGTTTCAACCGGGGTGTTCTTGCGAATCTCGCGGTTGACGATGTCTTCCAGCTGCTTGATCTGCTCCGGCTTCACCGCTTCGAAGTGGCTGAAGTCGAAACGCAGGCGCTGGCTGTCGACCAGAGAACCCTTCTGCTGTACGTGCTCGCCCAGCACCTGGCGCAATGCTTCGTGCAACAGGTGGGTGGCGGAGTGATTCAACGAGGTGGCGTGCTGAACGTCGGCATCGACCTTGGCCTCGACTGGCGAACCGATCAGCAGCGCACCGCTGGCCACCACGCCGTGGTGCAGGAAGGCGCCGCCGGTCTTGGTGGTATCACGCACGTCAAAGCGTGCAGCACCCGCCTGCAGGAAACCACTATCACCGACCTGGCCACCGGACTCGGCGTAGAACGGGGTACGGTCGAGCACCACAACGCCCTGCTCGCCTTCACCCAGCTGGTCAACGGACTGGCCGTCCTTGTACAGGGCGATGATCTTGCCCTGCCCCTCAGTGGCGTCGTAACCGAGGAACTCGGTAGCGCTGTCGACCTTGACCAGGCTGTTGTAGTCCATGCCGAAGGCGCTGGCGGAACGGGCACGCTCACGCTGGGCGTCCATTTCACGCTCGAAGCCGGCTTCGTCGATGGTCAGCTCGCGCT
Organism: Pseudomonas sp. LB-090624; assembly: GCF_003205205.1. Lineage (GTDB taxonomy): Bacteria > Pseudomonadota > Gammaproteobacteria > Pseudomonadales > Pseudomonadaceae > Aquipseudomonas. Next base: position 60,804 of record NZ_QJRL01000004.1, read on the forward strand.
CACGGGCGATGTCGGCAGTCAGGTCCATCGGGAAGCCGTAGGTGTCATACAGCTTGAACACCACGTCGCCCGGTACCACGTCGCCCTGCAACTGGGCCAGGTCCTGCTCGAGGATGCGCAGGCCTTGCTCCAGGGTCTTGGCGAACTGCTCTTCTTCGGCTTTGAGCACGCGCTCGATGTGCGCCTGCTGGCTCTTCAGCTCCGGGAAGGCTTCGCCCATTTCGGCGACCAGGGCCGCAACGATCTGGTAGAAGAAGCTACCCTTGGCGCCCAGCTTGTTGCCGTGGCGGCATGCGCGGCGAATGATGCGGCGCAGTACGTACCCGCGGCCTTCGTTGGACGGCAGCACGCCGTCGGCAATCAGGAAGCCGCACGAACGGATGTGGTCGGCGACCACTTTCAGCGAGGCCTGGCCGTCATTGCTGCAACCGATGGCCTTGGCTGCGGCAGCCAGCAGGTTCTGGAACAGGTCGATCTCGTAGTTCGAGTGCACGTGCTGCAGCACGGCGCTGACGCGCTCCAGCCCCATGCCGGTATCCACCGACGGCGCTGGCAGCGGGTGCAGCACGCCGTCGGCGGTGCGGTTGAACTGCATGAAGACGTTGTTCCAGATCTCGATGTAGCGGTCACCGTCTTCTTCTGGCGAGCCGGGTGGGCCGCCCCAGATATCCGCACCGTGGTCGTAGAAGATCTCGGTGCAAGGGCCGCAAGGGCCGGTATCGCCCATGGTCCAGAAGTTGTCGGAAGCGTACGGCGCGCCCTTGTTGTCGCCAATGCGCACCATGCGCTCGGCTGGCACGCCAACTTCCTTGGTCCAGATGTCGTAGGCTTCGTCATCAGTGGCGTAGACGGTGACCCAGAGCTTTTCCTTGGGCAGGTTCAGCCATTTGTCCGAGGTCAGGAAGGTCCAGGCGAACGTGATGGCGTCGCGCTTGAAATAGTCGCCGAAGCTGAAGTTGCCCAGCATTTCGAAGAAGGTGTGGTGACGCGCGGTGTAACCGACGTTTTCCAGGTCGTTGTGCTTACCGCCCGCGCGCACGCACTTCTGGCTGCTGACCGCACGGGTGTAGGCACGCTTCTCTGCACCGAGGAAGCAGTCCTTGAACTGGTTCATGCCTGCGTTGGTGAACAGCAGGGTCGGGTCGTTGTTCGGGATCAGCGAACTGGAGGCGACTCGGGTATGGCCCTGCTCTTCGAAGAAGCGAAGGAAGGCTTCACGGATTTCTGCGCTTTTCATAGGTTCTTCCACGGAAACGGCGGCCCTGTTGGGCAAACGCGTCGACGAAACGACGGCAAAGGGCCGCATTATATCGGTCCTGCAGTCTCGATGCAGTGTGTTTATACGATTGAAACCATCGTTTGGACGGTTTTTCGGGCTATGCAAACGAAAACGACATGACCGGATGCTAAATCCTGTGTTTCGCCACTGGCAAGCCAATTACCGCTTATGGGGAGGGAAAATGGAACAGGCGGTGAATTAAAAGGTTTTCATCATGGATAGGATCCGAAACTGCACCCCCCGCGAAGCGGGTGACCCCCGCCTCAGCCCAGCCGCTGCCCAGAGTCCGGTACGATCAGGATGCCGGCGCGCAGACCGTTCCTGACCTTGGGGTTGGGGAAGATGATGCGCGCGCCCTCCTCCTCGACCACCCAACGCATCTCGGCCAGGTCCTCAGCCAACAGGTAGCCCTTGCTCAGTTCGGAGAAGTTCTCGATGTCCGCCGGCAGGTGCAGGTGGAAACTGTCGCTGTGCTTGATGATCTCGCGGGCGACACTGAACAGCTGCAGACCATCCAGCGAGCCCTCATCCTCTGGCTCGGTATGCTCGATGATGCGGACAAGCCGCTCTTCGAGCTTGTCGAGGTTGACCTGCTCGTTCTGGCCGAACGGGCGTGCTTTGCCCAGCTCCAGGGTGAAGGCTTCTGCTTCCAGCTGCTCGTAGGTGAATGCACTGAAGGTGATGGACGACTTGCTCTGCAGCAACACGGCTTCCATGCCCGCTGCCGCCAGCCGTGCCAGCTCGCGGCGGGAATGCTTGCGCCCTTCCTTATAAGGGTACAAGGCGAACTGCTCGATCTTTGAACCCCGAATGGCAGTGTGCAGGTCGTAATGGAGGCGACTGCGCCCCGGCTTGCTGAAAAATACCCGGGCGAATTGCTCCAGCTCGGCAGCACGCAATGCTTCAAACCCGCTGGACAGCTCATGCCGGCCGTTGAACAGGCGGTTGATATCCTGCTCGATGAAGCGCTCGCCCTTGCGGATTGCCGGTGGATTGCCGAACAGGAACAACACCCGCGCCTTGGGCTTTATCTTGCCATTGGCCACGCCGTGCAGCAGCCGTTCGAGCAATTCGATCGGTGCCGTTTCATTGCCATGGATGCCGGCCGACAACAGCAAGTCCAGCCCGCAATCATCGATTTCGGCCGGGCGCACTTCGAGCGCGCCCTCTCCCAGCCAGCGCAAACGCGCACCCTTGGGGGTCACTTGGGTCTTCTCGGCCGGTTCGTGATCGGTGAGGGTCAGCTCAAGCAATTTGCCAAGGGCGAGCATAGGGACTTCCTTAGTGTGTATGGCCGCAGTCGGGGCCATGGACGTGATCGTCGTCTTCAGCGACTTCAGCCGGCTCCATTTCCAGCTGCAGGCTGACCAGGTTGGTGGCCATCGGGCGCAGCAGCAAGTTGGCGTACTCGGTGTCGTCTTCCTCGACATCCACGCCGATCAGCAACTGGCCACGGCCGTCCTGCTGAATCCACACTTCCTTGCCTTGCCACACCACGGCGAACCGGGTGCAGGAGGTTTCCAGCTGGGTGCCGTCTTCATCTTCGAGGATCAGGCGCAGGGCGTCGGTCATTACAATTCTCTCTTCAAGGTTGGCGTTGGAACGGGTACACCGAGCCCAACTTCAGGATCTGGGTCAATTCGTCCAGTGCCGTACGGCATTCCAGCAGCAATTGCGGGTCGGCCAGGTCCGCCTCGACGAGGCGGTCGCGATAGTGCGTGTCGACCCACTGCAACAGGGTGTCGTACAGCGGGGCGGTCATGATAACGCCTTGGTTGACCGCCGCCAGTTCCGTTTCCTTCAATGCCACACGCAAACGCAGGCAAGCCGGGCCACCGCCGTTCTGCATGCTTTGCTTGAGGTCGAACACCTTGACCTCCTTCACCGGGCCGCCCTGGCTGGTCAGCTGGCCGAGATAGGCCCAGACCCGCTCGTTGTTGCGGCATTCTTCCGGCACCACCAGCAGCATGGAGCCGTCATCACGGCTGAGCAGCTGGCTGTTGAACAGGTAGGAACGCACCGCGTCCTCTACCGTCACCGCCGCCCGGGGCACGCAGATGGCCTGAAAGTTGCCACCCTTGCTGGCCAGTTTAGCTTGCAGCTGGCCGAGTACCGCGTCGGTCTCGAGGAACGCGTCCTCGTGGTAGAACAGCACCTCACCGTTCCCGACCGCAATTACGTCATTGTGGAATACACCCTGGTCAATCACCCCCGGATTCTGTTGAGCGTAGACCACACCGTCATCGCTCAACCCATGCAACCGGGCCACGGCTTGCGAGGCCTCCAGGGTTTGCCGGGCCGGGTATTTCTGCGGTGCCGGGTAACGGTTGTCGAAGGCACTGCGGCCATAGACGAAAAACTCCACGCCAGCTTCGCCATAGTCGCGGCAGAAGCGCGTGTGGTTGGCAGCGCCCTCGTCACCGAACTGTGCCACGGCAGGCAGCGCTGCATGGTGGGCAAAGTGTTGCTCATGGTTGAACATGGCGCCGAGCACGCGGCTGGTGGTCGGGTGCTCGATGCTGCGGTGGTACTTGCAGTTGAGGTTGGCGGCAGTGAAGTGCACGCGGCCATCGGCCGTGTCGGCGCTGGGGCTGACCGTGGCGGCGTTGGCCACCCACATGCTTGATGCCGAGCAACTGGCCACCAGCAACGGCATGGCATCCCTGGCAGCACGCTGGATCACTTCGGCATCGCTGCCACTGAAGCCCAGGCGGCGCAGCGCGGCCACGTCCGGGCGCTCCTGCGGCGCCAGTACGCCCTGCTTGAAGCCCATGTCGGCCAGCGCCTTCATCTTCGCCAGCCCTTGGCGCGCGGCTTCTCGCGGGTTGGACCCCTGCTGGCTGTTGCTCTGTGAAGCCACGTTGCCATAGGACAGGCCGCCGTAGTTGTGGGTAGGCCCCACCAGGCCATCAAAATTCACTTCATAGGATTTCATCGGCTAGGCTCCGTGACCTGTTGTTATAGGGTGACGCCCGGCGTCAGGGTCGCCGGCAAGGCAAGGCTGGCGGCCTCCAGCGAAGCCACGGGGTAAGCGCAGTAGTCAGCCGCGTAATAGGCACTGGCACGGTGGTTGCCACTGGCACCGACGCCACCGAACGGCGCAGTGCTGGCGGCGCCGGTCAGCTGCTTGTTCCAGTTGACGATGCCGGCACGGCTGCGCAGCCAGAAGTACTGGTAGCGGGCGCGCGAGTCGGACAAGAGCCCGGCGGCCAGGCCATACTGGGTGTTGTTGGCCTCATCGATGGCGGCGTCGAAGTCGGCGTAGCGGATCACTTGCAGCAGCGGGCCGAAGAACTCTTCGTCCGGGCGCTCAACCACCGCGGTGACATCGACAATACCCGGGGTCAGCAGCGCGGCATCGGCGTGCGGCTGGGTCATTTCCAGCAGTTTCACCGCCCCCTTGGCAGCCAGTTCAGCCTGGGCCGCCATCAGTGCCCGGGCCGCCTGCAGCGAAATCACCGAGCCCATGAACGGCGCCGGCTGTTCATCGAATGCCCCCACGGTGATGGTTTTGCACACCTCGACCAGGCGGGTGATCAGCGCATCACCCCAGGTACCTTGCGGGACCAGCAGGCGCCGCGCGCAGGTGCAGCGCTGGCCGGCGGAAATGAACGCTGACTGGATAATGGTGTACACCGCCGCATCGACGTCCTTGACCTCATCGACCACCAACGGGTTGTTGCCGCCCATTTCCAGGGCGAGGATCTTGTCCGGGCGCCCGGCGAACTGCTGGTGCAGCAGGTTACCGGTGCGGCTGGAGCCGGTGAAGAACAACCCATCGATACCCGGGTTGGCGGCCAGCGCCACGCCGGTTTCACGCCCGCCTTGCAGCAGGTTGAGCACACCCGGCGGCAGGCCGGCGGCGATCCAGCAGTTGACGGTGAGTTCGGCAACCTTGGGGGTCAGCTCGCTGGGCTTGAACACCACGCAGTTACCGGCCAGCAACGCCGGCACGATGTGGCCGTTGGGCAAATGGCCAGGGAAGTTGTAGGGCCCGAACACCGCCACCACGCCGTGCGGCTTGTGCCGCAGCACCGCCGTGGCGTCAGCCAGGGGGCCACTTTTCTCACCCGTGCGCTCACGATAGCTTTGTACCGAGATGGCCACCTTGTTGATCATGCTGGTGACTTCGGTCGCCGACTCCCATAGCGGCTTGCCGGTTTCCTCGCCAATGCACTGGGCCATGGCTTCGGCATGCACCTTCAACTGCGCGGCGAATTTCTCCAGGACATCGATACGTGCCTCAAGGCTCAATTGCGCCCACGCCGGGAAGGCCTGACGCGCAGCCTGGACGGCGGCGTCCACCTGGCTGGCATCTGCGCCCTGCCCTTGCCAGATCACGGCCTGGGTCACCGGGTTCAGCGACTGCAGGGTTTCGCCTTGGCCAGCCTGCCAATTGCCTGCGATGTAATGCGTGCTCATTTACTGGGCCTCCCGGCTAGCCGACAGCGGCACGGCGCGCACATTGTCGCCGGCGCCCATACGCAGGCGCTTGGCAGTCAGCGGGTCGACCACCAGCGTGCCGGCGGCCAGCCGCGCGGGTGCAGCGGTAATGCGGCAGTCGTCGCGTTTGCGGTTATGAATGATGTAGGGGGTAGCGTCATCGCCCGGCGTTCCGACCGCCAGTACCAGGGTCTGGCTCTCGCGCACCGCGCGGATCCTGGCGGTGTCGCATTCGATGGCGGGGCCGGCGTCAAAGATGTCGACGTAGCCCTGGTAGTTGAAACCTTCCTGCTTGAGCATGGCCAGCGCCGGCTCAGTATCCTTGTGCACACGACCTATCACATTGCGCGCGGCCTCGGACAGGAAGCAGGTATACAACGGGAACTTGGGCATCAGCTCGGCGATGAACGACTTGTTACCCACGCCGGTAAGGTAGTCGGCCTGGCTGAACTCCATCTTGAAGAAGTGTCGGCCCAGGCTTTCCCAGAACGGCGAGCGGCCCTGCTCATCGGACATACCGCGCATTTCGGCGATGATCTTCTTGCCGAACAGCTCGGGGAACTCGGCGATGAACAGCATGCGCGCACGCGACAGCAGGCGCCCGTTGAGCCCGGAGCGGTAGTCGCTGCGCAGGAACAGCGAGCACAGCTCGGAGTTGCCGGTCAGGTCGTTGGCCAGGAACAGCGTGGGGATTTCGCGGTAGATCTTCAGCTCCTGCGAAGCACTGACGGTAAGGCCGACGCGGTAGTTGTACCAAGGCTCGCGCAGGCCGACGGCACCGGCAATGGCACTGATACCCACCACCATGCCCTCGTCGTTTTCCAGCACGAACAGGTAGTCGGTGTCGCCACGCTCGGCTTCGCCGCGGAAGCTCTTTTCCGCCCAGCCAACGCGATGCCGCAGGCGCTCTTCGTTGGCCGGCAGCGTGGTCAGCCCGGTAGTACCAGTGCTGCGTGCCAATTCGATCAACGCAGGCAAATCGCTGCTGCGTACAGGACGAACGATCATGCTATCTCCTTGTGCGGCGGCATCGGCCGGCGCGAAACTCTGCTAACGCATCAATCCCGAAACGTCTGTTGCCAGACCTCAGACCGCCACCAGGCGCACACTGGCGCCCTCGCCCACGCCCAGCGCTTCGGCTGCAGCCACGCTCAGGCTGACCGGCTTGCCCGGCACCCAGTCGAGGTCCAGCAATACCGCGCGGTAGTCCTGCAGCTGGCCGTTGCACACCAGGTAAGGGCGCCCGCCCTTGGCCGGCGCCTCTTCGATCTTCACCGGCACCACCCGGCTCTGGGCGATCGAGCGAATGCCCGAGGTGCGCGCATGCAAGGTCGGGCCGCCGTCGAAGATGTCGATGTAGTGTTCGGTTTCGAAGCCTTCACGCATGAGGATGTCGAAGGTGATCTGCGCCCGCGGGTGCACCTGGCCCATGGCTTCCTGCGCCAGGTCAGGCAGCAGCGGCACATAGATCGGGTAGTGCGGCATCAGTTCGGCGAGGAAGGTACGGCTCTTCAGGCCGCACAGGTGCTCGGCATGGGCATAGTTGAGGTCGAAGAAGTTGCGCCCGATGGCATCCCAGAACGGTGATTCGCCTTGCTCGTCGCTGTAGCCGACGATCTCGGTCACTACCGAGTCGGCGAAGCGCTCCGGGTGTGCCGCCATGAACAGCAGGCGACCGCGCGAGTTGAGCTCCGCCCAGCCGCTGTTCACCAGCTCCGGCAACACATAGAAGCTGGTCAGCAGGCTATTGCCGGTGAGGTCATGACACAGCGACAGCACGTGAATCTTGTTGTGGATTTTCAGCTCGCGCGAGGCATGCACGAAGGTCTCGTTACGAAAGCTGTAGAACGGCTCGGAGTAGCCGGCCGAAGCGACGATGGCCGAGCAGCCGGCAAGCTTGCCGGTCTCGCTGTCTTCGAGCACGAAGAAGTAGCTTTCTTCACCGTTGAAGCTGACCTCTGCGGCGAAGGAAGTCTCGGAGGCGGCAATCTTGTCGCCCAGCCGAGCGGTGTCGTCCGGCAGCGAGGTGACACCAATGGGGCTGTCTGCAGCCATGCGCTGCACTTCGTTCAGATCAGCCATTTGCGCGGGGCGCATCACCAGCATGGTGTCACTCCTTTGGAATACGGGCCGCTCATGGCGGCACGGAAAAACGGCAGGCACACGGGTACCTGCACTGGAATCGGGTATCGCCGGCCCGGCACAACCCTGGCCGGAGCCGGCGAAGGGACCGCAGGCGTATCAGCCTTGGGTCAGGGTAGCCACGGCGCGCTCGAAGCGGTCCAGGCCTTCATCGATATCGGCATCTTCCACTACCAGGCTTGGCGCGAAGCGAACCACGTCCGGGCCGGCCTGCAGCACCATCACGCCTTCCTTTTCGGCGGCATTGAGTACGTCCTTGGCCTTGCCCTGCCAGGCTTCGGTCAGCACGCAGCCCAGCAGCAGGCCAACGCCGCGCACTTGGCTGAACAGGCTGTACTTCTGGCCGATCTGCTCCAGGCGGGTTTTGAAACGCGCGTGCTTGGCCTTGATGCCAGCCAGGGTTTCAGGGGTGTTGACCACGTCCAGTACCGCGCAAGCAACGGCGCAGCCCAGTGGGTTGCCGCCGTAGGTGGTGCCGTGGGTACCGACAGCCAGGTGCTTGGCCAGCTCGCTGGTGGTCAGCATGGCGCCGATCGGGAAACCACCGCCCAGGCTCTTGGCGCTGGTCAGGATGTCCGGGGTCACGCCGAAGTGCTGGTAGGCATACAGCGAGCCGGTACGGCCTACGCCGGTCTGCACTTCGTCGAAGATCAGCAGGGCGTTGTGCTCGTCACACAGCTTGCGCGCGCCTTCCAGGTAGGCCTTGTCGGCCGGCACCACGCCGCTTTCGCCCTGGATCGGCTCGATCACCACGGCGCAGGTCTTGTCGGAAATCTGTGCCTTCAGCGCTTCCAGGTCGTTGTAGGGCACGTGGCTGATGCCAGTGATCTTCGGGCCGAAACCATCGGAGTACTTCGGCTGGCCGCCGACACTGACGGTAAACAGGGTACGGCCGTGGAAGCTGTTCACGGTGGCGATGATTTCGTGCTTTTCCGGGCCGAAGCGGTCATGGGCAACGCGACGGGCCAGCTTGAAGGCGGCCTCGTTGGACTCGGCACCGGAGTTGCAGAAGAACGCACGGTCGGCAAAGGTGGCGTCCACCAGCTTGTGCGCCAGGCGCAGGGCCGGCTCGTTGGTGAATACGTTGGAGACGTGCCAGAGGGTGTTGGCCTGCTCGGTCAGGGCCTTGACCAGTGCCGGGTGGCAGTGGCCCAATGCATTCACCGCGATGCCGCCGGCAAAGTCGATCAGCTCGCGACCCGACTGGTCCCAGACACGGGAACCCTCGCCTCGCACAGGAATGAAGGCCGCCGGAGAATAATTGGGGACCATGACCTGGTCGAAATCGGCACGTTGCACCGGGGCTTGCTCAACGGACATCTGATGAGTCTCCTGAAGAGGAACGCTGGCCTGGAAGTGGCGAGCGATGGGGGGATTGTAAGGACTGATCCGCGCCTGTCCTTGCGGCCAAGCGACAACTTGTTACAGCGCAAAACCCAGTTTTGACAAGGCTTTCGGCAATGCGACAAACACTGTCGCAATCGCGCAGTGTACGGGAGAGCGGGAGCTGGGTGAACGGGTGTTCACAGGCAAAGTGGAGAGGGTCGCGGGTGTGAGGCGTTGTTTTTGTGTTGTGCCGCATATCGAGCGCCGCCCGCGTGGCGCTCGATTTCCGCCCTCCCGAAAGCTCAGCCTTTTTCAGCCGGCGCCGAGCTCAACTCAAACGGGCTGCTGCTGCGTCGCTGATTACGGTCTTCCCGCGGCGTCGCACCAAAGAAATTGCGATACGCACTGGAGAAATGCGGCCCCGAGGAGAAACCACAGGACAAGCCAATCTGGATGATCGATTTGCTGGTCTGCATCAGCATCTGACGCGCCTTGTTCAGCCGCAGCTCCAGGTAGTACTGACTAGGCACGCGGTTCAGGTACTGCTTGAAGATGCGCTCCAGCTGCCGGCGCGAAACGCACACGTGCTGGGCAATTTCGTCGGTGGTCAGCGGCTCTTCGATGTTGGCTTCCATCAGCAACACCGCCTGGGTCAGCTTGGGATGGCTGGAGCCCAGGCGATTCTGCAGCGGAATGCGCTGGCGCTCGCCGCCTTCGCGGATACGCTCGACAACCAGCTCCTCCGACACCGCACCGGCCAGCTCCGCGCCATGGTCGCGCGCCAGCACTGCCAACAGCAGGTCGGTCACGGCCATGCCGCCGCAAGCCGTCGGGCGGTCACGATCCCAGTCAAACAGGTGACTGGTGGCGATGACCTTGGGGAAGCGCTCGGCAAAGTCATCCTGCCAGCGCCAATGCACGGCCGCCCGATAACCGTCGAGCAGGCCCAGCATCGCCAGCGGATACACCCCGGCAGACAGCCCGCCGATCATGCAGCCACTGCGTGCCAGCTGCTTGAGCGCCGCCGACAATGCAGCACCCACCGCCACAGGCGGCTCGTCAGCCAGCAGGAACAATTTGTGGTAACCCTCCAGGCGGCCGTTCCACGGCTCGCCCGGCAAACGCCAGGCACCTTCCTGCGCAGGCTCGGCCTGCAGGAAGGCCATTTCGTAGACGACATCCGGATGCACCCGCTGCGCCACCTGCAACACCTCCTCGGCCAGCGCCAGGGTCAAAGGCCTGGTGCTGGGCCAGATGAGAAAACCGATTCGCTGGGTGCTCATAGGGTACGGTCCGAAACCTGAGGTCGTTCGAGTCTGTGCGCCGGGTCAGGCTGCGCTCGCCGCGCAGCATGCCCTATTCTGGTGCAAAAATGCAGCTTTTACTTCAGGCTGCCCGAAAGGAACTGCTTCAAGCGCTCCGACTGCGGGTTGGCCAGTACTTCGCGCGGGCAGCCGGTTTCTTCCACCAGGCCCTTGTGCAGGAACACCAACTGGTTGGACACCTCGCGGGCAAAACCCATTTCGTGGGTGACCACGACCATGGTTCGACCTTCCTGCGCCAACGCCTGCATCACCTTCAGCACATCGCCGACCAGCTCCGGGTCGAGCGCCGAGGTCGGCTCGTCGAACAGCATGACCTCCGGCTCCATGGCCAGCGCACGGGCAATTGCCACACGTTGTTGCTCACCACCGGACATGTGCCCCGGGAAGGCATCCTTGCGATGGGCAACACCCACCTTGGCCAGGTAATGCTCGGCCTTTTCCAGGGCTTCCTTCTTGTTCACGCCCAGGACATGCACCGGCGCTTCGATGATGTTTTCAAGTGCAGTCATGTGCGACCACAGGTTGAAGTGCTGGAACACCATCGACAGACGCGAGCGCATACGCTGCAGCTGGCGCGGGTCGGCAGCCTTCAGCGCGCCGTCCTTGCCGGCGACCAGCTTCAGTTCTTCGTTGTTGAGCAGGATCTTGCCGGCGTGCGGCTGCTCCAGCAGGTTGATGCAGCGCAGGAAGGTCGACTTGCCCGAACCACTGGAGCCGATGATGCTGATGACGTCGCCGGCCTTGGCCGCCAGCGACACGCCCTTGAGCACTTCGTGGCTGCCATAGCGCTTGTGCAGGTCTTGGACTTCGAGTTTGTACATGCTGTCGATTCTCACAAAGCGGTCAGTGCTTGCGCGGCGCCAGGTAGCCGAGCCAGCGGCGTTCGGCCATCTTGAACAGGCGCACCAGGATGAAGGTCAGGCACAGGTAGAACACGCCCGCCGTGATATAGGCCTCGAAAGGCAGGTAGTACTGGGCATTGACCGTGCGCGCTGCACCGGTGATGTCGATCAGGGTAACGATCGACGCCAGGCTGGTGGTCTGCAGCATCATGATCACTTCGTTGCTGTACTGCGGCAGCGCCCGGCGCAGGGCCGATGGCAGCAAGATGCGGCGGTACATCTTCATGCGCGACATGCCCATGGCCTTGGCCGCCTCGATTTCGCCGTGCGGCGTGGCCTTCAGGCTGCCGGCAATGATCTCGGCGGTGTAGGCACTGGTGTTGATGCCGAACGCCAGGCAAGCGCAGAAGGTGGCGCTGGACAGCAGCGGCCAGAATACGCTTGCCCGCACAGCCTCGAACTGGGCCAGGCCATAGTAGATCAGGAACAGCTGCACCAGCATTGGCGTACCGCGAATCACGTAGGTGTACAGCCATGCGGTCATGTTGACCAGCGGCTGCTTGGACACCCGCATCAGGCCCAGCGGTATGGCCGCCAACAGGCCGAAAAACAGCGAAATCGCCAGCAGCTTGAGGGTGGTCAGCAGGCCGCCGAAGTACAGCGGCAGCGCCTCCCAGACGACGTTGTAGTCGAAAATCATAGTTCAGCCACCTTGACGCCCACCGAGTAGCGGCGCTCCAGATACTTCAGCGCCAGCAACGAGACACTGGTCAGCACCAGGTACAGCGCCGCCACAGCCAGGAAGAAGGTGAAAGGCTCGCGGGTGGCGTCGGCCGCCTGCTTGGCCTTGAACATCATGTCCTGCAGGCCGACGACCGAGATCAACGCAGTGGCCTTGGTCAGTACCAGCCAGTTGTTGGTGAACCCCGGAATCGCCAGGCGAATCATTTGCGGCACCTGGATGCGGAAGAACACCTGCCGCGGGCTCATGCCATAGGCCACGCCGGCTTCGGCCTGGCCCTTGGGGATGCCCAGGAAAGCGCCACGGAAGGTTTCCGACAGGTAGGCGCCAAAGATGAAGCCCAGGGTACCGATGCCCGCGATCAGTGGGTTCAGGTCAATGTAGTCTTCGTAGCCGAGCAGCGGTGCCACCCGGTTGATGATGTCTTGCCCGCCGTAGAAGATCAGCAGGATCAGGACCAGGTCCGGAATGCCACGGATCACCGTGGAATACAGGTCGCCCAGCCAGGCCAGCCAGCGCACCGGCGACAAGCGCAGCGCCACACCGATCAGGCCGAGCACGATGGCCAGGGCCATCGACGACAGGGCGAGCTGCAGCGTCAGCCACGCCCCGTCGAGGATGACTGCCCCGTAGCCTTTCAACATGATGAGGTCCTCGACCTAGAGAATGAAAAATGGTGCAAACCTCAGAGCCTCTGCTGTTTGCACCATTGCACAGGTGAAACCCGACGTCTTAGTTCGAGTCTGGACCGTAGATGTCGAAGTTGAAGTACTTCTTCTCGATTTCTTTGTACTTGCCGTTGGCACGGATGGCGTCGATGGCCGCGTTGATGCGATCGACGTTGGCCTTGTCGCCTTTGCGCACGGCAATGCCGATGCCGTCACCAAAGTACTTGGCGTCGGTGAAGGCCGGGCCTACGAAGGCGAAGCCCTTGCCGGCGTCGGTCTTGAGGAAGCCGTCTTCCAGCAAGGTGGCGTCAGCGACGGTGCCATCGAGGCGGCCGGCTGCCACATCCAGGTAGATTTCGTTCTGAGTACCGTAAGGAACAACGGTGGCACCCTTGGCACCCAGCACTTCCTTGGCGAAGCGGTCGTGGATCGAACCGCGCTGCACACCGATCTTCTTGCCCTTGAGTTCATCCAGGCTGTCGCTGACGCTGGTGCCGTCCTTCATCACCAGGCGTGCCGGGGTCAGGTAGTAGCGCTTGGTGAAGTCGACCGATTTCTTGCGGTCTTCGGTGATCGACATGGACGACAGAATGGCGTCGATCTTGCGCACTTTCAGCGCCGGGATCAGGCCATCGAATTCCTGCTCGACCCAAGTGCACTTGGCTTTCATCTCTTCGCACAGGGCGTTGCCGATGTCGTAGTCGAAGCCGGCGATGCTGCCGTCAGGTTGCTTGAAGGCGAAGGGTGGGTAGGCAGCCTCGATGCCGATTTTCAGCGGCTTTTCATCGGCGTGCGATACCAGGGAAAACACGGACAGCGCCAGGGCGCCAAGCAGTGCAAGCTTCTTCATCAGGTAACTCCATCGGTACGGGGCAATACAAGGCAGGTAACGGCTGCCCAATATGCGAATGAGTACAACGCGAGCCGCGCAGGGTTCGACCAAGGCCGCATACCACGAGCGAGTGAGTGGCATTTTAACGACAGCCCGGTAGTCGATATTTCTTCAAAGCGACAACTACTTACAGAAGCGCCTGAAACCGCTGCGGGCGATGTTGACAGCCATTGCAAAATATGCAAAAGCGCAAGAAATAGAACCTATAGACCTAGCAATTCCTGGGCCTATTATTGGCAAAGCCTTGAACTACGGCAAGTGCAGCGTGCTGCGTTGCACAAAATGGCTTCAGGAATGCACCGAAACGGGGTGGAATTGTTTCCTGAAGCCCCGATAGTGTGCAGGGGCGGTGACAGAACGGTTACCGATGATTGTCGGGTAACAGTAAAGCAAAAACCCCGCCGGTTGCCCGGGCGGGGTTCATGGACTGCATCAACCTTTACGGAATCGTATGCGACGCGGCGGTCACGCCGAAGCCAGGTTCATGGCCTTGTGGGTGTCGATCAGGTGCTGCACCACACCCGGGTCAGCCAGGGTCGAGATGTCGCCCAGCGCATCGTACTCACCCGTGGCGATCTTGCGCAGGATACGGCGCATGATCTTGCCCGAACGGGTCTTCGGCAACCCCGGCGCCCACTGGATCACGTCCGGCGAAGCGATGGGGCCGATCTCCTTGCGCACCCAGTTCTTCAGCTCCAGGCGCAACTGCTCGTTGGCCTCTACACCGGCATTCAGGGTGACGTACACATAGATACCCTGCCCCTTGATGTCGTGCGGCACACCCACTACCGCAGCCTCGGCCACCTTCGCGTGGGCCACCATCGCGCTCTCTATCTCCGCAGTGCCCATGCGGTGGCCGGAGACGTTGAGCACGTCATCCACACGCCCAGTGATCCAGTAGTAGCCATCTTCGTCGCGGCGCGCACCGTCGCCGGTGAAGTACATGCCACGGAAGGTCTTGAAGTAGGTATCGACGAAACGGTCGTGGTCGCCGTACAACGAACGCGACTGGCCCGGCCACGAGTCGAGGATCACCAAATTGCCCTCGGCAGCACCATCGATCAGGTTGCCCAGGTTGTCCACCAGCGCCGGCACCACACCGAAGAACGGGCGAGTCGCCGAGCCCGGCTTCAGCGCCGTGGCCCCCGGCAGCGGGCTGATCAGTACGCCGCCGGTCTCGGTCTGCCACCAGGTGTCGACGATCGGGCAACGCTCCTTGCCCACGGTCTTGTAGTACCAGTTCCACGCCTCAGGGTTGATCGGCTCACCCACAGAGCCCAGCAGGCGCAAGCTGGAGCCATCAGCCCCCTCAACAGCAGCCTGCCCTTCGGCCATCATGGCGCGGATGGCGGTTGGCGCGGTGTAGAGGATATTGACCTTGTGCTTGTCGACGATCTTCGACACGCGGGTGATGTCCGGGTAGTTCGGCACCCCCTCGAACAGCAGCGTGGTGGCGCCGTTGGCCAGCGGGCCGTAGACGATATAGCTGTGGCCGGTGACCCAACCCACGTCGGCGGTGCACCAGTACACCTCGCCCGGGCGGTAGTCGAATACGCGCTCATGGGTCAGCGCGGCATACACGAGGTAACCGCCGGTGGTGTGCAGCACACCCTTGGGCTTGCCGGTCGAGCCAGAGGTATACAGGATGAACAGTGCTTCCTCGGCACCCATTTCTTTCGGTGCGCAGTGACTGGAGGCCACTTTCATCAGGTCTTCGTACCAGATGTCGCGATGCTGGTGCCAGGCAATGTCACCACCGGTGCGCTTGCACACGATGATCTTCTGCACACTGTTGGTTTCAGGGTTGGTCAGCGCCAGGTCGACATTGCCCTTGAGCGGGGTACGACGACCACCGCGCAGGCCTTCGTCGGCAGTGATCACCACCTTGGACTTGCAGTCGATGATACGGCCGGCCAGCGCCTCGGGCGAGAAGCCGCCGAACACCACCGAGTGGATCGCACCGATACGGGCACAGGCCAGCATGGCGACCACGGCTTCGGGGATCATCGGCATATAGATGGTGACCACGTCGCCGCGGTGTACGTCCTGGCCACGCAGGGCGTTGGCAAACTTGCAGACCTGCTCGTGCAGCTCGCGGTAGGTGATGTTGCGGTGTTCGGAAGGGTCATCGCCTTCCCAGATGATGGCCAACTGGTCGCCGCGCTCTTCGAGATGACGGTCCAGGCAGTTGGAGGAGACGTTCAGAGTGCCGTCGGCGAACCATTTGATATCGACGTGGTGGTCGTCGAAGGAGGTCTGCTTGACCTTGGTGAACGGCTTGATCCAGTCGATACGCTGGGCCTGCTCGCGCCAGAAGCCGTCCGGGTTGATCACCGATTGCTGGTACATGGCCTTGTAGGTGGCCTCGTCGGTCAGGGTAGTGGCCGCAACCTCGGGACGAACGGGATACAGTGGAGCCGCACTCATCTGTGTTACCTCGGTGTAATAGTTGTTTTTGTATGGAACCGTTTGTAACTGTACCAGAGCGACAAAAGCCATTCGACGTTGGTAGTAATTTGGCACGACCGTCCCGGCAAAGCGCTCTGGCATGCGCATTACAGCCCGCACAGAAAGAAACCGACCGGCATTGACAGAGGATTGTTACAGATTCTGCCAAAACACTTTATCAAAACACCCACTGTTTCAGCCTTGTGCACAGCCCTAAAATTCACCTCGCCAGCAACGGCAAGGCGATTAACAACTGGTAACAGCCCCCACGAAGGCACACGTTAATCTCCCTCTCATTCCGATAGTTAAAACTTGCAGTACTCGCGGCGCCATAAGCGCCGCGTGCCCCCTCACGACCTTAGACAGGTAAATAGAAAATGAAAGCTTTACTGGTATTGGTACTTGGCAGTCTTTGCGGCGCGGCGATGGCCGGCGAAGCCAAAGATGCCGAGCAGATTCCGGTTGAACAATACAGTTACTCGCAGCACCTGGACATTGCCCGCGTCATCTCGATGAGCGAAGTGCCCAATGTGTGCGAAGTCGTGCCAGCGCGCATGACCTACGAGGACTCCCAGGGCCAGAAGCACATTCTCGAATACCGCGTGATGGGGAACGGCTGCTCTAACGGCTGATACCTTGGAATCGGGGGCCCTGCGGGCCCCTATCGCGACACAAGGCCGCTCCCACAGGTAATGCGCTCAGCCAGAGCACAGCGTATTACCTGTGGGAGCGGCCTTGTGTCGCGAAAGGACTGCAACGCAGCCCCAGGTTCTTTGCCCAACAACTAATCCGCCGACTTGTTAAGCGAGTAATCCCTCAACTTGTTGGCAATTGTCGTGTGCGAAACACCCAGTCTTTTGCCCAAGGCCCGACTACTGGGAAACTCACCTATCAAACTTTCCAGCACCGCCTTTTCAAAGCGCCCTACTATCTGCGAAAGATCCCCTTCCAGCGAAAACTCACCCAACGGTTGCCGCACGCCATAATCCGGCAAGCGGATATGCTCGCTTTTAACCACGCCGCCGTCACATAACGAAACCGCCTGGAACAAAACGTTTTCCAACTGCCTCACATTACCTGGCCAGTGGTACTGCCCAAGTTTGTCCATTGCCGCCGGTGCCAGGCGCGGCATGGCGCAGCCAATCTGTCGACTGGCCTGATCGAGAAAATGCTGCACCAACCCCTCCAGACCATCCATGCATTCGCGCAAAGGCGGAATGTGCAGCGACAGTACATTGAGCCGGTGATACAGGTCCTGGCGAAACTCGCCACGGGCACACAACTCGGACAAATCCACCTGGGTTGCACAAATCACCCGCACGTCCAGGTACACCTCTTCGTCGCTGCCAACCCGGCGGAAGCAACCGTCCTGCAGAAAACGCAGCAGCTTGACCTGCAGGCGCGGGCTCATTTCCCCTACCCCGTCGAGAAACAGCGTGCCACCGGCGGTCAGCTCCAGCAGCCCGAGCTTGCCCTCCGCCCGCGCCCCTTCAAAAGCCCCAGGGCCATAACCGAACAACTCGGTCTCGGCCATCGACTCGGGCAAGCCGGCGCAGTTCAGTGCCATCAACGGCGACTGCCCACGCGGGCTGGCCAGATGGCAGGCGCGCGCCAGCAACTCCTTGCCGGTGCCGGTCTCACCCTCGATCAGCAACGGTGCATCCAGCGGTGCCATGCGCCGCGCTTCGCGCACCACGGCCGCCATGACGCGCGAACTCTGGAAAATACTGTCAAAGCCCCGCAGCTCCTGCTTGCGCACGTTGTAGATGCGCTCGCCGATACGGTCGGCACGGTGCAGGGTAAGCACGGCGCCGGCCAGCGCCTCGCTTTCGTCATGCTCGGACTGCAAGGGCGCGATATCGGCCAGAAATACATCGCCCTTCACCTTGATACGCAGGCCATTGATGCGCGACTTGTTGGCGCGCACCAGTTCCGGCAGGTCGAAGTCCTCGACATAGCGTGCCAGCGGCATACCTGGCACCTCGTCCACCCGCACCCCCAGCAGCTGCGCAGCGGCGCGGTTAGCCGCGACGATGCTGCCACCCATGTCGATCGACAGCACCGGGAAGTCCAGCGCCCCTAACAGTGCATTGAGCTCCATGTGACGGCGTTCACTGGGCATCAGACCCACACGCTTGACGCCGAACACGCCGGCTATGGCCTCGAACTTCGGCCGCAATGCCTGGAATTGCAGGTTGATCAGGTTGGGGCAGTGCAAATAGATCGCATTGCCATGGTCACCGCCCACCTCGCCACGCAGCACGTTGATGCCGTACTCCACCAGCAAGTTGAGGATGTCGCGCAGGATGCCAATGCGGTTCTGGCAGTGCACTTTGATACGCATGAGGGGCTCTCGCAGCGCCAATGTTTTTCAACACCGCGCAGAAAATTCGTAAAGATAAGCTGACAAAAACAGCGAAAACGCCAGCCAGATGCCCAGGATTTTCCGACACCTGGGCAAGTTTGTAAAATTATCGTTACAAAAATGAGCCTGTCGCGCCCTGCCGACCGTTGCCAGCCTCGTGCAAAACAGCCAGCGGAGGGATATTCCTTAGGTATGTCCTGCACATAACAAGAAAAGCCCTCACCAGGAGAGCCTTATGAAACAGACGCAATACGTGGCTCGCGAGCCCGATGCGCATGGTTTTATCGACTACTCGCAGCAAGAGCATGCGGTATGGAACACCCTGATCACCCGCCAGTTGAAAGTGATCGAAGGCCGCGCGTGCCAGGAATACCTGGACGGCATCGACCAGCTGAAACTGCCCCATGACCGCATTCCGCAACTGGGCGAGGTCAACAAGGTACTGGGCGCCACGACCGGCTGGCAGGTTGCCCGAGTACCGGCGCTGATCCCCTTCCAGACCTTCTTCGAACTGCTGGCCAGCAAGCGCTTCCCGGTCGCCACCTTCATCCGCACCCCGGAGGAGCTCGACTACCTGCAAGAGCCGGACATCTTCCACGAAATCTTTGGCCACTGCCCGCTGCTGACCAACCCATGGTTTGCCGAATTTACCCACACCTACGGCAAGCTCGGCCTGGCCGCGACCAAGGAACAGCGCGTGTACCTGGCGCGCCTGTACTGGATGACCATCGAGTTCGGCCTGATGGAAACCACCCAAGGCCGCAAGATCTACGGTGGCGGCATCCTCTCGTCGCCGAAGGAGACCGTCTACAGTCTGTCTGGCGAACCCGAGCACCAGGCCTTCGACCCGATCGAAGCCATGCGTACGCCGTACCGCATCGACATCCTGCAGCCACTGTACTTCGTACTGCCGAACATGAAACGCCTGTTCGACCTCGCCCACGAAGACATCATGGGCATGGTCCACAAGGCCATGCAGCTGGGGCTGCACGCACCGAAATTTCCACCCAAGGTCGCCGCCTGAGCGACCTTGCCGATAACAACTCGAACCGGAAAAGATCTCATGAATGCCTTGAACCAAGCCCATTGCGAAGCCTGCCGCGCAGACGCCCCGAAAGTCACTGACGAAGAGCTGGCTGTACTGATTCGCGAAATTCCGGATTGGAACATCGAAGTACGTGACGGCCACATGGAGCTGGAGCGCGTGTTCCTGTTCAAGAACTTCAAGCACGCCCTGGCCTTCACCAATGCCGTGGGCGAAATCGCCGAGGCCGAAGGCCACCACCCAGGGCTGCTGACCGAGTGGGGCAAGGTCACCGTGACCTGGTGGAGCCACTCGATCAAAGGCCTGCACCGCAATGATTTCATCATGTGCGCCCGCACTGACAAGCTCGCGGAAGCCGCTGAAGGCCGTAAGTAAGCACCGAGATCAAGGGGCCAGATGGCCCCTTTTTTCATGGGGGAAATGTGCGCTGTTCGCCCGTAAAACCGACAAGCGAACGGGAAAAAACCCAAACTGTCATTCAGACTTGTGTATCCTGCCCCAGCTTTGCGAAGCTTCCAACGCGCCTGGCGCAGACTTTTCAATCACACTTGCGAGGAACGACGAGATGCATGAGATCCCGAATCTTCCCTTCCCAAGCCTGAACCCAGAAGAGCCAACCGTGACCGTTCACGCCGAACCGGCAGCTGCCGTCGAGCAGGATGGTGACGATCAACCCAGCGCTGACCAGGAATAACTGCGCATCCCCCGACTGTGTGAAAACGGCTGACCTGCGGGCCACCCCCGTCATCACGTTTTCACACCGTCCAGAACTCTCGTAGGCCCCCATGCCCGACTCACCGCGCCCCCTTGCGGTCACCCTGCAAGTCGTCTCCATCGTCCTTTTCACCTTTATTGGCTACCTGAACATCGGTATCCCGCTGGCCGTGCTGCCTGGCTATGTGCACAACGACCTAGGTTTCAGCGCCGTGGTCGCCGGGCTGGTGATCAGCGTGCAATACCTGGCCACCCTGCTCAGCCGCCCTACCGCCAGCCGCATCATTGACAACCACGGCAGCAAGAAAGCCGTGATGTACGGCCTCGCCGGCTGCGGCCTCAGCGGGGTGTTCATGCTGGCGTGCGCCTTTCTCACGCATATGCCGTGGCTGAGCCTGGCCTGCCTGCTGCTCGGCCGCCTGGTGCTGGGGAGTGCCGAAAGCCTGGTGGGCGCGGGCTCCATCGGCTGGGGTATCGGCCGAGTGGGAGCGGCCCACACGGCCAAGGTCATCTCCTGGAACGGCATTGCCAGCTACGGCGCACTGGCCGTCGGCGCCCCGCTGGGCGTACTGATGGTCAAGGCCCTGGGGCTTTGGAGCATGGGCGTGAGCATCATTCTGCTGTGCATGCTTGGCCTGCTGCTGGCCTGGCCCAAGCAGGCCGCACCCATCGTCAGCGGCGTACGCCTGCCGTTCTTGCGGGTGTTGGGCAAGGTGTTTCCGCACGGCTCGGGACTCGCACTGGGCTCGATCGGCTTTGGCACCATAGCCACCTTCATTACCTTGTACTACGCCAGCCGAGGCTGGGCCAATGCCGCACTGACACTCAGCCTGTTTGGTGCCAGTTTCATCAGCGCGCGCCTGCTGTTCGGCAACCTGATCAACCGGATTGGTGGCTTCAGGGTGGCGATCGCTTGCCTGTCGGTTGAAACACTAGGCTTGTTGATGCTGTGGCTGGCGCCCAGCAGCGAGCTGGCGCTGGCGGGCGCAGCACTGAGTGGGTTTGGTTTCTCGCTGGTGTTTCCGGCACTGGGCGTGGAAGCAGTTAACCAGGTATCAGCGGCCAACCGCGGGGCGGCGGTGGGTGCTTATTCACTGTTTGTCGATTTGTCGCTAGGAGTGACCGGGCCGCTGGTGGGCGCGGTGGCGGCGGGGTTCGGGTTCGCTTCGATGTTTCTGTTCGCGGCCGCTGCGGCGGCTTGCGGGCTGGTTCTGAGCCTCTATCTGTACAGGCAGGCGCGGCGGCACAGAGATCGGGTACAAGAACCCTGAGGCTTGTGTTGCCCGCGCTCGCCCTATCGCCCCAGCAGGGACCGCATCCATCAAGACTGACGCGGTCCGCGTGGAAGCAACAGTCTTGCTCGATTTCTAGAATCCAGCGCAATCCCTGTGGGAGCGGGTTTACCCGTGAATGGGCTGCCAAGCAGCCCACCAAGGGCCTAGCGCCGGGCGTACTGCAAGACCACCTCAAGCGGGTGGCGCATTTTGCGCTCGGTCATGCGCTTGACCTGGCTGCGGCATGAATAGCCCGTGGCCAGCGGCTCGCCTTCCTTGTCCAGCTTGGTCGCCCAGCTCTGCTCGAAGATGGTCCGCGAGGTTTCCTGGTTGCGCGCTTCATGCCCATAGGTACCGGACATCCCGCAGCAGCCGGTGGCTTCGGTAACCAGCTTCAACCCCAAGCGGGCAAACACCTGCTCCCACTGACGGGTGCTGGCCGGCACGTTGGTCTTCTCGGTGCAGTGCGCCATCAGGCGGAAGTTGCCCGGCGCGGTAGGCGCCTGTTCGGGCAGCACATCCATCAGCCACTCCTGCGGCAACAGCACCTGCGGGCAACCTTCCAGGCCTGGCACCTTCTGGTACTCCTGTCGGTACACCAGGGTCATGGCAGGGTCCAGGCCCACCAGCGGCACGCCGCAATCCGCCAGGGCCTTGAGCTGGGTGGCATTGCGGATCGCGGCCTTGGCGAACGCACCGAGGAAGCCCTGCACGTGCAGCGGCTTGCCGTTGGCGCTATACGGTGCCAGGAATACCCGGTGGCCCAGGCGATGGGCCAGGTCGATGAAGGCCGACAGTAGCGGCGTTTCGAAGTAACGGGTGAAGGCGTCCTGCACCAACACGATACTGCGCTCGCGCTGGGCAGGGGTCAGCTCACGCAGCGCCGGCACCGTGGCCACGCCAACGCGGCAGCGGGCCAGGGTGGCCTGGAAGTTGAAACGGCTGATCAGCGGGCTATCGACCATGCCGACCTTGTCAGCCAGCAGCTGGCTCACCCACTTCGACCCCATCACTGCGTTATACAGGCCTGGCGCGTGCGCCAGGTAGGGGATGGTGAACTCCAGCGAGCCGATCAGGTAGTCGCGCAGCGGGCGCTGGTAGCGGCCGTGGTACAGCTCGAGGAAGCGCGAGCGGAAGTCTGGCACGTTGACCTTGATGGGGCATTGCCCGGCGCACGACTTGCACGCCAGGCAGCCGGCCATGGCATCGTACACCTCATGGGAGAAATCAGCCTGGCCCTGGTTACGTGCGCGATTGTTGCGCAGGCGTGCCGGCAGCCCCTTGAGCCACGACACCTTGTTGCGCGCCGCAGCCAGAACGTCGATGTTCGCTTCGCCCTGCAGGCGCAGCCACTCGCGCATCAACGAGGCACGCCCCTTGGGCGAATGCTGGCGTTCACGGGTGGCCTTCCACGACGGGCACATGGCATCGTTGGGGTCGTAGTTGTAGCAGGCACCGTTGCCGTTGCAGTGCACGGCGCTAGGGAAGTCCTGCCACACACGCTCGTCGATGGTGCGGTCGAGGTCACCGCGCAGGGTTACGCCATCGACCTTGGTCAGGCCTTCGGAGCTGTCCGGTGGGGTGCAGATCTTGCCCGGGTTGAGCTGGTTATGCGGGTCGAAGGCGCCTTTCAGGCGCTGCAACGCCGGGTACAGTTCACCGAAATACTCCGGCACATATTCCGAACGCAAACCCTTGCCGTGCTCGCCCCACAGCAGGCCGCCGTAACTTTTGGTAAGCGCCGCCACGGCGTCGGAAATCGGCTTGACCAGTGCGGCCTGGGCCGGGTCTTTCATATCAAGCGCCGGGCGCACGTGGAGCACGCCGGCATCGACGTGGCCAAACATGCCGTAGGCCAGGCCATACCCATCGAGCAGCGCGCGGAAGTCGGCAATGTAGTCGGCCAGTTGCTCCGGTGGTACAGCCGTGTCCTCGACGAAAGGCTGCGGGCGCACTTCGCCCTCGACGTTGCCCAGCAGGCCCACCGAACGCTTGCGCATGGTGTAGACGCGGGTGACCGCCTCAGCGCCCTCGGCCAGGGTGTGGCCCAGGCGCTCGACACTGGTGTCGTTCTGCAGGTGCTGGATGAACGCTTGCACCTTGGCATTGACCTCGGCTGGCTCGTCACCACAGAACTCCACCAGGTTGATACCCAGGGTCGGGCGCTCAGGGTCGGCCGGGAAATACTCGGCAACGCTGTGCCAGACGATGTCTTTCATCGCCAGCATCAGCACCTTGGAGTCGACCGTCTCGATCGACAGCGGCTTGTGCGCCATCAGCGCATTGGCGTCACGCAGGGCATCCATGAAACTGGTGTAGCGCACGTTCACCAGCACCGCATACTTGGGGATCGGCAGCACGTTGAGCTTGGCTTCGACCACGTAACCCAGCGAGCCCTCGGCACCACACAGCACACTGTTGAGGTTGAAGCGGCCCTGCTCATCGCGCAGGTGCGCCAGGTCGTAGCCGGTCAGGCAACGGTTGAGCTTGGGGAAGGTGGTCTCGATCAGCTCGGCCTGGGTTTCCTGGATGTCCCGCGCCATGCGGTACACCTCGCCAACCCGGCCAGGCGCGGCGCAGGCCTGCTCCAGTGCGGCATCGTCGATCGGCAGGCTGTGCAGGCGCTCGCCACCGAGCAGCACGCTGTGCAGCTCCAGCACGTGGTCGCGGGTCTTGCCGTAGGTGCAACTGCCCTGCCCGCTGGCGTCGGTGTTGATCATGCCGCCGACGGTGGCACGGTTGGAGGTGGAGAGCTCAGGCGCGAAGAACAACCCGTGTGGCTTGAGCGCAGCGTTGAGCTGGTCCTTGACGGTACCTGCCTGCACCCGCACCCAACGTTCCTCGACGTTGATTTCGAGAATGTTGTTCATGTGGCGCGACAGGTCGACGACGATGCCGTCGGTCAGCGACTGGCCATTGGTACCGGTACCGCCGCCGCGCGGGGTCAACTTGACCTCCCTGAAGCGTGGCTCGCCCATCAGCGTGGCGACCCGCGCCACGTCGTCGGCATCCAGCGGGAACACCGCTGCCTGTGGCAGGCGCTGATAGATCGAGTTATCGGTGGCCAGCACCGTACGGGTGGCATAGTCGGCACTGATCTGCCCACGGAAGCCGCTATGGCGCAGGGCTTCAAGGAATTCGGGGTAGTTGGCGCTCGGTGCAACGGTCGACAGCTGGGCGATCATCGAAGGATGGCCTCTTGATATTGGCTAATTCACGGGATTCCTGACGCCCCGGCATGGGTTCAGGCATGCGGGGATGACGTATAGGCCAATGTTCCTGTAGTTTGGCTTCAGGGGCAAACGGATAATCCTGCCGCTATCAATGACTTTTATGAATGAATTACCGCCACCTGACACCTTCCATGTCGCTGCTGCTGGCATTCGAGGCCGCCGCCCGGCATGAAAGCTACACCCGCGCCGCTGCCGAATTGTCGCTGACCCAAAGCGCGGTCAGCCGCCAAGTGCAGGCACTGGAACAACAACTGGGCCTGACCCTGTTCCGCCGCGAAGGCCGCCAGGTGCAGCTTACCGATGTCGGCCGCCTGTACCAGCGCGAGCTCAGCGAGGCGCTGGGCCGCATCCGCAGCGCCACATTGCAGGCGCTGGCCTACCAGTCCGGGGTCGGCACCTTGCGCCTGGCCACCCTGCCGACATTCGGCTCGAAATGGCTGCTGCCGCGACTGCACGCGTTCTACAGCGCTCACCCAGGCATGCTGGTGCACATCCATTCACGCATCGAAGCCATCAACTTCGACACCAGCGAGATCGATGCCGCCATCGGCGTGGCCAGCCACGACCTGCCAGGGCTGATCTGCCATCGCCTGCATGCCGAGGAACTGGTGGTGATTCTGCCGCCGCAGGCCGAGGCCGACAGTAAAAACTGGAGCCCGGCCAGGATCAGCGAGGAGGTGCTGCTGAACGTGGCCAACAACCCGCATGCCTGGGGCGAGTGGTTCTCGCACCACGGCCTGCCCCATCGAGCGATGCGCCTGGGGCCCAGTTTCGAGCTGACATCGCACCTGATCCAGGCCGTGCGGGCCGGGATCGGGATCGGGCTGGTGCCGCGCATACTGGTGGAGGAGGAACTGGCCAAGGGTGAGCTGCACAGCCCAGGGGTGGCATTTGCCAGCCAGCGCAGCTATTACCTGATCTACCCGCCGAGGAATGAGGCGCTGCCGTCGCTGCGAGCATTCAGGGGATGGTTGCTGAAACAGATCTGATTGCCGCCTGTACCCGCGAACAGGCCCGCACCGGCAACAAAAAACCCGAAGCCACTCACGTGACTCCGGGTTTTGGCATACCGCCCAGGGTGCCTTATTTGGCCACAGTCTCAACGCTACCGCCCGCATTCAGCTGGCGACGCTGCTTGACCATGTACACCACGAACATCGCAAACAGCCACACCGGGATCGCGTACACCGACACCTGGATACCCGGAATCATCAGCATGATGCCGAGGATCAGCACCACGAAGGCCAGTACCACATAGTTACCGTACGGGTACCACAACGCCTTGAACAGCGGCTTCTGACCGGTACGGTCGAGGTGCTGGCGGAACTTCAAGTGCGAGTAGCTGATCATCGCCCAGTTGATCACCAGGGTGGCCACTACCAGCGACATCAGCAGTTCCAGGGCGTTTTGCGGCATCAGGTAGTTGAGCAGCACGGCAACCAAAGTCACGGCAGCCGACACCAGGATCGAACGCACAGGCACGCCGCGCTTGTCGACTTTGGCCAGCGATGCCGGTGCATCGCCCTGCTCGGCCATGCCCAGCAGCATACGCGCATTGCAGTAGGTACCACTGTTGTACACCGACAGCGCCGCAGTCAGTACCACGAAGTTAAGCAGGTTGGCTGCCACATCACTGCCCAGCAACGAGAACACCTGCACGAACGGGCTGCTGCCATAGCTGCCACCCGAAGCGTCGATGCTGGCGACCAGGTTGTCCCAGGGGGTCAGCGACAACAGCACCACCAGGGCACCGACATAGAAAATCAGGATGCGGTAGATGACCTGGTTGATCGCCTTGGGGATCACGGTCTTCGGCTTGTCGGCCTCGGCAGCGGTAAAGCCGAGCATTTCCAGGCCACCGAAGGAAAACATGATGAAGGCCAAGGCCATTACCAGCCCGCTGACGCCATTCGGGAAGAAGCCGCCGTGCGACCACAGGTTGGCCACGGTGGCGTCAGGGCCGCCGCTGCCGCTGGTCAGCAGGTAGGCACCCAGGCCGATCATGCTGACGATGGCCACCACCTTGATGATGGCAAACCAGAACTCGGCCTCTCCGAAGAACTTCACGTTCATCAGGTTGATGGCGTTGATCAGCACGAAGAACGCTGCTGCGGTCACCCAAGTCGGGATCTCCGGCCACCAGTAGTGGACATACTTGCCGACCGCCGAAAGCTCCGACATGCCCACCAGAATGTACAGCACCCAGCAGTTCCAGCCCGACAGAAAGCCGGCGAAACCGCCCCAATAGGTGTGGGCGAAATGGCTGAACGAGCCGGCCACCGGCTCTTCGACGATCATCTCGCCAAGCTGGCGCATGATCATGAAGGCGATGAAGCCGCAGATAGCGTAGCCAAGGATCATCGACGGGCCGGCGGATTTCATCACGCCTGCCGAGCCGAGGAACAGGCCGGTACCAATCGCGCCGCCGAGGGCGATCAACTGGATGTGGCGGTTCTTCAGGCCCCGTTTGAGCTCGCCTGAATGCATGTTTTGTCCACTCATGAACGAAGTCACCTGCATTGTTTTTATCTGTGACGGAATCGGACCCACCGCGCTCGTGGCGCAGCGGAATGGGCAAGGTGGTTACCTTGGGTTTCTCGACCTCAGGTGCCGCCGAGGCGGGTCAACCAGGCGTGATCAAGAGTGCGCGGTACGCAAGAGGGTCACAGGTAAAACGCGGCGCACTGTATACCCCTGCAAGCGCGCAGGCGTCAACGCGTTGCATCGTTTCCTTGGGAAAAAACGCAGCGATCCTGTGGTATGGGCCTTGATAGGCAACGTGATCGGCGTACATGGCGCCTCCATTTGTTGTTTTGTCAGCCGGCCTCTTCGGGCAGGCTCTTGCACACGGCAATGGCGGCTATAACACCGTGGGGCGGGGGTTTGGGCAAGGGTGGGCAGGACATGGGCGGGGCATTGCCAGCGTCAAGAGCGGCAAGGTTTGTTTACAAGATCGGGCATATTCTGAAATGCAGGCTGAAATCAGCCAGGCTTGTATAGTTTTATTTACAAGCCGGTTCAAGAACTTGCCAGTCATCCGAAAAATTCTTTTTCTTCAATATCTTGAGGTGGTTTTGCCGCCCCCACTTCTCACAGGCATAAAAAAACCAGCCCGAAGGCTGGTTCTCTCTACCGCAAAGGCCTGTCAGCCACGCGGCTTGCCGCGACCACGGCCTGCCGGCTTGTCACCATCAGGCTTGCCCGGGCGCTTGCGCATCTCGCTTGGGCGCTCGGCCACGGCGCTGCCGCGGCTGCCCTTGCGCGGGGCTTCTTCACGCGGTTGACGCGCAGGGCGTTCGCCAGCAGCTGCGCCCTCTTGCGCCGGGCGCAAGTTGCGCACGCGCTCGCCACGGCCCAGTGGGCGAGACGATTTGCGCTGCATACGCTCCATCTTGTCCTTGGCCTTGAGGTTCAGGGTTGGCAGCGCAACTGGCTGCAATCCTACTTCAGCGGCCAGGATGTCGATCTCGCCCTGGGACATTTCCCGCCAGCGGCCCATCGGCAGGTCGGAATTGAGGAACACCGGGCCGAAACGCACGCGCTTCAGGCGGCTGACCACCATGCCCTGGGATTCCCACAGGCGACGCACTTCACGGTTACGGCCTTCCATCACCACGCAGTGGTACCAGTGGTTGAAGCCTTCGCCACCGGGTGCCTTCTGGATGTCGGTGAACTTGGCCGGGCCGTCTTCCAGCATCACGCCAGCCTTCAGGCGCTCGATCATCTCGTCGTCCACTTCACCACGCACACGTACCGCGTACTCACGGTCCATTTCGTACGACGGGTGCATCAGGCGGTTGGCCAGTTCACCGTCGGTGGTGAACAGCAGCAGCCCGGTGGTGTTGATGTCGAGGCGGCCGATGTTGATCCAGCGGCCTTCTTTCGGCCGTGGCAGGCGGTCGAACACGGTCGGGCGGCCTTCTGGGTCGTCACGGGTGCAGATTTCGCCATCGGGCTTGTTGTACATGATCACCCGGCGAGTGGCCTCGGCGGCTTCCTCGCGCTTGATCAGCTTGCCGTCAACGGCAATGGCGTCGTGCAGGTCGACGCGCTGGCCGAGGGTGGCCTCGACGCCGTTGACCTTGATACGGCCCTGGCTGATCCAGGCCTCGACATCACGGCGCGAGCCCACGCCAATGCGTGCCAGCACTTTCTGCAGCTTTTCGCCGGATGGCGGGGTGATCTCGGTATCTTGCAGGTCTTGCTCACTCATCTGGGCACCTCCCGGTGTAGGAATGAAAAAGGGGTTTCTGGCGACGGAAGCGCCAAAAGGTCGCGCATCATACGCGGTTCGCCATGGGAACGCACTGGAGATTAGAGGGTTTTGTGCGGGCCGGGAGGGGTTTCTGCCTAATGGTGATGGGTTGGCTGTGCCTTGCCCTCTTCGTCTACAGACCCTTCAGGCTCTTCTGCACGCAAGTCATCGAAGTCGGTTTTCAACCCTTCTTCCATGGCATCCAGTTCCACCAGCAAGCTGCGGAAACTGGTTTCCTCCTTCGGCTCGCCCTCCGCTTCCTCTTCGCCGAGGCTGGCATCGGCCAACGCCTGCAAATGCGCCGGTACCGGCGCATCATCCGGGTCAAGCACAGGCTCGGGCTCCATCTCGCGCAGCTCGGCCAAGGCCGGTAGCTCGTCCAGGCTCTTCAGGTTGAAGTGGTCGAGAAACGCCTTGGTGGTGGCAAACATCGCTGGGCGCCCGGGCACCTCGCGGTAGCCGACCACGCGTATCCACTCGCGCTCCATCATGGTCTTGATGATGTTGCTGTTCACCGCCACGCCGCGCACGTCTTCGATCTCGCCACGGGTGATCGGTTGGCGGTAGGCGATCAACGCCAGGGTCTCCAGCAAAGCCCGCGAATAGCGTTGCGGCCGCTCCTCCCACAGGCGCCCGACCCAGGGTGCATAGTCTTCGCGAATTTGCAGACGGTAGCCGCTGGCCACCTCCTTCAGCTCAAAGGCGCGGCCGTTGCAGGACTTGCCCAGCACCTCCAGGGCCTGCTTGAACACCTTGGGCTCGGGGCGCTCGGCCTCCTCGAACAGCTCGTAAAGGCGCTCGAGGGATTGCGGTTTGCCCGACGCCAGCAAAAAGGCTTCGATCAGCGACGCCAGGTCGCGGGGTTCATTAAGGTTCATCGGGTTCTTCAACTAGCGCCGGGCGAAGCCGCACATGGATGGCGGCGAAAGGTTCATTCTGCACCAGTTCGATCAGCGATTCCTTCACCAGCTCAAGCACCGCCATGAAGGTCACCACCACGCCCAGCTTGCCTTCGTCTGCGCCGAACAACTCGACGAACGGTATGAAAGCGCCGCCCTTCAGGCGTTCCAGCACCTGGCTCATGCGCTCGCGGGTGGACAGGGTTTCACGGGTGATCTGGTGGCTTTCGAACAGGTCATTGCGGCGCATTACCTCGGCCATGGACACCAGCAGCTCCTCCAGGCTGACCTGCGGCAACAGCTTGCGCACCTTGGCCTGCGGGGCCTCCAGGCGGGGCACTACCACGTCACGGCCAACCCGCGGCAATTCCTCGATGCCCTCGGCGGCGGCCTTGAAGCGCTCGTACTCTTGCAGGCGGCGAATCAGCTCGGCGCGCGGGTCGCCCTCTTCTTCCTCGATGTCGGCGGAGCGCGGCAGCAGCATGCGCGACTTGATCTCGGCGAGCATGGCCGCCATCACCAGGTACTCGGCAGCCAGCTCCAGGCGTACGCTCTTCATCAACTCCACGTAGCCCATGTACTGGCGGGTGATTTCTGCCACCGGGATGTCGAGGATGTCGATGTTCTGCTTGCGGATCAGGTAGAGCAACAGGTCCAGCGGGCCTTCGAAGGCTTCAAGGATGACCTCCAGGGCGTCTGGCGGGATATACAGGTCCAGCGGCAGCTCGGTGAGGGCTTCGCCGTAGACCAGGGCCAGTTGTAACTGCCGAGGCTCTTCGGCCTGCTCGGCCGGCGCCTCGGGCGCTTCCACCTGGCTCACGCGTTGACCAGGAACGGAGTCGGATCGCCGCAGCCTTCGCGGATCAGCTCCGGCTCGTCACCGGACAGATCGATGATGGTCGATGCCTTGAGGTCGCCGAAACCACCGTCGATCACCAGGTCGACGTGGTGCTCCAGGCGCTCACGAATTTCGTAAGGGTCGGTCATCGGCTCGTCGTCCCCCGGCAGGATCAGGCTCACGCTCATCAGCGGCTCGCCCAGCTCGGCCAACAGCGCCAGGGTAATGGCGTGGTCCGGCACGCGCAGGCCGATGGTGCGGCGCTTTTCGTGCAGCAGCAGGCGCGGCACCTCCCGGGTACCGTTGAGAATGAACGTATAAGGCCCTGGCACATGGGCCTTGAGCAGGCGGAAGGTGCCGGTGTCGACCTTGGCATACAGCCCCAACTGCGACATGTCGCAGCACATCAGGGTGAAGTTGTGGGTCTTGTCCAGGCCGCGCAGGCGCCGCACGCGTTCGATCGCCGCCTTGTCGCCAATCTGGCAACCCAACGCATAGGCCGAATCGGTGGGATACACCACCACTCCGCCCTTGCGGATGATCTCCACCGCCTGGCGGATCAGCCGCTGCTGCGGGTTCTCCGGATGAATCTGGAAAAATTGGCTCACGTAATCGTCCTGTTCATACCGCCATAGGCTGTTCATGGCTGAATCGGCGCCACAGAGGTGGCAGGTCCTCGGGCAAAGGCCGGTAGGCACCGATCTCGCCCCAGGTGCCGGGGCCGTGGAAATCACTGCCAGCGCTTGCCAGCAGGCCGAACTCACGGGTAAGGATGGACATGGTGCCCACTTGCTCGGCAGGCATCATCCCGTTGACCACTTCGAGCGCCTGCCCACCTGCCTGAATATAGTCGGCAATCAGCCGTCTGCGCTTGCTGCGGGTCAGGTCGTAGTGCATGGGATGCGCCAGGCTCACCCAGGCGTTGGACTGCCGTAACGTGGCAACGGTTTCGTCAAGAGTCGGCCAATGCTGTTTCACGTCACCCAGCTTGCCGGCGCCCAGCCACTTGCGAAACGCCTCGCCGCGGTCCTTGACGTGCCCGGCACGCACCAAATACTCGGCAAAGTGCGGGCGGGCCGGGGCATTGCCGCTGTCGCCCAGCTCGTGCTGCACGGCGCGGGCGCCTTCAAGGGTGCCGGGCATGCCCTTGGCGGCCAACCGTTTGTCAATTTCTTCGGCGCGCAGCCAGCGGCCACGGTGCAACGCTTCGATCGCCGCCAGCAGCGGCGGCGCATCGAGCGGGAAGTCATAGCCGAGCACGTGGATAGTGGCGCCACCCCAGGTACATGACAGCTCTACCCCGCTGACCCAGTGCATGCCCCGCTCAATGCACGCCTGGTGCGCCTCGGGCAGGCCTTCGATGGTGTCATGGTCGGTCAGCGCCAGCGTTTGCACCCCATGCTCATGGGCCCGGGCAACCAGGATCGCGGGCGACAGGGCGCCGTCGGAGGCCGTGCTGTGACAGTGCAGATCAACATTCATGGAGGAGCGCTTTCGCTGGAATCGATGTTTGTTATTATGCCGTCACATCCCGATTCTGGCTGCCATTGTGAAACAATTCATCGATTTCATCCCGCTGCTGCTGTTCTTCATCGTCTACAAGCTCGACCCGCGCCCCATGGAAGTCGCCGGCCACAGCTTCGAATTCGGCGGCATCTACAGCGCCACAGCCATGCTGATCATCAGCTCGCTGGTGGTGTACGGTGCGCTGTTCCTGCGCCAGCGCAAGCTGGAAAAAGGCCAGTGGCTGACCTTGGTCGCCTGCCTGGTCTTCGGCGGCCTGACCCTGACCTTCCACAGTGAAACCTTCCTCAAGTGGAAGGCGCCGGTGGTCAACTGGTTGTTCGCCCTGGGCTTTGCCGGCAGCCACTTCATCGGCGACCGGGTACTGATCAAGCGCATCATGGGCCACGCCCTGACCCTGCCGGATGCCATCTGGGCCCGCCTGAACCTGGCCTGGATCGCCTTCTTCCTGTTCTGCGGCGCGGCCAACCTGTTCGTCGCCTTCACCTTCCAGGACTTCTGGGTGGACTTCAAGGTATTCGGCAGCCTGGGCATGACCGTGATCTTCCTGGTGGCGCAAGGCGTGTACCTGTCGCGCCACCTGCACGACGACCCTTCTACCTCCAAACCCAAGGATTGACATGCTCTACGCCATTATCGCCAGCGACGTCGCAAACTCCCTGGAAAAGCGCCTGGCCGCCCGCCCGGCGCACATCGAGCGCCTGCAACAACTCAAGGCCGAAGGCCGCGTCGTGCTGGCCGGCCCGCACCCGGCCATCGACAGCAACGACCCTGGCGAAGCAGGCTTCAGCGGCAGCCTGATCGTTGCCGAGTTCGACTCCCTGGCCGCAGCGCAGGCCTGGGCCGATGCTGATCCGTATATTGCAGCAGGTGTCTACGACAAGGTTGTGGTCAAGCCGTTCAAGCAAGTGCTGCCTTGATCAGCCTCCGCACCGCGTCAGCTCCTTCGCGGTGCGGCAGTTATGCGGTTGCCATCAGTCTGCGGTATCTTTGCCACTGGCGGGCCGATCTAACCGCCGTCAATGGTTGAATTGAGTGAGTCATGAGCGAGCTGTTACTGATTGATGATGACCAGGAGCTGTGCGAGCTGCTCAGCAGCTGGCTGACCCAGGAAGGGTTCACTGTACGTGCCTGCCACGACGGCCACAGCGCACGCCAGGCCCTGGCCGAACACGCCCCCGCTGCCGTGGTGCTGGATGTGATGCTGCCCGACGGCAGTGGCCTGGAGTTGCTCAAGCAGTTGCGCAGCGAACATGCCGAACTCCCGGTGCTGATGCTCTCGGCCCGTGGCGAGCCACTGGACCGCATCCTCGGCCTGGAATTGGGCGCCGACGATTACCTGGCCAAACCCTGCGATCCGCGTGAGCTTACCGCCCGCCTGCGCGCGGTGCTGCGCCGTAGCCACCCCACCGCTACCACCAGCCAGGTGGCGCTGGGCGACCTGGTCTACAGCCCTGCACGTGGTGTGGCCAGCATCGATGGCCGCGAAATGACCCTGACCCTGTCCGAAAGCCGCATTCTCGAAGCCCTGCTGCGCCAGCCCGGCGAACCGCTGGACAAGCAGGAACTCGCGCAAATCGGCCTGGGGCGCAAGCTGACCCTGTACGACCGCAGCCTGGACATGCACGTCAGCAACCTGCGCAAGAAGATCGGCCCACACGCCGATGGCCGCCCACGCATCGTCGCGCTGCGCAGCCGTGGCTATTACTACTGCCTCTGACCATCTTTACCGAGCCTTTACCATCCGCTGACTGCGCTTGACGGTGATCTCCCTAGACTGTGCTCATCCGGTAACCACCGGCCTATGAAAGGAGAGACACCATGCGCAAGACCCTTATCGCCCTGATGTTCGCCGCCGCCCTGCCGACCGTAGCCATGGCCATGCCTGATGGCGGCCCGCGTCACGACGGCCCGCATCATCGCGGTGATGCGCCTTTCCAGCAACTGGACCTGAGCCGCGACCAGCGCCAGCAGATCGGCAAGCTGATGGGCGAGCAGATGCAACAGCGCCGCGACATCACTGAGCGTTACCTGTCCAAGCTCCCGGCCGCCGACCAGAAGGCCATGAAGGACGAACTGCAAGCCAGTCGCACCAAGACCGACACCGCCGTGCGCAACCTGCTCAAGCCTGACCAGCAGAAGAAGTTCGACGAACTGCAAAAGGAACGCGCCGCCAAGAAAGCCGAGTGGCAAGAGTTCCAGGCCTGGAAAGCTGAAAAAGGCAACAAGGCCCAGTAAGCTGTCCGCCCAACGCCCGGCCCGCCCAAGCGCGAGCCGGGCTTTTTCTGTTTAGGAGGTGCACTTGCGTTCACTGTTCTGGCGCATCCTGGCCAGCTTCTGGCTGGCCATCACCCTGGTCGCAGGCCTGTCGATCCTGCTGGGCCACATGCTCAACCAGGACGCCTGGATCCTCAGCCGCCACCCGGGCCTGAACACGCTGGCCAGCCAGTGGGCGAGGCATTATGAGCAGGAAGGCCTGGAGGCGGCGCAGCAGTTCCTGGAGCAGCGCAAGGGCCGTTACAAGATAGACGTGCAGGTGCTCGACGACAGTGGCGAGGCGGTGGTGCCCGGTACCTTCCCACGCCGCGCGGCAGCCTTCGAGGCACGCCAGCACAATGACCAGCGGCGCTTGCCGTGGCGCCGGCTGACCGAGGAATACACCAGCCCCGACACCGGCGAAACCTACCTGTTGATCTACCGCATCCCCCATCCGGCGCTGGACGCCTGGCATCGTGAAAGCCTGATGTGGCCACTCAGCGCGCTGGGTATTGCCTTGGTGGTACTGACCCTGTTCAGCCTGCTGGTGACCTTGTCCATCACCCGCCCGCTAAGCCGCCTGCGCAGTGCCGTGCACGACCTGGGCCAGAGCACCTACCAGCAGAATAGCCTGGCCAGGCTTGCCGCGCGGCGTGACGAATTCGGGGTACTGGCCCAGGACTTCAACAAGATGGGCGCGCGCCTGCAAAGCACCATTGGCAGCCAGCGCCAGTTGCTGCGCGATGTGTCCCACGAACTGCGCTCGCCGCTGGCCAGGCTGCGTATCGCCCTGGCCCTGGCCGAACGCGCCGAGCCTGAGCAGCGGCAAGCGCTGTGGCCACGCCTGACCCGCGAGTGCGACCGCCTGGAAGACCTGATCAGCGAGATCCTCGCCTTGGCCAGGGTCGATGCCGAACAGGCTCATGCCGAACCGGTCGACATCAATGCCTTGCTCGGCAGCGTGCGCAAGGACGCCCTGCTGAGCGCGCCGGATCAGGACGTGCGCCTGGAAGCGCAGCCGGGGTTGAGTTTGCAGGGTTGGCCAACGTTGATCGAGCGTGCCGTGGACAACCTGCTGCGCAATGCCCTGCGCTTCAATCCGGTGGGCCAACCGGTCGAGGTCAGCGCCGCGCGCGCGCAGGACCGGATCGTGATCAGCGTGCGTGACCATGGGCCTGGGGCGGCAGCGGAGCACCTGGCGCAACTGGGCGAGCCGTTCTTCCGCGCGCCGGGGCAAGAAGCGCCGGGGCATGGCCTGGGGTTGGCGATTGCGCGCAAGGCTGCGGAGCGCCACGGCGGTAGTCTGGTGCTGGAGAATCATCCACAGGGCGGGTTTGTAGCCAGGCTGGAGTTGCCCTTGGCTGAAGCGGCAGGCAGTTGATGGGATGTAACGGCGCCTGGCCTCTTCGCGGGCTCACCCGCGAAGAGGCCGCCAGCCTTGATACACGAATCAGCCCAAGGCCAGGTTACTCACCCCAGGCACTGACAAAATCAGCCGTTTCCAGGACCGGTGCGGTCCGCGGCTCGGTCAGCGGCGTGCCGACATACAGGTAGCCAATCAGCTCCTCGTTCTCGGCCAGCCCCAGGCCCTTGTGCACATGGGCATCAAAGGCCATGTCACCGGTACGCCACACCGCACCGATGCCCTGCGCATGCGCAGCGATCAGAATGCCGTGCGCCGCACAGCCCGCCGCCAGGCGCTGTTCGGACTTGGGCACCTTGAAGTGGTCTTGCAGCGTGGCCACCACCACGATCAGCAACGGCGCGCGCAGCGGCATGGCGCGAGCCTTGTCCAGCGCAGCCTGGCTGGCATCACCCTTTTGCTGCACCGCTTCGGCGAACAGCTCGCCCAGTTTCTCGCGGCCCTGGCCTTCGATGGTCAGGAACCGCCACGGCCGCAGCTGGCCATGGTCCGGGGCACGCAAGGCGGCCTGGAACAGCGCCTCGCGCTGGGCGGCATTGGGCGCCGGGTCGGTCAGGCGTGGCACGGAAACACGGTTGAGCAATGCGTCGAGAGCCTCCATCGGCTACCCTCCTGGCAGTTGAATGTGCAGCCATTCTAGCGTTTACATCAGCAGACCCATAGGTAGAATGGCGCCCTTCCAAATCGAGTCAGAGCAGATCACATGGCGTTGCCGACCTTAAGGATCATTGGTTTCATCATCGGCATCTTCCTGATTACCCTGGCCGTAGGCATGGCCGTGCCCATGGCGACCCTGGTGATCTTCGAGCGCACCGGCGACATGCCGTCGTTCCTCTGGTCCAGCCTGATCACCTTCATCGCCGGCCTGGCGCTGGTGGTGCCGGGGCGCCCCGAACATGTGCACCTGCGCCCGCGCGACATGTACCTGCTCACCGTCAGCAGCTGGCTGGTGGTGTGCGTGTTCGCCGCCCTGCCGTTCCTGCTGACCCAGCACATCAGCTACACCGACGCCTTCTTCGAGAGCATGTCGGGTATCACCGCCACCGGCGCCACCGTGCTCAGCGGGCTGGATACCATGTCGCCGGGCATTCTCATGTGGCGCTCGATGCTGCACTGGCTAGGCGGCATCGGCTTCATCGCCATGGCGGTGGCGATCCTGCCGCTGCTGCGCATCGGTGGCATGCGTCTGTTCCAGACCGAATCTTCCGACCGCTCCGAGAAGGTCATGCCACGCTCGCACATGGTCGCCAAGTCGATCGTGGGGGTCTACGTCGGCTTCTCGATCCTTGGCGCACTGGCCTTCTGGTGGGCCGGCATGAGCCCGTTCGATGCCATCAACCATGCCATGTCGGCAATCTCCACCGGCGGCTTTTCCACCTCGGACCAGTCACTGGCAAAATGGGATATCCCGGCAGTGCACTGGGTGGCAGTGGTGGTGATGATCATGGGCAGCCTGCCGTTCACCCTGTACGTGGCCACCCTGCGTGGCAACCGCAAGGCGCTCATCCGCGACCAGCAGGTACAGGGCTTGCTGGGCATGCTGCTGGTCACCTGGCTGGTGCTGGGCACCTGGTACTGGTACAGCACCAACCTGCACTGGCTGGATGCCCTGCGGCACGTGGCGCTGAACGTGACCTCGGTGGTCACCACCACCGGCTTCGCCCTGGGCGATTACAGCCTATGGGGCAATTTCTCGCTGATGTTGTTCTTCTACCTGGGCTTCGTTGGCGGCTGCTCCGGCTCGACTGCAGGCGGCATCAAGATCTTCCGCTTCCAGGTCGCCTACATCCTGCTCAAGGCCAGCCTCAACCAGCTGATCCACCCGCGCGCGGTGATCAAGCAGAAATACAACGGCCACCGTCTCGACGAAGACATCGTGCGCTCGATCCTGACATTCTCGTTCTTCTTCGCCATCACCATCTGCGTCATGGCGCTGCTGCTGTCACTGCTGGGCGTGGATTGGATGACCGCATTGACCGGCGCTGCCGGCACGGTTTCGGGTGTGGGCCCGGGCCTCGGCGAAGTGATCGGCCCTTCGGGCAACTACGCTACGCTGCCGGACGCAGCCAAGTGGATCCTCGCCGCCGGCATGCTGCTGGGGCGGCTGGAAATCATCACGGTGCTTGTATTGTGCATGCCGGCGTTCTGGCGTCACTGAGCTCTTCGGCCCCGGCGCCCAGGCGGGCGCGGTACTCGCTGGGCGTGGCATCGAACCAGCGGCGGAACGCCCGGTAGAAATTGCTGGGGTCGGCAAAGCCCAGCAAGTAGGCGGTTTCCAGCAGGGTCATGCCCGGTTGGGCCAGGTACTGTTCGGCCAGTTCGCGGCGGGTATCGTCGAGCAAGGTCTGGAAGCTGGTGCCCTCCTCCTGCAAGCGCCTTTGCAAAGTGCGCTGCGACAGATGCAGGGCCTGGGCCAGGGTTTCACGCTTGGGCTCACCCTGCGGCAGGATACGGCACAGCACCTGGCGCACGCGGTGGGTAACCCGGCTTTCGGAAAAGCGCGCCAGGTACTCCCCGGCAAAGCGGTCATGCAGCACCGCCATGGCTTCGTTGGCGGTGGGCAGTGGCGCCTCCATGTCGGCCCGCTCGAACACCAACGCATCGTGCGGTGCACCGAACACCAGTGGCGAATGGAAGGCCGTCTTGTACGGCTCGACATCCTTGGGCTGCGGCCCCTGCACCAGTACCCGCCGCGGCTGCACCGGCCGGCCGCTCAGCCACTTGCACAGCGCCAGCGCGCAGGCCAGCGAGGCTTCGGCACTGTGCCGGGTCGGCGGCAGGTGGTCGCCATGCACGGTGAGAATCAGCGAATAGCCCTCGGCACCGAGGACGAAGCTGAGGTCGGAACTTTCGGCGATGATGCGCTGGTACCGCACCAGCCGTTCGAAGCCCTCGGCCAGGGTGCGGCTGGACATCAAGGCGTAGCCCACCACATGGAACGACGCTGGGCGCACCACACGCGCCATGTTCAGGCCGATAGCCTCGTTGCCCGACAACTCCACCGCCAGTTGCCAGAGCCGGGTCATCGAGTCTTGAGGGAAGCGCGCATCAGGGTCGTCGAGGGCGGCGAAGTCCAGCCCCAGCTGCTTGAACATGGCCCGGCAGTCCAGCCCTTCCAGTTCAAGTGCTTTCACGATCCCTGATGCCCAGCTGGCTGACGTGGTTCTTTCACTCATGACAGGCTCTTCCCTGACCGCTCCTGCGGTGAACCCCAAGGATATTCAATTGGCGCCTATTGTCACTGGTAGGCACTGCCAATCACTCTAGACTCGAATCAGGCTCCACGCCGTGCATCTCGTCCAGAAGTATTAATCCCGGAGTACTGCCATGAACAGCACAGCGCAGTTTCGCAGTTTTGCCGAATTCTACCCGTACTACCTGGGGGAGCACAGCAACCCTACTTGTCGCCGCCTGCACTTTGTCGGCACCAGCCTGGTGATCGCCCTGGTGGCCTACACCATCGGCAGTGGCAAATGGCTGCTGCTGCTGGCCGTGCCGCTGTTCGGCTACGGTTTTGCCTGGGTCGGGCATTTCTTTTTTGAGAAGAATCGGCCGGCCACCTTCACCTATCCGTTTTATAGCCTGGCCGGGGATTTCGTGATGTTTCGCGATATTCTGCTCGGCAAGCTCAAGCTGTAGGATTGCCAGGGCCGCGTCGCGGCCCCATGGCCCTCGAGCCTTACACCAATGCCCGCACCGCCGCTTGCGCCTGCGCCAGCCGATACAGCTCGATACTGCCATCCCAGTGCTCGATCAACGCCGTGCACGACTCCACCCAATCCCCGCAGTTGAGGTACTCCACCTCGCCCACCTTGCGCATCTCGGCGTGGTGGATATGCCCACACACCACGCCATGAAAACCACGCCGGGTGCACTCGTGGGCAATCGCAGCCTCGAAGTCGCTGATGAAGTTCACCGCCCCTTTGACCTTGTGCTTGAGGTACGCGGACAGCGACCAGTACCCGTAGCCGTAACGCGCGCGCCAATGGTTCAGCCAGCGGTTGAGCACCAACGTGAGCTCGTACGCGCGGTCACCGAGAAACGCCAGCCAGCGGTGGTAGCGGGTAATCACGTCGAACTGGTCACCATGGATCACCAGCAACCGGCGTCCATCAGCGGTCAGGTGCTCGGCTTCGTCGACCAGCTGGATATTGCCCAGGATCAGCCTGGAATACCGGCGCAGGAACTCGTCATGGTTACCGGTGACGTAAATCACCTCGGTGCCGCGCTTGCTCATGGTCAGCAGCCGGCGAATCACGTTGGTGTGGGCCTGCGGCCAGTAGATCCCGCCACGCAGCTTCCAGCCATCGATGATGTCGCCCACCAGGTATACACGGTCGGCCTGGTAGCCCTTGAGAAACTGCGACAGGTGTTCGGCCTGGCAGTCGCGGGTGCCAAGGTGCACGTCGGATATCCACAAGGTGCGCACGCGTTGCTTGCGCGAGGGGCGGGACAGTTCGGCATGGGTCATGGGCAAGCTCCGGCGCAGTTTGCTGGAGACTGGCAGGCGCGCATGACAGCGCCGTGGCAAATCGGTGACGAGTGATGGTGAGCAGCGAATCGGGCACAATGGGCCTTTGCCTTGCGAGGACGCCCCATGATCGTCGGCCCGATCCTCTCCCTGCGCCACTACCGCGACAGCCTGATCGCCCATAGCCACGAACACCCGCAACTGGTGTTCGGCCTGCGCGGCCGTCTGGCGTTCGAGGTGCAGGGGCAAGGTGCGGGGATCGCCCGCCAAGGGTTGGTCGTGGTGCCGGCCGGCGCTCACCACACCTGTGCCAGCGATAAGGGCAGCGAATGCCTGGTGCTGGATGTGCCCGGGGACCACTGGCTGCGCGAGCAGCTGGGCGAGCATGCCGACGCCAGCCGGCGCCTGCTCGACCGCCCCGCCACCCTCGCCCTGGATGCTCGCCAGCAGCAACTGGTGGACTGGTTGGCAGCCAGCCCCATGGACGACCCGCTGATTGCCCGGCAAGGCGCAGCGCTGTTGCTGGCCAGCTTGAACGCCACGACAGCAGCCAACGTGCGCCCCAGCCAGCGATTGCCCTATGCAGCCTTCGATGCGCATATCGAGCAGCATGCAGCCTACCCGCTGCAGGTCGCCGACCTGGCGCGCATCGCCGGCCTGTCCAGCGCTCGGCTGCACGCGCGCTTTACTGCCGAGTGCGCGATGACGCCAATGGACTACATTCGCCAGCGGCGCTTGCTCAAGGCGCGGCGGTTGGTGGTACAGACCCTGCTGCCGATGGGTGAAATTGCGGCGCAGGTGGGGTATGGCTCGCAGAGTGCGTTTTCAGCGGCGATGTTGCGGGCGTTCGGGTGTACGCCATTAGCTTTGCGGCGAGAGCCTGGCGACAACTGACAGCAGTCTTGCGACAGAACGCGTTTGCCTGAGCCTATACACTGAGCCTGTACCG
Source organism: Pseudomonas sp. LB-090624 (assembly GCF_003205205.1). Lineage (GTDB taxonomy): Bacteria > Pseudomonadota > Gammaproteobacteria > Pseudomonadales > Pseudomonadaceae > Aquipseudomonas. Next base: position 102,157 of record NZ_QJRL01000004.1, read on the forward strand.
GACCTTTCGTGGGCGCACCCCACGGCGTGAAGATCTTGAGCAAGGACCCATCATGAACCACCGTACCGCCCTCGGCGCGCTGCACATTGGCGCGCTGTTCTTCGGCCTCACCGGCGTCTTCGGCAAGTTGGCCGCCAGCGCAAGCCCGGCAATCATCGTGTTCGGCCGCGCCGCCTTCGCCGTGCTTGCCCTGGCCCTGTTCGCCAGTGTGGCCGGCCCGGGCTGGCAACGCCTTGGCAGCCAGGACGTGCGCCGGCTGTTGCTCGGCGGCGTGTTGCTGGCCGGCCACTGGGTCAGTTTCTTCATCGCCGTCAAAGTCGGCGGCGTGGCCATCGCCACCCTCGGTTTCGCCAGCTTCCCGGCCTTTACCGTGATCCTTGAAGGCCTGCTGTTCCGCGAACGCATTCGCCGCAACGAGGCAGTGCTGGTGCTGCTGGTAAGCATTGGCCTGGTACTGGTCACACCGGCCTTCGACCTGGCCAGCGAGGCCACTGGCGGGCTGCTCTGGGCACTGCTGTCCGGGCTGCTGTTCTCCCTGCTGTCGCTCACCAACCGCGTCGGCTCCGGGCGCTTGCCTGCGGTACAGGCAGCGCTGTGGCAAAACCTGGTGGTGGGTCTTTGCCTGCTGCCGTTCGCAGCACCAGGCCTGCCAGGCGTGGCGCCCATGGACTGGCTGTGGATCGCGCTGCTCGGCATCTTCTGCACCGGCGTGGCACACAGCCTGTTCGTTGCCAGCCTGGCGGTGATCAAAGCACGTACCGCTGCCGTGGTGTTCGGCATGGAGCCGGTCTACGGCATTGCCGTGGCCTGGGTGGTGTTTGCCGAAACCCCCACCGTGCGCATGCTGCTGGGCGGCGCGCTGATCATCTTCGCCATCGTGCTGTCCAGCCGCCTGGCGGCAGAGCAGCCACCCAGGCAGCGGCCAGTGGCCGAGGGCGCCTGATCAGCGATCGTTGTGGCCCAGGTCGCGCTGTGGGTCGATCTGGTCGCGGACCCGCTGCTTCAGCACCTTGGCTTCGGGGAAACCACCGTCGGCCTTGCGCTCCCAGATCTGCACCCCATCGCAGGCAACGCGGAAGATGCCGCCGGTACCAGGTTCCAGCGCCACTCGCCCCAGGTCGTCGGCAAAGGTGCTGAGCAGTTCCTGCGCCAGCCAGGCGGCACGCAGCAGCCACTGGCACTGGGTGCAATACGTGATGACGATTTCCGGCTTGGTGTCGGCCATGGTGAAACATCTCCAGGTAGGGGGCCGCTTATACTAGCGGTCTTTAGCCCACGGTTTGAGACTCACGATGCGCCGTTTGCTGTTCTGTTTCCTGTTCACCCTCACCTCGCTCGCAGCAAGCGCCGCCGAACCGGCCAGGCCCAAGGTCGGCCTGGTTCTATCCGGTGGCGCCGCCCGTGGGCTGGCCCACATCGGCGTGCTCAAGGCCCTCGAAGAACAGGGCGTACGCATCGATGCGATTGCCGGTACCAGCATGGGCGCGGTGGTCGGCGGGCTCTATGCCTCGGGCTACAGTGTCGAGGAACTGGAAAAGCTCGCTACCACACTCGACTGGCAACAGGCGTTGTCCGATGCCCCGCCGCGCAAGGACGTACCGTTCCGACGCAAGCAGGATGACCGCGATTTCCTGGTCAAACAGAAGCTCAGCTTTCGCGATGACGGCAGCCTGGGCCTGCCGCTGGGCGTGATTCAGGGGCAGAACCTGTCACTGCTGCTGGAAAGCAAGCTGGCGCACACCGCCGACACCCGGGACTTCGACAAACTGCCCATCCCCTTCCGCGCGGTGGCCACCGACATCGCCAGTGGCGAAAAGGTGGTGTTCCGCCGTGGTCACCTGCCCCAGGTGATCCGCGCCAGCATGTCGATTCCGGCGGTATTCGCCCCGGTCGAACTGGATGGCCGCCTGCTGGTGGACGGCGGCATGGTCGACAACATCCCGGTCGATGTCGCCCGTGAAATGGGGGTGGACCTGGCCATCGTGGTCGATATCGGCACCCCATTGCGGGACCGCAAGCAATTGCTGACGGTAGTCGATGTGCTCAACCAGTCGATCACCCTGATGACCCGCCGCAATTCGGAAGAACAACTGGCCAGCCTGCACCGCGACGACATCCTCATCCAGCCGCCACTGGCCGCCTTTGGCGTAACCGACTTCGGCCGCGCGCGGGACATGATCGACGCCGGCTACCGCGCCACCCGTCTGCTCGAGCCTCGCCTGGCCGCCCTGCGCCACCCTGAGGGCGACAGCAGCCTGGCCGTGGCGCGTTCGCCACGCCAGCGCACGCCAACGATCACCGCGATCAAGATCGAGAATGACTCCAAGGTCAGCGACGATGTGATCCGCTCTTACATCCGTCAGCCGATCGACGCACCGCTGGAGCTGGACCGCCTGCAAACCGACATGGGCACGCTGTACGGCCTGGACTACTTCGACCGGGTGCAGTACCGCGTGGTGCACAAAGGCGACGACAACACCTTGGTCATCAACGCGCGCGGTCGACGCGGCGGCACCGACTACCTGCGGCTAGGCCTGAACTTGTCGGACGACCTGCGCGGTGACAGCGCCTTCAACCTGGGCGCCAGCTACCGGGTCAACGGCATCAACAGCCTGGGTGCCGAGTGGTTGACACGTGGCCAGATTGGCGACCAGCAAGAACTGTACAGCGAGTTTTACCAGCCGCTGGACGTGGGCTCGCGCTACTTCATCGCGCCGTACCTGGACTTCAGCTCACAGAACATCGAGGCCACCCTGGACAACGACCCCGTCGCCGAGTACCGCCTGGAGCGCTATGGCTTTGGCCTTAACCTCGGGCGGCAGATTGGCACCAACGGTGAAGTGCGCCTGGGCGTGGGCAAGGCATGGGGCGAGGCCGAGGTACGCATTGGCGACCAGGACCTGCCCAAGGTCAGCTTCAACGAAGGTTTCTATGAACTGAAGTATTCGTTCGACACCCTCGACAACGTGTATTTTCCGCACAGCGGTGAGGACATTGGCCTGACTTTGCGCAAGTACGACAAGTCACTGGACTCCGACCAGGATTACCGGCAGTGGCTGTTCAACCTGGACAAGGCCATCAGCAGCGGGCCCAATACGTTCGTGCTGGGCGGGCGGTATGGGCGCACGCTGGACGCCACCGAAGTGGTGACGTCGAGCTTCGTGATGGGCGGCGCGCGCGAGCTGTCAGGCTTCCGCCAGGACTCGGTTTCGGGCCAGAACGTGAGCCTGATGCGCATGGTCTACTACCGCCGGCTGACGCCGCGAGCCTACGTGCCGCTGGACTTCCCGCTGTACATTGGCGGGTCGCTGGAACGTGGCCGCGCGTGGAACAACGACAACGAGTTCGACAGCGGCTACATCAATGCGGCGAGTATCTTCCTGGGGCTGGAGACACCATTGGGGCCACTGAACTTCAGCTATGGCACCAACAGTGCGCATGAGCAGGCGGTATACCTGAACTTGGGGCATACCTTCTGAAACGTGCACTGCTCCGTAACGTTCGGGCTATGTCAGGATTTTTCGAGGTTGGCGAGGATCTTGGCATGCACCCGCATGCACACCTGCAGGTCCGCCTCATCCACGCCGTTGAACAGCTCCACCCGTAGCTGGTTGGCGATGGTTTCGATCTGCTCGATCAGCGGCTTGGCCGGCGGGCACAGCAAGATCTTCTTGGCCCGCCGGTCTTCTACCACCGCCTGCCGGCGCACCAAGCCTTGTGCTTCGAGGCTGTCCAGCAGCCGCGCCAGGGTCGGGCCTTCGACGCCCACGCTCTGGGCCAGCTCACGTTGAGTGGGGGCTTCTTCGAAGCGGGCCAGGTGCAGCAACACCAGCCAGCGCGCCTGGGACAGGTTGAGCCCGGCCAGGCGGCGGTCCAGCTCGGCACGCCAGCCCCGGGACATCTGGGCCAGCTGCATGCCGAAGCGGTGTTGGTTGTCGGTCAGGGGCATAAGCAACTCATTGAGTAGATCTAATTATTAGGCAGCTAACCATGCCCGGCCCCACGAGGCAAGGCTCGGGCACGCTTGCGTGTTCGATAATCGTCAAAAAGCATGACAAAGGTCAGCAGATGGCGCTTCTGCCTTCGATCCTGCCGATGCCTACAGCTCGAACTCCGCCGCCAGCGCCGCGCGGACGCAATACAGCACGCCTTCAGGCACCCGTGCGCCAAACAGCGGGGCAATCGTCGACACCGGAGGCAACTCGCCTTCGCCATCGAGGAAGGCATCCTGCACTTCCATCAGCAGGTCTTCCGGCAGGTCGAGGGCCTGGTCCAGGCTCAGCTCCTGCCGCCCCAGCGCTTCGGCCAGCAGGCTGTACACGTTCTTCTCGCTGCAGTTGAGCTGCCCGGCGATCTGCGCCGGAGTCATGCCGGCCCGGGCCAGGCTGACCAGCTCGTGACGCAGGTCCAGGACCACTTTCGGCGCCTCTTCGGTGCCACCGCTGTTGTTCAGCACCTCGAGAAACGCCTGGCCGTAACGCTCCAGCTTGCGCGCGCCCACGCCGCTGACCTGGGCCATGTCGCTGAGGCTGACCGGCTGGCTGCGCAGCATCTCCAGCAGCGTCGAGTCGGGGAAGATGACGTAGGGCGGCACGCTGTGCTCTTCGGCCAGCTTGCGCCGCAGGGTACGCAGGGCTTCCCAGAGCTCGCGCTCTTCGGCGCGCACCAGCTGGCTGGCGGGGCTGCCGCCGCCGGACGACGAGGCCCTGGCGGTTGTCTGCGGCTTGAGGTCGCGGCGCAGTTGCAAGGTCACCTCGCCGCGCAACAGTGGCCGGCAGCTGTCGGACAGGCGCAGGCCGCCGTAGCCCTCCAGGTCGATATCGACCAGGCCGCGCGCCACCAGCTGGCGGAACAGCGAACGCCACTCGACTTCGGCCATGCCCTTACCCACGCCAAACACCGAAAGCTTCTCATGCCCAAAATTGCGCACCTTCTCGGTGTCCTTGCCCAACAGCACATCCACCAAGTGGCCGACGCCATAGCGCTGGCCGGTGCGGAAAACTGCCGACAGCGCCTGGCGCGCTGGCTCGGTGGCGTCCCAGGTCTGGATGTTGTCGACGCAGTTGTCACAGTGCCCGCAAGGTTGTTCGAGGGTTTCGTCGAAATAGGCCAGCAGCGACTGGCGACGGCAGCGGGTTTCTTCGCACAGCGCCAGCATGGCGTCGAGCTTGTGCTGTTCGATGCGCTTGTGGCGCTCGTCGCCTTCCGAGTTCTGCAGCATCTGCTTGAGCATCACCATGTCCTGCAGGCCGTAGGCCATCCAGGCATCGGATGGCAGGCCGTCACGGCCGGCACGGCCGGTTTCCTGGTAATAGGCCTCCAGCGACTTTGGCAGGTCGAGGTGGGCAACGAAACGCACGTTGGGCTTGTCGATGCCCATGCCGAAGGCAATGGTGGCGACCATGATCAGCCCTTCCTCGTTGAGGAAGCGGTGCTGGTTGGCCGCCCGTGTCTCGGCAGCCAGGCCGGCGTGATAGGGCAGTGCCGGGAAACCCTGGTCACAAAGGAACGCAGCGGTTTCATCGACCTTCTTGCGCGATAGGCAATAGACAATGCCGGCGTTGCCACGGCGCTCGCCGAGGAATGCCATCAGCTGCTTGCGCGGCGCTTCCTTGGGCACGATGCGGTAGAAGATGTTGGGCCGGTCGAAGCTCGACAGGAAGCGCTCGGCACCTTGCAGATGCAAGCGCTGGACGATCTCTTCGCGGGTACGCATGTCGGCGGTGGCGGTCAGGGCGATGCGCGGCACATGCGGGAACAGCTCGGCCAGCTGGCCCAATTGCAGGTACTCGGGGCGGAAATCGTGGCCCCATTGCGACACGCAGTGCGCCTCGTCGATGGCGAACAGCGAGATGTCGAGGTCGCGCAGAAAGTCGAGCATGCGCGGTTGCACCAGGCGCTCCGGCGCCAGGTAAAGCATTTTCACCTCGCCCCGGCGCAGGCGCCCGGCCAGGTCACGCTGCTGCTCTGCGGTCAGCGTGGAGTTCAGTGCGGCTGCCGCCACGCCCAGCTCGTCCAGGGTGGCGACCTGGTCGTCCATCAGCGCGATCAGTGGCGAGACCACCACTGTGAGGCCCGGGCGCAGCAGCCCCGGCACCTGGAAACACAACGACTTGCCGCCACCAGTGGGCATCAGCACCAGGGCATCGCCGCCATTGGCCACGCATTCGATGATCGCTGCCTGGCGCCCTCGGAAACTGTCGTAGCCGAAGATATCCTTGAGAACGCGCTGAGCCTGTTCGAGCATGTGCAACTCCAAATCGCCGTACCATCCTGGAGACAGGCTGGACGAAAAACCCGCCCCGCACACGCCAAATGCGTAAGCGGTTTTTGCCAGGCAGCCGGCAAAACCTGCCCCTGGATTGAAAATCGCGGAGTATACCGCAGCACCGCGCTGCGCAGGACACCACGGTGACAGACGTTCCCTTTGCCCCGCTGCCGCTGCAAGGTGCTAGAATTCGTTATCGTTTATTCCCCAAGGTAGCCCTGTAATGTCCTTCGCCGAGCAACTGACCCGCCTGCAAGCCTTCCTCGACGCCGACGAGCTGCACGAAGAAGCGCTGGACTATGTCGCCGCCCACGGCTACCTCACTGCCCTGTCGATCAACGCCGAGGACGTGCCCGAGCGGGAGTGGATCGACGCGCTGTTCGCCGAAGAGCCGCACTACGCCAGCGAAGCTCAGCGCACCGAAATCGAGGCCACCCTGGTGGCGCTGAAAGCGCACATCGCCCGCCAACTGGCCAGCGACGACGAATTCGAGCTGCCGTGCGACCTCGACCTGGGCGACGAGCCGGACGATTCCGACCTGCGCGGCTGGTGCATCGGCTTCATGGAAGGCGTATTCCTGCGTGAAGAGGCGTGGTTCGAAAACGCCGAGGAAGAAGTCAGCGAGATGCTGCTGCCGATCATGGTCGGCTCGGGCCTGTTCGACGAACAGCCAGAGTTCGCCGACATCGCCAGCAACGCCAACCTGCAGGACGACATGATCGTACAGATTCCCGAAGCGCTGACTGCCCTGTTCCTGCTGCTGCACGCTCCCGACGAAAAGCCGGCGTTGCTCAAGCCACGCCACCACTAAGCCGCCTGTGCGCTACCTGCTGCTGGCCGCGGGCTGGCTCAGCGTCGCGTTGGGGGTGTTGGGGATATTCCTGCCGGTTTTGCCCACCACCCCGTTCCTGCTACTGGCGGCAGCCTGCTTTGCCCGCAGCTCGCCGCGCTTTCACCACTGGCTGGTCCATCACCCCAAGCTTGGGCCATGGATCCGCGACTACCTCAGTGGTGAAGGCATACCCCTCAGGGGCAAGGTCTACGCCATCGGCCTGATGTGGGCCAGCATCGGCCTTTCGTGCTACCTGGTACCGCTGTTCTGGGCGCGTGCCTTCATGTTGACGAGTGCCGTGTTGGTCAGCCTGTACATCCTCCGCCAAAAAACCCTGCGCAAACCAAAGTGACAATATTTTGTCGCCAAATATCAAATTTGCCTAACAATCATTTTATTTATCTGAAATGGTTCTGGAACCGTAGGAAACCCTTGTAGTTACTGGATCGAAAGGGTTTTCGGGTGATCGACGCACGATTATTTGGATAAACGCGTTAGACAATTAAACTATTACATGGCACATTGATATGAATAAATCTTCTTATCTATCGCGTTGAATGTACTTAGCTGTGTGGTTAAAAACCTGCAACACTATACGCGATAAATTATCGTCATTTTTTTGGCGAGCAGCAGGATCAATTCCAGGATCAGGGAGATGTACCATGCGCGTTTTGAACCCCATCACCAGTGCATTACTGTTGGCCCTGGCGAGTGCCAACGTACAGGCGATGTCGATGACCGAGGCTGTCCAAAGCGCCGTGGACTACCACCCACAAGTCAGCTCCAACCGTAACAGCAAGCTGTCGGCCGACGAAGACGTGAAGTTCGCACGTGGTGGCTACTACCCGTCCGTGGACTTGGTCGCCGGCTACGGCCGCCAGCGCTCGGACAACGCCACTACCCGTGCCGAAGGTAACCACAACAAGGAAACCCTCAACTACACCCAGTCCGAGCTGCGCCTGCGGCAGATGATCTTCGACGGTTTCAACACCTCGAATGAAGTGGGCCGTACCGAGGCTGTCTCCACCTCTCGCGCCTACTACACCCAGGCAGTGGCCCAGGATGTGGCCCTGCGTGCGGTCGAGGTGTACCTGGAAGTGCTCAAGCGTCGTGAGCTGGTGACCCTGGCCAAGAACAACCTGCAAGCCCACCTGCGGGTCAATGACCAGATCGGCCTGCGTAATGAGCGTGGTGTCGGCAGCACTGCCGACCTCGACCAGTCCCGCGCCCGTCGCGCCCTGGCTGAGAACAACCTGGACACCGCAGAAGTCGACCTGGCCGATGCCGAGGCCAACTTCTTCAGCGTCATCGGCCGCGCACCGGACGAACTGGAAAGCCCGCAGACCATCAAGGGTGAAGTGCCTGTCACCCTCGACGAGGCACGCGACGGCATGCGCCAGAACAACCCGTACATCAAGTCGGCCCAGGCTGACGTGAACGCCGCCGAGCAGCAGTACGAAGTGGGCAAGTCGACCTTCTACCCGCGCTTCGATGCCATTCTGGCGACCGGTGCCAACAACAACACCGGCGGCGAGAAGGGTCACAACAACAACGACTGGCAAGCCGGCGTCGAGATGAACTACAACCTGTTCCGCGGCGGCAGTGACAAGGCTCGCCTGCAGTCCGACGCGCACAAGATCAACCAGGCCCTGGATATTCGCAACAACGCCCTGCGCGAACTGACCGAGAACCTGAGCCTGGCGTGGAACGCCATGAACAACGCCAGCAAGCAGCTGCCGACTGCGCGTGAATACGCCGAAACCACCAAGCGCGTGCGCGCGGCCTACCAAGACCAGTTCGGCCTGGGCCAGCGTACCCTGCTGGACGTGCTGGACAGTGAGAACGAACTGTACAACGCCGACCGCCGCTACACCGAAGTGCGTTACACCGAGGAGTTCTCGCGCTACCGCGTGCTGGCGACCATGGGTGAATTGCTGACCAAGCAGCGTATTTCACTGCCGCCAGAGGCGCTGGCAACGACCGAAGTACGTACCGAGGCGCGCTTGCCAGAGATGCGTTGATCGGGGTGAGAGTACCGGGGCCGCTTTGCGGCCCTTTTGCGTCTCACAGCCGCGTCTTGTAGCCACTTGCCTGCTTCGCGCTATGAGCCTGCCCCACAGGCCCTCCCTGCCCCCTCATCCGTCACCATGGTTACGTTGATACGTCTCCTCGCCCATGGCCCTGATCTGCCCCTCGATCAAAGCCTCGAACGGTGCCAGCAGCGCATCGAAACAGGCCGGCGGCTCCAGCGCGTTCAACGCCCCCACCACCGCCTCGATGGTCGACAACCCTCCCGCTTCCGGCGCCTTGCGCAAGCGATAGCGTGAAGCTGCCACCTGCCCCAGCGTGACCCGCGGCAAGGCCTCCAGCAACGGGTTCAGGTACAGCAGCTTGCGCGCCTTGCGCCAGGTGCCGTCGGGCACGATCAGCAGCAACGGTTTGTCGCGCCCATCGTCATACGCGGTCAGCACCTGGGCGTCGTCGCCGGGGAACAGCAGCGCAGGCCGGTAGCCAGGGGTAGCCAGTAACTGTGCGAGGTCATCGAATACCTCACCTACCCGCAGCTCGGCATTACGCAGGCCAAGGGCGGCCAGCCGGGCAGTATTCAGCGCATGAGCGGTTTCACTGGGGTGCTGCAACAAGATCACCCGGGTACGGCTGTCGAGCGCGGGAATCAGCGGGCATAGGCAATGGTCGAGCGGGCGCTGGCAGCGCTCGCAACGGGGTCTGGGCATGGAGGTCTCCTTGGCGGGGACATTTTGCCACAGAACCTGCACCCGCTCTGCCAGCGAATGGGCCGCAAGGCGGCCCCAGCGCTTTCAGCGGTTGAACCGTTCCGCCAGGCTATGCAGATACTCTGCCATGCGCTCAAGGTCCTGGCTGATCTCCGCACCTTGCCTGGCCTGCCCGGCACTCTGGTCGCACAGCTGGGCAATCCGCACGATCTGCTGGTTGATGTCCTCGGCCACATGGCTTTGCTGTTCCGACGCCGTGGCCATCTGCTGACTCATGCCGGTGATGCGGCTGACCGCCTGGGCAATCCCGCCCAAGGCGGCCTGCACCGCCTCGACACTGTGCACGCTGTCGCGCGATATCTGCTCACCACGGCTGGCAGTACTCACCGCCCGTTCCGCCCCGGCACGCAACGACGCGATGATCTGGTGAATTTCCTCGGTCGAAGCGCGCGTGCGCTGGGCCAGCGAGCGTACCTCATCGGCCACCACGGCAAACCCTCGCCCCTGCTCGCCGGCACGCGCCGCTTCAATGGCGGCGTTGAGCGCCAGCAGGTTGGTCTGCTCGGCAATCGAGGTAATCACGTCGACCACGCTGCCAATCGACTGGGTCTGCTCAGCCAAGGCATTCACCGCCTGACCAATGTCGTTGACCGCATCGCTCATGCTGCCCATGGCTTTAAGGCTCTGCAGCGCCAGCTCGCTGCCCTGCTGCGCCAACTGGTCGGCATCTCCCGCGGCATGCGCCGTGCTCTGCACGTTGTGAGTGACCTGCTGGATGGTTGCCGCCATCTGCGCGATGGCCGTGGCCGACTGGTCGGTCTCGCTGCGCTGGCGGTCGAGCATCTGCGCCTGTGCATCGGACAGGTCGGAGGATTGCGCGGCCCGCGACTTCACCCCAACCCCGGCATCCACCAGGCGCGTCAGGGCCGTTTGCAAGCGGGCCTCCTCACTGATGATGGCCAGATCCAGCTGGCCCTGCAGGCCCGGGTTGTCGCTGTAGGTCAGCGCCACCAGCGGGCTGGTGAAGGCCTTGGGGTGCTCCGCCAGTGTGCGACGGATGGCCTGGTTCTGCCGGTGCTCCACCAGGTACCAGGCCAGCAGCAGGCTGGCCATCAGCACCCCGAGCGCCGCGTAAGGCGGTAGCCACAAGTAGCCCGCTGCCGCCACCAGGCCCGCACCCATCAGTGGCCAGCCGTGACCCAGTCCATGCCCCATGCGGGCTGCCCACGATACCGGCGCGCGACCATCGCGCAAGCGCGCGTACAACGCCTCGGCGCGGCGGATCTGCTCGCGCGTGGGCACCGAACGCACCGACTCGTAGCCGCTGATGCGGCCTTGTTCGTAGACCGCCGTGACATAGGCGCTGACCCAGTAATAATCACCGTTCTTCGCCCGGTTCTTGACCACGCCCATCCACGGCTTGCCCTGCTTGATGGTTTCCCACATGTGGCCGAACACCGCCGGCGGCATGTCGGGGTGGCGTACCAGGTTATGCGGTTGACCGACCAGCTCGTCATAGGTGAACCCGCTGATCGCCACAAAGGCGTCGTTGCAATAAGTGATGCGGCTGTTGAGGTCGGTGGTGGATATCAGCCGTTGTTCGCTGGGGAAGGTTCTTTCGTGCTCAGTGACGGGCAAGTTCATGCGCATCTTGGGCGATCCTTGCAGGATGAAATTAAGGGAAATCATCAGCGCAAGTTGATATGTAGCAGAGCGCTATCAGGTTAGCGGTCTGCTTCTACCGAAATTTAACGCCGCCCGACGGAATACATGACCACGGCGCCACTCAACCCACGTTAAGCTGGCTTTTCAGCAGGTCACGGAAGGTCTGGATCAGCGGTTCGCGACTACGCCCGCGGCGGATGATCAGCGAGAACGGCGCCTGGTAGCCAAAGGTGGACGGCGACAGCACGCGCAAGTCGCCCTTGTCGACCCAGGCCTGGGCATAGTGCTCGGGCAAGTAACCGATATAGGCGCCGGACAGGATCAGGATCAACTGCGCCTCCATGCTCTCCACGGTCGCCGCACTGTGCTTGAACCCATGCCGGGCCAGCTCTGCCTGGCTCCAGTAACCACGCCCGACCATGCGCTGCTGGGTCACCACCTGCTCCGGGATACGCCGTTCGGTATACAACGGGTGGCGGCTGCTGCAGTACAGCCAGTGCTGTTCGCGGTACAACGGCTGGTACAGCAGGCCGCTCATGCGCGAGGAAAACGCGCCGATCGCCAGGTCCAGGCGATTGTCCTGCACGCCCAATTGCAATTCGTACGGGCTGGACACCGACAAGTGCAAGTGCACCGCCGGGTGCTCCTGACTGTAGGCACCGATGGCCTCGGCCAGCGGCAAGGCTCGATCACCGACCGTGGAGTCGATCACACCCAGGTTGAGGGTGCCGCGCAACTCGCCCTTGAGTGCGGCCGCGTATTGCTCGAAACCATCCAGTTCGGCTAGCAGGCGCAGAGTTTCCTGGTGGAACAGCTCGCCCTTGCTGGTCAGGCTGAAACCACCCCGGCCGCGGTGGCACAGCACGATACCCAGCGCGCCTTCCAGCTGGCTCATGTAGGTACTGATGGCCGACGTCGACAGGTTCAGCTCGCGCTGGGCGTTGGCGAAGCCCTGGTGGCGCACAACGCTGATGAAGATGCGCAGCAGTTTCAGGTCGGGCAAGGTCGAGGCCATGGTGCAACGTTTCCACAAGGGTATTGCCGCGCAGTCTAACCGCTCTGCCGGGCTTTAGTTCAGAAATTCCTGAACTAAGTATTTGTCGGTAGCGATTCTTCCCCGGCACTACCTTGCGCAGACTTGGCCGAAATGTCCCTGCCCGCCGGCAAAAGCACAGTTGAAAGGCGCGCGGCGGCACAGGTTCGAACAAACAGAACAATCGACCGACTGATGAGGCCCACCGTGGACAAGACTCTCCACCAACCACTGGGCGGCAACGAAATGCCGCGTTTCGGCGGCATCGCCACCATGCTCCGTCTGCCCCACCTGCAAAGCGCCGAAGGCCTGGATGCCGCCTTTATCGGCGTGCCGCTGGACATCGGCACCTCCCTGCGCTCCGGCACCCGCTTCGGCCCACGGCAGATCCGCGCCGAATCGGTGATGATCCGTCCGTATAACATGGCTACCGGGGCTGCGCCGTTCGACTCGCTGTCAGTGGCCGACATCGGCGACGTGGCGATCAACACCTTCAACCTGCTGGACGCCGTGCGCATCATCGAAGAGGCGTACGACCAGATCGTCGAGCACAACGTCATCCCGATGACCCTGGGCGGCGACCACACCATCACCCTGCCAATCCTGCGTGCGCTGCACAAGAAGCACGGCAAGATCGGCCTGGTGCATATCGATGCCCACGCTGACGTCAACGATCACATGTTCGGCGAGAAGATAGCCCACGGCACCACCTTCCGCCGCGCCGTCGAAGAAGGCCTGCTCGACTGCGACCGCGTGGTGCAGATCGGCCTGCGCGCCCAAGGCTACACCGCCGACGATTTCAACTGGAGCCGCCGCCAGGGCTTCCGCGTGGTCCAGGCCGAGGAATGCTGGCACAAGTCGCTGGAGCCGTTGATGGCCGAAGTGCGGGAAAAAGTGGGTGGCGGGCCGGTCTACCTGTCGTTCGATATCGACGGCATCGACCCGGCCTGGGCACCGGGTACCGGCACCCCGGAAATCGGCGGCTTGACCACCATCCAGGCAATGGAGATCATTCGCGGCTGCCACGGCCTGGACCTGATCGGCTGTGACCTTGTCGAGGTCTCCCCACCTTACGACACCACCGGCAACACCTCGCTGCTGGGTGCCAACCTGCTGTTCGAAATGCTCTGCGTGCTGCCTGGCGTGGTGCGTCGCTAATACCGCTCTACCCCGGCAGGAGCCATGAGGGAGGGCCACTGAGGCCCGCCAACACAAGAAAAGACCGCCGGGCGCCGTGCAAACGCCCGCGTGGTCGATCTCGCCATAATAAAGATAATCGGGAGACCCCCAATGGCCTTGGACATCATTGTTGTAATGATCTACACCGCCGGCATGCTAGGGCTTGGCTGGTATGGCATGCGGCGCGCAAAAACCCATGAAGACTACCTGGTGGCCGGTCGCAACCTTGGCCCGGTGCTGTACATGGGTACCATGGCCACGACCGTGCTCGGTGGCGCTTCCACCGTCGGCACCGTGCGCCTGGGCTACGTCCACGGCATCTCCGGGTTCTGGCTGTGCGCAGCCTTGGGCCTGGGCATCATCGCCATCAACCTGTTCCTCGCCAAACCCTTGCTGCGCCTGCGTATCTTCACCGTGACCCAGGTGCTCGAGCAGCGCTATAACCCTACCGCCCGCCAGGCCAGCGCCGTGATCATGCTGGCCTACGCGCTGATGATCGGTGTGACCTCGACCCTGGCCATGGCCACCGTATTGCAGGTACTGCTGGACCTGCCGTTCTGGGCGTCGCTGATGCTCGGTGGCGGCGTGGTGGTGCTGTACTCGACCATCGGCGGGATGTGGTCGCTGACCCTGACCGACATCGTCCAGTTCGTGATCAAGACCGTCGGCCTGATGTTCATCCTGCTGCCGGTGTGCCTGTACAAGGCCGGTGGCTGGGATACCCTGGTGGCCAAACTGCCGGCGGCCAGCTTCCAGCTGACCACCATTGGCTGGGACACCATCATCACCTACTTCCTGATCTACTTCTTCGGCATCCTGATTGGCCAGGACATCTGGCAGCGGGTGTTCACTGCCCGCGATGAAAAGGTCTGCCAGCGTGCCGGTACTACTGCCGGTGTGTACTGCGTACTGTACGGCCTGGCCTGTGCGGCGATCGGCATGGCAGCACACGTGCTGATGCCCGACCTGGCCAACCCGAACAATGCCTTCGCCGAGATGATCAAGACCACCCTGCCAGATGGCATTCGTGGCTTGCTGATGGCGGCAGCCCTGGCGGCCATGATGTCCACCGCAAGCGCCGGCCTGCTGGCGGCCTCGACCACCGTGACCGAAGACCTGCTGCCCAAGCTGCGAGGCGGCAAGCAGTCGAGCCTGGGCATGAGCCGCCTGTTCACCTTGCTCACCGGCCTGGTGGTGCTGGGCATCGCGCTGATGGTGAATGATGTGATCAACGCCCTGACCCTGGCCTACAACCTGCTGGTCGGCGGCATGCTGATCCCGCTGATTGGCGCCATCTTCTGGAAACGTGCAACCACTTCCGGTGCAATTGCCAGCATGTCGCTGGGCTTTGCCACCGCGCTGCTGTTCATGTTCAAGGATGGGCTGGAGGCCAATACGCCGATCTACTACAGCCTGGCCATTGGCCTGGTGAGCTTTGTGGTGGTGAGCCTGCTGTCGCGCAAGCCGGCGGCCGCGGCGACACTGGCCTGATCTACAACCTGTAGGGGCACACATAAAAAGGCCGCTGCACCCACCCAGGTGCAGCGGCCTTTGGTCTTTCTCAGCGACGGCGCGATTGGCGCTTGCGCTGCTCTTCATCAGTCGGGATCGGCACCGGCTGCAAGGGTGGTGGAATCAGCCCCAAGGCGACCGCCAGGTCGTGGAGCCAGTTAGACAGTGGTTTATTCATAAATGCCCCCTTGACGGGTCAGCCTCACGGCAAATCAATCCTGCGATGTTTCATACAGATCATAGCCCGATGTCCTGTATTACGCATGCCTCTGCTCTTACAGATATGGGCCATTTTGACTCGGATCAAGCCGTGGCGGCGCATTCCGACGACTGGTCAATCGTTTCGCTTTGTTGCAGGTCGATCCAGGCCTGCAAGTTTGCCCCGCGCATACCTTGGCGCCACATCAGCCAAGTGACCGCCTGATCGAACGGCGCTTGCAATGGATGCACCCTTACCCGATCGCGCCCGGGCAGGCTGTCGAGCATCGACCGGGCCATCATAGCCACCCCCGCGCCAGCGATCACGCACGCCAGCATGCTCTGGTACGACTCGATTTCCATTACCCGGCCCATGGGCGTGTGCGCATGGGCATACCAGGCCTCCAGGCGCATGCGGTACGAACAGCCTTGGCGGAAGGTGAACACCGCCTTGCCCGCCACATCCTTGGCGCCGTGCACTGGCGGGTGTTCAGGGCTGGTGATCAGCACCAGTTGTTCATCGCACAACGGTACACCGTCAAGACCGGCCAGGTTGAGCGGGCCGTCCACCAGAGCAGCATCCAGGCTGTGGTTGAGCAGGCCTTCGAGCAATTCACCGCTGGGCGCGGCGCGCACCTGCAGGTTCACTGCCGGGTAAGCCTGGTGGTAACGCGCCAGCAACGCCGGCAGGTGGGTGGCGGCCGTGCTGTACATGGTCCCCAGCACGAAATCCCCGGCAGGCTGGCCGCCACGCACTGCGGCCAACGCCTCGTCGCGCAGCGCTGACATACGGTTGGCGTAGTCCAGCAGCACCTTGCCTGCCGGTGACAATTGCAAACGCTGGCGCTCACGCAGGAACAGCTCGACGCCCAGTTGTTCTTCAAGCTGGCGCAGGCGCGTCGACAGGTTGGACGGTACCCGATGCAGGCGCTCGGCGGCACGGGTGATGGAACCCTCCTCGGCGACCGCCTGGAAGATACGCAGCTGGCTGAACTCCACGGTATTCTCCAAAACAGAACAACTTGATCATCATTATTCAATTTTATTGAAAAAGAAACCGTTCTAACCTGCCGGCCATCGCTTACATACGTGCAGGAGACCCGTCATGTCGCCACTCTCTCAATTGCTGGCCAGCGCTGTAGCGCTGATGATGGCCATGGGTATCGGCCGCTTCGCCCTCACGCCACAACTGCCGCAACTGATCGCCGAGGGCCAGTTCGACCTGACGGTCGCTGGACTGGTGGCGGCGGCCAACTACCTGGGTTACTTCATCGGTGCGGTAGACGCCATGTTCGCCCGCTCCCCCGGCCAGGTGCGCCTGCGCCTGCATGGGGGGCTGTGGCTGTGCGTGGTGCTGACCCTGGCCTCGTGGCCCGCCGACGGTTTCTGGCCGCATCTGCTGCTGCGTTTTGGCACTGGCCTGGCCAGCGCCTGGGTGTTGGTGATGATCACCAGCCTCAGCCAGCAGGTGGCCAATGCCCATAACCGCCAGCGCCTGGGGGCTCTGGTATTCGCCGGGCCCGGCCTGGGGATTGCCGTCACCGGCCTGCTGGCCCTGGTGGCACATGTGCTGGGACTGGGTTCGGCAGCGCTGTGGCTGATCTACGGCATGGCCGCGCTGGCGATGCTGGTGGCCATGCGGCGATGGCTGCCATGTGCGCTGCAAGCGGCGCCAAGCCCAACGCCTGCGCGCCATGGCCCGACCCGCAGTGTCGGCATCGGCCGCCTGGGGTGGGTGTATGCCTTGTATGGCATCGGTTACATCCTGCCGGCCACTTTCCTGTCGCAGATGGCCAACCAGCAGTTCCGCGGGCAGTGGCTGGCCGACCTGTTCTGGCCGGCATTTGGCGTGGCGGCTGCGCTGGGGGTGCTGCTGGTGAGCCTGCGCCGCGGCGGGCACACTTCGGCTTGGCTCACTGCCACCCTGTGGCTGCAGGGGATCGGTGTGCTGGCTTGCCTGATGGGCGGGGGTATCGGGTTGGCGTTGGGCGTGGTGCTGTGCGGCGGGCCGTTCCTGGCCTGCATGCAATTGGTGATGCAACGCTCGCGGGAACTGGCGCCGCATGCCACACAGCGCAATGCCGGGCTGCTGACCGCGTGCTTCGCCCTGGGGCAGTTGAGCGGGCCGTTACTGGCGGCGCTCAGCAGCCACTACAGCGGCGGGCTGCAACCGGCGCTGATGCTGGCGGCGGGTGGCTTGGGAGTGGCTGGCGGGCTGGTGCTGATGGCCGGCAGAACACGGCAGGCTGGTGGCTGCCAGGCCAGGGTCACACCCTGAATAATGATTGTTTGATCCGGCCTCTTCGCGGGCTCACCCGCGAAGAGGCCGGCACACATCACCCGACAAGCCGTCGCAACTGTTGCTTCACCCAAGGTTCGGCACTCACCAGGACCACACCCAGCAACACCATCAACGCCCCCACCACAAAATTCGCGCTCAGCGGTTCATCCAGCAGCAAGACACCAAAGGTCACCCCGAACAATGGGGTAATGAAGGAAAACACCGCCAGGTTCGACGCCAGGTACTTGCGCAGCAGCCAGAACCAGGTGAGGTAGCTGACGAACGACACCACAATCCCCTGGAACAATACACTGCCCATCGCCAGCGGCGTCAGCGACACCGCGCCGATCTGCCCGCTGAGCAGTGCGATCAGCAACAGCCCAGCAAAACCGACCGCCAGCTGATAGAACAGGGTCAAGGTCGCCGGCGCCTCCGACAATCGCGAGCAGCGCACCACCACCGTGGTTGCGCCCCAGGCGAGCCCGGCGATCACGCCAAACGCGTCACCCAGCAAGGTACGACCGTCCATGTGCTCGAATGACATGCCACCGACAAACGCCATGGCAATGCCGCCGAATGCCAGCAGAATCCCCAGCCATTGCAGGAGGCGCAAGCGTTCACTGGCCAACCGAAAATGCAGCCCCAAGGCGGTGAACACGGGCGCGGTGTAGAGAAACACTGACATGTGTGCCGCCGATGTCAGTTTCAGCCCCTCGGCAATGAACAGAAACTCCACCCCGAACAGCCCGCCCGCCACCAACCCGGCGCGCCAGGTACTGCCGACCTGCTCCCAGCCACCCCGCCAGCACAGCATCAGGCCTACCAACACAGCGGCAATGCCATTGCGCAGTGCCGCCTGCATGACCGGGGCGATGTCGACGGCGGCGGTCTTGATCAGCACCTGCTGGCAGCCCCAGATCAGACAAAGGCCCAGCATTACCTGAAAGGCAAAGGCGTCAGGGTTCTTGCGGACCGCGCTCATAGGCGGGCCTCTGGAGTAATCGTAGGCATGGGCAAGACTCGGCAGCGTTCAGAAGCGACCGATTATCGGGTTTTGAACGCTGCACATGCCAGCCTTAAAACGACCTCAAGCAATCTGTGCCTTCGCAGATACCTGTTCGAACGTCGTTTCGTCCAGCGCATCTTCCTGCTCGTCCAGCACCTGGCGCGGGTGCTCGAAGCCGGGGATGCTGCTGTCGATCAGGCTCATCAAGCGCGAGCCGCGTTCGGTCAGGACAAAGTTTTCGCCATTGCCGCCGTCCTCTTCAGGCCGGCATTCAATGAATCCGCGCTCGAATAGCAGCTTTTCATACTCGCATGCGCGGGTTTTCAGATGATCCACGTCACCCACCGGCTCACCCTTGGCGGCCAGTGCGGCGGCGTGCTGCTCGGCATAGGGGCGTGGCGTGAAGCTGTGACCGCCGCCGTTCTGCACCTCGTGCAGCAAGCGTTCGATCAGGTCCCAGTCGTAGACGATGCTCATGGCTGCGGGCTCCTGCTGTGGACGGAAGGGGTACACAGGTTGGGACCAGCCAGGGTTGCCAAGCGTTCAGAAGCGTTCAGCGCTGACGTTGTTGTGCTTGCATGTACTGGCGCAGCAACTGATTGATCCGGGTCTGGTAGCCGCTGCCCTGCTCCTTGAACCAGGCAAGGACATCTGAGTCCAGTCGAATGGTCACCGTCTGCTTGGCGGGAACGCGCAGCTCGGCCTGGCGGAAAAAGTCGTGGTCCAGTTCAGGGATATCTGATGTGTCGATATCCTTGTCGTCCTGTCGAGCCAGGCGGCTCCAGTCAGTTTTCGATGATTTGGTCATAGTACCTGGCCTCCCGTTTGGTGGCTTTTCTTGCAGAAATGATGCGAATCACCTCACCCCGCCTCTCCGTGTACACGACGACACCTATCAGCGCCTTTAGCCATCCTAGGCTAACCCAACGTTCTTCAGCACACTCTACATCCTCATCACGCCGGATCAGCATGGGATGGTTGAACATGTCAGGAACGTCGACAAAGTCGATGCCGTGCTTGCGAATATTGCTCTGATTTTTCTCTTCGTCCCATTCAAAGAACATGGGACGGCCTGTATTTACAGCTGTACATACAATACCCTCTCTTTTCCTTTGAGACTAGAGCGATGTAGCGCGCTGCTCAACGGCTCTGGAGGGATATGGCTGCGTTTCAGAAATGGGCTACGACCATCAAGGAAATCATCCATCGGTCGCAAGCCCTGAACTTCCCTGCACCCACAGCCCTCCACCGGGCACCACCACCGCCGGAGGTTGAAAGGATGAAACCGCTATTGCCCATAGCCTGTGCCACTGCCCTGCTCTGCGCCCTGCCCGCTTGGGCCTGCACACCTGAAGAAGCAACGCAGAAACGTGAGGAGCTGGCCGGGCTGGTTACTCAGTTGACCGAGCAGAACCCGCAAAAGGCCAAGGAGATCAATGACGAGCTTCAGGGAATGGAGCTGGGGACGGCGAGCAAAGACTTGCCCGACAAGTGTCAGCTGATCGACCAGCGGATCAAGGAGTTGAAGCAGGCAGAGAAAAAGGCGGAGTGATCGTTCATCGCCTGCGCCGGCCCTTCGCAGATGCGACCTTGCGTCGCTTCTGCAAAGGGCCGGCGTGAGTTTTATTCAGCAGCAGGCTTGCGCTTCTTCAGCGGCGCCAGGCCGTCAGCACTGGCCAGAGGCGCGTTGGCCTTAGGCTTGGCAGTAGGCTTGCGCTTGGCAGCAGCTTTCTTCTCGCCAGTCTTCTTGTCGACTTTCTTCTTCTTGGCGCCTGCCGCCTTACCCGAAGCCTTGACCTTCTTCGGCCCGCTGTAAGTCCCCTTCACTTCCTTGATGACCCGGCGCTCGAACTGCTGCTTGAGGTAGCGCTCGATGCTCGACATCAGGTTCCAGTCGTTGTGGGTGATCAGCGAGATCGCCAAGCCTTCGCCACCCGCACGGCCGGTACGGCCCACACGGTGCACGTACTCGTCACCGCTGCGTGGCATGTCGAAGTTGATGACCAGGTCGAGGCCGTCGATATCCAGGCCACGGGCTGCCACGTCGGTCGCCACCAGCACCTTGGAGCTGCCCTGCTTGAAGCGCTCGATGGCCAGCTTGCGGTCCTTCTGGTCTTTCTCGCCGTGCAGCACGAAGGCCTTCACATCCTTGGCTACCAGGTGACCGTAGATGCGGTCGGCCATGGCGCGGGTATTGGTGAAGATGATCGCCTTGTCGAAGGTTTCGTTGGCCAGCAACCACTGCGCGATCTGCTCTTTATGCTGGTCGTGGTCAGCGGTGATGATCTGCTGACGGGTGCCTTCAGCCAGCTGCGAGACACTGTTGAGCATCAGGTGCTCTGGGTCTTTCAGCACCTTGCCAATGATGTCACGCAGCGCTGCGCCACCGGTGGTGGCGGAGAACAGCAGGGTCTGTTCGCGGTTCTCGCACTCTTTGCACAGGCGCTCCATGTCTTCGGCGAAGCCCATGTCGAGCATGCGGTCGGCTTCGTCCAGGATCAGCACCTGCACGTGGGACAGGTCGAGGTTGCCGGCATTGAGCTGCTCGAGCAGACGACCCGGGGTGCCGATCAGCACGTCGGGCACCTTGCGCAGCATGGCGGCCTGTTCCTTGAAGTCTTCACCGCCAGTGACCAGGCCCGACTTGATGTAGGTGAACTGCGAGAACAGCTGTACCTGCTTGAGGGTCTGCTGGGCCAGTTCGCGGGTTGGCAGCAGGATCAGTGCGCGAATCTCCACGCGGCGCTCGCGCAGGTCGACCAGACGGTTGAGCAACGGCAACACGAAGGCGGCCGTCTTGCCGCTGCCGGTCTGCGCGGTCACGCGCAGGTCACGCCCTTGCAGGGCCAAGGGGATGGCCGCTGCCTGCACCGGGGTTGGCTCGACAAATTTAAGCTCGGCCACGGCTTTAAGCAGGCGTTCATGCAGGGCGAATTGGGAGAACACGGAGGTAACCTCAGGCTAGTGCGGGAAATTCAGTTGCATAGGGTAACGTTTTCTGCCGCCTTAGCCGAATTTCTTTTGGCAACTTTGTCGCCATCCGCGCTCTAATGGCGCTTCGTTTCGCAAATAGACTGTACGCAAGCCCATGGATATTCAACGAATCTGGCGTGACTCCCTCGACCTGTGGGGCACCCTCGACCAACATCCTATGCTCCATGCAGCCATAGGCCTGGCGGTGCTCCTGCTGATCTCCCTGATCGTGGGGCGGCTGGCACGCTTCCTGATGCTGCACGGTGCCCGCCTGCTGGCCCGCCAGCCTGCGCTGAAATGGCTGGACGACCTGCGCCACAACAAGGTTTTCCACCGCCTGGCGCAAACCACCCCGTCACTGGTGCTGCAGTTCGGCCTGAAGCTGGTGCCTGAGCTGTCCGACACCGCCCAGCACTTCCTCGGCAATGTCGCCCTGGCCTTTACCCTGCTGTTCATGACCATGGCGCTGTCATGCCTGCTGGATGCCCTGCTCGACATCTATGCCCGCACCGAGCACGCCCGCACCCGCTCGATCAAGGGCTACGTGCAGTTGGCCAAGATGATGCTGTGGATCTTCGCCTCGATCGTCATCGTCGCCACCCTGATCGACCGCTCGCCGCTGTTGCTGCTGTCCGGCCTGGGTGCCATGTCGGCGGTACTGCTGTTGGTGTACAAGGACACCCTGCTGTCGTTCGTCGCCAGCGTGCAGCTGACCAGCAACGACATGCTGCATGTCGGGGACTGGATCGAGATGCCGCAGGTAGGCGCCGATGGTGACGTGGTGGACATCACCCTGCACACGGTGAAAGTACAGAACTTCGACAAGACCATTGTCTCGATCCCCACCTGGCGCCTGATGAGCGAGTCGTTCCGCAATTACCGCGGCATGCAGCAGTCCGGTGGCCGGCGCATCAAGCGCAGCCTGTTCATCGATGCGGCCGGGGTGCGTTTTCTCACCCGCGAAGAGGAGCAGCGACTGAGCCAGGTGCAGTTGCTGGGCGACTACCTGGCCGGCAAGCGCCAGGAACTGCAAAACTGGAACGACGCCCTGGGGCCTGTCGCCGAGCTGTCGGCCAACCGCCGCAAGCTGACCAACATCGGCACCTTCCGCGCGTTTGCCCTGGCCTATCTGAAGAACCACCCCAACGTGCACCCGAACATGACCTGCATGGTGCGGCAAATGCAGACCACCGCCGAGGGCGTACCGCTGGAGATTTACTGCTTCACCACGACCACGGTGTGGGCGGATTACGAGCGCATCCAGGGGGACATCTTCGACTACCTGCTGGCGGTGTTGCCGGAGTTTGGCTTGAGCCTGTATCAGCAGCCGAGTGGCAATGACATGCGGGTGGGTTTGGCCGGGCGCTCAGCCCAAGAGCCATTGCCTCGTCGCCTGGAAGAAATGAGCGAGGCTTGAGATTGCCGGGGCTGCCCTGCAGCCCTTTAAGAGCCAAGGCCGCTCCGCAAAGGAGCGGCGGGATGATGGTGTTCAAGGGGTTTTCATCATGCCCAGTTCAGCATCATCCATCAGCGCCTTGGCCAAGGCACAGAGGTAGTGCGAAGCCCAGATTAGCTGAGGTTTGGACTGATCGGAGCCACCGCTGAGCAAGCATTGGACTCCATCAGTGTGCAATTGGCATCTATCTCCGCGACCTCGTCGCGCAGCGTCCGCTTGAACTTCAGAAGGCGATCTTCCGCATCCGGGAACAGGTGTGGCCAACGAAGGAACAAGGTCTTCATTCAGGCAAGAGAAATCGTCTCTGGCGAGGCAGAGCTGCCAAGGCACTTCCTCTCCCCGATCGGCATTCCCCAAGCGAACGAGTCCTGGAGTCAGTTACGGATGTTTCTGGGCTGGTCTGCGACGACTTCGCTGGATACAAGGCCGGTTTTGAACAAGGCATCACTGAAATCGGCTGCATGGCTCATGCTCGCCGCAAGTTCTTCGACCTGCATGTCGCTAACAAAAGCCAGCTGGCCGAACGGGCGCTGCACTCAATTGGTAGTTTGTACGAGATTGAACGCCAGGCTCGGGACATGAGCAACGAAGACCGTTGGCGAATACGTCAGGAAATGGCGGTACGATCAGCAAAACACTGCATATGACGGGATGTTGGCCCAGCGCGACCTGGTGCCCAACGGATCAGCCACAACTAAAGCCCTCGACTACAGCCTGAAACGCTGGGTAGCGCTGACGCGCTACCTGGACGATGGGGCTGTGCCCATCGACAACAACCAGGTCGAGAACCAGATACGTCCGTGGGCACTTGGACGCTCGAACTGGTTGTTTGCGGGATCCCTGCGCAGCGGTAATCGGGCTGCGGCCATCATGAGTTTGATCCAGTCAGCGCGCATGAACGGGCATGATCCATATGCCTATCTCAAGGATGTGCTGATGCGGCTGCCGACTCAGTGGGCTGGAGCTTGGCAGTATAAAAGTCGTTAAGGAAAGCAATATGATCTGGCTAGCCGACGCAAGTAATGCCACCCGACAGCGTGGTGTGAACTCCGTTTGTCTATATACCAATGCCAGGGAATGCGGAAGCCCTCGCCCAGCTCACAAGGTACTACCGTATCGTCGATACAACGTCCTAAGGTCATCCACGCATTTAGTGAAAACTCTGGCTAATCATCACCCGATGCATATCCCCAAGTAAGATCAACCGGCACGCAGGCCAGCCACACAGTTCCATTGCCCAGCTGCACTTTACCGCATACTGCACACCCATCAGTTTTTCACTCGTTACATTATTCATGCTGAGCAAGCTTGACGATTGATCACTAGGCTGTCCGACATGAGCACTACCGGCACGTACCAGCGGCAGCTAGATGTCCTTTAGGAATAGTTTACAAGGCAATCGCACTGAGCGGCAGTGTTTCCAGACGAGGCCGTACATCGGTGTACGCCTCATCTCCGGTCATCGTATAAAGCAACTCCTTCTGTAGCTGCTGGTACTCGAACGAAGTGCGATCGCGTGGGTGCGCCTGTTCAACCTTAACCACCTTAGCGATCCTCCCTGGTCGAGGAGCTAATAGGATAATTCGGTCAGCAACAAAGATGGCTTCCTCGATATCATGCGTCACCAAGACCGTAGTAATACGAGACGTTGCTCTGATCCGCAGGAGCTCTTGCTGCATCTGTGCGCGCGTATGAGCGTCAAGTGCTCCAAAAGGCTCATCCAGCAGTAGAATGCGTGGACTTCCAACAAGGCCGCGCGCAATCGCAACTCTCTGAGCCATGCCGCCTGAGAGTTGGTGTGGGTATCGGTCACCAAAGCCGTCAAGCCCCACGAGCTTCACATGATTGGCAATCATCGATCGTTTTTCGCTATGGCTTAAAGTCTCATTGAGTAGTCCCAGTTCAATGTTCTCGGCCACAGTTAGCCATGGGAATAAACGGTGTTCTTGGAATACCATACTCCGTTCCTGGCCAGTCCCTGTGACTTGCTCACCGCCTACAAAAATTTCACCATCGAAATCAGTGTCCAAGCCTACAAGCATTCGCAACAGCGTTGACTTTCCGCATCCGCTTGCTCCCAAAAGAGCGATCGACTCGCCCTCAGCGATATCCAAGGTGAAGTCCTCGAGCACTTGCAGATCACCTTGATCGCCTCTGAAATTCTTGCTCACATGTTGAAAAGAGACAGAGCCAAAACCTGTATTATCCGATGATGAAAAATTCATTTAAATCTCCAGCTCGAGGCCAGCCTTTCAAATTGATAACCAAGTTTGTGAATGATGGCTCCTGTAATACCAATCAGAACCATAGCAGCCATCACATCATCTATCCGAAATAGCTGTTGAGCAGCGATCATATAGCTTCCGATACCGGAGGTGGTTGTGATGAAATATTCAGCACCGATCGTAGCCAACCAGGCATAGATCAATGACACTCGAAGCCCGCTAAAAACACTTGAAAGAACGCCAGGCAGAATAAGTTTAGTCATTCTATGCCAAAATCTTAAACGCATAACCCTAGCAGCTTCGTTAAGCTGAGGAGACAGATTCGCAACCCCCGCCTGAGTAGCTACGAGCAGCGGTGAAAAACAAGCAAGTGCAATAAACGCAACTTTTGCTTCGTCCCCCAGCCCCAACCAAGCAGTGATTAGCGGTACCCATGCAAAAATTGCCACATGCCGAATAACAGCCAGCACAGGCCCACACGCTCGCTCAACTGTTTTGCTCAGGCCCAAACCCACTCCAGTAAATATACCTAGGCCACCACCAACAAGCAGACCAATCATTGTAAATCGTAAACTTTCATAGAGCGCGTGCGCCATGTCTCCATAGATCACTCCATGCCACAGCTTTATTAAAACCTGAACCGGTGAAACAAGAATATTTGAATTGACCGTACCCAGCTGAACATTTAAAAACCAAATCAAAAACAATAGTGCTGGCAGCACCCAAGGCTCGACATGCTGAAACCCTTTGACGGGCCTACGCTTTAGTTCATAGGTACTGGACTGGGGCCAATGGATGTAAGCTTGATCTACCCAGCTAATCCCCCTGTCCAACGCAATACCGATTACGGCGACAATACAGATACATACCATCACGACATCAAGCATGAACAGTTGTCGCCCCCAAACCATCAGGTAACCTAAACCATCGCTTGAGGCCAAAAGCTCTACTGCTATAAGCGACGACCATGCGGTACCGAGTGCTGTTCTGCACCCTGCAATAACGGAGGGCGCCATGGCGGGTATGATCAGGTATCTCGTTCGTGCGAGAGGAGACAGGCGTAAGACGCTAGATGCCTCTTGCAGGCGGAAAGGAATGTCCCTAACCCCCATAGCTGTGTGGAATGTTATCGGAACAATAACTGCCTTGATTACAACTACTAATTTTAGCGACTCATCGATCCCGAACCACAGCATGAACAGAGGAACCCACGCCAGTGTTGGCACTTGGGCCAAAGACGAAAATATTGGTAGAACCAGTCGCTCAACTCGGCGGCTCAGGCCGATAAGTGTTCCCAACGCCACGCCAGCAAGCAGCCCTGACGACAACCCAATCACCAATCGGCGCAGACTGATAAGAATATGCGTTATCAGATCTTCCGACGTTAGATCCAGGGCGGAGTTCCATACTACAGCAGGTGAAGGAAGCACCTGGCTACTCACCCAGTCATTTACGGAAGCCATTTGCCAAAGGGCTAATAGACACACGGGCAATATCAACGGCGTAAGCCAACGTGCTCTAGACCTGGAAATTGAGATCCCGCTCCGGATAGACGAGTTCTCAAAAATTGATATGGACATCTTTGCTGCCTATCTGGCTGGGCGATGGACTCGAAAAGCAACGCCGAAGGTGGTCGGGCACTTTAATATGCAGCGTCACGCCGATCAATTGCCTTCAATGCATAGAGGTATGCACCCAGCGCATTACACAGTCAGCGAACGCAGTTCGGCGCCTGGTCATATTCTTTCAAAAAACCAATTAAGCTTTCTCGGAAAGGATGTGCTGGTGTTCCTTTTAAGGAAATTATCCCATTAAAGATCTTTCTGTCCTGTTGCTGACTTCGGAAATCGCTTGGCTCGATGAGCTTCAGTAGTTTATTGCTACAGATACCTTCCTCAATTGCCGGAAGCAATGCCGAACACCCTATTGCCTTAGAATTCAACACGACATCCATAACTGAATAGCCGTTTTCACATATGAGGCTTGGTATGTGGTCTGGCTTAGACAAATAATTTGCCAGTAACTCTTTGACCCCTACCGTGCAGGCAACCGGATATTTGAGTATGTTTTCCTTTATGCATTCACCCAGGAAAATGGGGTGATCAACACTGGCGTACAAGCACCATTTTCTGGCTTCAAGGTGGGTGATTTGATAGTTATTATCACCTTCAAAATAAAGTGTATTACTGATAAAGAAGTCAATTTCACCTCTCCCAAGTCGCAAGCTTAGCTCACTCCAATCACCCACCGTTAACTTTGTCTTTGCATGCGGATGTATCTCTAATAATTTTGCAATAGCTTTCGGCACTATAGAGGCTGCAGCGACCGGGCCGCTCCCAAAACTCAGAACGCTTTGGGAATTATTATTAAAGGCTGAAATTCTGAACGCAAGCTCATTGGACTTGCTGACAATTTCATTCGCGTAATCCAATAGCACTTGACCTTGGCGAGTAGGGGGTAAGCCTTTTTTTTCTCTCTGGACAAGCTCGCAACCAACTTGATGCTCTAATGCCTGAATACTTCGACTGAATGCAGGCTGGGATAAGTTCACTGAATGAGCTGCAAGCACGAAACTGCGGTGACTCATCAGTGCAACGAAATGTCGCAAGTTTCTTAACTCAAAATGCATCGTATGCATACCCCTATAAATCATACGCAATTGCGCCGGCATCGAGCGGATCTTAACCTCAAATAACGTTTTATTACAACGAGCGCAATTTTTATTCCTTGGGGATATATGCATATGCAGCATCGATTTAAGCGGCATCTGCTCTGGTCAGTAGCGCTGTTTTCCACATGGCATGTGACTCTCGTGCTCGCGGAGGAGCAACCTGGGACAGTCAGACCTGAAGCAAAAGATGATTCGACTTTGCAAACAGTTGTTGTCAACGCCCGCCGTCGAGATGAAGCCGTGCAGGAGGTGCCTACACCAATCACCACCCTGACTGGTGACCATCTGCAAGAGAATCGAGTGTCTGCGATTCAGGATATTCAAACCCTTGCTCCAAGCGTGAACATGCAGTTCTGGCATGCAGCGCAAAGCAGCCTCTCAATTCGTGGCATCGGCAACAACCCTAGGAACGATGGCCTAGAGGGCAGCGCGGCCGTTTACATTGACAACGTGTACCTCAGCCGAACCGGCATGGCAGCATTCGACCTTTTGGACTTGGAGCAAGTAGAGGTATTACGTGGTGCTCAGGGCACATTGTTTGGGAAAAACAGCACTGCTGGCGTAGTCAACATCCGCACGAAAGCACCGACCTTTTATCCAGAGAACCATCTCAGTGTGTCCACGGGGCAGTATGGGCTGAAGGAGTACCGGGGGAGCTTTTCCGGGCCGCTGACCGAGACGATCGCGGGACGCTTGTCACTCAGCCGCAGCGAAACTGACGGGTTCATAAAGAACGTCTACAACGGTGAATATCAGGGCCGAACCCGTCAAGGCCTTCGAGGCCAGCTGCTGGTAAAGCCTGATGAAGATTTTAGCTTGCGGCTCATTGCTGATTACAACGACGAAGATCTAAATCTGACTCGCTCCTTCCTGAGCTACGGCCCGCTGGCCAGCACCCAGGCACGATACCAACGCGTCGGAGCGTCAGACCCCATTGCCGACCCCAAAAAACTGAAAGTGAACACTGACGGAAAAAATGGCAGCAAAGTCTATCAAAATGCGCTCTCTGCTGAGGCGAATTGGAAGCTGGACGGTGACTACTCGCTGACCTCAATCAGCGCCTGGCGACAGTGGCAGTTCGACCCTTACAACGACGATCTCACTACAGCCCCCGTTTGGTCGAACATGGGAGCGACCGCAAACGCATCGCAGTTTTCCCAAGAGATCCGATTCGCATCGCCAAAGGATGACGCCTTCGACTACGTTGTAGGTGCTTATTACTTCAAAGGCAACGTAGGAAATAACTTGTTCTACAACTACGGCCCTCAAGCTGATGCTTGGTTTGGACTGCCTGCAGGCGCATTGAGCAACGTCAGTTCAAGGATGCCTTCTAGAGTATCCACAGACAGCTACGCCTTATTTGGTCAGGGTACTTGGCATTTGGATCCCCAGTGGGATTTAACACTTGGGCTTCGCGGTACCTATGAGGAGAAGACGGGTCGCGTGAAGCGCTATTCGCCGGACGGCAGCCCGGTAACGGGCGCTGCGCTGGCAGCCAGAAATGCGAGATTGGGTGCTTATGACTCGGGGAATCTCAAAATTTCCGGTAGCAGTCCATCGGTGTTGATCTCACTCAGCTACAAGGCGAACCCAAATCTGCTGATCTATTCAAGCCTAACACACGGTGAGAAGTCCGGGGGCATCAACCCCACCGTACCTAACAATGGAGCTTCAACGCTGTTGATCGGCCCTGAGCGAGCCAACGATGCGGAAATAGGCTTCAAGCGTACACTGTGGGACGAGCGCGTAACATTTAACGCCAATCTATTCTGGACTTGGATTTCAGGCTACCAGGCAACGTCTTGGGATCGCGAAGCGAACACTAGCTACCTCAGTAACGTCGGCAGTGTAAGGAGTCGCGGCGTCGAATTTGAGACCACTATCGCGCCAGTCAAAGGACTGACGCTCAACGCCAACGGCTCATTGATTGACGCAATCTATATGGACTACCAAGATGGACAATGCCCACCCGAAACACCTGGTTCTCTCTGCAATCTAACAGGAAAGCGCGTTTCGGGATCACCGCGTCAAATCTTTAACGCGAATGCTCGATACCAATGGGCACTGGATTCGGGAGTCAAACCGTACGTAAATGCATCATATTCTTACAGAAGCAAAAGCTTCGGAACCGCTGATGATTCTGACTACGGCGTCATCCCATCCTACAGCCTTACTAACCTATCGGGAGGCGTCCGTGTCGATGATGGAGATGCTCAGTGGGATATTTCTCTGTGGGTGAGAAACGTGTTCGATAAGTTTTATTACACCAGCGTAGCGACCGGAGCTGGCAACATTTTCGCAGGTACAATTGGTGACCCTCGTACTGTTGGTGCGACCGTGTCATATGATTTCTGAACAAAGTGACTGGATAATGAGAAAATTTTTAGGGGTCTCAACGCATTTTGTCGCAGCTGCAGTAATTGCTCTGCAGAGTGCATGGTTCGCACCTGTCTACGCCGCAGATACAGCGCCAACTGTCATCAGGCTCGCGGCTCCAGACAACGGCCTTGGTGGGAAGGAACACTTCAATGGCGGAGTCGCAGATGTGTTGGTTTGGCGGCATCTGCTCGAAGAGGAATTCAAGCGAGATGGGATCAATGTAGAGTGGCATTTTTTCAAGGCTGCGGGCCCGGCAATCAACGAGGCATTTGCCAACAAGCAAATTGATTTCGCCTTTTATGGTGACTTACCAGCCATCATTGGCCAGGCCAATGGGCTTCAAATCAAACTGCTTGCGGCCACGGGGCGCCAGGGCGCTGCCTACCTCGGCGTTCGATCAGGCGTCGAAGTCAAGTCACTGCAAGACCTGAAGGGTAAGACGATTGCGGTTTTCCGTGGCACAATTTTTCATTTATCACTGGTTAACGCACTGGCATCCGTCGGGATGTCAGAGCGCGATCTCCGGATCGTCAACATGGATCTCGCGGCTTCCACTGCCGCACTTTCTACTGGCCGAGTGGATGCAGTCTGGGGATCAAGCAATCTCTATGAGCTTGAGGACAAGGGGCTAGCTCACGTTGCTTTCTCAACTAGCGATCTGGGTGGCGTAGGCGCTATTCAGAGCGTACTGGTTGGTAGTGACGCCTTCGTGAATAGCTACCCACAAATCACTCGCCGTCTCCTGAGGGTTTTCCTAGGTGGGTATGACTGGATGAGTGAGCATTCCAATCGACAAATCTATCTAAGTGAGGCCGCGCGGCGTTCGGGGTTCACTCAGCGCCAAGTCGATCGCATGCTGGGTCAGGTAAGTTTCGCGGAAACCATGAAACCTGATCTGGATGACTCATTCATCGAGTCCCTCGACAAGCAGGTTTCACTTGCGAAGGAGATGCGATTGATAAGAAGGTCGTTTAGTGCCGTTGAATGGGCAGATCAGAAAACCCAGCAGGAGACCAAGGTGCTCCCGCGTGACGACATCGTAAAAGCGATCACTCAGTAAAACGCTGGGCCCCACTGGGGCCCCTTCTCATGATTGCAGCACGCATCTAAAGCCGATGTGACTTGTAGGACTGTCGACCGCTTGAGGATGTCGAGCAGCAGGTCGGTACCTCTGGCAGTAGTTTGGGGCGCACAAATGTGACCCCCCCTTGATAACCTTTCTTGGTACTGTACTCGGATCAAAGGGATCAAGGCTGAGACGCTTCAGCATTTCATCAGTGGAGCAGCAAGACCTCATTGGGTGGTTAGTAGCTACATTCCACCAATCAGACGTCCACTCCCACACGTTACCTATCATGTCTACCAGATCGAATCCGTTTGGGGGAAATGCCCCTACAGGTGACGTCCTAAGCCAACCATCAGTCAGGTCGTTTTCATGTGGAAAGGCGCCCTGCCAGAAGTTAGCCATCATTTTGCCGCCTGGGGCTAGCTCATCTCCCCATGCGTACTCCGAATCGGCCAAGCCCCCCCTTGCCGCGAACTCCCACTGGTCTTCTGTTGGTAGTGCCTTTCCAACCCATGTCGCATAGGCAAGTGCATCTTCGTATGCAATGTGAACAACCGGATGGTCAAGTAGGTCATCAATTCCGCTACCAATACCCAGCGGCGCCCGCCAGTAGGCTCCTAATCGATATTCCCACCACGTCCCTGAGTCAGAGGCCAGCTCGGTGAATACAGCAGATCCCGCCCCGAAGCACTTGGTGGTCTCCTCTCTAGGGCCCCTTTCCGCAAAGGTGACATAACCTGTTGCGGTTACGAAGGTCTGAAAATCCAGGTTCGTGACAGGATGGCGATCAATCCAGAAATCTCGCACAGAGCGCTCTGTTCTGGGCCTCTCCTCTGGATAGAACAGATCACTACCCTTCACAAACCCTCCTCCCCTAATGAAGCGCATCTCCTTCGTTTTGGGCAGTCCAGTAGAGCTGTCTTGGCTTAGCGTCATATCGAATAACCTCAATCCAAACCGTTATTTGCGCATGCATATGCTACTGCATATATTCCCACAATAGTCGAACGGCGGCCTTAGGTGAAGCCTTGGTTCAGCCCCACCTACGAAGGTTTCAGACCTAACCGGAGATGCGCATGAGTGAAGCAAAAAGTAGCCGTAAATCAAAGCGGCCTAACGTGGTGATTATCATTGCGGATGACATGGGCTATGGAGACCTTTCCTGCTACGGAAGCAAGCTTGTAGAAACCCAGAACATTGACAGCATTGCTCACAATGGAGTCCGACTCACTGCTGGTTACGCGTCCGCACCGCTGTGCAGCCCATCGCGTGCTGGTCTGATAACCGGGCGTTACCAGCAACGGTTTGGATTCGAGCAACAGGTGTCCTCTGGCGCGTTTCCTGAACGCCACCCTGTACGAAATGCTGATGGGTCGCTAGCTGAGTTACAGGGAGAGGCAGAGTTTTTGCGCCGGGGCATCCCAACCTCAGAGAAAAACATTGCCGAACTCTTCAAGGCTGCAGGCTACAAAACTGCGGCGATTGGAAAGTGGCATTTAGGGCACGGTACTGATTTTTTGCCGCAGAACCGAGGGTTCGACCATTCGGTACTGTTCTACGGCAACACAAGCTTACAATCCACTAATCCTGACGATCCTGACATGTTCAGTCTCAAGGTCGATTTCCACGACGAAATCCCCGATACCGCCTGGACTCGCGAAGGACTGAACCAAATTCGGGAAAATGGTGAGGTTATTGATGTCGACCAGTACCTACTATTCTACTTCCGCGATCGCGCTGAACAGTACATCAATGAGAACAAAGAGGAACCGTTCCTCCTTTATTTCGCGATGAACTCTCCGGTACCGCCACTCCAAGTGCCCAAGCACTATTTCGACTCCCTCAAGGAGAAAATCCCAAATATTGCTGTGCGCGGCTACAACGCCCTGCTTCTGGCGCAAGACGACGCTGTCGGCTCGATTTTAGCAGCACTTCGCAAACATGACCTTGAAGATGACACAATCGTAATCTTCGTCAGTGACAACGGGACGGCAATAAGCCGACCTGGGAGCAATGCTCCATTCTCCGGTGGGAAATTCTCCACCTGGGAAGGTGGCATCCGCATGCCCTACGTCATGCAGTGGCCAGGTCAAATTCCTCCCGGTCTCATTTTTTCCAAGCCCGCGTCTACCCTGGACATTCTCCCTACCGTTGCGGCGGGGTGTGGGGTCTCGACTGAGGGGTCACAGCCATTGGATGGTGTCGACCTGCTGCCTTATTTCAAAGGTGAAATCATTGCCCCTCCTCATGAGGCGCTGTTCTGGAAGCTAGATGGCTACTCGGCTGTGAGGGTAGGTAAATGGAAGCTGTACCTTGAAACACATGAAGGCGTAGCAATGCTGTTTGACCTGGATGCGGATCCTAAAGAGTTAAACGATAAATCCGCCGAAGAGCCTGAGGTATTTTTAGCCCTCAAAGCACGCTACGAAGCTTGGGAAGCAAGCCTGCCGCCACGCGCGTGGACAAACTACTACGGTGGATTCCGCCGCAAGGTCGGTTTACAGGGACGTTGAGTTATTGATTCAGACGTACTATAAACACAGGTTTTATCAGGCTGAGACCGACAATGACCGCTAACCATGACCCTCTCGATGATTTGCTGAGCTTAAATCTTCAGGAGTTCTTACCGAATAGACTTGCGGTCTTGTCGAGGCTTGCACAATCGCTCCTAGCATCTGAGCTCGCCCAGTTTGATATGTCCATCTCTCACTGGAGAATCTTCCTGTGCCTAGCGAAGAATGGCCCCTCGACGGTGAACGGAATTGCGACATTCACTAAGATTTCGCAATCTGCATTGAGTAGATCGATCACCAAGCTCGACGAACGCGGCTTCGTTTGCAAAACAAAGAATTCTGAAGATCGTAGGCTTGCGGCAATTTCCATAACTGAAGATGGATTAAATCAGCTGAATGCAGCGATCACTAAAATCACTGCCACTTGGAACGCCTTGCTCGAAGAGCAAGGCGTAGACAAAACAGCTTTCCTGGAAACAGTGAACGACATAATAACACGCCTTGGTGGCGAGTAACTTAACAGCAACCAACGCCACTTATCCACAAAAACAGACTCCTGCCGACCATTAGGTCGGCGGCTTCCGCTCGTCTGGATTTTTGAAGCGCGAAGGCATAACAGGATCTTTTCATGCACTCGACCATCGGTACTGAAAAACTTTTTATAGGCGTGGTGCTTTTTCTATCGCAGGCATCCTTGGCGTCAGCTCACGTGCTTGATGACAGCAAAATGGTTATCGATTTTCGCAACTTCTATATGAACCGAAACTTTGTGAACGAAAATGCTTTGATCTCTCGACAATACAGCTGGTCTCAAGGGGTCTTGGGAAACTTTTCATCAGGATTTACAGACACACTCATCGCAGTCGGGTTTGATCTCAACGCACAATATGCTCTTCGCATAGATTCATCAGGTAATGACGGCTCATTACCGTTCAGCAGTGATTCGAAGAAAACGAGTCCAGACTATAGTAGAGCCGGTACGACCTTGAAGCTTAGACTCAATCGTACACTTGCTTTGATCGGTGATCAGCAACCGAACTACCCCATCATGGGAAGCGAGACGTCCCGGCAGTTACCTTCTGTTGCTCAAGGAGCTGTAGTGCAGAGTCGGGATCTCGAAGGTTTTACTTTTACCGGTGGGCGCTACTGGTCGCAGGTAACACGAGATTCATCCGAGCATGCCGACTTATACTTGATGAATCAAAGCAAGAACCAAGCAAGTGAGAATGGCCTAGACTTTCTGGGCATCGACTATGATGTGACTCAAAACTTTAGAGTCAGCCATTGGCAATCTGTACTCCATGACATCTATAAACAACGCTATATAGGAATACAGTTTCGCCACCCCGTCGGCAAAATTACGACTCTCGGACTTGACATAAGATTAAACGACTTTCACCCAGACGGTAGTCAGTTAGGCGGTGAGATTGACAATAGAAACTACGGCGCAGGGCTCAGCCTCACCCGAGGTAACCACTTGATCGGTGCAACCTATCAGCGAATGCTCGGTACCACTGGCTACCCGTCGCTTAGCGGCAACACAGATGTGACGTCCCTTGTAGGATGGTCTTCATTAGGTTTCACCAGACCAAATGAACATTCATGGTCAATTCGACATGTCTACAATATGGCGGGAATTGGGTTGCCGGGTGGTAGATTTTTTACTCGCTATACCAAGGGCACGCAAATTGAGAGGGGTGAGGGCTTGTCTCGGGATAAGGAAACAGAAACAGATTTTATCGTTGATTACGCCTTCCAGTCCGGCTCACTGAGGAACTTATCACTGCAACTTCGTTATATTCCGATCCGGCAAAAATTCGGTTCAGACGCCGACACCATACGGTTCAGTGCCAACTACACCTGGAATGTTTGGTAACTTCCTATGAATCGCCCCTGGTATCCTAGACGCTCTCCAAGCTCAGGAAATAGCGTTGCTCATACTCTACTGGAGACGGCTGCATAGCATTGCTATGTCGACGTTTAGGGTTATAGAACATATCGATGTAATCGAAACTATCACTTCGGGCTTCTTCACGCCGGATCAAAGGGCGAGTCAGGCCTTGCCGGCCAGCGGCGCCTGTGTGCGCCCACCCAGGCGGCTCAGCCACACCGACGCCAGGATGATCCCCCCGCCGATGAACAGCCGCCCCAGCGGCTCGTGTTGGTTCCAGATCAACAGGTTCAGCAGCAGCCCCACCGGCACATGCAGGTTGTTCATCACCGCCAGCGTACCGCCAGAAACCAGGCATGCACCTTTGTTCCACCAGTACAGCCCCAGCGCCGTCGGACACAGCCCCAGGAACAACAGCACCAGCCATTGCACGTCAGTGCTCGGCAAGTGCTGGGTATTGCCGAACAGCAGGAAGGCCGGCAGCACCACCAGCAGGGCGCCGAGGTAGAAGTAACCGAAGCGGGCGTAATGCGGCAAGTCGCTGGGGTTGCGCGCGACCAGGTGGCGGTACAGCACCTGGCCGGCGGCGTAGGTGAAGTTGGCCAGTTGCAGCAGCAGGAAGCCGATGAAGAACTCACCGCTGATGCTGTCGAAACGGATCACCGCAGCACCGGCCACGGCGACCAGCGCGGCCACTAGCGCCCAAGCGTTGAAGCGCCGGTTCAGGGCGTCTTCGATCAAGGTCACGTGTAGCGGCGTGAGGATCGTGAACAGCAG
Organism: Pseudomonas sp. LB-090624; assembly: GCF_003205205.1. Classification (GTDB taxonomy): domain Bacteria; phylum Pseudomonadota; class Gammaproteobacteria; order Pseudomonadales; family Pseudomonadaceae; genus Aquipseudomonas. The sequence goes on from NZ_QJRL01000004.1 coordinate 138,817, forward strand.
CACCTCCGGTACGGTGAGCACGCGGAAACTCAGGTATAGGCAGACATAGGTGATGCCGTACTGCAGCGCGCCTATCAACAGCATGGAGCGCATGAAGCGTGGCTCGACCTGGCGCCAGCGGGTCAGCGGCAGGAACACCAGGCCGGCCAGCAGCACCCTGGCGAGTACTGCGAAATAGCTGTCGACGTGCCCTGCCAGGTACTCGCCGATCAAGCTGAAGGAAAACGCCTGGATCAGCGCGACGATTATCAGGTAGCCCATGGTTGCCTCTCGTGGATCAAGGCCGCGACCTTAGCGGGTTGCAGCGAATGAGTTCAACCATTCAGGTGCCTGTCGTGGTTTTTTTGTTGGGGCATAAATCGAGCGCCGCCCGCGCGGCGCATCGCGAGCTGCGCTCGCTCCTACGTTTGTTTCGGGCCAATTATTCCTGGGGGATTTGCACGCGAACGCCTGGGCGCATGGCCAGATATCGCGTCGTACGAACAAGGCGGTCGCGCGCGCTGGCGCAGGCGATACTGGCCCGAAACAAACGTAGGAGCGAGCGCAGCTCGCGATGCGCCGCGCGGGCGGCGCTCGTTCTCGCAGGCACTACAAGGCTCAGAACAGTCACAAAAAAAGCCCGGCCATTGGCCGGGCAGGTACACCCAAAGGAGCAAAAACAGGTGTCAGGGTTGGGAATTCGTGAAGCCTCAGGCTACCGCCGCCAGCTTGGCCTTGGCCTGGTTGACGCCCTTCTCGTGGAACTCGCCGCTCATGTTCAGGCCTTCGGCATGGATGAAATCGACATCATGAATACCGATGAAGGCCATTACCTGGCGCAGATACGGTTCCTGGTGGTCACTGCTGGCGCCGGCATGGATGCCGCCACGGGCAGTCAGCACAATGGCACGCTTGCCAGTCAGCAAGCCCTGCGGGCCGGTCGGGGTGTACTTGAACGTGATGCCGGCACGCAGCACATGGTCCAGCCAGGCTTTCAGGGTGCTGGGAATGGTGAAGTTGTACATGGGCGCAGCCATTACCAGCACGTCGGCAGCCAACAACTCATCCGTCAGTTCGTTGGAACGGGCCAAGGCCTCCAGTTCGGCGGCGCTGCGCTGTTCTTCGGGTTTCATCCAGCCGCCCAGCAGGTTCGCGTCCAGGTGGGGTACCGGGCTTACTGCCAGGTCGCGCACAGTGATCTGATCGGCCGGGTGGGCAGCCTGCCATTGCTGGATGAAATCTTTGGTCAGCTGACGGGAAATGGAATCCTGCTGGCGGGCGCTGCTTTCGATGATCAGTACACGGGACATGGGGTGCCTCCATCGGCAAAAAAGGGTGCGATTCGATGGAGGTGAGATTAAGGCTTGACCTATCGATAAAAAAGCGTAAAAAGTGGGTCCAATCTATCGATTAATCAGTTTATTCCGCTGTGCAGTTCAAGGCGATCCGCAGTTTGATGATTTGCCGATTGAATTTGGCAGTGACGTCGACGCTTTTACCCGCCGGTACGTTCACACGGCGTACCCGCGGTGCCTCCGGGCCATTGCGGAAGGTCACCTTGCATGCAGCCGGGACCTGCCCATAGTTGTTGAGGGTGATGGCGCCAATGTCATAGGCCGTGTCATAGGCGGTGTAGTCGAGCTTGACCCCGGTCAGCTCCTTCTCCACATCGATGGGATAAGCCATGGCCCCGAGGGGCAGGCACATCAGTATTGCCGCACAACATTTCTTCATGGGCCGCTCTCCTTGAAAGAGCGCAGCTTAGGACAACAGGAGCGAAAGATGAAAGCGCCGCGCGTAACCCTTGACCAGTGGCGAACCCTGCAAGCAGTGGTCGATCACGGCGGGTTTGCCCAGGCCGCCGAGGCCTTGCACCGCTCGCAGTCGTCGGTCAGCTACACCGTGGCCCGCATGCAGGAGCAGCTGGGCGTCCCGCTGTTGCGCATCGATGGCCGCAAGGCGGTGCTGACCGAGGCCGGCAATGTGCTGCTGCGCCGCTCGCGCCACCTGGTCAAGCAGGCCAGCCAGCTTGAAGACCTGGCCCACCACATGGAACAGGGTTGGGAAGCCGAAGTGCGCCTGGTGGTCGATGCCGCCTATCCCAGCGCCCGCCTGGTACGCGCGCTGGCTGCGTTCATGCCACAAAGCCGCGGCTGCCGGGTACGCCTGCGTGAAGAAGTGCTGTCTGGCGTGGAGGAAGTGATGCACGAAGGCATCGCCGACCTGGCCATCAGCAGCTACAGCATCGGCGGCTACCTGGGCGCCGAACTGAGCGCCGTGGAGTTCGTCGCCGTCGCCCACCCCGAGCACAGCCTGCACCGCCTGGGCCGTGAACTGACCTTCCAGGACCTTGAAAGCCAGTTGCAGGTAGTGATCCGCGACTCGGGCCGCGCCCAGCCCCGTGACGTCGGCTGGCTGGGCGCCGAGCAGCGCTGGACCGTCGGCAGCCTGGGCACTGCCGCTACCTTCGTCAGCAGCGGCCTGGGCTTCGCCTGGCTCCCTCGGCACATGATCGAGCGCGAACTGCGCGAAGGCGTGCTCAAGCCCTTGCCGCTGGATCAGGGTGGCAGCCGCCACCCACTGTTCTACCTTTATTCGAGCAAAGAGAAGACCTTGGGCCCTGCCACGCAGATTCTCATCGACCTGCTGCGCAACTTCGACACCGCGCCACTGGACGTGCCCTTCGCAGCCCCCCCACAAGCCTGAGAGGACCGCGCCCATGGCCTGTTTCGAACATGAAGGATGCGCACTGCATTACGAGGAATACGGCCAGGGCGAACCACTGGTATTGCTGCATGGGTTGGGCTCCAGTTGCCAGGATTGGGAATTGCAGGTACCCGTGTTGAGCCAGTACTACCGGGTGATCCTCATGGACATCCGCGGCCATGGCCGCTCCGACAAGCCGCGTGACGGCTACCAGATCGCTACCTTCAGTGCCGACCTGCTGGCCCTGCTCGAACACCTGCACACCGGCCCGGTGCACTTCGTTGGCCTGTCCATGGGCGGTATGGTCGGCTTCCAGTTTGCCGTCGACCACCCGCAATGGTTGCGCAGCCTGTGCATCGTCAACAGCGCCCCTGAGGTCAAGCGTCGCACCCGCAGTGACTGGCTGTGGTGGCTCAAGCGCTGGGGCATGGCGCGCATTCTCAGTGTCGAAACCGTCGGCAAGGGGCTGGCCGAGCGGCTGTTCCCCAAACCACAGCAAGCAGACCTGCGCCAGAAGATGGCCCGGCGCTGGGCGCGCAACGACAAGCGCGCCTACCTGAAAAGCTTCGACGCCATCGTCGACTGGGGCGTACAGGAACGCATCGGCCGCATCAACTGTCCTACGCTGGTCATCGCGGCCGACCACGATTACACCCCGATACAACTGAAACAGCGCTACGTCGCCCTGATGCCCAACGCCAGGCTGGTGGTCGTCGACGATTCCCGGCACGCTACGCCCCTCGATCAACCCGAGGTCTTCAACCAGACCCTGCTGCAGTTCCTCGCAGCCGCTTCCACCTCTCAAGGATCTTTGAGCCCATGCTGAAAAAACTCCTGCTCACCGCCTGCTCGGTCGCCTTCGCCACCAGCGTGATGGCCTCCGACAAGACCCCGCACGTTCTGTTGGACACCAGCTTCGGCCAGGTCGAAATCGAACTCAACGCCGAGAAGGCGCCTGTCAGCACCAAGAATTTCCTGCAATACGTCGACAGCGGTTTCTACAACAACACCATTTTCCACCGAGTGATCCCGGGCTTCATGGTCCAGGGCGGTGGGTTCACTGACCAGATGGTGCAAAAAGATACCCAGGCCCCGATCAAGAACGAGGCCAGCAACGGGCTGCAGAACACCCGCGGCACCCTGTCGATGGCACGCACGTCCAACCCGAACTCGGCCACCAGCCAGTTCTTCATCAACGTCGCCGACAACGACTTCCTCAACCCGGGCCGCGACGCCGGTTATGCCGTGTTCGGCAAAGTGACCAAGGGCATGGAAGTGGTCGACCAGATCGTCAACTCGCCGACCACCGTCAAGAAAGGCATGCGTGATGTGCCGAGCGACCCGGTGTACATCAAGTCGGCCAAACGCATCGACTGACCGCAGGCTTTCACAAGGATGTGAAACCGCCTGAGGGCCGGATGGAACAGGAGTGTCATCACCCATGCTGTACCGCCGTTTCGAACAACTGATCGACATCTTTCGCGAAGCCCCCAGCGAATCGCCACCAACGACCGTATGGCCGTTCTACCTGTACTACCTGCGCCAGGTATGGCCCAGTTTTCTTGCGCTGCTGGTGGTCGGCCTGTTCGCCTCGCTGATCGAGGTGGCGATGTTCAGCTACCTCAGCCGCATCATCGACCTTGCACAGGGGGAGCCCAACGCCAATTTTTTCAGCCAGCACAGCGGCGAACTGCTGTGGATGCTGGTGGTGATCCTGCTGCTGCGGCCAGTGTTCTTCGGCCTGCATGACCTGCTGGTGCACCAGACCATAAACCCGGGCATGACCAGCCTGATCCGCTGGCAAAACCACACCTACGTGCTCAAGCAGAGCCTGAACTTCTTCCAGAGCGACTTTGCCGGGCGCATTGCCCAGCGCATCATGCAGACCGGCAACTCGCTGCGCGACTCCGCTGTGCAGGCCGTGGACGCGCTATGGCATGTGCTGATCTACGCCATCACCTCGCTGGTGCTGTTTGCCGAGGCCGACTGGCGCCTGATGCTGCCGCTGCTGCTGTGGATCATTGGCTACATCGCTGCGCTCTGCTACTTCGTGCCGAGGGTGAAGGAGCGCTCGGTGATTTCTTCCGACGCCCGCTCCAAGCTCATGGGGCGAATCGTCGATGGCTACACCAACATCGCCACCCTCAAACTGTTCGCCCACACCGACTACGAGCAGCAATACGCCCGCGAAGCCATCCGCGAGCAGACCGAGAAAACCCAACTGGCTTCACGGGTGGTCACCAGCATGGACGTGGTCATCACCACCCTCAACGGCCTGCTGGTGGTCACCACCACGGGCCTGGCGCTGTGGCTGTGGAGCCAGTCGCTGATCACGGTCGGCGCCATCGCCCTGGCCACTGGCCTGGTGATCCGCATCGTCAACATGTCAGGCTGGATCATGTGGGTGGTCAACGGCATTTTCGAGAACATCGGCATGGTCCAGGACGGCCTGCAGACCATCGCCCAGCCCGTCACCGTCACCGACCGGCCCAATGCCCCGGCACTCAAGGTCAGCCGCGGCGCAGTGCGTTTCGATGATGTCGACTTCCATTACGGCAAGGCTGCCAATGTTATCGAAGGGCTCAACCTGGACATCCGCCCTGGCGAGAAAATCGGCTTGATCGGCCCTTCCGGCGCCGGCAAGTCGACCCTGGTCAACCTGCTGCTGCGTCTGTACGACGTGCAGGGCGGGCGCATCCTGATCGACGGCCAGGACATTGCCGAGGTCAGCCAGGCAAGCTTGCGGGCGCAGATCGGCATGATCACCCAGGATACCTCGCTGCTGCACCGTTCGATTCGCGACAACCTGCTGTACGGCCGCCCCGGTGCCAGCGATGCAGAACTGCAGGAAGCCGTGCGCCGCGCACGGGCTGACGAGTTCATCCCGCAGCTTTCGGATGCCCAGGGCCGCACCGGTTTCGATGCCCATGTAGGCGAACGTGGGGTCAAGCTGTCGGGTGGCCAGCGTCAGCGTATCGCGATTGCCCGGGTGCTGCTGAAGAACGCACCGATCCTGATCATGGACGAGGCCACCTCGGCGCTGGATTCGGAAGTGGAAGCGGCGATCCAGGAAAGCCTGGAGACGCTGATGCAGGGCAAGACGGTCATCGCCATTGCCCACCGGCTTTCCACCATTGCCCGTATGGACCGGCTGGTGGTGCTGGACAAGGGACGAATTGTCGAGAGTGGCAGCCACAGTGAGTTGCTGGAGCAGCAAGGGCTGTATGCCCGGTTGTGGCACCACCAGACCGGAGGCTTTGTCGGGGTCGACTGACGCCTGCACCGCCCTCTTCGCGGGCTAGACCGCGAAGAGGGCGGTGCAGGTAACACAAAATGCTCAGTCCCGGCGGTAGGGCAACATCCCCCGCGCCTCCTCGGCATACCCCTTGACCCCTTCCCGTTCCTGCAGCAGAAAATCCTCCACCGCCCGCCGCAACCCCGGGTGCAGCAGGTAATGCCACGACCGCGTCAACACCGGCTCGAACCCGCGGATCAACTTGTGCTCGCCCTGCGCCCCGGCATCGAAACGCTGGTAACCCTCGGCAATGGCAAAGTCCATACCCTGGTAGAAACACGTCTCGAAATGCAGCCGGTCGAACTCATCCAGGCAACCCCAGTAGCGGCCAAACAGGCTGTCGCCACCCACCAGGCTCAAGGCCATGGCCACATTTCGCCCACCCTGGCGGGCCATCACCACGCGCACCGCCTGGGGCATGCGCTCGGCCAGCAGGCTGAAAAATTCGCGCGTCAGGTAGGGGGCCCGACGGCGCACCGCATAGGTGTTGGCATAGCACAGAAAGACAAAATCCCACTGTGCCTCGTCCAGTTCATCACCGCGGTACCAGCGGAAGTCGATACCCTGCCCCGCCACCTGCTCGCGCTCCTTGCGCATCTGCTTGCGCTTGCGCGAGCTAAGGCTGTCGAGAAAGTCCTGGAAATCGCGGTACCCCCGGTTTTGCCAGTGAAACTGGCAACCCAGGCGCTCCATCCAACCAGGCAGGCCCGCCAACTGCGCGTCCAACGCCGGGTCGGTGAAATTGATGTGCGCGCCGGAAAGCCCACCCTTGCCCAGGTACTCCGGCAGAGCCTGCAGCATCAACAAACCGTCAGCCGGATCGGTCGCCAGCAGCCGTGGGCCGCTGACCGGGCTGAACGGTACAGCGCCAAGCAGTTTGGGGTAGTAGGCGATGCCGGCCCGCTCACAGGCATCGGCCCAGCCATGATCGAACACATATTCGCCATATGAGTGCCACTTGCGGTACGCCGGCAACAGTGCCCGTACCTGCCCGTCACGCTCCAGCACCAAGTGCTCGGCGGCCCAGCCGGTGTTGCGCTGCACGCTACCGCTGTCTTCCATCGCGCTGAGGAAGGCATGGCACAGGAACGGTTGGCCCGCCGGCACCAGGGCATCCCAGGTGGCCGCCGGAAGATCACGCAAATGGGCAAGGCTGTACAGGCTGGTCACGGTTTTGGCTCGCGGTCGGAAGGCCTTCAGTATCACCAAGTAATGCCCGTCACTCAAATGACGAACGCCAGGCTGATCCTTTTATTCTCAATTACTTAACAACAGTGCCACTAATTAGACATTAATCTGTCATTGGCCCCCGCAATACTTGCGCCTGTTTTCCGGAACCCAAGAACCTGTCTATTCAGGCCCTTTCCGAAGACATGCCAACGCAGGGGCAGGCGCTTGAGCCTCCCCCATTTTTTTCAGTAGGGAGATCTTTATGCGTCTTGTTTCTACACTTACCGGAGTGAGCCTCACCGGCATGATGCTGGCTCTGAGTGCCCCGGCCAGTGCTGCTGTCGACGCCAAGCTGCTCGAAATGCTCCGCGCCAATGGCTCGATCAACCAGGCGCAGTACAACGAACTGCAGGGCGACCTGGCAAAAGAAACCAAGGAAAAGGCCGACCAGAAAGCTCAGTCCGAACGTATGAGCTCCTTTGAACAAAAAGTGGCATGGGCCGCCAAGACCCAGATCAAGGGTGACGTGCGCCTGCGCTACGAAGACGTCAACGTCGACGACCCGAACAGCAGCAGCGGCAACCAGGACCGCCAGCGAGTGCGTGCCCGTGTCGGCTTCTACAGCGAGATCAACCCGCAGGTCGACGCTGGCGTTCGTATAGCGACTGGCAGCAGTGCCGACCGCCGCTCGACCAACCAGAGCCTCGACAACTACTTCGACAAGAAGTCGCTGTGGGTCGACCTGGCCTACCTCGACTGGCACCCTACTGCAGTGCCTAACCTGCACCTGATTGGCGGCAAGATGCCACAGCCTTGGGTAAGCATGGGCGACATCATCTGGGATAGTGACATCAACCCGGAAGGCGTGGCTGCCACTTACAAGGCTGACCTGGGCGGAACCGAAGTCTTTGCCAGCGCCGGTCAGTACACCTTGAAGGACAACGTCGATGGTGATGGTGTCCAGTACAAGCACGATGCGCAGGTTTACCACGGCCAGCTGGGCGCCAAGTTCACCCCGGCTGATGTGCTCAAGCTCACCGTGGGTGCCAGCATTTATGGTTATGACAACGACAAGGAAGCGACCATCCTGCAGTCGTTCGGCAACACCACCAACGAGTTCAATCTGGTGGAAGGCTTTGGCCAGATCGACTTCACCGGCTTTGCCATTCCATTGTCGGCGTATGGTCAGTATGTAAAGAATACCGAGAGCACCGATGGCGAAGATCAGGCCTGGCTGGCCGGCTTGAAAACCAAAGTGGGCGCCTGGAGCCTGGATTACAACTACCGCGATGTGCAGCGTAATGCGGTGGTCAGCCTGTTCACCGATTCGGACTTTGGCAACGGCTTCACCGGCTCGCGTGGTCACAAGTTCAAGGTCGGTTACGAGATCGACAAGAACTTCTCCCTGGGTGCTGCCTACCTAATGGCCAAGACCGACCTGTCGCAGCTGCCGAACAGCAATGCTGACGTAGACACCCTGCAGGTAGACCTGGAAGCCAAGTTCTAAGCACCACCCTCCTCAGCTTCACGGTGAAGCGGGAAATGCCGACCCCATCCGGCGTTTCCCGCTTTTTTTGCCTGTGTGAAATGCGCCGGCCCCTTCGCGGCTAAACACGCGAAGGGGCCGGAACAGGCTGCTGGTCAATCAGCGCTTGCGCAGAATCACGCTACCAATCGAATACCCCGCCCCAAACGAGCTCAACACGCCCAGCGAGCCCTCGGCCAGGTCGTCCTGATACAGGTGGAAGGCAATCACCGAGCCGGCCGAACTGGTGTTGGCATAACGGTCGAGGATCACCGGTGCGTCTTCCTCGGCCACGTCACGCCCCAGCAGCTTCTTGACGATCAGGTGGTTCATGCTGAGGTTGGCCTGGTGCAGCCAGAAGCGCTTCACATCGCTCGGCTGCAGGTTGTTTTCCTGCAGGTGCTCGCCGATCAGCTCGGCCACTTTAGGGCACACTTCGCGGAACACCTTGCGGCCCTCCTGGATGAACAGCTTGTCTGCTGCCCCTTCGCCCTCTTCCGCCGCACGGTTGAGAAAGCCGAAATTGTTGCGGATGTTGTTGGAGAACTCGGTCCACAGTTTGCTGCTGACGATGTCGAACTGGTGCGCCGAAGTGGCCTTGTCCGCGCGCTCGAGCAATACCGCAGTGGCAGCATCACCAAAGATGAAGTGGCTGTCGCGGTCACGGAAGTTCAGGTGGCCGGTGCACACCTCCGGGTTGACCATCAGCACTGCGCGCGCCTGGCCCAGGGCCACGCTGTTGGCAGCGGTCTGAATACCGAAGGTGGCCGAAGAGCACGCCACGTTCATGTCGAAGGCAAACCCCTGGATACCCAGCGCCTGTTGCACCTCGATGGCAATCGCGGGGTACGGGCGCTGCAGGTTGGAGCAGGCGACGATCACCCCGTCGACATCGGCAGCGCTGCGGCCTGCGCGCTCCAGCGCCTGGCGGGCAGCTGCCACAGCCATTTCGCAGAGCACTGACGGTTCGTCGTTGCTGCGCTCAGGCAAGCGCGGCTTCATGCGCTGGGGGTCGAGGATGCCGGCCTTGTCCATGACGAAACGGCTCTTGATGCCCGAGGCCTTTTCGATGAACGCCGCGTCGGAAACGGGGGCTGCTTCGATTTCACCACGCTCGATAGCGGCGGCATTGTCCTGGTTGTATTGCTCGGACCAGGCATTGAAGGAGGCCACCAGTTCTTCGTTGGAAATGCTCTGGGCCGGGGTATACAGGCCGGTGCCGCTGATCACGACATTATGCACGGTCGTTCCTCTGGTCAAAGGCCATCGCCACGGGGCGCTGGCTGGGAATATGACAGGATAATGGCACTTTAGTGCCAGTTTCGGGGCGTACTCCCGAACCCTGTGGAGCGGGCTTCCCCGCGAAGGGCCGCACAGCGGCCCCAAACTCACTGAAGTGTGCCACAAATCAAGGAAGTTAGCCTTCCACCTGACTCCACTGCTTGCTCAGTCTCTTGTCGGAAATCGGCACCTTCGTCCCTAACTGCTGGGCAAACAGCGACACCCGGTATTCCTCCAGCCACCAGCGGTACAAGGTCAGCTGTTCATCACGCTTGCCTTCCTGGGCATGCTTGTCGACCCGGGCCTTGTACTGCGCCCACAGGTTGGCCAGCTCGCCGCTCCACACCCGGTCTTTCTGCACTTGCGAACCCAGCTTCTCCAGGCGCAGCTCCACCGCCTTGAGATAACGCGGCAGCTCCTTGAACCAGGCTGCCGGGGTCTCACGCACAAAGCCCGGGTACACCAGGTTGCCCAGTTGCTGTTTGATGTCGTTCAGCGCCACCGCCTGGCTCAGGTCGATCTTGCCCTTGAAGCGCTTTTGCAAGCCGTGCCACAACTTGAGCACTTCCAGCGTCTGCCGAGCCAGGCGCTCGGCATGCTCGGCCCAACTGCCGCGCTTGCGCTCGGCCAGCCCGGCCAGCGCTGCACCGTCACGCGGCAACGTCGCTTCACCCTCAAGGATGCAGCTGTCGAGGCTCGCCAGCAGAATGTCCTCGACCAACGCCTCGACACGGCCCAGTTCGCGGTACAGCAGGCCCAGCTCGGTCAGGCCAGGCAGCTTGCCGCGCAGGAACTTGGCAGGCTCCGCCAACTGCTGCAACAACAAGCGCTGCAGGGCGCGGCGGTGCTGGAACTCGGCTTCTGCCTGGGTCGAGAAGCGGCCCTCACGCACGCTGCCGTTTTCTTCCACCAGTGCCGGGTAAACGGTCATCGACAGGCCGGCGATCTTCTGCTGGGCGGTCTGTTTGACCTCGCTGAACGCCTTGGCCTGCACCGGCTGCTCGCTCTTCTCGGTACGCGGTACGGCCAATGCAGCCTGGCTGGCCGCAGCAAAGCGGGCGGTCAGTTCGGCCAGGTCGCGGCCCTCGCCAAGGAACTTACCCTGGCCATCGACCACTTCGATATTCATGCGCAGGTGGCCCTCGACCAGGTTGACTGACTCGGCCCAGGCCTCATCGGACACCCGCACACCGGTCATGCGCAACAATTCCTGGCCCAGGGCCTGGGGCAGCGCGCCCTGGCCGAAGGCCATCCGCGCCAGCGAAGCCTTGACGAAGTCCGGCACCGGCACGAAGTTCTTGCGCAGGGCCTTGGGCAGGTTGCGCACCAACGCCACGCATTTGGCTTCCAGCAAGCCTGGCACCAACCATTCCAGGCGCTCGCCCGGCAGGCTCGGCAGTAGCGGCGCCGGCACCCGCACGGTCACGCCATCACGCGGGTGGCCTGGCTCGAAGTGGTAGGTCAACGGCAGGCGCAGCTCCCCAACTTGCAGGCTGTCCGGGTACTGCGCCGCGGTGACTTCGCTGGCCTCGCGGGCCAATACGTCTTCCTCGCGCATGATCAGCAGGTTCGGGTCCCTCTGGCTGGTCATGCGGTACCAGGCATCGAAGGTCGCGGTCTGGTGGATCTCCGCTGGCAAGCGCGCCTCGTAGAAGGCGTACAGGGTTTCTTCATCGGCGAGAATGTCGCGCCGACGAGCCTTGGCCTCCAGCTCGTCGAGTTCTTCGAGCAGGCGTTTGTTCGCCGCCAGGCACTTGGCCCGCGACTGGATTTCACCGCCAACCAGGCCCTCGCGAATGAACAATTCACGCGAGGTCACCGGGTCGATCGGGCCGAAGTGTACCGGGCGGCGGCCAACCAGGATCAGGCCATACAGGGTGATCTGTTCATAGGCCACCACCTGCCCGCGCTTCTTTTCCCAGTGCGGTTCGAAGTGATTCTTCTTGATCAGGTGGGAAGCCAGCGGCTCGATCCAGTCAGGCTCGATCTTGGCAACCATACGCGCATACAGCTTGGTGGTTTCGACCAGTTCCGCGGCCATTACCCACTGCGGGCGCTTGCGACCGATACCGGAAGACGGATGCACCCAGAAGCGCCGCTGGCGGGCGCCCTGGTAATCGCCCTCTTCGGTTTTCTGGCCAATCTGGCTGAGCAGGCCGCTGAGGACGGCCTTGTGCACCTTCTGATAGTCAGACGGCTCCTTGTTGACTGCCAACTGCAGCTCGCGACAGATCAGCGACAACTGACGATGGGCATCGCGCCACTCGCGCAAGCGCAGGTAGTTGAGGAAATTCTTGCGGCACCAGTTGCGCAACGGGCTGGCAGTCAGGGCCTGGCGTTGCTCTTCGAAACCCCGCCACAAATTGACCAGCGCGGCGAAGTCGGTATCGGCGTCCTTCCACTGCGCATGCGCCTGATCAGCGGCCTGCTGGCGCTCCGGCGGGCGCTCGCGTGGGTCTTGCACCGACAGCGCACTGGTAACGATCAGCACTTCCTGCAGGCTGCCCTGGCGTGCGCCTTCCAGCAGCATGCGGCCCAACCGCGGGTCTATCGGCAAGCGCGCCAACTGGCGGCCGATCGGCGTCAACTGGTTCTCGCGGTTGACCGCCGAGAGTTCCTGCAACAGGTTGAAGCCGTCGCTGATGGCCTTGCCATCTGGCGGCTCGATGAACGGGAATGCATCAATGGCGCCCAGGCGCAGGTGCAGCATCTGCAGGATTACCGCCGCCAGGTTGGTGCGCAGGATCTCCGGGTCGGTAAACGCTGGCCGGCCGTTGAAGTCTTCTTCGCTGTACAGGCGTACGCAAATCCCCGGCTCGACCCGGCCGCAACGGCCCTTACGCTGGTTGGCACTGGCCTGCGACACTGCCTCGATGGGCAGGCGCTGGACCTTGGCGCGGTAGCTGTAGCGGCTGATACGCGCGGTACCGGTGTCGATCACATAGCGGATGCCAGGCACGGTCAGCGAGGTTTCCGCGACGTTGGTGGCCAGGATCACCCGGCGCCCGGTGTGCGACTGGAAGATGCGCTGCTGCTCGGCTGGCGACAAACGCGCATACAGCGGCAGGATCTCGGTATGGCGCAACTGCGCCTTGCGCAGGATCTCGGCGGCATCACGGATTTCCCGCTCGCCCGGCAGGAAGATCAGCACATCACCCGGGCCCTTGCCCTCGCTGCGCTCGTGCTGGGCCAGCTCGTCCAGGGTAGCGAGGATGGCCTGGTCGACGGTGAGATCGTCCTCGATCTGGTTGCCTTCTTCGTCCTGCTCGCTGGTCAGCGGGCGGTACCAGGTTTCCACCGGGAAGGTACGGCCGGACACCTCGATGATCGGTGCGCCATCGAAGTGCCGGGAGAAGCGCTCCAGGTCGATGGTCGCCGAGGTGATGATCAGCTTCAGCTCTGGCCGGCGGTGCAGCAACGTCTTCAGGTAGCCAAGCAGGAAATCGATATTCAGGCTGCGTTCGTGGGCTTCGTCGACGATGATCGTGTCGTAGCGTTCGAGGAAGCGATCATGCTGGGTTTCGGCCAGCAGAATGCCGTCGGTCATCAGTTTGACCAGGGTGTTGGCATCGCTCTGGTCTTCGAAGCGCACCTGATAGCCGACCAGCCCACCCAGCGGCGTGCCCAGTTCTTCGGCAACGCGCGCCGCCACGCTGCGTGCGGCGATCCGGCGTGGCTGGGTGTGGGCGATCAGGCCATGGCTGCCACGGCCCAGCTCCAGGCAGATCTTCGGCAGCTGGGTCGTCTTGCCCGAGCCGGTTTCACCGGCAATCACCAGCACCTGGTGCTCGGCCAAGGCCTTCTTGATTTCGTCACGCTTGGCGGCGATCGGCAGGTTGTCGTCGTAACGCACGGTCGGCACGCTCTGCTGGCGTGCGGTGACCTGGGCGCAGGAGGCCTGGACCCTTTCCACCCACTGCGCCAGCTTCGCCTCGTCGGGGCGTTTGCGCAGTTCGTGCAGTTGCCGACGCAGGCGATGGCGGTCGGCGATCATGGCGTGGTCGAGGTTTTGCAGCAGTTTGTCGATGGCGTGGTCAGTCATGGGGCTTTTTAGTGATGCAGGTGAGCCTGCTTTTTCATGATCGGCATTCGAAGGATGCGCGATTGTCGCAGATTTGCCGGTTCTCTGCTGCCAGTACCGGCCACTTCGCGGGTGAGCCCGCTCGCCCAGGCGCTTCACAGAGCTCAGCCGTGAGGCCATCCTGCGGGGGCGGGTTCACCCGCGAAGAGGCCGGCAGCAGTGACACAAATGTTTAGCCACGTGCGATGTGAAGGTTGCCATTCACTGCTTTAATCAACCTTACGCCGCATGTGAGTATCGAAGGCATGACTCCCACCCAGCCCATCGCCCCTCCGTCGTCGCGCCCTTCGCTCCCGAAGGCCCGCAGCCGTGCCGGGGAAAATCCGCTGGTGCACATCATCCTCGCCTTCTGGGCCTTGTGGCATTGCCGCCACGCGCGCCCACCGGACACTTCGCTCACGCCATTGTGAACAAACCCGGCCAGCGTCTGGCCGTTTGACTCAGCTGGGCCGCCTGTTTACGCGGCCCTGCGCAGCCGTGAGCGAATCGATCATGCACTTTGCACCCGTAGAACACGCCAGCCGTTTCCTGGCCGACAACCCAGATATCGAGCTGTTCGAGCTGTTCATCCTCGACGCCAATGGCGTACCCCGCGGCAAACTGCTGCACCGCGACGAACTGCTGGCGGTGTACCAGACCGGCCGACCGCTGCCCAGCACCATCCTCGGCCTGACCCTGAACGGCGACGATGTGGAAAATTCTGGGCTGGTCTGGGACGTGGGCGATATCGACTGCCGCGCCTACCCGCTTGAAGGCAGCCTTGTACGCCTGCCCTGGCGCCGGGTGCCGACCGCCGCCGTGCAGGTAAGCATGCACCCGAGCGAGGGCCTGCCGGCCAGCATCGCCGACCCGCGCCACGTGCTGCTGCGCACCATCGAGGCACTGAACGCCGACGGCTACTACCCGGTAATGGCCTGCGAGCTGGAGTTCTACCTGCTCGACCAGCAGCGCGATGCCCAGGGCCGCCCGCAACCGGCGCTGGACAACGATGGCGGCCGCCCACGCAGCACCCAGGTCTATGGCCTGCGCGAGCTGGAGCAGATCGAGCCGTTCCTCGCCGACCTGTACGCTGCCTGCAAGGCCCAAGGCATCCCGGCACGCACGGCGATTTCCGAATACGCCCCGGGCCAGGTGGAAATCACCCTGGAGCACGGCGATGCGCTGCAGGCAATGGACCAGGCGGTGCGCTACAAGCGTCTGGTCAAAGGCGTGGCCCATGCCCACGGCATGCAGGCCTGCTTCATGGCCAAGCCGTTCGCACAGTTGGCCGGCACCGGCATGCACATGCACCTGAGCCTGGCCGACAACGCCGGCAACAACCTGTTCGCCAGCGACGACAAGGCCGGCACGCCCCTGCTACGCCAGGCGGTGGCCGGCATGTTGCGGCACTTGCGCGAGTCGCTGTTGCTATTCTGCCCCAACGCCAACTCGTTCCGTCGCTTCCAGGCCAACAGTTATGCGCCACTGGCGCCGACCTGGGGCGTCGATAACCGCACCGTGAGCCTGCGCGTACCGGGCGGGCCGGCCAACAGCCGGCATGTGGAGCACCGCATCTGCGGCGCCGACGCCAACCCCTACCTGGCTGCTGCGGCGATCCTTGCCGCCAGCCACCGTGGCATCCGCGAACAGCTGGACCCGGGCGCACCGGTCGAAGGCAATGGCTATGCCCAGGCCACCGAACACCTGCCCACCGACTGGCTGACCGCCCTCGACGCCCTGCAGCATTCGCACTGGGCCCGCGAGGCATTGGGCGAGGACTTCCTTGGCGTGTACCTGAAGGTCAAGCGCGCCGAGTACCGCCAGTTCATGGCCGAAGTCAGCGAACAGGACTGGCGCTGGTACCTGCACCAGGCCTGAGCCCCTACAAAACAAGGAACACCCATGAACGCAGCATTGAACAACGGCCCGGCGCAGCGTGCGCCGTCCTACTACAGCGCCACCCTCAACGACCACACCGAGTACCCGCAACTCAAGGGCACTGTACAGGTGGATGTGGCGATCATCGGCGGCGGCTTCACCGGCGTGGCCACGGCAGTCGAACTGGCCGAACGTGGCTTGAAGGTCGCCATTGTCGAAACCAACCGCATCGGCTGGGGGGCCAGCGGTCGTAATGGTGGCCAGGTCACCGGCAGCCTGTCAGGCGACGAGGCCATGCGCACACAGATGCGCGACCATCTGGGCGCCGAAGTCGATGACTTCATCTGGCACCTGCGCTGGCGTGGCCACCAAGTGATCGAGCAACGCGTGGCGCGCTACGGCATCGACTGCGACCTCAAGCGCGGCCACTTACATGCAGCGATGAAGCCGTCGCACATGAACGAGTTGCGCGCATTCGAAGCCGAGGCCCACCGCCGGGGCATGGGCGAGCAGGTGCAACTGCTCGACCGCGCTGCTGTGGCGGAGCACCTACAGAGCCCGTTGTACCAGGGTGCGCTGAAGAACCTGCGCAACCTGCACCTGCACCCGCTCAACCTGTGCCTCGGCGAAGCCCGCGCCGCACACAGCCTGGGCGCACTGATTTTCGAGAACTCCGAGGTGCTGGACATCGTCCACGGGCCGCGCCCGGCGGTAGTCACCGCCCATGGCCGGGTCGAAGCGCGCCAAGTGATGCTGGCCGGCGACGTGTACCACAAGCTGGAAAAGCGCCAGCTCAAGGGCAAGATCTTCCCGGCCATGGGTGGCATCGTCACCACCGCGCCGCTGGGTGAACTGGCCGAGCAGATCAACCCGCAGGACCTGGCGGTGTACGACTGCCGCTTCGTGCTCGACTACTACCGCCTGACGGCAGACAAGCGCCTGCTGTTCGGCGGCGGCGCCAACTACTCCGGCCGCGACTCGCGGGATATCGAAGGCGAACTGCGCCCCTGTATCGAACGCACGTTCCCGGCTTTGAAAGGCGTACCAATCGAATTCCAGTGGAGCTGCGCCATGGGCATCGTGGTCAACCGCATCCCCCAGCTGGGCAAGCTGTCGGATAACGTTTGGTATTGCCAGGGTTACTCGGGGCACGGCATTGCCACCAGCCACATCATGGGCGAGATCATGGCCGAAGCGCTGACCGGCACTCTGGAAAAGTTCGACACCTTCGCCCAGTGCAAGCATGTGCGGGTGCCGATGGGGGACTTGCTGGGGAACCCGCTGCTGGCGGCGGGGATGTGGTATTACCAGATGCTTGAGAAGCTGCGCTGAGTTGACGGACTGTGGAGGAGCAACTGTCTTGCTCAATTTCTGCAGTCTAGCGCGATCCCTGTGGGAGCGGGCTTGTCCCGCGAACACGGGCGAGGCCCGTGCCATGCACCGTGTTGGATGCTTCGCGGAGCAAGCCCCTCCCACACGTACCCCCGCAGGCTTGAGTCTGCTGGAGTACCTGGGGAAATGACTGGCTTGCTCCACACCTGAAGGCTGGCACGATGAAGTGGTGCGGCCTTGCGCCCCTTTCGCGACACAAGGCGCCCACAATGACCGTGCAGCGTTCTGATCAGGCGATCTTCTTCAAGCCCTGCTTCTTGAGCTCTTCATCACGCAGTTCGCGGCGCAGGATCTTGCCCACGTTGGTGGTCGGCAGCGAATCGCGGAACTCGATCAGGCGTGGCACCTTGTAGCCGGTCACGTTGGCACGCATGTGCTCCATCACCTGCTCCTTGGTCACGGTCATGCCCGGCTTGACCACGATGAACACCTTGATCACCTCACCCGACTTCTCGTCCGGCACACCAATGGCCGCGCACTGCAATACGCCCGGCAAGGCTGCCAGCACGTCTTCCAGCTCGTTGGGGTACACGTTGAAGCCCGAGACCAGGATCATGTCCTTCTTGCGGTCGACAATTCGCATGTAGCCATCAGGCTGGATCAGGGCGATGTCGCCGGTCTTCAGCCAACCTTGGTTATCGAGAATCTCGGCAGTGGCGTCTTCGCGCTGCCAGTAGCCCTTCATGACCTGCGGGCCCTTGACGCACAGTTCACCCACTTCGCCCAACGGGAGCTCGATGCCAGCGTCGTCGATGACCTTGCACAGGGTCGATGGCACCGGAATACCGATGGTGCCGACCTGGTTGGCCTCCGCCGGGTTCACCGCCGCCACCGGGCTGGTTTCGGTCATGCCGTAGCCTTCGCAGATGGCACAACCGGTAACGGCCTTCCAGCGCTCGGCCACGCTCAGCTGCAAGGCCATGCCGCCCGACAGGGTGATTTTCAGAGCCGAGAAGTCCAGGGCGCGAAACGCTTCGTTATTGCACAGGGCAACGAACAAGGTGTTGAGGCCGACAAAGCCGCTGAACTTCCACTTGCCCAGTTCCTTGACCATCGCCGGCAGGTCACGCGGGTTGCTGATCAGCACGTTGTGGTTGCCGATCAGCATCATGGCCATGCAATGGAAGGTAAACGCGTAGATGTGGTACAGCGGCAGCGGGGTGATAAGGATTTCGCAGCCTTCGTGCAGGTTCGAGCCCATCAGCGCCCGGCACTGCAGCATGTTGGCCACCAGGTTGCGGTGGGTCAGCATGGCGCCCTTGGCCACGCCAGTGGTGCCGCCGGTGTACTGCAGCACCGCCACGTCGCTGGCCTGCGGGTTGGCCTCGATTACCGGCTGGCCCCTGCCCAGCGCCAGCGCGTCATTGAAGCGCACGGCCTGCGGCAGGTGGTAGGCCGGCACCATCTTCTTCACGTACTTGATCACGCTGTTGATCAACAGGCGCTTCAGGGGTGGGAGCAGGTCGGCCACTTCTGTGACGATAACGTGCTTGACCTGGGTCTTGGGCACCACCTTTTCGGCCAGGTGGGCCATGTTGGCCAGGCACACCAGGGCCTTGGCGCCCGAGTCGTTGAATTGGTGTTCCATCTCCCGCGCCGTGTACAGCGGGTTGGTGTTGACCACGATCAGCCCGGCGCGCATGGCACCGAACACCGCGACCGGGTATTGCAGGACATTGGGCAACTGCACGGCAATGCGGTCACCCGGCTTGAGGTCGGTATGCTGCTGCAGCCAGGCAGCAAATGCCCCCGACAGCGCATACAACTCGCCATAAGTGATAGTCTTGCCCAGGTTGCTAAAGGCCGGTTTGTCGGCAAAGCGTTGGCAGGATTGCTTGAGTACCGCCTGGATGTTGGGGAATTCGTCAGGATTGATTTCCGCCGTAATCCCGGCTGGGTACTTATCCTTCCAAAAATTTTCGATCATGGAAGCCCACTCCTTCAGCAACAGCGAAGTTCGATTCACGCGTCGATGCGCTTATTATTGATATGAGATGACGGCTCATTGCAAACCGGATCATCTGAAAGCGGGCCGAGAGTAACAGCTTTGCCTAGGGTCGCCTAGAGGCCAAAATAGGCCCCATGGTCACAAAAATGACTCAATGAACAATACAAGTCATTTTTAGAGTAATTATCCAAAATGTCGCAGATCAGGCTGTATTCTGCCTGTTAGAGCGGTTTTTAAGCATTCGCGGGCAAGCCCGCGAATGGCTGAGTACGTATCACGCGATATCCCGCAGCTCTCGCCGCAGAATCTTGCCCACCGGCGTCATGGGCAGCGAGTCGCGCAACACGATGTGCTTGGGCACCTTGTAGCCAGTAAAGTTGGCCTTGCAGTAGGCCTTCAACTCTTCCACGCTCAGCCCCCCCTCACGTGGTACCACGAACAGTTTCACTGCCTCACCGGAACGCTCGTCCGGCACGCCAATGGCTGCGCAATTGGCAACCTTGGGGTGGCCCATCACCACGTCCTCGATCTCGTTGGGGTACACGTTGAAGCCCGAGACGATGATCATGTCTTTCTTGCGGTCGACGATACGGGTGAAGCCGTCCGGGTCGATCACCGCGATATCACCGGTCTTGAACCAGCCGTCTGCATCCAGCGCCTGCGCCGTAGCCTCGGGCTGCTGCCAGTAGCCCTTCATCACCTGCGGCCCCTTGATGCACAGCTCGCCACGCTCCCCCAGCGGCAGTTCGTTGCCGTCATCGTCGATCACCTTGAAGGCTGTGCCGGCAACCGGGATGCCCACCGTGCCCAGGCGCGCCAACTGGCCATATGGGTTGGTGCTGGCCACCGGCGAGGTTTCGGTCAGGCCGTAACCTTCGACGATACGGCAGCCGGTAATGGCCTCCCAGCGTTCGGCGGTGGCCTTGACCAGCGCTGTGCCGCCGGAGTTGGTGACCTTCAGCGCCGAGAAGTCCAGCTGGCGGAACCCAGGGTGATCCATCAGGGCGACGAACAGCGTGTTCAACCCCAGCAAGGCCGAGAACCGCCACTTGCCGAGCTCCTTGATGAAACCGGGGATATCCCGCGGGTTGGTGATCAGCACGTTGTGATTGCCGGTGACCATCATGCACATGCAGTTCGCGGTAAACGCATAGATGTGGTACAGCGGCAGCGGCGCGATCATCACCTCCTGGCCGTCCTTGAGCAGCTTCTGCCCGTCGGGGCCGTGCTGCGAGAAGCAGGCCAGCACCTGCAGCATGTTGGCCACCAGGTTGCCGTGGGTGAGCATGGCGCCCTTGGCCAGGCCAGTGGTGCCGCCGGTGTATTGCAATACGGCGATATCGTCGAGGCTCAGCGGCACCGCTTTGGGCGACAGCCCGCGGCCTTGGCGCAGCACCTGCTTGAACGCAATGGCCTGGGGCAACCGGTAGGCCGGTACCATCTTCTTCAGCTTGTCGACCACCGTGTTGACCAGCCAGCCCTTGGCGGCGGGCAGCAGGTCGCCCATCTTCGCCTCGATCAGGTACTCGATGCCGGTGTCGGGCAGCACCTCCTGGACCCGCTTGCCAAACATGTTCAGGTACACCAACGCACGCGCGCCGCTGTCCTTGAACTGGTGGCGCATCTCACGTTCGGTATACAGCGGGTTGGTGTTGACCACGATCAGCCCCGCGCGCATGGCACCGAACACGGCAATGGGGTACTGCAACACGTTGGGCATCTGCACCGCGATGCGGTCACCCGGCTGGAGATCGGTGTGCTGCTGCAGCCACGCGGCGAAGGCTGCCGAATGGCGTTCCAGGTCCGCGTAGCTGAGGGTGACGCCCAGGTTGCTGAAGGCCGGGCGGTCGGCAAAGCGCTTGCAGGAGCGCTCGAACACCTCGACCACCGAGGTGTAGGCATTGATGTCGATGGTGGATGGCACGCCCGCAGGGCGCTTGTCATTCCAGAAGTCGGCTTGCATTTATTATTGTTCCTCTGCCTGGACCTGCACCGCGTCCTTTAGTCCTTTACCTCATCGCCTGCCGGCAAAAAGGCGTTGATCCGACGTTAGCAGGTAAGCCCGAGATGGCATACACGCCAAGTGCCGCCATTAACATTGTGAATCTTATTTGTGCCCTTCCTGCAATTCGGCCGGTTGTGCATACACTGTCCGGGTAACCCTGCGCACAAGGATCCGTCATGCCCCACGACGCCTTCTGGCTGCCCGCCAGTGAGCACTGCAGCCTGTATGTACACCAATGGCTGCCGGCCAAGCCGGTAAAGGCCGTGGTGTTGCTGGCCCACGGCATGGCCGAGCATGCCGGGCGCTACCAGCGGCTGGGCGACGCGTTGAGCGAGGCCGGCTTTGCCCTGTTCGCGGCCGACCAGCGTGGCCACGGGCGCACGGCCGAGCAGGGCAGCCTCGGCCTGTTTGCCCGCCATCATGGCTGGAATGCCGTGGTCGACGACCTCGGCCGGCTGGCCCAGCACATCGGTCAGCAGTACCCGTGCACACCGCTGTTCCTGTTCGGCCACAGCATGGGCAGCTACATCGCCCAGGCCTACTTGCTGCACCACAGCGCCAGCTTGCAGGGGGCGATTCTCAGCGGCTCCAACTTCCAGCCGGCAACGCTTTATCGGGCGGCCCGGCTGATTGCCCGGCTGGAGACCTGGCGCCAGGGTTCGCTGGGTAAAAGCGCACTGATCGAGTGGCTGTCGTTTGGTTCGTTCAACAAGCCCTTCACCCCTACCCGCACCGCATTCGACTGGCTCAGCCGCGACCCGGTCGAGGTCGACCTGTACGTCAACGACCCGCTGTGCGGCTTTCGCTGCAGCAACCAGCTTTGGCTCGACCTGCTGCAAGGCTTGGCGCAAATCAGCAAGCCGGGTAACCTCGCGCAAATCGATCCGAACCTGCCGATGCTGGTGATTGGAGGAGAATGTGATCCGGTCAGTGCCGGCAAGCGTCTCACCCACCTGGCTGACGCGCTGCGCGCGACCGGCAATCGACATGTCCAGCTGCGCGTCTACCCTGAAGCGCGGCATGAAGTACTCAACGAAACCAACCGTGACGAGGTCACCGCCGATATTCTCGGCTGGCTTGAACAGGCGCTGGCCCTTGGCCGCCCCGTGCGCAGTGAATGATCGCTGCCCTCGCCCAACGCTTAAGGAAGCACCGATGTCCCAGGTCACCAACACGCCTTACGAAGCCCTCGAAGTTGGCCAGACGGCCGAGTACAAGAAGTCCGTTGAAGAACGTGACATCCAGCTGTTCGCCGCGATGTCCGGTGACCACAACCCGGTTCATCTGGATGCCGAGTTCGCCGCCAAGAGCATGTTCCGCGAGCGTATTGCCCATGGCATGTTCAGCGGCGCGCTGATCAGTGCGGCAGTGGCCTGCACCCTGCCCGGCCCTGGCACCATCTACCTGGGCCAGCAGATGAGCTTCCAAAAGCCGGTTAAAATCGGCGACACCTTGACCGTGCGCCTGGAAATTCTCGAGAAGCTGCCCAAGTTCAAGGTGCGTATTGCCACCAATGTGTACAACCAGAACGATGAGCTGGTGGTGCAGGGCGAGGCCGAGATCCTTGCCCCGCGCAAGCAGCAGACCGTCGAGCTGGTGTCGCCACCGAATTTCGTGGCTAGCTGAAGATTGATGTAGACCGCACCGGCTTCTTCGCGGGTAAACCCGCGAAGATTCCAGCGCAGCCAACATCACTCGATGACTTTCAGCCGCTGCTCGATATGCCGCCGCTCCGGCGCCTGCCGGGTCAGCGCCAGCGCCTGCAGCCAGGCCGCACGCGCCTCCCCCACCTGCCCCAGCTGGTAATGCAGCTCGGCCCGCGCCGCATGCGCCAGGTGATAGTCCAGCAGTTCACCGCGCGCCAGAATCCCTTCGACTTCGCGCAGGCCAACCTCCGGCCCATCCCGCTTCGCAAGTGCCACCGCCCGGTTCAGCTCCACCACCGCTGACGGCCAATGCCGGTGCAACACGTCATACAGGCCGACGATTTCCGCCCAGTCCGTTTCACCTGCGGTGGCCGCTTCAGCATGCACCGCGGCAATAGCCGCCTGCACCGTGTAGGCACCAAAGGCCCGGCTCTGCAGGGCCTGGCGCACCAACTCGCAGCCTTCGGCAATGCGCTCCCGGTTCCACAGACTCCGGTCCTGCTGCTCCAGCAGCACCAGGTTGCCATCGGCATCGGTGCGTGCCTGCTGCCGGGAGGCGTGCAGCAGCATCAGGGCCAGCAAGCCGACCGCTTCAGGGTCAGGCATCAACTGCACCAACAACCGCGCAAGGCGGATGGCTTCATCGCTCAGGTCCTGCTGCAAAAGAGCCTCACCCGAAGACGCTGAATACCCCTCGTTGAACACCAGGTAGATAACCCGCAACACACTTTCCAGGCGCTCGGGAAGTTCGCTCAGCTCCGGCACCTGGTAAGGGATGCCGGCATCGCGGATCTTGGCCTTGGCACGGACGATGCGCTGGGCGATGGTGGCCGGGCTTTGCAGGAAGGCGTGGGCGATCTGCTCGGTGGTCAGGTCGCAGACTTCGCGCAGGGTCAACGGCACCTGGGCATCAGCCGACAGGGCCGGGTGGCAACAGGTAAAAATCAGCCGCAAACGGTCATCCGCCAGCAATTCTTCTTCGCTGGGGTCCTGTGCCTGGCTGTCGAGCAGCATGCTCAGGTCGGCCTGGGAGCGGTCGAAGCGGGCGCGCCGACGCAGCGCATCGATGGCCTTGAAACGCCCGGTGGACACCAGCCAAGCCCGCGGGTTGGCAGGGATCCCGTCACGTTGCCAGCGCTCGACAGCGATGAAGAAAGCATCGTGCATGGCCTCCTCGGCCAGGTCGAAGTCCCCCAGCAGGCGGATCAGCGTCGCCAGGATGCGCCGCGACTCCAGCCGGTACACTGCCTCGAGCTCGGCGCGTACCTGCACCAGTGCCGCCATCAGTCGGGCATCCGCTGGGTCACCACCTCCACCAGGCGGTCCAGGCTTTCTCCCCAGCCCTGGTAGAAGCCCATTTCCTCATGGGTCCGGCAATCAGCGGCACTCCAGTGCCAGGCGCGGGCGGTATAGCGGGTTTTGTCCAGCTCCTCGTCAAAGCTGATCACGGCAGTCATGAACGCCTTGTTCGAGGGGACCCAGCCAGGGCCGAAGGCATCGGTGAATACCAGACGGCGCGGCGCGGCAATTTCCAGAAAAACGCCCTGGTTCGGGTACTCACTGCCATCCGGTGCCCGCATCAGAGTGCGGAACAGGCCACCGGCCCACAACTGCATCTCGCACTCAGGGGTGGTCATGCCGTGCGGCCCCCACCACTGCATCAGCCACCGGGGTTCGGTCCAGGCGCGGAACACCTTGGCCGGTGGCGCGTCGATCAGGCGGCTGATAGACAACTCGTGTTGCGCTTGCGCAGGGGGTGCAAGGCTCATGCTGGTAGTTCTCCGTGGCAGTCAAAGTTGCAGTTCGCGCACTGGTCGCACTTCGACACTGCCCACTCTGGCGGCGGGGATGCCCTTGGCGATGTTCAGCGCTTCATTAAGGTCGCGGGCCTCCACCAGGTAAAAACCGGCCAGCTGCTCTTTGGTTTCAGCGAAAGGGCCGTCGGTCAGACTCATGTGCCCGTTGCGTACTCGCACGGTGGTGGCTGTCTGCACTGGCTTCAACGCCTCGGCTGCGAGCATTCGCCCGGAGCCATGAATGGCCTCGGCGTAGGCCATGCACTCGGCGTCTTCCGGGCTGTCGGGCAGGCTATGCAACAGCCCCTCGTCACAATAGACCAGGCACAGGTATTTCATGGTCGCCTCCAGGGCATTGGCAAAGTGCGTTTGGCGATAACGGCTCAGGGCTTGAGATCGAACAGGGCTTTTTGCGTTTGCATGTCGAAGGGGGCTGACCAATGCTCATGGACAACCTGCCATTGACCCGCCTGGCGACGATAACCCACGGTGGCGCGCATGAAGCCGCACTGGCTCTCGTCGTCAGCCGGCCCGCAGCGGTTAAGCCAGTGGGCCAGGGCCAAATCACCGGAGGCATGCACGGTCAGTTCGGCAAGTTCGAAGACCATGGCACCGGGGCACATGCCCATGCACATTTGCCAGTGCGCGGTGTAGGCGGCCTTACCCTTGAACTGCAGGGCCTGGATGGCATCGAAGGCGACGATATCGTCAGCGTAGGGGGCGGTGATGTTGGGGATGTCGCGATCGCGCACGGCTTGCATCCAGCGCTCGATCAATTGGCGGATCTCGGTTTCGGCTGCGGTGCTCATCGGGGGTTCCTCCGACAGGACAGGGTGTTTTGGCACACTGCGCGCGTGCCTTCACTCATGGTCGAATGGAGGAAGGTGGAATCGACAGAGGTGGAGATTATTTTATGCTGAGAGCATGCATCAGGGCCTAGCTGGTGAATGTTCTCAGGGGTTGGGCGTCTGGGAGATCGAGCGCCGCGCGGGCGGTGCTCGATCCCACAGGCGGTGAAGAGGCTGCGGCGACCACCTGGATCGCCTGACCTGCCGTCAGCCCTGCTGGCAACCCTCACCCATGGCACGATACTGGATGGTATGCACCTGGCCCTGGTGGTCTTCATAGGTCATGGTCGCAGGTACCACTTCGCAGACATTGGGGATGGTCGACAGGTTGATCACCCGCTTGATGTCCAGGTTCATCGAATAGTCGTACTGCTGGGCCACAGGCTGGCTGGAGACAGGTTGGGCCTCATCGGCGAGGGCGAACGAGGACATACCGACCAATGCAAGAATCAGTAATGGTTTCATGTGGTTTTGCCTTTTGAGCGTTCAAGCTGATCGATTGACTTCTATTGCCGTATCCGGCGCGGAGAAGTTGCCATCTACGGTGAAGATGGCACGAAGTACCGATCCCGCTTCGTACTGCCAGGGGGGATGAATAAAAGTCTACTCCCGGCCAACAATAGTTGAACCCCGAACTCGGATATTCACCCTTGCCGGATTTGCAACAATCTGCGACAAAGTGGCCGCAAATCTTCAGGCCAGAGCCTCTGGCCAGCTTTCAGGGTAGGGCGCGTCATTTCTGAAAATTTATCGTGTTCAAAGCTTTCGGACCCCGAACGCCGGCTGCTGGACCATTTTTACCGCCAGCACGGCTCACGCATGCGTGCGGCCAGCGACGCCGACCTGTGGGTAACCAGGGGGCCGGGTATCATCGCCGGGCTGAGCCTGAGCAAAGTGGGCGAGGGTTTCTGGCTGACCGGGCTGTTCGTGGCGCCACAGCGGCGCAGCCAAGGTGTGGCCGGGCGCCTGGTCGAGGCGGCGCTGGCACAGACTGACGGGCCGACCTGGCTGTTCTGCCACCCGGACCTGGCGCCCTTCTATCAACGCCTGGGTTTCGACCTGGCCCAGCAGTTGCCAGACAGCCTGGCTAACCGCCTGCAACGCTACCAGCGCAGCAAACGGCTGGTGGCGTTGCAGCGGGGTCAGTCGTCGCTGGCTTCGAGCCCGGGGAACAGCACCTCGGTGTAGCCGAACTTGGCAAAGTCCTGGATACGCGACGGGTACAGACGCCCGATCAGGTGGTCGCATTCATGCTGCACCACCCGCGCATGGAAACCATCGGCAAAGCGGCTGATCGGGTTGCCTTGAGGGTCGATACCTTCGTAACAGATATGCTTGAAGCGCGGGACCACGCCACGCAAGCCGGGCACCGACAGGCAGCCTTCCCAGCCGTCCTCGATCTCGCTTGAAGTCGGCGTGATGACCGGGTTCAGCAGGATGGTCTGCGGCACTGCTTCGGCATCCGGGTAACGCTCGCTGCGTTCAAAGCCGAAGATCACCAGTTGCAGGTCGATGCCGACCTGCGGCGCAGCCAGGCCCACGCCGCCGACATGGCGCATGGTTTCGAACATGTCGTCGATCAGTTGCTGCAGTTCGGCACTGCCGAGCATGTGCTCGGGCACCGGTGGAGCGATGCGCAACAGGCGTTCATCGCCCATCTTGAGGATGTCACGGATCATCTGGGGTTCGGCTCGGAAGGTTGGTGCTGGCTCGGTTGCGGGTGCTCATGACCCAGCACGGTGATGGTTTCCGGGGCCTTGTGCCCTTCGAAATCTTTCTCACCAGGGTTCTTGCCCTCGCTCGACATGTGCTCGATCACCGCGTTCATTTCGGCGCCAAGCAGCAGCACGGCGGCCGAAATATAGAAATACAGCAACAGCACGATGATTGCACCAATGCTGCCGTACATGGCGTTGTAGTCAGCGAAGGTTTTCACGTAGTAGGCAAAGCCCAGCGAGGCGACGATCCATACCACCACCGCCAGCACCGAGCCCGGGGTGATAAAGCGAAACTTCTGCTTTACGTCAGGCATCACGTAGTAGATCAACGCCACCGCCACCATCAACAGGATGACGATCACAGGCCAGCGCAGGATGGTCCACAAGGTGACGATGAACTCCTGCATGCCCACCTGCGACGCGATCCACTCCATCACCTGAGGGCCTAGCACCATCAGCGCAGCAGCCGCCAGCAGCATGCCGGCCAGGCCCACGGTGTAGAAAATGGACAGGGGAATGCGCTTCCAGACCGGCCGGCCTTCAGGCACGTCGTAGGCGGCGTTCATGGCGCTCATCATCAGCCGCACGCCGGCCGACGCGGTCCACAACGCAATCACGATACCCACCGACAACAACCCACCCTTGGACTGCTGCAATTGGTCGATCACCGGGTTCACCTGCTCGAGCGCTTGCGGCGGCAACACCAGTTCCGATTGCAGGCGCAACCAGGAGAAGAAGTCGGGGAGGTGCAGGAAACCGATCAGGGCAATCAGGAACAGCAGGAACGGGAACAGCGAAAACAGCGCCTGGTAAGCCAGCGCCGAGGCGTAGGTGGACATCTCATCGTCGAGGAATTCCTTGACGGTGCGCACCAGCACGCGGTGCAAGGGCAAGCCCTGCAGGGCGGAAAAAATCATAGCGTCTCCTTTCGCCGCTTGATCGATTCAACAGACAAGTCTAATAGACCGTGTCGATGCCGTGCTGCTCCCTGCCGTGCTTGAAGAATTTACTGACGATAAAGCCGGCCTCTTCGCGGGTGAAACCACAGGCACGCTGGGGGCCCTGTTAAAGCGAGTCTACCCGCGAAAAGGCCGGCACAGGCCTTCTCACATCAAGGCTTCTTCACCGCATCCTTGATGTCACCCTTGACCTGCTGCGCCTCGCCTTTGAGCTCCTGCGCCTTGCCCTCGGCGCGCAGCTTGTCATTGTCGGTCACTTTGCCAACACCCTGTTTCACGTTGCCGATCGCTTCGTTGGCCAGACCTTTCGCTTTGTCTTTAGTACCGCTCATGGCAAAACTCCTGCAAATGGAGACACGTGAACCGTGTCGACAGAGGGTGGACCCAACACCCTCTCCAAGAGTTTCAACGGATTTTCCAGCCACGAGCCGAGCGGTAAAGCTGCGGGCGAATACCGCACCAAATCGCCCTGGTAGCGCTACGCAGCCTGCGCAGCTGCCCTAGAATGCCCCGCAAAGGTCCGCCCCAAGCAGGCTGGCACACCACAAGAACAATGTTTCCGGATACCCGCACCCATGCGTTTGATGCCTGCGCTGGTGGCATTGCTGCCACTGCTCCCCCTGCCCGCCCTGGCCGCTGCACCGGCCAGCCCCGAAACCCTGCGTGTCGAGCGTTACGCCGACGACGGCCAGCCCGGATCGCTACGCTGGGCCATCGAAACCAGCAACCAGAACCCCGGCCACTACCGCATCGACATCGCTGCGGTCGGCAAGCCGCCCTATGTCATCCGCCCCAGCCGCGCGCTGCCGGAAATCAAGGGCCCGGTAAGCATCACCGGCCTGCCCTGGGCCCACGACGGCCAATACATCGCCATCGACGGTTCGGCGTACATCAAGGACCAGGGCGTGCGCACCTGCCCCGGCGCCCTGCCCGGCCAGTTCGGCACCAACGTGCGCACCACCACCAACCCCGGGCTGGTGCTGCGAGACACCCAGGGCGTGCACCTGAGCGGCCTGGAGGTACGCAACTTCTGCATCGGCATCCTGGTCAACCGCGCCAGTGGCAACGTGATCGAAGACAACCGCATCGTCGCCAATAAAGGCGGCGCTGGCATCATGCTGACCGGTGACGATGGCGCCGGTGACCCCACCGCTACCACCACGAACAACAACAAGGTGCTGCGCAACCAGCTGATCGACAATGGCGACGGCCTGGAGCTGACCCGTGGCGCGGCATTCAACCTGGTGGCCGACAACCTGTTCCGCTCTACTGCCGCCAACCCCGAGCCCTCCCAAGGCATCGAGATTCTGCTGGGCAACGACAACAGCGTGGTGCACAACCGCTTCGAGAACTACTCTGACGGCCTGCAGATCAACTGGGGCAAACGCAACTACCTGGCCGCCAACACCTTCAGCGGCAACTCGATCGGCGTCAGCGTTACCGGCGAGGGCAATATCCTCGACGCCAACCTGATCCACGGCAACCGCATTGGCGTGGCCCTGCGCCCCGAGCCGGCAGTAACCGCCACGCGCCTGAGCGGCAACCGCATCTGGGGCAACAGCCAGGACATCCGCCGTTGCGAGGCGGGCGGTTCTTGCGTGCCTGGCCAGCGCACAGGCGCGATCGTGTTTGGCGTGCCGGCCCAGGCGCATGCGTTGTACGTGGGTTCACGCGGGGTCGGGGCTGACCTGCCAAAGCAGGACCAGGCGATCATCTGCGACGCCCAAGGCGAGCCCAAGCCATGCCTGCCGCTGCCTAACCACAACCAGCAGGCGCCTCGGCTGGTGACACTTCAGGGCAATGTGCTGCGCGGAGAAGTGCAAGGGCCGGCGTCGAGCCTGTTGCGGGTGGAGTTTTTTGGTAACGCCGAGGCAGAAGGCACCGAGGCGGAGCAGTACCTTGGGGAGGTGCTAGTGAACAGCGACGACCAAGGGCTGGCGCGGTTTGCCCAGGTGCTGGAGAACGTGGACGGGTTGCGCAGCTTCACTGCGACTGTCACTACCGCTGATGGGGCCACTTCCGAGTTGAGCTTGCCGGTTCGGCGATAAGGCTACCGGCCTCTTTGCGGGCAAGCCTGCGAAGAGGCCGGAACAGGTAAAGCAGATGGCAAACCTTGCCCCACTAACCGCCACCCCTCACAATGCAGGCCTTCATAGCGTCAACCCGCAGGAACCTGCATGAAACTCGACAAACCCGCCGCCATCGCCCGGCGCAACGAAGCACTGGCCCGCCCGGTGCTGAACAGCAGCAACACCTTGTTCGCCATCCTCGATCACAAACGCCACCTGTGGTGGTTCGAAGTGCCGGTGGCGCTGCTGGGCAAGGGCCAGGCTGACTGGGTCAACCTGCTGCTGCACACCCCGGAAAGCGATGAGCTACAGCACCTGAAGGTGCCTACCAATTTCCTCAAGGCGCACCTGGAGCGGATGGAAGTGCGCAAGCCCGGCAAGCGTCGCTCCACCATCAGCCTGGCCCTCAGCGCCGACCGCGACTCGCTGTTGCGCGACACCCGTCCGGGTGGTGAGCAGCTGGACTTCAGCACCTTCGTGCAGGCCTGATCAAGCCTTTTCGATGCGATCGTCATGGATGACGATCAGGCCCTGCTTGAACAACCCGCCAATCGCCTTCTTGAAGTTGCCCTTGCTGACGTTGAACAGCTTGCTGATCAACGCCGGGTCGCTCTTGTCACACACGCCCAGCACCCCGCCTTCAGCTTCCAGACGCGCCATGATCTGCTCTTGCAGGCTGTCGGCCAGCGCCGCACCCACCGGTTGCAGGCTGAGGGCGATCTTGCCGTCGTGGCGCAGCTCCTTGATGAAGCCTTTCTCGTGCATGCCCGAACGCAGGAACTTGAACACCTCGTTCTTGTGGATCAGACCCCAGTGGCGGTTGTTGATGATGGCCTTGAAGCCCATCGGGGTTTCGCCTGCCACCAGCAGCTCGACCGGCTGGCCCACCTTGTAGTCGGCCGGGGCGACGTCGAGGTAGCGGTCCAGACGCGAGGTGGCGGTGATACGGCGGGTGCGCTTGTCGAGGTAAACGTGCACCACACAATAGTCGCCGATCTTCAGTGGCCGCGCTTCTTCCGAATACGGCATCAGCAGGTCCTTGGACAGGCCCCAGTCGAGGAAGATGCCGGCACCGTTGATGTCCTTGACCTTGAGGCTGGCAAACTCACCGACCTGCACCTTGGGCTTTTCGGTGGTGGCGATCAGCTGGTCTTCGCTGTCCAGGTAGATGAACACGTTCAGCCAGTCATCCACTTCGGTCTCGGCGTTTTTCGGGATGTAGCGCCCTGGCAGCAGGATCTCGCCATCGGGGCCGCCGTCCAGGTACAGACCGAAGTCCACGTGTTTCACGATTTGCAAACTGTTGTAACGCCCAAGCAGAGCCATTTCCAATGATCCTCAAGTCAAGGCGGCTATTCTACACCTGAAGCCAGCGCGCTGCCCGACCGCCGATGCAGTGGAACCGTCAGCCTCCACTTGCGTCTACCATCGGGCAGCCTCAGCAAGGAACAGCACATGCCCCTTCGCCTGTCCAAAGCCCTGCTTGTCACCATCGGTCTTGCCCTGGCCCTCGCCGCCTGCAGCCGCATGGACCTGGCCTACCGCAACCTCGACCGCCTGGTGCCGTGGTCGCTGGGCGACTACCTGGACATGAACCGCGAACAGAAGGCCCTGCTCGACGACCGCCTGAAGGAGCACCTGGCCTGGCATTGCAAGACTCAGCTGCCCGGTTACCTCGACTGGCTGGACCGGGTACGCGACATGGTCGCGGATGATCAGGTTACCGACCAGGCCCTGCAGCAGCGCACCCGTGAAGCCCGCCAGGCGATTGGCCGGGTCGCCGAAGCAATCACCCCATCGGCCACCGAACTGCTGCGCGGCATGAGCGACGCCCAGGTGGCGGAGATGCGCGAGGCGTTCCGCGAGGACATCGATGAGCGGCAGAAAAAGTATGTGGACACCCCGCTGCCAAAACAGATCGCCCGGCGTAGCGAGCGCATGGAGAAACGCCTGACTCCATGGTTTGGCGAGTTGACGCCAGCCCAGAAGCAGCGGGTCCAGGCCTGGTCCACGGCGCTGGGCGACCAGAACCGGGAATGGATCGCCAACCGCGCTCACTGGCAGCAGCAGTTGCTGCTGGCGATGAACCAGCGCAACGACGCCAGCTTCGAGCCGCGCCTGGCAACCTTGTTGCAGCGCAAGGAAAGCCTGTGGACGCCGGAGTACCGGGCGGCTTACCAAAATACCGAGCAGCAGGCGCGCAGCCTGCTGGTGGACCTGGTGCAGCAGAGCACCCCGCAGCAGCGGCGATTCCTGCAAGAGCGCCTGGATAAGGTGCGTTCCAATTTCAGTGAGCTGAAGTGTTTGAAAGGCCAATAGTGCAAAGCAGGCCTGGCCTCTTCGCGGGTCAACCCCACAGTGACCGGTGCTCTAAGCGTGACAGCGCAGCCCAAGGGGCTGGGCAATCTCCCACAGCTGATGCACAGGCTCAGTCACCGTGCAGTCCCTGATCAAGCAGATTCACCGTCCCTTGCGCCGATAGGGGAACACATCGATCACTTTCCCCTCGCGTATTGCCGCCTGCAGCCCCTTCCAGTAGTCGGCGTCATACAACTCCCCGTGCAACCGGCTGAACAACCGCCGCTGGCCGATATCGGCAAACAGGAATGGCGGAAACTCCTCGGGGAACACGTCATGCGGCCCGATCGAATACCACGGCTCGCCCGACATTTCGTCCTCCGGGTAACGCGGCGGTGGAATGTGGCGGAAGTTCACTTCGGTCAGGAAACTGATCTCGTCATAGTCATAGAACACCACTCGGCCATGACGGGTAACGCCAAAATTCTTCAGCAGCATGTCACCGGGGAAGATGTTTGCCGCCGCCAGCTGCTTGATGGCCAGGCCGTAATCCTCCAGAGCCTCCAGCACCTGGCCCTCGCTCGCCTGCTCCAGGTACAGGTTAAGCGGGGTCATGCGCCGCTCGGTCCAGCAATGGCGGATCAGCACCGTGTCGCCCTCCACCTCCACCGTCGACGGCGCCACCTCCAGCAACTCGGCCAGGCACTCCGGCTCGAATTTGCTGCGCGGAAAGCGAAAATCGGCAAACTCCTGGGTATCCGCCATCCGCCCCACCCGGTCGACGCTTTTCACCAGCCGGTACTTGTCGATCACCGTGGCACGGTCAACCGTCTTCGACGGCGCAAAGCGGTCCTTGATGATCTTGAACACGGTATTGAAGCCCGGCAACGTGAACACGCTCATGACCATGCCACGCACCCCGGGCGCCATGACGAAGCGGTCGTCACTGCTGGCCAGGTGATTGATCAGGGCGCGGTAGAACTCCGACTTGCCCTGCTTGTAAAAACCGATCGAGGTATACAGCTCGGCAATGTGCTTGCCCGGCAGAATGCGCTTGAGGAAGTTGACGAATTCCGCCGGCACCGGCACATCTGCCATGAAGTACGAGCGGGTAAACGAGAAAATGATCGACACTTCCGCCTCGTCGGTAATCAACGCATCGGCCTCGATGCCGTGGCCCTCGCGGTGCAACAAAGGAATTACCAAAGGCCACTGCTCGTCGCTGTTGTACAGGCGACCGACCAGGTAAGCGCCCTTGTTGCGGTACAGCACCGGCACGAACAGCTCCACGGCCAGGGCCGGGTCCTTGCACACCCAGTCGGGCAGGCATTCGCGCAGCTGCGCTTCCAGGCGAGCCAGGTCGCCTTCCAGGTCACCGTAAGGTACGTCGAACGGGTAATCAGCGAAGATAGCTCGCAACATGCCCTGCAGGCCGCCGGCAAGCGTGTAGGTGCGGGTTTGCGCAGCACGCTCACGGCCGCGCATGGACGGTCGGGTGGTGTGGATGAACATGCAGCCGTCACTGATCAGGTCGTGGCTGAACAGGCTGCAGAACAGCGAGTTGTACCAGGTCTCGGCCAACTCGTCGTCCAGCCG
Source organism: Pseudomonas sp. LB-090624 (assembly GCF_003205205.1). GTDB lineage: Bacteria > Pseudomonadota > Gammaproteobacteria > Pseudomonadales > Pseudomonadaceae > Aquipseudomonas. The sequence continues at coordinate 172,986 of NZ_QJRL01000004.1, forward strand.
CGGGTCGATCAGGTGGATGTAGGCATTTTTCACCAGCGGCCACTGTTCCACGTCCAGTAGTACTGCTGCGGCAAAGGCATGACGCAGCCAGCCGTTGACCTCAGCGACCTTTTCTTCATACAGATTGATGCGCGCGGCGGCGGCCTGCTGGATAGCCTGCCACTGCGCCTGCTCGAAGCGCTGACGAGCCCCGAGGGTGATGCGCTGGAAATGGTCGCGGTAGTCGTCGAAGCCGGCGAGGATGGTCCGGGCGATTTCGACAGCGGGCCAGGGTTGGGGCATGGGGGGCGCCTCGGTGCAAGGTGAGATAGAGAGCTTAGCCTCCCCCAGTGGATATGCCGGCGATTGCGCCCCAGCAGGTTTACCGCGCAAGAAAGCACAAGAATCCCCCCGCCCCCTGGCGTACACTCGCGCCCCTGCCCTGCCTCCGGAGACCGTTGTGAGCCCCATCGCCCTAGCCCGCCTGCTGACCTTGGCCGCCGTCTGGGGGGCGAGTTTCCTGTTCATGCGCATCATCGCCCCGGAACTGGGCACCATCCCCACCGCGTTCTTCCGCGTTGCCATTGCCTGCCTGGGCCTGATCGTGATCCTCGCCGCCACCCGGGTGCGCTGGCACTTCGACGGCAAGCTCGGCGCCTGCCTGGTGCTGGGCATGATCAACTCAGGGATCCCGGCGACCTTCTATTCGGTGGCCGCACAAGTGCTGCCCGCCGGCTATTCAGCCATTTTCAACGCCACCACCCCGCTGATGGGCGTACTGATCGGCGCCCTGTTCTTCCGTGAGGCCATGACCCTGCCCAAGCTCGGCGGCATCTTCCTCGGTTTGTTCGGCGTCGGCATCCTCAGCGGCGCCGGCCCGGTGGCGCTGGACATGGCCCTGGTGCAAGGCGCCCTCGCCTGCCTTGCGGCCACGACCTGTTACGGGTTTGCCGGCTTCCTCGCGCGGCGCTGGATCAGCGGCCTGGACAGCCGCCTGTCGGCGTTGGGGAGCATGCTCGGTGCTACCTTGATGATGAGCCCGCTGTTCACCTGGAGCGCCCTGACCCAGCCACCGGCGAGCTGGGGCGGCTGGCAGGTATGGCTGTCACTGCTGGGCCTGGGCCTGCTGTGCACTGCCTTCGCCTACATTCTGTACTTCCGCCTGCTGGCCGAGATCGGCCCCGTCAAGGCGAGTACCGTTACCTTCCTGATTCCCGCTTTCGGCGTGCTCTGGGGCGCCTGGCTGCTGGACGAGCCTCTGTCGATGGCGCACCTGTATGGCGGCCTGCTGATCGGTCTGGCGCTGTGGATGGTGCTGAAGCCCGCGCGCAGCTGATCGACCCAGCAATGACTGGTATTACCGGAGCAACATCGACATCGGCTATTACTTCTGAATCGCTGGGGGCGCTTTGCGCCCCTTTCGCAACGCAAGGCCGCTTCTGCAACAGCCCTGCGTATGCCGAACAGTGCGGGTTCAAGAATATCGCAGACAGGGCGACAAAACGGCTTTAGGATAAGCCCCCATTCAACTCACCTGTCACCTCATGCCCTCCGACTACAAGATCGTGCTCTGGCGCCTTGAGCAGGACGCCCACGGCTACCCGCCGGCCTCGGTCGAAGGCCTGTGGGCAAAACGCACCGCAACGGGCTTCCAGGTCGATAGCCTGCCCTTTTACACCTACGGTATCGCTCCCGGCGACATCATCGACACCACCGAGGACGGTGAGCAATCCTGGTTCGCTGCCCTGCAACAGAGCGGTGGCGCTTCGGTGTTTCGCGTTCGGGTGAAGACCGCCGCCGAACTGGAACAGGTACGCACGGCCATCGAAGAGTTCGGCTGCCCGTGCCAGGCCGAACCGGCCGTGAGAATGCTGGCCGTCGAAGTCCCGCCAGCGCGCGCCCTCGACACCCTGCTCTACTACCTGCTGACCCAGCGCGAAGCCGGCACCCTGGACTTCGAGGAAGGCGTGTTGCGCCACACCATCCCCGAAGAATTCCGCTAGGCGTTACGCCTCGGCCAGCCGCGCCGCCGGCTTGCGGAACACGAACAGCAGACCGACCACGATCAGCCCCATGCCCAGCAGGCTCAGCGGCGCCAGTCGGTTGCCGAAGATCAGCAAGTCCATCACCGCAGTCACCGCCGGCACCAGGTAGAACAGGCTAGTGACGTTGACCAGATTGCCCTTGGCGATCAACCGATACAGCAACAGGGTCGCCAGCAGCGACACCACCAACCCCATCCACAACAGCGCGCCGACGAAGCCGCCGGTCCATTCCACGTGCAGCGGTTGCAGCGGCGCGAACACCGCGCACAGGGCAAAGCCGGCGATGTACTGCAATGGCAGCGTGCCCATTGGGTTGTCGGTAATGCGCTTCTGCAGGATCGAGCCAAAGGTCATGCTGGCCAGCGCCAACAGTGCGAACAGCATGCCGAGCAGCGATACCCCACCCAGGTTGATGCCTTGGTAGACCACCATCACCAGTCCGCCAAGCCCCAGGCCCAAGCCGAACAACCGGCTCCAGGAGCGCTGGCGCTCCATCAGTACCACGGTAAGGATCGGTTGCACGCCCATCACCGTGGCCATTACGCCGGGGGTGACATGGGTGTTGAGCGCTAACAGATAGAAGATCTGGTAAGCGCCCAGCAGCACGCAGCCGGTTCCCAGGGCGCGCAGGATGGCCCCGCGACTGCGCGGCCAGCGCAACCCCAGTAACGGCCCGATCAGCAGCAGGCCAGTCAGGGCCAGGGCCGAGCGCAACAACAGGAATGCGAACGGGCTGGCATGCGCCACGCCCAGCTTGGAGACGATCGCGCCGCTGCTCCACAGCAGTACGAACAGGCTCGTAGTGGCCGCCGAGGCCACGGATGCTTTGTTGAAAACAGACATGTATTGCCACCTGGTATAAGGCGAAGAAGCCAGACGGCCAGCGTGCGCTTCAGCGGAGGAAGGCGCCGACCGTGTTCAGTAGGTTGCGTGTGCGAAAGGCTGCAGCAAGAAGCCGCTCAGCCCAGCACGACCACGCAAAGCGGCGGAGCTACGCCGCCTACAACCCCACTGACAGGTGGTGGGTAGTGACTGATCATGACCGGCTGCTGGCTGCCACGCACGACCATGCCCGCGACTGGCGCGAGGGCAAAGCGTGTGGTGGAAGGGTTGGCTGGCATGATCGGGTCGGTCTTCGAAGAAGGTAGGTGTTCTGGAATATAGCGGTGAATCAAGGGTTGGGCAACAGCCTGATCCGGCCCCTTCGCGGGCAAGCCCGCCGCCACAGGGACCGCGCATGGTGCAAAGTTTGCGCGGTCCGGGTGGGAGCGGGTCTACCCGCGAAGCGCCCAGGCCTGCCTTAGAACAACCAGCGGTAAAGCAGGTAAGCCACCACCACCGCCAGCACGGGCCGCAGTACGCGGTAGGCCTTGGGGTTGGCGCGCTTGAACTGCTTCACGTGGGTGCTGATCTTGTTGCTGAAGCGCTTGCTCCAGGCATACGCCTGGTTGATCCCGCCCACACGCTCGTCATCGGTGTTCTGCGGCGCGGTCGCGCGGCCCAGGAAGGCGCTGACCTTGCGGTTGATACGGGTCATCAGCGGGCTGCTCAGCGGGCGTTCGATGTCGCAGAACAGGATCACCCGGGTAACATCGGTCTCGTTCTTGACCCAGTGCACGTAGGTTTCGTCGAACATCACGTCTTCGCCGTCACGCCAGGCGTACTGCTCACCATCGACGTAGATGCGGCAGGCGTCGGAGTTCGGGGTGGACAGCCCCAGGTGGTAGCGCAGCGAACCGGCAAAGGGGTCGCGGTGCGGGTTCAGATGGCTGCCGCCGGGCAGCAGGGCGAACATCGCACCCTTGACGTTGGGGATACTGCTGACCAGTTCGACAGTACGCGGGCATAGGGTTTCGGCCGAAGGCAGGGGCTTGTCGTACCATTTCAGGTAAAAGCGCTTCCAGCCCTTTTTGAAGAACGAACCGAAACCGGCGTCGTTGTCTTTTTCGGCAGCGCGAATGTAGCCCTCGTCGAACAGACGCATGGCCTCCTCGCGGATTTCCTGCCAATTGTCCTTCAGCACATCCAGCTCGGGGAAACGCTGCCGGTCCAGGTAAGGCTTGGACGGCACGCCGGAGAACAGGTACATCAAGGCGTTATACGGGGCAAACAGCGCCGAATGGTTGACGAACTGGCGCAACACCGGCAGGCGAGCCTTGCCGCGCAGGTGCACGAACAGCACACTGCCGAAAAACACCAGCAAGACACCCGCCTTGGCTGCAAAGGAAAAGGTCATGCTTTCACTCCTTGGAGAAGAGCCAGGGCTGCGCGGCCTGCTCTCCGGAAAATCATCCTGCCATCATAAACCGATCCCGCCGAGGTAAAAACAGCCCGGGCGGGATCGCATTCATGAAGATTTTGCAATAAACCTGGCCGCCGAACATTGCGCGGCGTCAGCGGCAAGGCCGATTACTGCTGGTTTTCCTGCTCGCTGAACAGGTCGCTGAACAACATGCTGGACAGGTAGCGCTCGCCGGAATCCGGCAGGATTACGACGATGGTCTTACCCTGCATTTCCGGTTTTTCCGCCAGGCGAACGGCCGCAGCCATTGCTGCGCCACAGGAAATGCCGCAGAGGATGCCCTCTTCCTGCATCAGGCGGATGGCCATGGCCTTGGATTCTTCGTCGGTTACCGTTACCACCTGGTCGACGATCGACAGATCGAGGTTTTGCGGCACGAAGCCAGCACCGATGCCCTGGATCTTGTGCGGGCTGGGCTTGAGCTCTTCACCGGCAAGGGTCTGGGTAATCAGTGGCGAGGCTACCGGCTCCACCGCCACCGAAGTGATCGCCTTGCCTTGGGTATGCTTGATATAGCGCGATACGCCGGTGATGGTGCCACCGGTACCCACGCCTGCCACCAGCACGTCGACCGCGCCGTCGGTGTCGTTCCAGATTTCCGGGCCAGTGGTCTTTTCGTGGATGGCCGGGTTGGCCGGGTTTTCGAACTGGCCAGGCAGGAAGTACTGGGCCGGGTCGGAGGCGACGATTTCGTTGGCTTTCTCGATGGCGCCCTTCATGCCTTTGGCCGGGTCGGTCAGCACCAGCTCGGCGCCCAACGCCTTCAGCACCTTGCGCCGCTCCAGGCTCATCGAGGCAGGCATGGTGAGCATCAGCTTGTAGCCACGGGCGGCGGCGACGAAGGCCAGGCCGATGCCGGTGTTGCCCGAGGTCGGCTCGACGATGGTCATGCCCGGCTTGAGCTTGCCGCTGCTCTCGGCATCCCAGACCATGTTCGCGCCAATGCGGCATTTGACCGAATAGCCCGGGTTGCGCCCTTCGATCTTGGCCAGGATGGTTACCCCGCGCGGGGCGATACGGTTGATCTGCACCAGCGGCGTATTGCCGATGGAGTGGGCATTGTCTGCAAAGATACGGCTCATGGCAGGGGTCCTTGGCATGAAAACAAGCAGGGAAAGACCTCAAGGGTAAGCCCGGGCCGATGGCCCGTAAAGCCTGTTAGAACTCAGCCGGGCGCATTGCGGTCAACCGCACATCCTGCCTTGGAGACCCCCCGATGAGAGCCCGTTATCGCTGGCCGCTGATCGGCCTGGCCAGCCTGGTCGCGCTGCTGGTGGCGTTGCACCTGGCCCTGCCCTACTTGGTGCGCGACTACCTGAACGACAAACTGGCCGACATGGGCGACTACCGTGGCCAGGTAGCCGATGTGGACCTGGCCTGGTGGCGTGGCGCCTACCAGATCAACGGGCTGAAGATCGTCAAGACCAGCGGCAAGGTGCCGGTGCCGTTGCTGGATGCACCGCTGATCGACCTGTCGGTGAGCTGGCATTCGCTGATCTACGACCAGGCCGTGGTGGCCGAAGTGACCTTCGACCGGCCCGAACTGAACTTCGTCGACGGCGGCAGCAAGCAGGCGTCGCAAACCGGCCAAGGCACCGACTGGCGGCGACAACTGGACAAGCTGCTGCCGATTACCCTGAACGAGGTGCACATCGAAAATGGCACCCTGACCTTTCGCAACTTCAATTCCAGGCCGCCAGTCGATCTCAAGGCCACCCGGCTGGACGCCAGTATCCGCAACCTGACCAATGTCCGCGACCAGAAAGGCCGGCGTGATGCCAGCTTTGCAGGCACCGCGCTGATAGCAGGCGACGCCAAGGTGGAAAGCCGTGCCACGTTCGACCCATTCAGTGACTTCGATGATTTCGAGTTTCGCCTTCGCGCCACCGGTATCGAATTGCGCAAGCTCAACGACTTTGCCAGCGCCTACGGCAAATTCGACTTCAATGCCGGGCATGGCGACGTGGTGATCGAGGCCCAGGCGGAGAATGGCCGGCTGAATGGCTACATCAAGCCGCTGCTGCGCGATGTGGATGTGTTCGACTGGCAGCAGGACGTCGCGGAAAAGGACAAAGGTTTCTTCCGCTCGGTGTGGGAAGCACTGGTGGGGGCCACCGAGACGGTGTTGAAGAACCAGCCGAAAAACCAGTTTGCAACCCGGGTAGAGCTCAGTGGCAGCGTGCACAAGCAAAACATCAGCGCGTTCGAGGCGTTCTTGCAGATCCTGCGCAACGGGTTTATCCAGGCGTTCAATGCGCGCTATGAACAACCGGCGCCAAAGTCTGACTGAATGGACGTGACGGGCCATTCAGGGACTGAATACCCGGTCTGCGTTTGCAGCTGCCCATGCTCGCGTTATAGTCGTTGGCAAATCACCATCAAGCGTTGCCTGTTCTGGCTGGCCGGCGGTAAGGCCAAGGCAGGCAACCCGCAGAGGACCAAGCCCATGAAGTTCGAAGGCACCCGCGACTACGTCGCCACAGACGACCTGAAACTGGCAGTAAACGCGGCCATCACCCTCGAACGCCCACTGCTGGTCAAGGGCGAACCCGGCACCGGCAAGACCATGCTCGCCGAGCAACTGGCAGCCTCGTTCGGTGCACGCCTGATCACCTGGCACATCAAATCCACTACCAAGGCTCACCAGGGCCTCTACGAGTACGATGCGGTCAGCCGCCTGCGTGACTCGCAGTTGGGCGTGGACAAGGTCCACGATGTGCGCAACTACCTCAAGAAGGGCAAGCTGTGGGAGGCCTTCGAGGCCGAGGAGCGGGTCATCCTGCTGATCGATGAAATCGACAAGGCCGACATCGAGTTCCCCAACGACCTGCTGCAGGAACTCGACAAGATGGAGTTCTACGTCTACGAAATCGACGAGACCATCAAGGCGAAGCAGCGCCCGATCATCATCATTACCTCGAACAACGAAAAGGAGCTGCCGGACGCGTTCCTGCGCCGCTGCTTCTTCCACTACATCGCCTTCCCGGACCGCAACACCCTGCAGCAGATCGTCGACGTGCACTACCCGAACATCAGTCAGTCGCTGGTCAGCGAGGCGCTGGACGTGTTCTTCGACGTGCGCAAGGTGCCGGGCCTGAAGAAAAAACCGTCCACCTCCGAGCTGGTCGACTGGCTCAAGCTGCTGATGGCCGACAACATCGGTGAAGCGGTGCTGCGCGAACGCGACCCGACCAAGGCCATCCCGCCGCTGGCCGGCGCGCTGGTAAAGAACGAGCAGGATGTGCAACTGCTCGAACGCCTGGCCTTCATGAGCCGGCGCGGCAACCGCTGACAGGAGCCGGGCCATGCTGCTCAACCTGTTCAATGAAATGCGCGCGGCCAAAGTGCCGGTGTCGGTGCGTGAACTGCTCGACCTGCACCACGCCCTGCAAAAGCGCGTGGTGTTCGCCGACATGGACGAGTTCTATTACCTCGCCCGCGCCATCCTGGTGAAGGATGAACGCCACTTCGACAAGTTCGACCGGGCCTTCGCTGCCTACTTCAAGGGCCTGGAAAACCTCGACCGGCACATCGAGGCGCTGATCCCGGAAGACTGGCTGCGCAAGGAGTTCGAGCGCTCGCTCAGCGATGAAGAGCGTGCGCAGATCCAGTCGCTGGGCGGCCTGGATAAACTGATCGAGGAATTCAAGAAACGCCTCGAGGAGCAAAAGGAACGCCATGCCGGCGGCAACAAGTGGATTGGCACTGGCGGCACCAGCCCATTCGGCTCCGGCGGCTTCAACCCCGAGGGCATCCGCGTCGGCGACGCCGGCAAGCGCCAGGGCAAGGCAGTGAAGGTGTGGGACCAGCGCGAGTACAAGAACCTCGACGACCAGGTCGAGCTGGGCACGCGCAACATCAAGCTGGCCCTGCGCCGGCTGCGCAAGTTCGCCCGTGAAGGCGCCGCCGAAGAGCTGGACATCGACGGCACCATCGACCACACCGCCCGTGACGCCGGGCTGCTGAACATCCAGATGCGCCCGGAACGGCGCAATACGGTGAAGCTGCTGCTGCTGTTCGACATCGGCGGCTCGATGGACGCCCACGTCAAGGTTTGCGAGGAGTTGTTCTCGGCCTGCAAGACCGAGTTCAAGCACCTGGAGTACTACTATTTCCACAACTGCGTGTACGAGTCGGTGTGGAAGAACAACCTGCGCCGCACCTCGGAGCGCTATTCCACCTTCGACCTGCTGCACAAGTACGGCGACGACTACAAAGTGGTGTTCGTCGGCGATGCGGCCATGGCCCCCTACGAAATCACCCAGCCCGGTGGCAGCGTGGAGCACTGGAACGAAGAGGCCGGTTACGTGTGGCTGCAGCGCTTCATGGAGAAATTCAAGAAGATCATCTGGATCAACCCGTACCCCAAGCAAGCCTGGGAATACACCGCTTCGACCCATCTGATACGCGACCTGATCGAGGACAAGATGTACCCGCTGACCTTGCAGGGGCTAGAGGAAGGGATGCGGTACCTGTCCAAGTGAAGTTGCCTGTGCCGGCCCTTTCGCGGGTAAAACCGCGAAAGGGCCGGCAGCGTCACCGCCAGCGTTGCAGATATACCTGCTGCTCGCGCCAGGCCTCGTCCTGCACCACGGCCCTGAACCGCACCACCGCCCCCGGCATGCACTGCGCCAGTCGCGCCAGCGCAAGTGGCGTCAGCGCGCCCAGCCGCGGGTAGCCGCCAATGGTCTGCCGGTCATTGAGCAACACGATCGGCTGCCCGTCCGGCGGCACCTGTACCGCCCCCAGCGGGATGCCTTCGGAAATCATCGGCGCGCCCTGGTAGACCAGCTGGGGCCCCAACAAACGGATGCCCATACGGTCGGCGCGACTGTCCAGGGTCCACTCGCGGTTGAACGCCTCGAACAGGCTGCTACCACTGAAATCACCAATCTGCGCGCCCATCACCAGGTCAAGCACAGGCTGCTGTTCATGGCCCGGGCGCAACGCTTCCGGCACCTCACGCAGGTTTGCCGCAGTACCGCCGAAGGCCAGTATCTGGCCTTTAGCGAGCGCAGTCCCCTGACCATCGATACCACCCAGTTCTTCCCGCACAACCGTGGCGCAGCTACCCAACACATTCTGGCCCACGAACCCGCCAGGTGCCGCCAGATAGGCCCGCACACCCACTTTCGGCTGCTTGAGGGTCAACCGCTGCCCTTTGCCCAAGGCAAAACTGCGCCAAGGCATCAGCGGCTTATCATCGACCTGCGCATCCAGGTCGGCACCGGCCAGTGCCAGCACGCAATCCTGCTCCGCCACCATGCTGAAGCCCCCCAACGCCACCTCGACCACGGGCGCGCTCAGGGTGTTGCCCAACAGCCAGTTGGCCCAGTGCATCGCCACCCAGTCCAGCGCCCCGCCCTGGGTCACGCCCAGGTGGCGTACGCCGAAGCGCCCGGCATCTTGCAACTGGCACAGCGGCGTACTGGCCTCGATCTTCAATTGCTTCATCCCTGCGCCTCCGCATCACCGCCCAAGGCCAGGAATTCGCTGCGCGAAATCGCCACGAAGCGCACTCGGTCACCGGGTTGCAGCAAGCTATAGCCTTCACGCTCACGGTCGAACAACCGCACCGGGGTGCGCCCGATCAGGTTCCAGCCACCCGGCGATACCGCCGGGTAGGCTGCCGTCTGCCGCTCGGCGATTCCGACGCTGCCCGCCGCCACCCGTTTGCGCGGCGTACTCAGGCGCGGGCTGGCCAAGCGTTCGTCGACCAGGCCCATGAAACCGAAACCGGGGGCGAAGCCCAAGGCGAAAACCGGGTATTCGCGCTCGCTGTGCAGGCGGACCACCTCGGCCTCGCTCAACCCGCTGCGGGCTGCGAGTACTGGCAGTTCCGGGCCGACGCTGGCGTCATACCACACCGGGATTTCGTGACGGCGGCCACCACTGCCGGCGTCTGGCTGCAGCGCGTCCAGTGCATGGTTTATCAGCCCCCTCGCCTCGCCCGGCGGCAGGTCGAACTGCACCATCAGCGTGGTGTAGGACGGCACCAGATCGAGCAGGTGCTTGCCAAACGCCGCCCGCAAGCGCTGGCTGGCCGCGAGGATCCACGGCATGTTGGCCTCGTCGATACGTTCGAACAGGCGCACCATCAGGCTGTCGACGGCGACGACTTCGATGCGCAAGCTCATCGCGACGCCATAGCATCGAGGGCCTGGCGAATCTGCCGCACCGCCGCCACCGAACTGTCGTTGTCGCCGTGCACGCACAGGGTGCTGGCTACCAGCCTCAAGGCGCTGCCATCATCCGCCACCAACGTGTCGCCGCGGGCCAGGCGCACGGCCTGATCTACCACCAGCGCAGGGTCGTGGTGCACCGCGCCCGGCAAGCGCCGCGACACCAGGTGGCCACTGGCGGTATAGGCGCGGTCGGCAAACGCTTCGAACCACAGCGGCACGCCGATTTCATCGCCCAACGCCTGGGCGGCGCGGTTGTCAGCCGTGGCCATCAACATCAGCGGCAGGTTGCTGTCGTAGGCCGCCACCGCCTCCAGCACAGTACGCAGCTTGAGCGGGTCGGCCATCATGTCGTTGTACAACGCGCCATGGGGCTTCACGTAAGCCACGCGAGTACCCAGCACTTTGCAGATGCCGTCCAGCGCACCGATCTGGTAGTGCAGCAGGTCGCGAATTTCCTCGGCGCTGCAGGCCATGGAGCGGCGACCAAAGCCGACCAGGTCCGGGTAGGCCGGGTGGGCACCGATGGTTACCCCGTGCTCCAGCGCCAGGGCCACGGTGCGGCGCATGATACCGGGGTCACCGGCATGGTATCCGCAAGCGATGTTGGCGCAATCGATGTACGGCATGACCTCGGCATCCAGGCCCATGCGCCAGCTGCCGAAACTCTCGCCCATGTCGCAATTGAGTAGCAGGCGTTCCACCACACGGCCTCCGTTGTTGTTGTGCATATGCCTACCTTACCTTGCCTGCAGCTGTTTGCCGCGTGTTTCCGGCAGGCTCAATGCCGCCACGATCACCACGCCATAGGACACGGCAGAAAACACTCCTATGCCCACGCCCAGCGGCACCTTCTGGCCGAGCACGCCGATAAGCAGCGGGAACAGCGCCGCAATGACCTTGCCGATGTTGTAGCAAAAGCCCTGCCCTGAACCGCGGATGCGCGTGGGGAACAGTTCGGTGAGGAACGCGCCCATGCCACTGAATATGCCCGAGGCAAAGAAGCCCAGCGGGAAGCCCAGCCACAGCATCACCCCGTCGCTGACCGGCATTTGCGTGTACAGCAACACGATCACGAACGAGCCCACGGCAAACAGGATGAAGTTTTTCTTGCGCCCCAGCAGGTCGGACAGGTACGCACTGACCACATAACCCACATACGAGCCGACGATCACCATGGCCAGGTAGCCACCGGTACCCAGCACACTCAGGCCGCGCTCTTGCTTGAGGAAGGTCGGCAGCCACGAGGTGATGGCGTAGTATCCGCCCAGCGCACCGGTGGTCAGCAGCGACGCGCGCACGGTGGTCCAGAGCATGCCCGAGGCAAAGATTTCGTAGAAGTGCGACGGCGCCTCGGCGGCTTCCGCTGCCTTGGCCTTGCGATAAACCTCCGGGTCCTTGACCAGGCGGCGGACGAAGATCACGAAAATCGCCGGCACCAGCCCCAGCAGGAACAGCGCACGCCAGGCCTGCTCTGGCGGCAGCCAGGAGAACAGCAGCGCGTAGAGGATGGCGGTGAGCCCCCAGCCGATGGCCCAGCCGGACTGCACCATGCCCACCGCCTTGCCACGGTCCTGGGCGCGGATCACTTCACCGATCAGCACTGCGCCCGCAGTCCATTCGCCACCAAAGCCGAAGCCCATCAGGGTGCGGGCGATCAGCAACTGCTCGTAGTTCTGGGCAAAACCGCAGAGGAAGGTGAAAAAGGCAAACCACAGCACCGTCAGTTGCAGGGTACGCACTCGGCCGATGCGGTCGGAAAGGATGCCCGCGATCCAGCCACCCACGGCCGAGGCGATCAGTGTGCTGGTGTGGATCAGCCCGGCTTCGGTGGTGGTGATGCCCCACAGCATGATCAGCGTGGGAATGACGAAGCTGAGCATTTGCGTGTCCATGCCGTCCAGGCCATAGCCGATCTTGCAGCTCCAGAAGGTGCGCCGTTGCTGTGAGTCGATGTCGCGATACCAGGCGAAAGGCCCGGACGAAGAGGGGGAACTGACCTGCTGCACGCCGGTGGGGTTCATGCTTGCCTCGGCTTGTTGGTATTGTTTTATGGGCGACCTGAAACGTCGCGGCCTGAGCGCCATGTTCAGAGGCTGCGACGCCTGCGTCCAACGAGAAAAATCGCCGGTCTGGAACAAGAAAAACTGATCATGAACCTTCGCTTCCTCGAAACCTTTGTCTGGGTCGCCCGCCTCAAGAGCTTCCGCCTGACTGCGGAAAAGCTGTTCACCACCCAGGCCTCGGTCTCCAGCCGCATTGCGGCGCTCGAGGCCGACCTGGGGGTAAAGCTGCTGCTGCGCGACTCTCGTGGCGTCAGCCTGACCCCGGAAGGCGGCAAGGTGCTGGAATATGCCGAGCGCATGCTGGAAACCGCCGAGGCCATGAAGCAATCGCTGGGCAGCGACCGCGCCAAGGTCGGGCGCATTCGCATCGGGGTGATGGACACGGTGATCCATACCTGGATGAACGCGCTGGTGGCCGAGCTGACCGAACGCTACCCGCAGGTGGAAATCGAGCTGGTCGCCGATACCGCGCTGAACCTGCGCGAGCAGCTGCAGAAGGGCTTTCTCGATGTGATCCTGCAGACCGACCTGCTGCGCGAACAGTCGATCCGCAGCCTCGACCTGGCACGCTATCCAATGGGCTGGGTGGTGGCCGCCGGCTCGCACCAGCACCGCGACTACGCCTCGCTGGCCGAGCTTGGGCGTGAGCGGATCATCACCTTCTCGAAGAACTCGCGGCCGCACCAGGAGGTGCTGAGCCTGCTGCAGGCTGCGGGCGCCGAGACGCCACGCCTGAACTGCGTGAACTCGGTGGCGGCGATTACCCGGCTGCTGCGGGACGGCTTTGGCATTGGCGCATTGCCGCCAGCGCTGGTGGATGCCGAGCTGAGCCGAGGCGAGCTGGTATTGCTGGAAGGGCTGCAACCGCCGTCGAGCCTGGAACTGGTGGTGGCCTGGCAGACCGGGGTGGCGCTGGTGGATGAAGTGGTCGGGGTGTGCCGGCAAGTGCTGGAGCGGTATGCGCGGGATGTGGGTGGGCAGCGGATCGTACTGGTCTGAACGACAGTTTCTGCCTGTACCACAGAACTTAGCGCCAGCTCTCTTTCACCACCCTGCGCCGCCCGCCCAGGATCAGCCAGCCAACCCCCAGCAACAGGCTCTCGACCACAAACGCCAGCACGAAACCTGCACCAACGCCCCAGCCAACCGCCTCGGGCACCAGCAGGATCTGGTAGCTGTAGCCGTTCAGGGTTTCATCACGCAACTGCGGATCGGCCTGCACCAGCACATGCCAGGTACGCTCGGCCCAGGGCCCTTGCAGCGCCTGCCACTCGTTTTCCAGCAGCTGGTTGCGGATCATCAGGCTTTCGATGCTGTTGGCATCACTGTTGAACACCGGGTCGTCACTGCTGCGGTAATGCCGCAACAGTGCTTGCAAGTCGCCATTGAAGAAGCGCTCCGCAGTCTGTTTGAAGCCATCCAGTGCTTCACGCGACTCGAACAGGTGCGCCTCGACCCGCTGGCTGTAGTCCTTGACCAGCCCCGGGACCTGGATGCCGGCCAGCAGGCCGAAGGTGAACAGCAGCAACCGCAGGTAACTTCTGAACATGCAGCGTCCTTAGCTCTGGCCGTGCGCTGTGCACTCTCCGTGCCGCCACAGGGCCCACTGACCCGGCTCGTAGCGCTGCCAGGTCTCGTTCTCGGTCAGGGCCTCGGTGGCGATCACCGTGACCACGTCGTTGGGGGTCGTTTCGGTATGAAAATCGACGATCAGGTCGACATCCTTCAAGCGTGCTGCACCAAACGGCGCACGGCGGGTAATGTGCACCAACTTGGTGGAGCAGAAGCAGAACAGCCAGTCGCCATCGCTGAGCATGCAGTTGAATACACCCTGGCCGCGGTAGCCGGCACAGGCTTCGACCAGCACCGGCAGCAGCTGTTCCACCGGGACCGGCTCGGGGAAGGCGCTGCGGATGCGGTTGAGCAGGTCGCAGAAAGCCGCTTCGCTGTCGGTGTCGCCCACCGGCCGGTAGAAACTGGCCAGGCCCTTGAACTCGCCCAACTGGCCGTTGTGCGCAAAGCACCAGTTGCGGCCCCACATTTCGCGCACGAACGGGTGGGTGTTGGACAGGCACACCTTGCCGATGTTGGCCTGGCGGATATGGCCGATCACCACTTCGCTCTTGATCGGGTAGCGCTGCACCAGGTTGGCCACTTCCGACTCGCTGCTGGCGGCCGGGTCCTGGAACAGGCGCAGGCCACGCCCTTCGTAAAAGCCGATACCCCAGCCGTCACGGTGCGGGCCGGTACGACCACCGCGCTGCATCAGCCCGGTGAAGCTGAAGACGATGTCGGTGGGGACGTTGGCACTCATGCCCAGCAGTTCGCACATGGCTGTGTCTCCGCTTACAGACGGGGCTCGACCCGGCCATTGCCACGCGGGGCGGCTGGCGGTGGGTCGTCACGGTAACGGTCGCGGCGCTCGGCCGCCAGCGGCGCCTGGGCAGCGAGCTGGTCGTCTTCGGCCGCCTGGCGCTGGGCAGCGGCTTCGGCTTGGGCACGGCGCTCGCGGGCGCGCTTTTCCAACGGCCAGCGCACCAGCACGAAAAGAAAGTACAGGCCGAAGGCGATCATTCCGTACATGGCGAAGTCGGACACCGCACGCCAGGCATTGTTGCCGACCTTGAAGGCGACATCCAGGGCGGTGATGGCGATGGCCGGGGCGAAGCTTTCCTTGGCCGGGTCGACGATGGTCGGGGTCAGCAGCAGCACCGCCAGCAGCACCCGCAGCGGTTCGCGCAGCCAGCGCCACATCCACCCGGTGAGTTTGAAGCCCACCAGCAGGCAGCCCAGGGCGGCAACTGCGTACAGGCCCCAAGCGAAGGTGTAGTCGTTCTCGATCATGGTGTTCGTGCAAGCCAGGCAAAGAGTTGCCTATGATAAACACTTTTCCGGGCGCAGGCAGTGTTTGCCTGTGGCGGCCCCAACAAGAGATCCTCAATGCCAACCAAGCCCCTACCCCCGATTGCCCAGGCCGACTCAGGTACCGACCCATACGCCTGGCTGCAACAGCGCGACACCCCCGAGGTGCTCGCCTACCTGCAGGCCGAAAACGCCTACCAGGAGGCCTGCCTGGCCGACCAGGCGCCGCTGCGCGAGCAGTTGTTCGAAGAGATCAAGGGCCGCATCCAGGAAACCGACCTGTCGTTGCCCTCCCCGTGGGGCCCCTACCTGTATTACACCCGCACCACCGCTGGCGACGAATATCCGCGCCACTATCGCTGCCCGCGCCCGGCCGACGGTTCCAATACCGTCGATGAAACCCAGGAGCAGCTGCTGCTAGACCCCAACGCCCTGGCGAACGGAGGTTTCCTCTCGCTCGGTGCATTCAACGTCAGCCCCGACCACCGCCTGCTGGCCTATAGCCTCGACACCAGCGGCGACGAGATCTACACCCTGTACGTCAAGGACCTGGCCAGCGACGACGTCACCGCCCTGCCCTTCGACGACTGCGACGGCAGCCTGACCTGGGCCAATGACAGCCAGACGCTGTTCTTCGCCGAGCTGGACGACACCCATCGGCCATGGCGCCTGCGCCGCCACACCTTGGGCAGCGAGGGCGCACAGACCGTGTTCGAAGAGCCTGACGGGCGGTTCTTCCTGCACTGCTACCGCACCAGTTCCGAGCGCCAGCTGGTGCTGCTGCTGAACAGCAAGACCACCTGCGAAGCCTGGGTGCTGGACGCCGAAACCCCACAGGCGCCATTCACCTGCCTGGCGCCGCGCGTCGAAGGCCACGAGTATTTCCCCGACCATGGCCAGCTTGACGGCGAATGGCGTTGGTTCATCCGCACCAACCAGGACGGCATCAACTTCGCCCTTTACCACGCCCCGGTTGTGCCGGTGCCAAGCCGCGGGCAATGGCAAGTGCTGGTGCCGCACCGCGACGCGATCATGCTCGAAGGGCTGAGCCTGAACGCTGGCGCCCTGACCCTGAGCCTGCGCGAAGGCGGCCTGCCGATCATCGAAGTACGCCCGCAGGGCCTGCCGGCCTACCGCGTCGAGCTGCCGGATGCCGCCTACAGCCTGTACGTTCAAGACAGCCTGGAGTTCGCCAGCGCACGCCTGCGCTTGCGCTACGAAGCCCTCAACCGCCCGGCCCAGGTACGCCAGCTGGAGCTGGCAACAGGGGCACAGGTGGTGCTCAAGCAAACCCCGGTGCTGGGTGCGTTCGATGCCGACGACTACGTCAGCGAGCGCCTGTGGGCCACTGCCGCCGACGGCACGCGCGTGCCGATCAGCCTGGTGCGCCGCCGCCAGGACGTGGGGCAGACCGTGCCGCTTTACCTGTACGGCTATGGCGCCTATGGCGAAAGCCTCGACCCGTGGTTCTCGCATGCGCGCCTGAGCCTGCTACAGCGCGGCGTGGCCTTTGCCATTGCCCATGTACGTGGCGGCGGCGAACTGGGCGAGGCCTGGTACCGCGCCGGCAAGCAGGAGCACAAGCAAAACACCTTCAGTGACTTCATCGCCTGTGCCGAACACCTGATCGCCGAGGGGGTGACTGCAGCCGATCGGTTGGCCATCAGTGGCGGCAGTGCCGGCGGCCTGCTGATCGGTGCGGTGCTCAACCTGCGCCCCGAGCTGTTCCGCTGCGCGATCGCCGAAGTGCCATTCGTCGACGTGCTCAATACCATGCTCGACCCCGAGTTACCGCTGACCGTGACCGAGTATGACGAATGGGGCAACCCTGAAGACCCTGAGGTCTACGAGCGGATCAAGGCGTATGCGCCGTACGAAAACGTGATGGCCCAGGCCTACCCGGCGATGCTGGTGGTGGCAGGTTACAACGACAGCCGCGTGCAGTACTGGGAAGCGGCCAAGTGGGTGGCGCGGTTGCGTACGCGCAAGACCGACAGCAACCTGCTGTTGCTCAAGACCGAGATGGGGGCTGGGCATGGCGGGATGAGCGGGCGCTACCAAGGGTTGAAGGATGTGGCGCTGGAATATGCATTCGTGTTTGGCGAGCTGGGGATCGTTTGAGGTAGCTGGGGGCGCGTTGCGCCCCAAGCGCCCCCCGCTTGCGCCTGTCAATCATCGTCCACAACCGGCTTCGGCGGCTCCGGCCGCAACCCGGGCAGTGGCTGGTCCTTCGGCGGGCCGGGCACCGGCATCGGCGGCAACAAGGGCGCACCCGGCTGGCTGTCATAAGCCTTGGGCGGCGTACTCGGGGTTATCTGCGGGTATGGCGTGGGCGTCGGCGTACCCGGCGCACCGGGCACCGGCGTATTCAGCCGGGGTGGCGTGCTGGCGGCTTCGGCCATGGGCAGGCCAGCCAGCAACAGCACAGCGAGGATCGCGTGCAACATCAGCAACCTCCTGTCGGGAACCTTCCTACAGGCTACGCCTAAATCCGGGCTTGCGCCTGTCCGCCCGCCCTGCAAGCGCGCTAGACTCAATGGCATAACCGTCATCTGCCTGATCAGAACAAAGGAAACACCCATGAGCTCCACCTCTTCCGCCGCTGCCACCGCGCGCCTGGACCGCATCCTCGCCGATGCCAAGCGCGACAAGGAAATGGGCTACCGCGACAAGGCCCTCAGAATGTACCCGCACGTGTGCGGCCGTTGCGCTCGCGAGTTCGCCGGCAAGCGCCTGAGCGAGCTGACCGTGCACCACCGGGACCACAACCACGACAACAACCCGCAGGACGGCTCCAACTGGGAGCTGCTGTGCCTGTACTGCCACGACAACGAGCACTCGCGCTACACCGACCAGCAGTACTTCAGTGAAGGCTCCACCAGCACCCCGAGCATCGCCAAGGCTACGCATAACCCCTTCGCCGGGCTGGCTGGCATGTTGAAGAAAGACTGACCATCGATTCGCGCCCCGCTGCTACCGGGCAGCCCGTATAATCGCGCTTTTTTCGCGAAGGGCCCCGGTACGTGGCAAACAAACGATACAGCTGCATCGGCCTGTTCAACCCCAAATCACCCGAAAACGTCGGCTCGGTGATGCGCGCCGCGGGCTGCTATGGCGTCAATTCGGTGTTCTACACCGGCAAACGGTATGAACGCGCCCGTGACTTCGTCACCGACACCAAGCGCGTGCACTACGACATCCCGCTGATTGGCATCGATGACCTGCAGCGCATCATCCCGCTGGGCTGCACGCCCGTGGCGGTGGAGTTGGTGGAAGGTGCGCGACCGCTGCCGGAGTACACCCATCCGGACCGGGCCATCTACATCTTCGGACCGGAGGACGGCACGCTGAGCGAGGAAGTGCGAGAGTGGTGTGAAGAAACCATCTACATACCAACCGAGGGCTGCATGAACCTGGCGGCGACAGTGAATGTGGTGTTGTACGACCGCATGGCCAAGGGGCTGAATACCCGCTCGGGGCCCCGGTTCAAGTAAAAAAACCGCCTTTGCAGTGTCTGGACCGGCCTACTGGCCGGCACAGCCACTCCAAAAGCGGCCAGGTGCTGAGCTCCGTCAGAACAGCACCGGTGTTGCTCAGATCACGAAGCGTTGATCCAGATGGTCTTCAGCTCCGTGTATTGGTCATGGGCCCAGATGGACTTGTCGCGCCCACCGAAGCCTGACTCCTTGTAGCCACCGAACGGCGTGGTGACATCACCTTCGCCGAAGCAGTTGACCGTCACCACGCCCGCGCGGATTTCACGCGACAGGCGCAGCGCATTGCGCAGGCTGCCGGTGTAGGCCGAAGCCGCCAGGCCATAGACGGTATCGTTGGCCAGCTCGATCGCCTCGTCGATGGTCTCGAAGCTGGTCACGCTCAGCACCGGGCCAAAGATTTCCTCGACGAACAGCTTGTTGTCACGGCCAACGTTGTCGACGATGGTCGGCTGCACGAAGACGCCTTCCTCGGTTTCGCCGCCCTGAACGATGCTGAGTTTCTGCTCGGCAGCGTATTCCAGGTACGACTTCACCTTTTCGAAGTGCGACTTGCTGACCATGGCGCCCAGGCGGTTGTCCGGGTCGAGCGGGTCGCCGAGCTTCCAGTCCTTCAGGTGCTTGGCGATCAGGCCCAGCAGCTCGTCCTTGACGTCCTTGTGGACGATCAGGCGCGACGAGGCAGAACAGTTTTCGCCCATGTTCCAGAACGCACCGGCAGTGACGAACTGGGCCACTTCGTCCAGGTCTTCGCAGTCGTTCATGACCACGGCCGGGTTCTTGCCACCCAGTTCCAGGACGATGCGCTTGAGGTTGGACTCGGCAGCGTATTTCAGGAACAGGCGGCCGGTGTCGGTGGACCCGGTAAAGCTGACCATCGGGATGTCCATGTGGCGGCCGATGGCTTCGCCCACTTCACGGCCACCGCCTGGCACCAGGTTGAACACGCCAGCAGGAATACCGGCCTCGTGGGCCAGTTCGGCCACGCGCAAGGCGCTGAGGGTGGTTTCCTTGGCCGGCTTGACCACGATCGAGCAACCGGCGGCCAGGGACGGGGCAATCTTCCACGCCAGCATCAGCAGCGGGAAGTTCCATGGCAGCACCAGGCCGACCACACCGATGGCTTCACGTACCACCATGGTCACGGCCGCGTTGCCGGTGGGCGCTGTGGCGTCGTAGATCTTGTCGATCAGCTCGGCGTGCCAGCGGATGGTGTGGATGGTTTCCGGCACGTCGACGGTCTGGCACTCGCTGACCGGCTTGCCGCTGTCCAGCGCTTCCAGCACTGCCAGCTCGTGGGCGTTGTCTTCCAGCAGTTGGGCGAACTTCTGCAGCACATGCTTGCGGTCGTTCGGCTGCATCTTCGACCAGGTGCCCGCTTCGAACACACGCTTGGCCGCGGCCACGGCGACGTTCACGTCATTGACGTCGCAAGCGGCGACCTCAGCCAGCTGCTTGCCGGTAGCCGGGTTGCTGGTGACGAAGGTGCGGCCAGAGATGGCATCGCGGAATTCACCGTCGATGAACGCCTTGGTGCGCAGTTGCAGGTCGGCGGCGATGGCCGCGTATTGTTCCTTGCTCAGCAAATCAGCCATTTTGACGGCCTCCTTATTTGATCTGGGCGATGGTGGCTTTCAGTTCGGTGACCACGCGCTTGAGCGCTTGCTTCTCGGCATCGTCCAGGTCGTACAGCGGCTTGCGCACGCCGCCGGTCTTCAGGCCGTTGAGGGCCACACCGTTCTTGATCGCCTGGACGAACTTGCCACCTTCGAGGAAGTCCATCAGCGGCATCATGGCGGCCATGATCTTGCGGCCTTTGTCGAAGTCCTTCTCGATCACGCAGGCCTCATACAGGGCCACGTGCTCGCGGGGGATGAAGTTGGAGCCGGCGCAGACCCAGCTCTTGGCGCCCCAGGCGAAGAATTCCAGGGCCTGGTCGTCCCAACCGCACGACAGCTGAATGTTCGGGCGGTGGATGGCCAGGCGGTGCAGCTGGGCCATATCACCGGAGCTTTCCTTGATGGCAACGATGTTCTTCACGTCGGCAACGGCGTCGAAGAACGCTTCGCCCATGCTCACGCTCATGCGGCCTGGGTAGTTGTAGAGCATGATCGGCAGGCCGGCGGCGGCGTCGACGGCTTTGACGTGAAGGGCGATTTCCTGCTGGGTCGGCAGCGCGTACGGCGGGGTGCCGACCAGCAGCGCGTCAGCCTTGATTTCCTTGGCGTGCTGGGCGAAGGCCACGGCGTCTTCGGTGCGGATGCCGCCGGTACCGACGATCAGCGGCAGGCGGCCATTGAGCACGTCCTTGGCCTGGGCCGCCAGGTCGATGCGTTCCTGGGTGGTGTGGGCGTAGTACTCGCCGGTGGAGCCACCAATGATGACGCCGTGGATTTTCGATTCGACCAGGTATTCGAGGACCTCGGCGAACGCCGCCTTGTCGATCGAGCCGTCCGCAGCCAGCGGAGTGATTGCCGGGGTGTAGATGCCTTCGAATTTCACGGTAGGTTCTCCAGTGCGTTGCTCAGTGTTGTAAGGCCCGCAGCAACCACGCTGCGGTGGGTTGTAAGGTTTCAGCTCAGCGAAGCCGCTTGCTGCAGGTTCAGGGAACGGGTTTCCGGGGCCAGCGCGACCGAGAAGGCCAAGCCGACGAAGGTCACGGCGGCGGCGGCGTACATGGTCGCGCCAATGCCGTAGCTCTCCAGCGCGATGGGGACCAGCCAGGTGCCGACGGCCGCGCCGACACGCGACATCGAGGTGCCTACACCTACCGCGCCAGCGCGAATCTCGGTGGGAAACAACTCGTTGGGGTAGACCAGCTGCAGCACCTGGGCGCCGCCGATGAACAGCGCGTAAGCGCCGAATAGGGCGAGGATGAGCATCTCGTTGCCGTTGCTGAAAGCACCCAGGCCGAGCAGCGCCAGCCCTGACCAGAAGAAGCTGTGCAGCAGCGTGGTACGGCGCCCGATGGTGTTCAGCAGGCGGGTGCCGATGATGCAACCGACCACGAACAGGCAAGTGATGGCGACTGAACCGATGGCTGCCCAGTCCCCTTTCAGGTTGAGCGCGCCCAACACTTTCGGAGCGAAAGCGTATACGGCAAACACCGGGATCACTGAGCAGGTCCAGAACATGGTCACGAACAGCATGCGTTTGCCGTAGCCGGAGTGCAGCAGGCTGAGGAGCGACAGCTTGCGGGTCTTGGGTTCTTCCGGCAGGTTCTGCAGCGAGAAGTTGTTGCCGTACACGCGCTTGATCACCTGTTCGGCCTCGGCCGAGCGGCCTTTGCTGATCAGCCAGCGTGGCGACTCCGGTGTGCCGAGACGGATGGCGAACAGCAGCGCGCCGATCACTGCGGCACTGGCCAGCACCAGGCGCCAGGCATCCTCACCGCCGTGGCGCAGGATTGCTTCCCCGACCATGTAGGCGGTGGCAGCACCGGCGAACCACAGCACGGTCAGGGTGGCCAGGCGCGGGCCACGGTTTTTCTTCGGCAAAAACTCCACCAGCAGCGATGTCGCCACGGGGTACTCGATGCCCACTGCAATACCGATGGCAAAACGCAGCAGGAACAACGCCAGTGCAGACTCCACCCAGAACTGCGCCAGCGAGGCCAGGATGAACAGGGTCGGGCCGACGAAGAACACGCGCTTGCGGCCGAAGCGGTCGGTCAGCCAACCGCCGAAGAAGCCTCCGAAGAAAATGCCGATCAGCGCCGACGCGGCGATCATGCCTTGCCAGAAACTGGTCAGGCTCAGGCCCGCAGACATCTGCACCATGGCCACGCCGATGAGGCTCAGTACATAGCCGTCAACGAACGAGCCGCCACCGGAACGCAAGGTCAGCAACTGGTGAAAGTTGTTGATCGGTACATCTTCAATCGAAACATTCGGACTTGTCATTATTGTTCCTACCATTTCTGCTACATGCACATATTCAAGGCGAGCGCCTCCGCGAAACTGAAAACACTGTTCAGCCCCGGGGTACCCGGTAATTACTACCGGCCATCAATTTCGGGCTGAGTGAGCCCGTGCCGGCGAATCGAATGCCGACATATCTGTTCTATGCCTGAAACCTGCTATCGATCAGCTTTCTTTGCCAGCGCGGAACTGCCCCCACATCAGGTTGGCGTTCAAACCCAGTGAAACCAAGGGCTGCGGCGGGTTCGAGCAAGGCCCGGGGGCATTCAGCAAAAATTCGATCAGTGCGTTCTTGTCACCGGCCAGCCAGTCGGCCAGCAACTTGCCGGTGACCGTACCGCGAGTAACGCCCAGGCCATTGCAGCACAATGCGCCGACCACATTGGGCGCCAACTTGCCAAAGAAACCCATGTGATTACGCGACAAGGCCAGTGCACCGCCCCAGGTGTATTCGAAGTCAACGCCGGGCAACATCGGGAAACGCCGGGCGAACGATTCGCGGTGACGCTCGACGAAGCGCGCCAGGTATTTGCGGTTGCTGCGCCCGTCGGGGTTGTAGCTGAAGCTGTTGCGGATCAACAGGCGGTTGTCGACAGTACGGCGCATGGTGGTGCCGAACGGGTCTGCGGGGATCACGCCCCAATAGGGTTTGCCGCCCAGGCGGGCCTGCTCTTCCTCGGTCAGCGGGCGGGTAATGCTGCCGTAGGTGAACACCGGCAGCATGCGGCCCTTGAGGAAGCCGAAGCTCATGCCGAAGGCATTGGTGGTCAGCACCAATTTTTCGGCGGTGATCGAGCCCTTGGCGTGTCGCAGCACCACCTTGTCACCGTACTCGACCTCGGTGATCGGCGTGTGCTCATACAGCGAGACATTGCCCGGCAGGCTGTCGGCCAGGCCTTTGACCAGCGCCGAGGGTTGCAGCAAGGCGGTACCGGGGGTAAACAGGCCTTTGCGGTAGAAATGCGTACCGATGTGCTCGGGCAGGTCGCGCCCTTCGATCACTTCGTAGGGTTGGCCGAGTTTATCCAGGCCACGCCGATAGGCATCCAGCACGGCGATGCCACGACCCTCGACGGCGGCCTGGTACTTGCCGCAATGGCGGAACTGGCACTCGATGTCGTAGCGCTCGATCAGCTCCTTGAGGTAGGACTGGCCACCCAGGTTGAGCTTGAGCACGGTCTTGGCGATGTCGATGTCGCCGATGTAGTCCTCGGCGCCGATATCGTGCGGCAGGTCAATGGCAAAGCCGGCGTTACGCCCGGAGGTGCCAAAGCCAACCTCCTGCGCCTCGATCAACACGATCTCGTCATCCGGAAAGTTCGTCGCCAGCTGACGCGCGGCGGCCAAGCCGGTAAAACCGGCGCCGACCACCACCCAGCGGGCCTGGCTGTGGCCACTGTGGGCCGCCCTTGGCGTGCGGGGCTTGCTCAGGTGATACCAACCACAGGTGGCATCATCGGCAGGTAACGAACTTATTCTTGTCATCTCACTAACCTGGTTCTTGTTGTCGACGGTGGGTCAGCGCCGACGGCCTGACCGGGGTAACTCATAGTTGAATCGGTACATCCAGCCCTTGCGGTGCGGCGTATTCGGCCATGCGCCGGCGGGACAGCTCGAAATGTTCGCGCACCAACTGGCCAGCGCTTTGCGGGTCGCGGCGCTCGATGGCCTGGATCATCTGGTCGTGCTGGTCGCAGGCCACTTCAAGGTCGCGCTGCATGTCATCGGTGGTCGGGTGGCGGTAGAAAATCTTGCCCAGCCGGGTATGGTCGATCAGCAGGCGACGCAGGCTCGGCAGCAGGTAGTCGTTGTGCGCCATCTTGCCGATTTCCAGGTGGAAGGCGTCGTTGTAGAGCACGCGGTTTTCCACGTCGCGCTCTTCGATGGCGCGGCGGAAGTGGGCCTGAATGGCCTTGAGCCCTTCGATTTCAGCTTCGCTGGCGTAGGTGGCGGCCAACTGGGTAGTGGCCACGTAGATAAGCGGCGCAGCAACGTAGAAGCTGTGCAGCGACTCATGGTTCATGGCGGCGACACGGGGGGCGCGGTTAGCTTCCAGTTCGATGTAGCCTTCGGCGGCAATCTGGCGCAGCAGCTCACGCACCGGGGGGCGCGACAGGCCAAACTCATCGCACAGGGCCAGCTCGTCCACCACCGCACCTGGCGCCAGCTCCATGCTGAGGATCCGACGGCGCAGCGCTTCGGCGAGGACGGCTTTGCGGTCCTGCGGCACGTCGGCGGTGAGGGGTTGAACACTGGCTTTCATGGCGGCCTTCTTTGTTGTCATAGCGCTGTGTCTACTATTTGTATAACGACTATAGGGCACTGTTAGACAATGTGTCTACAGCATTTTCGATGAACGGCGAAAACTGTCTGGCCCTTTGTTTTCAAGGGTTCCAGCGGGGTTAGAGGGGAGATTAAACACCCTCGAGGCTGCATTGCCAAACCGGACAGGTAATTATCCGGATCAGACAAATGTGCAGGAATTCACCGCTGCACCGGCCCACAACCCGGCACCGACCACCCGGCGATGGACAGCATGGTCACATGGCGTTGCCTGAAGCCCCAGGGCCCGCCGGGCGACCCGAATGAACGCTGGCGCCGCCCTGCAGGTCAGCTGCTTACATTCACAAGGAGGGCTTGCCATGCTCGATATTCATTCCGCTGCGTCATCGCAGCACAATGTTCATGGCCTGGAACGGGTCGGTTCTCTGGCGGGAGGCGCGCTGATGTTCAGCAAGGGGCTCCGCCATGGCGGCCTGGTTGGATTGCTGCAAATGGTGGTCGGAGGGCTGGCGGTGGCCCGTGGCGTCAGCGGGCATTGCTCGACCAAGGCCTGGTGGCAGCAGCATCGGCAGGAATACCACCGCTTGCGTTCGGATATCGAACGCAGTGCCTCGGAGCTGGCGGCGTTGAAGGCCAGCGCCAAGGCGGCGACACGCGGGGTGACGGTGACAGGGAAGGATCCACTGTCCGCCAGTTGATTTTGCTTCGCCTGTGCCAGCCTCTTCGCGGGCGTGCCTGTGAAGAGGCTGGCATAGGCGACAGGGATGCTTAACGCAACGCCTTGCTCTGCAACACCTCGGAACGCCGCCCCAGCACATTCTCGCTGATCTGCACGAACTCTTCGGTGCTCACGCTGGGCAGGCGCATCAGCCCGCGCACCACATCGTCCAACGACCGCTTGGCCTGGGAATGGATGCGTATTTCCTTGTCCAGCGCTTGCAGCAGCATCACGCCACGGGCCACCTGAGCCGGGGTGGCACGCTCCCCCTTGAGCCGGGTTACCTTGGCGCCCTGCTTGCTCAGGCGGGCCTGCCAAGCCTGGTAACGGTCGTCACTCACCCCACCGGAACGGCGCAACAACTCACTGGCGTAATAGTCGGTCAGGCTCTCCACCAGCCAGTCACTGCCATCACGCCCGCGGATTTGTGCAAACAGCTGCACCACTTCACGCAGCAACGGGCTGCTACCGTTCTCGCTGACCATTGGCCGACCACTGTGCAGGTACAGCGAGCCCTGGGCCGCCATCGCTCCGCGCCACATACCGTCACGCGCCCCCACCAGCAGCAGCTTCGGCGGCTTGCGCGGGAACACCGCCTGCAATTGCGGCCAGACGAAGGTGAGCAAGGTCAGGCTGTCCATCCGCCGCATCCCCTGCCCCACCGGTGCGGCCACGGTCACGTCGGTATCGCCCAGGCGGGCACGGCGGCTGCCCAGGTCGCCGGCGAGCATCCAGCCGGTCGGGCGATCGAACAGGCGCGAGACATTGTCGATACGGAACTTGTCCTTGCCCACGCGCGGCCACGGCGTCTCGATGCTTTTCCAGCCCTCGGGCAGGTCGAATGCCAAGCGCGCGACCAGTTCGGTCCCATCCTGCTGGTCGAGGCGCGCAGGCGGTACCAACTGGTCGCCGAGGAACAGCGCCCAATGCGGGGTGATACGCGATGAATAGGCGCCGTTGCTGAGTTTCTGGTCCAACTGCACACGGTAACTGAGGCTGGTCTTGCCGGGCGCTGGCTGCCACACACCACGCTGGCCATTGAGTTGCCATTGGCCGTCAGCCTGGAAGCCGCTGTAGGCGCCGGCTTTGCCCAGGTCGAAGTCCAGCCTGCGCACGGCGCTGCCTTCGGCCAATGTCACGCGAACTTCTGCCTGACCACTGGCTGGTAACAGGCGCACCTGATAGTCGAGGTCGACCTTTTTCGCCCAGGCCGGCGAGCTGGCCATCAGGCCCAACAGCAGCAACAGCTGGCAACGCATACAGAAACTCCTTGTTTCCCCGTGGCAGCGGGCCGCGCGGGTCAGCTGGCGCGGAAGATCAGGTGGTCTTCCCAGTCGTCTTCGTGCACGTCCTGCTCCCTGAGCATACGCCCCGACTGGGAAATGCGCTGTTCATGGACCTGCTGGCGATCGCCACAGACCAGGTGATGCCAGGCCGGCAGGTCCTTACCCTCGCTGACCAGGCGGTAACCGCAGGTGCTCGGCAGCCAGGTGAACTGGTCGGCCTTGCCCGGTGTGAGCTGGATGCAGTCTGGCACCTGAGCAAAGCGATTGGGATAGTCGCTGCACTGGCAGGTTTGCATGTCCAGCAGCTTGCAGGCGATGCGTGTGTAATAGACGCTGTTGTCGTCTTCGTCCTCGAGCTTTTGCAGGCAGCACAGGCCACAGCCGTCGCACAGCGACTCCCACTCTTGCGGGTCGAGTTGTTCGAGGGTCTTGCGCCGCCAGAACGGCGCGTTTTCAGCGATCATTACACGGGTTTCCTGCAGTCATCTCGGGGCCACGGCGCGCGGCGGCGCCAGTCTAGAGCCTGGCCTTCGGCAAAGCCAGACCGCTTGTCAGTCGCAACGGGAGGCAGTAGCGTGCGCTTTTCCCCGTTCTTATGCAGGAGCCGTCATGAGCGCCAACCCCCGCATTGCCGATTACGCCATCAACGAGCAGTTCATCAACCGCTGGTCACCACGGGCCTTCACCGCCGAGCCGATCAGCGAAGAGACGCTGCTGAGCTTCCTGGAAGCCGCCCGCTGGGCGCCGTCGGCGTACAACTCACAGCCTTGGCGCTTCCTGTACGCCCGCCGTGACACGCCGAGCTGGGAGCGTTACCTGAGCCTGCTGGTGCCGTTCAACCGCAGCTGGGCGCAACAGGCGTCGGCGCTGGTCCTGGTGATTTCCAAGACCACCTTCGCCGCCCCGGGCGCCACGGAAGAAAAACCGGCGCTGTGGCACACCTTCGACACAGGCTCAGCCTGGGGGCACCTGGCCCTGCAAGCCAGCCTCAGCGGCTGGCATACCCATGGCATGGCCGGTTTCGACCAGGACCTGGCACGTCAGGAACTGAAGATTCCTGAAGGCTATGTGCTGCATGCCATGGTGGCGATCGGCAAGCTGGGTGACAAGGCCAGCCTGGATGAAGCACTGCAGGCACGTGAAGTGCCTAGCCCGCGCAAACCGCTGAGCGAGCTGGCTGCCGAAGGTGATTTCAGCCTGTAAGCCTTGCGGAGGCCGGCCTCTTCGCGGGCGAGCCCGCGAAAAGGCCGGTACCGGCACATCAATCAGTAGCCCCGGGCGAAATCGACTTCGCCACGCAACCCCTGCCCCGCCGCATACGCTCGCACATTCTCCACAAACAAACGCACCATCGCCGCTGGCGACGTGGGCGCCGAGCTGTGCCCGGTCAGCAGCAAGCCCCAGGCGGTCCAGAACGGGTGTTGCTTGGGCAGCGGCTCCTGGCGGCACACATCGATCACCGCACCGGCCAGGTGGCCTTCTTTCAATGCCTCGACCAAGTCAGCATCGACCACCGCCACCCCGCGCCCGGCATTGATGAACAGCGCCGTGGGCTGGAAGCACTTGAACAGTGCCGCGTCGTACAGGTCGTGGGTGGCCGGGGTATCCGGCAGCAGGTTGAGCACGTAGTCGACCTGGCCGACCATGCGCGGCAGGTCGGCCAGTGCCGCCACCTCGATGAACGGTGCCTGCTCACGGGCACTGCTGGCAACGCCGTACAGCTCCACGCCAAACGGCTGCAAGCACTCGGCCACGCGCTGGCCGATGTCGCCAGTGCCAACGATCAGCACCTTGCGCCCTTCCAGGCTGCGCCCCGGCCGGTCATCCCAGCGCCGCTCGACCTGGCTGACCAGGCGCGACAGGACCTCGCGCTCATGGCCCAGCATATACGTCAGCATGTATTCGGCCATCACCTGGCCGAAGATGCCCACTGCACGGGTCAGGCGGTAGTCACGTGGCAGGCCGTCGGCCAGCAATGGTGTGATGCCGGCCCAGGTCGACTGCATCCACTGCGGTTTATGGCCCTGGCGCAGCAAACTCGCCAGCAGGTCCGGCTGCCCCAGCCACACCGGGCACTGTGGTGCCTGGCGGGCCAGTTCAGCGGAGTCGCCACTGGTCAGGATTTCCACTTCCGGTGCAGCAGTACGCAACAGCTCGGCGTAGCGGGCATGATCATGCTCGGCAATCAGGACGCGCATGATCAGGCCGGGTCGTTACGGCGCAGCAACTCTTCGGGCAGGTGCTCGATGTAGTCGTCATCCGGTGGTGGCATTTGCAGGTGGTAGCCCTGGTTGTCGAGGTTCTCCAGGACCTTGGTGATGTCCTCACGGGCCAACTTGCGCTCGGGGCTGAGCACCAGGTCGAACGCGTGCACGGGGGTGCCGAAGAACGGCAGCAGGCCTTCGGGCACGCGTTGCAGGCCATCGGCCTTGAGCACGTACAGGTACATTTCGTTCTTGCGGGGGCTCTTGTAAATCGAGCAAATGCGTTTCATGGGGTTTCTCCGGCGCCTGCAAGGCTGTCGAGCAGGGCCTGGCCCATGCGCTCACGGCGCCAGCCGCGCAACGCATCGGGCAGTTGATATGGGCCATTGGGGTAGCCGCTCTTGAGCAGCGCCTCCAGGGCTTTCTTGCGCAGCATCAGCTCGGGGGCAATCCCCAGGCGCTCGCCTTCGGCCTGGCCGATGGCACGCAGCTGCTTGAGGATACCGGCGGCCTCGATCGGCAGCGGCTCGGGCAACGGCGCTGGCCACTGCTCGGCAGGCAGGCTAGCGGCGCGCTTGATCAGCTGGACAAGGAACTCACCGTCCTGACGAATGGTGCGCGGGTGCATCTCGTCGATTTTGGCCAGTGCCGACAAATTGTTAGGCTGGCTCTTGGCCATGGGCCACAGCGAGTGCTCCTTGAGGATGCGGTTGCGCGGCACATCGCGGTTGCGCGCTTCGCGCTCGCGCCAGGCGCACAGCTCACGCAGCACTGCCAGTTGCTGGGGGGCCAGCTTCCAGGCCAGCTTGACGTCCCGGTACAGGGTTTCGGGCTCGACTTCGCGGCGCAAGGCGGCTACCAGTTCAGCGCCGTCCTCCAGTACCCAGGCGTATTTGTCGTC
Organism: Pseudomonas sp. LB-090624; assembly: GCF_003205205.1. Lineage (GTDB taxonomy): Bacteria > Pseudomonadota > Gammaproteobacteria > Pseudomonadales > Pseudomonadaceae > Aquipseudomonas. The sequence continues at coordinate 203,228 of NZ_QJRL01000004.1, forward strand.
ACTCAGGCGCGGGCGCAGCACAGTGAACAGCTCGGCTAGGTGCACGGCATCTTCGGCAGCGTAGCTGACCTGGGTGTCCGACAGCGGGCGCTGCAACCAGTCGGAGCGGGTTTCGCCCTTGGGCAGCTCGATGCCCAGCACTTCCTGCACCAGGCGCGAGTAGCCCATGGAGAAGCCCAGGTTGAGGTAACCAGCGGCCAGTTGGGTGTCGAACAGCGGCTGTGGCAATTTGCCGGTCAGGCGCAGCAGCACTTCAAGGTCTTCGCTGCAGGCGTGCAACACCTTGACCACGCCGCTGTCGTCGAGCAGATCGGCCAAGGGTTGCCAGTTGCCGATCAACAGCGGGTCGATCAGAAAGGCCCGCTGGCCGTCACCCACCTGGATCAGCCCGGCTTTCGGGTAAAAGGTGTCGACCCGCATGAATTCGGTATCGACGGCGACAAAGGGCAGTTGGTGCCAGTCGCGGCAGTGTTCGGCCAGGCTCTGGTCGTCACGGATCCAGTGAATTTCGATGGCCACAAGGCTCTCCCACTAACATTGGCGCGCAGTATATACGGCGCGGGCACTGCTGGTGAAACCCGGGCCATCCTTGATATCGATCAGTGGTGCTGTTTTGCACGCGCCTGGCTTCAGCGCTTGGCCGTCAGCCAGGGCCGGCAACTGGCAAACATGTCCAGCGATTGCTGGTAGACCTGGGTGTGCACCTGCAACAGGCCGAGCATGGAGTGGAACAGGTTGTCCTGCGACAGCGGGGTGTCGCTGAGCTTGGCCAGGCAGTCGGTATCGATGCCGAAGTCTGCCTTGTAACTGTCGGAGAACCAGGTCAGCAGGGGTACATGCTTCTGTTGCTCGGGAGCGATGGCGTACGGTGTGCCGTGCAGGAACAGGTTGTACTCGCCCAGTGACTCGCCATGGTCGGACAGGTAGATCATGGCCGTGTCGACCTTGTCCTGCTTGCTGCGCAGGGTGTCGATCAGCGAGGCCAGCACGTTGTCGGTATAGGCCAGGGTGTTGTCATAGCCGTTGATGATCTCCTGCTGGCTGCACTGGTTAAGCGCGTTGCTATGGCAAACCGGCGCGAAGCGTTCGCTGCCACTGGGGTAGCGCTTGAAGTATTCCGGGCCGTGGCTGCCCATCTGGTGCAGCACCAGCACGGTGTCCTTGTCGAGGTTGTCGATCAGCGCGTCAAGGCCTTGCAGCAGGATCTGGTCATGGCATTCGCCATCGGCGCACAACTGGGGGACCTTGAGGTTGCTGACATCGATGAACTGGACGCGGTCGCAGGTGCCTTTGCAACCCGACTGATTGTCACGCCACTGCACGGCCAGGCCGGCACGCTGGAGAATGTCCAGCAAGCCTTCGCGATTCTTCGCCACGCGGGCATCGTAATCCCTGCGCTTCATGCCCGAGAACATGCACGGCACCGAGACCGCGGTTTCCGTACCGCACGAGTGCACATCGGAAAACGCCAGCAGGCCCTGTTCCTTGGCCAGGTTCGGCGTGGTATCGCGCTCATAGCCCAGCACGCCGAAATGGTCTGCCCGGGCACTTTCCCCGACCACCAGCACGGTCAGCGACTTGCGCTCATGTTTTTGCCAGGCGGCATCCCGCTTGGCATCTTCGCCATAATGCTGGAACGGGCGCGAGGCAGTACCGACACGCTCACTGACATAACCAATGGAGGCCCCGACGATATTGCTTGGGGTCAGCATCAGGCGCAATTCGTGGTGATTGCGAAACAGTGACGACAGCCCTTGATAATTGACCAGCGCCACCGAGCCAAGGGCCACCACGCAGGCACCACTGACCACCAGTTTGCCAAGCAGCTCGCGGTGCCAGCGGCGGTAGGCGATCGGCGCCTTCCATAGCAGCACCGAAGGCAGTACACCCAGCAGCAGGATATAAGCGGCAAACTTGAACGACATAAGATCCGTTACTTCGGCAACATTGGTCTCAGCGATGTTGCGGAACATGCCGGCATCAATAAGTACGCCGTACTGGTTCATGAAGTACGCCACGCCTGCGCCACTCATGAACAACATGATAACTAACGGCTTGAACACATAACGGAAAGCAAACAAAGTGAGGATCAGATTGAAGGCGAACAGCATCAGCACGGCGAACGCCAGGCTCAGCCACAACCCCGATAGCCCGGGTGGCACGACCTCTTGCAGATGCTCCCAGAGAAACATGTTGAAGCCGATCAGTAGATAAAGGCTGGCCAGCAGCGTGACCCATTCAGTCCGCACGGATTTGAAGTTGAGCATCAGCGTTCGCATTCAAGAGTGATTATCAACCCCCAGGCCAAATGGCACCGTGGGAAAGTTGGGCGAACTCTAGAAAGCGCGTCATCAATTTTTTGTGAAAAAGACGGTAACAATTTCGTGAAGGCGGGTGTTTGGACAAAGGATCACCACTTGTTCAGCTGCCATTCAGCCTGACAGCCGTCACAAGCCTGCGCAAAGGCGGCTATCCTCAGAGGTCAGGACCTTACCGACAACCCTGACAGAGGTGAAGAAATGCCAGTTCCGCATGATCTGCTCGCTGACCTGCACGTTACCGCTGATGCATTCCAGGCGCTCATAGACAAGGATCAGGACCTGCACAAGCTGCACAAGGAATACAACGCCAAGGACAAGGAGGTGGTCGCCGCCGAAGGCAACGGTACCAACGACGAGGCCGTCACCCGGCTGCGCAAGGAAAGGTTGCTGATCAAGGACAAGATCGAACGGATGATTCATCCGCCCAAATCCTGACAACAATTCACTGAACCTGCAGGCCTCCTCGCGGGCGAGCTGCGCGGAGGCCTGCAGCCCTTATACCGCGACCAGCGCTTTCAGCGCCCCATCCAGGTCCTCGACCAGGTCGCGGTAATCCTCGATCCCTACCGACAAACGCAGCAGGTTCTCGCTGATGCCCATCACACCTTTCTGCTCCGGGCTCAGCGAGCAGTGCGACATGCTCCAGGAATGGTTGATCATGCTTTCCACGCCACCCAGCGAGTCGGCCAGCACAAAGATTTGCAGGGCCTCCACCAGGCGGTTGAGCGCGGCGCGGTCGCCTTTCACTTTCATCGCCACCACCGCCCCGCCACTGCGCATCTGGCGCTTGCACAGCTCATGCTGCGGGTGGCTCTCCAGCCCTGGGTAATACACCTGTTCGACCTGCGCGTGGCTTTCCAGGAAGCGTGCCACTTGCAGGGCATTGGCGCACTGGCGCTCCATGCGCACATCCAGGGTTTTCAGGCCGCGCAGGGCCAGGTAGCAGTCGAACGGCCCCTGCACCGCCCCTATCGCCATGCTGATACGGCGCAGGCGCGCCAGCAACGCATCATTGGCCGCCACCACCACACCGCCGGTGAGGTCGGAGTGGCCGCCAATGTACTTGCTGGCCGAGTGCATCACCAGGTCAACGCCCAAGGTGATCGGGCGCTGGTTCCACGGCGAGCAGAAGGTGTTGTCGATGCAGGTGAGGATGCCCTTGGCCTTGGCCAGGTCGCAGACCGCCTTGATGTCGACCAGGTGCAGCAACGGGTTGGTTGGCGATTCGATCCAGATCAGCTGGGTTTCCGGCTTGATCGCAGCGGCCACGGCCTCGAGGTCGTTAAGGTCGACATACGTGGTGGTCAGGCCAGAGGTGCGGCTGCGGTAGTCCTCCATGATGCGGAAGGTGCCACCGTATACGCCGTTCATCACGACCACATGGGCATCCTTGGGCAGCAGCTCCAGCACCGTAGCGGTAGCGTTCACCCCCGAGGCGCAGGCGACCGCGCCCACGCCTTCTTCCAGGGCGGCGACACAGGTTTCATAGGCATGCCGCGTAGGGTTGCCAACGCGGCTGTACGAGTACTCCGGCTTGTCGTCCAGGCTGCGTTTGGTGAACGAGCTGGCAGTGACGATGGCCGGGAAAATGGCGTTGTCGGCAACGCTGAACTGCTCGCCAGCGTGAATGGTACGGGTGGCGAAATTGCGCGGCTTGTCGGACATGGTCAGGCCCATCTGGCAGAGTGAAAGCTGCCACTATCGCACAACCCAAATCTTCTGGCCTTGGGGTAATCTGTGAAATATTTTCCTGCATGGCCCGCACGCGATATGGACAGTTTCGACCAGCACATTCTTACCCTGCTTCAGCGCGATGCCTCGATCTCGCTCAAGGACCTGGCCGAGGCCGTCAACCTGTCGACCACGCCGTGCTGGAAGCGGGTCAAGCGCCTGGAAGAAGACGGCTTCATCATCGGCCGCGTCGCCCTGCTCGACCCCGAACGGCTGGGGCTGGGGCTGACGGTGTTCGTCCAGCTCAAGACCCAGCGCCATGACAGCGCCTGGCTGGAGCAGTTTGCCGCGACCGTGACCGGGTTCGAGGAAGTGATGGAGTTCTACCGCATGTCCGGGGACTGGGACTACATGCTACGGGTGGTGGTGGGGGACATTGCGGCATATGACCGGTTCTACAAGAAGCTGATCACCCGTACCGACGGCTTGTCGAACATTACCTCCAGTTTTGCCATGGAACAGATGAAGTACACCACGGCTTACCCGGTGCATCGCGCCTGATCGGTGCTGGCTTCTTCGCGGGTGAACCCGCGAAGAAGCCGGTATAGCCAACCCGTCAATCTGCGGCCAACACCGCCGCAATGCGGTTCCCCGCCTTGGCCTTTTCGACCTTGATCGCCACGAATTTCGAGGTCGGGGTATAGGTCCCCTCGCCATAACTTTCCAGCGGTACCAACGGGTTGGTTTCCGGGTAATACGCCGCCGCCTGCCCCTCAGGCACGTCATACGCCACCAGGCGGAACCCCGACACCCGCCGCTCCACGCCATCCTCCCACAGCGACACAAGGTCCACCTGCTCACCCGGTTCGAAGCCTAGGCGGCGGATATCGGCTGCGTTGACGAACACCACTTCTCGCAGGCCGAACACCCCACGGTAACGGTCGTCCAGGCCATACAGGGTGGTGTTGTACTGGTCGTGCGAACGCAGGGTCTGCAAAATCAGGTCGGGCTTGTCGCCACGGGCCAGTACCTTGGCGTTGACCAGTTCCTCGGGCAGCGCGTGGGGCATGAAGCGGGCTTTGCCCGTGGCCGTGCGGAAGTTGCGATCGGCGGCATTGTTGCCAAGGTGGAATCCGCCTGGGCTATTCAAGCGTTCATTGATACCGGTAAAGCCCGGAATCACGTCAGCGATCATGTCGCGGATGCGGTTGTAATCGGCCACCGCGTACTCCCAGTCGATCGGCTGGTTGCCCAGCGTGGCCTTTGCCATACCGGCAATGATCCACGGTTCCGAGCGCATGTGCGGCGAACGCGGGCGCAGCTGCCCATTGGAGATGTGCACCATGCTGAAGGTGTCCTCCACGGTCACGCCTTGAGGCCCCTCGGCCTGCAAGTCGATTTCGGTACGGCCCAGGCACGGCAGGATCAGCGCATCGCGCCCGGTAACCAGGTGCGAGCGGTTGAGCTTGGTGGAAATCTGCACGGTCAGTGCGCAGTTCTGCAGCGCCGCGTGGGTGCGCGGAGTGTCTGGGGTGGCCTGGGCAAAGTTGCCCCCCAGGGCGACGAACACCTTGGCCCGCCCTTCCTCCATGGCCTTGATCGCCAGCACCGCGTTGTGCCCGTGGCCCCGCGGCACACGGAACTGGAAGCGTTTTTCGATGGCATCGAGCAGCGCCGCCTTGGGCTTCTCGTCGATGCCCATGGTGCGGTCGCCTTGCACGTTGCTGTGACCGCGCACCGGCGAAAGGCCGGCACCGGGCTTGCCGACGTTGCCGCGCAACAGTTGCAGGTTGACGATTTCCTGCACGGTCGGCACCGAATGGCGGTGCTGGGTGACGCCCATGGCCCAGCACATGATGACCCGCTCGGCCTTGCGGTACATGCGGGCGGCCAGTTCGATCTCGGCCAGGGTCAGGCCCGACTGCTTGACGATGTGCTCCCAGGAGGTGGCATCCACCGCTGTCAGATAGTCATCGACGCCACTGGTGTGCGCGGCGATGAAGGCATGGTCGAATACCGCCGGCTCGCCCTTGGCCTGGGCTTCGCGCTCCCACTGCAAGAGGTATTTGGCAATGCCGCGCATGGCCGCCATGTCGCCACCCAGGGCTGGGCGAAAGTAGGCGCTGGACGTGGGCTCGGAGCCATTGCTGAGCATTTCGAACGGGTGCTGCGGGTGCTGGAAGCGCTCCAGGCCCCGCTCTTTGAGCGGGTTGAAGCACACCACCTGGGCACCGCGTTTGACCGCCTCGCGCAGTGGTTCGAGCATGCGCGGGTGGTTGGTGCCGGGGTTCTGGCCGATGACAAAAATGGCGTCGGCCAGCTCCAGGTCGTGGAACACCACAGTGCCCTTGCCCACGCCGAGGGTTTCCGACATGCCTGTGCCACTGGCCTCGTGGCACATGTTCGAGCAGTCGGGGAAGTTGTTGGTGCCGTAGGCACGCACGAACAGCTGGTAGAGGAACGCCGCTTCGTTGCTGGCCCGCCCCGAGGTGTAGAATTCGGCTTCATCCGGCGACTGCAGCGCATGCAGGTGCCTGGCGACCAGCGCGAAGGCCTCCTGCCAGGTGGTTTCGACATAGTGGTCGGTGGCGGCGTCGTAGCGCATCGGGTGGGTGAGTCGGCCCTGGTACTCAAGCCAGTAGTCGGTCTGCTCCTTCAGCGCGCTGACGCTGTATTTGGCGAAGAAAGCCGGGTCGACCGAGCGGCCGGTGGCTTCCCAGTTGACCGCCTTGGCGCCGTTTTCGCAGAACTTGACCATGTCGCTTTCCGGCGACTCGCCCCAGGCGCAGCCGGGGCAGTCGAAGCCGCCGTTCTGGTTGGTCTTGAGCATGGCCCGCAGGTTCTTGAAGGCGTTGTCGCTGCCCAGCCAGCTCTTGGTCACGCTTTTCAGCGCCCCCCAACCGGCGGCAGCGCCCTTGTAGTCCCTGATGTGTTCGTCCTGGCTCATGCGATGAATCCTCACGCTTCGATGCTTTTTTCCAGCCTATGGAGCGTGGGGTGGGGGCGTCCAATCGAAAGATCTTACGGGGTGATAAGCGGTTTCGATCATGGGCTTGCAGGTGCTTGCCGTGCCATCTTCAGCGCCAGTGAGATCGCGCGCCGCCCGCGCGGCGCATCGCGAGCTGCGCTCGCTCCTACATTTGTTTCGGGCCAGTAACGCCTGTGAGAGGCGCGCGCGACCGCCTTGTTTGTACGACGCGATATCGCGCCATGCGCCAAGGCATACGCGCGCAATTCCCCCAGGAATAATTGGCCCGAAACAAATGTAGGAGCGAGCGCAGCTCGCGATGCGCCGCGCGGGCGGCGCTCGATCTCACCGGCGCTGAAAATGCCAAGCCAAGTGATAGAGGCCGTCGATCAACCAGTCGGACAAAGCAATTTGACGCCCCAGCCCCCAGGTTATAGCTTGGAGTCATGCCCCAACCCCTTCGAGATTCGAGCTTGAACGTGGAACAGAACAGCCGGGCCCTGATCGACGGCTTCAACCGGAAAATCGACTACCTGCGGATGTCGGTCACCGACCGCTGCGACTTCCGTTGTGTGTACTGCATGGCCGAAGACATGCAATTCCTGCCGCGCCAGCAAATCCTCAGCCTCGAAGAACTGTTCCAGGTGGCCGAGCGTTTCGTCGCCCTCGGCACCCGCAAGATCCGCCTGACCGGCGGCGAGCCGCTGGTACGCCAGGGCATCGTCGACCTGTGTGGGCGCATCGCCGCCCTGCCCGGCCTGCGCGAGCTGTGCCTGACCAGCAACGGCTCGCAACTTGGCCGCCTGGCCCAACCCTTGTTCGACGCGGGTGTGACACGCCTGAACATCAGCCTCGACAGCCTCGACGCCGAGCGCTTCAAGCAACTGACCCGCACCGGGGACCTGCATCAGGTCATCGCCGGCATCGATGCCGCCCGCCAGGCCGGGTTCAAGCGTACCAAGCTCAACTGCGTGGTGCTCAAAGGCCGCAACGATCATGAGCTGGTCAACCTGGTGCGCTTTGCCATCGATCGCGAGCTGGACATCACCTTCATCGAAGAAATGCCACTGGGCGTGATCAGCGAGCATGAACGCGGCGAGTCGTTCTGTTCCAGCGATGAAGTACGTGCGTTGTTGGCCGAACAGTTCACCCTGATCGAGTCGACCGAATCATCCCAAGGCCCGGCTCGCTACTGGCGCCTGGCTGAAGCAGCCAACACCCGGGTAGGCTTCATTTCACCGCACAGCCATAACTTCTGTGCCACCTGCAATCGCGTGCGCCTGACCGTCGAAGGCCGCCTGCTGCTGTGCCTGGGCAACGAACATTCGGTCGACCTCAAGCACGTGCTGCGCGGCCACCCCGGCAACCCCGAACGCCTGGAAAAGGCCATTCGCGACTCGCTGCACCTCAAGCCCTACCGCCACCACTTCGAAGTGGGTGGCGACGTGCAGATCCTGCGTTTCATGAACATGACCGGCGGCTGAGCGACCGTCTCTGGATTTCCATGATCGTCCACCCCACCCCCGATGTACTGCGCGTGCTGTTCACCCTCAAGGGCTCGATCGTCAAGCGCATTGCCCTGCGCTGCCTGATGGTCACCCTGCTCGCGGCGCTGATCGTGCTGGTGGAGCGGCATTTTCCGGCATTCTTCTACCCGGTCAGCGCCACGCCGTTCACCTTGCTAGGCCTGTCGCTGTCGATCTTCATGAGCTTTCGCAACAACGCCTGTTATGACCGTTGGTGGGAGGGGCGCAAGGCGTGGGGCAAGCTGATTATCGAAACCCGTTCGTTCGTGCGTGAGAGCGTGGTGATCGGCGACGAGCAACTGCGTAACCAGATGCTGCGCAGCCTGTGCGGTTTCGCCCATGCGCTGAATGCGCGCTTGCGTAACGAGGATGACCTGGCAGCCGCCCGCCCTTGGCTGCTGCGGCCTGAAGCGGTCAGCCCGCACAATGTATGTGACGGTATATTGCGCGAGGTTGGCGCACAGTGCTCGCGGCTGGCCGAGCAGCAACAGATGAGTGAATGGCGTTACAACCTGCTGGAACAACGGTTGGTGGGGCTGACCGAGGTGCAGGCCACTTGCGAGCGGATCAAGGGCACGCCGCTGCCATTCCCCTATACGCTGTTGCTGCACCGCACCATCTACATCTTCTGCTTGTTGTTGCCCTTTGCACTGGCCGAACCGCTGGGCTGGCTGGCGCCGCTGTTCACCACCATCGTCGGGTACACATTCTTTGGCCTGGATGCGATCGGCAACGAGCTGGAAGACCCGTTCGGGCGCGATGAGAACGATTTGCCAACCGATGCCATGGTGCGCACCGTGGAGCGCGATGTACTGGCGGGGCTGGGGGAACGACAGCTACCCCCGGCCTTGTTGCCGGTAGGGTATGTTTTGAGCTGAGACAGCCACTGCAAGATCCCTCTGACCCATCACCCCCGGCTTGCGCAGGCCTCGATCGGCAACAGGTGCTTGACGAAGTTGCAGGGCCGGTGTCGGGCATCCAGTTGCTCCGCCAAAATCCCTTCCCACGCCGTGCGGCAAGCCCCGGTAGACCCCGGCAGGCAGCACACCAACGTGCGGTTGGACAACCCGGCCAAGGCTCGGCTCTGCACCGTCGAGGTGCCGATATCCAGAATCGACAACGCCCTGAACAGCTCACCGAAGCCATCGATACGCTTCTCAAGCAAGCACTCGACCGCCTCTGGCGTGCTGTCACGCCCGGTAAAGCCAGTGCCGCCAGTGATCAGCACCACCTGCACCTGTTCATCGGCAATCCAGGTAGCCACCTGGGCGCGGATCTTGTACAGGTCGTCCCTGAGCAGCGCCCGCGCCGCCAGGCGGTGGCCGACCTCTACCGAGCGGCTGGCCAGCAGTTCGCCGGAGGTGTCATTGTCGTAGGTGCGGGTGTCGCTGACGGTCAGCACGGCGATGTTCAGCGGTACGAAGACCGCATCGGGTTGGACGCGCACGGTAAGGCTCCTTCGATGGCATTGGCGCCACGCTAGAGGCATGGCCCGCAGGCGTCCAATCGATATGGCGTACCGGGCGATCAATGACATCTATCGCAGACGTGGGTTAAGGTCTGCATAACCAGACGCCAGGCACTTCCATGGACATCAAGCAGCTCAAATTCCTCATCGCCCTCGACCAGACCCGCCACTTCGGCCAGGCGGCGGCGCTGTGCCATATCACCCAGCCGACGCTGTCCATGCGCCTGCGCAACCTGGAAGACGAACTGGACCTGGTGCTGGTCAAGCGAGGCCAGCGCTTCGAAGGCTTTACCGAGGCCGGCGAGCGCATCCTGGCCTGGGCCCGTACCCTGCTCGCCGCCCACGATGGCCTGCAGGCCGAGGCTGCCAGTTGCCGTGGCCAGGTGGTCGGCAGCCTGCGCCTGGGCACAGTGCCGCTGGCCAGTTTCAACCCCATGCACCTGCTGCTGCCACTGCGCGAAAAATACCCCGAGCTGCACTTTCAGCTCAGCTCGCTGAGCTCGGAGCAGGTGATCGACGGCCTCAGCCGCAACCAGCTCGACCTGGGCATCTGCTACCTGGACCAGGTCAACACCAGCTTCTTCGAAGTGATCGAGCTGGGCACCACCACCATGGGCCTGCTGCACGACACCCGGCACTTCCAGTTTGCCAGCGACACCCTGCGCTGGGACGAGCTGGGCAATATTCCGCTCGGGCTGCTGAGCAAAGGCATGCACTACCGCCAGTCGCTGGACCTGAGCTTCCGTAGCCGTGGCCTTGAGCCAGATTCGGTACTGGAAAGCGACTCGACCTTCCAGCTGATCCAGGCCATCAATACCGGCCTGTGCTGCGCGATCATGCCGCTGGACTGCGGCCTGGAAGACCTCAGCGAGCACCTGCGCATCCTGCCGGTGGCCGACGCTGCCATCCACAGCCCGGTCGGTCTGCTGCTGCGCCGCAGCGAGCCGCGTTCGGCGATTGCCGAGCAATGCTTTGCCGAAGCCCGGAGATTGTTCGCCAACGTCTAATTGTCATGTCACTCGGTCCGCCAAAGAAATCTCATACGACAAACTCGCAAGTTTCACTAACGACATGTCAGCTTGAGCGCTTTTATTATTGTCGCTTTCTCGGACTCGCTGGCCTGAAGCCTAAATACAAGGCCCGCTTACATCGTTAAAGGAGCTGACATGCCGACTTCCACCCACCTGACCTCATCCTTCTGGAGCGTAGAAGCGCTCGCCCCCTTGGGCGGGTTCGGCACGCTGATACTCATCGGGTTGCTGTTGCGGTTCATCTACAAGCGAGCCGGTTCGCTCTATTTTCTTCGCGACCTTATCTGGCGCAGCTTTGGTGGCACCACCGAATTCAACAGTCACTCGCAATTAAATACCCTGCGCAAGGAATTACGGGAAATCGAATTCTTCCGCTATGAATTCAACATCCCGGCCAACAACCTGCATGAGGCCAGCCTGGCCCACCGCTGGATCGTGGACAACGGCTTTGCACCCGGCGACCTGAGCCGCAACCGCGCCTATATAGACTGGAGTGATTTCAACGCGCCCAGGTTTGCTACAGCGCGGTTCTCCCAAGGTCGCTTCAAAGGGTTCTTTATCCTGTTCATCGTACTTTTCGCGCTGATTGCCCCGCTGCCCCTGGCAAACCAGTCGGAGTACATGATGGTGCGGCTGAAAAATGACCAGGAGTCACCTGCCTTCTACCTATCGCAACAGGACATCAAGTTCGAGATGTGGTTTCCGGATGAAAAGCTGACGCTGGACCAGTGCCGGTCTTCGGAAAGACTGGCGCCCTTCACACGCTACATGCAAGAAGAAAAACTCGACACCATCTGCTCGTTATTCATGGCCCCCGACTACGCAGCGCAAGTTGAAAAAGGTGTGAAGGGCCAGCGTGCACTGCTGTCAGGTTTTGCCGCAATACTGTTCCTTGGCCTGCTGCTGACTGTACTGAAGCTGTCGCGGATGGACCGCGCCCAAAAACTCTATAACTACTGGCAAGCAAAAGCCGCTTCACCTGCGGCACCTACACCTACAGCACCGTCGCCTGCCGGTACTGGCGCGGAGTAAAGCCGGTCAGCTGCTTGAACTGGCGGCTGAAGGCGCTGTGGTCGGTATAGCCGCAGCACATGGCCACTTCCGTGATCGGCAGGTCCGAATGCAGCAGGCGATGAGCGTGCTCCAGCCGTGCCTTGTGGATCATCTGCCGTGGCGTGAGGTGGAACACCCGCTTGCAATAGCGCTCCAGCTGGGCCACGGAAATACCGGCAATGCGGGTTAGCTCGCCCATGCTGATCGGCTGATGGAAATGCTGGCGAATGTGCTCGTCCACCGCGGCCAGGCGTTGATAGGCGGGGTGGCTGTCGGCAGCTGACTGCAGGTCGACCGAAATACCGACAAGGCCGATGATCTCGCCCGCCTGGTTGTACAGCGGGCGCTTGTGCGTCAGGCACCAGCCGGGTTCACGGCTGCCGTACAGGTGCAGTTCCAGTTGGTCCTCCAGCACCATCCCTTCCTTGAGCACCCGGCGGTCCTGCTCGGTGTAGCCGGGGCCCAGCTGTGCCGGGAACACTTCGGCACTGGTCTTGCCCAGCAGCGGTTGCAGGCGCTTGAGGCCGCAGCGCTGGACCAAGGTGGTGTTGGCCAGCACGTAGCGGGCGGCCGGGTCCTTGATGAAGATCGCGGCGTTAGGGATGGCATCGAGAATCGGCAGCAGCAGCGATATACCGGCGAGCAGGGCCTCGAGGCTGGCGGGGCGGTGCTGGTCAAGGGACTGGTAGAGGGTTGCCAAGGGGGCGTTGGTCATCTGTCGGTTCTCTGCTGGCTGTGCCGGCCTCTTCGCGGGTGAACCCGTGAAAGGGCCGGCACTAGCACTGCATCTCTCAAACCCTTATCCGGTATGGCTTTGAGCCTATCCCCCCGCTTTGCGCCTTACCACTGTTTTTCTGCAACTGTGCCGATTTCGTCATGCCCCTTGCAGAAAACCATCAAGAACCGCCGCCCCGACCGGTTCACTCTATGCCCCACGCAAGCCGCCCAAGTCCTACAAGAGCGCGGCCCAAAAAGCCGCATCTCGTGACATCAGACCTGCCTATCCAATAACCAACAAAAAGGCGAACCCATGTCAGGCAAATTCAAAAAACAGTTATCACTGCTGGACCTCACCTTCATCGGCCTAGGGGCCATTTTCGGCTCGGGCTGGCTGTTCGCCGCCAGCCACGTGTCGGCCATCGCCGGCCCGGCTGGCATCCTCTCCTGGTTCCTTGGCGGCTTCGCCGTCCTGCTACTGGGCATCGTCTACTGCGAACTGGGCGCCGCCCTGCCACGTGCCGGTGGCGTGGTGCGCTACCCGGTGTACTCGCACGGCCCGCTGCTCGGCTATCTGATGGGCTTCATCACCCTGATCGCTTTCTCCAGCCTGATCGCTATCGAAGTGGTCGCTTCGCGCCAATACGCCGCTGCCTGGTTCCCCGGGCTGACCAAGGCCGGCACCAGCGACCCAACCCTGCTCGGCTGGCTGGTGCAGTTCGCCCTGCTGGGGCTGTTCTTCTTCCTCAACTACCGCAGCGTGAAAACCTTCGCCAAAGCCAACAACCTGGTCAGCGTGTTCAAGTTCATCGTGCCGCTGCTGGTGATCGGCGTGCTGTTCACCTTCTTCAAGCCAGAAAACTTCGAGGTCCAGGGCTTTGCCCCGTTCGGCCTGTCCGGGGTGGAAATGGCCGTATCCGCTGGCGGCATCATCTTCGCCTACCTGGGCCTGACGCCGATCATTTCGGTGGCCAGCGAGGTCAAGAACCCGCAGCGCACCATCCCGATTGCGCTGATTCTTTCGGTGTTGCTGTCCACCGCGATCTACGCCTTGCTGCAACTGGCCTTCCTCGGCAGCGTGCCGACCGAAATGCTGGCCAACGGCTGGGCCAGCGTGACCAAGGAACTGGCCCTGCCCTACCGTGACATCGCCCTGGCGCTGGGTGTGGGCTGGCTCGCCTACCTGGTGGTGGCCGACGCAGTGATCTCGCCAAGCGGCTGCGGCAACATCTACATGAACGCCACCCCGCGCGTGATCTATGGCTGGGCGCAGACCGGCACCTTCTTCAAGTACTTCACCCGCATCGATGCAGAGTCCGGCATCCCGCGCCCGGCCCTGTGGCTGACATTTGGCCTGTCGGTGTTCTGGACCCTGCCGTTCCCATCGTGGGAAGCGCTGATCAACGTGGTGTCCGCAGCGCTGGTACTGAGCTACGCGGTAGCGCCGGTCAGCGTCGCCGCCCTGCGCCGCAATGCACCACACATGCCGCGCCCGTTCCGGGTCAAGGGCATGGCCGTGCTCGGCCCGCTGTCGTTCATCATCGCTGCACTGATCGTGTACTGGTCGGGCTGGAACACCGTGTCGTGGCTGCTGGCCCTGCAGATCGTGATGTTCGTGCTGTACCTGCTGTGCAGCCGTTTCGTGCCCACCCAGCACCTTTCGCTGGCCCAGCAAGTTCGCTCGTCGGCGTGGCTGATCGGGTTCTATGCGCTGACCATCCTGCTGTCGTGGCTGGGCAGTTTCGGCGGCCTGGGGGTAATCGGCCACCCGCTCGACACCGTGGCCGTGGCTGCCTGCGCGCTGGGCATCTACTACTGGGGCGCGGCCACTGGCGTGCCTGCCCACCTGGTGCGCCTGGAAGGCGAGGACGAAAGCGAAGCCTGCGCTGAAACCTATACCGGCCGCCCTGCTGCCGTCGCTTCCTGATCTTTTACGCAAGGGACAAGCCCATGAAACAGATTCACGTCATCGACTCCCACACTGGCGGCGAACCGACCCGCCTGGTGATGAAGGGCTTTCCGCAACTGCACGGCCGCAGCATGGCCGAACAGCGCGACGAACTGCGCGAGCTGCACGACCCATGGCGCCGTGCCTGCCTGCTGGAGCCACGCGGCAACGATGTGCTGGTTGGCGCACTGTACTGCCCGCCAGTGTCGGCCGACGCCACCTGCGGCGTGATCTTCTTCAACAACGCCGGCTACCTGAACATGTGCGGTCACGGCACCATCGGCCTGGTCGCCTCGTTGCAGCACCTGGGCCTGATCGCACCAGGTGTGCACAAGATCGACACCCCGGTCGGCCAGGTCAGCGCCACCCTGCACGACGACGGCGCCATCACCATCGGCAACGTGCCCTCCTACCGCTACCGCCAACAGGTTGCGGTGGACGTGCCCGGCCATGGCGTGGTGCATGGCGACATCGCCTGGGGCGGCAACTGGTTCTTCCTCGTTGCCGAACACGGCCAGCGCATCGAGCTGGATAACCGCGAGGCGTTGACCGAGTACACCTGGGCCATGCTCAAGGCGCTCGAAGCCCAAGGCATCACCGGCGAGAACGGCGCGCCCATCGACCACGTCGAGCTGTTCGCCGACGACGCCAACGCCGACAGCCGCAACTTCGTGATGTGCCCCGGCAAGGCCTACGACCGCTCACCGTGCGGCACCGGCACCAGCGCCAAGCTGGCCTGCCTGGCCGCCGACGGCACGCTTGCCGAAGGCCAGACCTGGGTGCAGGCCAGCATCACCGGCAGCCAGTTTCACGGCCGTTACGAGCGCGACGGCGAGCGTATTCGACCGTTCATCACCGGCCGCGCCCACATGACCGCCGACAGCACCCTGCTGATCGACGAACAGGACCCGTTCGCCTGGGGCATCTAAGCCCCCGGCCTGTTGACCAAACCCAATTTCGCCAGGAGTAACAACAATGACCAACAACATTTTCACCGGCACCATGCCCGCCCTGATGACCCCATGCACCGCCGAGCGCAAGCCGGACTTCGACGCCTTGGTGCGCAAGGGTCACGAACTGATCGAGGCCGGCATGAGCGCCGTGGTGTACTGCGGTTCGATGGGCGACTGGCCACTACTGACCGAGGCCGAGCGCCAGGAAGGCGTGGCGCGCCTGGTGGCCGCCGGTATTCCGACCATCGTTGGCACGGGCGCGGTCAACACCCGTGAGGCAGTGTCGCATGCCGCCCACGCCGCCAAGGTCGGTGCCGCCGGCCTGATGGTGATCCCTCGCGTGCTCAGCCGCGGCGCGTCGCTGATCGCCCAGAAGCATCACTTCTCGGCCATCCTGGCTGCCGCGCCGAAGCTGCCGGCGGTGATCTACAACAGCCCCTACTACGGCTTTGCCACCCGCGCCGACCTGTTCTTCGAACTGCGTAGCGCGTTCCCCAACCTGATCGGCTTCAAGGAGTTCGGTGGTGGCGCCGACCTGCGCTATGCCGCCGAGCACATCACCTCCAAGGACGATGACGTTACCCTGATGGTGGGCGTCGACACCCAGGTGGTGCATGGCTTCGTCAACTGCAACGCCACGGGCGCCATCACCGGTATCGGCAACGCCCTGCCACGGGAAGTGCTGCAACTGGTGAGCCTGAGCAAGCAGGCAGCCAAGGGCGATGCCCGTGCCCGGCGCCTGGCGCGCGAGCTGGAAGCAGCGCTGGCGGTGCTGTCGTCGTTCGATGAAGGCTGCGACCTGGTGCTGTACTACAAGCACCTGATGGTGCTGAACGGCGACCGCGAGTACAGCCTGCACTTCAACGAAACGGACGTGCTGACCGATGCCCAGCGCAATTATGCCGAGCAGCAGTACGCGCTGTTCCGCAGCTGGTACGCCAGCTGGTCGGCCGAGCAGAACATCGCCTGATTCATCGCCGAGCCGCAGCCTCCCGGTGGGAGCGTGTTCGACGCCTCGATGAACCCGCTCCCACAGGCATCGCGGCGCACCCTTGATCCTGTCTTTATAGTTCCCAAGGAGGCTACATGCCCCTCACAGGCAACCTGCTGATCGGCCAGACGCCGGTAACCGGCAGCCGCGAAGCCATCCGCGCAATCGACCCGGCGACCGGCCAGGCGCTGGAACCGGCCTACCTCGGCGGCACACGCGAACACGTGTCCCAGGCCTGCGCCCTGGCCTGGGCAGCGTTCGACGCCTACCGCGAAACCTCGCCCGAACAACGGGCTCAATTTCTTGAAACCATCGCTGCGCAGATCGAAGCCCTCGGTGATGCCCTGATCGACCGCGCCGTGGCCGAAACCGGCCTGCCCGCGGCCCGTATCCAGGGCGAACGTGGCCGCACCTGCACTCAGCTGCGCACCTTCGCTCGTGTAGTGCGAGCCGGCGAATGGCTGGACGTGCGTGTCGACACTGCCCTGCCCGAGCGCCAGCCGTTGCCGCGTGCCGACCTGCGCCAGCGCCAGGTCGCACTGGGCCCGGTAGCCGTGTTCGGCGCCAGCAATTTCCCCTTGGCCTTCTCGGTGGCCGGCGGTGACACGGCTTCGGCACTGGCGGCCGGCTGCCCAGTGGTCGTCAAGGCGCACAGCGCCCACCCCGGCACCAGTGAACTGGTCGGCCAAGCGGTGGCGCAAGCGGTGCAACAGTGCGGCTTGCCAGCCGGCGTGTTCTCGCTGCTGTACGGCTCTGGCCGTGAAGCAGGTATCGCGCTGGTCAGCGACCCGCGCATCAAGGCTGTTGGGTTTACCGGCTCGCGCAGCGGTGGTATCGCGCTGTGCCAGGCGGCCCAGGCACGCCCGGAACCGATCCCGGTGTACGCCGAAATGAGCTCGATCAACCCGGTGTTCCTGTTCGACGCAGCCCTGCAGGCCCGCGCCGAAGCGCTGGCACAAGGCTTCGTCGCCTCGCTGACCCAGGGCGCCGGGCAGTTCTGCACCAACCCCGGCCTGGTCATCGCCCGTCAAGGCCCGGCGTTGCAGCGTTTCCTCAGTGCAGCCAGCAGCCACCTGCGCCAGGCCGCCGCGCAAACCATGCTCACCCCAGGCATTTTCAGTGCGTATCAGGCCGGTGTCGCAACGCTGGCCGAAAACGCCAACGCCCAGGCCGTCGCACGCGGCCAGGACAGCAATGGCCCCAACCAGTGCCAGGCGCAACTGTTCATCACCCAAGCCGAAGCCTTCCTCAGCGACCCGGCCTTGCAAGGCGAGGTGTTCGGCGCAGCCTCGCTGGTGGTGGCTTGCAGCAGCGATGAACAAATCCGACAGGTAGCCGAGCACTTGGAAGGCCAACTGACCGCTACCCTGCATCTGGACGAAACCGACATCGACCGTGCCCGCGCCCTGCTACCCACCCTGGAACGCAAGGCCGGGCGCATTCTGGTCAATGGCTGGCCGACCGGTGTCGAGGTCTGCGATGCGATGGTGCATGGCGGCCCGTTCCCGGCCACCTCGGATGCCCGCACCACCTCGGTGGGCACCGCGGCGATCCTGCGTTTCCTGCGCCCGGTTTGCTATCAGGACTTCCCCGATGCGCTGCTGCCGCAGGCATTGAAACAGGGCAACCCGCTGCAGCTGCGGCGCCTGCTAGACGGCAAACGGGAAGGCTGAGCATGCTCGAAACCGCTGAAACCGATATTGCCGTGATCGGCGCAGGCATCGTCGGCGTCGCCTGCGCCTTGCAACTGGCCCGCCAGGGCCGTCGGGTAACCCTGGTCGACCGCCAGGCGCCCGGCCTTGGCGCGTCCTTCGGCAATGCCGGGCACCTGGCAACCGAGCAAGTGTTCCCGATTGCCGACCTGTCGATCCTCAAGCGCCTGCCTCGCATGCTGTTCGACCCGATGGGCCCACTGCGCCTGGACTGGAAATACCTGCCCAAGGCCATGCCGTGGTTCACCCGGCTGCTGCTCAACCTGCGCCCGGCGCCGTTCCAGCGCAGCGTGGCTGGCATCCGTACGCTGAACGAAGGCAGCCTGGGCGCCTGGCAACGGCTGTTGGGCTCGATCGGGCGCAGCGAGTTGTTTCAAGAGGATGGTTCGTTGCTGGTGTTCGAGAAGCCTGAGTCACGCCAGGCGCTGGAGGCGTTGCGCACACGCATGCAACAGCAGGCGGTGCCGGTGGCCTTCTGGTCGGCCGAAACTGTGCGCGAAGCGGCGCCGCAACTCAGCCCGTCATTGTTGGGCGGGTTGTTCTTCCCGCGCACGGGGCACTTCATCGACCCTTATCGGGTGGTGTGCGAATTGTTCGAAGCGGCCAAGGCCAGCGGCGTCCGCTTTGTCCAGGCGCAGGTCGATGGCGGGCATTTGCACAGTGCCGGTGTGAGCCTTGTCAGCACCCAGGGCACGCTCAATGCCCGCCAGGTGCTTGTCAGCTGTGGCGCCCACTCTGCGAAACTGACCGCCGCGCTGACCGGCAAGCGGGTGCCGCTGGATACAGAACGCGGCTACCACCTGATGTTGCCAGGGGAGCACCAGCGCTTGCCGTTTGCAGTCACCTCGCTTGAGCGCAAGTTCATCATGACGCCCATGGCCGAAGGTTTGCGCCTGGCTGGCACAGTGGAGTTTGCCGGGCTGCAGGCACCGCCGAGCATGCAGCGGGCGTGGCAGTTGCACCGGTTGAGCAAGGGGTTGTTCCGGCATGACTTGAGCGTCGAAGGGGCAACGCCGTGGATGGGTTTCAGGCCTTCGTTGCCGGACTCGCTGCCGGTGATCGACAGGGTCTGCGATGGGCGAGTGCTGTTGGCGTTTGGGCATCAACACCTGGGGTTGACCCAGGCGGCAGTGACGGCGGAATGGGTGGGACGGTTGGCTGAGCAGGCTGGTGGGCCTGAGGTGGTAGCCTACCGTCTGGATCGGTTCTAGATTCAGGGGCCGCTGTGCGGCCCCTTCAAGCCTCAGCGGTAACGTTCAAGCCAGTGCGCATAAGGGGCCGGCAACGTCCACGAAGCTTTCTCCACCCCCAGCTCCTTGGCGGCGAAGTACGCCCAGTGGGGGTCGGCCAGGTGTGCACGCCCCACGGACACCAGGTCCAGCTGGTTGGCTTGCAGAGCCCCTTCCGCCAGTTGCGGCGTGCCAAAGCCCCACGCCGAAGTCACCGGCAGCTTCGCCTCACGGCGCACACGCTCGGCAATCGGCCCCATGAACGCCGGGCCCCACGGGATATTGGTCTCGGGAATGGTAAAGCCGACACTCACGCTCAGCAGGTCAAGGCCACCGGCCTTGAAGCGGCGCGCCAGTTCGATCGACTCTTCCAGGGTTTGCTCATCGCGGCCATCGTATTCCAATACGCCAAACCGTGCAGTCAGCGGCAGGTTCTCTGGCCACACTTCACGTACTGCTGCCAGGGTTTCCAGCAGGAAGCGGCTGCGGTTGTCGAAGCTGCCACCGTAGGCATCGGTGCGCTTGTTGGAGTGCTCGGAGAAGAAGCTCTGGCCCAGGTAGCCGTGGGCAAAGTGCAGTTCGATCCACTCGAAGCCGGCATCACGCGCACGGCGGGCGGCATCGACGAAGTCCTGCTTGACCCGGGCGATGTCGCCAAGCGTCATTTCGCGTGGCACTTTCGGCAGGTTCGCGCCAAAGGCGATGGCGGACGGGGCGATGGTCTCCCAGCCGCGCGCATCGTCGGCGGCAATGTGGTCATCACCTTCCCATGGGCGGTTGGCGCTGGCCTTGCGCCCGGCATGGGCGATCTGGATACCCGGCACGGAACCTGCGGCCTTGATGGCCTGCACCACCGGTACGAACGCCTGGGCGTGGGCATCGCTCCAGATACCGGCACAACCGGGGGTGATGCGCCCTTCTGGTGCCACGGCAGTCGCCTCGACCACCAGCAGGCCGGCACCGCCACGGGCCAGGCCGGCCAGGTGCACATGGTGCCAGTCATTGATCATGCCGTCTTCGGCCATGTACTGGCACATTGGCGGAATGGCAATGCGGTTACGCAGGGTGACATCTTTGAGGGTATAGGGTTCGAACAGTGCGGACATGGGAAACTCCGGGTTCATTTGAATTCTGTTGTTCGATCATAATCGAACTATGGCAATTAATGAAACCCCCGTTATCATGTCGGCCATGCGAGCCTATAAACATCCCAACGCTGAAGACCTGATCCTTGAACGCCTGCTCTATGCGCTCAGCGACCCCGTGCGCCTGGAAATCGTCCGCCATCTGGCCCGTGTCGCCGAAGCCAGTTGTGGCGAGCTGGACGGGGGGCGGCCGAAGTCGAGCATGTCCCACCACTTCCGCGTGCTGCGGGATGCGGGGTTGGTGCATACCCACAATGTGGGGACGACCCATATGAATTCACTGCGCAGCGAAATGCTGGACCAGCGGTTTCCCGGTCTGCTGGAGTGCATCCTACGCCAGAGATGATATTGCCGCGGCGCTGGGGTGAACCTGTGAGCGCGGGTTCACCCCGAAGCGACCAGAACAGGCAAAAAAAAGCCACGAGGTCACCCCCGTGGCTTCTTTCACAACAATGGCCGATTACAGCGCCATGTCGTTCTCAGGCTTGCTTTCAACCGGCTCGCTTGCGGCGCCACCGAAGTCAACGCTGGCGTCGATCACCGGCGGCTTCTCCAGCTGCAGCACTTCAGCGGTGTAGTTCCACTCTTTCTGGGTGGCCGCTGCCGAGTCGTTCAGCTTGGTGCCGTAGCTCGGTACGATTTCCTTGATCTTGGCCTGCCACTCCGGGGTAGCGACCTTCTCCTTGAACACGGTTTCCAGCACGTTCAGCATGATCGGCGCAGCGGTCGAAGCACCTGGCGAGGCACCCAGCAGACCCGCGATGGTGCGGTCTTCGGAAGCCACCACTTCAGTACCCAGCTTCAGCACGCCACCCTTGTCGGCATCACGCTTGATGATCTGCACACGCTGGCCGGCCTGCCACAGGCGCCAGTCTTCCTTCTTGGCATTCGGGAAGTAGGTGCGCAGGGCTTCGAAGCGGTCATCGTCAGACAGCATCAGCTGGCCAGCGAGGTACTCGACCAGCGGATACTGGTCGATACCCACCTTGGTCATCGGCCACACGTTGTGGGTGGTGGTGCTGCTCAGCAGGTCCAGGTAAGAACCGTTCTTCAGGAACTTGGTCGAGAAGGTAGCGAACGGGCCAAACAGGATGACGCGCTTGCCGTCCAGCACGCGGGTGTCCAGGTGCGGTACCGACATGGGTGGCGCACCGGTCGAGGCAATGCCGTAGGCCTTGGCCATGTGCTGCATGGCCACGGTCGGGTTCTCGGTCACCAGGAACGAGCCACCCACCGGGAAGCCTGCGTATTCCTTGGCTTCTGGGATGCCCGACTTCTGCAGCAGCTTCAGCGCGCCGCCGCCGGCACCGATGAACAGGAACTTGGCGTCGGTGGCCGACTCGGTACCGTCCTTCAGGTTCTTGTACTCGACGTGCCAGGAGCCGTCCTTGTTGCGGCTGATGTCCTGCACTTCGCTGGACAGCTTCAGGTCGAAGCCTTTCTGGGTCTGCAGGTGACCAACGAACTGGCGGGTGATTTCACCAAAGTTGACGTCGGTACCGATTGGCGTCCAGGTCACGGCCAGCTTCTGGTTCGGGTCGCGGCCTTCCATCATCAACGGGACCCACTTGGCGATCTGCGCGTGGTCCTCGGAGTACTGCATCGGACGGAACAGCGGGCTGGCCTGCAGCGCGTCGTAACGCTTCTTGAGGAACTTGATGTTGTCATCGCCCCACACGAAGCTCATGTGCGGGGTGGTGTTGATGAACGAGTGCGGGTTCTTCAGCACGCCCTGGCGTACCTGCCACGACCAGAACTGGCGGGAAATCTGGAAGGCTTCGTTGATTTCGATGGCCTTGGAGATGTTGACGTTGCCGTCTTTGTCTTCCGGGGTGTAGTTCAGCTCGGCCAGCGCCGAGTGGCCGGTACCGGCGTTGTTCCAGCCGTTGGAGCTTTCTTCGGCGACGCCGTCCAGGCGCTCGACCATTTCCATCGACCAGCTTGGCTCCAGCTCGTGCAGCCACACGGCCAGGGTCGAGCTCATGATGCCGCCGCCGACCAGCAGCACGTCTACTTTCTTGGTTTCTGCGGCGTGCGCTTGCATGAAGCTTGCAGCGACAGCCAGACCCAGCAAGGTCTTGCCAGCTTTCTTGAACATTGATCAATTCCAGTCATAAGAACAGAGGGAGGGCCTGTGGCTGGCCCAGGTAAAGCGTGTTCTTCAGCGCAGTCTTGTTATTGATCATTGTTCAGCAGCCAGAGAACCAGAAAACGACTCGGCCTTTCGTCGAATTGACCGACGAGGCTGAATCGTTTTTCCGATTGTATCTGAAATGCCAGCACAAACAAATTGCAGGCCCTGGCGTCAAGGCGGCAGGTTGTCCCATGGGCAAAGGTAAAACGGCCCTGCCGATTGCAGTATTGGTCGGACAGCCCTACTATTGCGATCATTTCTCATTCGCACCAGTATGCGCTCGCGCCGGATGCCGCCGTGGTTTCGATACCCGAGTTGAATCGCCCGCTCCATACCCTGTACCACAGCCACTCGCGCTGGTTGCTCGGTTTTTTGTACCGCCGGCTGGGCTGCCGCTGCGATGCCGCCGACTTGGTCCAGGACACCTTCGTGCGTATTCTCAAACGCCCCCTCCAGCTGGACAGCGAGCGTGGCGAGCGCTCGTACCTGGCCACCATTGCTCGCGGCTTGTGCGTGGACCACTGGCGGCGGCAGAAGCTGGAGCAGGCCTGGTTACAGCAACTGGCCTTGCAGCCCGAGGCCGTGCAGCCCTCCCCCGAACAGCGCGCGATCATTGTCGAGACCCTGCACGAGGTGGATGCCATGTTGTTGCGCTTGCCGGGCAACGTGCGTCAGGCGTTCCTGCTGGCACAGATCGACGGCTTGGCCTACCGCGATATCGCCGCGCATATGGGTGTGAGGGAACGCATGATCAAGAAGTACCTGGCCCAGGCGTTCCTGCACTGCGCCATTCTCGAAGCCGAACTCGATGGCGTGCTGGTGGAGTAACGCCATGACCCCGCCCGCACACAAGCTTAGCCATGCCAGCCTGCAGCAGGCCGCACACTGGTACGTGCAGCTGCAGGACGAAAACGTCGCCCCGCACCTGCGCCAGCAATGGCAGCACTGGCTTGAGCAGCACGGCGACCATCAGGCCGCCTGGCATTATGTGCAGCGCGTGGGCCAGCGCTTCGCCCCGTTGCAGGCCGAGGGCGCGGCGGCCGGCCGAGCGCTGCGCGAGCATGACGCACGACGCTTCAGCCGGCGCAGCGGGCTCAAGTCGCTGCTGGTGTTGGGCGCCGGTTGCCTGCTGGGTTGGCGGGCCTGGCATGGCGCGCCGTTGTCTGGCTGGGGTGCCGACCTGGCCACTGGCATCGGTGAAATCCGCGAAACCCGCCTGGCCGATGGCAGCCAATTGTGGCTGGGGGCGCAAAGTGCGGTGGACATGGACTTCTCGGCATTCAGCAGGGTACTGAAACTGCGCTTCGGCGAACTGCTGGTAGACACCGCCCACGACCCGCGCCGGCCGTTTTTCGTCGACACCGCGCAAGGGCGTATGCAGGCACTGGGTACACGCTTTGCTGTCTGCCAGCAGGGCGAAACTACCCGGCTCGATGTGTACGCCGGTGCCGTGGAGGTGTGTACCGCGCAGAGCGGCGAGCGCTGCATCGTACAGGCGGGCCAGCAGGTGGATTTCGGTGCCCGGGGCATCAGCAACACCCGCCCAGCCCAAAGTGCAGGCGAGTCGTGGATTCATAACCGCCTCAACGCCGAAGACATGCCATTGGCGCACCTGCTGCAGACCTTGGGCCGCTATCGCCATGGGCACCTGGGTTGGCACCCGGATGTCGCCACGCTGTCGGTGATGGGCGCCTTCCCGCTCAACGATACCGACCGCGCACTGGCATTGCTGCAAGCGGCATTGCCAGTGCGGGTGCAGCGGCTGACGCCCTGGTGGGTGACGGTCGAACCAGTGTGATACCGGTAGATCGCGCTGGGTTCTTCGCGGACACGTGACGCGGTATTTGGATGCAGCTGTGCCGGTGTTGGCAACTTCGTCAGCGCCGGCAAAAAAAATCTTCCAACCCGGTTCCCTTTTTCCAATCTCGTTCGGTTAACCCGGCATAGCCCTCCCAACTCACCCCTTCGATCCCAGAGACCAGCATGCCGACGCCCTTCCACCCCGCGCTTCGCCTGGCACTTGCCGCGCCCCTCTCGCTGTGTGCCGCCGCCCCACTGCTGTTGCCAGCCAGCCTGGCCCAAGCCGAACAGGCGGCCAGCACCGAAACCAGCTTCAACATTGCCCCCGGCTCACTTGCAAGCGCCCTCAACCAGTTCAGCAGCCAGGCCGGTATCTACCTGGCCGGCAGCAACGAACTGGCCGCCGGCAAGACCAGCCAGGGGCTGCAAGGCCGCTTCAGCGTCGCCCAAGGCCTGGCCCGGCTGCTACAGGGCAGCGGCCTGCAAGCCGTGCCCCAAGGCAGCGCGGGTTATGTGTTGCAACCGCTTGCCGATGGCACCGCCCTGCAACTGGACGCCACCTCGATCAACGCCGCCACCCTGCTCGCCAGCAACGGCCAAAGCGACAGCGGCTACCACGCCGTGGCCAGCAACACGGCCAGCAAGACCAGCAGCGCCCTAGCCGACACCCCACGCTCGGTGTCGGTGGTCACCCGCCAGCGCATGGACGACCAGCAATCGCAAACCCTCACCGAAGTGCTGGGCTATGTGCCAGGCATTTTCTCGCCACCGTTTGCCGGTGGTGATGGCCAGGCCGGGGACCTGTTCTTCATCCGTGGCTTCAACGCCACCGACTACGGCTACGGCCTGCTGCGCGATGGCTTGCGGGTGCAGGGCAACCGCTACGATACCAGCAGCGAACCCTACGGCCTGGAGCGGGTGGAAGTGTTCCGCGGCCCGACCTCGATCCTGTATGGCGAAAACGCCCCCGGCGGCGTAGTCAACCTGGTCAGCAAGCGGCCCACCGCCGAAGCCCGTGGCGAAGTGCAGCTGAGCTACGGCTCGCACAACCGCCGCCAGCTGGGCGTCGACGTTTCCGGCCCGCTGACCGATGAAGGCAATGTGCTTGGTCGCTTGGTCATGATGGGGCGCAAGTCTGACACCCAGGTCGACCACCAGCCCGATGACCGACTTTACATCGCGCCATCGCTGACCTTGAACTTCGACGACTTCAACAGCCTGACCGTCCTGGCCACCTATCAGCGCGACCGTACCCTGATGGAACTGGGTTTCCCCGCTGCCGGCACCCTGCTGCACAACCCCAACGGCAAGATCGACAGGGACCAGTTGCCCGGCAACCCGGACTGGGACAACTTCGAACGGGAAACCTGGAGCCTGGGCTACGAGTTCAGCCACCGTTTCAACGACACCTGGCAGTTCCGCCAGAACTCGCGCTACATGCAATCGCGCATCGACCGCCAGGAAATGTGGCCAGGCAACCTGAACAATGGCGGCTTCGGCACTGCCCTGAGCAACACCGCCTACGACCGCTACAACAAGTCCATCGCCTACTCGCTGGACAACCAGTTCGAAGGCCATTTCACCAGCGGCGCGTTTGACCACACCTTCCTGATTGGTGCGAGCCTGGACCGTACCTCGTTCAACCAGGATTGGGACGCCGGCAACGGCGGCACCATCAACGTGTTCGATCCGGTCTGGAACGGCAAGCCGAGCACGCCCTTGCACGTGCAGAACGCCTTGCTCGAACAGACCATGTACGGTCTGTACAGCCAGTTGCAAACCAAGGTCGACAACTGGGTACTGCTACTGGGCGGGCGCCTGGACCGGGTCAACAGCCAGTTCCGCAACAAAGCCGGTACCCTTAACGCACAAGCCGACATGGACAGCTGGGACAGCAAGTTCACCTGGCAGACCGGGGTGATGTACCAGTTCGAAAACGGCTTGTCGCCGTACTTCAGCTACTCCACCGCCTTTGCCCCGACCCAGCAAACCGAGAGCCGGAACGGCCCGCTGGACCCGACCACCAGCGAGCAGTACGAAGTGGGTATCAAGTACGAACCAAAAGGCTGGAATACCGCCCTCACCGCGTCGGTGTACGACCTGCGCAAAAAGGACGATGTACTGTTCGATTCCGCCGTGGGTGACTACCGCCAGATCGGTGCCAGCCGAGCCAAAGGCGTGGAGCTGGAGTTGAACAGCGACCTGAGCGAAAACCTCAATCTCACCGCTGCCTACACCTACACCGATTCGCGCATTACCAAGGACGTGGCAGGGTCGCTGTATGAAGACCACCAGATGACCGGCGTGCCGCGCAACCAGGCGTCGGTATGGAGCACTTACCGCTTCCGGGACGGGCTGCTCAAGGGCCTGCAGATCGGCGGCGGCGTGCGCCATTTCGACAGCACATTCGCTTACACCCCAACGAGCCTGTACGGCAAGCTGGATACCGGCGATGTGACGCTGGTGGATGCCAAGGTTGGGTATGAAATCGATGAAAACTGGTCGGTCGAGGTCAATGCTCGCAACCTGTTCGACAAGGCGTATGTGGCAGGCTGCAACAACGCCGGGCGCTGCTACTGGGGTGAGGAGCGTACGCTGCTGGGAACCGTGTCGCTACGCTGGTAAGGGGGCCCACAAACAAAAACCCCCGGCCATGTACAAGACCGGGGGCTTGGATCACGCCGCAAGCGTCGCGATCAGGGTACCGCCAAGATTACTGCTGCTGAGGCAGTTTATCGATTGGGCCGCAGCCACCGATGATCTTGGAGATGGAAACCGAAGGGTGGAACAGGTAGTCGTAGGTGCAGTTTTTCGGTTGGTTGTAAACCTGGCCAGTGCAACCCGACAGCAGGGCAACACCCGATACGACAGCAACGGCTACGGTGGCCTTGAACAGCTTTTTCATTACTCAGTCCTTTAAATGAATCATCTTCGGCCATCGTCTGATGGCGGCGGGATCATACAGAACCTGAGCATTGGATCCAAGTCGCGAGGAGCACAAGTTTTTTGCGGGCGTGCAACAACACGTTGCTGTTGCAGGAAATTTCCCACGCACATGACACATGTTGAAGACTGGCGTATCGAAGAACACCGCCGGATTCTTGCCGGCGAAGAGCGCCACCACACAGCGATTGAACAAGCCCCTGGCAACTCACCGTCACCGTGGGGCTTGTTCAAACAGCCATCACGCCATCAATTGGTTTCCAGCTGATACGCCTTGCTCACGAACAACGCCGCAAACAAGCTCTTGCCTTCTTTGAAGGTGTACTGTTCTTCGAACGTGCCATCCTCGACCAGCTTCTGGCCGATGGCACATTCCGAGTCGCTGTGGTTCTTGCCCTTGGCGCCGAAATCGCTGCTCCATGACGACAAGCCAACTTCTTCACAGAACGCGGCGAACTTGGCTTTCGGGACTTGCTGCTGGTAGTCGGCAAAAGCCTCTTTCAGCGGTTTGAAGCCGCTGTAGCTCACCGAGTAGTTCTCGACCTTGGCCTTACGGGCAAAGCCGCTTACCGCTTCAGCCAACACCGCCTGGCCGGAGTACGGGCTGTATGCCCCAATCAGCATCGCGCTCAAGGCACTCTTGAGCTGGGTTTCTACATCATCCAGCTCTGGCAGCGACTGGAAGTCGGCCTTGCGGACGATCTCGCCCACCTTGGAGCCGTCGTTGCGGTGGGTTACCACGAAGGCCATCGAACCTTCGCCATCGCTGGAGCGCTTGATGGTGAAGTCCAGGTCGACCGTGGTGCCGAAATCACCCGTGCTGCTGACCAGGAACGCGCCGGTCAACGGCTGGCGCACCGCCATGTTGGCACCCCAGTCAAAGTCCGACTGGGTAGCACGGCCGTTGGCCGTCAGTTCGGCACGCGGCTGGATTTCGTCGCTGACATCCGCAACCAGCACCACTTCGGCGCCTTTGCTGGCAACGAACGGGTTGGCCATTTGCATGCCCAGCAGCTGAATGTGGATGCTGCCATCCTTGCTGTCACCATCGTGAGCCAGCTTCAGTGCGTCGGCCTTCAGGTAGACCCCGGCCGCATTGTGGCTGGCGTTGAGCTGGTACTTGGCCCAACCCGCCAGGCCCTCGGTAGACGAACCACCCTGTACCGACTCCATCAGGCCCGACAGGCCGCGCATGAACTGCTGGGCGCCATTGGTCTGCGCCGCCGCCACACGGATTTCCGGGTCGTCCACCGTCAGGTTGCCGGAGAATGCCGAATAGGAAACATCGCCCTCGGACAGCACGTCCTCGAGGAAGTAGCGCTCCTTGAATTCGTCATAGTAGGCCAGTGCAGCCTTCTTGCCCGAGCTGGCGACCATTGCGTAACCACCGCCGAGCACCAGCACCGCCGCGGCCACACCGCCAATCAGCAGCTGCTTCTTGTTCATCTGTTTGATCATGGTGTTTGCCTCACTGGACCATCGCGGAAGCGTTGTTCCAGTCGTTCACGTACTTTTGGGAGACCTCGGGGGTCCAGCTGAAATCGATACCGGCGTTGGGGAATTCCTTGGCCAGCACGGCACCGAACGACACGCGGTCGGCACAGTGATCCTGCTTGCACGCCTCGGGTTCACCGGCGCTGTAGGCACGGTAGGTGGGCACGGCGCGGCCGTCGTCCAGCGGGAAGTACGGCGTGGCGTTGGCCACCTGGGTCACGTACCAGCCCTCGCTGTATTCTTCGTCCGCCACCAGGCGACCCTTGCTCGGGAAGTCGATGGTGTAGAAGTCACCCTGCTTCCCGGTCACGTGCACCATCATCGGCGCCACGCTGGCCGAGCTCGACGGGTTCTGCTGAGCCAACGGCGAAGCGAAGCGCACCTTGATGCCGGCCATTTGCGCCAGGGCTTCGGTTTCGCGCCCTTTGAAGTCGCTCATGCCGTCCTGCAGCTGTTGGTAACGCTCCAGCACCCGGGTATGCACGCGGGCCAGTTCCTGCTGACGCTGGCGTTCTTCACGCACACGTTGCTGCTCACGCTGCACCGCCCAGTTGGCGCCGTCGCGTACATCGAAGAACAGGCCCTGACGGTTGATGCCGATGCGGTTGCGGACGATTTTCTGCGCGTCGTTACCCCAGATGTTGGTCGATATCGCCGAGATGTCCTTGACGATGAACAAGTTGGCCACATCGGTGGTGGTTGGCGAGGTGGTCTTGATCAGGTCGAAGACTTCCAGCGCGGCTTCCTTGTACTTGGCTGCATCGAGGGCAAACGACTCGTCCTGTGTGACCGCCACGTAATAAGGGTCGCCGCTGAACGGGCGCAGCACGCCGTAGCTGCCACGGCTGAAGGTCAGGTACACCTTCATCTGCCGGCTGGGGATTTCGCCTACCAGGAAAGCCGCTTGGTCAGCTTCCGGAGTGAGGTAGGACACCGCCTTGTTCTTGACCGCAGGCTCAAGGTTCTTGTTGAAGATCAAGCCGCTTGGGTGCGCGTAGACACGGTTCCAGCTATCGCCACGATAGGTGCCCACAGCCTTCCAGCTGATTTTTTCGAAGTTGCCTTCGCCAAAGCCGGACGCTGGGCACGGCATGGCCGGCGTGGTGCCGAACGACAGGGTGTCGCCGTCGCTGATGATCGATGTGCTGAGTACCCATTTGCAGCCCGCGGCATCCGTTACCTGCATCAGGTTGCGGTTTGCCAGGACTACGGAGCGGCCGAAATCGGAGGTGGGCGCTGCGGCTACTGCGGCCGCAGGGGCCGGGATGGGCGGTGCAACCGGGGCGGCTGGGGCCTCGGCGGCCGGCGCTGGGGCCGGTGCTGCAGCTACGGCTGGGGCAGGCGCGGGAGCCGGGGCAGCTTCCGCCTTCGCGGGTGCGGCTTCAACGACCGCCGGAGCCGGTTCGGCTGCAGGTGCTGAAGCCGGAGCAGCAACCGGTGCTGATGGCTGCACAGGTGCCGGCACTGGCGCAGGTGCTGCAGCCGGCGCAGGGGCAGCCGGCGCAGGGGCAGCCGGCGCAGGGGCAGCGGCGGCAGGCGCGGCGGCCAAGGTCACCAGGCCCAGGTTGCTGGCATTGCCCGAGCCGCTGGCGTACAAGTTGCCCTTGGCATCGACCGCTTTCCAGCTCACCTTGGCGGTCGAGCAGTCCTTGGCGAACACGAATGGCAGTTTGGTCAGCAGGCCCGACAGCAGTTCCTGGTTGTCCCAGGCCGGGCGGGTGATGGTCATTTCAACCTCGGGTTTGCACCAGTTGGTTGCGTCCCCAGGCACTTCGACCTTGATGTTGTCTTTCTTCGAGAAGGCCAGCTCGTGAGCGGACGCCTGCGGTACCAGACCACAAGCGCCGATCACAGCCAGCGCGAGCGCGTGCTTTTTCATGGTATTCCTCAGATCAGTTCCCAGGTGCCGTTGGCTTGTTTGCAGAAGGTGTTCTGCTCTTGCTCGGTCTGGCCGCTTTGCGATTTCAGGCTGACGGTAACTGGGCGGCAGGCGGCTTCTGCGGCGACCGTCTGGGTCGGCAGCGACTGGATCGAGTCCAGGTCGAAGCCTTGTGTTTCCTTGCTGGCGGCAACGTCCAGCTCGTCCAGGTTCACCGCTGGGGTCACGCGTTTGGCCACGGCCTGGGCCTTTGGCTCGACGTAGTTCTTGTGCACATAGCCCACGGTCACACCCTTGCGGCCCACCAGGATCCAGTCACCGGTGGAGCCCACGGCGGTGAATTCGGTGTGGTTCTTCAGGCTGCCGACCTTCTCGCCAGTCTGGTTAGGCGCAGCACGCACGTTGAGGTTGTCGCTGATGGTCACATACGGCTCGTTGATCAGCTTCATCGACGGCACCGCCTGGATCTTCGGCGCGCGCTTGACCTCGACCTGCTTGGTCTTGGTGTATTCCTTGCCCGGTACGATCTGCGCGGTGGCGCCGGAGTGGTCGGACTTCCAGGTCACTGGCTGGGCACTGGCAGTGGTTTGCTGCTGGCTCAGCACTTCCTGGGTGCGCAACGCCAGGGCCTGCTGGTCCTTCTCGTCCAGCATGTGGCCGATGCGGTTGCCCACGTAGGCACCAATGCCACCGGCGATCAGCGCAGCGGCGATCTTGCCGTTGCCACTGCCCATGGTCGAGCCGATGGCCACACCGGCCAGGCCACCAATCACGGTGCCCGCTTGCTCTTTGCTGATCCCGAGCTGTGCACAGGCCGTGGTAGAGGCGATGGCGACCGCCAGAAGGGACGCGACGAATTTCTTACGCAAGTGGAGCACTCCATTTTCGGTGGGGCGCACAGCCGCCTACCGCAGCCAGGAATTGGCGGCAGCATTCGAAATTGTGCGGGGTTGTCAGAGAGGGCGCAGCACTGGTCGCAGACGACAATTCAGCCGTCCAGCGAAGGGCGTAGGGGTAGACCAGCACGGCGCGAACCATCCAACGAATCCATGTCAGGAAGAGGTCATCGCCCAGCGCGTAATCATTACGGCGTGTGGCCTGGGCGTGAGTGGCGTATTAGAGAGCCGCATTGTAGCCCAAGGTGCCATTGGCAGTTCAAGACAAAATGTTGCGGGAGGCCTGTCTGATGTATTGGTAAAAATCCGTCCTACAACTTGTACTCAGAATTATCCCCTTCCTTGTAGGGCGTTTCCCAAACATACTGCCAACCCGCTCAAACGGTTGCGACGGATTCGGTCGCGCTCTAGTCTCGGCTCGTCGTTGTGAAATTAGCGACCGGCTTTGACAGGCCGACTACTCAAGTTTCCGTTGCAGCGCTTGATGGCAGCTGTGCATGGGGCACATTCGTGTGCGCCGGGTCCTTGGGTACCGGTCTGTCAACCCATGTATAGCTGCCTCCATTCGTTTGACAGCGTTGCCAGGCGGCTCCACTACCCAAGGAGCTTACATGCGCAAGACAGTCCCCGATCCACCCTACTCCCCCCATTCCACCCAGATCCTGCAAGACACCCTGGTCCAGTCCTCAGAGTACGTACTCTGCGCCCTGTCCGTGGCCCGCCAATCCGTGCAACTCAAACCTACCGCCCACAGCTCGATCGTGATGCAGGCCGTGATCCATGAAATGGAAGCGGTACAGGGGCTGGTCGAGTCGGCGTTGATGCAGTTGCAGATGCGGCCGCATTTACCCACAGAGCCTTACACCTTGCATTAGCAGGTCATGCGTCTTCGCGGGCACGCCCGCGAAGACGCCCGCCCAGGCAACCCAGTATCCAGGGAAACAAAACAATGCCCACCGACAACACAACAGAACCCACCACAGTCGGCAAGACCTGCTTCTACCAAGGCGAAAACAACACTCACCCGCTGTTCCGCATCGAACCCGGCATCCCCTGCCAGGACGCCCGCGAACAGGCGTCCGAACTGATGGGTTACGTGCGCGACCTGATCATCACCGGCCTGATGGACGGCGACCAGAAACTGATCTGGGCCTCGCATTACCTGAGCGCGATGGCCAAGGCGCTGCTGGATGATGCTGAGTTGGGGATGATGAAAAAGTAAGTGCGAGGAAGCCCTGGAAACGCAAAATATCCCGGGGCTTCACCGATTGCATCATGTCGCAAACGCACTTAAGCGAGCCCCCACGCTGACAGCTGGAGTGCGACATTCTCTACCGCCATGTAGTCCATTTCCCAAACGCTCAGCAAACCCGCGCTATCCGTTGCCAGCGCTCCGCTCGCGCCCTAGCCTCATCACGTCGCGGCCAAACCAAGCGCCGACGATGGGAGGCGAACATCGCTGCAGGCGTATACACCCGTTGCGTAATGGGCAACCCACTCCGTTTAAAAAGCGGCAGGCCGACTCAGCCGCTCACTCAAACGAGCAAAGGAAATTTTTATGCTTTACGAGGTAAAAAATGATGAGCAAAAAAATTTCGCCGCAAGACATGCCAATCCTTGATCTGGATTTGAGCAAAACAAAACGCTTCGAGGCCTCCCGGTTCCTCGACAGCCCGGAAACCATCGCGGCATTTCTGGCAGAGGCAATGAAGGCTAATGACGCTCAAACCCTGATGCATGCATTGGGTGAAGTGGCAAAAGCCAAGGGCGTGAATCAGTTTGCGCAAGACGCAGGGGTCAATCGAGAGTCTCTTTATAAAACGCTGAAGGGCGGAGAAAAGACCCGTTTCACCACTATTCAAAAACTGATGGTTGCGTTAGGTGTAGAGCTCACAGTCAGGCCGCTCGAGAAGCTTCCGGGCTCTTGATTGAACCGCTCGGGCAATTAGCATGCTGGCTGTAAATCTTTGCCTTCCATAACGAAAAAGCCCCCGGAAGCTTTCGCTTCCAGGGGCTTGATCTTGTATGGCGGAGAGATAGGGATTTGAACCCGCCCAGATGGTTCAGCAGGCCGCAACAGGCCCGTTTTTATTGACGTCTAACCCTATGGGACTGGGCAGGGGCGTCCCAATCCGGCCCAGATTCTACCCTAAGATTCCTGGATGCTCGCCACTTAACCAGTTGCATAGCGCGCGTCTGGTTCAAGGCTGCTTTTCTTGGCCAGGCTTGATAGCCAGGTGCTATCTTTGCATCTCCTTTTGACATCTGAGAATGAATCTATGACAGCTGAAGAGAAGGCGCTCGGTAAACTGCTTGAATACGGGCATTTCCATCAGGAAGACAGCAAGGTAGAAGGCATTGCAAAGCGAGCCATGAGTCATGGTTACGACAGCCTTACTCAACCGCAGAAAGCAGTTCTCAGTAAACACCTCACAAGAGACTGCGAAGGCGTCACGGACCCGGGCGGACACCACAATGGCTGTCAAGCAGAGCTTGAGGGTGAAGCTCTCGCCGAAGCGCTCGACAGAGAGAGCTACGGCGACGGTTTCATTTGTGACTCGTGCGACCAAGAATCACATGAGCATCAGCGCCAGTGGGACAAGATGAATGCTGAGTAAGTCCTGACCTGCACACCTCGACGGTGATCGTGTAGCAACATGAAAAAGCGCTTAAGCCCCGGAGCACTAGGACTTGAGCGCCTCTTTACCTTCAAGCATAAGCGTACGCGTTGGCCTAGCAATCCCCAAGCGGCGTGCTTTCCGACATGCCGTACCCATCCAGCAAGATCACAAGCAGCTCAGGTCGACCTACCTGGCAATAAAGCATAGTTTCCATAAGCGGCTTTTCTCCACAGACAAGGTTGACGAGATCCGCCGCATCCAGCCCACTATGACGTGATACCGAATCGATCAACTTCTCGTACCACCTCTCGTCCATACTATTTATATTCATGTTCGCCTCCATATGAATCTTCATATACTGCTCCTCGGTGATTAACCCCCGCTCATCGCGGAACATATGAAGAACATCAGTAGCGAACGACATGCGGAAAAAGCCGGCCATAAATGACCGCCAAGAGATACTACCTACTTTCAAAGTTTTTAACGCAGGCAAGAATGAATGTATCCGATAAATAATCCTAGCCATGAACACCGCTGAATCTCTTGCATCTACAGGCAGAAAAGTCCCTACCACACTTCTTGCACCAGACCGAAGAAGTCCATTTGCCACACTTGCATGAGACCCACCAATTGCCGATGTTGAACATGCACTTAGCAGGACAATCGGGGGCACCCTCGCCCTACCCGCGAGTCCCCAAGTGTCTAATTTTTCATTCCCAATTTTGAGCCACCCAGGCTTATTATCTCCATCATGACCACCATGACAATCGAATATCACTATAGCCTTATCAAAGTCATTTAATGCATTTACCACTTCCTCTACAGTAACGACATCCACAAACTTAATCGAGATTTTATCTTTCACCTTATAGAACTCGATTGACGTTTGCAGCATAGTTCGGATCGGGTCGACAGCCCCGAAAGACCTGATAATCAAAACTTCACGCAAAATATCTTCAGGGATAAAGGCACGCCCACCGACTAAAGTATTTTGCAGGAAAAAGTTTCCTGGCGTCATAGGTATCTTAGACACCTCATGACTAATCATCAGAGGTAACTCCTTCAAGTAGACCCATTCGAGTGGTACATCGCTACATATTTTTAAGCTATCTACTCCTTTCGAGATAAGCTCGCCAAGCTTTTCCCCCCAATGCGCTTTCAGGTCGATATTCAACCCCTTGAAGCGCTGCTGCAACAGCGTGCCTGAGCGCTCATCATTCCGCTGATATATACGCTCAATCTCCTTAAATTTTGGAAAATTTAAATTAACAGAATTTGGAAGTCGAAGTACTGGCAGGGTCTCGGCTGCTGCAAGGCTAGCGACGGCCAAGTTTGTTATCAACAATTCATGCTGTCGCTGCGAAAGGACTAGTGCAACCGCTGGATCGTGGTAAGGATTGTCCCTTTCAGTTATGCGGTCATCTTCCACAGTTACATTTGAATACCATGGATTCCTGATTAGCCCCTTTTTTATAAAATCCCTATGCCAGCCAACTTTAACCTTTCGAAGGATTTGATTCCAGAAATTCTGATTAATATTATAGAGAGGACCATAAATAGCAGGAACATAGATTACAGCCTCCTGCCGCATTTCTTGCGCAGGATTTGACGTCCGCATAACAAATTCAGCACTGGCGGCAACTGAATCAATATAATCCTGTGGATTTGACGCGTCTAAATCCTCTATCTTCTCAGGCACAAACCCCAGGCTGATCATCACTAGCTCGTTTGCTAAGGTGACACCGCCATTTCGAAATTTCAGTTTCGACGGTTCATTGTACGGCGAGCGCAGCTTTGGGATCACCGTATTCTCACCCTCGCCGCTGATTTGAACGGCCGCACTGCGAACCAAGTCATAAATAGCGGCATCTAACCGATTGCAAGGATGAATATCTGACAATGACCTAAAATCTACAACACCCTCCTCTGCTAAATCCGACACTATCAGCAGATAGACATCCTCGCTAAAAGTCATGAGCTTTAATCTTGGAACCATTTCAGAGAGACATAAAACCACGTTAATTCCACCCTCAATGATTCCAGGCAAATGATCCAACACCTGTTCACCAATGGCAGCAACACCTAATGAAGCACACGCTGACCGCTGCTTTAAAAAATCTTTGTGCTCCAAAAACAGCTCTGATGTGTCATGTGGCAACAATGATGCAAATGTAAGTAAATTTAGGAACCGCGGCTGTGCCACAGCCACACTAAACCCTTGAAACAAGGTAGTTTGCTCACTGTACGGCATGATCAGCCAGTAGTTAATTGAAGCCACATTTTCCTCCATTGATGTGATTCTCGTTAGGGACCGCTTGATAATCTTAGAACGAAGATAGCCGCATTAAGAAATCTCAATACCACGCTCAACTTTTGGTATCAAGCTGCGAAAATACACGCTCCAACGACACCACCAGTTTTCGCTATCAAGAGCAAAGGTTTCTCATCACACAACGCATGAATTAACAGGGAATGGCGCACGATCTGTCCCAGGTCCGCCCCGATGAATCACCACCTTTGCCAACGCATACGCACCGCCTGCACTGTATAAATACACAGAACCAAGCGGCATCGCCATGACCTCTAACGTTCTTGATCAGCAACCGCTTCGCCTCAACCTGGACGAGAATCAGATCGAAGCAATCGCGTGGCATATGGATCACCTGCCACTCAGTTTTAGGGGCGTTCATTGTGCACCGGCCCGAGACCTGCTGGGCTGGAGTATCCCCGACCTCAGCTCAGCATCTAACGTTTCGCCACAGGCCATTCAGCGGCTTGAGGGAGGCGCTTCTTTCAATGAAGTCAGCATGCATTCGCGCCCACCGCCGGCCCGATGATCGGCAGGGATTCCAGCTTAGCAGCCGCGCCGGTCATGTCACTGACCGCCCCCGTCAGCGGACCCAGCATACCGTCAAGAGTTGTTCGGCCCGCTACCCCCGCCGCCACCAGAGAGGACAGCGAGGAAGTCAGTAGTTCCATGTAGGCCATGGCACCTCCCTTAAATGATGTGAGCCGCATCAAACAGCTGAATCGACGCCTGACGGGTCTCCACCTCGCGCTGAAACACCCCCCACATCGCGCGCAACGTCTGGCTGGCCTCGCGCACGATCTGGTTAGAGTCTTTCACATCGCCATGCACGGTAATGGGCATGACCGGAGCGAAGGTGAATGACTGGTCAACCTTGGCCGGCTCGGGCTTCGCCTTTTCGACCGGCTTGGCTGCTACGGCAGCGGCTGCCTGCGCCGGGACGGGCGGCGGCGATTCCTTGACCAGTGCGCGAACCACCGCACCAGGTGCAGGGCCTTTCTGCCCTCCTTGAGCCGTGGCATCCCCTGCTGACTGCGGTGATGCCTTCGCCACCGCCGCACCGAGCGCAGGCGCTTCGACCTTCGGCACCTCTTTGGCCTGGGGTTTTTCTTCAACCACCTTCACTGCCGATGCCTTGGCCACAGCCGCTCCAAGCACCAGCCCCAGCCTTCGGCGCCTCTTTGGCCCTAGGATTTTCTTCGGCAACCTGCTCCGCCGGATCATCGCCGAACAGCTTTTTACCCAGCCAGCTTCCGAGTGACTCGCCGCCCATGCCACCCAATACCATGCCGATGGCACCACCGACGGCGCCGCCAATTGCGGTACCGAGCACCGGAACGACGGAGCCGACCGCCGCGCCAACCGAAGCCCCGTATGCACCACCTGCCCAAGCGCCGGCTACGCCACCGGCCAGACCACCGTACCCCTCTGCCTTCTCATCCGCGCGTTTCAGCGTTCATCGCCACATCAAGCACACCAGGCACCGCATCGATCAGCCTGCCACCGGGTACTTTCGACAACGCCTTGGTCACGCCGCGTACGCTATGCACCGCACGCGCGACGCCACCCACCTCCCCCGCAATGTTGCTGGCACCGACAAGCGCTGGCATGGTCGGCGCTGGCGGCAAATGTACTGCAGGGACTTTGGCCGGCGGCGCCGGAACTTTCGGGGTACTGACTGGGGGGACCGTGGCGGGGTACTTGGGGTGCGGCGCCCATCCGCCAGCGATCCAGCCCGCCGGCGCCGACGTCGACGCGCTCGGCGACTGCCAGGCTCACCAGGCGATACGACAATGGTACGAAAACACTATGGGCGATGGATCTCCAAAGATACTAAGAGCATGGCAGAGATCGTATCTAAAATGATGGGGTTCAATGCCAGCTCTTGAAATTGAATCGCATCACATCTTAAGCTGCACCTGCCACGCACAACAGCGCACTCGGAAAAAACACATGAAAAATCCAAAAATATTCATATCCTATAGTTGGTCTAATCCAACACACGAACGCTGGGTGTTAGAGCTAGCAGAAAATCTAATGGCTTCAGGTATTGAAGTGGTATTGGATAAATGGGATTTGAAACCCGGCCATGATTCGATAGCTTTCATGGAGTCAATGGTTACGGATCCCACCATTGATAAAGTACTAATGGTTTGTGACAAGGTTTATTCCGAAAAAGCTGACGGCCGAAATGGTGGCGTCGGTACAGAAACGCAGATCATCTCGAAGCGTGTTTATGAAGCAATCAACCAAGAGCGATTCATTGCTATCATCGCGGAGAAAGATGAAGAAGGAAAAGCCTATACGCCCACCTTCTACCATTCCAGACTCTATATAGATTTAAGCAGCCCCGATAGCTACACCGAACGCTTTGAAGAACTCATCAGATGCATTTTTAATCAACCTCAGCACAAAAAGCCTCAACTTGGTAAAAAGCCCGAGTTTCTTACGAATGAGGTGAGTATTAGCTTAGGAACATCCCCCCTGGCAAAACGTGCGACCACCTCGATCCGCGAAACCAAATCCAACTCTGGAGCGGCACTTGAGGAATACCTATCACTCTATTCGGACAATCTTGAGCGGGTCAGAATACAACCACAGGCAAATTTGGCATTTGATGAGCAAGTCTTAAATAGCATTAACGAATTCACCAGCACACGCAACGAACTGCTCCAAGTGATTACCAACGCCATAAGATATATGGAAAGCGAAGAGTGCACTATTCAGCTGCACCGCTTCTTAGAGTCACTGCTTAAATACCACAATGCACCTGAAGGAACCAGTAGTTACCGCGAATCAGACTTTGATAACTTTGTATTTATTATTCACGAAATCTTCCTTTACACAATTGCGATCGCTATTAAATACAATAAATTTGGGGTGGCCACAGGGTTGCTTGACAAAAGCTATTACATAAACTCCGGCCGTTCTCAACCGTACATGTCTGGATTCGAATGCTTCTACAAAAATGCATCTAGTTTGGAACAAAGAAACCAGAGACTGGATCTCAACAGGGCTTCTTTGAGCGCAGATATCACCAAAGAAAATAATACTGCAAGCGGAGTTGAATTCAGCCTGTTAATGCAGACAGATTTCTTGCTGTTCTTGCGTAGCGAACTCAAAGGAGCGTTTTGGTGGCCTAAAACTCTCGTGTACCTTGGGCACTTCCCAGGAGCGTTTGAGATTTTCATAAGATCGTCTTCAGCTGCATATTTTGAGACGATCAAACAGCTGCTCAAGATCACGGGTAAGACCGAGCTTGAGGAATTTGTAGTAACAGCCGCTAAGCGCGGAGCACGATATTATGGGCTTAGTGCATGGGGGATTGACTGGAGCCGGCTCATGAACCTGAATGAGCTAGCCTGTATGGCATAACGCCTTAGCGATGCCGCAAGATGGGCATCGCTCACCCCATAATCAAGCTGATATTCAACGGCCCACTACGGCCTATAGCGGCATAAGAAGCTGCGTTTCTGCCCTAGATCTGCCCTAACCGCGATCCCCGAAACGACGAAGCCCCCGAAAACATCAACGTTTTCGGGGGCTTCGGCTACTTCGCGTATGGCGGAGAGATAGGGATTTGAACCCTAGGTACTGTTGCCAGTACAACGGATTTCGAATCCGTCCCGTTCGACCACTCCGGCATCTCTCCAATGCCGCGCATCATACCAGCGTTCTTTTAAAACGCAAACCTTTTTTTAAAAAAAATCGCGTGGTATCAGGCGCTTGCGTGAACGCGTCGCTTACAGCGGCACGCCCAGGCGCTTGGCAACTTCTTCGTAGGCTTCGATCACGTCGCCCAGGCCCTGACGGAAGCGGTCCTTGTCCATCTTCTTGCGGGTTTCCTTGTCCCACAGGCGGCAGCCGTCCGGGCTGAACTCGTCGCCCAGCACGATCTGGCCGTGGAATACGCCGAACTCCAGCTTGAAGTCCACCAGCAGCAGGCCGGCGTCATCGAACAGCTTGCTCAGCACTTCGTTGACCTTCAACGACAGCTTCTTCATTTCTACCAGTTGCTCGGCGGTGCCCCAGCCGAACGCGACAACGTGGGATTCGTTGATGAAGGGGTCGCCCTTCTCGTCGTTCTTCAGGAACAGCTCGAAGGTGGACGGCTCCAGCTTGATGCCCTCCTCCACGCCCAGGCGCTTGACCAGGCTGCCGGCAGCGTAGTTGCGCACTACGCACTCGACCGGGATCATGTCCAGTTTCTTCACCAGGCACTCGTTGTCGCCCAGCAGCTTGTCGAACTGGGTCGGCACACCGGCTTCTTCCAGTTTCTGCATGATGAAGGCGTTGAACTTGTTGTTCACCATGCCTTTGCGGTCCAGCTGTTCGATGCGCTTGCCGTCGAACGCCGAAGTGTCGTTACGGAACAGCAGGATCAAGCGGTCGGCGTCATCGGTCTTGTAAACCGATTTGGCCTTGCCGCGGTAAAGTTCGTCGCGTTTTTCCATGATTGGGCTCCGCTTGCTTGAGGTGTTGGGCTAGGCGATTTCGCGCCAGTCGAGCCCGTGTTCCTGATTCGCCACCTGGAGCCAGTCCGGGTCACACCCGAGGGTGTCGACAAAGCACTGGCGGGCCAAGTGTGGCAGGTTGTTCTTGCTGCTGAGGTGGGCCAGCACCAGGTGTTGCAGGTTGTTCCAGCCCAACTCGTGCACCAGGCGCGCAGCCTGGTGATTGTTCAAATGCCCTTGCATGCCACCCACCCGCTGCTTCAGAAAAGCCGGGTAGTGACCACGTGCCAGCAGGTCGCGGCAGTGGTTGGCCTCGATCAGCAGTGCATCCAGGCCCTGATAACGTTCCAGCAACAGCGCGTCGTAAGAGCCCAGGTCGGTCAGCATGCCAAAGCGCCGCTTGCCGTCGCTGACCACATACTGCAACGGCTCGTAGGCGTCGTGCTCGACCCGCGCTGCGGTTACTTCCAGGCTGCCGATACGCAGGCTTTCGCCACACGCGAGAAAACCGGCCACCTCCACCGGCTTGCGCATGCCGCGCAAAGTCCCTTGGCTGAGGTAGACCGGTACATTGTAGCGCCGTGACAGCAAGCCGACCCCATGCACGTGGTCGGCATGTTCGTGGGTGACCAGCACTGCACTGAGCTGAGCTGCAGAAACCCCGAGCAGCGCCAGGCGCCGCTCGGTTTCACGCAGGGAAAAGCCGCAATCGACCAGGATGAAGGTGTCACCACTGGCGATCAGCGTGCCGTTCCCTTGGCTGCCGCTTCCGAGTACCGCGAAGCGCACTTAGCCCAGGTGGTCCTGAATGGCGCTCAGCACGCGGCGGGCGACATCGGCCGGAGCCACGGTGTTGATGTTTTTCTCGACCGTGACCTGCACGCTCTCACCCACCTTGCTCAGGCGTACCTGATAACGCTCGGCACGGGCTTCACGCTCTTCCTTGGTCGGCTCGCTGCCGAACATACGGCTGAAGAAGCCCGGCTGGTTCTGCTTGTCGTCAGGCTTTTCGGACAGGTTGATGTAGTACAGGCCCAGGCTGCGGTTGATGTCCTCGACACGCCATTCGCCACCCTGCTCTAGCGCACGGCCCACGCCAGACCAGGCGCGGTCCAGGTCGGAGCCCAGGTACAGCACCGGGTTGCCGCTGCCGTCTTCGCTCAGGCTGACGCGGCTTGGGGCGTCGAAATCGCGCGCGGCCAGCAGCGACACCGAACCGCCCTTCTCGGCGCTGCGGTTCATGCTGGCAAGCATTTCGTCGACCAGCAGGGCATCGGTGCCGGTATTGCTGGAGCTGGACGGGAACGCAGGCTCGGCAGTGCTGCCGGCCGGGCGCTCGACGCTGACCACATACACTTCGGAGGTGTTGCGCTGCACGCCGGGTTCCATGCGCACACGCACGCGCACTTCGCTGTCACCGCTGCTGGCAGTGCTGGCCAGGCGCTGGCCGAGCGATGCCGACAGCTCGTCGAAACGCTGCCAGGTGGTGTTGAATTCACCGGTCTGCGGGCGCTCTTCAGCAATACGGAAGCCGTTGTCCTCGAAGAACTGGCGGGCCACCGGCCACACTTCGGCAGGCGAATGCTGGGCCAGCACCCAACGGCTGCTGCCGCTGCGCTGCAGGCTGTAGTCGGTCACCTGGGCGGCGCCACCGGTCAACGGTTGCGGGCGAGGCACTTCGAACTCGCCAGCAACGTTGTCGTCGGCGACATTGCGCGGGATCGGCAGCAGCGGGTCAAGACGCTTGACGTTGCTGGCGTCCGGGGGCAGCTGCATGGGCGCAGTCGGGTGCGCCTGCAGGTAATCGCTGCCGCGGTCGCGGAAATAGCCATCCTCGCCCCACAGCCAGCCACACCCACTGGTGCTGGAGATAATCAGGGCAAGGGCGGAAAGACCAGCCAGTCGCTTCATGCGGTGTACTTCCTCTTAAACCAGTACGCCGGACTGGCGCAAGGCAGTACGGACTTTTTCGTGGCAGCCTTCGCTCAGCCAGGTCAGTGGCAGGCGAATACCTTTGTGCATCAGGCCCATTTCGACGAGCGCCCATTTCACCGGGATCGGGTTGGCTTCGCAGAACAGGTCTTTGTGCAGCGGCATGAGTTTTTCGTTGATCGCGCGGGCCTTCTCGGCATTGCCCGCAAGGGCGGCCTCGCACAGGTCGGCCATTTCGCGCGGGGCGACGTTGGCCGTGACGGAGATGTTGCCCTTGCCGCCCATCAGGATCAGCTCGACTGCAGTCGGGTCGTCGCCGGACAGGACGATGAAGTCACTGTCGACGCCATCCAGAATGGCCTTGGCACGGGCCAGGTCGCCGGTGGCTTCCTTGATGCCGATGATGTTGTGCACCTTCGACAGGCGAATCACGGTCTCGGCCTGCATGTCGCAGGAGGTGCGGCCGGGCACGTTATAGAGGATCTGCGGAATGTCGACGGCTTCGGCAATGTGCTTGAAGTGCTGGTACAGGCCTTCCTGGGTCGGCTTGTTGTAGTACGGCACAACCAGCAGGCAGGCATCGGCGCCAGCGTTCTTGGCGTTTTGCGTCAGGTGCACCGCTTCGGTGGTGGAGTTTGCACCGGTGCCGGCGATGACCGGAATCGGGTTGACGCTGCGTTTGACGCGCTCGACCACGTGCTTGATGACCAGGATGTGCTCTTCGACATCCAGCGTGGCCGACTCACCGGTGGTGCCGACAGCGACGATCGCATGAGTGCCGTTTTCCAGGTGGAAGTCTACAAGTTTGTCGAGGCTGCCCCAGTCAACACGCCCTTGTGCATCCATGGGTGTGACCAATGCCACCATACTGCCCGCAATCATGTAACTGCTCCTGCCGGAAAAAGAGAGCAGTAATGGTACTGGGGGCATCGGCCTTGCACAAGCGAAGCAGGCGGGCGGAGCATTCCCCTCGGCGCCTTATTTCGCTACCCTTGATGCTTTGATCGGTGCAACGCGGCCCGCCGGGCCGTCGACCTTGCTCCCCGCCAGCGTCCACAACCTCGCATGCGAGCCCCGGGCCCTGCCGACAGGAGGCTTTCGCCCGTCCTGTGCCGACCGCTCATCGCTTTAGGAATGCTGCATGTCCACCCCCACTGTCCGCGAACAATTCCTTGTCATCAGTGCCCTGGGGCCCAACCCCATGGAGCTGGCCAACGTCCTCAGCCGCGCTGCCTTCGAAAACCGCTGCGCGGTGGTTACCTCGCGCCTGAGCCGCCACGGCGAGACCAGCGCCCTGGTGTTGCAAGTAGGCGGCAGCTGGGACGCCCTGGCGCGCCTTGAAGCCATGCTGCCGGGCTTGGGCAAGAAGCATGGCCTGACCCTCGACGTGGTGCGCAGCGCCGACCAGGAGGTGCGTCCGCAGGCCCTGCCCTACGTGGCGTACGTCAGCGCCGCCTACCGCCCGGACATCATCAACGAGCTGTGCCAGTTCTTCCTCGACCACCGCGTCGAGCTGGAAGCCATGACCTGCGACACCTACCTGGCGCCGCAGACTGGCAGCAGCATGCTCAACGCGCAGTTCACCGTGATCCTGCCGGCCGGCACCCAGATCAGCTGGTTGCGTGACCAGTTCCTGGACTTTGCCGATGCCCTGAACCTCGATGCCCTGATCGAGCCATGGCGTCCACAGAACCCAATGTAAGGAAACCGACCATGGCTGTAGCACTCGACCAACCTGTCGCCGACTTCCAGGCCCAGGCCACCAG
This sequence comes from Pseudomonas sp. LB-090624, assembly GCF_003205205.1. Lineage (GTDB taxonomy): Bacteria > Pseudomonadota > Gammaproteobacteria > Pseudomonadales > Pseudomonadaceae > Aquipseudomonas. Next base: position 248,188 of record NZ_QJRL01000004.1, read on the forward strand.
CGGGCAAACCGTCAGCCTGGCGGAACTCAAGGGCCGCCAAGTGGTGGTGTACTTCTACCCGAAGGACAGCACCCCCGGGTGCACCACCGAAGGCCAAGGTTTCCGTGACCAGCATGATGCCTTCGCCGCCGCCAACACCGTGGTGTTCGGCGTGTCACGCGATGGCATCAAGTCGCACGAGAACTTCAAGGCCAAGCAAGGCTTCCCGTTCGAGCTGATCAGCGACAAGGACGAGGCCCTGTGCCAGCTGTTCGACGTGATCAAGCTGAAGAAGCTGTACGGCAAGGAATACATGGGCGTTGACCGCAGCACCTTCCTGATCGACAAGAACGGCGTGCTGCGCCAGGAATGGCGTGGGGTGAAGGTGCCCGGGCATGTGGATGCCGTGCTGGCAGCAGCCCAGGAATTGAACAACGCCTGAAATTGAATGGGGCCGCTCTGCGGCCCCAATTACATTCAAAGCATCGGTGACACACTCGGCTCCTGCCGCGGCCAGGCATCCAGCACGGCCTTGATCAGCGTCGCCAGCGGGATGGCGAAGAAGATCCCCCAGAACCCCCACAACCCGCCAAACAGCAGTACCGCGCAAATGATCGCCACCGGGTGCAGGCTCACCGCTTCGGAGAACAGCAGCGGCACCAGCACGTTGCCGTCCAGCGCCTGGATGATCGCGTACACCGTCATCAGGTAGATGAACTGGTCGCCCCAGCCCCACTGGAACAGCGCAATCAGGGTCACCGGCACGGTCACGACCACCGCGCCCACGTAAGGCACCACCACCGACAGCCCGACCAGCAACGCCAGCAGCGCGGCGTAATTGAGCCCCAGGCTGATGAAGGCGATATAGGTGGCGATGCCGCAGATCAGGATCTCGATGCCCTTGCCACGGATGTAGTTGGCAATCTGCCGGTTCATCTCGTTGCCCACCCGGTTCAGCAGGGTGCGCTGGCGCGGCAGGTAGCCGCTAACCCAGCGGCCGATCAGTTCGCGATCCTTGAGGAAGAAGAACACCAGGATCGGCACCAGCACCAGATAGATCATGGCATTGACTAACAGCGGCAGGCTGGACAGCGAGAATGTCAGTGCCCACTGGCCGAACTTGCCGATTTCACCACGCACCGATTCGATGGCGTGCAACACCTGCTCGTCCGACACCAGGTGTGGGTAGCGTTCAGGCAACAGCAACAACAGCGACTGCCATTTACCGAGCATGCCCGGCAGCTCGTTGAACAGGGTGATCAGCTGATGCCACAACAGCGGTACCAGCACCAGCATGAACAGCGCCAGGGCCCCCATGAACAGGGCAAACACCAACATTACCGCCAGCCGCGTCGGTACCCGCAAGCGCTCCAGGGCATTGACCAGGCCCTGCATCAGGAACGCCAGCACCATGCCCGCCAGCACTGGCGCGAGCATGCCGCCCAGGGTGAGCACGGCAGTGAAGGCCAGGAACAACAGGACCGCCAGCACCACTGCTTCTTCATCGGAGAAGTAGCGCTGCATCCAGTCGCGAAGCACTTTGAACATTGACGATCCTTGGGAAAGACTCAGGCCTTGCGCAGCCAGTAGGTATAGGTACCGGCCTCGGCCGTTTCCTGCAGCAGGGTATGACCGGCCAACTGCGCGAAAGTGCGGAAGTCGCGCTGCGAACCGGCATCGGTGGCGATAACCTTGAGCACCGCGCCACTGGCCAGCCGATTGAGTTCCATCTTGGCCTTGAGCAGCGGCAAAGGGCAGTTCAGCCCGCTGGCGTCCAGTTCGGCGTCGCAGGTCAGGGTGTCACTCATCGCAGGGTCTCCAGAGGCGTTGCCAGACTGCTTGTTGGCATGGCTGGCTAGGATAGCGCCACTGGTCGCCAACGTGTGAGCCCGCTACAGTAGGTATCTTTGATCCGACGCGAGTTTCATGCATGAATCTACTGCGCCCTACCCTGCTGACGCTGGCCTGCCTGTTGGCCCTACCCGGCCATGCTGACGACCTGCCATCACTGGGTGATGCCAGTTCCGCGATCGTCTCGCCCCAACAGGAACACCAGCTTGGCCGTGCCTGGCTGAGCCTGCTGCGGGGTCAGGTCAACCAGCTGAACGATCCGCAGCTCAAGGACTACGTCGAAACCAGCGTGTACAAACTGGCCGAAACCAGCCAGCTGCAGGACCGGCGCCTGGAGTTCATCCTCATCGACAGCCGCGAGCTCAACGCCTTCGCCGCCCCGGGGGGCATCGTCGGGGTCAACGGCGGGCTGTTCCTCAATGCGCAGACCGAAGGCGAATACGCCTCGGTGCTGGCACACGAACTGGCGCACTTGTCGCAACGCCATTTTGCCCGTGGGGTCGAAGCCCAGCAACGCATGCAGCTGCCGATGATGGCGGCGCTGCTGGCCGGCATCGTACTGGCTGCAGGGGGCGCCGGCGACGCCGGCATCGGCATGATTGCCGGTACCCAGGCGGCGGCCATCCAGGAACAGCGGCGCTTCTCTCGGCAGAATGAACAGGAGGCCGACCGTATCGGCATCCAGAACCTGGAAAAGGCTGGCTACGACCCGCGCAACATGCCGACCATGTTCGAGCGCCTGGCACGCCAGTACCGCTATGACGCCAAGCCGCCAGAGTTCCTCCTGACTCACCCTGTGACCGAATCGCGTATCGCCGACACCCGCAACCGCGCCGACCAGGCGCCCAAAGGCGGCATCGAGGACAGCGCACGCTACCAGCTGATCCGTGCCCGGGTTGCTCTCACCTACGAAGGTACGCCAGGGCTGGCAGCCAAGCGCTTTCGCGCACAACTCGACGAAGACCCCAAACTTGACGCTGCACGCTACGGCCTGGCCCTGGCGCAGATCAAGGGCGGCCAGCTGAACGAAGCACGGGAAATGCTCAAGCCGCTGCTGGCCAAGGCGCCTAACGACATCACCTACAACCTGGCGCAGATCGACCTGGACATCACCAACAATCGCCTGGCCGATGCGCAGCAGCGCGCCGAGCGGATGCAGGGGCTGTACCCGGGTAATTATCCGCTGAAACAGGTGCGTGCGGATCTGTTGGTAAAGCAGAACAAGCCTGCCGAGGCGGAGAAGGTGTTGAACGAGCTGGTGAAGAGTCGGCCGGATGACCCGGATGTGTGGTACGACATGGCCGAGGTGCGTGGCTTGTCGGGCAATACCATCGGCTTGCATCGGGCGCGTGCCGAGTACTTCACGCTGGTCGGCGACTTTGATCAGGCAATCCAGCAGCTGGATTACGCCAAGCGCCGGGCGGGTGGGAATTTCCCGCTGGCCTCACAGATTGACCAGCGCCAGCGCGAGATCATGGAGCAGCGGCGAATGGTTCAGGAAATGATGGGGCGCTGAGGATTTTGGGGGCGCTTTGCGCTCCAATCGCGACACAAGGCCGCTCCCACAGGCGTCTGCGGGGCCATGTGGGAGCAACTGTCTTGCTCAATTTCTAAAAGCGGGCGCGGTACCTGTGGGAGCGGCCTTGTGTCGCGATGGGGCCGCAAAGCGGCCCCGGCAACCTTAAGCGTTACCGGAAAGCTTCAGCCGCGCCGCCTGGGTAAAGTCCAGCATGCGGTTCAGCGGCTTGATGGCCTTGGGCACCAGCGCAGGGTCGACAAAAATCTCGTTGGTGCCGTTACGCAGGCAATCCAGCACCCGCTCCAGGGTGTTCATCGCCATCCACGGGCAGTGCGCACAGCTGCGGCATGCCGCGCCGTTGCCTGCGGTTGGGGCTTCGACAAACTCCTTGTCCGGGCACAGCTGCTGCATCTTGTAGAAAATGCCGCGATCGGTGGCGACGATGAATGTCTTGTTCGGCAGGGTCTGCGCCGCCTTGATCAGCTGGCTGGTGGAACCCACTGCATCGGCGAGCTCGATCACGGCCTCTGGCGACTCCGGGTGCACCAGGATCGCAGCGTCCGGATACAGGGCCTTCATGTCGGCCAACTGCCGCGACTTGAACTCTTCGTGAACGATGCAGGCACCGTCCCACAGCAACATGTCGGCGCCGGTTTGCTTCTGGATGTACCGGCCCAGGTGCTGGTCAGGGCCCCAGATGATGGTTTCGCCGTTGTCCATCAGGCTTTCGACGATTTCCAGTGCACAGCTCGACGTCACCACCCAGTCAGCGCGCGCCTTTACCGCAGCCGAGGTGTTGGCATAGACCACCACCGTACGGTCCGGGTGCTGGTCGCAGAACGCCGAAAACTCTTCCACCGGGCAACCCAGGTCGAGGGAGCAGGTGGCCTCGAGCGTCGGCATCAGCACGCGCTTTTCCGGGGTGAGGATTTTTGCCGTTTCGCCCATGAAGCGTACGCCGGCCACGATGACCGTTTCAGCGGGGTGGTTCTTGCCGAACCGGGCCATTTCCAGCGAGTCGGATACGCAGCCGCCGGTTTCTTCGGCCAGCGCCTGGATGACCGGGTCGCAATAATAGTGGGCGACCAGAACAGCATTCTGCGCCTTCAGCTCGGCAGCGATGGCCGCACGGTATTCGGCCTCCTGCTCAGCAGTCAGCGGGTTGGGCTGTTTGGCGTCGAGGTGGGCCTGAACCAACAGGCGTTCGGAAATCTGGGTCATGATCGCTGGACCTGCAGGCGCGCGTGCGCGTCAAATCAAGTGTATCACCCGGCCCTGGCAGATCGGCTAAGGGTGCCGGACGGCACATAGGCCGCCACGGCCCTCTGCGGGCGCGGATTATTGTCGGAGGCCGAAGGCTACAGACAATCCAGCGATTACTAAAGGGGTTTTTGTGTTACCTGTAGCGGCCTATTCGCGGGGGCGCCCGCGAATAGGCCGCTACAGGCTGAGCTGATCAACCCTGCGGCGAAAGCGCCGCTAAATGTGCAGCCAGCAACGTGGCAAATTCTTCCACGGTCATCTTCTGGCCATTGAAGTCGACCATGCCATCGGCATAGTGCAGGCTGCTGACGACATCATCGCCATGCACGGTGGCCATGCCGCTCTGCAGTGCCATCATGCCGACCATCTCCCCAGCCTGCCCCGATTGCATGGCAATCGCCTGGGCGTCGGTCTGGCCATCCAACAGCGCCTGCAAGGTCGCCAGGTCCCCGATCATCGGCTTGGACAGCGACAGCTTGCTTTTCACCTCAGTGATGATCTGTTTGCTCAGCTGATCCGGCGGCAGGTCGAAGCTGGCCGGCGCGGCAAGGTCCATCGACAGGTTGAAGCGGCTCTCGCCATTGGCGGTCTTGAACGACAGGTTTTCCACCGCCAGCTTGGGCTTGGCGGCCAGCAACTTCTGCAAGTCACCCTGGAAGCGGGCTTTTTCGGCATCGTCCATCTGGATTTGCGGTGCTGGCTGGCCAGCGGCAGAGGCAGCCTCGAATTCCGGCAGGTGCGCCTGGTACCACTTTGACAACGCCTGCAGCGCCGGGGCATTGACCGAGGCGACGCTGATGGCCATCTGCGCCTTGCCCACCGCGCGGCCATCCCAGCTTATGTCGCCGACCTTGTACTCCACGCGCCCCCCTACGGTGTCCGGGCCGTCGAGGGTTTGCAGGGCATTCTGCTCCAGCCCCTTGACCAGCAGCACCTGCTGTTTCGGGCCCAGGGTGACCTTGGTTTCGGCCAGCATCAGGTCGACGTTGCCGACGTAGATGGCGTCGTGCGCGGTGGCCGCGAGGTTGCCACCTACCTTCAGGCCCTGCAGCTCGAAGCTGGCCGGCGGCTGGTCGTCGCGCACCAGTTTCATCACGAAACGGTCGGCCGTGCCGTGGAATTTCGAGGCCTTGCCTTCCTTGTCACCACTGACTTCCAGCTGCATGCCGGAAAAGTCGAGGCTGTTGCCATCCGCCTCGTCGAGCTTGACTGGCGCCAACCGCACCTGGCTGACCACATGCCCGTCATAACCCAGGCTGGTCTGCGCGCTGACTGGCACCTGCCCAGCTGCGGCAGCAAACCACGGCTCGGTGGCATCGTCCTTCTCCAGCGTGCTGTTGCTGACCGCCAGTACCGGCATCAGCTTCAGCGCCTTGACCCGCGACCAGGGGAACGGGCCGTGCTCGATCTGGTCGGTCACGCCCACGTCGAAGTTGACCACCTCGCCTTCACCCACATTGATGTCGCGAGCCTTGAGCCGGTACTGGGCGGTACTGCTGAAGAAATGCTGCTGCAGCGACACCCGCTCGATGCTCATGCTACCACCGGTGGTCACCAGGGCCTTTTTCAGTTCGGCGTTGCTGCGCGCAAGGGCGTGGTCCAGCTCGGCAGGTAGTTGCTTGCCGGTGTACCAGGCGCCAGCGGTGATTGCGACGGCAATGGCGATAGCCAGGCCGGAGAGGATGCCAACTGATTTCTTCATGAATGGAACCGATTGCTGTCCGTAGGGGCTTCGAAAGCGGCCTGGAGGGCCACGCAGAACGAGAAGATTATCACCCCCCGGTTGGCCCGCGCGCGGGTGGGGAGCGAGAAATCCCATATTTCGGAAGCGTCCGACACGCGATGGAACACAGCTGAGAATTCGTTAATTTTTACGAACATTGAAATTGACCACAACCGCAAAAAACCGCGCAAAAACCGAACAAACGGCGGTTTAAATCGATAAATATTTCAATTTAGCAACATCTTGTCATGTTTAACTTGACACCTACCTACCCATCGTTTTTTATTTTCACCACTTTGCGCGCTCGACCGCGCCTCCCGCCGCTCCAACATAAAAGGTGAACAACATGGAGCCCACCCGCTCGCCCTTGCCGCATGCGCAATCCACCGTGCCCGCCGTTTACGCCCAGCAGCAGGAGCCATGCCAGCATGCAGCATGACCACAGCGCTTCCGGTAATGGCCAGCTCCGCAAATCCCTGCGCCTCTGGCACGTGATCATCATCGGCCTGGCCTACCTGACGCCGATGACTGTGTTCGACACCTTCGGCATCGTCAGCGGGATTACCGCCGGCCATGTACCCAGCGCCTACATCCTGGCATTGGCCGGCATCCTGTTCACCGCAGTGAGCTATGGCACCCTGGTCAAGCGCTTCCCGCAGTCGGGCTCGGCCTACACCTACACCCAGCGCGCGATCAACCCGCACGTGGGCTTCTTGGTGGGCTGGTCCTCACTGCTGGACTACCTGCTGCTGCCGATGGTCAACGCACTACTGGCCAAGCTTTACCTTTCGGCCATGTTCCCGGAGGTGCCGGAGTGGATGTGGGTAGCCGGCTTCGTCACGCTGATCAGCCTGATCAACATGCGCAGCGTGAACCTGGTGGCTCACTTCAACCTGCTGTTCGTCGGTGTGCAGGTGGCAATCATCGCCGTGTTCATCTACCTGTGCGTGCGCGGCCTGGACCACGGTGAAGGGCTGGGCACGGCCTGGAGCCTGATGCCATTCGGCGACAGCCAGACCCAGTTCAGCGCCCTCGCCGCCGGTGCGACCATCCTGTGTTTCTCGTTCCTGGGCTTCGACGCGGTGACCTGCCTGTCCGAAGAAACCCGCGATCCGGCCAAGACCATCCCGCGAGCGATCTTCCTCACCGCGCTGATCGGCGGCGTGGTGTTCATCACCGTGTCGTACTTCATCCAGGCCTACTTCCCCACCATGGCACGCTTCCATGACCAGGAAGCCGCCCTGCCGGAAATCGCCCTGTACGTCGGTGGCAAGCTGTTCCAGTCGATCTTCATTGCCTGCACCGTCATCAACACCATCGCCTCGGGCCTGGCCTCGCAGACCAGCGTGTCGCGCCTGCTGTACGTGATGGGCCGCGACAACGTGATCCCGGCCAGCGTCTTCGCCCGCCTGCATTCGCGGTACAAAACGCCCGTGCTGAACATTGCCGTGGTCGGCGTCATTTCGCTGTCGGCGATCTTCTTCGACCTGGTGACTGCCACCTCGATCATCAACTTCGGCGCGCTGGTCGCGTTCAGCTTCGTCAACCTGTCGGTGATCAACCACTGCTACCTGCGCGAAGGCAACCGCAAAGGCCTGGCCAATCAGCTGAAGTACTTGGTACTGCCCACCATCGGCTTTTGCATCATCGTCTCGTTGTGGCTGGACCTGAACGCGCATTCGCTGATGTTTGGCGGTATCTGGGCTGCGCTTGGGCTGGTCTACCTGGGCTGGCTGACCAAAGCCTTCCGCGCGGCACCGCCCAATTACGTCGCCGAATGACCCACGCTGCCCACAACGCCCGCGCTTGATCGCGGGCGTTGCATTTGTTCGAAAAGGAAAGCCCTCATGCCGCTGCGTCGCCTCTCCATCCAGTGGAAGATCACCCTCCTCGCCGGCCTTTGCCTGCTGGCCATCGTCGCCCTGCTGGTGGCCACCTCGCTGACCCAGGCGCAGCGCAGCGCTGCCCTGGTCAACCAGGCCAACACTGCCATGCTCGACAGCAGCGCGCGCCAGCGCCTCCAGGCCCATGCCGAAAGCCAGGCACTGCGCGTCCAGCGCTATTTCATGGACGCCTACCAGTACGGCAATGGCTTTGCCCGCCTGGTCCAGGCACTGCAGGCCCGGGGCGGCAGCGACCTGCGCGCCGAGCTGACCCGACAGGCGCGCGCCAGCCTGGCCGGTAACCCGGACGTAATCGGCCTGTACCTGGTGTTTCAGCCCGACGCCCTGGACCGGCAAGACAACCAATTCCGCGGCCAGGAGGCCGCAGGTAGCAACGAGAGTGGGCGTTTTTCGCTGTACTGGTCGCAGCCGAGCCCTGGCAACCTGGCGCTTGAGGCCATGCCGGAGGCGATGCTCGGTGATACCAGCATCGGCAGCAACGGCGCGCCGAAGAACCGCTGGCTGACCTGCCCACAGGACACGGGCAGAACCTGCATGCTCGAACCATACCTGGATGACGTCAATGGCCGCCAGGTACTCATGACCAGCATCGCACTGCCGCTGCTGGAGCACGGCAAGGTAGTCGGCGTGGTCGGCCTGGACATCGGTCTGGACAACCTGCAGCAGTTGAGCGTTGATGGCCGCCGTGAACTGTACGACGGCCAGGGCCAGGTGAGCATCGCCAGCGCGACTGATCTACTCGCCGGCAACAGCCGTGATGCCAGCACCCTCGGCAAACCGATGGAAAAGGCGGTAGCCGACGGCCTGCTGCGCGTGGCCCACCCGTTCACCCCCATCCCGGACGCTGCCCCCTGGCAGGTATTGCTGGAGCTCCCGGAAAGCGTGCTGCAAGCACCCGCCATGGCGCTCAACCAGCGCCTGGACGCGCACAACCACAGCGCCAACCTCACCAGCCTGCTGGTCGGCCTGGGCGCCGCCGTGATCGGCTTGCTGCTGGTATGGCTGACCGCACGCGGCGTTACCCGGCCAATCCTGGCCGTGGCTGCGCGCCTGGAAGACATCGCCAGCGGCGAAGGCGACCTGACCCGCCGCCTGGACTATGCCCGCCAGGACGAGCTGGGCCAGCTTACCGGCTGGTTCAACCGCTTCCTCGACAAGCTGCAGCCAGTCATTGCACAGGTCAAAGGCACGCTGCAAGAAGCCCGCGGCACTGCAGACCAGTCAGCCGCCATCGCCAGCCAGACCAGCAACGGCATGCAGCAGCAGTACCGGGAAATCGAGCAGGTGGCCACGGCAGCCAACGAAATGAGCGCCACCGCCCTGGATGTCGCCCACAACGCGGCGCAGGCGGCCCAGGCGGCGCGGACCGCCGACCAGGCCAGCCAGGAGGGCCTGCAACTGATCGACAGCACCCGCCAGGGTATCGACCGCTTGGCTGCCGGCATGAACAGCGCCATGGGTGAGGCGCGCGCACTGGAAGGCCGCAGCGGGCAAATAGGCTCGGTGCTGGAGGTGATTCGTACCATTGCCGAGCAGACCAACCTGCTGGCACTCAATGCCGCCATCGAAGCGGCCCGCGCCGGCGAAGCTGGCCGGGGGTTTGCCGTGGTAGCCGACGAGGTGCGCGGGCTCGCCCAGCGCACGCAGGTGTCGGTGGAAGAAATCCGTCAGGTCATCGAAGGCCTGCAACAAGGTACTCAGGATGTGGTCGGCGCCATGCATGAAGGCCAACGCCAGGCGCAGGACAGCGCTGCACGGATGGAGCAGGCGTTACCGGCGCTGCAGCGTATTGGCGAGGCAGTGGCTGTGATCAGCGACATGAACCTGCAGATTGCCTCGGCAGCCGAAGAGCAGAGCGCGGTGGCCGAGGAAGTGAATCGCAACGTGGCCGGCATTCGCGACGTGACCGAATCGCTGGCCGGGCAAGCTGATGAATCGGCGCGCATCAGCCAAGCCCTGAACCGACTGGCCAACCAGCAGCAGGCACTGATGGCGCAATTCCGCGTCTGACCCGCGAAGAAGCCGCTACAGACATAACAGCATCATCGTTTTTAATGAGCATTACTCATGCAAACCGCAACCCGACCCACCTTCTTCGACATCACCAGCGAACAAGGGCTTTTACGCACCTCGATCGCCGTCACCCTGTTCATCGCCATCATCGGCATTGCCTTCGGCTTGGCCTCCGGCTCATTCTCCATCGTCTTCGACGGTGTCTACTCACTGGTAGACGCCAGTATGAGCGGGCTGTCGCTGGTTGTGGTCAAGCTGATTACCTCGCATACCACCAGCGTGCAGATGTCGCGCAAGCTGCGCGAGCGCTTCACCATGGGCTTCTGGCACCTTGAGCCGATGGTGTTGGCGCTCAACGGCATCCTGCTCAGCGGCGTCGCCATCTACGCGCTGATCAACGCCGTCAGCAGCCTGCTGCAAGGTGGCCGACACCTGGAGTTCGGCATCGCCATGGTCTACGCGGTATTGACCGTTATCGCCTGCGTGACGATCGCGGTGATCGAGGCCCGCGCCAACCGCACGTTGAAGTCCGACTTCGTGCGCATGGACGTGAAAGGCTGGGTGATGTCGGCCAGCATCACTGCCGCGCTGCTGATCGCCTTCTGCTTTGGTTACGCGGTACAGGGCACGTCACTGGAATGGGTTTCACCGTATATCGACCCGGCAGTACTGGCATTGGTGTGCCTGGTGATCGTGCCGCTGCCTATGTCAGTAGTGCGCCAGGCACTGTCGGAAATATTCCTGGTCACCCCCGGCGACCTCAAGCTGCATGTGGATGAAGTGGCCAAGGCTTTCGTCGCCCGCCATGGGCTGCAATCCTACCGCGCCTATGTCGCCAAGGTCGGGCGCTCGCGGGAGATAGAGCTGTACTTCATCGTGCCCAAGGCCATGGCGGCCAAGACCATCGATGAATGGGATGCGTGGCGTAACGAGATTGGTGACGCGGTGGGCGGTGAAGGGCCGGATCGCTGGCTGACGGTGGTGTTTACCGGCGACCCCGAGTGGGCTGAGTAAGCCGCTGCCACAGGTTCATGTGTACGCAGATCATCGCGGGAGCGACCTTGTGTCGCGACAGGGCGGCAAAGCGGCCCATCACTCCAAAAAACGAAAAAGCCCGCGACCATTTCTGGTTGCGGGCTCTGACGTACTGAGTATGGTGGGTCGTGTAGGATTCGAACCTACGACCAATTGGTTAAAAGCCAACTGCTCTACCAACTGAGCTAACGACCCGTTGGATGGCGCGTATAATACTGATTTCTAACGGGAAATCAATACCCCATCAAACTTTGTTCAAAAATATCGAGTCGGATCTTGCACTCCGGCGGCCTTGAAGCCGTCAGCGCGCAGCCGGCAACTGTCGCACTTGCCACAGGCACGGCCGTCGTCGTCCGCCTGGTAGCAGGAGACAGTCAGGCTGTAGTCAACACCACGGGCCATGCCAGCCTGCACGATCTGCGCCTTGCTCATGTTCTGCAGCGGCGCCTGGATGCGGAAACCCTGCCCTTCTACACCGGCCTTGGTCGCCAGGTTGGCCATGCGTTCGAAGGCTTCGACAAACTCGGGGCGGCAATCCGGGTAGCCGGAGTAGTCCACGGCATTGACACCAATGAAGATATCCCGTGCTTCCAGCACTTCGGCCCAGCCCAGTGCCAGCGACAGGAACACGGTGTTGCGCGCCGGCACATAAGTGACCGGGATACCTTCACCCGGGGTTTCCGGCACGTCGATGCTGCTGTCGGTCAACGCCGAGCCGCCGATGCCATCGAGGTTCAAGCCGATCACCTTGTGCTCGACCACACCCAGGTCCCGTGCCACGCGGGCGGCAGCGTTCAGCTCGGCGCGGTGGCGCTGGCCGTAATCGAAGCTCATGGTGTAGCAGTCGTAGCCCTCGGCCTTGGCCATGGCAACCACGGTGGCCGAGTCCAGGCCGCCGGACAACAGGATTACTGCGCGCTTATCAGTCATGTGTACTTGCTCCTCAATCAACGTCCGGGCTCGTCGTTCCACAGCAGCTTGTGCAACTGCAGCTGGAAGCGTACGGGCAGGTTGTCGGCAACAATCCAGTCCGCCAGGTCGCTGGCGCTCACCTGGTGGTGGCTCGGCGAAAACAGCACCTCACCGGCGCGCTCGGCCAGGTTGTACTGGATCAGCTTGGAAACCGCCCAGTCATAGTCCTCACGGGAACAGATGACGAACTTGACCTGGTCGTTGCGGGTCAGCTGTTCGATGTTCGAGTAGAGGTTACGGTGCGACTCTTCTGAGCCCGGCGTCTTCAGGTCCACCACGCGGCTGACACGGGTGTCGGTGCCGGCGATATCCAGTGCGCCGCTGGTCTCCAGCGACACCTCGTAGCCGGCATCGCACAGCCGCTGCAGCAACGGCAACGCGTTTGGCTGGGCCAGTGGCTCACCACCGGTGACACAAACGTAGCGCGGCTTGAAGCCGGCCACCTGCTCAAGGATCGAATCGAGGGTGCGTAGGGTGCCGCCACTGAAGGCATAGGCACTGTCGCAGTACTGGCAGCGCAGGGGGCAACCGGTAAGGCGCACGAATACCGTGGGCAGCCCAGCCGTTCGCGTTTCACCCTGCAACGAGTAAAAGACTTCGGTAATGCGTAATGTATCTTGCATGGTCGCCACGGGCGTGACAGCTAAACAGGCTGTCCGCCTCCGTCAGGCACTGTCGCGGACTCGACATGGCGTTATCCGCAGCAGCGTGTTTACGAAAAAAGGGCAGTGATTCTAACGAAAAAACCCGCGACTGGCGCGGGTTTCTTTTGAACGGTAACGCTTACAGCTTTTGCAGGTCGCGTTGAGCCAGTTGCGCGGCAGAGGTGCCGGGGTACTGGGTGATGACCTGCTGCAGGATGCCCTTGACCTTGTCGGTGTGGCCCATGCGGCGTTCGACATCAGCCAGTTTGTACAGCGAATCCGGCACCTTGCTGTGCTTCGGATACTTCTGGCTGACCTGGGCGAAGGCCTGGCTGGCACCTGGCAGGTCGCCCTTGGCCAGGTTCACCTCGCCCAACCAATACTGGGCGTTGCCGGCGTACTGGCTGTTCGGGTACTTGCGCAGGAAGGCGTTGAACGCCTGGCTGGCCTTGTCGAAGTCTTTTTGCTTGATCAGGTCGAAAGCGGCATCGTAGTAGAGCTTTTCTTTCGCCGGATCACCGGGCTCGCTACTGGCGGCCGGTTGTTGCGCAGCAGCACCAGCTGCGGCATCGGGGGCGGCATTGGAAGCACCACCACCGGAGGAATTGTCAGGGGTTGCGGCAGGCGCAGCGCCACTGTTGATGCGACGGTCCAGGTCCTGGTATCGCTCCAGGTTTTCCTGCTTCATGCGCGACACATCGTTCTGCAGCTCTTCGATGATGCCTTGCTGGCGGGAAAGCTGATCCTGCATCTGTTGCAGCTGCATGAACAGCTGGCCCTGTGCAGAGGCAGGGGCCGAAGCCCCCGACCCGGCATAGGCGCCGCTCGTGCCATAACCCGCAGGCGGATAACTGCCTGCGTTGTCATCTACTACAGGGACCTCAGCCCAGGCCGCGAGCGGCAGGCTGAGTGCGAGGACGGTTACTACACGGCGGCACATACGCATAAGAACTTACTTACGCAGTTCTACGCGACGGTTCTGAGCCCAGGACTGCTCGTCGTTGCCGGTAGCAACTGGACGCTCTTCGCCGTAGGAAACCAGTTCCAGCTGAGCAGGGGAAACGCCCTGCAGAACCAGGTAGCGCTGAACGGCTTTCGCACGACGCTCACCCAGAGCCATGTTGTACTCGCGGGTGCCGCGCTCGTCGGTGTTGCCTTCCAGGACAACGCGGTTGCCGTTGGCTTTCAGGTCCTTGGCGTGAACGTCCAGAGCGCGCATGGCTTCTGGCTTCAGGTCCGAGCTGTCGTATTCGAAGTAGAAGGTGGTGATTGCGCGCAGGGCGGCTTCTTCGCTCAGGGAGCCGTCAACAGCGCCAGTGTTGGCACCGTAGCCAGCGTTAGGATCTACAGCAGCGCCTTCGCCTGCGTTGTCACCGCCCTTCGAGGAGCAACCTACAGCTACAGCCATGGCCAGAGCCAGCGCAGCAAATTTACCAAACTTCAGCATTTCCATCGTGAAACTCCTAATGAAACCCCAGTGTGTTAAGCAAAACGTATTACGCCGCAATCAGTTCAGGTAAGGGGACCAGGACGGTTCTCTGACTTCGCCTTGAGCGGTAGGAAGTGGGAGCCTCACGCGGCCATTAAGCGACACGAGCATCAAGACTCCCCGGCCCTGCTGGCGGGTGGCGTAGATTAGCATGGTGCCGTTAGGCGCAACAGTGGGAGACTCATCAAGACTTGTTTCAGACAGAATCTTTACACTTCCGCGCTGCAAGTCCTGTGCGGCCACTTTAAAGTTGGTAAAGCCCTGTTGGCGATGAATCATCACCAGGGTCTTTTCGTCAGCCGAAAGTTTCGGGTTGGCGTTGTAGTTACCCACGAAGGTTACACGCTCGGCGCCACCGCCACTGACCGACTGTTTGTAGATCTGCGGCTTGCCGCCACGGTCGGAAGTGAAATAAAGGGTGTTGCCGTCTTTACCCCAGAACGGTTCGGTATTGATACCCGGGCCTGCCGTTACACGGCTGATCTGGCGCGAAGCCACGTTCATCACGTAGATGTCCGGGTTGCCGTCCTTGGACAGCACGAATGCCAGGCGCGAACCGTCCGGCGACCAGGCGGGTGCGCCGTTCAGGCCTTCGAAGTTGGTCACCTGCTCGCGGCGACCGGTGTCGATGTTCTGCACGAAGATACGTGGGCGCTTCTGCTCGAACGAAACGTAGGCGATACGCTTGCCATCCGGCGCAAAGCGCGGCGACAGGATTGGCTCGCGCGATTGCAGCAGGGTCACCGCACGCGCACCGTCGTAGTCGGAACGCTGCAAGGTGTAGCGGGTATTGTTGGTAGAGAAACGCTCGGCCGTCACGTACAGCATGCGGGTGGAGAACGCACCCTTGATGCCGGTGAGCTTCTCGAACGACTGGTCGGCAATGTAGTGCGCCATGTCGCGCAGCTGGTCGGTGCTGCCAGCAACGCTACCGGTCAGCACTTGCTGCTCGGTGGCGACGTTGAACAGCGCGTACTGCACCTGCAGGCGACCGCCCGACGGCACGATGCTACCAACCATCACGTACTGGGCGCCCAGGGCTTTCCAGTCACGGAAGATCACTTCGCTGGCCTGCGACGGCTGGCTGATCATGTTCTGCCGTGGAATCGGCGAATAGTAGCCAGAGTTGCGCAGGTCGTTGCCGATAATATCGGCGATGTCTTCGGGCAACACGCTACCGCCCTGCATACCGAACGGCACTACCGCGATGGGCGTGGCCCGGTCGCTGCCGCTGGTAACCAGGATGTTCTTTTCTTCTGCCACCGCCATGCCTGCCACGCAGCAGAGCATGACCAGCAGTCCTCTCAGACGTTTAATCACAACGCTAGATCCTCAGGTGTAAATGTCATCTTGAACGAACGATATTGGTTGAAATCGCTCGGCTTCATACCCTGCATCTCGGTCAAACGACCAATGTTCTTCACCGCAGCCACCGCCGAACTGTCATACGGGCCGTCACCACTGGACCGGGCCACGCTGACACTGGTGATGGTACCGTCCGGCAACATGTTGATCTGCAGGACCACCGTCATGCCCTTGCGCGCGGAAGGCGGACGTGCCCAGCCCTCGGCCGCGCGCATGCGGATCAGGTCGTCGAAGTCGCCGGCCACCTGGTCACCCTGCTCGTCGGCCAGCGCCTGCTGCCGCTCGGTGGTATCGGACAACAGCTCGGCCAGGGCCTGGGCTTTCTTGTCTTCTGCCGCCTTGCGGACCGCTTCCTGTGCCTTTTTCTTCTGGGCGTCTGCAGCGGCCTTTTTCTTGGCCTCTTCAGCTGCCTTCTTCTTCGCATCCTCGGCCGCCGCTTTCTTCTTGGCGTCCTCGGCTGCTTTTTTCTTGGCCTCTTCGGCTGCCTTTTTCTTGGCGTCCTCGGCGGCTTGCTTCTTCGCCTCTTCAGCGGCCTCTTTCTTGGCCTCTTCTTCGGCTTTTTTCTTCGCTTCGTCCTCGGCCTTCTTCTTGGCGATGTCGGCCTGCTGCTTCTCGGCGGCTTTCTTCGCCTCGTCGGCCTTCTTGGCTTCAGCGGCTTTCTTCGCTTCAGCAGCCTTGGCGGCTTCAGCGGCCTCGGCTTTTTTGGCTTCAGCGGCCTCGCGCGCCTCTTCGGCCTTTTGAGCGGCGTCGGCTTTCTTTTGTTCCGCGGCCTTCACGGCCTCTTGCTCGACCTTCTTCTGTTCAAGCTGCTCGACTTCGGTCTGGCGCGAGGCGGTTTTCTTCGCTTCCCCGGCAATCTTCTGATTGGTCTGGGTGGTCGCCTGGCTCTTGGACTTGAGCTGATACAGGGTAGCCTGAACGATCGGCTTGGATGGCGGCAGCTCAGGCGTCATGGCAAAACTGACGAACAGCAGGGCGAACACCAGCACATGCAGGCCGATGGCCCAGACACTGGGCCAGAAGTAGCTTTCCGAGGCGGATGGCTCTCGCTGTTGCATCAGGGCGCCTCGGTAATCAGGCCAACGTTACCGACACCGGCCTTTTGCAACCCGCCCATGGCCCCCATGACCGCGCCATAGTCGACAGCCTTGTCGCCACGAATGAACACCTGGGTCTGCTTGCCTTGGTCACGGCCGGCGGCAATGATCTTGGTCACGGCACTGGTCATGTCGGGCAAGGTCATGGCCTTGTCCATCTGCTTGTCGGTATCGACTTCGCTGCCGAGGTTCCAGTAATAGGTCTTGTCGGCCTTGATGGAGATGGTGAGGATCTGGACGTTGTTGTCCTGCGGCAAGGCTTCGCTGGAAACCTTGGGCAGGTCGACCTTCACGCCCTGGTTGAGCATGGGCGCCGTCACCATGAAGATGACCAGCAGCACCAACATCACGTCGATGTAGGGCACCACGTTCATCTCGGCGACGGGCTTGCGTTTGTGGCGAACTCGGGCCATGGGCTTTTACCTGATTACTCTTCGCTGGTGTGCACTTTGCGGTGCAGGATCGCCTGGAACTCATCGGCGAAGGTGTAGTAACGGCCGATCAGCACTTCGCTGCGCGCGGCGAAACGGTTGTAGGCAATAACTGCCGGGATCGCTGCGAACAGGCCGATGGCGGTGGCGATCAGCGCTTCGGCGATACCCGGGGCAACCGTGGCCAGGGTGGCCTGCTGGGCGCTGGCCAGGCCGCGGAAGGAGTTCATGATGCCCCACACGGTACCGAACAGGCCGATGTACGGGCTGGTGGAACCGACAGTGGCCAGGAACGGCAGGCTCTGCTCGAGTTTTTCTTCCTCGCGCGAAATGGCAACGCGCATGGCACGGCCAACGCCTTCCATGACCGCGTCAGGGTCAACGCCCGGCTGCTGGCGCAGGCGCGAGAACTCCTTGAAGCCGGCACGGAACACCTGCTCGACGCCCGAATCCGGGTCTGGGTTGCTACCTGCCTGACGGTACAGCTTGGACAGATCGATGCCCGACCAGAAGCGCTCCTCGAAGGCATCCAGCGCACGACGACCGGCGCGCAGCATGGTGCTGCGCTGGAAGATCATGATCCATGAAGTGACCGATGCGGCCACCAGGGTCAGCATTACCAGCTGTACCACCACGCTGGCATTGCTGACCAGACTCCACATGGAGGTATGGTCGACGACGTTAGCTTCCACGCTTATTCTCCTGCATTCGATTGATTACCCGAGCCGTCCGCCGCAAAGGCGTCGCGCAGCTGGGGAGGTATGGCTCGGGGTTTGAAAGTGTCGGCGCGCACTGCGGCCACCAGGAACTGCCCTTCGCAGAGCAGCGTTTCATCCTTTTCCCGCCAGACCTGCTGTACGAAACGCAGGCTGGCGCGATTGAGTTCAAGTACTTGCGCGGTGACTCGCAGTTCGTCGTCCAGCCGCGCCGGCGCGTGATAGCGCGCTTCGCTGGAATGGACCACGAACAGCAGGTTGTCTTCGGCCAGTAGCGACTGGGAAAAGCCCAGGTGCCGCAGGCGTTCGGTGCGCGCGCGCTCCATGAATTTCAGGTAATTGACGTAATACACCACGCCACCGGCATCGGTATCTTCGTAATAGACGCGACAACGGTGTGCGAACGGTTCCAGGCCATTTTGCGCGCGCATACTCTAGTGCTTACTCCTCAGCTTGCCAATCCGCTGCGGCAACTGTTTTTGCTTCATTAATGTCTTATTGCCAGCGCACCTAGGGCATGCCAGCGGTAGGACCACGAAAAGTCGGTTTTGATCTGTCATTCATCGCCCGGCTCGGAAAAATCACCACCCTCCCCCAGACGCCCTGGAATATTCAGGCCGAAGTGCAGGTAGGCATGACGGGTGACCACGCGACCGCGCGGGGTACGCATGATGTAGCCCTGCTGAATCAGGTACGGCTCGAGCACGTCCTCGATGGTATGGCGCTCTTCGCTGATGGCTGCGGCCAGGTTGTCCACACCCACCGGGCCACCATCGAACTTCTCGATCATGGTCAGCAGCAGGCGGCGGTCGGAATGGTCGAAACCGCGCTCGTCGACGTCCAGCAGGTTCAGCGCCATGTCGGCCACGGCCTTGGTGATCTGGCCCTTGCCGCGCACCTCGGCATAGTCACGCACGCGGCGCAGCAGGCGGTTGGCGATACGCGGCGTGCCGCGGGCCCGGCGGGCGATCTCGTAGGCACCCTGATCTTCGATGGCCAGGCCAAGGATATTGGCCGAACGGCTGACGATGGTAGCCAGGTCCTTGTCGCTGTAGAACTCCAGGCGCTGAACGATACCGAAGCGGTCACGCAGCGGGTTGGTGAGCATGCCGGCCCGGGTAGTGGCGCCGACCAGGGTGAACGGTGGCAGGTCGAGCTTGATCGAACGGGCCGCCGGCCCTTCGCCGATCATGATGTCGAGCTGGAAGTCTTCCATGGCCGGGTACAAGACCTCTTCGACGATCGGTGACAGGCGGTGGATCTCGTCGATGAACAGCACGTCGTGCGGTTCGAGGTTGGTCAGCATGGCCGCCAGGTCGCCCGGGCGCTCCAGAATAGGCCCCGAGGTGCTTTTAACCGACACCCCCATTTCATGGGCGATGATGTTGGCCAAGGTAGTCTTGCCCAAGCCTGGCGGGCCGAAGATAAGCGTGTGATCGAGCGACTCACTGCGGCCACGGGCGGCCTGGATGAACAGTGCCATCTGCTCGCGCACCACCGGCTGGCCGATGTAATCGTCCAGGCTGAGCGGGCGAATCGCCCGGTCCTGGACTTCTTCACGGTCGCGGCCACTGGCGGCGATCAGGCGGTCGGCTTCGATCACTTGGTAATCATCCCTTTCAGGCTGCGGCGTATCAGTTCTTCACTGCTGAGGCCGGCCTTGTCCTTGATCGCGGCGATGGCCTTGCTGGCTTCCTGGGGCTTGTAACCCAGCGAAACCAGGGCACTGACCGCATCGGCCTCGGCGCTGGACTCGCTGGCGACCGGCAATGGCCCGTCGGAGACCAGGGTGAACATGGCCGGGGAAGTTTCCCAGGCCTTGAAGCGGTCCTTGAGCTCGACCAGCAGGCGTTCGGCGGTCTTTTTGCCAACACCAGGCACACGCACCAGGGCAGAAGTGTCCTGAGCCTGCACGCAGCGCACCAACTCGTCCACTTCCAGGCCGGACATCAGCGCCAGGGCCAGCTTAGGCCCCACGCCGTTCAGGCGGATAAGCTCACGGAACAGCTCGCGCTCGCGCTTTTCGGCAAAACCGTAGAGCAGGTGGGCGTCTTCGCGCACGACCAGGTGGGTGTGCACGGTGACGGTTTCGCCCACTTTGGGCAGACGGTACAGCGTGGTCATGGGAACTTCCAGTTCGTAACCCACGCCGTTGACGTCGATAATCAGGTGCGGCGGCTGTTTTTCCGCCAGGGTGCCGCGCAAACGTCCAATCACGTTCCGATCCTTCCTCTCGGGGAGCCGGTCAAAGACCGCTCAACCCTATCAGCAAATTCAGCGGGTGAATGCGTCACCCAGACAAATTTTGTATCTGCGCATGAAGCGCTCAAAGACGCAAGCGCCCGCCGCGTCGCCGCGCCGTGGCGAGGCCATGGGGGACCAGGCTGGAACGGGTGTGGGCGTGGCACAGTGCAATCGCCAGGGCGTCAGAGGCGTCGATCTGCGGCTTTTGCGTCAGTTTCAGCAAGTGCATGACCATCATCATCACCTGCTCCTTGTTGGCTCCCCCGGTGCCGGCCACGGCCTGCTTCACCTGGGTGGCGCTGTATTCGGCGATTTCCAGGCCAGCCTCGGCAGCCGCGACGATAGCCGCGCCACGGGCCTGGCCGAGCTTGAGCGCCGAGTCGGCATTGCGGGCCATGAACACGCGCTCGATGCCCATGGTCACTGGGCCGTGCAGGGCGATGATTTCACTGACACCGCGAAAAACGATCTGCAGCCGTTCGTGCAACTCACCGCTGCCGGTGCGGATACAGCCCGACGCCACGTACTCGCAACCACGAGCGGTCTGGCGTACCACGCCATAGCCGGTGATGCGCGAGCCGGGGTCGATACCTAGAATCAGAGTCATAGTGCCTGTCGTAAATTGATGCATCTTTGCAAACTGCACCGGCCCTTTCCGCAGTGGTTCGGCGCCCCGCTCCTACAGGTACTGTGCAATACCTGTAGGAGCGGGGCGCCGAACCACTGCGGAAAGGGCCGGTGCAGGCAACGAAAAGCTTTAATGCCTGATTGAACTGCCAGGACACCTTAGCCGAGGTTTTCCATGATCTCATCGGAAATCTGGGCGTTGGAGTAGACGTTCTGCACGTCATCCAGGTCTTCGAGCATGTCGATCAGCTTGAGCACCTTCTCGGCACCGTCCTGATCGAGTTCGGCGCTGGTGGTCGGCTGCATCACGATTTCCGCGTCAGCCGCCTTGAAGCCGGCTTCTTCCAGGGCATTCCGCACCGCGTAGAAGCTGTTGAACGAGGTGAACACCTCGAACGAACCGTCGTCGTTGGCTACCACGTCATCGGCATCGGCTTCCATCGCCGCTTCCATCAACGCGTCTTCGTCTACGCCAGGGGCAAAGCTGATCTGCCCCTTGCGCTCGAACAGGTAGGCCACCGAGCCATCGGTGCCGAGGTTGCCGCCACACTTGGTGAAGGCATGGCGCACGGCGGCGGCGGTACGGTTGCGGTTGTCGGTCATGGCTTCGACCATGATCGCCACGCCACCCGGGCCGTAACCCTCGTAGCTGAGTTCTTCGACGTTGTCGCTTTCGTTGGTGCCGGCACCACGGGCCACGGCGCGATCGATAATGTCGCGGCTCATGTTGGCGCCCAGGGCCTTGTCCAGCGCCAGGCGCAGCCGCGGGTTGGAAGCCGGGTCAGGTCCGCCCTGCTTTGCAGCGACCGTCAATTCGCGGATCCACTTGGTGAAGACCTTGCCTCTCTTGGCATCCTGGCGCTCTTTGCGGTGCTTGATGTTCGCCCACTTGGAATGACCAGCCATAACGACTCCGAATCCTTTGACTCACAAACAGCCCCGCCCCATGACGGGGCGGGGCGGGAAAATGCCTGCGCCGGAACGCAAAGGGCGCATCCATGTGGGTGCGCCCGGGGACTGCTTACTCGACCTTGGTCTGTTCGCGCAGTCGGATGTGCAGCTCGCGCAGGGCCTTGGCGTCGACCAGGCCAGGGGCTTGGGTCATGACGCACGCAGCGCTCTGGGTTTTCGGGAAGGCGATCACTTCACGGATCGACTGGGCGCCGGTCATCAGCATGACCAGGCGGTCCAGGCCGAAGGCCAGGCCACCGTGAGGCGGTGCACCGAACTTCAGGGCGTCGAGCAGGAAGCCGAATTTCTCTTCCTGTTCCGCTGCCTCGATGCCCAGCAGGCGGAATACTGCCTGTTGCATCTCTTTACGGTGGATACGGATCGAACCGCCACCCAGTTCGGTACCGTTCAGCACCATGTCGTAGGCACGCGACAGCGCGGTGGCCGGGTTGGCCTCGAGCTCTTCCGGGGTGCACTTCGGCGCGGTGAACGGGTGGTGCAGCGCAGTGAAGCTGCCGTCTTCGTTCTCTTCGAACATCGGGAAGTCGACGACCCACATCGGCGCCCACTCGCAGGTCAGCAGCTCGAAGTCGTGACCCAGGCGGATACGCAGCGCGCCCAGGGCTTCACTGACCACCTTGAACTTGTCGGCACCGAAGAACACGATGTCGCCGTCCACGGCACCCACGCGGTCGAGGATGTTGTTGAGGTTGGCCTCAGGGATGTTCTTGACGATAGGCGACTGCAGGCCTTCGACACCCTTGGCGCGCTCGTTGACCTTGATGTAGGCCAGGCCCTTGGCACCGTAGATGCCCACGAACTTGGTGTACTCGTCGATCTTACTGCGCGGCATGCTGGCACCGCCTGGCAGACGCAGGGCGGTCACACGGCACTTCGGATCGTTGGCCGGGCCGGCGAACACCTTGAAGTCGACATCCTTCAGCTGGTCGGCAACGTCGACCAGTTCCAGCGGGTTACGCAGGTCTGGCTTGTCGGAACCGTAGCGGCGCATGGCTTCTTCGAAGGTCATGTGCGGGAATTCGCCGAATTCCAGGTCGAGCACTTCCTTGAACAGCTTGCGGATCATGCTTTCGGTCAGGCCCATGATCTCGCTTTCATCGAGGAAGCTGGTCTCGATGTCGATCTGGGTGAATTCTGGCTGGCGGTCGGCACGCAGGTCTTCGTCACGGAAGCACTTGGCGATCTGGTAGTAGCGGTCGAAGCCGGCGACCATCAGCAGCTGCTTGAACAGCTGGGGCGACTGCGGCAGGGCGAAGAAGCTACCGGCATGGGTACGGCTTGGCACCAGGTAGTCGCGCGCGCCTTCCGGAGTGGCACGGGTGAGGATCGGCGTTTCGACGTCGAGGAAGCCGTTGTCATCCATGAACCGACGGATGCTGCTGGTGATGCGCGAACGCAGGCGCAGCTTTTCAGCCATTTCCGGGCGACGCAGGTCGATGAAGCGGTAGCGCAGGCGGGTTTCCTCGCCGACGTCGGAGTACTCGTTCAGCGGGAACGGCGGGGTTTCCGCTTCGTTGAGCACGGTCAGCTGGTAGCCGAGGATCTCGATGGCACCGGAGGCCATGTTGGCATTCACTGCACCTTCAGGGCGCTTGCGGACCTTGCCGGTGATCTGTACGACGTATTCGCTGCGCACGCGGTCGGCGGCGGCGAAGGTTTCGGCGCGATCCGGGTCGAACACGACCTGGGCCATGCCTTCGCGGTCACGGATGTCGAGGAAGATCACCCCGCCGTGGTCGCGGCGACGATGGACCCAGCCGCAAAGGGTGACTTCCTGGCCGTCCAGGCTCTCGTTCAGTTGGCCGCAATAATGGCTGCGCATCATGATGGTGGTTTCGCTTCTCGTGATTCGTGTATTCGGTGGAGGCCTTGGCCGCCCAGAGGGCTAATACTGCAAGACCCGGTCACAGCATTCAACTCAGTCGGCCTTGTCGCCGCCTGCCAGATTCTTTTTCGCCCCGGTCTTGAAGTCGGTTTCGTACCAACCATTTCCGCTCAGGCGAAAGCCTGGCACCGACAGCAGCTTTTTCAGCGCTGGCGCCTGACAGGCCGGGCAATCGGTAAGCGGCGCGGCGCTGATCTTCTGCAGCACTTCCATGCGGTGCTCGCAGGATGCACATTGATAGTCATAAAGGGGCATGGGTGTCTCTCGTCAACCACAACGCTGGCTGCCGGGGCAGCAAAAAGCGGGATTATATATGGTTAACAGGCACTGCGCAGCCCGCCCGGCGATCAACGCACACTTGGCGGGTCTTGCAGCCATGCCACGCAGATTACCCGGATCAACCCGCTGAAATTGCGCACTCCACCCTGGCGCAGGTGGACCTCGCGGTCTACGTAGGACAACACCGCACTGACCGAGCAGTGGTTGGCGGCGGCGATGCGCTCGAGAATGCCCCAGTAGACGGCCTCCAGGCGCAGGCAGGTGGAAAAGCCGTTGAGCCGCACCGAGCGCGACACTGGCTGGGTCTGCAACATGTCGAAATCCGCCTTGAACGGATCAATGCACTGTTTTCCCGGCCAACTGCCCTGGCCAGCCACACGCTTGCTCGCTTGCATCATGCGCCACACTTCCTCGTCACAGGTACCAGGTGGCCTATGAAGCGCTGACGGGCGAGCTTAAAGCAGCGGCAAAATGTTCCTGCACAAAAAGCAAAACCTGCCGGATTGTCACACCTTTGGGCAGGTTGACCAGGCTGGAGCAACTGGCTTGCTCACTTTCTAGAATCCGGGCATCCCGTGGGAGCGGGCTTGCCCCGCGAACACGGGCAAAGCCCGTGCCATCCATCGCAGCGCCTGCTTCGCGGGCAAACCCGCCCCCACAGGGTTACATTCCCCCGAACAATTACTTGCCGTCGAGCAGCACCCGCAGCATCCAGGCGGTTTTCTCGTGCACCTGCATGCGCTGGGTCAGCAGGTCGGCAGTCGGCTCGTCACTGACCTTGTCCACCACCGGGAAAATGCTGCGAGCGGTACGCACCACGGCTTCCTGCCCCTGCACCAGCTGGCGGATCATCTCTTCCGCAGCCGGCACTCCTTCCTCCTCCTTGATCGACGAGTGCCGCGCATAGAATGCGTACGACCCCGGTGCCGGGAAGCCGAGCGCACGGATCCGCTCGGCGATCGAGTCGACCGCCAGTGCCAGTTCGGTGTACTGCTCTTCGAACATCAGGTGCAGGGTGCGGAAGGACGGGCCGGTGACGTTCCAGTGAAAGTTATGGGTTTTCAGATACAGCACGTAGGTATCCGACAACAGGCGGGACAGCCCATCGACGATGGACTTGCGATCTTCTTCACTGATACCGATATCGATTGCCATGAAGTTCCCCTTTCCATAAGGCTTGAGACTCAAGCGGGCGCCGACCACTGTAGCAACACTTGGCGCATGCCGCATGTGACATGGCGCAACACATCGGCCGCCGGGCGGCCCGCGGTTTGAGTAGCCTGCGGCTTTACTGTTAAATAGGCAGCGTGCCACCCGTGCGGACTGTCATTGCCGGGTGCATAGGCTGGCTTGCCACGTGTTCGCGCTCTACACCTCATGCGCACCGTGCTGCCAGCTCTTCCTGTGATCGGCCTAATCAACTGTGAGCCAACCCCATGTTCAAGATCGTCCATCTGGTGACGGGCGTGGCAGCCTTGCTGCTATCGCTCATACCCAGTCTGAAAACCGATGCAACACCCTTCCTGCAGCAACCCGACGCGGTCTACCTGGCCTTGCTAGGCCTGCTCAACCTGGTCCTGGCACCGGTCGTGCCTCTGTATTACCGCGGCGCGCGCCAGCAACTGCAACACCTGGCATGCGCCCTGTTGGTGGTGGCCGTGGTACTGCAGACCCTGACCCTGCTGGCGCGCCCGGAAATGGGCAACCTGGCGGCGCTGGTCTGCGCCACGCTGGCCGTAGCCCTGCACCTGGCGGTGGGTTTTGCCCGCAGCCCGCGCAAGGTACGCAGCGCCCAGCACGCAGCACAAGATGTCGGCAACCGGGATACCGGTACGGTGAAGTGGTTCAACACGTCGAAAGGCTTCGGCTTCATTTCCCGTGATTCGGGCGATGACATCTTCGTGCACTTCCGCGCCATTCGCGGCGAGGGCCACCGCATCCTGGTCGAAGGCCAGCGCGTGGAGTTCTCGGTGATGCACCGCGACAAAGGCCTGCAGGCAGAAGACGTGGTGGCAGTTACCCGCCGCTGACGACGCCAGCGGCGCCCAACCAGCCCTCACAGGTATTGCGCAGGCTTTGAGCGCGGCGCAATTCCTGTGGACGGGGCCTCGCATCAGTAATGCGGCGGCGGCGCTTCTTCCCCTTCGCTGCCGTACTGGCCAACCATCTCTTCGTAACGCTTGATCAGCTCGGCCATCTGCATTTGCAGGCGCTCGATCACCCGCCCCTGCTCGACCACCACGTCATTCAACGCCTGGATCGTGTCATCCTGGAACGCTTGGCGGGTTTCCAGTTCGACCATACGCATTTCCAGCGACATCTCAGGCCTCCTGATAGCCGGCAAGCTGCAGCCCGCGCAGGCGCTGGCGAATGGCTTGCAACTGGGCATCGGTGTACGCCACAGCCGGGCATTTGCCCCAAACCGGTGCCGGCCAGGCAGCATCGTCACGCCGACGCACGATCACATGCATGTGCAACTGGCTGACCACATTGCCCAGGGTGGCCACATTCATCTTGTCGGCGCCGTAGCTGACCTTCAGCGCTTCTGCCAGCAGGGTGGTTTCCTGCCACAACTGCTGCTGCTCGGCCGCCTCCAGCTCGAACAGTTCACTGATGCCGGCGCGCTTGGGCACGAGGATGAACCAGGGGTAATTGGCATCCTTGCTCAGCAGCAATTGGCACAGCGCAAACTCCCCCAGCACCAGAGAATCCTGCTGCAATCGCGAATCGAGGATGAACACGGGTTATCTCCTTCAGGCAAAACCATCCCGCTTCAGGCGGAAAACAGGGCTGCAAGGATACCTTGCACGTTCCCGGTAACACAGCGCTACTTTTCGCACCAAAATGAGGCCGACTGTCCACGCTCTCCACACTTGCGACCACACAAAACACTACGGATGAAGAAATTGCGGTAACACCTTGACTTGCATGGCAGCTTTTTAAATTTTAATGATTCTCGACACCAAAACGCCCTCAACCAGCCCTCACCCCGTGTTTACGGCACTTTCCGACCCCCGGTAGCAGGTTTTGTGAAAATTTCATGAACTGTTGCGAATTTTGAGCACGCTTGTTGCATTCCCTTCACGCCAAGTCGGCACGACATCTGCAACGTCAGATGCACGCGACAAATAACAACAGCGGCATTGGTTACCAGGGAATTTTCTGCCCCGGATCGGTAGTTACAAGTTCGTTACGGTAAAAGGTACAGCGTTGGGGTTGTACAGCCCTTGAACCGAGGCGTGATTTGCGACATGGAAATACCTAAAAGCGACATGGTGAAAAAGTTCCGCAAAGAGTACTTATAGCCATATCGCCAACAACAGTCAGCGTGCTATACATTTTCGCCGACATAACAAGAAAGAGCTGCCCCATATAACTAAAACACATGGACGCAGCGGTACTCTTCCTAAAAACCAAAGGAGCAAATCACGATGCGCGTGATGAAGTGGAGCATGATCGCCCTGGCCGTTTCGGCAGGGACCTCGCAGTTGGCAATGGCCTCGGCACAGGACGAGTCCAAAGGTTTCATCGAAGACAGCAAGCTGAGCGTCAAGACCCGCATGCTGTATTTCAGCCGTGACTTCCGCAACAACGAAGGCGGTCAGAGCCGCCGTGAAGAAACCGGCCTGGGCTTCGTCGGCACCTTCGAGTCCGGCTTCACCCAAGGCACCGTGGGTGTAGGTGTCGATGCCATCGGCATGCTCGGCCTGAAACTGGACAGCGGCAAGGGTCGTGCCAATACCGGCCTGTTCCCGACCGGTTCCGACGGCCGTTCGCAGGATGACTACTCCAAAGGCGGCGGCGCGGTCAAATTCCGCATCTCCGACACCGTGCTGAAAGTGGGTGACCAGTTCACCGCGCTGCCGGTCTTCGCCACCGATGACAGCCGCCTGCTGCCAGAAATCGCCCAGGGCACCCTGATCACCAGCAACGAGATCGAAGGGCTGACCCTGCACGCTGGCCATTTCACCAGCCTCACTGCCCAAGAACAAACCAACCGCGACAGCTTCGGCCTGAAAGAAGCCAACGTGGTCGGTGGCACCTACGCCTTCACCGACAACCTCAGCACCAGCCTGTACTACTCGAAGGTTGAAGACTACTGGCGCAAATACTACGCCAACGTCAACTGGGCGATGCCAATCTCCGACAACCAAGGCCTGGTGTTCGACTTCAACATCTACGACACCAAGAGCGAAGGCTCTGCCGAGTACCGCGCCTTCGATGGCGACAAGCTGGACAACCGCGCGTTCAGCCTGTCGGGCGCCTACAACATCGGCGCTCACACCTTCACCCTGGCCTACCAGAAAGTCACCGGCGACGGCGATTATGGTTATGGTATCGACGGTGGCGGCACCATCTTCCTGGCCAACTCCGTGGCTCGTTCCGACTTCAACGCCGAAGACGAGAAATCCTGGCAGGCTCGCTACGACCTGAACTTTGCCGAATACGGCATTCCAGGCCTGACCTTCATGACCCGTTATGTACGCGGTACCGACGCCAACGTCGCTGGCACCAGCAACGGCAAAGAATGGGAACGCGACGTCGACATCAAATACGTGCTGCAGGAAGGCCCGGCGAAGGACCTGAGCTTCCGCGTGCGTCAGGCCACCTACCGTTCTTCCGATGGCGTTTACTACGATTCCCCATCGATCGACGAACTGCGCCTGATCGTGGAGTACCCGCTGAGCATCCTGTAAGCCTGGCTTGCAGTGCCCCGCACCTGAAAAAGCCCGGCGATCACGCCGGGCTTTTTCTTGGCTGACAAGTGTCACCGCCTGGGGCATCCTGTACGCCTTCGTTTCCCCCCCGTACAATGCGGGGCTATTTCAACGTCTTAGGCAATCGACACGGCTAACCATGCGCACCAGTCAATATTTGCTCGCCACCCAGAAAGAAACCCCTGCCGACGCAGTGGTCATCAGCCATCAGCTCATGCTGCGTGCTGGCATGATCCGCAAACTGGCCTCCGGCCTGTACACCTGGCTGCCGATGGGCTTGCGGGTAATGCGCAAGGTCGAGGCCGTGGTGCGTGAGGAAATGAACGCCGCCGGCGCCCTGGAAGTGCTGATGCCGAGCATCCAGCCTGCCGAACTGTGGCAGGAGTCCGGCCGTTGGGAGCAATACGGCCCCGAGCTGCTGCGCCTGAAGGACCGCCATCAGCGCGACTTCTGCGTTGGCCCTACCCACGAAGAAGTGATCACCGACCTGGCCCGTAACGAGCTGTCCAGCTATAAACAGCTGCCGCTCAACATGTACCAGATCCAGACCAAGTTCCGTGACGAAATCCGCCCGCGCTTCGGCCTGATGCGTGGCCGCGAGTTCATCATGAAGGACGCCTACTCGTTCCATGCCGACCAGGCTTCCCTGCAGGAAACCTACGACCGCATGCACCAGGCGTACAGCAACGTGTTCACCCGCCTGGGCCTGGACTTCCGCCCAGTGCAGGCCGATACCGGCTCGATCGGTGGCAGCTACTCGCACGAGTTCCACGTACTGGCCGAGTCCGGCGAAGACGACGTGATCTTCAGCGACAGCTCCGACTACGCCGCCAACATCGAGAAGGCCGAAGCCATCCCGCGTGAAACCGTGCGCCCTGCCCCTACCGAGGAGCTGCGCCTGGTCGACACCCCGAATGCCAAGACCATCGCCCAGTTGGTGGAGCACCACGGCCTGCCGATCGAAAAGACCGTCAAGACGCTGATCGTGCGCGGCGCCGAAGCAGGCAAGCTGATCGCCCTGATCGTCCGTGGCGACCACGAACTGAACGAAATCAAGGCCACCAAGCTGGAACAGGTTGCCGAACCGTTGGTCATGGCTACCGAAGCCGAACTGCGCGACGCCATTGGCGCCGGTGCCGGCTCGCTCGGCCCGCTCAACCTGCCACTGGAAATCATCATCGACCGCTCGGTTGCCCTGATGAGCGACTTCGGCATTGGCGCCAACATCGACGACAAGCACTACTTCGGCGTCAACTGGGAGCGCGACCTGCCGGTACCACAGGTTGCCGACCTGCGTAACGTGGTCGAAGGCGACCCAAGCCCGGACGGCCAGGGCACCCTGGTGATCAAGCGTGGCATCGAAGTGGGCCACATCTTCCAGTTGGGCACCAAGTACAGCGAGGCACTGAAGTGCCAGGTACTGGGCGAGAACGGCAAGCCGGTGGTTCTGTCCATGGGCTGCTACGGCATCGGTGTTTCCCGCGTGGTCGCCGCCGCCATCGAGCAGAGCTATGACGACAAGGGCATCATCTGGAACGACGCCCTGGCTCCGTTCCAGATCGCTCTGGTACCGCTGCGCTATGAAACCGAGGTGGTCCGCGAGGCAACCGACAAGCTGTACGCCGAATTGACTGCTGCCGGCTTCGAAGTGCTGCTGGACGACCGCGACAAGAAGACCAGCCCAGGCATCAAGTTTGCCGATATGGAGCTGATCGGTATCCCGCACCGCATCGTCGTCAGCGATCGCGGCCTGGCCGAAGGCAACCTGGAGTACAAGCACCGCACCGAGCAGGACGCCCAGGCGTTGCCGCTCGATGAAGTGCTGACCTTCCTGCAGGCCCGCGTTCGCCGCTGATAACCAATGCACGAGTGATCATGTACAAGCGAAGTACCTTTACCCTTGGGGGCGCCGCACTGTGCGGCGCCCTGCTCGTCAGCGGCTGCGCCAACCAGATGTCCCAGCGCAGCGACCATGAGGAGCGCGTCGAGCGTAAACTGCTCGAGCACACCCTGCAGATCGATGTCGGCGAGCCGAAGGTGATGGAGCTTCCGCAACGACGTGTGCGCGTGCACGAGCAAAAGCGCTTCGAAGTCACCGAGTTCGAAGTCACCCGCAGCTATGACCGCTACACGCCTTACCAGCCCTGGCGGGAGGTTTACGAGATCCCGCTGGGCGCAGTGGCTGTGGTGGCGGGTGTCGGCGCCAACGTGGTCAACGTATTCGCCTTGGGCAACCTGCCGCAAAGCATTACCCACGACTGGTTGAGCTACGGCGTGGACGGGCTCAACCCGTTCATGAACGTGGCGTCCAACGGCCGTGCCCAGCAGAACCTGGCCGGTATCAGCGAGGTGCAGAAAGGCAAGCGCGAGGAGTCCACCAGCGTGCCCTGGAGCGAACGCCTGGTCGAGGTCAAGGCTGGCAAGATGACCCACGAACTGACCACCGACCGCAATGGCGTGCTGCGCCTGAACCTGCTCGACAGCCCGTTCTCCGAACAGAACCTCAACCACATCGGTACCTTGCACTTGCAGGTGCTCGACGAGGACAACGCGGTACGTGGCGACGCCAGCCTGCTGGTCAGCGCCACCCTGCGCAACAAGCTGCTCGAAGCCCATGAACTGATCTTCGATGACCTTGAAGATGACGATGTCGGCCAGTGGGTACACCGGGTCAAGCGCCTGTCAGAGCTGGGTCTTGAAGAAGAAGCCAGCGAAATGGAACAGAGCCTGATCGAACTGACCCGCAACGACCCGGAACTGCAGCAGGAGTTCTTGCAGTCGTTGACCAAGGCTACAGGGCGGCTGGTGGCTGATCCAGGGGTGCAATAACCCGGCTTTTCGCATAGCGTTGCGGGCTTGCGCGGTCGATGCAGCGGGGACCGCGCAAGTCGCCTTCTTTATATAGGCGGGAACAGCTCCAGCTGTTCATGCGCCCCGCGCAAGTCGCGCAACCTCACCCCCACCCCCAGCAAGCGCACCGGCTTGCTGCCGCGGGCGAATGCCTGGGCCAGCAACTGCCGATAACTCTCCAGATCCCGCCCCGCTCCCGCCTGCTCCATGGTGGTCTGGCTGAAATCATGGAACTTGACCTTGACGAAAGGTTTGTCTGGCCGGTAACTGTTGTCCATGCGGGCAATACGCTCGTTAAGGCTGTCCAGCAACTCGGGCAGCCGCGCCAGGCAACTGGCCAGGTCCGGCAGGTCGGTGTCGTAGGTGTTTTCCACGCTGACCGACTGGCGCCGGCTGTCGTTGTGTACTGCACGCTCATCAATACCCCGCGCCAGCCCCCACAAGCGCTCACCAAAACTGCCAAACTCGCGCACCAGCGCCAGCCGCGACCACTCACGCAACTCCAGGCAGGTTTCAATGCCCAGCCGGGTCAGTTTTTCCGCCGTCACCTTGCCCACGCCGTGCAACCTGGCCACTGGCAAGGCGGCGACGAACGCTTCCACTTCACCCGGCGTAATCACGAACAACCCGTTGGGCTTGCGCCAGTCGCTGGCGATCTTGGCCAAGAACTTGTTCGGCGCCACTCCCGCCGACACGGTGATATGGAGGGTGCGCGCCACACGCCGGCGAATATCCTCGGCAATGCGTGTGGCACTGCCGGCATACCACTGGCTTTCGCTCACATCCAGATAGGCCTCATCCAGCGACAAAGGCTCGATCAGCTCGGTGTAGTCGCGGAAGATCGTGTGGATTTCCCGCGAGGCCTCACGGTAGGCTTCGAAACGCGGCTTGACGATCAGCAGGTCGGGGCACAGTTTCAGTGCATGCCGCGACGACATCGCCGAGCGCACACCGTAGGCACGCGCTTCATAGTTACAGGTGGCGATCACCCCACGATTCTCGGGCGAGCCACCCACGGCCATGGGCCGCCCAGCCAAGCGCGGGTCGTCACGCATCTCGATCGCGGCATAAAAGCAATCGCAGTCGACGTGGATGATCTTGCGCAAGGACATGGATGACCGTCAGCACTGTAAATTCATACAGATAGTATCGCATGCGTCCTGTTTTGAAACAGCTCAGCGGCCCCGCCTGGCGATAATCGGCCTGAAAGCCCCGCCGTGCCTGAGCTGCACGCAGTTATCGAACGCTAAGGGATTGAACAAAAAAGGATTTTCCTAACTATTTGCTTGACATCGTGGAGCAAATCCGTAGAATTCGATCTCACAGGCGCGGGATGGAGCAGCCTGGTAGCTCGTCGGGCTCATAACCCGAAGGTCGTCGGTTCAAATCCGGCTCCCGCAACCAGATTCGAGAAAAGGCCACTGTTAACGCAGTGGCCTTTTTCTTTGTCTGCAGAAACTACCTGCTGGTAAAAAAGCGTTGAAAATCAAACATTAGCGCTTGACACCCAAGCTACAAACTGTAGAATTCGCCCCACTGACGCGGGATGGAGCAGCCTGGTAGCTCGTCGGGCTCATAACCCGAAGGTCGTCGGTTCAAATCCGGCTCCCGCAACCAGATTCAAGATAAGGCCACTGTTAACACAGTGGCCTTTTTCTTTGCCTGCGGAAAACTGCAGCAAAAAAACATGGGTAAATAAACACTTGGCGCTTGACACCCAATCACCAAGCTGTAGAATGCGCACCTCTGACGCGGGATGGAGCAGCCTGGTAGCTCGTCGGGCTCATAACCCGAAGGTCGTCGGTTCAAATCCGGCTCCCGCAACCATATTCGTCAGAACAAACCCCGCCTGTGTAACAGCAGCGCGGGGTTTGTTGTTTCTACCCTCCCTGCTTTTCCCCCCCCGATTTTGCCCGCCGTCCAGCCAACCCGCAGGCTTGAGGCGTCACACCCAGGATGAACTATCTTTAACCCTGCCAGGCCCCCGAAAGCGCCTGAGCCCGGAGTAACATTGGATACGTTTTCCAAAGGGACTTTCACTTGGCCGCACCTTTCCTTCACCTCGCGCTGCATGCCCGGGGCTATTCATGACTTCCCACAATCCCGAACCTCCGGTGCCACTCGCCTCGGCACTGCCGGGTGCAGTGCAGCGCCTACCCTGGCTTGAACGCCTGAGTCGCTACCGCCAGCCGATCGGCCTGGTGGTGACCCTGGTGCTGTTCACCATGGGGTTGATTGCCTGCCGCCACCTGCTGAGCGAACTGGACATCTATGCCTTGCACGATGCCATGCTCAGCGTGCCCGCACAGTCGTTGCTCGGCGCCTTCGTGGCGACCGTGGTGGGCTTCGTCATCCTGCTGGGTTATGAGTGGTCGGCCAGCCGCTATGCTGGGGTCAAATTGCCTGCACGCAGCCTGGTGCTGGGTGGTTTCAGCGCTTTTGCCATCGGCAATGCCATTGGCCTGTCGATGCTATCCGGCGGCTCGGTACGTTACCGCCTGTATGCACGCCAAGGCCTTGGTGCGGCGGAGGTCGCGCGCATGACCGTGTTTGCCAGCCTGTCGCTGGGCTGCGCGCTGCCGCCCCTGGCTGCCTTGGCAACCTTGAGCGACCTGTCGGCTGCCTCGACCGCGCTGGGCCTGCCTGCCGGCCTGTTGGCTGCTGTGGCCGGCGCCGTGCTGGTAGCGTCTGCCCTGTTGGTGGCTGGCTTGTATCGCCGGCGCCTGGCCGAACAACCGCTGGCCAACAACCTGCTGGTACAACTTGGCCGGCGCACGCTGCGCCTGCCGGGGGCACGCTTGGCTGCCCTGCAATTGCTGATCACTGCGCTGGATGTGGCCGCAGCCGCCACCGTGCTGTACCTGCTGCTGCCCGAAGCACCACCATTCGGCGCGTTCGTACTGGTTTACTTGCTGGCCTTGGCTGCGGGCGTGCTCAGCCACGTACCGGGCGGCGTCGGGGTGTTCGAAGCGATTCTGCTGGCAGCGTTTGCCGACCAACTCGGCGCGGCACCGCTGGCCGCTGCCCTGCTGCTGTACCGGTTGATCTACGTGGTTCTGCCGCTGCTGCTGGCCTGCGTGCTACTGCTGGCCAATGAAGCCCGGCGCCTGCTGTTCGCGCAACAGGCCATCAAGGCCGCCTCGGGGCTGGCCGCACCCATCCTGTCGATTCTGGTGTTCCTGTCCGGTGTGGTGCTGCTGTTCTCTGGCGCCACACCCGAAATCGACACCCGCCTGGAGCACATGGGCTTCCTTGTGCCACATCGGCTGATCGATGCCTCGCACTTCGGCGCCAGCCTGATCGGCGTGCTGTGCTTGCTGCTGGCCCAAGGCCTGCGCCGGCGCCTGTCTGCCGCCTGGCTGTTGACCACCGTACTGTTGCTGGTCGGCGCCCTGCTGTCGCTGCTCAAGGGCTTCGACTGGGAAGAGGCCTGCCTGCTGACCTTCACGGCCGCCCTGCTCGCCCTGTTCCGTCGCTCGTTCTACCGCCCCAGCCGCCTGTTGGAGCTTCCGTTCTCGCCGGTGTTTCTGGTGGCCAGCGCCTGCGCAGTCGGCGCATCGGTGTGGTTGCTGCTGTTCGCCTACCAGGATGTCCCTTACAGCCATCAACTGTGGTGGCAGTTCACCCTCGATGCCGACGCGCCACGGGGCCTGCGCGCCGCCATGGGCAGTGCCTTGCTGCTGGCGGCCGTGGCGCTGACCTGGCTGCTGCGCACCGCGCCACCCGTGATCCACCTGCCAGATGAAGCAGAGCTGCAACGCGCCAACCGTATCCTGCTGGCTTCCGAGCAGCCCGACGGTGGCCTGGCGTTGACCGGCGACAAAGCGCTGCTGTTCCACCCACGTGACAACGCGTTCCTCATGTACGCCCGGCGCGGCCGCAGCCTGGTGGCGCTATACGACCCGATCGGGCCGGCCCAGGAGCGCGCCGAAATGATCTGGCAGTTCCGCGACCTGTGCGACTTGCACCACGCCCGACCGGTGTTCTACCAGGTGCGCGCCGAAAACCTGCCGTTCTACATGGACATCGGCCTGACCGCGCTCAAGCTGGGTGAAGAAGCCCGGGTCGACTTGCGCCGCTTCGATCTGGAAGCCAAGGGCAAGGAAATGAAGGACCTGCGCTACACCTGGAACCGCGGTGGCCGCGATGGCCTGAGCCTGGAAATCCACGAACCGGGGCATGCACCGCTGGCAGAGCTGAAGGAAATTTCCGATGCCTGGCTAGGCGGCAAGAACGTGCGCGAGAAAGGCTTTTCCCTGGGGCGCTTCAGCGCGGACTACCTGCAACACTTTCGCATCGCCCTGATTCGCTTCCAGGGCCGCCCGGTGGCCTTCGCCAACCTGCTGGAAACCCATGGCAACGAACTGGCCAGCCTTGACCTGATGCGAGCGCACCCCGAGGCACCGAAGCTGACCATGGAGTTCATGATGATTGGCCTGATCCTGCACTACAAAAGCCATGAGTACACGCGCTTCAGCCTGGGCATGGTACCGCTTTCCGGCCTGCAGCCGCGACGTGGCGCACCCTTGACCCAGCGCTTGGGGTCGATGGTGTTCCGCCGTGGCGAACAGCTTTACAACTTCCAGGGGCTAAGACGCTTCAAGGACAAATTCCAACCGGACTGGGAACCCCGCTACATGGCCGTGCCGGCCGGGCTTGACCCGCTGGTGGCACTGGCCGACACCGCCGCCCTGATCGCAGGCGGCTTGACTGGATTGGTGAAACGTTGATGACCCGACGCTTTTGGCTGTACTTGCTGGTTCCCCTGCTGATGGCTGCGCTGGGGGGCGCGCTGGCGTTCTGGCTGTGGACACGCCCGGCCCCCGAGGCGCGCCTGGAGCAACTCAGGATCGATGACACCAGCATCACCCGCGTTACACCTGGTGTACACCCCAAGGCCCGAGTGGCCATCGGCGTGCCCCAGGAGCAGGCCCTGACCGACAAGCAACTGATGGACCTGGCCCAGGCCGGTGAGGCCCAACTGGTGCAGGTGATCCTGCCGCCGAACGACTGCAGCAAGCAGCAGCAGGCCATGGACCATGCGCTGAGCCAACTGCCGGAGAAACCTACGCTGGTCGCCGGTATCGGCCCCGGTGCCGCCCAGGCATGGCGCTGGCTGGCCAGCCAGACTGATGACAAGGCCCGGGCCATATCCGTGGACTTCACTGTCGAGCAACCTGGCTGCCAGGCGCCGCTGCCAAAATCCGCGGCCCATGGCCACTGGAACGTCGCCTGGAACGA
Source organism: Pseudomonas sp. LB-090624 (assembly GCF_003205205.1). GTDB lineage: Bacteria > Pseudomonadota > Gammaproteobacteria > Pseudomonadales > Pseudomonadaceae > Aquipseudomonas. Next base: position 285,005 of record NZ_QJRL01000004.1, read on the forward strand.
CAACCCGGATGACGCCAGCGCCGCTTTCGTGCGCGACCAGGCCAATGCCGAAACCAGCATCAGCGACTACGACATCCACCTGCCGCAAGTGCTCAAGTCGCAATTGACCCAGGCCCTGGTCGGTCACGACGGCAACGCCTTGGCCATCCCGGTAGTCGAAGTGCCGGCCGGGCAAACCACCGACACGGTCACCCTGTTCCTCTCCGGTGACGGCGGCTGGCGCGACCTTGACCGTGATGTTGCCGGCGAAATGGCCAAGCTGGGCTACCCGGTGGTAGGTATCGATACGCTGCGCTATTACTGGCAGCACAAGACGCCAGAACAAAGCGCGGCCGACCTGTCCGAGCTGATGCAGCATTACCGGCAAAAATGGGGCACCAAGCGTTTTGTACTGACCGGCTATTCGTTCGGCGCTGATGTGCTGCCGGCGATCTACAACCGCCTGCCGGTAGAGGACCAGCAACGTGTCGACGCGGTGATGTTGCTGGCGTTTGCCCGCAGCGGCAGCTTCGAGATCGAGGTCGAGGGCTGGCTGGGCAAAGAAGGCCAGGAAGCACCAACCGGGCCGGAAATGGCCAAGTTGCCGGCCTCCAAGGTGGTGTGCGTATATGGCGTGGAAGAGACCGATGAAAGCGGTTGCACCGAAAAGACTGCGGTGGGTGAACGCCTGAAGCTGCCTGGGGGGCACCACTTTGATGAAAACTACCCGGCGCTGGCCAAGCGCTTGATTGGTGAGATCGAGACACGCCAGGGTAAATCCAGCGTCGCCGAACAGAACTGACAATGATTGACAGGGGCCGCTTTGCGGCCCCTTGGCAATCAGATCTCGACCTGGGTCCCCAGCTCGATCACCCGGTTCAGCGGCAGGTTGAAGAAGCGCAGGTTACCGTTGGCATTCTTCAGCAGGAACGCGAACAGGTTGCCACGCCAGCGCGACATCCCCTCCAGCCGTGAAGCGATCACCGTCTCGCGGCTGAGGAAGTACGTGGTGCGCATCGGCGTGAAGTCGAGGTCATCCAGGTGGCACAGCTTCAACGCCGCGGGCACATCCGGCTCATCCATGAAGCCAAAGTGCAGTAGCACGCGGAAGAACCCGTCACCATACGCCTCCACCTCAAAGCGTTCGTGCTCCGGTACACGAGGCCGATCCTCGCTGACCACTGTCAGCAACACCACCTGGGTATGCAGCACCTGGTTGTGCAGCATGTTGTGCAACAACGCATGCGGCACGGCATCGGAGCGCGCGGTAAGGAACACCGCCGTGCCTTCGACCCGGTGCGGCGGCTGGATGCGGATACTGCTGATGAACAGCGGTAGCGGCAGTGCGCCTTCATCGATGCGCTCTACCAGGATCTGCTTGCCGCGCTTCCAGGTGCTCATCAACAGGAACAGCACACCCCCGGCCAACACCGGGAAGGCACCGCCCTGGAAGATTTTCGGCACGTTGGCGGCGAAGAACAGCCCATCGACGAACAGGAAACCTATCAGGATGGGCACCGCCAGCACCGGTGGCCACTTCCACAGCAGCAACATCACCGCCGACACCAGAACAGTGGTCATCAGCATGGTGCCGGTTACCGCCACCCCGTAGGCTGCCGCCAGGGCGCCGGACGACTCGAAGCCGATCACCAGCAGTACCACTCCAACCATCAGCGTCCAGTTCACTGCACCGATGTAGATCTGCCCCTGTTCGTCACTGGACGTGTGCTGGATATGCATGCGAGGGATGTAGCCCAACTGGATGGCCTGGCGGGTCAGGGAGAAGGCCCCGGAAATCACCGCCTGCGAAGCAATTACCGTGGCCATGGTGGCCAGCCCCACCAATGGCAGCAGCGCCCAGCCCGGCGCCAGCAGGTAGAACGGGTTGCGCGCCGCCTCCGGGTTTTGCAGCAGCAAAGCGCCCTGGCCAAAGTAGTTGAGCACCAGCGCCGGCAGCACCAGGATGAACCAGGCCCTGGCGATCGGCTTGCGGCCAAAGTGCCCCATGTCGGCGTACAGCGCCTCAGCACCGGTCAGCGCCAACACTACCGCGCCGAGGATGGCCACGCCCATGCCCGGGTGCACCACAAAGAAGTTGACCGCCCAGCCGGGGTTGACGGCCTTGAGCACTTCAGGGGTCTGCGAGATGCCATGCACCCCCAACGCGCCCAGCACCACGAACCAGGTGACCATGATCGGGCCAAACAGCTTGCCGATCTTCTCGGTGCCGTGCTTCTGCACCAGGAACAGCGCCACCAGCACTACCAGCGAAATTGGCACCACCCAGTGGTCGATGCCGTCGAACGCCAGGCCCATGCCCTCCACCGCCGACAGCACCGACACCGCCGGGGTGATCATGCTGTCGCCATAGAACAGCGAAGCACCGATCAGGCCACAGATCACCATCAGCGTACGCAACCGCGGGTAGGCCGCCGTGGCCCGCCGCGCCAGCGCGGTCAGTGCCATGGTACCGCCCTCGCCTTGGTTGTCGGCGCGCAGGATGAACATCACATACTTGAACGACACCACCCACAACAGCGACCACAGGATCAGCGACAGGATCCCCAGCACGCCATCATGGTTGACCGGCACCCCGTAACCGCCGGTGAAGACTTCCTTGAGGGTATACAGAGGGCTGGTGCCGATATCGCCATAAACCACCCCGACCGCTGCCACGAGCAGGCCCACGGACCGCGCCGCGCCCTGCTTCCCCTCGTGCCCGCCCTCAGCGTGACTGCTTGCCTGAACCATCGACCACTCCCGCAGACGGCCTTCACGGCCTTTAGTATTCACTTCGCCACCAGGCCCTCGAATGGACCTTGGCGCAACGGCGCGAAGCATAGCGCAGCGTTCGTCGTATTTCTGCTGGTCAAGCGACCGTGCGCTCGCTAGAATTGCGCACTTTTTGATCAGAGGCGCCGAAAGCGCCCATCAAGATCGCCCCCGATTCCGGCCGGGCGACCTGCATTCAATACCGAGGTTAGTCATGTCCACCACGCCCGCCACCCCCAAGGTAGGTTTCGTAAGCCTGGGTTGCCCAAAAGCCCTGGTCGATTCCGAGCGCATCCTGACCCAGCTGCGCATGGAAGGCTATGAAGTCGTGCCCACCTACGAGGACGCCGACGTGGTGGTGGTCAACACCTGCGGCTTCATCGACAGCGCCAAGGCCGAATCGCTCGAAGTGATCGGCGAAGCGATCAAGGAAAACGGCAAGGTCATCGTCACCGGCTGCATGGGCGTCGAAGAAGGCAACATTCGTGACGTGCACCCAAGCGTGCTGTCGGTCACCGGTCCGCAGCAGTACGAGCAGGTGGTCAACGCGGTGCACGAGGTCGTGCCGCCGCGCCAGGACCACAACCCACTGATCGACCTGGTGCCGCCACAGGGCGTCAAGCTGACCCCGCGCCACTACGCCTACCTGAAAATTTCCGAAGGCTGCAACCACAGCTGCAGCTTCTGCATCATCCCGTCGATGCGTGGCAAGCTGGTCAGCCGCCCGGTGGGTGAAGTGCTGAGCGAGGCCGAGCGCCTGGTCAAGGCCGGGGTGAAGGAAATTCTGGTGATCTCCCAGGACACCAGTGCCTACGGCGTCGACGTCAAGTACAAGACCGACTTCTGGAACGGCCGCCCGGTCAAGACCCGCATGCTCGAACTGTGCGAAGCACTGAGCAGCCTGGGGGCCTGGGTCCGCCTGCACTATGTGTACCCCTACCCGAACGTCGATGACGTGATCCCGCTGATGGCTGCCGGCAAGATCCTGCCGTACCTGGACATCCCGTTCCAGCACGCCAGCCCGAAAGTGCTCAAGTCGATGAAGCGCCCGGCCTTCGAAGACCGCACGCTGGCGCGCATCAAGAACTGGCGCGAGCAGTGCCCTGAGCTGGTGATCCGCTCTACCTTCATCGTCGGCTTCCCGGGCGAGACCGAGGAAGACTTCCAGTACCTGCTGGACTGGCTGACCGAAGCCCAGCTCGACCGCGTGGGCTGCTTCCAGTACTCGCCGGTGGAAGGCGCCCCGGCCAACGACCTGGGCCTGGCCGAAGTACCGGACGACGTCAAGCAAGAGCGCTGGGACCGCTTCATGGCCCACCAGCAGGCCATCAGCACTGCCCGCCTGCAATTGCGCATCGGCAAGGAAATCGAGGTGCTGATCGACGAAGTGGAAGAACAAGGTTCGGTGGGCCGCAGCTTCTTCGATGCGCCGGAAATCGACGGCAGCGTGTTCATCGACGGCGACCACGGCTTCAAGCCAGGCGACAAGGTACGTTGCCGTGTGGTGGATGCCGACGAATACGACATGTGGGCCGAGCCTGTCTAAAAACGGTTGAAGCCTGAAAAGCCCCTGCCCCGACGTCCCCACAGGGAAGCATCGGGGCAGGGGCTTTTTCGTCAGAACGTGTGAAACAGCATCAGCCCGCCCTCGGCATCCGGGCTGGCATCCGAGAAGCCCTTGACCGCATAGAGTTGGACTTTCCACTGCTGGTTAAGCTTATGGGTGAGGAACAGGGTCAGCTCCCGGATCTGCGAGCCGGTCGAGACCACTTTCTGCCGCCAATCATAGGAGGCGCCTGCCGATGTGCCGACAGCCACCGGCAAGGCGAAACCGAGGCTGGCGAAGATCGGGTCGTCGAACTTGCTGTCAGGCGGGTCGCCAAACTTTTTCCAGCCTAGTGTGGCGAAGCCGGTGACAAGGCCAAAGCCTTTGGTGATGTCGACCTGAGCGGTGTAATCGTACTCGCCGGTGCCCAAGCACTGGTCTTCATCAGCGGTGGGGAATTTGACCTTGCCGATCAGGTCCAGCATCAGCCCGCCGTCACTGCCGTCGAGCAACGCATACCCGGCACTGGCAACCGTATCGCCCAGCCCGCTTTCTACATCATGGCAACCGCCGGGCAAAGGGTCACCACTGGGGCCTACTTCAGGGTTGGTGATGTGTAACCAGGGCACGGTGACTTTGTAGGTCATGAGCCCAGCCTCATATTTGCCAACCACCGGGAGGTACCAGATCTCCGACGTGGTACCGGTGCCATAGTCACCGCTGGAATAGTCCAATCCCGTGGCGATGCTGAAACTATCGGCCACGGCTGAAGCACCGGTACATGACAGCGCGCAGGCGATAAGAGTAAGCGCAGGTCTCATCGGCATCTCAGTACCTGTTTGGCAAGTGTGATCGACCTTACCCCAGCCTAGTTGGCTACCGCCCCGATCGCTCTGGATGCTCTACTTTTTCGAGGGGCTCTACCTTTTCCGGCTTTTCTACTTTTTCTACTTTTTCGACCTTTTCGACCTTTTCGACCTTCTCGACCTTCTCGACCTTCTCGACCTTCTCGACCTTCTCGACCTTCTCGACCTTCTCGACCTTTTCAGGTTTCTCAATTTTCTCGACTTTCTCAACCTTCTCGACTTTGTCCGGTTTCCCGAGCTTCTCTACCTTCTCTACCTTCTCGACTTTTTCAACCTTTTCGACTTCGGCCTTCTCCACCCGATCGGAGCGGCCACTGGCGGTGTTCTCGCGTGATTCCACGGTATCTACCTGTTCGGACTTGCCAGACGTGTCAACACGGTCAGAGCTACCCCGCCCACTGTGGTCATCATTGCTTTCACTACGAACGTGGGTGGCATCGCTCGCGCCATGGCCGCTGCCACTGGAGCCACCACCACTAATGCCCTGCCCGCTGCCATGCCCTGAGTGCCCTCTGTCCGGATTCTCGGCACGGTCATCCTGGAACTCCAGGCGGGTTGCCTGCAGTTCATGGCTGCCATTGAGCACCCCACTCACCCGGACGCGTTGATCAAGCGCAAAGGCAGCAGGTTGCCTGCCGACAATCACGGTCTGGTGCCTCAGCGTCACATTAATGCCGGCGACCACCCATTGTCGCGCCTGTGTGCGCTGCACCAGTCCTTCGACCACAACTTGCCGGGCACGCCCAGCAAACGGCAGGCTCGGGTCTGGGCGAGCTTGCGCCACCTCCAGCTGGCGCCCCGTCCACTGGCCGCGCACCAGCAGCTCCCGAGCCGGGGCTATCCGGGTTCCCAGTTTCAGCCCCTGCAAGCTGCCTGGGCTATCCACTGCACCAATGGCACTGGCCTCTTTGAGGCCAGGTGCGCGTTCGATACGGGTCGCCACCACTTCGCCGCGGGCATCCCGCAGGCCACTGACCCTGACCGGCTCACCTGGGCGCAACCCTTCAGCTACCCGCGCGCCAGCAGCAAGCCGCACAGGTTGGCCCATGACCCGTAGCGGTGCCGAGGCATTGGGCAGCGCGGTCAACGGCCCTTCAAACACGTGGAGAATCGAAATACGCCCTGCTTGCAGGCCGCGCTGGGTGGCGAATGCCTCGACCGCCACCACCTGGCCGATCGCCAGATGGCCCGTGTGGGCAGGGGCACCGTTCTCACTCACCGGTACGTCCTTGCCGTAGTGCACTTCCATGCCGTTTACGCAGATTGAGGCGAACCCGGTGATGGTGCCAACGATACCCGTGCCGCCCGGGCCCAGGATTGGCGCACCGGTACCGCCCACCCCGCCTTGGCTGTGATCTAAGTAGATACCGTCCACACCTTCGGCAACCGCCCCCGTGCCGCCGGTGCCGCCGGGGCGTTGCGGAAGTGGCGCACCCGTTCCTCCGACACCGCCGTTTTCGCTGCGTACACCGGTCCCGCCAGTACCGCCTGGAAACTGCAGGCCTGCGGCACCGGCCATCCCCACTTCATCCCGGCTGACACACACCGGCGCTGCGGCCACCTCGGCAGGCGCCAGTAGGTTCACCCCGAAAACCAGAGCGCACGTGACGGCACTGAGGAAGCGCGCAAGAAGGGTCATGGGCCGGGTGTCTTCGACGAATCGGGGTCGGTAGCTTCAGTGTAGAAATAAAGCCCGACAGTAATGCGCTGACGCTGCTCTTCACTGGGCGTGTCGACGCTTTCCAGCTCCGCGGCAAGCCGGCTGAAGGCTAGCAGCGTCTGCATGCCGTCCTTGGCCACCACGTCACGCAGATGCTCGACGCTGGCCGCGCTCAGGGCATCATAGTGCACGCTGCGCTCAAAGAACGGCTGGCCCTCGCAACTCAGGTTGTGCACCGCAGCGCAGGCATGATCGTGCAGGTTGTGGCCGAAGTACGCCGCCTTCTCGTCAAAGCCCTTCTGTGGCACGAATGCCTGAGCTTCCAGGTGCACACAATCCTGCTCGTCCAGCCGCACTACACCCAGGCGCAACCACTCATCCAGCACCACCCTGCCCCGGATATCGGTGCTGACCTTGGCCACCAGGGCATCGAACGAGCAATCGCCACCCACGCTGGCTAGCCGGGGCAGCGGCAGCGCCTGGCCAGGCGCCGAGCAAAACGGTGGGCTCGTGGTCCAGACGCTGACCAACTGTGCGCCCAGGGTAATGTTTGCCGGCAGGGCCTCGGGCGCCTTGCCCGCATCACTGCGCAGCCGCCGGACATCCTTGCGATGTACGCCTGTAAGCAAGCTGATGCGGCTATCGGTTGGCGGGGTCTCGTTCAGGCGAAACTCATGATGGGCCACGTCGACGAACACTTGCTTGAGCAGGTCGGCGAACATTGTGTAGGTAACCCCTTTGCGCAGCATCAGGCGCACCAGCGGGCGCATGACACGCTGCAGTGCGCTTAACATTGACGGGGGCAAGGTAGGCGATTGCATTGAGCGCATTCCTTGACAGAGGAATCCAGCATACAACGCGGGAAATTATCCCACATAAACTGCAGGTACTCCCCGACAGGTACAAGAACAAACTGTCGGCGCTCATCGCAAGGACATGGTAATGGCCAGACAGGCCGGAAGCTGACCATGCAAAACCCGTCCGCTGTTTTTTGCATGGGCCGCTGCGAGTCAGCTCCAATCAGCTTCTGCTGTTGTCATCACCCGGTTCGCCACCCACATGGTTGCCGTTATCATCACCTGGTTCACCGCCAACATGATTGCCGTGGTCATCGCCAGGCTCACCGCCGACATGATTACCATGATCATCTCCGGGCTCACCGCCGACATGATTACCATGATCATCTCCGGGCTCACCGCCAACATGGTTGCCATGATCGTCACCCGCTTCAGCATGATTGCTACTGCGCCCAGCGTTCGAATTGCCGTCGTGGGCTCGGCCATCATGGCCACTGCCACTGTTGCCGGCATGACCACCACCTTCGCCGCCATTGCCGTGGCCACCGCCGCTTCCGCTTCCGCCACCAC
>NZ_QJRL01000050.1 GCF_003205205.1 Pseudomonas sp. LB-090624
CTCACTCCGGCATTGCTCCCGGCAGGACCGCGCCGAAGGCCCCATCCTGGGGCCTCAGCGCTTGACGGGCATCCATGCCCGTCACCTGCCTCCGCAATGCCTGCGTTCGGCCTCCTGAAGTCGCGAAAGTCAAGATCAAGATCAAGATCAAGATCAAGATCAAGTGCCTGAGCCTGAGCCTGAGCCAGCGTCACACTCACAGTATGGGGCGGGCAGTTGAATTTGTACTGGCACCGACCAGCGGATTCTAAGCGACGGAAGCAAATTCGCACCCATTTGCAGTTGCTCCACGCGACGTGGCGCCTTAGACTGCCGCCCCCTGTAAAAGAGTGCCAGTTGGCGCTTGAAGAATTTCGCTGCCGATGCCAAGGCGTCGGTGGCACCTGAATCGCCCAAATGCACATTTTTTCATAGAGAAATCGATGACCAAGGAACAGTTGCTGGCCATGTCGGCCGATGACTACATGAACGCCGACCAGCTAGCCTTCTTCACTGAGCTGCTGCAGGCGATGAAAGTCGAAACCCATGAACGCATCGAACTCAGCCGCACCACCATCGAAGGCTTGGACACTCCGTCGGACCCTGCCGACGTGGCCTCGGTCGAAGAAGAGCGTAGCTGGCTGGTAAATGCCATCGATCGCGACCAGCGCCTGCTGCCACAGCTGGAGATGGCTCTGGACCGTATTGCCGACGAAAGTTTCGGCTGGTGCGATGACAGCGGTGAACCCATCGGTCTGAAGCGTCTGCTGATCAGCCCGACCACCAAGTACTGCATCGAAGCCCAAGAGCGCCACGAGCAGCTCGACCGCCACCAGCGCCAGGTCTGACCCCGGGTGTGGTGAGAGGCCCCACGGAGCAATCCCTGGGGCTTTTTGCGTTTTTCGCTGGCCCCGGTTTTGTTGCTCCCGGCGTAACACTGCTGTACCGGGATGCGCTGTTTTCGCGTGAAGGGCAGGCGTATCATGGCTTTATCGTTAGGGTGCTAATTAAATTCCGGAGGGAATGATGAATAGCCGAGTCGATGTAGCCGTGATGATTGGTTCAGGTGTGCCGTCTACCCTGCAGGCGGTGGGAAAGCGCATCTGCTGGGTGGTACTGGTCAATGGCGAGCGCCGTGGTACTGCCTTCGCCACGCGTGAAGAAGCGCTGGAATGCCAGGCGGCTTGGCAGCAGCAACTGAAGAAAGGCCTCGCCGCCTGAAAATGTTTATTGCCTCTCGACGTGTTTCAGTGTTTTCGGGCATATTTGTCCTACAGTAAATGCGCACATGGATACCAGGGCTTGTCTTCTTGCAGGCTCGCTCCATTGGTTGCATTTGCTGGCGAGTGATCTTGGGCATCACGCTTCCCGGGCCGGGAAAGGGCCGAGCGCCTTCGGTTGAAGGCGAGTCTGGCACATCAGAGTAAAGATTCCTGCACGCTGCATCGTCAGCGGGCACAGACATTTCGTATATCGCTTTATTACTCTTTTCGCCTATCGATAAGAAATGGCCGTGCCTCCCCGGCTTGGGTGAGGGCGGGTTGTAACCGGTTGAGGATTACTTCATTGGCAGTCAGCACACTTGATACCCACGCGTTGTTCGCCCTGGGCGACTTGCGCGGTAAATTGGCCCAACTGTTCCAGGGCCGCTTCATCTATGTGACCGAACAGAATCCCGAAGGCCTGTACATGGCCGAAATCGACACCGAAAGTGCATTGGTGGTCGATGACAAACAGCGCCTCGAGCTAAAGGTGGGCGACCACTTCCGCGCTGCCGTATTGCCCAGCCGCGAAGGTGGCAAGCTGGAAATGCGCTTTCGCGAGATCAAGTTGAATGTGTATGGCGTGGGTGATTACGCATTCGTTTCCGTCCCGGAAGGCGAAGGCATTGTATTCCGTGAAGGCCACGGTGTGATGCTGGTGTTCGCCGCGCAGCAGCAAGTGCAGGAAGGCCTGGGCAAGTTGCTGAAGGCGGTGACCGGCAAAGTTGCCAAATGGCGCAAAGGCGAACTGACCACCTTCAAGGCCAGTGAATGACCGATGCTGACGACGCGCCTGCCACGCGGGCGGAGTTTCATCGGCAGCACCTGGCAGATGCCGTGGCCGACGCCGAGCGTTTGCTGGCCAGGCGCGCGGCGTTGCAAGGCGCTTGGTTGAACTGGGTGGCGGCTGAACTATACAGGCTCAGCCCGCCGCCTTATGCCGCCATGGTCCGCCGCGAGTTGCAGCGCCTCAGCCAAGGCTGAAGCGGTAACCCCATCAGTTGCCGCGGTCGCTGCCGCTGCTGACCTCTTCGGGCACCGGTTCTTTCGCCATGCGCTTGCGAAACAGTGCCGCGCGCGCCAGCAACAGCGTGGTGACCGGCACGGTGATCGACAGCAGGATCGGGATCAGCCACGCGTGCAGCACCGGCGCGTCCTTCAGCCACGAAAAGTAAATGATCGAGGCCAGCGCCACGCACCAGGCGCCAATGGTCGAGGCCAGTGCCGGCGGGTGCATACGCTGGAAGTAATCCTTCAGGCGCACCAGGCCCACCGCGCCAATCAGGGCGAACAGGCTGCCCGTCAGCAGCAACACAGCGGTGACCAGTTCCAGCCAGAACGGCAGTACCAGGGTTTCAGTCATTCGATCACCTCACCGCGCAGCAGGAACTTGGCCAGGGCAAACGAGCCGACGAAGCCGAATAACGCAATCAGCAGGGCACCTTCGAAGTAGGTGTCACTGGCATAACGGATCCCAAGCACCAACATTGTCAGCATGGCCAGGATGTACAGGTAGTCCAACGCCAGCACCCGGTCCTGAGCGGAGGGGCCGCGGAACAGGCGGATCAGCGCCAGGCCCATGGCCAAGGCGAAGATGAACAGGCTGGCAAGGACCGCACTCGAGAGCAGGCCTGTCATTGGAAAATCTCCATCAGCGGGCGTTCGTAGGTGTCCTTGAAGTGCCGGATGAAGGCCGCTTCATCATCCAGGTCGAACACATGCAACAGCAGCACGGTGCGGTCCAGCGCCAGCTCGGACCAGACCGTGCCGGGGACTACCGTGGTGATCATCGAAAGCGCGGCCAGGCCGTGCGGGTCGCGCAGCGCCAGCGGTACGTGGACGAATGCCGACCGTGGCTTCTGTTTGCCGGCACGCAACACGCCAAGCGCGACCTGCAAGTTGGACATGATCACATCGATACCGACCCGGCCGATCAGGCGGGCGATGACCAGGGGCCGCCGCACATGCGCATGCTGCGGACGTAACGGTGCCATGAGCAATGGCGCCAGCACACCAAGCGCGGCGCCCAGCAGCAGATTGCCGGGGCTTATCGAGAGGTTCAACAGTAGCCACAAGCCGAACAGCGAGACCGATAGCAGTGGGGCAGGGAACATTCGGCTCATGGCTGCACCTGTACGTCGAGCGAGGTGGGGCCAGGAATGGGGCGGGCGGCCATCACGGCCTGGATATAGGTGTCAGGGGCCTGCAGACTGGCAGCGGTATCCTGGGTGTAACGCAGCAGCGGCTCGGCTTTCAGGCTGAGGATGATGCACAGGCCAAGCAGGATGACGATCGGCAGGCATTCATAGCGGCGCAGCACCGGTGACGGCCGCTCCTCAGGCTTCCAGAAGCGCTGGATGCCGACCCGGCCAAAGGCGATCAGCGAGGCCATGCCGGACAGTATCAGTAACGCCACCAGCGTCCAGCCGGTGGCCCCCAGTGGCTGCTCCGTCGCAACCCCCAGCCCCTGTGGGTTGAACAGTGCGCTGATCAGGTTGAGCTTGCCAACGAAGCCTGACAGCGGCGGCATGCCAATGATCAGCAGGGCGCAGGCGATGAAGCTGAGGCCGAGGAAGGCCATGGTCCACGGAATGATCTGGCCGATCACTGCCTTCTGCTCATCGTCGAGGTTGATACCCTTGGGTGGGTGCAGCGATTCCAGCGGCGGCGGCATGGCGTCTTCTTCTTCGTCCAGCGGCGCTTCATTGGCCGAGCGCGAGCGTTCGACCAGTTCGGCGAGCAGGAATAGCGCGCACAATGCCAGGGTAGAGTTGACCAGGTAGAACAGTGCTGCGCCGGTCAACGCCGGTTGGGCGAAGCCGACTGCTCCGAGCAAGGTCCCAGCCGAGACCAGGATGCTCAAGGCAGCCATGCGCTCTAGGCGCTGCGCAGCCAGGATCGACGCTGCGGCCACGGCCAAGGTAACCAGGCCGCCATACACCAGCCATTCACCACCGAAAAGCGCCGAGGCCCCGGCCTGCCCAGAGAACAGCAGCGTCCACAGGCGAAGCACGGCGTACAGGCCGACCTTGGTCATGATGGCGAACAGGGCCGCCACCGGGGCACTGGCCGAAGCGTAGGCCGGCACCAGCCAGAAGTTCAGCGGCCAGATGCCGGCCTTGACCAGGAAGGCCGTGGCCAGGATAGCGGCGCCGGCGTGCAGCAGACCGCGGTCGGCCTCTGGCACCAGCGGGATCTTCAGCGCAAGGTCAGCCATGTTCAGGGTGCCGGTCACGCCGTACAGCAGCGCGGCGCCGATCAGGAACAGCGACGAGGCGAACAGGTTGATGGCGATGTAGTGCAGGCCGGCACGCACCCTGGCACGGCCCGAACCATGCAGCAACAAGCCGTAGGAGGCAGCCAGCAGCACCTCGAAGAACACGAACAGGTTGAACAGGTCTGCGGTGAGGAAGGCACCGTACAAGCCCATTAGCTGGATCTGGAACAGTGCATGGAAGCTGGCCCCGGCACTGTCCCAGCGGGCGCGGGCAAACAGCAGCGCGCTGAAGCCGATGACCCCCGTCAGGGTCAACAGCAGTGCCGAGAGGTGGTCCACCACCAGCACGATGCCGAATGGCGCCGGCCAGTTGCCCGGCAGGTACACACCAATCGACGCTGCCTGGCCCTGGGCGCGTACCCACAGCAGCAGGCTGACGGCGACGGCCAGGCCGGCGAAGGTGGACAGCAGGTTCAGCCGGGCCTTGATCCGTCGGTGCTTTTCACCCAGCAGCAACATCACCGCCGCCGTGAGCAGCGGCAGCAGGATGGGCGCGACGATGAGTTGACTCAGGCCATTCATTCGTCACGCTCCCGGCCATCCACGTGGTCGGTACCGGTCAGGCCGCGCGAGGCCAGCAACACCACCAGGAATAGCGCGGTCATGGCGAAGCTGATGACGATGGCGGTGAGCACCAGTGCCTGGGGCAGCGGGTCGGTATAGTGCAGCAGGTCCTGGGTGACGCCGTCCTTGATGATCGGTTCCTTGCCGATGAACAGGCTGCCCATGCTGAAAATGAACAGATTGACCCCATAAGACAGCAGGCACAGGCCCATGATCACCTGGTAGGTACGTGGGCGCAGGATCAGCCACACCCCCGAGGCGGCCAGCACACCGATGGCGACTGCAATGACTTCTTCCATCAGGCGGCTCCTGCTTGGCTGGTTTTTGCCGGGTTGCCCGGGCGGTAGGCGCGCACCGACTGGTGCGCCAGGGCGGTGAGGATCAGCAGGGTCGAGCCGACCACCACGGTGTACACGCCGACATCGAAGAACAGCGCGCTGGCCACGTGCACATCGCCCAGCAATGGCAGGTGCAGGTGGGCGGTGTGGGTGGTGAGGAACGGGTAACCAAGCAGCATCGCGCCGACGCCGGTCAGGGTCGCGCACAGCAGGCCGGTGCCCATCCAGCGCAGCGGCCGCAGGCTCATCTGTGCCTCGACCCACTGGGTACCGGCCACCATGTACTGCAGGATGAATGCCACCGACATCACCAGACCCGCGACAAAGCCGCCGCCCGGCTGGTTGTGGCCGCGCATGAACAGGTACATCGACACCAGCACGGCGATCGGCAGCAGCAGGCGCACCAGCACCGCCGGCACCATCATGAAGCCCAGCGCGGTGTCGGTGGCGTGCCGTGGGTTGATCAGGTCGGTGACCACATCTGGCGCCAGCTGGCGCTGCTGTGCCGGCAGCTGCATGCTCTCTTTCGGAGGGCGGAAGCGCCGCAGCAGGGCGAACACCGTCAGTGCCACCGCCACCAGCACGGTGATCTCACCGAGGGTATCGAAGCCACGGAAGTCGACCAGCATCACATTGACCACATTGGTGCCCCCGCCCTGGGGCAGTGCCCGGCTCAGGTAGAACGAGGAAATGTCATTGGGTGTTGGCCGGGTCAGCATGGCGTATGACAGCAAGGCCATGCCACCACCGACCAGTATCGCCAGCAGCAGGTCGCGCAGGCGGCGCATGCGCGCGCGCTCCAGGCTGCCGGGCAGCGGCGATACGCCTTCGATACGCCGTGGCAACCAGCGCAGGCCGAGCAGGATCAGCACAGTGGTGACCACCTCCACCACCAGCTGGGTCAGTGCCAGGTCGGGCGCTGAGAACCATACAAAGGTAATGCAGGTCATCAAACCGCAGACACTGACCATGATCAGTGCCGCCAGGCGGTGGTACTTGGCCTGGTAGGCGGCGCCGATGGCGCAGGCAATGGCGATCAGCCACAGCGCGACAAACACACCGGAGCCCGGAATTTTCGGTCGGTCGCCCCAGCTCAGGCCGCTGTAGAGCATGGGGGTGAGGCCGGCGATGAAGGCGGCAACCACCAGCATGAACAGCTGCGATTGCAGGCGGCGGGTGGTGAACAGGCGCTCGACGCGCCGCGCCAGCAGCATCAACTGGACCTGACCGTGTTCGAACAGGCGCTTGCCGTTGAAGCGCTCGATCAACGGTGGGTAAGGGCAACGCCCCAGGCGCAGCTGCTTGCGCAGCAGCAGGTACAGGACGACGCCGCCGCTCATGGCCACCAGGCTCATGATCAGCGGGGCATTCCAGCCATGCCAGATGGCCAGGCTGTATTCCGGCAGCGTGCCGCCCACCACGGGCAGGGCGGCAGCGGCGAGCAGTGGGCCGACCGACTGGGCGGGGAAGATGCCTACCACCAGGCAGGTGAGTACCAGCAACTCGACCGGTGCACGCATCCAGCGCGGCGGCTCGTGGGGGGTGTGGGGCAAGTCCTGGGCGGTGGGGCCGAAGAACACATCGACGGTGAAGCGCAGGGCATACGCCACGCTGAAGGTGCCGGCCAGGGTGGCGATCACCGGCAGCGCGGCCTCGACCCAGGCGGTGGAGCTGATGAACACTGTCTCGGCGAAGAACATTTCCTTCGATAGGAAGCCGTTCATCAATGGCACGCCGGCCATGGAGGCGCTGGCGACCATGGCCAAGGTTGCGGTGTACGGCACCAGGCGGATCAGGCCGCTGAGGCGGCGGATGTCACGGGTACCGCTTTCGTGGTCGATGATGCCGGCCGCCATGAACAGCGAGGCCTTGAAGGTGGCATGGTTGAGAATGTGGAATACGGCGGCAACGGCGGCCAGTGGACTGTTCAGACCCAGCAGCAGTGTGATCAGGCCCAGGTGGCTGATGGTCGAATAGGCGAGCAGGCCTTTGAGGTCGTTCTGGAACATGGCGGCAAAGGCGCCGAGCAGCAAGGTGATGGCCCCGGCACCGCCGACGATCCAGAACCACTCCTCGCTACCGGAGAGCACCGGCCAAAGACGCGCCAGCAGAAACACCCCAGCCTTTACCATGGTCGCCGAGTGCAGGTAGGCCGATACCGGTGTGGGCGCCGCCATGGCGTGGGGCAGCCAGAACTGGAAGGGGAACTGGGCGCTCTTGCTCAGGGCGCCGGCCAGGATGAGCGGCAGCAGCACCGGATACAGCGCGTGCTGGCGGATGGTGTCGCCGGCAGCCAAGACCTTGTCCAGGTCGTAGCTGCCGACCACATGGCCGAGCAGCAGGGCCCCGACCAGCAGGCACAAGCCGCCTGCGCCGGTCACCATCAGCGCCATGTAAGCGCCGCGGCGGGCGTCGGCACGGTGGTGCCAGTAGCCGATCAGCAGGAAGGAGAACAGGCTGGTGAGTTCCCAGAAGAACACCAGCTGGATCAGGTTGCCGGAGATTACCAGGCCCAGCATGGCGCCCATGAAGGCCAGGAAGAAGGCGAAGAAGCGCGGTACAGGGTCTTGTGGCGACATGTAGTAACGCGCGTACAGCGACACCAGCGTACCGATGCCCAGCACCAGTAGCGAGAACAGCCAGGCGAAGCCGTCCATTCGTAGTACCAGGTTCAGCCCAAGGCTGGGCAGCCACAGAAACTCTTCGCGGATCACGCCACCGTGGGCAACCTGAGGGTACAGCAGTGCTACCTGGACGGTACCGACCAGGGCTACGAGCCCGGCAAGAATGGACTCGGCGTTACGTGCGTTGTGCGGCAGCACAGCTGCCAGGCAACTGCCCACGAACGGCAGAAGCAATAGCACTATCAAAGACATAGCGGCCTATTCTGGAGAAGTTTGCAAAGAATCATACGTGCCGAGGTGTTGATCACCAACACGCAAGCTGTCGCAGAATCCTACAAACAGGCTGTGACAAGCTGTTTTTTTATAACAGTTTTTTACAGAGCATAGCCGCTGTTGACCGCTTTACAGCCCGGCCTGGCGTTCGCCTTGTGCCTGAGCGTCGCGTACTTCGGCGGTTTCGCGGGGGCGGCGAACCTTGAGTTCGCTGACCACCACCGCAATCACGATCAGCAGGCCGCCGAGCAGCGCCACGCCTGGCAGGCGCTCCCCGGCGATGCGCCCGACGATACCGGCCCATACGGGTTCGCCGGCGTAGATAAGGGTGGCGCGGGTGGGCGAGACCGATTTCTGCGCCCAGTTCATCGCCACCTGGATCACCGCGCTCATGGCACCCAGGCCTACGGCGCTGGCCAGCAGCAGCCAGGAGAAGTCGGGAATGCGCTCCTGGGTCGGCACGATCATCAGGAACGCCAGCAGCGAGGCGGTTGCCAGTTGCACCACGGTGACCCGGCGCACATCGACCTGGCCGGCGTAGCGGCTGATCAGGATGATTTCGGCGGCAATGGCCACGGCGCTGACCAGGGTTACCAGTTCGCCCTCACTGAAGTGCAGGCTGCCGCCCTCAGGACCTGCCAGCAGCATCAGGCCGATAAAGGCCAGGCAGATGCCGATGCTGGGCATAAGGCCTGGTCGCCGACCAAGTACCAGCCACTGCAGCAATGGCACGAATGGCACGTACAGCGCGGTGATGAATGCCGACTGGCTGCTGCTGATGGTTTGCAGGCCCATGGTCTGCAAGCCGTAGCCGAGCATGATCGACACGCCTATCAGCATGCCCGCCTTCAGTTCGGTGAAGGTCAGCCCTGGCAGTGAACGCGCCGACACCACGCCCACGAACAGCGCGGCAGCCGCAAAGCGCAGGCCGACGAAGAACATCGGTCCGCTGACAGTCATCACGTTATGCACCAGCAGGAAGGTGCCGCCCCATAACATGGTGATGAACACCAGCACCAGTTCGGCCTTGCTCAGGCGAAAGGTAACGGCGGGGGTGGTTTGGCTGCTGGGCTTGCTCATGGTCTTGCACACTCGGCGGAAGGCGGCGCACAATCGCCGCAAAGTGGGCAGTATACTGCGCAATCCCGATCAGTGAGCAATATAGTGCACAAAGATTCCGCGCACCGTGCCTCGGTGCTCCAACATGTCAGCCTCAATGTACGCAGCCTGCGCAACGCCGCTGCCATGAGCCAGGCGGCGCTGGCTGAGCGCTCAGGAGTGAGCCGGCGCATGCTGGTAGCGATCGAGGCGGGCGAAAAGAATGTGAGCCTGACCACCCTGGACTTGATTGCCGAAGCCTTGGGCGTGGCGTTCAGTACCCTCATCCAGGCGCCGGACCAGCGTGACCCTGGGCGCATCGAAGAGCTGGCCTGGGCGGGCGTGCATCCACAGAGCCGGGCGGTGCTGCTGGGTACTAGCCCGGCACGACGCGAGGTGGAGCTTTGGGAGTGGACCTTGGCTCCTGGCGAGTATTATGCCAGCGAGGCAGATGCCGAAGGCTGGAGTGAGCAGATCTATGTGGCCGACGGGCAGCTGACGCTGATCATCGAGGGTGTCGAGCATCGCCTGCAGGTGGGACAGTTCCAGGTGTTCCCCAGCAACTGCCGGTATGCCTATCGGAATGATGGCGAGGTGGCGGTACGCTTTGTGCGCAATGTGGTGATCTGAGGTTTGGGGGAGGGGCGCAAAGCGCCCCAACCTCTCAAGCTGTATCAGCGGTCCAGCAACTCATCGGTCTTCACCACCCTGGCATAGGCAAACGCCAATGCAGCCATTGCCGAATCATGCACCTGCGCTGCCGGTACCTGCTTGCCGTTGAATTCCAGCGGCAGTGTCGCGCAGGCATCATGCGCCACGGTCACCTCATAACCCAAGTCGGCTGCTGCACGGGTGGCGGCGTCGATGCACATGTGGCTCATGCTGCCGACGATGGTCAAGGCCTCGACACCATGTCGGTCCAGTGTGTGCTCGAGGTCGGTGCCGAGAAAGGCGTTGACCTTGTGCTTGAGCACCACCGGTTCACCCGTGACCGGTTCGACCTTGCGGTGGATGGCAGCGCCCGGTGAACCTGGGGCGAAGAACGGCGCATCGGCGCTGTCGAACTCATGCCGCACATGCACTACCAGGTCGCCGCGCTGGCGTGCCGCCGCCAGCAGCCGGGCGGCGTTGTCGGCTGCCTGGTCAGCGCCTTCAAGGGCCCATTTGCCGCCCGGAAAGTAGTCGTTCTGGATATCGATGATGATCAGCGCCTGCTTGTTCATGCTGCCTCCTCTGGCAGTAGTCGTTGGATGCCGTTAGTTATAGGCTGTGTGCACTGAGCTGAGGATTGGCACGAACGACACTATGCGGGCAAAAACTGACACCCCAGCCAGCCTGGACATTGGTCTGTTGCTGTACCCCGGCGTGCAGCGTGCCGCCGTGCATGGCCTGGCGGACTTGTTCCTGGTGGCCAACCGGGTAGCTGCCGAGCTGGGCGCCGTCGAGTTGCCGCGGGTGCGTATCAGCTTCTGGCAGGCCAACGAGGCGGGCCAGTTGCAGCCTGCCCCCGACAGCCCTGCCAGCGACGTGCCGGGCCTGCGTGTACTGATCATTCCGCCGAGTCTCGAATCGACCCCGCAGGGCGACCTGCTGGAGCGCCACCGCACGTCGTTGTGCAGGCTGCACGAGCGCGGCACGGTACTGGCGTCGGTGTGTATCGGCGTGTTCTTCATCGCTGCCAGTGGCCTGCTGGACGGGCGCCCAGCCTGCACCCATCGGAACTACGTGCATGCGCTGGCCCAGCGCTTCCCCAAGGTACGGGTGGAGACCCGGCAGCCGCTGCTGGACGACGGCGACATCGTCACCTCGGCAGGCTTGATGGCCTGGACCGACCTGGGCTTGCGCCTGCTGGAGCGTTTTCTGGGAGCGACCGTGGCGCGGGAAACCGCCCGCTACCTGGCGGTTGAACCCGTCTCGGCGCCGTTGCCCGGGGCGTTGTTCAACCCGCGCCTGGATCACGGCGACGAGGCCGTGTTGAAAGTGCAGCACTGGTTGCAGGGTAATGGCGGGCAGCATGTTGACCTTGCTGCGATGGCGGCCTGTGCGGGGCTGGAGGAACGTACATTCCTGCGACGTTTCCGCGCTGCCACCGGGTTGCGTCCGACCGAGTATTGCCAGCAGGTGCGGGTGGGGCGGGCGTGCCGCTTGCTGGAGTTCACCCGACGCAACGTCGAACAGATCGCATGGGGGGTCGGCTATCAGGACCCGGGCGCGTTTCGCAAAGTGTTCCAGCGTATCACTGGTTTGACGCCCAGCGACTATCGGCGGCGCTTCGCGGTATCGGTGTAGACCGTCAAGAAACCACTTGACCTTGACTTAACTTGAGGTTTTACCCTGCACGGCATTGCGCTGCATGCGCCCGTAATCAGGAGACTGTCGATGTCGGCAAAGCCTCAAGCCCTGTGGTTTACCCAGATGATCGAATACGAAGTGCCCAGCATGTGCCAGCAGGCCTTGGCCCAGGCCCTGGTGGCGCGTAGCGAAGCGCTGGCTGCGCGGTGCGAGGGCCTGCAGGGGGTCAGCATCCAGGCCAGCGACGATGGCAGCCGGGTGTTGCAGTACCTGCAATGGCAGTCCCGCCAGGCCTGGGCGGCTGCGGCCGTGGACTTCATCGAGGAACCATTCCTCGACCTGCTGGGCCAGCATCAAGCACGTGGCGTGAGCTTTGCCGCCTACCAGACCGTGCGTAGCCTGGTGCGTGGTGTCGATGGCGGCCTGCTTTGCCAGGTGGGTGAGCCTCAGGCATACCAAGGGGCATAGTGCGGGTACTGGTCCAGGCGGGCGCCGATGACCATTTCGCTGATCCACGCAGCGAGGATCGAGCTGTAGGCTTTCTGACTCTGTTCGCTGGACAGGGCGTGGTCTGCCCCGTCGACGATGCGATGAGTCAGCGAATGGGCGCTGACGAATGCCGAGCGGTAATTCATCAGCGTGCTGTGCGGTACATAGTCGTCCTGCTCCGACTCCACCAGCAACACATCCCCGGTGAATTCAGCACAGGCTGCCAGCGCACGGTTGTCTCCTGGGCCGAGCGGGCGCTGGCGGTAGGCGTTCAGCCGTTGACGGTCGAGGGTCTGCTTGGGGCTGCCCCAGTCGTCGTCCCAGTACATCGCGGGTACCCGCAGCGCCAGCCATTTGACCGGCCGTTCGCGGCTCAGCAGGGTAGCCAAGTAGCCGCCATAGCTGCTGCCAATGATGGCGATGGCGCTGCTGTCGACGGCCGGGTGGCTGACCAGCCGGTCGTAAGCCACCAGAAGATCTTGCAGGTTCTGCTCTCGGGTGACGGTAAGACGCTGGCTCTCGGTCTTTTCGTGACCGCGCAGGTCGAAGGTCATGCACACGCAGCCTAGCCCGGTGATATGCCGGGCACGGGCCAGGTCGCGTTGCTGGCTCCCGCCCCAGCCATGCACGAAAAGGATACCCGGCATCTTACTGCCGGGGCTGACCAAGGTGCCGACGATGCGGTCATTCTCGACCTGCAGTTCAACGGTTTCACTCTGAATGGTCATGCTCGCGAATCCGCGCAAATTTGCTGAGTTGTCCGAGTTCACTGTCGTTTCCTTGGTAGAAGAGGGTGGCGTCAACCGGTAGGTCGGGTGTACCGAAGACTTCGTGGGTGGATGCACGCACCCGCTGCAATGCCGGATCGTCGGCAAACGCCTGCAGCGCCAGCAGTTCGGCACTGCTGGCACCGCCCAGGCGCCAGGATTGTTCGAGTACGCCGCAGCACAGGTGGCCTGAGGCGTCGCTGCCGCGCGCGATGTCATAGTTGCGCCGTGAGGCAACAAAACCCGGGAAATGCTGCTCGGCGGCCATTTCGTAAGCCATGGCCTGGTTGACGGCCAAGCGCAGATGGTCTTCAAGCGGCAGTTGCAGCAGGGTCTGGTAGTTGCCGCGGACCACCACCAGGTCGGAACCGCCGTAGACTTCGGTGCCCTGATGGTCGCGGGTCAACTGCTGGGTGCCATGGTAGCTACAGGTCAGCCCGGCGACACGCACCTGGCCCACGCTGAAGGTCTGGACGTCGCTCAGGTCTTCTTCCAGCACCAACCCCCATAGCGCCAGCTGCTGGTCGTCCATCGTGGCCAGCAGTGGCTCCAGTTCATCTGCCGCAGTGATCACCTGTTGGCCACGCCCTGCGCAGGCCAGCACCGGCTTGATCCGCAAGGGGCCATCGCGCAGGAGTAACTGAGCTGCGTTACGCGCATCGTTCTTGCTGAACACGGTGTAGCCGCGCAGCAGGGCGTCGCACGCCTGCAAGGCGAAACCATCGGTCCAGCCCGGGGGAAAGGTGGCCCCGGCCGGTAGCGGGTGGGAAATGGCCTTTGTCGCCATGTACGGCTGGGGCACCATGCCACCAAACAGGTCCTGCTCGCTGCGAATGCCTAGAGTGGCAGCGCGTTTGGGGTCGGTCAGGGTCTCTGTAGGCAGGTAGTAGTAACCATCGGCGGCATTGGGCGGTTGCTCAGGCCGCCTGTGCGGGCAGCCCAGAAGCCTGGCCAGGCCATCGGCAATCTTCAGGTGCACGGCATGCTCGTGCTCGGGCGTGTGTTCGCGGGTGTCGAGCAACACCACGGCAGCTTTCTGGGTGCAGGCACTGGGCATGGTCAATTGCCTGTGTGCAATGAATGTACAGTGTGTGAAGCCCTTGCCTTGGGGAAGTTCAGCGGAACTTGATCGGTGGTCCTGACGTAGGACGCGTCCGGTTCGTGCCGGGAACGATTGCAGGGCCCTGACGGCTGTTCCATTATCGGCGTATTGGATCAATCGTGATGTAGCCGCAGGAGAGCGCATGAACGTCCAGACCACTCTTGATCAAAGCGTGCCACAGCGTCTGGCGCACGTGCGCCAGGCCATGGCTGTAGCCGGCATCAATGCCTTGCTGGTACCGTCGGCCGACCCTCACCTTTCCGAATACCTGCCCGGTTACTGGCAGGGGCGCCAGTGGCTGTCTGGGTTCCACGGCTCGGTAGGAACCCTGGTGGTCACCCCCGGGTCTGTGGGTCGATAGCCGCTACTGGGAACAGGCCGAGCACGAACTGGCCGGCAGTGGCATCGAGCTGATGAAGCTGCTGCCGGGCAAGCCCGGCGCACTCGAATGGCTGGGTGAGCACGTCGAGCCTAACGGCAATGTTGCGGTGGATGGTGCAGTCATGGCGCTGGCCTCGGCGCGTCAGCTGGCAGAGCGCCTGAAAGTACGGGGGGCGCGGCTGATCACCGACCAGGACCTGCTGGGCCAGGTCTGGAGCGGGCGTCCGGCGTTGCCAGCCAACCCGGTCTACCAGCACTTGGGGCCACATGCCACGGTGAGCCGGGCGGACAAGCTCGCGCAATTGCGCCAGGGCATGCAGGCCAAGGGCGCCGACTGGCACTTCATCGCTACCCTCGACGACATCGCTTGGCTGTTCAACCTGCGCGGCAGCGACGTCTCCTACAACCCGGTGTTTCTGGCCTTTGCCCTGATCAGCCAGCAGCACGCCATCCTGTTCGTTGGCCAGGACAAGGTGGATGAGCACCTGCGTCGGGTGCTGGCGGTCGACGGTATCGAGGTGCGCGACTACAGCGAAGCCGGGCAGGCACTGGCAGGCGTTCCTGCGGGGAGCAGGCTGCTGGTGGACCCGGCCCGGGTCACCTGCGGCCTACTGGATAACCTCCAGGCAGATGCCGTGCTGGTGGAAGGGCTCAACCCCACAACCCTGAGCAAGTCATGTAAAGGTGATGACGATCTGGTGCATATCCGCCAGGTCATGGAGCAGGACGGTGCGGCGTTGTGCGAGTTCTTTGCCTGGTTCGAGGCGAGCCTCGGTCGAGAGGTGATTACCGAGCTGACCGTTGACGAGCAATTGAGTGCCGCGCGGGCCCGGCGCCCGAACTTCGTGTCGCTGAGCTTCTCGACCATTGCCGCTTTCAATGCCAATGGCGCGATGCCGCATTACCGCGCCACCGAGCAGTCGCATGCGCACATCGAAGGTGACGGCTTGCTGCTGATCGACTCGGGCGGGCAGTACCTGGGCGGTACCACCGATATCACGCGCATGGTGCCGGTGGGGATCCCGAGCCAGGCACAGAAGGAGGACTGCACCCGTGTGCTCAAGGGCATGATCGCCCTGTCGCGCGCCACGTTCCCGCGTGGGGTGCTTTCACCGTTGCTCGACGCCATTGCCCGGGCACCGATCTGGGCTGATCAAGTGGACTATGGCCATGGCACCGGCCATGGGGTGGGCTACTTCATGAATGTGCACGAGGGGCCGCAGGTGATTGCCTACCAGGCAGCAGCTGCCCCCCAAACGGCGATGCAGGCGGGCATGATCAGCTCGATCGAACCGGGTACCTACCGCCCTGGGCAGTGGGGCGTGCGCATCGAGAACCTTGTGGTCAATCGTGAGGCGGGCAAGAGTGTCTTTGGCGATTTCCTGTGCTTCGAGACCTTGACGCTTTGCCCGATCGACACCCGCTGCCTGTTGCCCGAGCGGCTGTCGATTGAAGAGGTCACATGGCTGAACCAGTACCACGCCACCGTGCGTGAGCGCCTTGCACCATGGCTCATGGGCGATGCGCTGGCCTGGTTGCATACCCGTACCGCGCCGCTATGATCGGCACATGAAAAAGGGCAGCTCGCGAGCTGCCCTTCTTCTTATTTGCAGATGACGATCATGCTACGGCTGGTGTAGCCCGCCGGATTGATGCCGAACAAGTAGTCGCCGGCCTCCTCATCGCTATCGCCCGAGCGCGCAATGACCCGATAGCCGCGTGTGCTGCAGGAGCTTGCAGCTTTGCTGTAACAATTGTCCCACGAGGAGGAAAGGCCGGAGCAGTTGATATGCAGGCCCTTCTTGCCTCTTTTGACCTCAGTCTTGGCTGTGGCGGCACATCCAGCAATTGCCAAGATGGCCAGGATGAGAAAAATACGTTTCATTCCTGTCCTTAAATGCAGGGCGGATCAGTTGTCAGGCCCTGTCGTTATCGCTTCGGTTCTTCCTGAAAATTCCCCAGCGTCCGTGTTCGGTCCAGTAGATAGCGTAAAGATGATGATTCTGTGACAGCTTAATCAGCGAGATGGGTCCCTACAATCACTAATGCTGTCTCAAATGAAAATATTTCTCATATCAGTCTGCAGCGATTGTAGGGCTGGGCTCCTTGCGCATGGAAAGGGTAGTGCCGACTGATGCGGTAATGATTGCCAGGATCGCCAGCCATTGGGTAACCGTCAGCACTTCACCGAGGAACAGCAGGCCGGACAAGGCGCCGAATGCCGGCTCGATGCTCATCAGCGTACCGAAGGTGCGTGCCGGAATGCGCGTGAGTGCGACCATTTCCAGGCTGTAGGGCAGGGCGGTGGACAGCACGGCAACGGCCAGGGCCATGGGAATTACGGCGGGCGTGAGCAGTGCGCTGCCTGCATGGGCGATACCGATAGGGGCTACGAACAAAGCCGCGACTACCACGCCCAGTGCCGCACTCTGGATGCCATGCTCGGCCCCGGCGCGTTGCCCGAACAAGATGTACAGGGCCCAGCAAACGCCAGCGCCCAATGCATAGGTGGCGCCCACCGGGTCCAGTGACTGGCCGTCGTGGCCTGCCGGCAGCAGCATCACCAAGCCGGCGATGGCCAGGCCAATCCAAAGGAAGTCGATCGCTCGCCGCGACGAGAAGATTGCTACCGCCAGCGGGCCGGTGAACTCCAGTGCCACGGCGATACCGATCGGTACCGTTTGCAGGGCCATATAGAAGAGGAAGTTCATGCCGCCCAGCGCCATGCCATAAATGACCACGTTGCGCAGGGTACTGGCAGTCAGGGATACCCGCCATGGGCGCAGTATCAGCAGCATGATGATGCTGGCGAAGATCAGGCGCAGGGTGGTGGTGCCTTGCGCGCCGACGATGGGGAACATGGTTTTGGCCAGGGAGGCACCGGACTGAATCGATGCCATGGCGATTAGCAGCAGGCCGATCGGAAACAGGATAGCGGCCAGGCTGCGGGGCTGGGTGTTCATTGAGGTGGTGCGATCCTTAGGGAAGGGTGGGGTTGAGCAATATAGTGCGCAATAATTGGGCGAGGGGGCAAGGCGTGTGACGATCAGCTGACTGCCCTGACCCCGCATTTCCCGCAAAGACCTAAATTATTGAAATTAAAGGTTGACCTGTAAAATATCAGCCCTATAATGCGCACCATTCCAACGCGGTAGCGAAGCAACGCAAGCCACCCGGTTGAGTCAAGTGTTTGAAGCTAAACGAGTTTCTCGCAAAAAAACTTCAAAATAAACGCTTGACAGCAAATGAGGAAAGCGTAGAATGCGCGCCTCGGTTGAGACGAAAAGCTCTTAACCAAACGCTCTTTAACAAATCGAATCAAGCAATTCGTGTGGGTGCTTGTGAGTATGGACTGATAGTCAAAAAGATTATCAGCATCACAAGTGGCCATGCGAGAAATCACATAGTCATTTGAGATTGCTGAGCCAAGTTTAGGGTTTCTTAAAAACCCAAGCAGTATTGAACTGAAGAGTTTG
>NZ_QJRL01000051.1 GCF_003205205.1 Pseudomonas sp. LB-090624
CCCCCGAACCCCGCTTGGGTTACCATACCGCCCTTTCCCCGCTTGCCCGACTCGACACCAACAGGTCATCCATGCGTCTGTTTCATACCTCCGACTGGCACCTGGGCCAAAGCCTGCACGGCCAGGAACGCGACTTCGAACACGCCTGCTTCCTCGACTGGTTGCTCGGCCAACTGCGCTTGCGCCAACCCGATGCGCTGCTGATCGCCGGTGATATCTTCGACACCGTCAACCCGCCGGTCAAAGCCCAGGAACGCCTCTACGACTTCATCGTCCAGGCCCACGAGCAACAGCCCAAACTGGACATCGTGATGATCGCCGGCAACCACGACTCCGGTTCGCGCATCGAGCTGCCCGCCGCGCTCATGCGCCGCCTGCGCACCCATGCGTTGGGCCGTGTGCACTGGCTGGACGAGGGCCAGCTGGATGCCGAGCGCCTGCTGATCCCTCTGACCAACGGCCGGGGCAAGGTCGCTGCCTGGTGCCTGGCCCTGCCCTTCCTGCGGCCGGCCGAAGTCACCGGCCCGCAGCTGGGTGACGATTACCTGCAAGGCATCACCCAGGTGCACCAGCAACTGATCGCCGCCGCCCTGAAGAAACGCAAGAAAGACCAGGCGCTGATCGCCATCAGCCACGCGCACATGGCCGGTGGCGCGGTGTCGGAAGACTCCGAACGCAGCCTGATCATCGGCAACGCCGAGGCGCTGCCGGCCAAGCTGTTCGACAAGGCTATCAGCTACGTCGCCCTGGGCCATCTGCACAAGCCGCAGAAGGTCAACCGCGAAGAACGCATCCGCTACAGCGGCTCGCCAATCCCGCTGTCATTCGCCGAAATCAACTACCCGCACCAGGTCCTGGAAGTGGAGCTGGACGGCAACGGCCTGGTCAGCGTCGAGCCACGCCCCGTACCACGCGCGGTGGCCCTGCAACGGGTGGGCCCGGCACCGCTGGGCGAGCTGTTGCAGCAACTGGCCGACCTGCCCGTGATCGACTTGCTTGAAGACCCCAACCGCCAGCCCTGGCTGGAGGTGCGGGTGGTGCTCGACGAGCCGCAACCCGACCTGCGCCAGCAGATCGAAACCGCGCTTGAAGGCAAGGCGGTGAGGCTGATCCGCATCAGCGCCGAGTACGCTGGCCGCAACAACGCCGAAGACGATGACCTGGCCTTTGTCGAGCTGGCCCAGATGACCCCACAAGACCTGTTCAGCCGGGCCTGGGAGCAGGCCTACGGCAACCCCGCCGACGAGCAGGCGCTGGCCGACTTCGCCCTGCTGTTGCAGGACGTGCAGCAGGAAGAGGAGCAGCCATGAAGATTCTCGCCATCCGCCTGAAGAACCTGGCATCGCTGGCCGGCCCGGTCGATATCGACTTCACCGCTGAACCGCTGGCCAGTGCCGGGCTGTTCGCCATCACCGGGCCTACCGGTGCTGGCAAGAGCACCCTGCTTGACGCCCTGTGCCTGGCGCTGTTCGGCACCGTGCCGCGGCTCAATGACATCGGCCGCGAAGCCAAGGTGCCGGACGCCGACGGCGACATCCCCACGTCGGACCCGCGCAACCTGCTGCGCCGGGGCACCGGTAGCGGCTTTGCCGAAGTCGACTTCGTCGGCATCGACGGCCGCCGCTACCGCGCCCGCTGGGAAGCCAACCGCGCCCGCGACAAGGCCAACGGCAAACTGCAGCACAGCCGCCAGAGCTTTTACGACCTCGACAGCGAGCAGGTGCTGGGCAGCGGCAAGAACGAATACAAGCAACTGGTCGAGGCCCGCCTGGGCCTGAACTTCGAGCAGTTCACCCGTGCGGTGATGCTGGCCCAGAGCGAATTCGGCGCGTTTCTCAAGGCCGACGACAAAGAGCGCAGCGAACTGCTGGAAAAGCTCACCAACACCGCGATCTACACCCGCCTGGGCCAGCGTGCCTTCACCAAGGCGCGCGAGGCCGGCGAAGCGCACAACGCCCTTAAAGACCGTGCCAGCCACCTGCTGCCGATGGCGGCCGAAGCCCGTGCCGAACTTGACCAGCGCCTGGAACAGGCGCAACAGCAGTTCAAGGCCGACCAGGCCGGCGAGCGCCAGCTGGAGCAGCAACGCAACTGGCTGAACGAACAACACCAGCTGCAAGCCCAGCAGGCCGAAGCCGGTACCGCGCTGCAGGCCGCCGAGCAGGACTGGCAACAGCTGGCCGAACCACGCCTGGACCTGGCACGCCTGGAGCGACTGGCCCCACAGCGTCACCAGTTCCACCGCCGACAGGCCCTGAGCGCACAGCTGGCGCCAGTGGCCGCGAAAATGGCCGAACAGCAACAGCAGCAAGCCGAACTGCAGCTGCGCACCCGCGAGCTCGAACAGGCGCTGGACATTGCGCGCCAAGCGCTTGCCGACCGCCAGGCCCAGCACAGCGAGAACGCGCCGCGCCTGCGCCAGGCCTTTGCCGCCCAGGACAGTCTGGCACGCCTGGACCAGGAACTGGCCGCCCAGCGCAGCATCAGCCAACAGGCGCAACAACAGGTCGCTGCCGGCCAGCAGCAACTGCAGCAGCTAGAAGACAACCAGCAGCGCAGCGTGCAGCAACTGGCGCAGATCGACACCGCGCTTGCCGACAGCCAGCACCTGGCGGGCCTGGCCAATGCCTGGCACGCCTACCTGCCGCAGCTGAAACAGGTGATGCTGGTCGGTGGCCGCCTGACCAAGGGCCGAGAAGAGCTACCCGGCTTGCAGGCCCAGGCCAGCCAGGCCAATGCGCACCTGCAGGCCGAGCGCGACGCCTACGACCTGTTGTTCCGTGAAGCCAAGGCCGAACCCCAGGCCCTGGCCGAACAGATCGACCTGCTCGGCGGTATGCTGCAGGACAACCGCAAACAGCAGCGCGCCGTAGAAGAAATGTCACGCCTGCACGGCCGCGAACAGGAGCTGCGCCAGCAGCTGGATGCCCTGCGCGAACGGCAGCAGCAGGCCATGCTGCAACGCCAGCGACTGATTGGCGAAGGCACCGCCGCCAAGGCCGAGCTGGAGGCCGCCGAGCAGGCGTTGATCGTCACCCGTCAACTGCTGGAACGGCAACGCCTGGCACGCAACACCAGCGTCGAAGAACTGCGTGACCAACTGCGTGACGGCGAACCCTGCCCGGTCTGTGGCAGCGCCGAGCACCCCTTCCATCAGCCAGAAGCGCTGCTGCAGAGCCTGGGTCGCCATGACCAGGCCGAAGAGCACGCCGCGCAGAAGCAGGTCGAAACGCTCAACCACAAGTTGGTGGAGCTGCGTACCCAGCTGGGTGTGGTCAATGCTCAGCTCAAGGACTTCCAGCAACAGCAGCAGCAACTGGGCGAACAGGTGCAACCGCTGGTGGCTCAGGTACAGGCACACGGCCTGTGGCCAGCCCTCGCCCCGCAGGACGACAAGGCCCGTAGCACCTGGCTCGACAGCCAGCTGCGTCGCCTGGATGAAGAAATCAGCCAGGACGAGAAACGCCAGAGCGCCCTGCTGGCTCTGCAAAAAGACGCCGCCCGACTGAACCAGCAATTGCAGGCGGCCCACGACGCCCAACAACAGGCCCAGCGCCATCTGGAGCAACAGCACCAGGCCCTGGCCAACGATGAGCAACTGTTGCAGCAAGGCCTTGACGACCTGGCCGGTGTCTTGCCCAAGGAAGCCCTCAAGGCCCTGAACGAAGACCCGGCCAATGCCTTCCTCGCCCTCGACCAGCAGATTGCCCAGCGCCTGCAGCAACTGGAACAGCGCAAGGACGAACAGGAAGAACAGCAAACTCGCCAAACCCAGTTGGACAAGCTGCGTGACCAACAGCAGGCGCGCGTGGAAGGCCTGCAGCAGTTGCAGCAGAAACTGGCTGCCCTTGACGAGCAACGCCAGCAAGCCCTGGCCTCACTCGGCGAACTGCTTGACGAACATACCAGTGCCGAAGCCTGGCAGCAGCATATGGAAGCCACGCTGGAACAAGCCCGCGCCCTCGATGCCGACACCGCCCAGCGCCTGCAAGATCTGCGCACCCAAGGCGTGCAACTGGCCAGCGAACTCAAGGCCAATACCCAGCGACAACAGGCACTGGATGCCGAATGCCAACAGTTGCAGGCCCAGATCGCCCAGTGGCGCAGCGAGCATCCGGAACTGGACGATGCCGGCCTCGATCGCCTGCTGGCCATGGATGATGCGCAAGTCAATGAATTGCGCCAGCGTTTGCAAGCCGCGGAAAAAGCCATCGAGCAAGGCCGGGTCCTGCTGCAGGAGCGCGAACAGCGCCTGCAGCACCACGCTGCACAGATGACCGTGGACACCACGGTGCAAGCCCTGGAGCAAGCCTTGGCCGAGCTGCGCGAACGCTTGGCAAGCCACGAGCAGCAGTGCGCCGAATTGCGTGCCCAACAGGCCGACGATCAGCGCCGCCAGCAGGCCCACCAGGCGCTGGCGGCAGAAATCGAACAGGCCCACCAGCAGTGGCAACGCTGGGCCCGCCTCAATGCCCTGATCGGTTCGGCCTCCGGTGATGTGTTCCGCAAGATCGCCCAAGGCTACAACCTTGATCTGCTGCTGCACCACGCCAATGCCCAACTACGTCAGCTGGCCCGTCGCTACCGCCTGAAGCGCGGCGGCAGCGCCCTTGGCCTGCTGGTGCTGGACACCGAGATGGGCGACGAACTGCGTTCGGTGCACTCGTTGTCGGGCGGGGAAACCTTCCTGGTGTCGCTGGCCCTGGCGCTGGGCCTGGCGTCGATGGCGTCCAGCACCTTGCGTATCGAGTCGCTGTTCATCGACGAAGGCTTCGGCAGCCTCGACCCCGAGTCGCTGCAACTGGCAATGGACGCCCTCGACGGCTTGCAAGCCCAGGGTCGCAAAGTGGCGGTGATTTCCCACGTACAGGAAATGCACGAGCGCATCCCGGTCCAGATCCAGGTGCGGCGCCAGGGTAATGGCCTCAGTGACGTGGAGGTGTGCGGGTGATCCTCTACTCGTTCCGCCGCTGCCCGTGGGCCATGCGTGCGCGCCTGGCCCTTCGCTATGCCGGCTGCGAGGTGGAAATCTGCGAGGTGGCGATGAAGAACAAGCCGGCAGAGCTGCTGGCCTTGTCGCCCAAAGGGACGGTGCCGGTGCTGGATACCGGCACCGGGGTGTTGGAAGAGAGCCTGGACATCATGCGCTGGGCGCTGGCGCAAAACGACCCGCAGGACTGGCAGCTGCTTGCCGACCCGGTGGCAGCGCAGCAGGCCGATGCCTTGATCGCGCGTAATGACAGCACGTTCAAGGCACAGGTCAATCTGTACAAGTATGCCGAGCGCTACCCCAAGCATACCCGCGAGCATTACCGCCAGCAGGCCGAGGCCTGGCTGGCGGAGCTCGAAGGCTTGCTGGTGGGGCGGGCTTACCTGCTGGCCGACCACCCGAGCATGGCCGATGCCGCGTTGCTGCCCCTGATGCGCCAGTTTGCCGGGGTCGAACCTCAGTGGTTCGCCGAGGCGGCTTATCCGCGGGTGCGGAGCTGGCTGGAGGGATGGTTGGCTTCAGCGCTGTTCAAGGCCGTCATGGCCAAGTGAGTGTGGGGGCTGGCAAGTGCCTGGCGGGAGTTTGATGCAGGGTTTGAGATCGAGCGCCGCCCGCGCGGCGCATCGCGAGCTGCGCTCGCTCCTACGTTTGTTTCGGGCCAATTAATCCTATGGGATTCACGCGCGAACGCCTTGGCGTATGGCGAAATATCGCGTCGCACAAACAAGACGGTCGCGCGCGCCTGTAACAGGCGTTACTGGCCAGAAACAAACGTAGGAGCGAGCGCAGCTCGCGATGCGCCGCGCGGGCGGCGCTCGATCTCCCAGGCGCTGAACATCCAACAGCAAACCCTCACACATCATCACTCGATGAACTTGAGGTCCGATGGCGCATCCTGCTGCAGTGTCTGCACCGTCTCCAGCAGCTTGCCGCTACGGGGATCACGGCGTATCACCACAATCTGGTTGCTCTTCTGGTTGGCCACCAGCAGAAATTTGTCACTCGGGTCGAGGGCAAATTCCCGTGGGTGGTCACCCTCCACCGAGCGGCGCTGCAGGAAAGCCAGTTGGCCATCGTCCTTGCCAACGCTGAACACCACGATCTCGTTGGCCGTGCCGCGGTTGCTCACATACAGGAAGCGCCCGTCCGCCGACAGGTGCAGGCCTCCCGCTGCCTTGGCTGCCGCCTCGCTGCGTTCGGTCAACGGCAGGCGCTGGCGCTCGACCAGGGCATCGTCCTGGACGTCGAACATCACCACTTCACCGCTCATTTCCAGCGTCAGGTAGGCATGCCGGCCCTTGGCGTCGAACAGCAGGTGACGTGGCCCACTACCGGCTGGCAAGTTTACCAAGGCCGGGATGGCCGGGCTCAATGGCTGCTCCTGGCTGGCACCGTCGTAGCGGTAGATGAACACCTTGTCGGCACCCAGGTCGCTGGCATACAGGTGCTGGCCATCCGGCGACAGCACCAGCGAATGCACGTGGGCACCGGCCTGGCGCTCGGGGTTCACCCCACTTGCCTTGTGCCGGGCCTGTTGCGACACGGGCTTGAGCTTGCCGTCCCTGGCCACCGGGATCACCACCAGGCTGCCACCAGGGTCAGGCTTGACCGCGTAGTTGGCCACGAACAGGTAGCGCTGGTCGCGGCTAAGGCTGGCATGCGTCGGCTCATCGCCTTGGGTGGGCACCTGGCTGAGCGGCTTGATCTCGCCCTTGGCGCTGATGCTGAAACTGCTGGCGTGGCCGCCCGGGGTTTCATTGACCGCGAACAACAGGCGCTGGTCGGCTGACAGCACCAGCCACGACGGGCTGACGCTTTTCACCACTTGCTGCGGGGTCGGGTCGATATGGCCGCGCTTTTCGTCGAACTGATAACGGTAGATACCCTGGCTGGCGCCATCGGTATAACTGCCGACCAGCAATGTCGCAGCATGGGCGTGGATAGTCAGGCTCATCAGGCTAGCGGTCAGCAGGCTCGTCCAGGTCCGGTTCATCTTGGTCATCATCCGGGGCACGAAAGGCACTCATACAGACTAGCCGATGCTCGCCGTTGGCATCGTTGAGTTGCCATTCATCACCGGAGGCGATAGCGGCGGCGACTTGTTCCGGGGTGAAGGACCAACGGCGGAGCTGGCGGCCGTCCATGCATTCGACGGTGAGGCCGGACGCGTCGGCAGTGAAGTCGAAGGCGTGCAGGCCGTCGATCAGGAGCATGTCGCAGGATTGCAGAGCGGTAGCGAGGGGAGACATGGAGGTACCAATCTGAAGTGAGTTGGCATTATAACCTTGGGGCTGCTTTGCAGCCCAATCACCGGCAAGCCAGCTGACACAGGGACCACACAAACCTGGGGGCTTGCGCTGTACCTGTGGGAGCTGGTTTGCCGGCGATCGGGCCGCAAAGCGGCCACCTGCGACTCAATGGGCGAAAATGGACCCACCTTCCTTGCCTGCCATCTTTTCCGGCTTGATCAGGAACCGCGCCAGCGCCGGCAGCAGCCACAGCGCGCCAAACATGTTCCACAGCAGCATGAAGGTCAGCATCAGCCCCATGTCGGCCTGGAACTTGATCGCCGAGAAGATCCAGGTACACACGCCGATGGCCAGGCACAGCCCGGTGAACAGCACCGCTTTGCCGGTCGAGCGCAGGGTCTGGTAATACGCTTCCTGCAACGGCAGCCCGGCCCGCAGGAAGCTCTCCAGCCGGCTGTAAATGTAGATGCCGTAGTCCACGCCAATACCTACGCCCAGTGCCACCACCGGCAAGGTCGCCACCTTCACGCCGATGCCCATGTAGGCCATCAGCGCGTTGCCCAGCACCGAGGTCAGCACCAGCGGCAGCACGATACACAG
This sequence comes from Pseudomonas sp. LB-090624, assembly GCF_003205205.1. Classification (GTDB taxonomy): domain Bacteria; phylum Pseudomonadota; class Gammaproteobacteria; order Pseudomonadales; family Pseudomonadaceae; genus Aquipseudomonas. The sequence continues at coordinate 7,840 of NZ_QJRL01000051.1, forward strand.
GGTTGCAGCGAACGAACGGAAGGTAATCAGGCACATCACTGCCACGCAAATGTACACCAGGACCAAAATGGTCAGCTCGGCCGACTTGATCACTTCGTTGGTCGCCGCCTCGATCCCGGCGTTACCCGCCGCCAGCAGGAACTGCAGGCCTTCCTTGTTGTGGCTGTCGGCAAATGCCTTGGCCACGGCAGTGACCCGCTCCAGGGTTTCGGCCTTGTGGTCATTGAGGAACACCAGCACCGGCGCCAACGAGCAGTCGCCGTTGTAGAGGCCGTCGGCACGGGCGATGGAGTTGTTGAGGATGTCCGGGTTGCGCGACAGGGTTTCCCATTTCAGGCTGCCCTCGTTCATGCCCTTGATCACCTGCTTGGACACCGTCACCAGGGAAATCGCCGACTGTACACCCGGGGTGTTCTGCATGGTCCACATCAGCTCGTCGATCGGCGCCATGGTCGAGTGGATCGAGCATTGCTCCGAAGGCGTCTTGACCATGATCACCAGCACGTCGGAGCTGGTCGAGTAGTTGCTGATGATGAAATTGTTGTCCTGGTTGTAGCGCGAGTCGGGGCGCAGCTCCGGCGCGCCCTGGTCGAGGTCACCGATCTTCAGGTTCTGGCTGTACCACAGCCCCCCGGCAAAGGCGAGCAGCGCCAGCCCTACCGACACCGGCGCTACCTTGGCGCTGGCGAAGTTCGACAGCAGGCGCCAGAACGGGTGCTCGCGGGTTGCGTCCTTCTTGCTGCGCTCGATGGCCTTCTTGCTGATGCCCACGTAGGAGATGGCGACCGGCAGCAGGATCAGGTTGGTGAACACGATCACAGCCACGCCGATGGAAGCGCCAATGGCCAATTCGCGAATCACACCAATGTCGATGATCAGCAGGGTGATGAAGCCCACCGCGTCGGCGAGGATGGCGATCATCCCCGGCAGGAACAACTGACGGAAGGTACGCCGGGCAGCCGTGAGTGCGTTATCGGCATCACTCGATTGCAAGGCGATACCGTTGATCTTCTGCACCCCGTGGGAAATGCCGATGGCGAAGATCAGGAACGGTACCAGCATCGAGTATGGGTCGAGGCCAAAGCCCACTGCATGCATCAGCCCCAGCTGCCAGACCACTGCGACCAGGGTGGTGATGAGCACGGCGATGGTGCTGCGGATGCACCAGGTGAACCAGTACAACAGCACCCAGGTGATCGCCAGGGCGACGCCGAAGAACATCGCCACCATGACCAGGCCGTCGATCAGGTCACCCACCTTTTTGGCGAAGCCAACGATGTGCACCTTCACATTGGGGTTCTGCGCCTGGAACTTGTCGCGGATCTTCTCTTCCAGCAGGTGCGAGAACTGCTGGTAATCCAGCTTCACCTGCCTGCCCGGGTCCTGCGGGTCGGGGTAGCTTTCCAGCAGCGGCACGTCGACGATACTGGACTTGAAGTTGTTGCCCACCAGCCGCCCTACCTGGCCCGACTTGAGCACGTTATCCCGCAGGGTATCGAGACTGTCCTGCGAGCCGTTGTAGGTATTGGGGATCACCTCGCCACCGGAAAAGCCCTCTTCGGTGACCTCGCTCCAGCGCACGCTGGGGCTCCACAGCGACTTCAACCCGGCACGGTCGACACCGGGGATGTAGAACACCTCGTCGTGGATCTGGCGCAAGGTCTCCATGTAGTCCTTGTCGAAGATGTCACCGTTGACCGCCTCCACCGAAATGCGCACGGTGTTGCCGAGGTTGGCCAGGTCGTTGCGGTGCTCCATCATCTGTTCGATGAACGGGTGCTGCAGCGGGATCATCTTCTCGAAGCTGGTGGAAGGGCGGATTTGCGTGGCTTGCCAGAACAGGAAAATGCTGATCACCACACACAGGGCGATGACCACCGGGCGGTTGTTGAAGATCAGGCGTTCAAGCAGCGTGGCCTTGTCCTGATGGTGCGGGTGCATGGTGATGCTCTCCCTGCTGGTCATGGACGCACCTCATCGGCACCTTGCGCGGTAGCCAGGTGCACCCCGCCCTGCCCCACCAGCAGCAGGCCGCCATTGGCCAGGCCACTGACGCCGGCCAGGGCGATGCGGTCTGCACGGTTGTAGACGCTGAAGGTCTGGCCGTCGTCGGTGCTGCGCAGCACGCTGCCACCGTTGCCGACCAGCACCAGGCTGCCATCTTCGACAAGCGTAGCGCCTGCCAGGCCGAATTCGAGGGTGGCGCGCGCCGTCTTGAGTTCGATCGGCCGCCAGCTGTCACCGAAATCGGCCGAGCGGAACAGGTTGCCGCGCAGGCCGTAGGCCAGCAGGGTGTGGGGGGTACTGGTGCCGATCACGCCGAACAGCGAGCCCTCGTAGGGGCCCTGGACCTTGGCCCAGGTCTGCCCGTTATCGGCAGAGCGGAACATGCCGCCCTGCTCGCCAACGATGAACAGGCCGGCATCACGGACCCGGGCGATGCCGTTCAGGTGCAGTTGGTCGGGGTTGTCCAGGCGCGCCGCCACGTCCTGCCAGTGCTGCCCCCCGTCGGTGGTTTCCAGCAAGGCGCCGTAGGCCCCCACGGCAAAACCATGCTGGGCATCAAGGAAGGTGACATCGAGCAAGGGCGCTTCACGGGCCAGGTCCTCGAACTGCTTGCTCCAGGTGGCACCGCCGTCGTTGCTGGTGAGGATCTGCGCGTCATGGCCGACGGCCCAACCGCGCTTGTCGTCGAGGAAGAACACGGCGGTGAGCAGTTGCCGGGTAGGCACGCGGGCTTGGGTCCAGGTGGTGCCCTGGTCGTCGGAGAACAGAATGTGGCCGCGATCGCCCACTACCACCAGGCGCTTGCCGGCATGAGTGGCGCCGATCAGCAGGCTTTGACTGGCCTTGGCCGATTCGGTGGAGTACTCGTCGGCAGCAGCGGCCTGCACGCTGTCGACCCACGTGCCAAGTGCCAGCGCCAGTACCGCTGCGGCTGCCAATGGCCAGGCGAGGCGCCTGTTCTGTTCCCTCATGACTGTCCCCTTTGTGTTTTTATTTGGCGGGTCAATGCATTGCAGGTACTGCGAAAAGCCTGGTCTAGAGGCCTGCAATAGCTTGAGGGGATCGTAGCGGGGATGTAGGCGGGAGTACAACGGGCGGGGTGTTATGTTTTGTTGTCGGTCTGGGAACGCCGGGGCCGCTGTGCGGCCCCGACTCACCGGGCTCAAGCCAGGCTCTTGCTCACCACTTCATACACATCACTGGACAGCTCGCCAGACGCCAGAATGCGCTCCAGCTCGCCCTTCATGAGGGCTTGGCGCGCGTCGTCATACTTGCGCCAGCGGGTCAGCGGTGCCAGTTGACGCGAGGCAATCTGCGGGTTCAACGCGTTCAGCTCGATCACCAGGTCTGCCAGGAAGCGATACCCCGAACCATCCGCCGCATGGAAGTTGACCAGGTTCTGCCCGGCAAACGCACCAATCAGCGCACGCACCTTGTTCGGGTTCTTCAGGGTGAACGCCGGGTGCTGCATCAGCGCCTTGACCCGGGCCAGCCCGCCCGGCAGCGCGCTGGCCGCCTGCACGCTGAACCACTGGTCCATGACCAGCGGGTTGTCCTTGAAGTGCTCGGCAAAGGCTTCCAGCGCCTTCGCACGCTCGGCCTCGAACGGCGAGTTGACCAGTACCGCCAGCGCGGTCAGGCGTTCGGTCATGTTGTCGCACTGCTCGAACTGCTCAAGCGTCGCTGCCAGCACCTGCGGTTTGCCGCTCTGCATCAGGTAAGACAGGGCAATATTCTGCAGGCTGCGGCGGGCGAAGTGCTCGGCAGAGGCCACATAGGCGGTGCTGCGCGACACCTCGCGGTTGGCCTGGTAGCGCGCCCACAAGGCATCGAACAACTGCGCGGCGATTTGCTGGCGGGCGAACTCGCGGGCGGCGTGGATGGCATCCACGTCGGCCACCTGACTGATCTCGGTGAGGTAAGCCTCACCTGGCAGCGACAGCATCTCGGCAACCATGGCCGGGTCCAGCGCTTCGTTGCCGAGCACTGTGCCCAGGGCGGTAATCAGGCGCTGGTCGAGTTTCAGCGCTTCGCCGCGCTGATGCTGGCCGATCAGTTCCTGCAGCACCTGCACCGACAGCTGCTGGCCCGCTTCCCAGCGGTTGAAGCCATCGCTGTCGTGCTGCATCAGGAACATCAGCTGGTCGCGGTCGTAGGGGAAGCTCAGTTTCACCGGGGCACTGAAACCACGCAGCAGCGACGGCAGCGGCTTGGCCTGGATGCCCTGGAAGGTGAACGTTTGCTCGGCCTCGGTCACCGACAGCACGCGGCTGGTCCCTTGCCCAGCCGCTTCACCGACTAGCTGCAGCGGCAGGTCGTTGCCGGCAGCATCCAGCAGGCCCAGCTCCACGGGGATCACGAACGGCAGCTTGGCGGCCTTGTCCGGGGTCTGCGGGCAGCTCTGGCGGAACGTCAGGCTGTAGGTCTGCGCGGCGGGGTCGTACGCCTCGCTGACTTCCAGGCGCGGGGTGCCGGCCTGGCTGTACCAGCGCTTGAACTGGGTAAAGTCGACGCCGTTGGCGTCTTCCATGGCCTTGATGAAGTCGTCGGTGGTCACTGCCTGGCCATCATGGCGCTCGAAGTACAGGTCGCTGCCCTTGCGGAAGCCCTCGGCGCCCAGCAGGGTACGGACCATGCGCACCACTTCGGCGCCCTTCTCGTACACGGTCAGGGTATAGAAGTTGGAGATTTCGATGAAGCTGTCCGGGCGCACCGGGTGGGCCATTGGGCCGGCGTCTTCGGCGAACTGGTGGGTGCGCAGGTAGGCGACATCTTCGATGCGCTTGACCGTACGCGAGTTCATGTCGGCACTGAACTCGGCATCGCGGAACACCGTGAAGCCTTCCTTGAGCGACAGCTGGAACCAGTCACGGCAGGTGACACGGTTGCCCGACCAATTGTGGAAGTACTCGTGGGCGACCACCCCTTCGACACGCTGGTGGGCGGCATCGGTGGCGGTTTCGGCACGGGCCAGCACACAACTGGAGTTGAAGATGTTCAGGCCCTTGTTTTCCATGGCGCCCATGTTGAAGTCGTTGACCGCCACGATCATGAAGATGTCCAGGTCGTATTCACGGCCATAGACTTCTTCGTCCCAGCGCATGGACTTCTTCAGGCTGACCATGGCGTGGTCGCACTTGTCGATGTTCTCGGGTTCCACGTAGATACGCAGGGTTACGTCGCGCCCAGACTGGCGCACGAACGTGTCTTCGACGCACCACAGGTCTCCGGCCACCAGCGCGAACAGGTACGCCGGCTTCATGAACGGGTCTTCCCAGGTTGCCCAGTGGCGGCCGTCTTCCGCCGGCCCGCTGCCGATCGGGTTGCCGTTGCTCAACAGCACCGGGTAACGGTGCTGCTCAGCGATCACCGTGGTGGTGAAGGTGCTCATCACGTCCGGGCGGTCGAGGTAGTAGGTGATCTTGCGGAAGCCTTCGGCCTCGCACTGGGTGCAGAACATCTTGCCCGACTTGTACAGGCCTTCCAGCGCGGTGTTGCTCTCGGGGTGGATCTTGACGCTGGTGTCGAGGGTGAAGCGTTCGGTTTTCGGCTGAACCGTCAGGCTGTCGATGTCGAGCTGGTAGTCAGCGGGCTGCAGTTCCTGGTCGTCCAGCGAGGCACGCAGCAGCTCCAGCTGCTGGCCATCCAGTACCAGCGGCGGCAAGCCGGCACCGCGAGCCGGGTTGCGGCGCATCACCAGCTGCGCGTGGACCAGGGTGTGGTCCTCGAACAGCTCGAAGGTCAGGTGCGTTTCGTCGATCAGGTACTCGGGCGCCTGGTAATCCTTCAGGTAGATCACTTGCGGTTGTTCGGTACGCATGTGCAGGTCCTTTTTACTGGAGCACGGCCAACTGGTAGGCCGTGTACTTGCGAATATTGATCACACCGGTGTCGAAGATCAGGTACTGGCCCTTGATGCCCAGCAGCGTACCTTCGGCTACCGGGTCCTTGTCGAGGTTGAAGCTGACGATCTTTGTCGGGTAGGCCTCGACCGGGTAGTTCATCTGCACCACTTCGGCATCCGGCAGCGGCTGGATCGCCTGCAGGCCAAAGCGCCCCTGCAGCTCGCGCAGGCCATCGGCGCAGGCCTCGAAAACCTGCTCGCGGATGGCCGGCAGGTCGAGCACCTCGGCATCGCCCTTGAGCAGTGCACGCCAGTTGGTGCGGTCAGGCACCTGACTACGCAGGACGTCTTCGACCAGGCCGGATTGCTGGCGGGTGGCCACGCGCATGATCGGCAGCGCCTGGCTGGCGCCCTGGTCGAGCCAGCGGGTAGGCAATTGGGTCGCACGGGTGATGCCGACCTTGATCCCCGACGAGTTGGCCAGGTAGACCACGTGGTCGGTCATGCAGAACTGTTCGCCCCACGACGGTTCGCGGCAGGTGCCTGCGTCGTAGTGGCACTTTTCCGGGGCCATGATGCACACGTCGCACTGTGCCAGCTTGGTCATGCACGGGTAGCAGTAACCCTGGCTGAAGCTGGTCTTGGTGCGCTTGCCGCAATGGCTGCAGTGAATGGCGCCAAGGTATTCCAGGCGCAGGCGCTGGCCGATCAGGGGGTTGACCGCCACCTGCGTGTCATCCAGGCGGAAGCTGTATTGCACTACGGGTGCCTGCAGGCTTACCGCCATCTTGCTCAACGAGCCACGAGCGAGTTCGATCAATGTACCGAGTCCGACTTGAACAGAATGTTGGCGATGGGTGCGGACTTCGACGCGCACTCCTGCGGCCCCATGTAACCGGTGCGCTGGTCTTCAGGCAGGTTTTTCATCTCCCAGGCGATGACCGCCTGCAGCGACAGCTCTTTCTGCTCGGCAGTGAGCTTGCGGCCATCCGACCATTTGCCGATTTCCACGGCCAGTTTCAGGCTCTCGTAGATTTCCGGGGTGATGTTTTCAATCATTTGCGCAAAAGTGGACATAGTGTCTCCTGATTCAAGCCGACAGTTTACGCCGGGCCAGCGCCCCACCCAAGAGCCCGGTCAGGCATCCGATGAGCAGCCCGCCGACGTGGGCGGCGTTGGCAATCTGGCCAAGGCCGAGGGTACCGACCACACCGGTCAGGCACACCACCAGCCAGATCAGCATCATGACCAGCACGCCCTTGGGCAGGTTGAAGAAGCGATTGGGCGCCAGCCACTGGTACAACCAGATGTGCCCCAGCAAGCCGTACAAGACGCCAGACAGGCCACCAAACAGGCTCGGCCCACTGGTGTAGTGCTGGGCCAGGTTGGACACCAGGCTGAACAGCACGGTCAGGCCCAGCAAAAGCCACGGGCCTTGGCGCAGTTCGATGCGCTTGCCCAGCTCCCAGTACCACAGGCTGTTCATGGCCAGGTGCAGCACGCCGAAGTGCAGCAGCATGGGCGATACCAGCCGCCACCACTGGCCTTGGTCGAGGGTTTGCGCCAGCGGGGTGAAGTACAGGTAGTCACCCTGCACGCGGAAGTCGAGGAAGGTGAACCAGCTGATGGTGGTGAAGTTGTCGCCCAGGTTGGTCAGGCCGGCGACGATGAAGCACAGCAGCAGGGTCAGGGTGGTGATCTTGCAGGCTTTGGCCTGCGCTACCAGGGAAGGCTGGGCGGGGGCATTCGCGGGTGAATCCGCTGCTACAGGGTCGGCGCTGGCGGCCAGGTCGGCGTTGCCGTCGGGGTAACGCTGGTAGAGTTGCAGCACATCTTCGGCGAGGGTGTCGGGGGCCCAGAGGACCTGGGCGTCGCCCTCCTCGCTGACCCGGTGCGGCACCTGCAGGCGTTGCAGCAGGTGGATGAAACCGCTGAGGTCGACCGACAGCGGCAGGCGCATCACTTCGATAATGTTCATTGGTTGGCCTGTGGGCGGTCGACGTCGACCCAGACGAACTTGTGCGGGTCGATGCGGGTTTCATCATCCAGCCGGTAGGCGGCCAGCTTTCCGTAGAGCACCGCGCTGTAGTCCAGGCAGGCCAGGTTGGGGCGAATCGGCGCCGGGTGACCACTGCGCCAGTAATGCCCGACAAACAACAGCGGCTCGTCCTCGGCGTAGCGCAGCAAGGCGTTCTTCTGGCTATGGCTGAGCGGTGCGCTGGCCACCTCTTCGGGCAGGGCATCGGGCTGGAACACGATGTCGCCGTAGGTTTGCGGGTCTTCTTCCCAGAACTTGGTGCGGAAGAATGCCCGCGTCAGGCCGTCACCACCGGTCAGGGTCAGGCCGTCCGGCAAGCGCATGTCGGTGCCGCGCAGCAAGCGGTTGCACACGGTGGCGGCGAAGCTGTTGCTCACTGCCGAAGCCTGGATGAAGTGCTCGTCGACGCGCCCGTCGGGGTACTGCTGGCGCAGGTGCTCGATCAGTTGCGGATCCCAGCAAGCGTGCACCAGGCGGAAACGCCCGGCATCCACGAACAGCGGCAGCTCATAGAACCAATTGACGAAGTCGTGCCAGTCACCGGGGTGGTGGGCGAACTGGGTCAGGGTTTCGTCGATCAGCCGGGCATGCCGTGGCGTGTGTTCGCGCACATAGGCCTTGCCGCTGCCGGGCAGCGCCGGGGTGACCCAGCCAAGGGCGTTGTACTCGTGGTTGCCCATGATGCAGAACGCCTGGCCGGCTTCGACCATGTCGTGGACGATGTGCAGCGCCTCGCGGATGCGTGGCCCACGGTCGACGATATCGCCCAGGAACAGCGCCTGACGTCGCGGGTGGCGCCACACGCCGGCCACGCGCTTGTATCCGAGGGCGTCGAGCAGGCGTTCAAGGGTCAGTGCACAGCCGTGCACGTCGCCAATGATGTCAAAACTTCGCGCCGGATCGAGCATCAGTCGTCACTGCTCCCCAAGCGGCTGCCCCACCCCAGTTTGGTGCGGCAGACCTCGTAGTAATTGTGGTCCAGCGGGTGGATCAGGCGCAGCTTCTGCGGTTTCTTGCTGACCGTGATGGTATCGCCGGGGGCGCAGGTGAAGTGGTTCTGGCCGTCACAGGACACCTGCGGGTAGATCTGCAGGTCCTTGGACACCACGATCTTGAGCTCGCTGTTGCCGTCGACCACGATCGGCCGGCCCGACAGGGTATGCGGGTACATCGGCACGATGACGATGGCATCGAGCTTGGGGTGCATGATCGGGCCACCGGCCGACAGCGCATAGGCGGTGGAGCCGGTGGGGGTCGCGACGATCAGGCCGTCGGCCTTCTGGCTGCAGACGAACTGGCCGTCGATGTAGATTTCGAACTCGATCATGCGCGTGGACTTGCCCGGGTGCAGTACCACGTCGTTCAGCGCATCGCCCTGGCCAATGGCTTCATGATGGCGGCGCACCTCGGCCTGCAGCAGGAAGCGGTTTTCCACCAGGTAGTGGCCGTCGAGCACCTCGGCGACCTTTTCTTCCAGCTCGTCGGGGCGAATGTCGGTAAGAAAGCCCAGGTTGCCACGGTTGATGCCCAGCACCGGAATGTTGTGCCGGGCCAGGGCGCGGGCGGCGCCCAGCAGGCTGCCGTCGCCGCCAACCACGATAACCAGGTCGCAGACCTCGCCCAGTAGCTTGCGGGTGGAGGTTTGCAGGCCATGGCCGGGCAGTACTTCCGCGATGGTGTCCTCGAGGATCACGTGCAGGTGCCGGTCGAGGAGGAATTTTTTCAGTCGGCGAATGGTGTCGAGCACCTGCGAGCTGCCAAGGCGACCGATGATACCGATATTGCGAAATTGCTCCATGGGGCTCCTGCGAGGCTCTGCGGCGGGTGACGATGCGCCGATTATGGGCGAAACCACCGGGCAGCGGCAAACCGGCTATGCTCGCAGGATGACGCCATTCGCCCAACTCCAAGACCTGCCCCGGCAACTTCAGCGCCCGGCCGTGCGTGACCTGGCCTGGGCCCTGCTGTCGCCGCCCCTGCTCAGCGC
>NZ_QJRL01000052.1 GCF_003205205.1 Pseudomonas sp. LB-090624
AAATACCTGACAGGTGCCTGGGCATGCATGCGTGGCGATGAGCCCTTTGATACGGCCAAGCTGTTCAGCGCTGAGCACCTCAAAAAAGCTTGACCTCCAACAGAGTATCTACGTTTGTTTCGGGCCAGTAACGCCTGTGACAGGCGCGCGCGACCGCCTGGTTTGTACGACGCGATATCGCGCCATGCACCAAGGCGTTCGCGCGCAAATCCCCCAGAAATAACTGGCCCGAAACAAACGTAGGAGCGAGCGCAGCTCGCGATGCGCCGCGCGGGCGGCGCTCGATCTCACCGGCGCTGCATATATTGCGTCATGCACTTCACCCGCAAAACCATACGACCTCTAGGCTATACTCCGGCGATTTTCCCGCTCGTTGTGAATTCCTGAGGGCTGAATGTGAAGAACTGGACCTTGCGCCAACGGATCCTGGCAAGTTTCGCCGTGATCATCGCCATCATGCTGTTGATGATCGTGGCCGCCTACTCGCGGTTGGTGGCCATCGAAAACGCCGAAGAGGCAGTGGGGACCGACAGCATTCCCGGGGTCTACTACAGCTCGATGATCCGCAGTGCCTGGGTCGACAGTTACGTCACCAGCCAGCAACTGGTTGGTCTCTCCAACCACCGGGAAATCACTTCGGCCGACATGGAGCTGTTCAAGAGCTTCGAGGACCGGCTGAAGCAACACATGGCCAGCTACCAGTCCACCATCCAGGACAATGATGACCAGGCCCGTTTCGACCAGTTCATTCAGCTGGAAGAAAACTATCTGAAGATCGTCAGCCAGGTGTTGGACGCCTACCGTCAGCACAACTACGACGAAGCGCAGCGGCTGATCTCCGAAGTGCTCACCCCGGCCTGGGTTGACGGTCGCAAGCACCTGAACGAGGTGATCGAGCACAACCGTGTGGCCGCCGACGCCGCCACCAACGAAATCGTGACCGCCGTGAGCACCGCCAAGGGCAGCATGGTGGTGTCGCTGCTGCTGGCGATCGTCGCTGCAGGTATCTGTGGGCTGCTGCTGATGCGCGCCATCACCGCGCCCATGCAGCGTATCGTGCATGCCCTGGACAAACTTCGCTCGGGTGACCTGAGCATGCGCCTGAGCCTGGACCGCAAGGACGAGTTCGGCGCTATCGAAAGTGGCTTCAACGAAATGGCCGAGGCCCTGGCCAACCTCGTGTCCCAGGCCCAGCGCTCGTCGGTGCAGGTGACCACGTCGGTGACCGAAATTGCCGCGACGTCCAAGCAGCAGCAGGCTACCGCTACCGAAACCGCCGCCACCACCACCGAGATCGGCGCTACCTCGCGGGAAATCGCCGCCACTTCGCGAGACCTGGTGCGCACCATGACCGAAGTCACCTCGGCCGCTGACCAGGCGTCCAGCCTGGCTGGCTCTGGGCAACAGGGGCTCGCGCGCATGGAAGAAACCATGCACCAGGTGATGGGCGCGGCCGACCTGGTCAACGCCAAGCTCGGCATCCTCAACGAGAAGGCCAGCAACATCACACAGATGGTGGTGACCATCGTCAAGGTCGCCGATCAGACCAACCTGCTGTCGCTCAACGCTGCCATCGAAGCGGAAAAGGCCGGCGAATACGGCCGTGGTTTTGCCGTGGTGGCCACTGAAGTGCGCCGCCTGGCCGACCAGACCGCCGTCGCCACCTATGACATCGAGCAGATGGTGCGCGAGATCCAGTCGGCGGTGTCGGCTGGGGTCATGGGCATGGACAAGTTCTCCGAAGAAGTACGCCGTGGCATGTTCGAGGTGCAGCAGGTGGGCGAGCAATTGAGCCAGATCATCCACCAGGTACAGGCCCTGGCGCCGCGTGTGCTGATGGTCAACGAAGGCATGCAGGCCCAGGCCACCGGTGCCGAGCAAATCAACCAGGCGTTGGCCCAGCTCAGCGATGCCAGCACCCAGACGGTGGAGTCGCTGCGCCAGGCCAGTTTTGCCATCGACGAGCTGAGCCAGGTGGCTGCAGGCCTGCGTGGCGGCGTGTCGCGCTTCAAAGTCTGACCACGATGAACGACATGCAACCGCACGCCACGCGGGCAGACAGTGCCAAAGGGGCGCTGTATCTGCAGTTTCGCATCAGGCAGCAGCGCTTTGCCCTGAGTGTGCACGAGGTGATCGAAGTGTTGCCGCGCCAGCCGCTCAAGCCGATTGCCCAGGCGCCAGCCTGGGTTGCCGGGATCCTGGCCCACCGTGGCCTGCTGGTACCGGTAATCGACCTTGCCGCGCTGAGCTTTGGCCTGCCAGCGGTGCAGCGCACCAGCACCCGGCTGGTGCTGGTGCACTACCGTGGTGGCCAGCAGCTTGGCCTGATCCTGGAGCAGGCCACCGAAACCCTGCGTTGCCACCCCGACGAGTTCCAGCCCTACGGCGTGGACACGGGCGAGGCGCCGTATCTGGGCCCGGTGCTGCAGGATGCCCAGGGCATGGTGCAGCGCATCGAGGTCAATGACTTGCTGCCCGACGCCGTGCACGATTTGCTGTACACGCAAGCGCCGACAGGGATGCCGACATGATCGAACAGCGTTTCTTCCGTTTTTTGCGCGAGCGCATAGGCCTGGATGTGGAATCGGTGGGCGCGCCAATGGTGGAGCGTGCACTGCGCCAGCGGAGCGTGGCCGTGGGCGCCACCGATCTGGACGACTATTGGTTGCGCCTGCAGCAGTCGAACGACGAGCAACAGGCTTTGATCGAGGCAGTGATCGTCCCGGAAACCTGGTTTTTCCGTTACCCAGAATCCTTTGGTGCCCTGGCCAGCCTGGCGCACAAACGCCTGGCCGAGCTGGCCGGGGCGCGCCCGTTGCGCCTGCTCAGCCTGCCATGCTCGACCGGTGAGGAGCCCTATTCACTGGCCATGGCCCTGCTCGACGCAGGCATGGCACCCGGTGCGTTTCTGATCGATGGCATCGACATCAGTCCCAGTTCGGTGGCCAAGGCCGGGCAGGCGATGTACGGGCGTAATGCCTTCCGTGGCAGCGACCTGGGGTTTCGCGAGCGCTACTTCGAAGCCCTCGACGACGGCCACCGCCTGCATGAGCGGGTGCAGCGGCAAGTCAGCCTGCAAGTGGGCAATGTGCTCGACCCGGGCTTGGCCAGCCGTGATGGCCTGTACGATTTCGTGTTCTGCCGCAACCTGTTGATCTATTTCGACGTGCCAACCCAGCAACGTGTGTTCGAAGTGCTCAAGCGCCTACTCCACCCGCAGGGCGTGCTGTTTATCGGGCCGGCCGAAGGCAGCTTGCTGTCACGCCTGGGCATGCGCTCGCTGGGGATCGCTCAGGCGTTTGCCTATGTGCGCCATGAAGGCGCCAGCAGCCCTGTGCCACCGCCGCCTGCGCCACCCGCCAGGCGCCCCCTGATGGCACCGGCCACACCGGTTTATCCGCCGGTCAGCTCGCCATTGCCGCGCCCGCTGCGTGTGTTGCCGGTGGCGGCCAAGCCAGTGTCGCCCCGTGAACACAACCATGAGGGCGCCAGCGAGTTGCTGGCCAGCATTGCCCGACTGGCCAACGCCGGCGCCAGTGAGCAGGCCCGGGCGGAATGCCAGCGCTACCTGAGTAAGCACGCCCCTTCGGCGCAGGTCTACTACTGGCTGGGTTTGCTCAGTGATACCGAAGGCGATGCGCAGCAGGCGCTAACCCACTATCGCAAGGCCCTGTACCTGGAACCACAGCACCCCGAGGCCCTGGTGCATCTGGCAGCCCTGTTGGCGGCGCAAGGCGACCTGGTCGGTGCCCGGCGCCTGCAGGAACGGGCGGCGCGGGCTGGCCGGGAGTCTGAACGATGAACGGTGAATCGGCGATGCAGCTGCTGGCTGAGCATGACGCGCCTATCGACGACTGCTGGAACCGTATTGGCGTGCACGGCGACAAGCAGTGCCCGCTGCTGGAACGGCATGTTCATTGCCGCAACTGCGAGGTCTACGCCGCCGCGGCCACACGGCTGCTGGACCGCTATGCACTGACCCAGGACCACCAGGCTGCAGCAGCGCCGGTGGTCGAGGAAAACATCGGCCGTTCGATGCTGCTGTTCCGCCTGGGCGAAGAATGGCTGGCGCTGGCTACCGCCTGCCTGGCCGAAATCGCCCCGTTGCAGGCCGTGCATTCGTTGCCACACCAGCGTTCGCGATTGTTGCAGGGGGTCGTCAACGTGCGTGGTGCGCTGGTGCCGTGCCTGTCGCTGGCTGACTTGCTGGGCGTGCAGGCTACTGCCGTCGAGCAGCGCAGCGGCCGGGCAATGCCGCGCATGCTGATCCTGGCCGCCGAAGGTGGGCCAGTGGTCATGGCCGTCGAGGAAGTCGACGGCATCCACCGCCTCGATCCGTTGCTGTCGGGCAGCGGCCAGGATGCCACGCGCTTCACCGCCGCCGTTCTGCAGTGGCGCGGCCGCAGCGTTCGGGTACTGGACGATCAACACTTAATGTCTGAAGTGCAGCGGAGCCTGTCATGACCCCAGAGCAAATGCGCGACGCATCGTTGCTCGAACTGTTCAGCCTGGAGGCCGAAGCGCAAACCCAGGTACTCAGCGCCGGCCTGATGGCACTGGAACGCAACCCTACTCAGGCTGACCAACTTGAGGCCTGCATGCGCGCGGCGCATTCACTGAAGGGTGCGGCCCGCATCGTCGGGGTGGATGCCGGGGTAAGTGTCGCCCACGTCATGGAAGATTGCCTGGTGGCCGCTCAGGAGGGCCGCCTGCGGCTGAGCGCCGAACATATCGACGCGCTGTTGCAGGGTACCGACCTGCTGATGCGCATCGCCACGCCCGGTGACGCCGTGGCGCAAGCGACCTTGCCGGTGTTCCTGGCACAAATGGCCAGCCTCCTCGACCCGGGGGCAGCGGCCATGCCCATGGTGCCGCCGGTTTTACCTGCCGTACTGGCAGAGCCGCCGCAGGCAAGCCGGCCGGCGGAGCCGCTGGTGTTGCCTGCAGAGCCGCCGGAGCCTGAGCCAGACCCCGAACCGACGCTGCGGCGCAAGGCGGGCAAACGCGCGGGCGAGGGTGGCGAGCGCGTGCTGCGGGTGACCGCCGATCGCCTTAACAGCCTGCTCGACTTGTCCAGCAAGTCGTTGGTGGAAACCCAGCGGCTGAAGCCTTACCTGTCTACCCTGCAGCGCCTCAAGCGGATGCACGGCCAGGGCATGCAGGCGCTCGACGGCTTGCGCATGCAGCTGGAAGACAGCGGCCAGAGCAGCGAAGTGCTTGAAGCCCTGGCCCAAACTCAGCGCCTGCTGGCAGAAACCCAGCAGATCCTGCAGCAACAGGCCGCCGACCTCGATGAATTCGGCTGGCAGGCCAGCCAGCGCGCGCAGTTGCTGTATGACACCGCCTTGGCCTGCCGGATGCGGCCTTTTGCCGACGTGCTGACCGGGCAGAGTCGCATGGTTCGTGACCTTGGCCGCTCGCTGGGCAAACCGGTGCGGCTGGTGGTGGAAGGGGACAAGACGCAAGTTGACCGCGATGTGCTGGAAAAGCTTGAAGCACCGTTGACCCACCTGTTGCGCAATGCTGTCGACCACGGCATCGAACTGCCGGAACGACGCCTGCTGGCGGGCAAGCCGGATGAGGGGGTGATCCGCCTTCGTGCTTCGCACCAGGCTGGCATGCTCAGCCTGGAGCTGGTCGATGATGGCGCTGGCATAGACCTCGAGCGCCTGCGCAGCAGCATCGTCGAGCGCGCCTTGTCCCCTGCCGATACCGTGGCGCGCATGAGCGAGGCGGAACTGCTGACGTTCCTGTTCCTGCCTGGCTTCAGCCTGCGTGACAAGGTCACCGAAGTGTCCGGGCGCGGCGTCGGCCTGGATGCCGTGCAGCATATGATTCGCGAGCTGCGCGGCTCGATCGAACTGACCCAGGTGGCCGGGCAGGGTTGCCGCTTCCATCTGCAGGTGCCGCTGACCCTGTCGGTGGTCCGCAGCCTGGTGGTCGAAGTGGGCGGTGAGGCCTACGCCTTCCCGTTGGCCCATATCGAGCGCACGCTGGAAGTGACTGCCGAGCAGGTCGTGCAGATCGAAGGGCGCCAGCACTTCTGGCACGAGGGCCGGCATATCGGCCTGGTGGCGGCCAGTCAGTTGCTCAACCGCCCGGCCGGGCAAAGCGACCAAGCCAGCCTGCGGGTGGTGGTGATCCGTGAGCGCGAGCAGTTGTATGGCGTGGCGGTGGAGCGGCTGGTGGGCGAACGGGTGCTGGTGGTGATGCCGCTCGACCCGCGGCTGGGCAAGGTGCAGGACATTTCTTCAGGGGCCCTGCTCGATGATGGCTCAGTGGTACTGATCGTCGATGTCGAGGACTTGCTGCGCTCGGTGGAAAAACTCCTCAGCACTGGCAGCCTGGAGCGCGTCGAGCGCGGCAGCAGCGCCGCCCGCGGTTTGGCCCGCAAGCGCATTCTGGTGGTCGACGATTCGCTGACCGTGCGCGAACTGCAGCGCAAGCTGCTGGGCCACCGTGGCTACGATGTGGCCGTCGCGGTGGATGGCATGGACGGCTGGAACGCCTTGCGTAGCGAAGACTTCGACCTGCTGATCACAGACATCGACATGCCGCGCATGGACGGCATCGAGCTGGTCACGCTGGTGCGCCGCGACCAGCGCTTGCAATCGCTGCCAGTGATGGTGGTGTCCTACAAGGACCGTGAGGAAGACCGACGGCGTGGCCTGGATGCGGGTGCCGACTACTATTTGGCGAAAGCCAGCTTCCACGATGATGCGTTGCTGGATGCGGTAGTCGAACTGATCGGAGGTGCTCAAGGATGAAGATCGCCATCGTCAATGACATGCCCATGGCCGTCGAGGCGCTTCGCCGGGCGGTTGCCTTCGAGCCCGCACACCAGGTGGTGTGGGTGGCCAGCAATGGCCAGGAGGCGGTGCAGCGCTGCGCCGAGCAGCTTCCAGACCTGATCCTGATGGACCTGATCATGCCGGTGATGGACGGCGTCGAGGCGACCCGGCGGATCATGGCCGAAACCCCGTGTGCCATCGTCATTGTCACGGTCGACCGCAAGCAGAACGTGCACCGGGTCTTCGAGGCCATGGGCCATGGCGCGCTCGATGTGGTCGACACCCCGGCGCTGGGGGCAGGTGACGCCCGCGAAGCGGCAGCGCCACTGCTGCGCAAAATCCTCAATATCGGCTGGCTGGTCGGCCAGCAGCGGGTGCCGGCAGCACGGCCGGTGGCTGCGCCGCTGCGTGAGGCGTCGCAGCGCCGAGGGCTGGTGGCGATCGGTTCTTCGGCCGGTGGCCCAGCAGCCCTCGAAGTGTTGCTCAAGGGCCTGCCGGCGGCGTTTCCGGCGGCCATCGTGCTGGTCCAGCATGTTGACCAGGTATTTGCCGCGGGCATGGCCGAATGGCTCAGCAGTGCCGCCGGCCTGCCGGTGCGCCTGGCCTGTGAAGGCGAGCCGCCGCAGCCAGGCCAGGTATTGCTGGCCGGAACGAATCACCACATCCGTCTGCTACAGAACGGCCAACTGGCCTACACTGCCGAGCCTGTGAATGAAATCTACCGGCCCTCGATCGATGTGTTCTTCGAGAGTGTGGCGCGCTACTGGGGCGGTGATGCGGTGGGGGTCTTGCTCACCGGCATGGGCCGCGACGGTGCCCAAGGCCTGAAGCTGATGCGTCAGCGAGGCTTTCTGACCATTGCCCAGGACCAGGCCAGCAGCGCGGTGTATGGCATGCCCAAGGCGGCTGCAGCCATCGACGCTGCAGTTGAGATTCGCCCGCTGGAACGGATAGCCAGCCGCTTGATGGAAATTTTCGGAAAATGACGACAGGTATTGAATCACGCCGCCAAGCCGGTAGTGATCAGGTGAACAGGTATGAGTGATTTACCGATCGAAGGTTTCGCGACCACCAACGAGAATTCGGCGATGGTGCTGCTGGTTGACGATCAGGCCATGATCGGCGAGGCGGTGCGGCGCGGCTTGGCCAATGAAGACAACATCGATTTCCACTTCTGTGCCGACCCCCACCAGGCCGTGGCCCAGGCCATGCGCATCAAGCCCACGGTCATTCTTCAGGACTTGATCATGCCTGGCCTGGACGGCTTGACCCTGGTGCGCGAGTACCGTAACAACCCGGCCACCCAGGACATCCCGATCATCGTTCTGTCGACCAAGGAAGACCCGCTGGTCAAGAGCGCGGCGTTTGCCGCGGGGGCAAATGATTACCTGGTCAAATTGCCGGACACCATCGAGCTGGTGGCGCGAATTCGCTACCACTCACGGTCCTACCTGACGCTGCTGCAACGTGACGAAGCCTACCGTGCGCTGCGCGTCAGCCAGCAGCAGCTGCTTGATTCCAACCTGATGCTGCAGCGGCTGATGAACTCCGATGGCCTGACCGGGCTGTCCAACCGTCGCCACTTTGACGAGTACCTGGAGCTGGAGTGGCGCCGGGCCATGCGTGAACAGCAGCAGTTGTCGCTGCTGATGATCGATGTCGATTATTTCAAAGCCTACAACGACAGCTTTGGCCACCTGGCGGGCGACGAGGCCCTGCGCCAGGTCGCCGAGGCTATTCGTGGCTCCTGCTCGCGCCCAACCGACCTGCCGGCGCGCTACGGTGGCGAAGAGTTCGCCCTGGTGCTACCCAACACCTCGCCAGGCGGGGCACGGCTGGTGGCCGAGAAGCTTCGCCAGACCGTGCTGGGCCTGGGCATCCCGCATTCCGCACCGGTGGCCGACTCGTGCCTGACGGTGAGTATCGGCCTGGCGACCCAGACTCCGACCATCGGCAGCCATTGCCGGCAGCTGATTTCGGCGGCGGACAAGGGGCTGTATCTGGCCAAGAACAGCGGCCGGAACCAAGTGGGTGTTGCTTGAGGGGCGAATACCGCCAGCGCGCACTGTTCAGAATGTCGACGCGGATGGCTGGCGGTATAGATACCCTTTTTTTATAACGTTCACTCCACGATTTCTATGTACCTTGTAGGGCCGTGAAAGATAACCATGTCGCCATTCTTGTAGACAAGCTGGTAGGCGACCTTGCACGGATAAATGGACTTGATCTTGAGCGTATCGTCATCGGCGTAGCAATCATAGGTGACCAATTCCTGGTCAACGCTATGTTTTATGCGGTTGGTGGAGCTCGCGAAGATGAACTCCGTCCTGACTTGCTCCAGGCTTTCCTGGGACCCACCCTCGACGCCAGGGAAGAGAATATTCATCTCGAATTTGTATTTTGTAGGGGAGCCGCTTGGGTTGGTTATGGCTTTAAGGCTGAGCGAGCCGTTTCTTTCTTTCGGGATGGTCAGGGTGCCGAACTCGCCTTTAAGTCTCCATTCGGTATCTGTGGCTGATCTAGGGTAGATTTCGATGATTTTGGTGGTATTCATTTTGGCCTCGCTTGGGTGGGATTGCAGGTCGGCATTACGAGGTAAGAGTTGAATAGCCGCCGCTGATGCGTGCAACTGGCAGAAATGCCAGTTCCGACAGGGAGCGCGCATGCAAAACGCCTGAAATTCATCGGTCCAACTATTGCCAGTCAGCACATTTCTGGCGCTCGTCTGCGATTGTGATTTTCGCCGTGATCGGCATGCTCCAAGCCTGTGGGGTTTCCCTGCCGGGCGGGCCTGCCGCCGCGCCTCCGACTGCGTTATACTCGCGGGCTTTTCACCGAATTCGCGCGAGTAGGCAACCCATGGAAATCCAACCGATCCTGAACACCATCAAGGACCTCACCGAACGTTCCCAGTCAATTCGGGGGTATCTTTGACTACGATCACAAGCATGACCGCCTGATCGAAGTCAACCGCGAGCTGGAAGACCCCAACGTCTGGAACAAGCCCGAGTACGCCCAGGCACTGGGTCGCGAGCGCGCCATGCTGGCACAGGTCGTCGAGACCCTCGACAAGCTGTCCAACGGCCTGGGCGACTGCCAGGACCTGCTCGACATGGCCGTCGAGGAAAATGACGAAAGTGCCGTCGGCGACGTCGTGACCGAGCTGGAAGGCCTGGAAGAAAACCTGGCCCAGCTTGAGTTCCGTCGCATGTTCAGCGGCGAGATGGACATGAACAACGCCTACCTGGATATCCAGGCAGGCTCCGGTGGTACCGAAGCGCAGGACTGGGCCAATATCCTGCTGCGCATGTACCTGCGCTGGGCCGACAAGCGTGGTTTCGACGCCACCATCATCGAGCTTTCCGAAGGCGAAGTGGCGGGTATCAAAGGTGCCACCGTGCACATCAAGGGTGAATACGCCTTTGGCTGGCTGCGCACCGAAATCGGCGTGCACCGCCTGGTGCGCAAAAGCCCGTTCGACTCCGGCGCCCGCCGCCACACGTCGTTCTCGGCGGTGTTCGTCTCGCCCGAGATCGACGACAAGGTCGAAATCGAGATCAACCCGTCCGACCTGCGCATCGACACCTACCGTTCCTCCGGTGCCGGTGGCCAGCACGTGAACACCACCGACTCGGCAGTACGTATCACTCACGTACCGACCAACACCGTGGTGGCTTGCCAGAACGAACGCTCCCAGCACGCCAACAAGGACACCGCCATGAAAATGCTGCGGGCCAAGTTGTACGAGCTGGAAATGCAGAAGCGCAACGCCGCTTCCCAAGCGCTTGAAGACAGCAAGTCGGACATCGGCTGGGGCCACCAGATTCGCTCCTACGTGCTGGATGACTCGCGCATCAAGGACCTGCGTACCGGCGTCGAACGCAGCGACTGCCAGAAGGTCCTCGATGGCGACCTTGACCAGTACCTGGAAGCGAGCCTCAAGCAGGGCCTGTAAGACGCACACCCATGCCGCGCTACCTGGCCAGCCGCCGGTAGCGCGTGCCCTGCCCGGACCGGGCAACGAATACCTGATGGAAAGAATGACGACATGAGCGACCTGAAGACCGAATCGCAAGACCTGCAACAGGAAGAAAACGCCCTGATCGCCCTGCGCAAGGAAAAACTTGCCGCCGAGCGTGCCAAAGGCAATGCCTTCCCCAACGACTTCCGTCGCGACAGCTACTGCAACGACCTGCAGAAGCAATACGCGGACAAGACCAAGGAAGAGCTGGAAGCAGCCGCGATCCCGGTCAAGGTAGCCGGCCGCATCATGCTCAACCGTGGCTCGTTCATGGTTATCCAGGACATGACTGGCCGTATTCAGGTCTACGTCAACCGCAAGACCCTGCCGGAAGAAACCCTGGCTGCGGTCAAGACCTGGGACCTGGGCGACATCATCAGCGCCGAAGGCACCCTGGCCCGCTCCGGCAAGGGCGACCTGTACGTTGAAATGACCAACGTACGCCTGCTGACCAAGTCGCTGCGCCCGCTGCCCGACAAGCACCACGGCCTGACCGACACCGAGCAGCGCTACCGCCAGCGTTACGTCGACCTGATGGTCAACGAAGAAACCCGCCACACCTTCCGTGTGCGTTCGCAGGTGATCTCGCACATTCGCAAGTTCCTCATCGAGCGCGACTTCCTTGAAGTCGAAACGCCGATGCTGCAGACCATCCCGGGCGGTGCGGCAGCCAAGCCGTTCGAAACCCACCACAACGCCCTGGACATGGCCATGTTCCTGCGTATCGCGCCGGAGCTGTACCTCAAGCGCCTGGTCGTGGGTGGCTTCGAAAAAGTGTTCGAGATCAACCGTAACTTCCGCAACGAAGGCGTTTCGACTCGTCACAACCCTGAATTCACCATGCTCGAGTTCTACCAGGCCTACGCCGACTACCGCGACAACATGGACCTCACCGAGGAACTGTTCCGCGAGCTGGCCCAGCTTGTACTGGGGTCTACCGACGTGCCGTACGGCGACAAGGTCTTCCACTTCGGCGAGCCGTTCGTACGCCTCTCGGTGTTCGACTCGATCCTGAAGTACAACCCGGAGCTGACCGCTGCCGATCTGCAAGATGTCGATCGCGCCCGCGACATCGCCAAAAAGGCCGGTGCCAAGGTGCTGGGCCACGAAGGCCTGGGCAAGCTGCAGGTCATGATTTTCGAAGAGCTGGTCGAGCACAAACTGGAGCAGCCGCACTTCATCACCGAGTACCCGTTCGAAGTGTCGCCGCTGGCCCGTCGCAACGATGACAACCCGGCTGTTACCGACCGTTTCGAGCTTTTCATCGGTGGCCGCGAAATCGCCAACGCCTACTCCGAGCTCAACGATGCCGAAGACCAGGCCGAGCGCTTCCTGGCCCAGGTGGCCGAGAAGGACGCGGGTGACGACGAAGCCATGCACTACGACGCCGACTTCGTTCGTGCGCTGGAGTACGGCATGCCGCCGACCGCCGGTGAAGGGATCGGCATCGACCGCCTGGTGATGCTGCTGACCAACTCGCCGTCGATCCGCGACGTGATTCTGTTCCCGCACATGCGTCCGCAGGGCTGAAGACATTGAACGAGCCGCCTTTCGAGGCGGCTTTTTCTTGCCCTAAGCTTTATGTTGCCTGTACCGGCCTCTTCCCGGGCACGCCCACTCCCACACCTGAATGTTGCGGGGTCCCTGTGGGGGCGTGTGTGCCCGCGAAGAAGCCGGCACTGATGAAACACTGCCCATGAGGTATCCCCCGTGACACCCGCCATGCCTGACCAAGGCGCCGCCGGCATTGCCACCGCCGTCGCCGAAAGCGTGCAATACCAAGGCCGCAAGACTGCCCGCCAAGGCAGCGAACAGCGTCGCCAGCTGATTCTCGACGCCGCCATGCGAATTGTCGTGCGCGATGGCGTCCGCGGTGTGCGCCACCGTGCGGTGGCCGCCGAGGCCGGTGTGCCATTGTCGGCCACCACCTACTACTTCAAGGACATCGAAGACCTGCTCACCGACACCTTCGCCCAGTACGTCGAGCGCAGTGCTGCCTACATGGCCAAACTGTGGGCCAATACCGAGGTGGTGTTGCGCCAACTGCTCGCTCAGGGTGATGGCAGCCCGCAGGCGCGTGCGCGGCTGGCGGACGAAGTGGCGCGGATGACCGCCGACTACGTTCAGCGCCAGTTGCTCAACCGCCGTGATTTCCTCATGGCCGAGCAGGCCTTCCGCCAGGAGGCACTGCTGTGCCCGCGCCTGGCCGAGCTGGTGTGCGCCCATGAGCAGATCCTGCTGCACGGCACACGGCAATTGCTGCAGGTGGTGGGCTCGCGGCAACCGGAACAGGACGCCCAAATGTTGACGGCGATTATCGAGCAGATGGAATATCAGGGCCTGCTCAAGGATGCCAGTGCGCAAGCCGATGGGCAGATGCTCGCTATGCTTACCCGATACCTGCAACTGGTGCTGGCATCGGCTTGAGCGAGACCGACTTTACTAGGAGAACCTGATGAAAGCCTGGCGTGTGGTGTTGTTGACTTTGTCATTCCTGCTGCTGGGCGGTTGTCTGGTGACTTTCCATGAGCCCTTGCCGAGCAACCAGGCGGCGCCCAAGGCCTTGCTTGGCAAGTGGAGCAGCAAGGACGCCTGGGGCGAGCCGCTGAAACTGACCATCAGCCGCAGTGGCGGCGATGCCTACAAGGCGGTCGCCACGGCCAAGGGCAAGGCCCCTGAAGAATACGTGTTCACCGTGTCGCGCCACGGCAACCGCTGGTACCTGTCGGCGGGTGTGCCAAAACGCCTGGGCGGCAATTTCCTGATTGGCGGCTTCGATATCGTCGATGGCAAGGAACTGGTGGTGTACAACCTGGATGTCGAGCAGGTACAGCAGGCAGTGGACAAGAAGGAACTGAACGGGCGCAGCACCGAGGTGCCGGAAGACAACGGCGACGGCGTGCTGATCGACAGCCCGGCGGCGCGGGTATTGGCCTACCTGGACGACCCGGCCAACTCCGACCTCTTCGTCGAAGTAGCGCGGTTCCAGCGTTCCGGCAAATGACCGTGCTGACGTCTTCGCGGGCAAGCACAGGTTTCGTGTACTAGAAAGGAGTCCCCGGTGGACGAATACCAGCAAACCATCCGTGCCCTGTCCGACCGCATCGTTGCGGCACAGACCCCGATCCGGGTGCTGGACGCGGTGAAGTGGGACGACAATATCCGCCAGGGCTTTCTCAATGCCAAGGGCAAGGAACCGCCTGCCGTCGATCGCGACTACTACCAGTCGCGTCCACTGTCGTTCGACTCCAGTGCGGTGAAGGCCGAGTTTCAAGGCATCGAGCGCGATATCATCCGCCAGCTCGGCCAGTTCAACCCGGTCGGGCAGATCATGAAGCGCATGTGCCGCGAATACCGCATGGTGGTGCGCATGCTCGAAGCGCGCGGCACCGAAGACTTCGGTCTGATCTCTCAGGAGCTGTATGGCGCTGCCTCCGATGCCTTCCATGCCGGTGACCCGACCCTGGCCGACCTCGGCCTCATGTTGTCGGACTATCTGAACAATATCGATGGCCGTGGCGACCTCAAGGACGAGCCGAAGAACCTTACCGCCAAGGAGGCCGTGGACATCCTTCAGCGGCGCCTGAACAAGGTGTTCGGCGAAGCCGAGGGGACCATTCGCGTATTCGAGTCCGATGGCATCGTCGCCGACGCTGCGGCCGGGGCCGACTACATCAAGGTGCGTGCTGACGCCATGTTCAACGCCCGCGACGTGCGCGCCCTGGAGGTGCACGAAGGGTTGGTGCACGTTGGCACCACACTCAACGGCCTGAACCAGCCGATCTGTACCTTTCTGGCCAAGGGCCCGCCCTCGTCGACGGTGACCCAGGAAGGCCTGGCGATCCTCATGGAAGTGATAGCCTTTGCCTCCTACCCCAGCCGCCTGCGCAAGCTCACCAATCGCACCCGTGCCATCCATATGGTCGAGGAGGGCGCAGACTTCATGCAGGTCTACGGCTTTTTCCGCGAGCAGGGCTTTGAAATGGCCCAGAGCTACAGCAACGCCAGCCGGGTGTTTCGCGGTTCGGTGCCCAACGGGCTGCCATTCACCAAGGACTTGTCCTACCTCAAGGGCTTCATCATGGTTTACAACTACATTCAGTTGGCCGTGAAGAAGGGTAAGCTGGAGCAGATCCCGCTGCTGTTCTGTGGCAAAACTACCCTGGAAGACATGCGCACCCTGCGCCAACTGGTCGAGGAAGGGCTGGTCGAGCCGCCCAAGTACCTGCCCGAGCAGTTCCGCGACCTCAACGCGCTGTCGGCCTGGATGTGCTTCTCCAACTTCCTCAACCACCTGAGCCTGGATCGCATTGAAGCCGACTACGCGAACATTCTCTGAGTACTGCCGCCTGCTGGCCGTGAGCATGCTGCTGCTGGACCTGGGCGGCTGCAGCAGCCTGCTGTTCTACCCCGAGCCTGGCCAAGCCTTCACCCCCGAGCGGGCCCGGCTGGAATACCGTGATCTGACCCTGACCACTGCAGATGGCGTTCGCCTGCATGGCTGGTGGTTGCCGGCCAAGGCGGGTGTCGAGGTCAAGGGCACGGTGCTGCACCTGCACGGCAACGGCGGCAACCTCCCTGGGCATCTGGGCGGCAGCTACTGGCTGCCGGAGCAGGGCTACCAGGTGTTGATGATCGATTATCGTGGCTATGGCTTGTCCGAGGGGCAGCCGAGCCTGCCGGATGTCTACGAGGACATCGCCACGGCTATCGCCTGGCTCGACCAGGCACCCGAAGTCAAGGGTAAGCCGCTGGTGCTGCTGGGGCAGAGCCTGGGCGGCGCCATGGCCATTCATTACCTGGCTGCCCACCCCGAGCAGCGCCAGCGCTTCAGTGCGCTGGTGTTCGATGGCGTGCCGGCCAGCTACCGAGCGGTGGGGCGTTATGCGCTCAGCACCTCGTGGATGACCTGGCCGTTGCAGGTGCCGCTGTCGTGGCTGGTGCCGGACGGTGACAGCGCGATCCGCTCGATCGAGCAACTGAGCAGTCCGCCCAAGTTGTTTTTCCACAGCATCGACGACAACCTGGTGCCGCTGGACAATGGCATCCGCCTGTACCAGCACGCGCCACCGCCGCGGGTGCTGCAACTGACCCGGGGCGGCCACGTGCAGACCTTCGCCGACCCTACGTGGCGCCAGGTGATGTTGCGTTTCCTCGACGACCCCAGCCATTTCAACGGCCTGCGGCGGCTTGCCGAAGTGCCCAATTTCCCAGACGAGAAGAACAAGCAATGAGTGAAGAGCGCAACGCCATCCCGCTGATTTTGACCGGGGTTGGCAGCATCATCGTGACGGTGGGGGCCTTGTGGTACTACGGTTACCTGCATTTTGCCAAGCCCGAAGATGCCCTGTTGCTGCAGGATTTCACCATGCTCAAGACTATCCCGGGCGAGGATTACAAGGTTTCGCTCGACCCCGCGCCACAGGTGGCTCAGTGTATGGATGGCGTGCTGGTGCTGTTCGACACCCAGCAAAAGGGCCTGACCGGCGTGCTGGTGGACAACCGCAAGCGTGCAGTGCGTTGCATGGGCGAGGAAACACCGCAGCGGGTGCAGTGAGTGTTTGGCTGTGTTCGGCGCAGCATTTTTGGCGCCCTCGAGATCGAGCGCCGCCCGCGCGGCGCATCGCGAGCTGCGCTCGCTCCTACATTTGTTTCGGGCCAGTCACGCCTGTGACAGGCGCGCGCGACCGCCTTGTTTGTACGACGCGATATCGCGCCATGCACCAAGGCGTTCGCGCGCAAATCCCCCAGGAATAACTGGCCCGAAACAACCGTAGGAGCGAGCGCAGCTCGCGATGCGCCGCGCGGGCGGCGCTCGGTCTCACAGGCGACGCACCTCTACCGCCGTACCCTTACGAAGCCACACCGCATGGCATGAGGTTGCGCAATGGCCGGGTGTGTTTGGCGTGGGTTTTAGGGTGTGGCAGAAATCGAGCGCCGCCCGCGCGGCGCATCGCGAGCTGCGCTCGCTCCTACATTTGTTTCGGGCCAGTCACGCCTGTGACAGGCGCGCGCGACCGCCTCGTTTGTACGACGATCGTGTCCCGGGAAGTGGTGTAACTGAACCAGCCGAAGGCGCCCTGCAGGCGAAAGAGGATGGTCATCGTGGTTCTTGGCTAACGTTGAGTTTGCGAAGACCAAACACTCACCAGAGAAACCAC
>NZ_QJRL01000053.1 GCF_003205205.1 Pseudomonas sp. LB-090624
GCAGTGCAGCGTTGGCAGGGGGTGTTGCCGTTGCACTGGGTGACGCTGGAAGAGCCATGGGCCAACCGCAGCTTACTGTTATGCGCACGGGATTTTGCGGCGCTGCCAGGCTATGCCGCGGGATTGGTCAGCGCCCTTTCCGGCGCAGGTATGAGCTGACCGTCGAGGTAAACCGCCTGGCATAGCGCGGGCAGGCAGCTGGACGTCGAGCCCAGGCAACTGCGGCTCGGTCGATGGCCCTATGGTGACGAGTCATTCAGCCAGTCACCAGGAGTTGTGCCATGTCCGATTTCATCACCGTCCTGCGCGAAACCTGCCCGACGCCGGTCGTGGACGCCACCAAGTGGAAGCGCATCGGCGGCGATCCGCACACCGTCAACCTCAACGCCTACCTGTCGGCCGACGGTAGCAAGATCATGGGCACCTGGATCTGTACCCCAGGCAAGTTCGAGGTCAACTACGAGAAGTGGGAGTTCTGCCACTTCCTCGACGGCTACTGCATCATCACTCCGGAAGGCGAAGAACCCAAGCACCTGAAGGCAGGTGATGTATTCGTGATCGAACCGGGTATGAAAGGCACCTGGGAAGTGGTCGAGACCGTGCGCAAGTACTTCGTCTTCGCCTGACCCCACAGGGTCTGCATAGCCCTGCAAAAAAACGCGGGGCAGCCGCCCTTCCCTCTGGTGCGCAGTTACAGAGGGAAGGCCGCCTGGCCCGCGATGAAGTCCACCCCTTGCATCACTCCTTCTTGCGATAACCCTCAACGATGGCCGAGAAGTCCTTGCCGCCCTCACCGCGCAGGCTCATGGCCTGATACAGCTGCTGGGCCACGGCGCCGAGGATCACGGGCTGATGAGCCTGGCGTGCAGCTTCGGTCGCCAGCCCCAGGTCCTTGAGCATCAGCTCGGCACCAAAACCACCGGTGTAGCCACGCGATGCCGGTGCGGTCTCGACAATGCCCGGCCATGGGTTGTAGGTGTCCGAACTCCAGCAGCGCCCGGTTGAACTGTTGATGATGCCAGCCAGCACCTTGGTGTCGATGCCCAGCGCATTGCCCAAGGCCATCGCCTCGGACACGCCGATCATCGAAATGCCCAGCAGCAGGTTGTTGCAGATCTTGGCGATTTGCCCGGTGCCAACCTCACCGCAGTGCACGATGTTGCGGCCCATCTGCTCCAGCACCGGTTTGAGGCTGGCGAACAATTCGGTGCTGGCACCGACCATGAACGTGAGCGTGCCGGCCGCGGCACCGCCAGTGCCACCGGAGACCGGTGCGTCGCCCATGTCTACACCCTTGGCCGCTGCAGCCTTGGACACATCCCGAGCGGTCTGCGGGTCGATGGTGCTGCAGTCCACGGTCGGCGTACCGGGGCGAATACCGGCCAACACACCGTCGTCGTTCAGGTACACACTGCGTACATGGGCTGCAGCCGGCAGCATGGTGATCACCAGTTCGCTATTGGCTGCCGCGTCCTTGGGCGACGGGCTGATTTGCCCGCCCAGTTCGGCCAGCTCGGCGAGCACAGCCTTGTTCAGGTCGAACAGGTTCAGCTGGTGCCCGGCCTTGATCAGATTGCGGGCCATGGGCGCACCCATGTTGCCCAGGCCGATGAATGCGATACGCATGTCGTGCTCCTTAGCGCAGGCTGATGGTGGTGTTCACAC
Organism: Pseudomonas sp. LB-090624; assembly: GCF_003205205.1. Lineage (GTDB taxonomy): Bacteria > Pseudomonadota > Gammaproteobacteria > Pseudomonadales > Pseudomonadaceae > Aquipseudomonas. The sequence continues at coordinate 1,666 of NZ_QJRL01000053.1, forward strand.
CGTCATTGACGCTGTCGTCATCGAACCAGCGCGCGGTAACGGTCTTGGTCTGAGTGTAGAACTGCACCACTTGCTTGCCGTACGGGCCCAGGTCGCCGAGTTTGGAGCCCCGGGAGCCGGTGAAGCTGAAGAACGGTACCGGTACCGGAATCGGGATGTTGATACCGACCTGGCCGATGTCGATTTCGCTCTGGAACTTGCGCGCGGCCGCGCCGCTTTGAGTGAACAGGCCGGTGCCGTTGCCGAACGGGTTGGCGTTGACCAGGGCGATCGCCTCGTCGAGGGTATCGACCTCCAGGGTCACCAAGACCGGGCCGAAGATTTCCTGGGTGTACACCTGCATGTCGGTCTTCACGCCAGAGAACAGGGTTGGGCCGACGAAGTTGCCTTGCTCGTAGCCCGGTACCTTGACGTCACGGCCGTCGAGTTCCAGCTTGGCGCCTTCCTTGATACCGCTTTCAATCAGGCCCAGCACACGCTCCTTGGCGCGTTTGGAAACCACCGGACCCACGTCGGTACCTGGCTCGCAGCCGGCATTGACCTTGAGCTTGCCAGCGGCTTCCTTGATATCCGGCAGCCACTCGCGGGCCTTGCCTACCAGCACGGCCACCGAGGTCGCCATGCAGCGCTGGCCAGCTGCGCCGAAGGCGGCACCGACCAGGGCGTTGATGGTTTGCGTGCGATTGGCATCGGGCAGCACTACCGCGTGGTTCTTGGCGCCCATCATCGACTGAACCCGCTTGCCGTGCTGGCTACCCAGGTTGTACACGTGGGTGCCCACTTCGGTAGAACCAACGAAAGAGATCGCCTTGATGTCCGGGTGGGTGCAAATGGCATCCACCACCTGCTTGCCCCCGTGCACCACGTTAAGCACACCGGCCGGTACGCCGGCTTCCAGCGCCAGCTCGACCAGTAGCATGGTCGACAGCGGATCTTGCTCGGACGGCTTGAGCACGAAGGTGTTGCCGCAGACGATGGCCATGGGGAACATCCACAGCGGGATCATCGCCGGGAAGTTGAACGGGGTGATGCCGGCGCATACGCCGATCGGCTGGCGCAGGGTGTAGGTATCGACACCGCCAGCGACGTTCTCGGCGAACTCGCCCATCTGCAGGGTACCGATGGACGCCGCATGCTCGACCACTTCCAGGCCGCGGAAGATGTCGCCCTCGGCGTCTGCAATGGTTTTGCCCTGCTCAGCGCTGAGCACCTGGGCAATACGTTTGGTGTGTTCGCGGATCAGCGCCTGCAGCTTGAGCATGATGCGCATACGCGCGCCGATCGGGGTATCGCGCCAAGTCTTGAAAGCGCGATGAGCAGCGGCCACGGCAGCGTCGACTTCCTCGACGGTGGCAAACGGCACGCGCGCCAGCACTTCTTGGGTGGCCGGGTTGACGATGTCGCGCCATTCGGTGGTTTTCGACTCGACCCACTGGCCGTCGATCAGCAGCTTTACCTGCTCGACCTTGGTGCTGCTGTGGGATTGCGGTGCGTTCATCTGCGTTCTCCTTGGAATTATTGTCGGGACGAGATCGCCAGCGCCGGGCAAACGCGAGGTGGCGTCCTGAGGCTTGTTTCGAGTATAGATGTGCAAACATCCAACAAGAACGCACAAAAAAACCGGATCATCATGCAAAAAGACCTCACATCCCTGAGCGCGCTCAACTGGGACGACTTGAAGTTTTTCCTTGAAGTGGCCCGCACCCGCAAGGCCAGCAGTGCCGCCAAACGACTGAGCGTGGACTACACCACCGTGTCGCGCCGCATCAGCTCGCTGGAGGGTGCGCTGGGCACCTTGCTGTTTGAAAAGTCGCGGACCAATGGCTTTGTCCTCACCGCCGAAGGTCAGCGTTTGCTGGGCTATGCCGAGTCGATCGAGAGCACGCTGCACATGGCGTGCGAGCAGGTGTCCGGGTCGAGCGTGGCGTTGTCGGGGCATGTGCGCATGGGCTGCACCGAAGGCTTTGGCAGCTTTTTCATCACCCCACAGCTAAGCCACTTCGTCGATGCGTATCCGGCGATTTCTGTGGATATCCTGCCGCTACCGCACTTCATCAGCCTGTCCAAGCGCGAAGCGGATATCGTCATTGCCCTGGAGCGACCGGAGCACGGGCCGTATGTGTGTTGCAAGTTGTGCGACTACCGCTTGCGGCTGTATGCGACCCAGGATTACCTGGACAGCCACGCGCCGATTCGCCAGGTGGCGGACTTGGCCAGGCATCCGTTCATCAGTTACGTGGATGATCTGGCGTTCAGTTCGGAGCTGCTGTACCTGGCCAACCTCATTCCCAGCGCCAACGCGCATTTGCGCAGTACCAGTGTGATTGCCCAGTACACGGCGGCGTTGCAGGGGCGTGGGTTGGCGATCCTGCCATGCTTCCTCGCGGCGCAGGACCCGCGATTGGTGACGGTGCTGCCGATGGAAATTGAGGTCACGCGGCAGTTCTGGATGTATTGCCGGGAGGATTTACGCAAGTTGAAGCGGATTACCCTGCTATGGGATTACATCCGCGGGGTGACCGAGGCGAATACGCCGTTGCTGATGGGTGAGACGCGGGAGATGCGGTTCGCTCAGGCATGATGGAGGGGATGAGCCCGCTGCTACACCCATCGCGCGATTGCGCGGGATTGGTCAGTAGGACGCCACCACGATAGACACGCGGCGGTTCTCGGTACGCCCGGCGCTGGTGCGGTTGTCCGCCACGGGTTGGCTGCTGCCGAGGCCACGGCTGTGAATGTTCTGCGGCTGCATGCCAACCCCGACCAGCGCCGTGCTCACGCTCTGCGCGCGGCGCTCGGACAGCTGCTGATTGTAGGCCGTCTTGCCGGATGAGTCGGCATGCCCGTCCACCCGCACGGCCTGGATACCCACACTGAGCAGTGCCTTGCCAATACGCTCGACAATCGCCTGGCTTTGGCCGTTGAGGCTGTCCAGGTCGCTGCCGAACAGCACTTTGCCAGACAGGTCGTAAGCCCAGCCTTCGTCGGTTGGGGTGAAACCTTCGCGCTTGAGTACGGCAATCTGTTCAGGGGTGAGTCCCTTCGGCGGTGCGCTCTGGCAACCGGACAGCGCCAGCACGGCGAGCAGCAAAACCCAAAGCGGAAAACGTATAGCCTGTATCACGGGGTCAACTCCTGTTCTTGATTTCCGTGGCGGACCGTTCCGTCTGCGCCACATGCCAATGGCCGCGTCGTTCGCGCTTGGCCTGGTACATCGCCGCATCGGCGGCATTGAGAAGACTGGCGGGGTCAGTGCCGTCATCCGGGTAATAGGCAATACCGATACTCAGTGAAGTGGCGATATTGCGGCCGCTGTCCAGCTGCACCGGCAGCTTCATGCTGGCCACGATCTTCTCGGCGATCTGCTCGGCATCACGGCGCGTATGCAAAGGCGTCAACAACACGGCGAACTCGTCTCCACCCAGGCGCGCCACCAGGTCGTGCTCACGCAGCTGGGCGCGCACCCGGTCGGCGACGCTGATCAGCACTTCGTCGCCCACGGCGTGCCCAAGGGTGTCGTTGATCTGCTTGAAGTGGTCGCTGTCGAGGAACAGCAACGCCAGATGATCCTGCTGGCGTGCCGCATTGCGCACGCTACGGTTCAGGCGCCCCTCGAAGAAGGCACGGTTGGGCAGGCCAGTGAGGCTGTCGTGGCTGGCCTGGTGGGCCAAGGTCTGGTTTTCGCTCTGCAGGTGGCTTTGCCATACCTCCAGTTCGTCCAGCAGGGCGTTGAAGTCATTACCCAGCTCGTTGAGTTCGGCAATCGCCGCTTCAGGTACACGCCGATCGAAGCTGCGCTCGCGGCGGGCGGCGTGCGCGACACTGGCCAGGCCACGCAACGGGCGGGTGATATCGCTGAGCAGCCGCCGCGACAGGTACTGGGCGGCCAAGGCACTGAGAATCGTGCAGCACAGGATGCCGGCCAAGCCGCCAAGCAGGAACAGCAACAGGCTGCGGCCCTGACCGACCAGCTCTATGTGCCCGACCTGTTGCTGCTGGTGCATGATCGGGAGGTTGACGGGCTCATCCAGCAAGGCGCTGGCGACCTGCACTTCCAGCAAGGCGAGCATGCCGGTATCGCCCCGTTGCCAGTGCGCCAGTTGCTCGCCCTCATGGTTGAATACCTTGGCCTCGGCAACCTCTTCGGTACTGGCGATCAGCGCCAGTGATTCATTGGCGGCAGCACTGTCATTGAACACCACTGCCGCTTCCACGGTGTAGTTGATCGACCGTGCGATCAGCTGCAAGTTGTGGTTGGCGTAGACACTCAAGGCAAGCACGCCCAGCAGGGTCAGGGAAATACCGGCCAGGCCCACGGCGAGCAAGGCGACGCTAAGGTGACCACGGCCCAGCACTGAACGCAGGGTCGGGCGCACTCTGAGCTTGCCGGCAAGCTTCATGGCTGCACCGTCCGACGGCGCGACAGTTGCAGAACGCTGGGGTGAATGCGCACGCCAGAGCGCGCCACCGAGTCGAGATTGACCTCGAAGGCCACTTGCTGGTCACTGACCTGCAGGCAGAACAGGCTGCCGACCGTACACGGGTCGTTGGCCTCGCTGATGCTCAGGACCGGGTGGCCGCTGACGCGCTCGAACAGTTTGTCACGTTGGCCTTGGTCGAGCTCGCCGATATAGATGGCGTCGCAGGCCTGGGCGACCTGCGCGTCGTCTGCCAGCAGGCGCTTCACCTGCAAAGGGCGCCCGGACTCCTGTACATGCCCCTTGATCAGGTCATCGGCGTACTCGGTCGGGCCGACCAGGCACAGGCGCAAGGTGGAGGGTTCGACCGGCCAGCGGGCATAACTGAAAATGCCCAACACCACCTGGGTAACGGCCTTGGCGCGCTGTTGCGCCTGGGCGGCGGTTGCAGCGGTTTCTGCCCGGGCGGGGCCTGCACAAAGGAACAGGACGGCCAGCAATAGCGAAAGCGCACAGCTTGTCAGTCGCCTCGCGGACACGTGCATGGGGGGAATCTCTTGAAGTCCTTTGCGGCATCGGCGCAACGATAGCACATGGCCGCATCGTTGTAGGAGACGCCGATCTCACAGGCATGCGCTCCCTGTGGCAGCGGGTTCACCCGCGAACCAGCCGACGCGGTGGATGGCACGGGCTTCGCCCGTCTTCGCGGGACCAGCCCGCTCCCACAGGGACCGCACAAGATTCTAGAAATTGAGCAAGACAGTTGCTACCCCAGGGAACGCATGTTAGCGAAACCCAAGTGAACCCGCGGTTCCCTGACGCTAGACCTGTTCGAGCATCAACCCGGAAATGCGCCGCACCTTGCGCGCCACCGCTTCTTCGAAAATACCGTGGCGCGGCTCGACCAGGCTGAAGCAGTGCTTGGCACGGGTGATACCGGTGTACACCAGTTCCTTGGTCAGCACCGGATTGAGCGCGTCCGGCAGCACCAACGCGGTGTGGCCGAATTCCGAGCCCTGGGACTTGTGTACGGTCATGGCAAATACCGTTTCCACTTCGTTGAGCCGGCTGGGCAAGACAAAACGTACCCCGCCGCTGCCGTCGTTACGCGGGAAGGCCACACGCAGCAGCGGCTCACCACGCTCATCCGGCAGGCGCAGGGCAATGCCGATATCGCCGTTCATCAGGCCCAGGCCATAGTCGTTACGGGTCACCAGGACCGGACGCCCCTCGTACCAGGGCTGCTGGCTGTCGATCAGCCCGGCACTGTGCAGCACCCGCGCCACGCGCTGGTTGAGGCCTTCGACACCCCAGGCACCGCGGCGCACCGCGCACAGCAACTGGAAGTCCTCGAAGCTGTGCAACACCTTGCCCGCCCAGTGCTCCCAGGCGGGGTCATCAAACGCGGTGCCCAGTGACGGCCGGTAGCGGCCAAGGGTGCGCAGGTAGCTGCGGTAGCCTTGCGGGCCGTCATTGCCGCGGTTGAGGCCATCGAGCAGCAGGCGGTCAAAGGCGCGGTCCTGCTCGTGCTTGAGTGCCAGGCTGTGTACGTCGGACGGTGGTGCAGCCAGCAGGTTGCGCGCCGCGTGTGAGTCCTGGCGGTTGACCAGCCGCGCCAGCTGGCCAATGCCGCTGCCTTCGCCAAAGCGCCGCGAAAAACGCAACATCACCACCTGCTGGGCCAGCGGATTGCGCTGCTCATTGCCAACCTTGAGGCCACTGTCGGTCAGCGATTCGCCACTGATCTGTTCCAGCCAGGTAGCGGTCTGCGGTGAGTAGTAACCCTCCTCGGCGTCCCGACACAGGTCGCCCAGTACGGCCCCTGCCTCGACCGACGCCAACTGGTCCTTGTCGCCCAGCAGCACCAGACGTGCCCGGGGCGGCAAGGCATCCAGCAGGTTGGCCATCATTTCCAGGTCGATCATCGACGCTTCGTCGACCACCAGCACGTCCAGTGGCAACGGGTTGCCGCCATGGTGGCGGAAGTGCCGCGACCCCGGGCGGCTGCCGAGCAGACGGTGCACGGTGCTGACTTCGGTCGGGATCTGCCCGCGCACCTCAGCGCTGACCTGCAGGCGCTCGACCTGCTGGCCAATGGATTCGGTCAGGCGTGCAGCGGCCTTGCCGGTCGGGGCCGCCAAGCGGATACGCAGCGGCCTGCCCTGCTCCACTGCCGGCGCCTGCAACAAGGCCAGCAGGCGCACCACGGTGGTCGTCTTACCGGTGCCAGGGCCGCCGGTGATGATGCTGAAGCCGGCACGGGTAGCCAGCGCGCAGGCGAGTTTCTGCCAGTCCACCTGGCCGGCTGCTGCCCCGCCCTCGAACAACTGCGCCAGACGTTGCGACAGGTCCGCAGGCGGTACCTCGGCCTGGGACAGGCGTTGGCGCAGGGTATGGTCGATGCGCCGCTCGTAGCTCCAGTAGCGGCGCAGGTACAGGCGGTCACTACTGAGCACCAATGGCCGCGCCTGCTGGCCCGGGGTGTCGCCAGCGGCCACCAGCGGGCTGGCAGCGATGCGCTGGCGCCAGGCATTCAAATCGAGGTTGGCCAGCAGCTGCGAGGGCAGCAGCAAAGGGCCGGTCAGGGCATCACCTTCGGGCGGCAACGACAGGGCAAAGTCAGGTTCGGCCAGGGTTTGCTGCAGATCGAGGCAGACATGGCCATGGCCCAGCTGGTGGCTGGCCAATGCCGCCGCCAGCAACAGCAAGGGGTCGCTGCCGGGGGCGCGTTCCTCGAGGAACGACACGAATGCGCGGTCCAGGGCACGCAGCCAGCCCCGCTCTACCCAACGATCGAGTAGTTGCAGCAGGTCACCGCTGTCATGCTGTGGAGCCAGCGCCAGCAGGTGTTCAGCGTGCAACGGGGTGGGCAACAGATCGACAAGGCTGCGGCTCATAGCTCGGCTCCGGCAAACAGGTCCTGCTGCACGGGCGGGTGCTCGCCACGAAACAGCGCATCCAGGCTTTCGATCAGCTCGCGCGGCGGTTTGACGTGGTACACGCCATGGCCGCTGCTGCTGGCACCGCGCAGGAAGATGAACAGGGCGCCACCCACGTGGCGGTCGTAATCGTAGTCCGGCAGTCGCGCGCGCAATTGACGATGCAGGGCCAGCAGGTACAGCACGTACTGCAGGTCGTAGCGATGTTCGAGGATGGCCTTCTCCATGGCCGGGGCATCGTAAGCCTGGATGTCCGGGCCCAACCAATTGGACTTGTAGTCGGTCACGTAGTAGCGCCCGTCCAGCTCGAACGCCAGGTCGATGAAACCTTTGAACATGCCATTGAGTACAGTCGGCTGCGCCGCCGGTCGTGCCTGGCCAGGGTGCGTGTGGCGTGCCACCAGGCGGTCTAGCTGTTCGGCGTCGACCCGGTGGCTGGCAAACCAGAATTCCATCTCGATCTGGTAATGACGCAGCTGCCCAAGCGTCAGCCCCTGCTCGCTGCCTGGCAGCGGCAATGCTTCGCCCAGCAAGCGCTGCATCCAGTCACTCAGGGTGGTGATCCAGCCGGTCCAGTCACGGCGGTTGCAACGCTGGCCAACCATTTGCGCGATCATCTGCGGATTGCCGCTGACCTGGCTGAAGCCTTCGCGGCCCGCCCACTCCAGCAAACCATGCAGGAAGGTGCCGGGGTTCGGCCCCCGCGGGAAGCGGTGAATATCGCCGCTGTCGGCCGGGACTTCGCGCAGCATCTGCGCATCGACCACCTCATCATCCAGCAGTTGCTGGGCCAGCGAACTGTCGGCACCGAGGGTTTGATCGCCGACGCGCAGGGCGCTATATGAAGCGATCCACCAGTGTTCGGCCGCTGCGCGGCGTGGCTTGCGTGCAGGCAGCAGTTCACGCTCGGCCTGTGGCATGCGATACACCTGCTCATCCGCCTCCGGCAGGCCCGGGCACGTGATGTGCGGGCTGGTCGCGGCCAAGGTTTGCAGCCAGTCGCCCAGCTGCGCCGAACCGGCCAGGGCAAGGCCGCCACCCAGCAGGTAGCCGAATGCCGAACGGTGCAGTTGTGAGCTCTTCTGGTTGCCGCGCTTGAGGTCGGCGACGCCCAGCCAGCAGGCATGCTGGGCGCGGGTCAGGGCCACGTAGAGCAGGCGCAGGTCTTCAGCCAGGCGCTCGTCATCGGCGCGCTCGATCTGCTCGGGTTTAGGGGTAAGGGTAAGGTGGGCATCACCCTCGCTGTCATGCCAGGCCAACGGCAGGCGGCTGCCGTCCACCGGCTTGCTGGTGCAGATGAAAGGCAGGTAGACCAAGGGATACTCCAGGCCCTTGGACTTGTGGATAGTCACCACCTTGACCAGCTGTTCGTCGCTTTCAAGGCGCAGGATCTGTTCTTCGCCAGCCTGCCCGGAGCTGGCCAGCTGTTCGGCCAGGTGGCGAATCAGCGCCTGTTCGCCATCCAGCTCGCCGGCGGCCTGTTGCAGCAACTCGGCCAGGTGCAGCAGGTTGGTCAGCACCCTTTCGCCATCGGCGCGGCGGATCAGCGTGCGCGGCAGCTGAAAATCATGCAGCAGATGGCGCAACATCGGCAGCACGCCTTGGCGCTGCCAAGTGTCGCGATAGTGGCGGAAGCGCATGACCCAGCCTTCCCAGACCCGTTCGTCCTGGTTCAGCCGGTCCAGCGCGGCCAGCGACAGGCCAAGGGTAAGGCTGGCCAACGCGGCCTTGAGCAGGCGCTCCGAGTCGGGCTCGGCGCAGGCCTTGAGCCAGGCCAGCAAGTCGTGGGCTTCCTGGGCAGCGAACACCGAATCCTTGTCGGACAGGTACACACTGCGCACCTCACGCGCGGCCAGCTCGGCGCGAACCATCTGCGCTTCATGGCCATCCCTTACCAGGATGGCAATGTCTGACGGCAGGCAGGGCCGCAGTTCGCCCTCAGCATTCCGGAAGCCCGCCGTGCCGCGCTGGCCGCCATTGAGCAAAGCGACGATATGGCTGGCGCAACTGGCTGCCAGCTGTTGGCGGTAGGTAGTGCTCGAGACCGGTTCGTCACTTTGCAACTGCCAGCATTGCAGGGCTGCGCTGGCTTCACCGTCGATCACCCATTGCTCGCCACGGCCTTTGGCGCGGACCTCGATGAACGGCAACGGGTTGTCATCGGCCTCACGGAACAGGAACGCACCGCGCCCCGCTTCACGCGCCTCAGCTTGCAGGAAAACCTGGTTGACCGCCGCGACCATCGCTTTGCTGGAGCGGTAGTTGGTGTCCAGGCTGTGCAGGCGACCACGGGTGGCACGCCGGGCGGCAAGGTAGGTGTAGATGTCGGCCCCGCGGAATGCGTAGATCGCCTGCTTGGGGTCACCGATCATGAACAGGCCAGTTTCTGCACGATTTTCGCTGATCTGGTAGATACGCTCGAAAATGCCGTACTGGACCGGGTCTGTGTCCTGGAACTCGTCGATCAGCGCTACCGGGAACTGTTCGCGGATCAACCCGGCCAAGCGCTCGCCAGCCTCGCCGGCCAGTGCATGCTGCAGACGCACGAGCATGTCGTCGAAGCCCATTTCCGCTCGCCGCCGCTTCTCCACTTCAAAACGTGCCGACACCCAGCTGGCAGCGTGCTCCAGCAACGGCGCATCCGGGCTATCCAGGGCCTGCAATTGCTGCTGCAAGGTCTGCATGGCGATCAATGCGGGGTGTTCAGGAGGCTCCCCCTTCCATGCGTCGGCCATGCCCACGGGGGTCAGCCGGGTAAAGCCGGTGCCCAGGTCGAGCTCCAGCAGTTGCTCGTCGCTGGCCCAGGCACTGAGCTTGTCGAACCACGGTTCGAAATAGCGTGCCTGCATCTTGCGGCCGTCGACTTGCTTGGCGGCCAGAGCATCGCGGCAGAGCTGCCGCAGTTCCTCGGCCCACTGCGCCCATGGCGCTTTCAGGCGCGCCAGCTGTTCGCTGCGTTGCTTCAGCGATGCCTCGATCAGCGCTGCCGGCTCTGGGCCGTCCTGCTGGGCGCGGACTCGGCCGAACAGCGGCCGAATGCGTGGGAGCAACGCGTCTGGGCTACCCCAGTGGCCGCGCACCCAGGCCAGGGCGTCACCTTCCATGCTGTAACAGAATCGCCGCCAGTAATCGCGCATGACCTGGCCTAGCAACTCGCTGTGGTCGGTTTCCAGGGTCTGGGTAAACAGGCTGCCACTGTCGAAGGCATGCTCGCGCAGCATGCGCTGGCACCAACCGTGAATGGTCGAAACCGCTGCTTCGTCCATCCACTGTACGGCGATTTCCAGGCGGCCGGCACAACGTGGCCAGGCCTCCTCGGGGTAATCGTCACGCAGCTGATGCAGCAGCGGATCGGCACCTTCCAGTTCGCCACGGAAGAACCGGGCGGCTTCAGCGAGACGCGCACGGATACGCTCCCGCAGTTCTTTGGTGGCTGCGTCGGTGAATGTCACCACGAGAATCTGCGGTGGCAGCAGCTCGCGCTCGAAACCCTGCTCGCCACCGTGACCGAGGATCAGGCGCAGGTACAGCGCCGAAATGGTGAAGGTCTTGCCGGTGCCGGCGCTGGCCTCGATCAGCTGGCTGCCATGCAGGGGGAAACTCAGTGCCAGTGGGCGGACCTGGGTCATGCGCCTTTCTCCGGGTTGCCCAGGGTTTGCCAAGGGGCGGTGAACAATGGGCGGTACAAGGTTTCGCACCAGCCCACAAAGGTTTCGTCGGCGCAGAGCGCTGCGAAATCGCGGAACTGCCGGGCCAACGCAATGCTCTCACCGCGCTCGCCGAAGCTGGTGCGTTCATCGCCTTCATAGGCGCGGGCGGCTGCGGCCAGGGCCTTGTCGGCATCGTCCTGGGCCAGCCAGGCAAAGGCAGTCTTGGCGGCGACCGACAGCGGCGCATTCATCGCCGCCTGGCGAGCGACCAGCAGCTCGCCCAGCAGTTGCGCAGCCGTTTCTTGCGGCAGCGGTGCGAGCAACAGGGTCAGATCACTGGCTACCAGTGCGCTGTTGTAAGGGTAACCTGCCGCACAGGCCGCCAGGTGCGTGACCCACGGCGCAATCAGACGATGCCACTTGAGGTTGTTGCGCCCGGCGCTGATGGTGTTGGGCACCGTGGTAATGCTGAGCAGGCTCTGGTCATCGGCCTGGAACACCCGGCCCAGCCAACCTTCGAGACGGTGCCGACCGTGCGCGAAGTGAATCGGCAAAGCGCCCTCGACCAGCTGTGGCCAGCGCTGCAACAACTGCTGATGACGCTGCAACAGGTCGGGGAGTGGTTCGATCAATTCGCTCTGCAGCAACTCGCCAAAACCGGCCAGTGGTAGTAGGCCGCAGGCTTGCAGGCGCCTGGCCTGGGCCTGCAGGGCTTGTTCGGCATTATCCGGCTCGGCCAGCGCTGCGCCGAGCAAGCGCTCGCTGGCGCCGTAACGTTGCAGGGTGTCGAGGACGAAAGGTTCTTCGTCCGGGGTCGGCGCTTCCAGCGCTTCGAAATATACCTTCAGACGCTGGCTGAAGAAGTGCCGCACCGGATGACGCAAGAAGTCATTCAGCTGGGTCAGGCTCAGCGCTTCATCATCGTCATAAGGCGGCAGCCCAGGATCACCTTGCTCAGCGTCCTCGCCCTTCTGGTGCAGCACCTGCCATTCGTGGGCATAGCTGAACAGTGGACTGCCCTTCTGGAAGTAACGTGGGCTGAACGGTTGCAGCGGGTGTTCCTGAGTCAGCGCATGCAGCAGTTGTTCACCCGCTTCAGCTGGCTGCCCATGCTCGCCACCGGCCAGCTGCCAGCCGGCAGCGACATGGTCACGCAACTGGCCGATGAGTACCGAGGCAGGGCGCTCGCTGTTATCGCGGATACTGCGACCGACCCAGCTGACATACAGCTGGTCACGTGCCGACAGCAGCGCTTCTAGCAGCAGGTAGCGGTCGTCTTCGCGACGCGAGCGGTCACCGGGGCGGTAGTCACTGGCCATCAGGTCGAAGTCCAGCGGCTGCTGGGCGCGGGGGTAGTCGCCATCGTTCATGCCCAGCAGGCACACCACCCGAAACGGGATGGCACGCATAGGCATGAGTGTGCAGAAGTTTACCGAGCCAGCAAGAAAGCGTTGCGACAGCTTGCCCTGGTCCAGGCCCGACAGCCAGGCTTCGCGCACCACGGTCAACGGCAGCGAGTCCTGCAGGCCGACGGACTCGCACACTTCAAGCCAGCTGTCGCGTAGATCCTGCAGTTGCATCAGCAGGAACTCATCATGCTCGCCTTCGGCAAGGAAGAACACTTGCAACAGGGCGTGTAGCCGCTCGCCCCACTGGCTGACAGTCGCAGGCTCGGACAGGGCCTGATACGCCACTTCAAGGGCGTCGAGCAGTGCAACCAGTGGGCCAATCAACGCCGCATCCAGGCCGCCGATTTCATCGTACGGTTCTATGCCATCACAGGCCTCGCCTACGCCTACGGCATAGCCAAGCAGCATGCGCCGCAGACCGAAGCGCCAACTGTTCTGCTCAAGCCCGGCGGGCAAGCCCAGGCTGGCCCGCTGCTCGGCGTTGAGGCCCCAGCGGATACCTGCACCCTCGATCCAGCGGTGCAGGGTGGGCAGGTCGTTCACACGGACCCCGAAACGGGCTCGGACTGCCGGTACGTCCAGCAGGTCGAGCACTTCACTGACCGCAAAGCGGCTATCGGGCAATTTGAGCAGGTGTTCGAGGGCGATCAACAAAGGCTCGCGGCCACGCTGCCCCTGGTCAGTCAGGGTAAACGGGATGTAGCGCGGATCGTTGCGCTGCAACTGGCCGAATACAGCCCGGATGTGCGGCGCATAGGTGTCGATGGCTGGCAGCATGACGATAACGTCACGCGGGCGCAAAGTGGGGTCGGCACTGAAGCGGGCCAACAGCTGGTCGTGGAGTATTTCCACTTCGCGTTGTGGGCTGTGGGCGATGTGGAAGCGGATCGAGCGGTCCTGGATCGAGTCGACGGGTGGCCACAGTTCACGGGTTTCGGCTAGCGGCCGCAGCTCAAGAATGTCGTCTTGCAGCTGGTTGAGCAGCGTGGTGGGCGAGCCGTCGCTGAACAGGTCGATGCGGCCGTCGCTGAACACGCCCTGGTAGCTGCCCGGGTCGTCGTAGCTATCGAGCAGGTTGATATAGTCGCGGCCTTGTTTGCCCCAGGCAGCCAGCAACGGGTGGGCATGTTGGTGCAGCGACTGGTCGTCCAGCTGCAGGGGCATGCCCTGCTTACGCTGTTGGCGTTTGTACTGGTGACGCAGCAGGTCCTTATCGGCAACGATGTCTGCCCAGTGGTGGCGGCAGGGGTTGTGCACGCACAACAGCACCTGGCTGAACCGCGCCAGGCCTGCCAAGGCTTCCAGGGCCTGTGCTGGCAGCGAAGAGATGCCGAACACGATCACTCGCGATGGCAGCCCGGCAGGTGCCTGCTCCAGGCTGTTGATGCGCTCGATGAAGCGTTGATGTACCCCGGCTCGGCTCTGCGCCATGCCCTGCTCGCCGACATCGTCAAGCAACGCTCGCCACAGTTCGGCCTGCCAGCGGTTGCCTGGAGGCAACGCCTTGCGCTCGCTGCGGGCAGTGTTGACGATGTGCTGGCCGGCGGCCCAGTCCTTGAGCCAGTCGGCACGGTATACCTGATACTGGTCAAACAGGTCGGCCAGGCGCTCGGAGAGCTGGTAACGCTTGCGCAGGTCGCTGTCGTCGGTGAGGAAACGGCGCAGCGGCTCGAAATGCGGTCGCTCGATAAGTGCTGGCAGCAGGCGCATCAGGCGCCAGGTCAGCGGAGCCTTGTCGAGCAAGGACACTTCGGGAATTTCGTCACGACCCAGCACGCTGCGATACAACTGCCACATGAAAGTGCCGGGCAGTTGCACATCGATCGCGGCGGCAATGCCGCAGCCCCCCAGATCATCTTCCAGCGGGTCTTCGGCCAGAGCCAGCTTGAGCCATTGGGCGATACCGTTGCTCTGCACCAGGGCGATTTCGTTTTCCAGCGGCGCCAATGGGTAGCGACGCATCCAGCTCACCACCAAGCTGCGCAGGTCGTCCAGGCGGTTGCTGTGGACGATCATGAAGCCTGGGTGAAGCTGGGGGGTGGTGAGCATCGGGAGGTCTCTGGCAGGCGCGGGAGGCTGAGGGGGGAACGATATCACGCGCAACACGCTCCCACAGAGGGCTTGGCCAAGCCAGGGAGGGTTGGTTCGAGCCAGGAATTTTACGGCCACAAAGACAAAACCCCTACCTGCATGCGCAGATAGGGGTTTTGCGAAATGAATCTTGACGATGACCTACTCTCACATGGGGAAACCCCACACTACCATCGGCGATGCATCGTTTCACTGCTGAGTTCGGGATGGGATCAGGTGGTTCCAATGCT
>NZ_QJRL01000054.1 GCF_003205205.1 Pseudomonas sp. LB-090624
CCGGCTTCAACGGTGATGGTCTGGCCATTGGACAGGGTCACGGTTACCGGAGTCTGAGCCGGGTTGCTCAGAGTCACGGTGTAGGTGATCACGCCACCCTCGGTCACCGACGGGTTCGCCGTCAGGGTCGCGGTAGTGTTGTCGACCGAATCGTTGATCGTGGTCTGAGCCGGCGTCGGATTCGGGGTCAGCTGTTCGAAGTTGCCGCCGGTCGCGCCGGTAATGGTGGTGCTGACGGTCGAGCCGTTGTTGTAGACGTCGTTCGCCGGGGTCTGGAAGTCGACACTGCCCTGGGTCTTGCCGGCTTCAACGGTAATGGTCTGGCCGTTGGACAGGGTCACGGTTACCGGAGTCTGAGCCGGGTTGCTCAGAGTCACGGTGTAGGTGATCACGCCACCCTCGGTCACCGACGGGTTCGCCGTCAGGGTCGCGGTAGTGTTGTCGACCGAATCGTTGATCGTGGTCTGAGCCGGCGTCGGATTCGGGGTCAGCTGTTCGAAGTTGCCGCCGGTCGCGCCGGTAATGGTGGTGCTGACGGTCGAGCCGTTGTTGTAGACGTCGTTCGCCGGGGTCTGGAAGTCGACACTGCCCTGGGTCTTGCCGGCTTCAACGGTAATGGTCTGGCCGTTGGACAGGGTCACGGTTACCGGAGTCTGAGCCGGGTTGCTCAGAGTCACGGTGTAGGTGATCACGCCACCCTCGGTCACCGACGGGTTCGCCGTCAGGGTCGCGGTAGTGTTGTCGACCGAATCGTTGATCGTGGTCTGAGCCGGAGTCGGATTCGGGGTCAGCTGTTCGAAGTTGCCGCCGGTTGCGCCGGTAATGGTGGTGCTGACGGTCGAGCCGTTGTTGTAGACGTCGTTCGCCGGGGTCTGGAAGTCGACACTGCCCTGGGTCTTGCCGGCTTCAACGGTGATGGTCTGGCCGTTGGACAGGGTCACGGTCACCGGAGTCTGAGCCGGGTTGCTCAGGGTCACGGTGTAGGTGATCACCCCGCCTTCAGTCACGCTAGGCGAAGCTGTCAGGGTTGCCGTGGTGGTGTCGATGGTATCGGTCACCTGGGTAACGGCCGGTGTCTGCGGCAATGTTACCGTCAGGCCGCCACCACCGGTGCTCCCTGTCACGGTGGCAGAAATCTGTGAACCGTCGATGTATGGCGTGTCGTTCGCCGGCACCACGACGTTGACGCTACCGCTGGTCTGCCCGGCCGGAATGACGATGACAGCGCCATTGGACAGGGTGATTACCAGGTTGGTAGTGGGTGCCTGGCCAACCGTGGCGGTATAAACGATTACGCCACCCGCTTCGCTGATGGAAGGAGTGGCGTCAAGAATGAGGTCGGTCGCAACGTTGGTGTCCGTCGTCGGCGTGGTCACCAGGTTGTTGCCATTGGGGTCCTGCAGGCCCACTTCTTCGCTATCGAGCACGGCAGCAAAGCCCAACCCTTCAGTCGGGAAACCAACTGTTGGGTCTACCCGGCCAGCGGTTTCTTCCAGCATCACAAAGCTGTGGCCACCGCCCAGCGCACCGCCACCGCCCGCTGCCGACGGGCCTGCCGCAGTAGCTTCAAGCTCGGTAGTCGGGTCGACACCCGCGGCAATCGCCTGTTGCAGCTCTTCCACCGATGGCGCGGCCTGGGCAGTCGCCTGGCTCAGGTCGGTGCTGCTATCTGGCGCATCGGCGCTCCATTGGCTGTCACGACCAAGGTCGAGCAGGCGGCCATCCGCCAGTTCCAGGGTAACTGCGCCACCAGGCCCAGTGAGCACTTCCTCACCGGCCAACAGGCGGTCCCCTTCAATGAGTACACGCCGGATGCCCTCCGGGGATACCGCGATAACCTGGCCGACAATGCTTTTGACGATGGCTACAACGCTGCTCATTGGACTCTCCGTGTGACCCGGTGGGTACTTCCCTGCCAGAGCGGCGCTTGCTGGCCACTTCAGGCGGAACTATGTCGATGATCTTTTGACGCTTTTTGACGTCAATATTCCGTCTATAACTGTTTGGAATTACTTAACTGCCAAACTATTGACCTTATACATGCAATCCTAAACAATCGGCAATGTAATGTCACATTGATATTTGTACCTTAGCCAAGCGTTTCCTGCGGACAAATGTCGCACGTCATCTCACACGCGAAAAATCCTCGGCCGATGTTCATTTCAACTCACCTCGGCTGCCAGGAAACCAGCGGCTGGATGACTGCCCGTCGCGGGCCTTCACGGTTACCGGCGCCAACATTCAGGCCACTTCCGACTGCCCGAACTACTGCTTGGCTGACAAGCACAAACCTTGCCTATCAGAGCCTCGAGGGCAAAACGATAGCGAGCCCCAGCCAATGGTTGGTAGCCGTCGATGCGTGCCTACGCTGGTAATCGGGCGAGGTCGGATTCAGCGATGTGTGACAAATCAAAGAGATGACCCATAAGCGAGCGAAAAATGCCTTCCGAATGATCGGCGCCCCGCTTGCGATTATTGAATGAAGACGGTCCAGGGACCTGCTTTCTATAGATGAATTTTGACTAAGAAGTTACAACGCGTCGCCAATAAAACAGCGCCTGTTTACCGACCATGGCTATGCTGAATATCGATGAACCTAAGGCGTCTCACCTTTACGGGGGTGAATCAAAGATGAAACATTCAGGCCGGCGCCGCGTCTGGTAAAAATGATGCACGTAGAATTGTTTACTCAACATCGATTCAAGGCGAACATTGGTCAGCTGCTCAAGCCTTCGGGAATTACTCCCTGCGCTTGCCCGCACCATTGAAAGCCAGGGTGAGCCGGCCCGCATGAGCGGCGGTGCACCCACCCCACCCACCACAAGGATGAAGAGAGCGCCGCGTGGAATCCGAAGTCAGTCGAGTCCAACTCAGCCACGATCCACGCAGTCAGCATGACGATCCCCTGCTGGATAGTCTGTTGAGCCTGTGTGTCCTGCACCAGAAACCTGCCAGTCGGGTCATGCTGACCACCGGCTTGCCGCTACCCGCCCAACGCCTGAGCCCCGAGCTGCTGCCTCGCGCCGCGGCCCGCGCCGGCCTGCAAGGGCGCGTGCTGCAGCGCAAGCTGGAGCAGATTCCTAGTATTGCCATGCCAGCGATGCTGCTGCTGAAGGAAGGCCGAAGCGCTGTCCTGTTGGGCTGGGAGAACGAAGACACTGCACGCCTGCTGCTCAGCGAGAGCGACGGCGGCGAAGTGCACGTCAGCCGCGAAGCGCTGCAAAGCGATTACAGCGGCCGGGTGTTCTTCGCCCAGCCGCAACATAAGTTCGACGTCAACCACGGCAACCTGATCCCGCGGGCCAAGTCGTGGTTCCGCGATACCCTGCTGCGCAGCAAGTGGCTGTACATCGATGCCATCGCCGCTAGTCTGGTGATCAACCTGATCGCCTTGGCCGCACCGCTGTTCGTGATGAACGTGTATGACCGGGTGGTGCCCAACCAGGCCACGTCGACACTGTGGGTGCTGGCCGTCGGTATCGCCGGCGCCTACATCTTCGACCTGATCCTCAAGGGCCTGCGCGGCCTGTGTCTGGACCTGGCCGGCAAGAAGACCGACCTGATCATTTCGGCGACATTGTTCGAACGCATCGTCGGCATGTCGATGAAGTACCGACCAGCAAGGGTCGGCAGCTTCGCCCAGAACATCCATGAGTTTCAGGGCCTGCGCGACTTCCTCGCCTCGCTGACCCTGACCAGCCTGATCGACCTGCCCTTCACCATTCTGATCCTGATCGTCATCGCCATCATTGGCGGGCACCTGGTATGGATCCCGGTCATCGCCTTCCCGCTGGCCCTGGGCATCGGTTACGCCCTGCAGCGGCCGCTGATGGCGACCATGGAGCGGACCATGGCGCTGGCTTCGGAGCGCCAGTCCAGCCTGATCGAAACCCTCGCCGGCCTGGATGCGGTAAAGGTCAACAACGCCGAGAGCGAACGCCAGTACATGTGGGAACAGACGCTCGGCACCCTAAGCCGCCTAGAGCTGCGGGTGAAGGTGCTGTCGAGCCTGGCGATGAACATCACCCTGCTGATCCAGCAACTGGCCGGCGTGGCCATGATTTGCGTGGGCGTGTACCTGATCATCGATGGCAACCTCAGCATGGGCGGCCTGGTGGCCTGCTACATGCTCAGCGGCCGCGCCCTCGGCCCGCTGGGCCAGCTCAATGGCCTGCTCGCGCGCTACCAACAGGCCAAAGTGACCATGGTCTCCACCGACCACATGATGGAGCTGCCGCAAGAGCGTAATTTCGAAGAGCGCCCGCTGAGCCGCAAGGTACTGCAGGGAAGCGTCGAGTTTCGTGGGGTCGATTTCACCTACCCCAACCAGCAAAACCTGGCGCTGAAGAACATCAACCTGACCATTCGCCCCGGCGAGAAGGTCGGCATCATCGGCCGCAGTGGCTCGGGCAAAAGCTCGCTGGCCAAACTAATTGTCGGCCTGTACGAGGCTGATGGCGGCTCGCTGCTGGTCGATGGCGTGGACATTCGCCAGATCGACGTCAGCGAGCTGCGCCACAACATCGGATACGTCCCCCAGGACATTCAGCTACTGGCCGGCACTTTGCGGGACAACCTGGTCAGCGGCGCCCGTTACATCGAGGACGAATTGATCCTGCAGGCCGCCGAGCTGGCCGGCGTGCATGAATTCGCTCGGCTGCACCCGGATGGCTACGAGCTGCAGGTCGGTGAACGCGGGCAGAACCTGTCCGGCGGCCAGCGGCAGAACGTGGCCCTGGGCCGTGCGCTGCTGCTCAACCCGCAGATCCTGCTGCTGGACGAGCCTACCAGCGCCATGGACAACACCGGTGAAGAACGCCTCAAGCAGCGCTTGCAAGCGGTAGTGGAAGGCAAGACTGTATTGCTGGTCACCCACCGTGCGTCGCTGCTGTCGCTGGTAGACCGACTGATCGTGATCGATCGCGGACAGATTGTCGCCGACGGCCCGAAAGCCGCGGTCATGGATGCGCTGAAGAAGGGGCAAATCAGTGTTGCATAAGCTGGATATGGGGCAGTTCAAGGACAGCCTGCGACGCTACTTCAAAGGTTCTGACTCACTCGGCGGCCAGCCACTGCCAGAGGTCAACAAGGCCCTCATCGAGGATGCTCCGCGCGTGGTGCGGCTGACCATCTGGGGCGTGATCTTGTTCTTCGTGTTCCTGATCGTATGGGCCAGCGTTGCGCCCATCGACGAGGTCACCCGGGGTGAAGGCAAGGCCATCCCGTCCTCCAAGGTGCAGAAGATACAGAACCTGGAGGGCGGCATCGTCGCTGAAATCTTCGCCAAAGAAGGGCAAATCGTCGAAGTGGGCCAGCCGCTGCTTCGCCTGGATGAAACCCGCTTCGCCTCCAACGTGGGTGAAACCGAGGCCGACCGATTGGCCATGGCCCTGCGGGTAGAACGCCTGAGTGCCGAGGTCGGGGACACTCCGCTGAAAATCGATGAGGAGCTACGCAAAGCCGCGCCAAGCCAGGCGGCGAACGAGGAATCGCTCTATCAGAGCCGGCGCCAGCAACTGCAGGACGAGATTGGCGGCCTGCAGCAGCAACTGGTCCAGCGCCAACAGGAACTGCGCGAGTACAGCTCCAAACGCGCCCAGTACGCCAACAGCCTTGAGTTGCTACGCAAGGAAATCGGCATGTCCGAGCCGCTGGTGGCCACCGGGGCGATCTCCCAGGTCGAAGTGCTGCGCCTGCGTCGCGCTGAAGTGGAAAACCGTGGCCAGCTGGATTCCACCACATTGGCCATCCCGCGGGCCGAAGCGGCCGTGCGCGAAGTGCAGAGCAAGATCGAGGAGACCCGCGGCAAGTTCCGTAGTGAGGCGTTGACCCAACTGAACGAGGCGCGCACCGAGCTGAACAAGGCCACCGCCACCAGCAAGGCGCTGGATGACCGGGTGCACCGCACCATGGTGACGTCGCCGGTGCGCGGTATCGTCAAGCAGTTGCTGGTGAACACCATTGGCGGGGTCATCCAGCCAGGCAGCGATATCATTGAAATCGTGCCACTGGACGACACGCTGGTCGTTGAAGCGAAGATCCTGCCCAAGGATATTGCGTTCCTGCACCCGGGCCAGGAGGCGACGGTCAAATTCACGGCGTATGACTACACCATCTATGGCGGGCTGAAGGCCAAGCTGGAACAGATCGGCGCCGATACCATTACCGATGAAGACAAGAAGACCACGTACTACCTGATCAAGCTGCGCACCGATCGCAGCCACCTGGGTACCGATGAGAAGCCACTGCTGATCATCCCGGGGATGGTGGCGACGGTGGACATCATGACCGGCAAGAAGACCATCATGAGCTACCTGCTCAAGCCGATCATGAAAGCGCGCTCTGAGGCGCTGCGCGAGCGTTGATGAGGCTGGCCACCGATCCTGGTGGCCCCGCTGCCCCAATCGCCGGCAACCCAGCTGCTACACCGACTGCATCGGGCTAAAGCCAAGTGCAAAATCAGTGAGCGCTGCCTTGTTGGCGATAGGGCCAGACTGCCAGCGAAAAACTCAGCGCCAGGGCGCGGGTTCACCCACCAACTGTCCCTGAATCCCACCCACCCTCATCTCCTGCAACACCAACCGCTCACCTTCGGTCTCGACCCTCTCGGCAATCAGCGGTAAATCGATGCTGTGCGCTGCACGCTGGATCGCTTCGATGAACAGCCGCTTGTGCTGCTCGTGGTCGATGTTACGGATGTAGCTGCCGTCTATCTTCAGGTACGCCAGGCCCAAGTGCGCCAAGTTGCCGATCATGCTGAAGCGCCCGCCAAAGCGCTGCAGCGCCAAGCCAAAACCAAGCCCGTGCAGACGCCGGGTGAGCTGTTCCAGGGCGGCCTGCTCAGGCAGCTGCTCCTCGCCAATTTCAAAAACCAGTCGCGGGCCGAGCGCCGTATTCTGGCCCAACAGCTCGAAAACTCGCTGCAGGGCCTTGGGGTCAGCCAGGGTTGCAGCGGAGAGGTTCAGCGCCAGCATCTGATCATGCCCACGCAGGTGCGCCAACACTTTCTCCAGTACCAGCACGTCAAGCCGCGGCATCCAGCCGAAGCGCTCCAGCCAGGGCAGGAAACGCCCCGCCGGCAGGGCATCGCCGTGGCCATCCTGTAGGCGCGAAATCACCTTATGGTGCAACACCTGTTGCGCTGTGGCGCAATCCACCACCGGCTGGAAGAACAGCTCGAAATGACCGTTGATGAACGCTTGGTCGAGCCGTTCATGCCAGGCATGCTGGCTGTCTGCGGCAACTGCAGCCACGCCCTGTTCAAGGCATACCCAGCCCGGCGTTGGCTGGTTCTCGGCACGGGCCAGGGCCTCGTCGGCGAGCTTGAGCAGTGCCTGCGGTGAATCACCCGGGCTGAACGGCGCCAGGCCGATGCAGGCCACCGGGTCGATATCACTGGCGCCGGTTTCATGCAGGCTTTGCAGGGTTGTTTCCAGGGCTTGGGCAAGGTGCACGGCCTCTTCGTGCACCATGCCCGGCGCGAGCACCGCAAACTCGCCGCCGCGGCTGCGACAAATCAGGTCGTTGGTTTCTGGGAAACTGGCACAGGTACGCCGCAGCTGTTCACCTACTGCCTGCAGCAACTGGTCGGTACGCTGACCGCCGAGGCGGGCGTTCAGCCCGGCCAGGCCCTGGACACGAAGCAACAGCAGGTAGCCGGCGCGCGCGTCCTCCAGGTTGCTTACCCGAGTATTAAGCTGCATTTCGAAGTAACGACGGTTGGACAACCCGGTCAGGCTGTCCTGGTACGACTCAGCCCGCAGCCGCTCGCTGCGCTCGGCCTGTTCAGTGAACAGCGCCTTGAGCTTCTCGACCATCTGGTTCATCGCCTGCACTACGCGACGTAGCTCTGGTGTGCGCGGCAGCTCCGGCAGGCTGAGGAATTCGCGGCGGGCGATGGCGTGGGATTGCTCGACCATGTAGTCCAGCGGCCGCAACTGCCGACGCAACAGCAGGGCACCAAGCACGGCACTGGCCGCACCGCACAGCAGCAGCCAGCCTAGGCTGCCCAGGGCGCTTTGCCAGAGCTTGGCAATAGCAAACATCGGGTGGCTGATCACCTCTACGCGTGCGGCTTGTTGCCAACCGCGGCTGACGATGGCATCGCCGCCAGCAGCCTCCAGGCCGATCAGGTGCACGAACCAGCGCGGCACACCGCCCGGGTCCGGCTCGGCGTGACGTTCTACCAGCACTGCGTTGGAACCAAGGTCGACGACCTTGATGCTTGCGTAGTACCCACTGTCGAAGATCGAACTCACCATCAACTCGACCATGGCCGGGTCATCGATATTCGGCGTCAGCGACAGCGCCAGCGCGGTCGCCGCATCCTGGGCGTGCGAGCGCAACTGGTTGACGTACTGGCTGCGCGAGCTCTCGAGGCTGACCATGAAACTGCCACTGAAGGCGACCACCAGGAACAGGCAAATAGCCAACAGCAATTGTTTGAACAGTGACATCTGTGCTCCTTCAGTAAACAGGCTCGGCCGGGAACCCTTCGGCCTGCATTTTCTTCAGCAAATCCTGCCAACGTGACAACCGCTTGGTATCGCCGACCTTCTTATTGCCAGCGGCCCCCGTCAGCCACAACCCTTCGCCATTGAAGGCGTACACCGGCAACAGGTCGGTACGCTGGCTTGCCGGCTTGATGGCGTCCATCAGGCTGTCGAGTACCAATGGCTGGGCCTGTGGGCTTGAATAATAGGTCAGGACCATGTGCGCACGGTTCTGCCGCAGTGCCTTGACGTAAGTAATCCGCAGTTTCTCGCTGGGGATACCCATGCGTCGCAAGCTGAAGTACTTGGCAATGGCGTAATCCTCGCAGTCCCCTGCGCCCTTGATCAGTGCCTGCACCGGCGTCGCCCAGTAATCGACCTCATGCCACAGGTCAATGTCCTCGACATAGCGCAGTTGCTGGTTGAAGAAGCGGTTGACCACTTGCAAGCGCTCAAGCTCGCTCCCCTGACTCTGACTGGCCATCAGGTTCTGCCATGCGTCGATCCGACCTTGGCCAGTGCCCAGAGGGCCATAAAGGGCCTGCGCTTTGCGACTGATCTGGGAGAAATCCCAATCCGCGTGCAAGCCGCCCAGCAGCAGGCCACCCAGCAGCGCCGCCAGGCCAACACGCGGTACAACGGTTTTGAGCAACCAGGATATCGCCACTGCGAAGCCCTGTTCAGGCCAGTCGAAAGGAGCGATGGTGCGGCTTGCCAAAGCAAAAGACAATGGCATCCTGAAATCATGCACCCGCTGGTCAGCTTGCCTACACTTTCTGATTATATCCTCCAGTACGCCGCTTCCTTTGGCGTACGACTTCATCCACCATAGCCGCGCTTTTGGGGCGCCTGTACCAGAGACGGTACCGGTTTGACACCCCTACAAGCTGTTACTAGTGTCATTGGATCCAACTTTAGTCATCGTTAAGGCAGGCGTCACGTGGCCGAAAAAATCAAATTGAGCAATGTGCTGGCCAGCGAGCAGCTGTTGCCGCACCAGGCCCGTGGTGTGATTGAAGAACGCCTGCGTGGTGCCATTCTCGACGGTCGCTTGCCACCCGGCACGGCGGTGCGCCAGCAAGAGCTTGCCACCCTGTTCGGCGTCAGCCGCATGCCCGTGCGCGAAGCTTTGCGCCAACTCGAAGCGCAATCCCTGCTGAAGGTGGAAATGCACAAGGGCGCCGTGGTTGCCCCGCTGATCGGCGAAGACGCTGTAGACACCTATGCCCTGCGCGTCTTGCTTGAAAGCGAAGCGCTGCGCCAGTCCATACCATTGCTGGATGCCAACGACATCGCTACCGCCCGCGGTTATATCCAGCAACTGGAGAACGAAACCCGCCACAGTGAACTCGGTCGCCTGAACCGGTTGTTTCACATGACTCTCTACAGCAAGGCGACGAACAAGAAACTGTTACGTCTGATTGAAAACGAGCTGAATGAAGAGGAACGCTTCCTGCGGTTTCATCTTTCGTCCATGGGCCTGGGCAAGCTCACCCAGGATGATCACAACGCCTTGGTCGATGCAGCCAGCGACAAGCTGGTGGATCAGGCCATTACGGTGCTGGAACAGCATCTCAATGGCGGTGCAAAGGTAATCCGCAAATACCTGGATAGCCAACTGGGGCGCTAGCCCGCCACTGGCGTTGCGCAGGTTGCGTGCAGACGGGTTGCAAATTTGGTGTAACACCGCCAACAATGAGACTAATTATCATTCATGTCCATTGATGTCGACACCCTCCCCCATGCCCAGCAACGACTTCGTGCAAACGCTCTACAGTGACCACCACCGCTGGTTGCATGCCTGGCTGCGCAGCAAGCTGGGCAATGCCGCCGATGCCGCGGACCTCGCTCAGGACACCTTCGTGCGCCTACTGCAGCGCCGCGAGCAACTGCAGTTGAATACGCCGCGAGCCTTTCTGCGCACAGTCGCACGCGGGTTGGTAATCGACCACTGGCGCCGAGAGGAACTGCACAGAGCCTACCTCGAGGCTTTGGCCCACGTCCCAGAGGCACTGGCCCCTTCAGCCGAAACCCGTGAGCTGCTGCTGGAGCTGCTTGAACGCGTAGCTCGCATGCTAGATGGCCTCAAGCCGAAAGTGCGACGTGCCTTCCTGCTGGCACAGTGCGAGGGATTGAAGCATCAGGCCATCGCCGAGCAGATGGGCATCTCAGTGCGTACCGTAGAGCGCTACATCGCCGATGCGCTGTACCACTGCTACGTGCTGCGCTACGAAGACGAGTGCTGAGCCAATGACTGACGTGCGTCCTGGTGCAACAGCGGTCAAGCAGGCTATCCAGTGGATGCTGAGGCTGCGTGAGAGTGGCCATGACCCGGCTCTGGAGCATGAGTGCGCACAATGGCGCAATGTTCACCGCGAACATGAACTGGCCTGGCAACGGGTGAACCACCTTCATCAGGACCTGGACTTGCGCGCCATTCCCGGCGCCGGCTTAGCGCTGCAGACCTTGGAAACCAGCCAGCGAGCGTTACGCCGCCGGCAGGCGCTGAAACTGTTAGGCGGTATTGCCATGGTGGGGACCGCTGCGTGGCTCAGTAAAGACCTGGATGCGCTCGATGACTGGGCTGCTGACTACGCCACAGGCACGGGTGAGCGGCGTAGCTTCACCCTGCCAGATGGCTCGCTGATGCAACTCAACACGCGCACTGCAGTGGACCTCGCTTTTAACGAGCAGAGACGGCTGATCCGCCTGAAGCACGGCGAACTGATGGTTACCTGCGGCCAAGCGGCGAACCCGGAGCGCCCTTTGCTAGTACAAACGCGGAACGCCTTGCTGGAAGGATACGAGGGGCGCTTCGTGGCACGCCAGGACAGTGACTGCACACGGGTGAGTGTCAGCCATGGCAGAGTCGCCATCCGCAAACCTGGTGACGGCCAGCTGCAGCGGATCGAAAGCGGCGAGGACTGGCGCATAGATGCAAAAGGTGCGCAGCGGCTGGAACACGTGGACATGGACGCGATGGCCTGGAGCGAGGGGTTGATCATTACACCCGGTATGCGCCTGTTCGACTTTCTTGCCCAGGTCAGCCGCTATCGCCATGGCTATCTGGGTTGCAGTGACGAGATTGCCAATTTGCGCCTGTCAGGGGTATTTCGGCTTGAGGACCCCGAACAGTTGATACAGCTGCTGCCGCAGACACTGCCTGTACGGCTGCGCCAACGCACACGCTGGTGGGTGCGAGTGGAAGGCGTGGCCTGATAACGCGGTCGACGTAAAAGCGTATGGCGGCGCTCAGTTTTTTGGCGGGTTTTGAGTCCCAGTTCGGCTAGGACAGTAATTGACCCCTACCGCCCTCAACTCTCCAACGGACCCCTCATGCCTAACGCCCCGGTGCCTACGCACATTTTCAGCGTGAATGATTTTCGACCTGTTTTGCACTCAGCACTGATACGCAAAGCTGTCCGAGCCGCCCTGCTAGGTACGGCCTTGGGCCTGACTGGCGCCCCGCAACTATCCATGGCGGCTGACACCGCCAGCGTCAGCCATCAGTACGCGATCCCGGCTGGGCAACTGGATGATGTGCTCTATCAATTTGCCCGACAGGCCGGCATAACCTTGTCGAGCACACCCCAGCTCACCAGTGGCCTGAAATCCAACGGGCTGCAGGGGCGATATGCCACTGAACAGGCGCTACGCCAGTTGCTCAATGGCAGCGGCCTGAAAGCCGTCAGTGAGGATGGACGCAGCTATGTGCTGCAGGCACAGCCCCAGGACGCAGCCCTGTCACTACCAGATACCGATATCCACAGCTTCACCCTTGGTAATGCATTGGGCAGCACAGAGGGCTACAACGCCACGCACAGCCAGGTGGCAACCAAGACCAGTATGCCTTTGCTGGAGACATCACAATCGGTTTCGGTGGTGACCCGCCAGCAGATCGACGACCAAGGCTCTCAGACCGTTGCCCAGGCCATGCGCTACACCCCCGGAGTGCTGACCAACCCCTACGGGGCGACCCATCGCTACGACTATGTAGCCATGCGCGGCTTCAACGACGGTTCGGTAGACAATATCTACGTCGACGGGCTGAAGTCGATGGGCGACAACGGTACCTACAGCACCATGCAAGTGGACCCCTATTTTCTTGAGCGCATCGACATTCTGAAAGGGCCTTCTTCGGTGCTGTATGGCCGCAGCTCACCGGGTGGGCTGGTAGCGCTAACCACCAAGAAGCCACTGTTTACCCCCTATCATCAGATCCAGGCGCGGGTCGGTTCTCAGGGGCAGCGTGGCATGGGTTTCGACTTCAGCGGCCCGGTGGATGACGGTCAGCGAATAGCGTATCGCCTGACAGGCCTGGCCGACGCGGCCGACACCCAGTTCGACCACAGCAAGGAAGAACGCTATGCCATAGCCCCGGCCTTGAGCATCGACTTCAACGAAGACACCTCGCTTACCCTACAAGCCTATTTGCAACACGACCCCAACGGCGGCTACCACGGCGGCAACCCTGCCGACGGCATGCTGCACCAGCGCAATGGCTTGCGCCTGTCAGATCACTTCTTTGAGGGCGAACCGGGTATCGACAACTACGAGCGTACCCAACAGTCCCTCAGCTACCAGTTCGAACATCGCTTCAACGACGTATTCACCGCACGGCAGAACTTCCGTTACCAAGACTCCGACGTGTCGATGGATCAGGTGTACTCCGCCGGCTGGGCAGACGCCGACAGCAACATCCTCAACCGTGCCTACACCGGCGGCGACGAACGCCTGCACTCGTACATCATCGATAACATGCTGCAGGCAGAGTTCTTTACCGGCGCCGCTAAACACACCTTGCTGCTGGGTACTGACTACCAGCGCCGCAAGGCGGACGTAACCTGGCGTTATGGGACGGTCGACCCACTTGATGCCGGCAACCCGCAGTACGGTAATGGCAACCTTCAGGTACTGGGTGAGAACCGCTATCAGCGGCGTTTGCAGCAAACGGGTGTGTACCTGCAGGACCTAGTGGAGCTGGACCAATGGCGCTTTTCTCTGGGGCTGCGCCAGGACTGGGTGAAGGTTTCTGAAGAGAACCGTGACAGCGACAGCAAGGTGAGCGATCAACGCTCGAAGTTCACTACCCGTGCCGGGGTGCTCTATCTGTTCGAGAACGGCGTTGCGCCCTATGTGAGCTACTCGGAGTCCTTTAACCCCAATACGGTATCCGATCAGGATGGCCGTCCGTTAGCGCCTACCGAGGGTACGCAATGGGAAGCAGGCATCAAGTATCAGCCCCCAGGCAGCGACAATCTGTTCACCGCATCGGTGTTCCGCATCGAGCAAGAAAATCTGGCGTCGAAACAGCCGAACGAAGATTTCTATCGCCCGGTGGGTGAAGTACGTTCGCAAGGGCTGGAGCTGGAGGCGCATGTGCAACTGACCGACAGCTTGAAGTTGCTGGGTGGCTATACCTTTACCGATATCGAATATTCCAAGTCGATGCCGAGCCTGGTGTCGAGCAACCTGGACAACAAGGGCAACTCACCAACCCAAGCGCCGAAGCAGATGTTCTCGCTGTGGGCTGACTACAACTTCCGCCAGGGGGCTCTGGATGGCCTCCGGTTGGGCACTGGGGTGCGATACGTAGGGTATAGCTGGGTGGATGCGGAAAACAGCATGAAGGTACCGTCTTACACTCTGTTGGACGCTTCGATCGGCTATGACCTCGGTAAGGTCGGCCTGACGGGTGTGGATCTGCGTTTGAACGCCAACAACCTCACCAATGAAAGCTACATCACTTCGTGTGCCAGCCTGAACTACTGCTACATGGGGGAAGAGCGCAATGTGAGCGCCACGGTGAGCTACCAGTTCTGACCCGAGGACCATGGCTAGTTCGCGCTTCAACTCGAGGGACGCGCTAGCCTAAAAGTTATGGCCCGAAAAAGACAAAGCCCCTGTCTGCATCGCAGACAGGGGCTTTGGATTTGAATCTTGACGATGACCTACTCTCACATGGGGAAACCCCACACTACCATCGGCGATGCATCGTTTCACTGCTGAGTTCGGGATGGGATCAGGTGGTTCCAATGCTCTATGGTCGTCAAGAAATTCT
>NZ_QJRL01000055.1 GCF_003205205.1 Pseudomonas sp. LB-090624
ACTCCGCCAGCCGGCGCAGCACCTGGTCGCCCACCTCGTGCCCAAAGTTGTCATTGACCCGCTTGAAGTGGTCAATATCCAGCACGATGGCCGAAAACGCCCGCCCTTCGGCTTCCAGTAGCGAGAGGCTGAATTCCAGGCTGCGGCGGTTGCCGAGGCCGGTCAACGGGTCGGTCTGGGCATCACGATTGAGCCGGCCAATACGCTCCTGCAACAAGTTCAGGCCGAACAGCAGCGCGCGTTTGAGTTCTGCCGCCTCGAAGTACCAGGCCCGCACCCGGTGCAGGCGCTCGTCGGTGCCGACCCGGTCCATGGAGCGGGCGCCAGCGGCCAGTTGCCAGAGTGGCCGGGCGATGGTCATCGCCAGCCACCACAGCAGCAGGCTGCCTACCAGTGCCAAGGGCGCGGAAATGCCCACCACATTC
This sequence comes from Pseudomonas sp. LB-090624, assembly GCF_003205205.1. Classification (GTDB taxonomy): domain Bacteria; phylum Pseudomonadota; class Gammaproteobacteria; order Pseudomonadales; family Pseudomonadaceae; genus Aquipseudomonas. The sequence continues at coordinate 426 of NZ_QJRL01000055.1, forward strand.
AGTATCAGCGAGTTCAGCGGCATTGTGGTCTGCGCCAACGGCTGCTGCGCCACCACGCCCCAGCCGGCACTGGGGACAGTGGCGTAGCCCGCAAGTACTTCCACGCCCTGGCTGTTGGTCAGTTGCCGCGTGCCGCTGGTCAATGTCGTCAGCTGGTCGATCAGCGCATTGCCCTCTACCACCGTACCCACCCGCTGGCTGTTGGGGTGGTACAGCAACCGGCGGTTGCGATCGACCACATACAGGTACGAACCGTCCTGGTGGAAGTGCTCGCCCAGCAGGCTGTTGAGGATGTTGCGTTCGCGCAGGTACAGGCTGCCGCCGACGTACCCGAGGTAGCGCCCGTTGCTGTCGAAAATCGGGTGAGACAGCACCACTACCAGGTTGTTGGCCGCTGATAGAAAGGGTGTGGAAACCAGCGGGCGGCGTTCCTGCAGTGCCTCTTTGGCGCCGGGCGACTGCATGCGGGTGCCGACCAGGTGGCGAAGCGGGGCAGGGGATATCGCCAGCAGCATGCCGTTGGCGTCGATCACGAATGTGGAATTGAAAGCCATGCCCTGGCCAAGCACGCGGTCGGTCTCGTCCTGCAGCGCAGCGGCGTCGCTCAGGTGCCGGGCTTGAACGCTGGCGCTGTAGGTCAGTTGTTGCAAGGCGCTGGCGATAAAGGTCTCGGTGATGCTGGCCAGCTTGGTCGCATACACCCGGTTGGCCTCCAGGGCGTGGTCGATCAGCAATTGGCGCTGTACCCGGTAGCTGGCGAAATAGCTGGCGCAGAGCATCACCACGGCGGTAAGGGCGCAGAGCACCAGAATGAGTGTACGTAGATCCAGGCGCAATCCGTGCTTGGCGTGTGGCAATCCTGACCTCGGGTGATTGGGTTACGAAATGGGGATGACCTTGCCGGCCACGTTCAGGAGCCTGACTTTTCCAGCGCGTTCAACTCGTCTTCCACCTGCTGCATGCGCTGCTCGACCAGCGCCTGGACCTTCGTGTCGCGGGCGCTCTCGCGCATCAGGCCGGTGAGTTTTTCGCTGAGGCGCTTGCCGGCTTCGGTGTCTTCCAGGGCGCGGGCCTTGGCCGGGTCCTGGGTGGCCGCGACAATGGTGGCGAACTCGGCGTCACTGAAGTTCTTTTCGCTGTACAGGCGGAACAGGTCCTGGCGCTGGTCCTCGACGGTGAGGTGCTTGCGCAGTACATCCTGGATGGTCGCTTGCGATAGCTGCGGGTGCGTGCGCCCGAGCAGCCCGGCCATGCGTTCGATGTTATGCGTGTAGGCATCCTGCAAGGGTAACTGGGCAAGGATCTGTTCTTCACGGGAGGGTTTCTGCTCGCAGGCGGTGAGGGCGGCAGTCAGCAACAGTGGCAACAGCAACTTCGGGAGGCAAGGCATGGGGTGGCCTGGTCGGGCAGTGAAGAATGTCGATTATACCGATGTCCACCTGGTCGCGACGAGCCCTGTGATTTGCCTTGAGCGGCGTGCTGCGGTAGAACCTTGCCCTCCCGACCATTGCCGATAGCCTCATGCCGACCTGGACCCTGCAACCTGTGGCGCGCAGCGCCATTGCCGAAGTGCTGGCGTTTGTCGACAGCGCCCGCCGCGAGCTGTTTCCGATGCTGACAAACGCCCCTGTGCCACGCGACCTGGCGCAATTCGCCGAAACCTATCTGGAGGGCGAGGGCTGCTTCCTGGAGGCCCGCGATAACGGGCGACTGGTGGCGGTGATCGGTTACCTGCCCTATGACCATCGTTTCGCCCAACTTGATTATCACGCCGAGCGGGTTGTCGAAGTGGTGCGCCTGTTCGTGCTGCCGGACTACCGCCGGCATGGCCTGGCGGGCGCGTTGTTCGGTGCACTGCGCGAGCGGGCGGTACAGGCGGGCATTGGCTGCCTGTACCTGCATACCCATCCATTCCTGGCCGGTGCAATTGCATTCTGGGAGCGGCAAGGGTTCGTGGTGGTGGATGTGGAGCAGGATCCGGTCTGGCAGACCACGCACATGCAAATGCGCCTGCGTTGACCTGTGCGAAAGCGCCTACAACGGCGCTTTCGGGGTGATCGACGGGTTCATTTCAAAACCTGCATGGCTTGCTTGTCATTCCCGGTTCAGGCAACGCGATCTGTCAAAAACCGCCCGAAATCGGCCACTCCACCGCCAGCCGTATCTGGTCGCCATCCAGCTCCGCCTGGGCCGTGTTCCCCCGGTGCACGTTATGCCGCAGCGAGAACGTGGTGCCCTTGGCCTTGCCGCCCTGCACCACGTAGCGCGCCTCCAGGTCGCGCTCCCAATGCTTGCCAGCTTTGCCATAACCCAGGTACGCATACCCGCCTTCGGGGTCGACGTGCGTGCCATCGATATCGAACCCGCGCACGTACAACGCCGTCAGGTTCAACCCGGGCACGCCGTAGGCACCCATGTTCAAATCGTAGCGCGCCTGCCACGACTTTTCGTTTGGTGCGTTGAAGTCCGACATCTGCACCGCATTGGCGATGAATATCGCCCCCCGCGTCACGTAGTCGAATGGCGTGTTGCCGTCTACCTGCTGCCAGCCCAGGCTGAAGCCGTGTGGCCCTTGGTTGTAGCGCGAGACCAGGCTCCAGGTGGTGTTGTCGATACGCCCGGACAGCGCCTTGCCAGTGTCGGTGGTGCGGTACAGGTTGAGGTCCAGGCTGACGCTGCGGCGGTCATCCAGTGCCTGGCTAAGGGTGCCGCCCAGGTAGTGCTGGTTCCAGCTGTCTGCATAGCGCGAGGTGTACAGGCTGCCGCTGAAGGCAGCGCTGGGGTTCCACACTGCGCCGGCCAGGTCGAAGCTGTTGCCCTGCCGGCCGTTGGAGTAGTTCACCACAAAGCCCTGATCGTGGCTGGAGGCGTTGCGGTCGGTGCTTTCGTTGAAGTGCCCTGCCACCAGCTTGAGGGCGTCGAACGCGTTGCTGGTGAGGAACCAACCGGTGGCGGTCTCGGGCAGCAGGCGGCTGTCTGAAGAGCTGAATACCGGGGTCTTGACCCGCTGCTCACCGTAGGACAGCACGGTATTGGCCATGCGCAGTTTCACTGCCGCGCCCCCACGGCTGTATTCGTTCTTCGGGTGCCCGTCGTTGTCGACACCCAGCAAACGCGCCTTGCCGGCGCGCCCCCCGCCGCTGTCGAGTTGCACGCCCAGGTAGGCATGGGCATCGACCCCGACACCAAGCAGCCCTTGGGTGAAGCCGGACTGGAAAGTGCCCATCAAGCCATACGCCCATTCCTCGGCCTTGCCATTGCGCGCGTTTCGCGGCTTGTAGGCATTGCGCGCAGCACTGTTACGCCCGCCGTGCTTGTAGTCACGCTGGTCGAACACGCTGCGGTTGAGAATGCTCCAGCGGCCATCTTCGATGAAACCGTGGCTTTGCGCTTGGGCGGAGTCGGCCAGGGCGACAGGCGCCAGGCTCAACAGGGGCAGAGCCCACAACAGCCGGCTCATTGCCCGGCCTCGAGCTTTTGCAGTTGCAGGGCCATGCGCGCCTTGGCTCGGGGTGGCAAGCTGGCGGGTATTTGCGCTGCGGGCGCGTCTCCCACCCGGATCACCATGACCATGCCCATCGCCAGGTGCGGGATGCACTGGATGCCGTATACGCCTGGCACACTGAAGGTTTGCTCGAACGGTTGGTTCAGCTTGCTTTTGAACGCTGTGGCACCGGCAGGTAGCAGGCCTGCCATGCTGGCGGCGTTGTGCCCGCTCTGGGTTGGCAGGAAGCGCACGCTGTCACCTGGCGCAATGCGCAGGTGGTCGGGTTCGTAGACCATGGCGCCGTCGCTGCCGCGGTTGAGCATTTTCACTTCATGGACTTCGGCCTGCGCGGCCGGGGCAAGCAGGGCGCTGGCGAGCAGCAGGGCGACAGGGCGCAACAGCATGGGCAGAACTTCCTGGTTCAGGGGGCGCGAAAGCGCAGGATGCGCGCGCCGTCGTAAGGGTCGGTAAGGTAGTGGGCGTAGACGCCGAAGGTGCTCAGCAGAAGGCCCGGGGTAAGCACCTCGAAAGGGGCGCCCAGGGCGACCAGGCGGCCTTTGTCGAGTACCGCGACACGGTCGCAGGTAAGTGCCTGGTTGAGGTCGTGCAGGGCCACCAGGGTGGTGACTGGCAGTGCCTGCACTTGTTGCAACAGGCTCAACTGGTGCTGGATATCCAGGTGGTTGGTGGGCTCGTCCAGCAACAGGACCTGCGGCCTCTGCGCCAGGGCGCGGGCGATGTGCACGCGCTGGCGCTCGCCGCCTGACAGCGAACCCCACAAGCGGGTGCGCAGGTGCAGGGCATCAAGGTCGGCCAAGGCTTGCTCGACGATGGCGCGGTCGTCCCGGGAGAACGGTGCCAGGGCTGAAAGCCACGGCGTGCGGCCCAAGGCAACCGCATCGAACACGTTGATCGCATCGAGGGTATCGGCCTGCTGTTCGACCAGTGCCAACGCCTGGGCGACCCGTCGGCGAGGCATGTGTGCCAGTGGTTCACCCATGAGTTGCACGCTGCCGCTGGCTGGTTTGCGCAGGCCAGCCAGCAACTTCAGCAGCGAGGACTTGCCCGAACCGTTGGGGCCGACGATGCCCAGGGTTTCCCCGGCAACGACACCCAGGTCGATATCGCTGAGCACACTATTGCCGGCCAGCTGCAAGCCCAGGCCCTGGCAGCTGAGTGGCGATAGCTTAGCCGCACACATCACCGTCATGGGCGCCCCCTGCGGCTGACCAGGATCAGGGCGAAGACCGGTGCACCGATCAGCGCAGTCACCACGCCCACCGGAATCACCTGGCCCGTGATCAGCGTGCGCGAAAGGATATCGGCTGCGATCAGGAACAACGCGCCGCCCAATGCACTGGCGGGCAGCAGTCGGCTGTGCCCGGGGCCGAGCAGCAGGCGCAGGGCATGGGGGATTACCAACCCGACAAATCCGATGGCGCCGACGATAGACACCATTACCGCCGTCACCAGCGCAGCACAGCTGATCAGCAGCAACTGGGTACGCCGCACCGGGATGCCTAGCGAGGCTGCCGAATCGGCGCCGAAGGTGAACGCATCCAGCGCGCGGCGATGCCACAGGCATACCAGCAAGCCGAACAGCGCTACCGGCACGGCCAGATACACCGAAGGCCAGCGCACGCCGCTTAGGTTGCCCAGCAGCCAGAACAGGATGCCACGCGCCTGCTCGGCGGTGGCTGACTTGGTAATCAGGAATGCGGTCAGGGCGTTGAACAGCTGCGAGCCGGCGATACCGGCCAGAATCACTGGGGCATTGTTGCTGCTCGGGCCGGCCGCGCGGGCCAGCACCAGCACCAGGGCGAAGGCCGCCAGGGCGCCAATGAAGGCCCCGGCAGACATGCTCAAGGCAAGGCTACCCAGGCCTAGCAGGCCGACCAGGACTGCACCGGTCGAAGCACCGGCAGACAGGCCCAGCAGGTAAGGCTCGGCCAGTGGGTTGCGCAACAGGGCCTGGAGAATCACGCCGCAGGTGGCCAGGCCGGCACCGCAGGCCGCCGCGACCAGCGTACGGGTCAGCCGGTAGTTCCAGACGATGCCGGCATCGATCGGGTCTACAGGGTAACCGGCCTGCCACAGGTGGTTGGCCAGCACCTGGCCGACCACGCTGGGGGACAGGTTGGTTTCGCCGATGGCAGTACCGGCCAGCAGGGCCGCCAACAGGGCTGCCAGGGCAACGGCAGTGCAGGGTAACAGTCGACTGATCACTGGCTGGCTTTACCGCTGGCAAAGGCTGCCGACAACGTCTGCACCCCACGGAACAAGCGGATGCCGGCCTGCATGGCATCGGCGTCGAGGATGATGATGCGGTCGTGCTTTACCGCATCCATGTTGCGGGTTACCGGGTCGCTGCGCAGGAATTCCAGCTTCTTCTGGTAGTCGTCGGCCGGGAAGCGGCGGCGGTCCATGCGGGCGATGATCAACCAGGTGGGGTTGGCCTTGGCCAGGGTCTCCCAGCCTACGGTGGGCCATTCCTCGTTGGATTCGACAACGTTGCGCACACCAAGGGTGCGCAGCATGAAGTCGGCCACACCCTGGCGGCCGGCCACGTAGGGGTCGATGTCGAGGTCGGCGCTGGAGAACCAGAACAGCGCCGAGGTCGTCGACAGGTCCTTGCCGGCCAGTTGCGCCTTGGCGCTGTCCAGGCGGCCTTTGAGCTCCGTGTTCAGCGCCGTGCCGCGGGCCTGTACGTCGAAGATTTCCGCCAGCTGGCTGACGCTCTTGTAGATGCTGTCGACCTGGAACGCCTGCAGGCGAGTGCCATCGGCGCCCACCAGGTTATCTTTGCCTTCGCAGTCCGATGGCAGCAGGTAGGTGGGGATCTTCAGCTCGTCGAACTGCTCGCGGGTACCGACTACGCCCTGGGCGCCGACCATCCATTCGAACTGCACCGCTACCAGTTGCGGGCGCTTGCCCACCACGGCCTCGAAGCTGGGGTCGTTATCAGCCAGGCGCGGTACCTTGGCGTTCACGGCCTGATACTCGGGCAGCACGTTGTTGAACCACAATGAGGTACCAGCCAGCTTGTCGCCCAGGCCCAGTGCGTAAAGCATTTCGGTGCCAGCCTGGCCGATGGTGACCGCACGCTGCGGCGCGTGGGCGAAGGTCTGCGGCTTGCCGCAGTTGTCGACCGTCAGCGGGTAATGGGTGGCAGCGGCCTGGGCCAGGCCGGTGAGGCCGAGGCCGGCGAGCAGGGTGGCGAAACGGGGCAGCATGCTGGGCGATCTCCTATCGGACAGTTCACGGAATGAACGCACGGACAGGCATCGCCGAGCCCCCGCTGGCCGCAGGGGCAACACTGATGGCCAATCCCGGACACCCCGCCGGTTGGTGAATGTAGGCCGGCAGGTCTCCTGACTGGTGCGTCTTCACCTGGCCCCGGCCTTCCCGAGTCAGCGACTCAGTGGCATTGATGGAGCAGGCTCGGCACCTACAGTTGCGGGGGCAGTTCCGTTTGGCCCGTATTGGCGGGCCTGGGATTCCCTATTAATTCCGTGGTGGAAACCGGCGGCCCGCATGGTAGACCATCGCGGCGCCGGGTGAAAATGCTTTTCAGAAGTACTTCAGCCAGCCGATATCACGGCGGCGCTGCTTCAGCCGGGCGAACCAGCGCACCGGCAGGTACAGCGAAACCGCCAACAGCAGGGCGCCCAGCCACACCGCTGCAATGCCGTCGAAGCCGAAATAGTCGCCATGGTTGAGGCCGAACAGTGCCACGCTGGCCAGGTACAGCAATTTCAGTACATACAGGTGCAGCAGATAGAAGAACATGGGTGCTGCACCGAACACCGCCAGGACGCTGATCCAGCGTGCCTGGCCGGCGCGTTCGAAGGCGCGCAGCAACAGCAGGCCGCAGCTCAGGGTGAGGGCCAGGAACAGCAGCGAGGGCGGGTATTTGGTGATGTTGAAGAAGCTCATCAGGGTTTGCGTCAACGTGGGGTAGCCGCTCCACGGCGCTTCACCATAACCGTTGACCATGCGCAGCGCGACAAAGCCCAGCAGCGCGAGCAGCCCGGCCAGCAGTAAGCGGTGCTGGCGTTGATCTGCCTGGCTGCCACGGGCAAACCAGGGGCCCAGGCCGTAGCCGAGGGCGATGACGCCGATCCACGGCAGCACCGGGTAGGACGTGCGCAGGCGCAGGTGTTCGGAATACTCCAGCCAGCCGCGGTCATGCAGGATCGCCCACGGCACGTGCAGGGCCGATTGCACGCCGAAGTGCAGGCTGTCGAGCAGGTTATGGCCAGCGATGATCACCGCCGCCAGTACCAGCAGCGCCGCGCGTGGCAGCCACACCAGCAGCGACAGGGCGATCATGCTGACGCCGATGGCCCAGATGACCTGCAGGTAGATCACGCTGGGCGGCAGCTGGAAGGTCCAGGCGAAGTTGACCAGCGTGAATTCCAGCACCACCAGGAACAGCCCGCGCTTGAACAGGAACGCCGAGACATCGCTGCGGCTTTGGTGTTTTTCGCCGTACAACCAGGCCGACAGGCCGGTCAGCAGCACGAACACTGGCGCACACAGGTGGGCCAGGGTGCGGCTGACGAACAGCGAGGGCTCGGTGGTGTCGATGGCCATCGGGTCGCTGACCTGGCGGTGCAGGAAGAAGGTCTCGCGGACGTGGTCCAGGAGCATGAACAGGATCACCAGCCCGCGCAGGGCATCGATGCTCTGCAGGCGCTGGGTTAGCAGGGTGGGGGTGGCGCTGGCGCTTGTCATGGAAGTTCGCTGATGGGAATTGATGTCAAGTGAAACGTTATCTTATAACTAAATGGTTAGGCTTTGGTAGCGGTTTCTTGTGTTGCCTGCACCGGCCTCTGCGCGGGTAAGCCCGCGATGAGGTCAGTCCAGGCACGTCAGGTCAGAAGCTGTAATCCACCGTCGCGAAATACGAGCGTGGCATCCCCATCAACCACTGCTGCCCGCTGAACGCCGATTGCACGTACTCGCGGTCGAACAGGTTATTCAACTGCAACCCCAGCCTCACATCGGGCCAAACCTGCCAGGCGACATTGGCATCGACCACGGTGTAGCCGGGGGCGCTCTGGGTATTGGCAGTATCGGCATAACGCGCATCCACATACCGCGCCCCAATGCCTGCTTGCACTTGCTGGCCGAAGCCTTTGCTCAGCCACAGGTTGGCAGCACGCCGTGGCACGTTGGCCGGCCGGTTGCCGGCACGGTCCTGCACCATGTCGCCCACCCGTTCGTCAAAGTCGTCATAGCGGGCGCGGACCAGCGAGGCGTTGGCCGACACTTGCCACTGGTGGGCCAGGGCCAGCTCCAGGGTCGCCTCCAGGCCATCGGACGTTTGCTGGCCGGCTTGCTGTTGCACGTGAGTGAGCGGGTCGTCAACCAGCAGCTTCTTCTTGACGATGTGGTAGGCGGCCAGGGTCCATTCGCCACGGCCGGCCCAGAAGCGTTGCTTCAGGCCTGCCTCTGTCTGCTTTGCTTCCGTCAGGTCATAGTGCATCTGGCTCGGGCTGAGGCTGATCAGGTTGTTCACCCCGTCTTCGCTGGTGGAGTACTGGCCGTACAGCGACAGGTCGTCGCTGAGCGCATACACCAGCCCGATGCGCCAGTTGCCGCCTTGCAGGCTGTGATCGCTGCGGCTGCCATCGGCCAGGTTGTCGCGGTCGATGTGGTTCTGGTCGCGGCGCACCCCGGTAACCAACGACAGTCGCTCGCCCAGCTGCAGGTGGTTCTCGGCGAACAGGGCGAAGGTGTGGGTGGTGGACAAGGTTTGCGGGCGCAGTGGCGAGGCGCTGTGGAACCAGCCAGGCGGCGGTTGCCAGGGGTTCATGTAGTCGCCGCCGATGTCGTTGTAGGGGGCGTTGCTGTCGACGTTGAAGCGTACCTTGTTGTACTCGGCACCGAGCAGGGTCTTGCTGGCCAGGCCCAACAGCGAGTGGTCGAAGGTGAACGTCTGGCGGTCGCCGAACTGCTCCTGGTTGTGCTTGATTTCCAGGTAGCTGCCGCGCTGCAGCTGCTGGCGATCGGCGTCCCAATCGTAGTTCTCGGCGTTGCGCCAGTGGCGTCGGCTGTTGATGTAGTACAGCTGGTTGCTGGCGCTGACATGGTCGTTCAGTGCCCAGTCGGTGGTCAGCCGGGTCCATTCGTCGTGGTACCGCTGCACATCGTTCTGCACGTTGTAGTTTTTCCTGCGCAGGCTGCTGCGGTAGTGGCCGTCGATCAGCGGGGTGCCGTAATAGTTGGCAGGCTGCGCTTCGCCGCGGTCATGGGCAAGGGTGAAGCTGAGGTCGTCACTGGCATCGAAACGCAGTGCCGCGCTCAGGGCCAGGCTGCGCGAGGTGGTGCGGTCGACCCAGCCGTTGCCCGCCTGCTGGTTCAGGGTGAGGCGGTAGCTCAGGCGCTCGCTGAAGCTGCCGCCGCTGTCCAGGCCAAGCTGCTGCCGGTCCCACGAGCCGTAGCCCAGGCGCAGGTGGTTTCGCACCTCGCCGGCGAACGGCTTTTTCGGGATCACGTTGACCACCGCGCCTGTAGCGCCTTCGCCATGCAGCACCGAGGCCGGGCCGCGGATCACCTCGATGCGCTCGACCATCCATGGATCGACCGGGAAGGTCTGGGTGCCAGCGCCGGTATACAGGCGTGCGCCGTCGAACAGCGTCATCACCGAGCTGTGCCCGGCAAAGCCACGGGCGGACAGGCCGGTGCCACCGTCGCCCGGCGAGCCAATGAAGGTGATGCCTGGCGAACGGGTCACCGCATCCTGCACGCTGATGTTGTTGCGTTGCTGGATCTGTTCGGCGCTGATGCTGCTGGTGCTGGCGGGTGTTTCCAGCGCACTGAGGCCTAGACGCGAGCCGGCCTGGGTGGGTGTGCTCAGGTCGAGGGTGCGGTTGTCGAGGGTGTCGGTGATGGCCGTGGAGGGCAGGGCCAAGGGCTGCGGCCCGCGGTCATCAGCCAGGGCCGGCAGGGTGACGGCCAGGCAGGCCGCCAAAGGGTGAAGCTTGAAGATACGGGACATGTCGTTCCACTGCTGCAGGAATGAATGGATCCCGGTGGAAAACACGCAAAGGCGAACCGTGCAGGCAGGCGCGCGCACGGATACCGGCCTGCGCCCGCCCACCGCGGGTTGCCAAGTGAAGCTCCAGGCCGGTCTCCGGGCTTGCGAGGGGCGTGAAACCTTCACCTTCCCATGCCAAGGCACAGTGGTATTTCGAAGGGTTCGCTCGCTTACCGTTGCGGGGGCAGCGCCGGACTTGTCGTGGCTAACACGAGATCGTGTCCCGGGAAGTGGTGTAACTCATCATGGCTCTTGCCATTGAGTTCGCCGTTTAGTTGATCACAGCTGACAGCTTGGCTTGTGGATTATCGCTGACCGCTTCGAAGGCCTCCAACTGCATG
>NZ_QJRL01000056.1 GCF_003205205.1 Pseudomonas sp. LB-090624
CCATCATCCGGCCCCTACGCTACGCTCCGGGGTCCCCTCGCTACGGGCATGCTCCCGGGAGTACGCGCCGAAGGCCCCATCCATGGGGCCTCAGCGCTTGACGGGCATCCATGCCCGTCACCTCCCTACGCATGCCCTTCGCTCGGCCTACTGAAGTCGCAATCTGTGTCGCCTGAACTATCGCGCGCTTAAAAGCAAAAGCAAAAGCAAAAGCAAAAGCAATAGCAGCGGCAGCGGCAGCGGCAAAGCAATAACGGTCGCCAGACCTGGCGTTACTTACGTAGTGGGTCATCCCAGAAATGCCGGTCGGCTTCTTGCTGGATATCCGCCCGGCTCAATCCCAGATCGTGCAGGGTCGCATCACTGAGGCGGGCCAGTTCCTGCCGTTGGCGGTACAGCTGCAGCCAGCGCGCAAGGCGCTGCAGGGTCGCATGCCACAGGTGGTTCAGGGTAAAGGCAGGTTGCTGGATGCTGCTGACATGACCTTTCATCGTGAAGCCCTCCGTGTTGATGGCCTCAGTTTCACGCCAGGCATAAGATCAATCCAACGAATGTTTCTGATGCGATGCATCTCGGAGATTGATGCAATGTCCCTTTATCAGAGCCTCGATGCGGACGTGCTGCGTACCTTCGTCGCCATCGCCGAGCAAGGTGGCTTTACCCGCGCCGGCGAAGTGGTCAACCGCACCCAGTCGGCGGTGAGCATGCAGATGAAACGGCTGGAAGAAGATATTCTGCAGCGCCGGCTGTTCGAACGCGACGGCCGCCAGGTGCGGCTGACGGCCGAAGGCCAGGTGCTGCTGGGCTATGCCAGGCGTATCCTCAAGCTGCATGGCGAAGTGTTCAATACCCTGCGCATGCCACACATGGTCGGGCTGGTGCGCATCGGCACGCCGGACGACTATGCCATGCGTTTTCTGCCCAGCATCCTGTCGAGCTTTGCCCAGGCATACCCGCTGATACAGGTGGAAGTGCATTGCGACTCGTCCAAGCAGCTGATGCTGCGCCAGGACCTGGACTTGACCATCGTCACCCGCGAGCCTGGCAACGAAATCGGCCAGTTGCTGCGCCAGGAGCGCTTGGTGTGGGCTGCCGCCGAAGGCTTCTGCCCCCAGGAGCAACGGCCGATGCCGGTGGCACTGTTCAATACCGACTGTTTCTGCCGCGCCTGGACCTGCAATGCGCTGGAGGCTCAGGGCATCGACTACCGCATCGCCTACACCAGCCCCAGCCTGGCAGCGATCTTTGCCATTGTTACGGCGGGGTTGGCGGTGACGGCGCAGTTACAGAGCCTGATTGGCGGGAACATCCGGATTCTGGGCGAGAGCGAGGGCTTGCCGCAGTTGCCCATGGCCAATGTGATGCTGGTGCGCAGTACGCATAACCCCTCGCCAATTACCGACTGCATGGCCGATTACATCATTGAAGGCTTCCAGTAGGCCAAACGCACCCCATCACCTGCAGGGGCAGCCTTGTGCTGCGAATGGGCCGCAAGGCGGCCCCACACATTCAAAGCTCAAAACCGAGCATGACCGCGCACACCACCAAAAACACGCAGAACATCGCGCGCAACACCTTCTCGGGCAACGCATGGGCCAATTTCACCCCCCAGCTGATACTGAGCAAGCCACCCACCGCCAAAGGCAGCCCTACACCCCAGTCAACACTGTGATGCGCCCCATACGTCACCAGGGTGACCAGCGTACTGGGTGCCGCCAGCGCCAACGAAAGGCCTTGCGCCACCACCTGCGTCGTGCCAAATACGCTGGTCAGGATCGGCGTAGCGACCACCGCCCCGCCCACCCCGAACAAGCCGCCCATGGTGCCGGCAAAGCTGCCAAGCACACCCAGCCACGGCCAGGCATAGCGCATCTCGGCACTGGCCGGCGCCGCCTTCATGAACATGCGCGCCACATTCCACACCGCCAGGGCTACCAGGAAGCCGACAAACCCCAGGCGCATGGAATGCGCATCCAGCCCCACCGCCCAGATAGACCCCAGCCAGGCAAACACAAAGCTGCACAGCGACAGCGGCACGGCATGGCGCAGCTCGATGCGGTTGCGCTGGTGATAGCGCCACAGCGCCAGCAGCACATTCGGCACCACCATCACCAGCGCCGTACCCTGCGCCAATTGCTGGTCCAGACCAAAAAGCACGCCCAGTGCCGGAATCGCGATCAGGCCGCCGCCAATGCCGAACAAGCCCCCCATGGTGCCCAGGGCCGCGCCCAGCACGATATACAACAACCACTCGATCATCAGGGCCTCGTCCGCCTGTACAAATAATGCGAGCATGCTAACGATTGTACGCTGGCGGGGAAACGCACAGCAGCGCACAATGGCTGTGCGTTTTTCGCAAAAGCCAGGCAGCCATGAGCCCCGATACCCTGACCGACCAGTTGAGCCTGTTCCTCGACGTGCTGGAAACCGGCAGTTTTTCTGCCGCCGCCCGCCGCCATCCGCTCACGCCCTCTGCCGTGGCCCGGCGCATCGATAACCTGGAGAACGCAGTCGGCAGCCGGCTGTTCACCCGCAGTACCCATGCTGTGCGTGCCACACCGGCAGGCAACGCCTTTGCCGAGCGGGCCAGGCGCATCATCGAGGAACTGCGCCTGGCGCGCGCCGAGGCGGTATCGTTGAGCAATGCCCCGGAAGGGCTGATCCGCATCGACGCACCCGCCGCGTTCGGCCGCCGCCACCTGGCCCCGGCCATCGCCGACTTTCTGGTGGCCTACCCGGGCCTGGACGTGCAACTGCGCCTGATCGACAGCTTCGTCGACCTGCATGGCAGCCACCTCGGCGAGGTCGACCTGGTGCTGCGCGCTGGCCCGTTGGCAGATACCCGCCTGGTCGCTACGCCGTTGGCCTACATGGTGCGCATCGCCTGCGCCAGCCCGGCCTACCTGGCCAGCCGTGGCATCCCCACCTGCCCCAGCGAATTGCCCGGGCACGATGGGCTGGACTGGGATGGCCTGGCGCCACCGTTCGCCTGGCGTTTCAACGTAGCCGGGCAAACCCGGCTGTACCGACCCACGCGCATGCGCATGGCCGCCAACAACGCCGAAACCTTATTGTTCGGCGCTCTCGCCGGCCTGGGTATAGCCCACCTGCCCACCTGGCTGATCAGTGAATACCTGCTGCGTGGCGAGCTGGTGCCCTTGTTTTGCGACGGCGGCCTGCCCAAAGCCGAGACCAGTGGCATCTATGCACTACGCCTGGAACATGAAACGAACTCTCGCAGCCGTTTGCTGCTCGAATTCCTCAAGAGCCGCTTCAGCCCGATTCCACCTTGGGACCTGGCCTTGCGCAATGAACTGCGTGAGCTACACACGCACTAATGATCAGCATGCCAGAATTTCCCTTTGATCACTTTCAAGGACCTGCATGAACGCCGACACCCAAGTTTCCTGTGACGAGCTGCTGCTGGACAACCAGGTCTGCTTTGCCCTGCATTCCACCTCGTTGCTGATGACCAAGGTCTACAAACCGCTGTTGCAGGCACTGGGGCTGACCTACCCCCAGTACTTGGCCATGCTCGTGCTCTGGGAGCGCGACGGCTTGACTGTGGGTGAGATCAGCCAACACCTGCTGACCGACCCGGGCTCGCTCACCCCGCTGCTCAAACGCCTGGAAAGCGAAGGCCTGCTGCAACGCAACCGCAGCCGCGAAGACGAACGGGTGGTGCTGGTGCAACTGACCGACAAGGGCCGTGCGCTGCAGCAACAAGCCAGGGAAGTGCCGCAATGCATCCTCAAGGCCAGCGGACGCAGCCTTGAACAGTTGCAGCAACTGCAGGCCGACTTGCTGAAGCTGCGCGAAAGCCTGCAAAAAAACCTCTGATGACTATGCTGGGCAATGGCCGCTCGGCCAGAAGGTGAAAATTTATCTTGCGCGCTAACTAATTGCGCGCTAATTTAAATCCCACACCAACCCGCGCCTCCCTGCAGACGGGAGCGCATAGCACATTAGCGAGGCTCAAGATGCAAAAGGTGACTCCGCTGTACATCGCAGAAGCTACCTCCACCGGTGGGCGCGACGGCAAATCACGCTCCAGCGACGGCAAGCTGGAAGTCAAGCTCAGCACCCCCAAAGAGCTGGGCGGTGCAGGCGGTGACGGCACTAACCCCGAGCAGCTGTTCGCCGCCGGTTACTCGGCCTGCTTCATCGGCGCCTTGAAGTTCGTGGCCGGGCAAGAGAAGAAAGCCCTGCCGGCAGATGCCTCGATCACCGCCAAGGTCGGCATCGGCCAGATCCCGGGTGGTTTCGGCCTGGACATCGACCTGCACATCAGCCTGCCGGGCCTGGTCGAGGCCGATGCCAAAGGGCTGGTGGAAAAGGCGCATCAGGTTTGCCCGTATTCCAATGCCACCCGCGGTAATGTGGATGTGCGCCTGCACGTAACCGTTTAAGCCGCGAAGGCTTGCGCTTGCTTGAGTGGGAGCGTTGAGTATTGGCTTAATCACAGGCACAAAAAAACCCGGCGAGGCCGGGTTTTTTTGTGGGCATTGCAAGAAGAATTACTTCTTGGAACGGCCTTTGTAGACGCCACCTTCGCGAGTGTCGATGTCGATCCACTCGTCAATGTTGATGAAGTCGGCAACCTGGAGTTCGGTACCGTTCTTCAGCTTGGCAGGCTTCATGACCTTGCCCGAGGTGTCGCCGCGAGCAGCGTTCTCGGTGTAGACAACCTGACGGCTGATGGTGGTCGGCAGTTCAACCGATACCAGACGGCCTTCGAAGAACACGGCTTCGCAGACGTCTTCCATGCCTTCTTCGATGAACGGCAGAACGGCTTCGATATCCTCGGCGTTCAGCTCGTACATGGTGTAGTCGGTGGTGTCCATGAAGGTGTACGAGTCACCGCTGATGAACGACAGGGTCGCTTCTTTGCGATCCAGGATCACGTCGTCCAGCTTGTCGTCCGCACCGTATACGGTTTCGGTCTTGTAGCCGGTCAGCAGGTTCTTCAGCTTGGTCTTCATGATCGCGCTGTTACGGCCCGACTTGGTGAACTCAGCTTTTTGAACCAGCCACGGGTCGTTGTCGATCCGCAGTACGGTACCGGGTTTCAGTTCTTTACCAGTTTTCATTACGAAGTATCCGAATCTGGATGGATTTATAAAAATCGAGGCCGCATATCATAGCCAATTTCGGTAAAACTGTACCAGCGTCATGGCAAGGTCCGGCTGAGCGGCCTGTCGCGCGGCCCACAGCCGGGCATGTTGCTGCAGTTGCGGCCAATGCTGGCGGGCCGCCTGCCAGGCCTGGGCCATGTCCGAATCCCTGTTCCAGGCGCGCCACAGGCCCATGAGTGCGGCGTCGGCATCGCCTGACAAACCCCGTCGATAATGCGCCAGGAACGCTTCGAGCTTTTCCCAGTGGGCGTTCTCGTCCTGCACGTAGATATGCCACAGCATCGGCTGCGCGGCCCATTGCGCACGCACAAAGGAGTCTTCGCCACGCACCGCGTTGAAATCGCAGCTCCACAGCAACCGGTCGAAGTCATCCTGGCTGACGAAAGGCAGCACCTGTACGGTCAGCGTACCGCGCTTGCGCACATCCCCCACTTGCAATGGCGCCTCGCCAAGCCACTGGCTGAGGCCGGCGACGATACGGCCTTGCGGCACCAGCAGGTGACAAGGTTGATCCCCTGAGGCCAAGGCATCGAGCCAGTTGGCCAATTGTGGGTTTTCGTAAGCGAACAACGAAATCAGCAATGCCCCGTGCTCGGGGCTTACGCCCAAGCCTTGCAGAAACGCCTGCCGTGCATCGGCCGAGTGCTGGAACGCGTCACGCCGGGCCAGCAGCTCACCCTCACGCAGCAGGCCACCGGTTTTATCGGTAAAGCCCGGGAAAAAAAACACCTTGCGCAGGCCATTGGGCTGCGGCGAAGGCAGGCCATGGCAGCCTTCCACCCAGTCCTCGGCACTGAGGTATTCAAGGTTGAGCCACAGCGGCGGCCGCGGGCAGGCACGCATGGCCTCGACATAGGCGTTGGGCAACTGGCAGGCAAAAGCACCGATCACCACGTCGGCAGGTGCCACCGGCAGCCACGCCGCCGGCCACTGCCGCACCTCCACACCTTGCTGCCATTGCTGCGCGGCAGCGGCATCGGCGCCGGGGCACATGGGCGTGAAGGCGTTCAGGTCATCCACCCACAGGCGCACCGCCAGGCCATGCTCGGCCACCAGCTGGCGGGCCAGGCGCCAGGTAACGCCGATATCGCCGTAGTTGTCGACGACGCTGCAGAAGATGTCCCAGGTGGCTTTCATGCGCCGCTCCCCTTTACCTGCGGAAAAACGCGGATTCTGCCCGACAGCATGCGACAATGCACCCTGCCCCACCCTGCCAAGGAGGTTGCCATGCGCCGCACCCGTGAACTGAAGATCACCCTGAAGCCGCTGCAGTTGGTCCTGTGTGTTGCCTTCGGCCTCTGGCTTGGCGCCGTGGCCATCGCCCTGAGCCTGTGGCTGGCCCTGCAACTGTGGCCCGCCCAGGTAGCGCCCATTGCCCAGGCTGTGGCGCCAGCCCTGGTACAACCAGCAACGCCAGTGGCGCAGCCGCAGGATGCGCAAGCGGAGATGTTCGAACGCTACCAACACATCCTGCACAAACAGGAACAGCAACAAGCCGCCGAGGCAGCCCAAGGCAACCCGCGCAACCTCAACAGCCCCAAGTGCCAGTTCTGGCTGCAACAGAACCGCACTGCACCCACTGACAAAAGCCAGGCCAACGTGCTGGAGTTCTGTTACTGACTATGGACAAGCCCCACCTGCTGGCGCAGATCGTCGCCACCCTCGAGCATGACCTGGACGTGCTGACCCGGGCGGCGCAAACCGCCTACGAAGCTGCCACCGCGGAAGAAAACATCGCCGAGAACAAATACGACACCCTGGGCCTGGAAGCCTCCTACCTGGCCACCGGCCAGGCGCGGCGCAGTGCCGAGATACGCCAGGCGCTGCAGATTTACCAGCAACTGCTGCTGCGCGCCTACGACCCTGCGCGCGGGGTGCAGGTGAGCAACCTGGTGACGCTGGAGGATGAAGCTGGCGAGCGACGCCAAGTGTTCCTGGGGCCCGAGGCAGCGGGGTTGAAGATTGGTGACGGTGACAAGCTGGTCACGGTAATTACCCCTCGTTCACCGCTGGGGCAGCTGTTGCTGGGCAAGCGGGTCGACGACGAGGTGAGCCTCGGGATGCAGATACTGTTCATTGTCGATGCTGCCTGAACTGGCCGCTTCGCGGGCACAGGCAATAATTCGCTAAAGGGCCTGCAAGGCATCGAACCGCCCCGCCAGCCCCTGCTCGGCAAACTGCTCCACCACAAAATCGATAAACGCCCGGGTCTTGCCGGGCATCAGCTTGTGCTCGGCGAAATACAGGCTGATATGCCCATCGTCCACATACCAGTCCGGCAGTACCCGCTGGAGCCGCCCGCCCTGCAAATAGGGCACTGCAAACGGCAGGCTCACCAGCGCAATCCCCAGCCCCTGCTCGGCCACCGCACACGCGGCATCCGAATCGCTCATGGTCATCGCCTGGCGTAACTGTAGCGGCTGCTGCGCCTGCCAGCGGCTGGTCAACGGCCACGAACGCACCCGCCCGGTCTGGGGTGAGCGAATCAGGATGCCGTCATGCCGCTGCAACACCTGCGGGTCTTCAATCTGCGCATGCCGCTGCAGGTACGACGGTGCCGCCACCAATACCCGGTGGGCCGGTGTCAGCTTGCGTGCCACCACCCCCGGCGGCAGTTCGAAGCCACCCCCGATCGCCGCATCGAAGCCTTGGCCGATCAGGTCGACCTGGCGGTTGTCGAAATGCCAGTCCGGGGTAATCGCCGGGTAGCGGCGCAAGAACTCCCCTAGCAAAGGCAGTACGTACAAACGCCCGAACACCGTGCCCATACTCACGCGCAACAGCCCGGCTGGCTGCCCTTCGGCGCTGGCCAGATTGGCCACGGCGTACTGGATGGTGCGGAAGCTGTCACTGACTTCACCCAGAAAACGCTGCCCCGCCTCGGTCAAGGTCAGCTTGCGCGTACTACGCTGGAACAACCGCACGCCCAGGCGCGCCTCCAACTGGGCAACATGCTTGCCCACAGCGGCGGGGGTAATGCGCAAGCGCCTGGCAGCCTCGGCGAAGCTGCCGACCTCGGCACTGCGGATGAAGCATTCCAAAGCGTTGAACGATTCCACGGCCATGATTGGCAACCAAAGGTTTACTCTGCTGATAGTGATTGCCATCTTATCAGCAGGTAATCGAGCGCCGATACTGCGCCCATCCAAGGCATTTCGGCCTGGCTTCCAGCAGGAGATCAGCATGTCCAAGCAACTTACACTCGAAGGCAAAGTCGCCCTGGTACAGGGCGGTTCCCGCGGCATTGGTGCGGCCATCGTGCGGCGCCTGGCACGCGAAGGTGCACAGGTGGGCTTCACCTATGTCAGTTCTGCCGGCCCGGCAGAGGAGCTGGCACGGGAAATCAACGAAAACGGCGGCAAGGCCCTGGCCCTGCGCGCCGACAGCGCCGACGCCGCCGCCGTACAACTGGCCGTGGATGACACCGTCAAGGCCTTCGGCCGGCTGGATATCCTGGTCAACAACGCTGGCGTACTGGCGGTGGCACCACTGACCGAATTCGACCTCGCTGACTTCGACCGTACCCTGGCGGTGAACGTGCGCAGCGTGTTCGTCGCCAGCCAGGCCGCTGCACGCTACATGGGCCAAGGCGGGCGCATCATCAACATTGGCAGCACCAACGCCGAGCGCATGCCGTTCGCCGGTGGCGCGCCTTATGCCATGAGCAAGTCGGCGCTGGTTGGCCTGACCCGCGGCATGGCGCGTGACCTGGGGCCGATGGGCATTACCGTGAACAACGTGCAGCCAGGGCCGGTGGACACCGACATGAACCCGGCCAGTGGCGAGTTTGCCGAAAGCCTGATCCCGCTGATGGCGATCGGGCGGTATGGCGAGGCGGATGAGATCGCCAGCTTCGTGGCTTACCTGGCGGGGCCGGAGGCTGGCTATATCACAGGGGCCAGCCTGACTGTGGATGGTGGGTTTGCGGCCTGATTGACGGGCTGCCTGTACCGGCCCTTTCGCGGGCAAGCCCGCTCCCACAGGCCCCCACAGGTCCAGGGCTGCAGTGAGCCTGTGGGGCGGGTTTTACCCGAGACGCCTGCGCGGGCTTACCCGTCATCACACTCAGAAAGGCCCTGGCAGCCGGCGCGCCACCATCCATCTATCCGCTTTCAAGAGGGATAAATTGAAAACGCCACATTGGCGTCATCCCTGACACTTCCTGATAATTACCCCCCACTCACTCCTGCCGCCACGAGAACCTAATGAACACCCCCCTCAGCCGCGCCCTGATCCTGCTGATGGCCACCGCCACCGGCCTGGCCGTGGCCAGCAACTACTACGCCCAACCGCTGTTGCACAGCATCGCCCAACAGTTCGGCCTGAGCACCGCCAGCGCCGGCAGCATCGTGATTGCCGCGCAGCTCAGCTACGGCGCCGGCCTGTTACTCCTGGCTCCGCTAGGCGATCTGTTCGAGCAGCGCCGGCTGATCACGGTGATGACCATCATTTCCACCATGGGCCTGGTCATCAGCGCCTGCGCACCCAGCCTGCCCTGGCTGATCCTTGGCACGGCGCTGACCGGGCTGTTCTCGGTGGTGGCGCAAATTCTCGTGCCGATGGCCGCGACCCTGAGTGAACCGCATCAACGCGGGCGGGCGGTTGGCACGCTGATGAGCGGCCTGCTGCTGGGTATCCTGCTGGCGCGCACCGCTGCCGGCTTCATGGCCGAGCTGGGCGGCTGGCGCAGCATCTACGTGCTGGCCGCTGTGCTGATGGGGATCACTGCCGTGGCGCTGTACCGCAGCCTGCCGCAGCACCACAGCCATGCCGGGCTGAAGTATCCGGCCCTGATCGGCTCGGTGTTTCGGCTGTTCCTCGAAGAGCCGGTACTGCGCCTGCGCTCGCTGCTGGGGCTGCTGGCGTTCAGCCTGTTCGCGTTGTTCTGGACACCGCTGGCATTCCTGCTGGCAAAGGGCCCTTACCATTACTCGGATGCAGTGATCGGCCTGTTCGGCCTGGCCGGTGCCGCGGGTGCGCTATCGGCCAACTGGGCCGGTCGCCTGGCCGACCGCGGCAAGGGTTCACTGGGCACCACCGTTGGCCTGGTGGTACTGCTGCTGTCGTGGGTGCCGCTGGGGTTCGCCGAACAGTCGCTGCTGGCCTTGCTGCTGGGCGTGCTGATGCTCGACCTGGCGGTGCAGCTGGTGCATGTGAGCAACCAGAATGCGGTGATTGCCTTACGACCAGAAGCACGTACGCGACTGAATGCCGGGTATATCACCTGCTACTTCATTGGCGGGGCGCTGGGGTCGCTGCTGGGCACGCAGCTGTTCCAGCGCCAGGGCTGGATGGGCATTGTGGTGGCGGGATTGGTGATTGGAGCCTTGGCGTTGCTGGCCTGGGGGTTGGCCGAGCGCAAGCGCAAGAACGCCTTGCAGGTAGCCTGAAAGTCGTCGCCGTGATTCGCGAGCGCGCCCGCATCAGCCAGGGTGACAACATACCGCACTACCCTCCGTCGCCTTGGCGTTGACTTGCCTGCCCCGGCAGCGCTCAGTAGGCCCTGGTCAAATGCCAATACCTGACAGGACGATTTTATGACAAGACTCACGGTTCAATCCGGCGATTTCTTGCAAGGTGAAGGCGAGTATCGCAATGGATCGCTCACACTCAAGACCCCGCGTAGCCCGTCCCCGGGCGAGCGGATTTCCCTGGCACGTATCAGCGACCTGCGCCTGGCCAGCCTGGAATCCAACCGCAGCCTGGGCACTGCCCTGGGCTGGGGCGTGGCTGGCGCACTGGTGGCCGGGCCGGTAGGGTTGCTGGCCGGGCTGTGGCTGGGCGGCAAGGAAGAAGAAGCGACCTTCCTGGCCACCTTCAAGGACGGCCGCAAGCTGATGGCCGTTACCGATGGCAAGACCTGGTCGAAGATCGATGACAACTGGCGCCAGCATAAGCGGCCAGTCAGGGCAGGCTGACTGAATATCGCCAGGCCTGGATCGTTTTATGTTGAAGGCGGCTGGTAAGATGCCGCCTTTTTTCATGGCCTGTGCCGCGCCTCCAGGAGCCCCACCGCATGCCCCCGGT
>NZ_QJRL01000057.1 GCF_003205205.1 Pseudomonas sp. LB-090624
CCCCCCGCCCCGCC
Source organism: Pseudomonas sp. LB-090624 (assembly GCF_003205205.1). Classification (GTDB taxonomy): domain Bacteria; phylum Pseudomonadota; class Gammaproteobacteria; order Pseudomonadales; family Pseudomonadaceae; genus Aquipseudomonas. The sequence continues at coordinate 15 of NZ_QJRL01000057.1, forward strand.
CCGCCTTACCTCTGCATCACCCCTGAGCGCCCCTGTCGACCGTGTGCCCCCTACCTGACTGCCATCGCTGCAGCTCACACACCGTACTCGCCTGTACCAGGCGGAAGGTCTGACACAACCACAAGGGGCAACACCTCATGCTTTTCTTTCACGGTAAACGAATTTTCAGCGCCATCTTCGATATGGATGGCACCCTCTTCGACACCGAGCGCTTGCGCTTCAAGACATTGAAGCAAGCCTCGCTGGAAATCTTCGGCAAGGCGTTGAGCGAGGACACACTGATCGGCTCGCTGGGTCTGAGCGCGACCAAGGCCGAAGCCCTGGCCAAGGCACATAACGGTGAAGATTTCCCCTACGCCGAAATCCGCAAACGCGCGGATGAGCTTGAGCTGGAGCACGTGCGCAATAACGGCGTACCGATCAAGGCCGGCCTGCTGGAGGTACTGGAACGCCTGCGCAAGTCGGGTTTGACCATGGCAGTTGCCACGTCCAGCCGCCGTGCCATTGCCGAGGAATACCTGATCAACGCCAATGTGCTGAAGTACTTCGACATCACCGTTTGTGGCGATGAAGTCAGCCAAGGCAAACCTCATCCCGAGATTTTCCTCAAAGCCGCCCGCGCGCTCAATTGCGAACCCGATCAGTGCTTCATGGTCGAGGATTCCGAGAACGGCATGCTGTCAGCCATCCGTGCCGAAGGCCAGGCGATCCTGATCGAAGACATCAAGCCGCCCGCAGCCGAGATCAAGGCAGGTGCGCTCAAGGCCTATCGCAGCATGCACGCGTTTCTCGCCGACCTGAGCGAGTGCGTACCCGACCTGGGCATGCCAGCGTTGAGCGAGCCGTTTCCGGCTTCGTTGAACCAGTTCAGCGTGGGTATCCATGGTTTCGGCGCGATCGGCGGTGGTTACCTGACACAGGTATTCTCCCATTGGGATGGCTACACCCGGCCCCGTGAAATCATCGCTGCGACCCGCTCGCGCATGCTGCGTGAAAGCGTCAATGCCTTCGGCCGCTACAGCGTGCGCTACGGGGCCACTTCGTTCGACCAGACCATCGACAATGTACGCATGATCGACATGGACGATGACGACGCCGTCATCGGCATGTACACCACTGCCGAAATCATCGGCCTGAGCCTGCCCGAGCAGGCCATCCGCAACCAGGCGAAGGTGATTGCCAAAGGGCTGCTGCAACGGTTCGAACGACGTGGCCGTGAGCTGACGCTGCTGATCGTGCTGAACAAGGTAGGCGGCGCCGCGTTCGTGCGCCGGCATGTGCAAGCGGAGCTGGCATTGCTGTGCCCGCCCGCGATTGGCAAGCAAGTGCTGGAAAAGACCCATTTCGCCGAAACGGTGGTCAGCCGCATCGTCTCCAAGCTCAGCAGCGACGCATTGGTGCGCCAGTTGCGCATCAAGTCGCAAATGTTCCAGAACAGTCTGGAAGACGAGCCGGCCGTCGCCACCAAGGCATCCACGCCAGTGCCTGAGTATGAACGACTGATCGGCCGCTTCAGGCCCTTCGCCCAGCCCAGCAGCGCGATGAGCCAGCTGCACTTGATCCTGTTCAACAGCGAACCCGACATGCCGCTGTATGCCGAGCACGGCAGCGGGCTGCTCGAACGCCTGCGCCAAGTAAAGACGGTGCCTGACATCAACCAGATCCAGGTCATCAAGAACCGCCTGTGGAACGGCCCCCATGCCATCGTTGCGTGGTATGCCAGCCTGCTGGGCCATGACTCGGTGGGCCAGGGTATGGGCGATGCACGCGTCAGCGAACTGGCCGAACGCCTGATTCGCCAGGAAGTCGGGCCCACCCTGGTGGCGGAGCACCCACAGATGGCGGAGGTGGTCAGCCGTTTTGGCGACACCTTCCTGGAACGCTGTGCAACCTCGTTCAAAGACCCTTGTGCCCGGGTGGGGCGCGACCCCTTGCGCAAGCTTCAGCGCAACGAACGCATCCTCAGCAGCATCGACCTTGCCCGCAAGCATGGTATCGAAACCCCAGCGCTGGCGTTTGGCGCGGCCCTGGCCATTCACCATGCGTTGCGCTGCAAAGACAGCAAAGACCAGGAAGCCCAGGCGATCCGACAGGTTTATCGGGATAACCGCGACAGCGTCGAGGCCGTGCTTACCCATGACAGTGACTGTAATGGGAAGCGTTTTCCAGGGCTGGACCCGATCAGGGATGCGCAACTGATTACCGCCATTTCAGATGCATTCCGGCACTACCTGCAAAGGCATACGGCGACCCGGCGGGACGACCTTTGCATAGGCGCTTAAGGTCTCCATAGGCCTGAAACCAGCGCAGTGAATGGCACCGGCGCCGCCGGTGCTCGCGGGGTGCCTGCCGGCGTTCGGCTGGAATGGCACAATGCTGATGGTGTAGCCGATCATGCCGCGAATTACAGGTGTAGACATGACCAGGCACCTTTGCCGTTGTTGAGGAAAGCCCCGCCATGTGTTCGCCGCAACAATTTCAGCGTCTGTGAGATCGAGCGCCGCGCGGGCGGCGCTTGATTTCGCGTAGAGCGACTGGATCATTCATCAAGCCGGGTTCGCATGCATCACTCGCCCCCCGGCCGCCGGCCGATTGACGAACAGCACGTCCAGCACACTGTTACGCAAACCCTTCACCGCATTCCAGTTTGCCGACGCATGCACGTACTTGTCGCGCAACAGCTGCTGTTCGTCCTCACTCAACCCCGGCTGCCTGGTTTCGCCCAAGGCAAACGCATGCAATTTGCGGCTGATCGGCAGCAACTCATCCGGTAACCGGTGTTCAGCCTGCCCACCCAACGGCGCAAACGGCACGCCAGCCCGTATCGCCAGCTCGCGCATCACGCTCAGGTACACTCGCGAAAGCTGCCCTGCCACTTCTCGCTCGCGGTACAGCGCCGCATACACCTGCTTTTGCGCCTCACTTGGCCGGCCGCCGGCAATCGGCTCCTCCCAGGTCAACACCCGCGGCCTGGGTTCACCCATTGCGGTATACGCCGAAGCCAGCAAGGTGCTCATCGTGGCATGCACCCGACTCTTACCCGCAGGCAGCCCCGCCGGCACCCGCTGGGACTGTGGCTTGCACAGCAGCACCTGTTCCAGCGTGACCTCCGGGTACCCCCCACCAATATTCGAATGCACACCCGGCACGACAATGTCGTGGCCACTGCCCACCAGCGGGAAGTTGTGCCGCTGCTCATCGCCCGCGACCAGTTGCACCAGGTGCCGGGCAATGCCGGCACCCAGGCCCACGCGCAGGCCGCCATGGCGGTTGTCGGCGGGGTCGAAGTCACCCTGTAACGGCGCGATGATCGCTGCCACGGTATCGAACAGCCCGATGAAGTTGATCGTGATGTCACACGCCACTGGTAACAGCCCGCCTGCGTCGTCGTGCAGCAGGTTGGCCAGGTGCCGCGCTGCGGCCGCGCCGCGGCTGAACCCGAACAGGTCGAACTCGACCCGGGCCAGCGATGCCTGCGGGTGCGCCCGGCACCAGCCCCGCAGTTGCCCGGCGATCCCCTGCAGCGCCTCGCCAACCCGGGCTTCAGCGCCGGTCCGCCCGCGCCCGGTCGCCGAGGCATAGACATGATCGGCCTCACCGGCCAAGGTGCCCACGCCCTCCACATAACGCTTCAGGAAGCGCAACGGCCCGCCAGCATCGGGCGAATCCGCCGGATACAGTGCGTGCAACAGGGCCACGTTGCTCAACGCGTCAGGGTTGCTGCCGCCCTGTTCGGCCATCGCCATGGCATTGTGCTGGTTGTTACCGGTGCCGTCGAAAAATAGCCCAAACCGCAAGGTCACGGGCGCAGGGTTTGCCCTGCTGTCGCTGCTCGATTTCATCTTCGTGCCTTCTGCTTGCCGAAAAAGCACAAGCAAGCGCCAGCACGCCGTCAGGTAACATCAGGCAAGGGCCAGGCAGCGGTGGGACATTTCGGACCGGCATGCCCCGATGGGTGGATAAATTTACCCGCTGCCATTGGTCGGCGCCCCCCCGGATGCATTAAAGTATCAACCCTCGCCCGGGCCGCTGCCTTCAGCCGCCGCAGGCCCCATACCAGGAACCGTCACCGATGGAACACCGTGAAGCGCTGACAGCGCTGCGCACCTTTCTTTCTTCCCAGATCCTAGGCCAGGAAAAACTGGTCGAACGGCTGTTGATCGTGCTGCTGGCCGACGGCCACATGCTGGTCGAAGGGGCACCGGGCCTGGCCAAGACCAAAGCCATCAAAGAACTCGCAGAAGGCATCGAAGCGCAGTTCCATCGCATACAGTTCACCCCCGACCTGCTCCCGGCAGACATCACCGGCACTGAAATCTACCGCCCGGAAACCGGCAGCTTCGTGTTCCAGCAGGGGCCAATCTTCCACAACCTGGTGCTGGCCGACGAAATCAACCGGGCCCCGGCCAAGGTCCAGTCGGCGCTGCTCGAAGCCATGGCCGAGCGCCAGGTCAGCGTGGGCCGCAGTACCTACGACCTGTCGCCACTGTTTCTGGTCATGGCCACGCAGAACCCGATCGAGCAGGAAGGCACCTATCCATTGCCCGAAGCCCAGCTCGACCGCTTCCTGATGCACGTCAAAATCGGCTTCCCCGACGCCGCCGTGGAGCGACGCATCCTGGCCCAGGCCCGCGGCGAGGCACTGGGGGGCGAAGTGAAGCCCGAGCGCCGGGTCAGCCAGCAGGCCATCTTTGCCGCGCGCAAGGAAATCCTTGGCCTGTACATGGCCGACGCGGTGGAGGAATACCTGGTCCAACTGGTGATGGCCACCCGCACCCCGGCCAAGTTCGACGCCGAACTGGCCGACTGGATCGCCTACGGCGCCAGCCCACGCGGTTCCATTTCACTGGACCGCTGCGCACGTGCCCACGCCTGGCTGGCCGGGCGCGACTTCGTCAGCCCCGAAGACATCCAGGCCGTGCTGTTCGACGTACTGCGCCACCGCATCATCCTCTCGTTCGAGGCCGAGGCAGCGGGGATAGACCAGGACCGCGTGGTCCAGCGCATCCTCGACGTCGTCGCCGTTGCCTGACCCCATGCCCACTGCCCAGCTGGCCGAACCCGGCATCCGCATCGGCCTTGCCGAGCTGATCGACATGCGCCACCGCGTGCGCGAAATCCAGCTGTTTTCCAAGCCTGGCCAGCGCAGCCCGCTGGTCGGCCTGCACCACTCCAAGCTGCGCGGGCGTGGCGTGGATTTCGACCAGGTGCGCGTCTACCAGGCCGGCGACGACGTGCGCAACATCGACTGGCGCGTCACCGCGCGCACCCAGGAACCGCACACCAAGTTGTTCCACGAGGAGCGCGAGCGGCCAATCTTCATTCTTGTCGAGCAAAGCCAGCGCCTGTTCTTCGGTTCGGGGCAGATGTTCAAGTCGGTGCTGGCGGCCCAGGCCGCGGCCCTGTTCGGCTGGGCGGCGCTGGGCCACAACGATCGCATCGGCGGGCTGGTGTTCGGCGATAACGACCCCCACGAAATCAAGCCCCGGCGCAGCAAGCAAAGCCTGCTGCAACTGCTCAACCGCCTGGCCAAGGTCAACCAGTCGCTGCACACCGAAGCCGTCCCCCAGGCCGACAGCCTTGGCCTGGCCCTGCGGCGGGCGCGTGAAGTACTGCGCCCGGGCAGCCTGGCCATTGTCATCTGTGACGAGCGCTCGTTGACCGCACAGTGCGAACAGCACCTCGCCATGCTCTCGCGCCATTGCGACTTGCTGCTGTTGCCTGTATCCGACCCGCTCGACCACGCCCTGCCCGCCGCCGGCCTGTTACGCTTTGCCCAGCGCAGCGCGCAGCTGGAACTCGACACCCTGGACGCCAACCTGCGCCATGCCTATCGCAAGCAGGCCGAGGCGCGCGTCGAACGCTGGGAGCTGATGGCCCAGAAGCTGCGCGTCGTGCTGATGCCGCTGAGCACGCAAAGCGAAATGATCGAGCAACTGCGCGAGTACCTGAACGCCCAGCGGCCACGGAGCGCGTCATGAACCCACTCGACCAGCTGCACCCGCTGCTCGACCCGGCACCGATCGGTCTGTGGCCACCGGCACCCGGCTGGTGGGCGCTGCTGGCCATCTTGCCAGTGCTGGGCTGGGGCCTATGGCGGCTGCGGCGCTGGCGCCCGGGCAAACGCCGCGTCGTACGCGCCGAGCAACCGCTGGACCCTGTACGTGTCGAGGCCCTGGCCGAGCTGGCCCGCCTGCCACGCCCGTACGATGGCGCGCCTGCCGGTGCCTGGCTGCAACAGATCAACGCCCTGCTGAAGCGCCTGTGCCGCAACCACTACCCGGGCGCCAACAGCCACACCCTCAACGGCCGCCAGTGGCTGGCGTTTCTCGACAACCGCTGCCCGGCCGCCGGCCTGACCCGCTGGATGGTGCTGGTCGAAGGCGCCTATAAACCCGAGTGCAAGCTCGACGACAAAGCCATTGCCGGCCTCAGCCAAGCCGTCGAAACCTGGATCCGCAAGCATGTTTGAACTGGCCTGGCCGTGGGTCTTCGCCCTGCTGCCGCTGCCGTGGCTGGCACGCCTGCTGCTGCCCGCCGCCGACAGCGGCGAGCCGGTGCTCAAGGTGGGTTTCCTCAACGAACTGGAAGGCTTGGCCGGGCGCCGGGCGCGGCTCAACCTGCCCACCTGGCGCCAGCAGGCGCCGTTCGTGATCATTTGGCTGTTGCTACTGTGCGCCGCTGCCCGCCCCCAGTGGCTGGGCGAACCGGTGCCGATCGCTGCCAGCGGCCGCGACCTGCTGGTGGCAGTGGATGTGTCCGGGTCGATGGACTTCCCCGACATGCAGTGGCAGAACGAGGACATCAGCCGCCTGGACCTGGTCAAGGCGCTGCTTGGCGACTTTCTGCAGGACCGTGAAGGCGACCGCGTGGGCCTGATCCTGTTCGGCAGCCAGGCCTACCTGCAGGCGCCGCTCACCTTCGATCGGCGCACCGTGCGCACGTTCCTCGACGAGGCGCAAATCGGCATCGCCGGCAAGAACACCGCTATCGGCGACGCCATTGGCCTGGCCGTCAAGCGCTTGCGCCAACGCCCGGCACAGAGCCGGGTGCTGGTACTGATCACTGACGGCGCCAACAACGGCGGGCAGATTCACCCGCTGACCGCCGCCCGCCTGGCAGCCCAGGAAGGCGTGCGCATCTACACCATCGGTATCGGGGCCAACCCCGAAGCCAGTGGCACCCCCGGGCTGCTCGGTCTCAACCCAAGCCTGGACCTGGACGAAGCCGCGCTCAAGGAAATTGCCGACATCACCCACGGTGCCTACTTCCGCGCCCATGACGGCGCCGAGCTGGACACCATCGGCGACACCCTCGACCAGCTCGAACCGGTGGCCCAGCAACCGACCCAGGCCCGCACGGCCCGGGCCCTGTACGCCTGGCCACTGGCCCTGGCGCTGCTGCTCAGCGTGCTGCTGGTGGTGGCCGTGCAGTGGCCCGACAACCTGCTGCAGCGCCTGATGCGCAAACCGCGCTTCCTGCAGCCGCACCCGGAATGGCGCCAGCGCCTGAAGCGCCTGCGTTTAAGGAGGCGGCGATGATCGACCTGTGGCCACAATGGCTGCGCCCGCTGTGGCTGCTCGCCGTGCCCCTGCTCGGCTGGCTGCTGTTCAAGTTGTGGCACCGGCGCAAGCGCGCCGGGCGCTGGCAGATGATCCTGCCACCGGCGTTCCATGGCGTGCTGCTGGGCGGCGGTAGCGGCAGCACCAGCAAGCTGCCGTGGGTGGCGCTGGGCCTGGCCTGGCTTCTGGTGATCCTGGCGCTGCTCGGGCCCAGCTGGCAGCGCGTGGCAGAAAGCCGCCAGCGCCCGGCCGACCCGCTGGTGATCCTGCTGGAACTGACCCCGCAGATGCTTGCCGAGGACAGCCCGCCCAACCGCCTGGAACAGGCCCGGCGCAAAATACTCGACCTGCTGGAGCACCGCCTCGACAGCCAGACGGCGCTGGTGGTGTATGCCGGCTCCGCGCACACGGTTGTGCCGCTGTCTGACGACCTGGCCACCACCCGCAACTTGCTCGAGGCCATCGACCCGTCGATCATGCCAAAACCCGGCCAGCGTGCCGATCTGGCCGTGCAAAAAGGCCTGGCGCTTCTGGCCCAGAGCGGCCTCGGCCAAGGCCGCCTGCTGCTGATAGGCTCGGCGCTCAGCCCCGCCGAGCGCCAGGGCATCGTCCAGGCCCTCGGCCGCCAGGGCCCAAGCCTGTTGATGCTGGGCATCGGCAGCCGCGAAGGCGCCCCGGTGCGCCAGGCCAATGGCGAATACCTTAAAGACGACCAGGGCGGCATCCTCTTGCCTCGCCTGGACAGCGCCAGCCTGAAGGGTTTCATCAGCGGCACTGGCGGGCGCTACCGGCATGCCCGCATTGACGACCTCGACCTGCGTGGCCTGGGCCTGTTCGACAACCCGCGGCGCGGGCGCAACGACGGTCAAACCCTGCAACTGGACAGCTGGGCCGACCAAGGCTACTGGCTGCTGCTTCCCTTGTTGCTGCTGGCCGCCTGTGGCGGCCGGCGCGGCTGGCTGTTCTGCCTGCCGCTGCTTGTGGCCCTGCCGCAGCCCAGCCAAGCCTTCGAGTTCAACGATTTGTGGCTACGCCCCGACCAGCAAGGCCAGCGCTTGCTGCAACAAAACCGCCCGGCCAGCGCGGCGCGCCACTTCCACGACCCGCAGTGGCGCGGCATGGCGCTGTACCAGGCTGGCGACTACGCCGGTGCCGCCGAGGCATTTTCCCAAGGCGACACGGCCGCAGCCCACTACAATCGAGGCAATGCCCTGGCCCACAGCGGCGAACTGGAAGCCGCCCTGGACGCCTACGAACAAGCGCTGGAGCGCCAGCCCGACCTGCAAGCGGCACTGGACAACCAGGCTCTGGTGCAGCAAATGCTGCAACAGCGTGAAGCCAAGGCCGAGGAGCAAACGCCCGGCAACGATGCCCAAGGCACGCCCGGTAGCGAAACCGAAGGCAACAGCAGTTCGGCGAGCAGCCCTGCCCAAGGCACACCCGGCAACGAAGAACAAGCCAGCGCCGAACAGCCCGGCGAAAGCAGCAGCAACAGCCAGGCCACGCCCGGTAACCAGGCCGGGGGGGACGACAGCGTCATCCAGCCGCCACAGCGCCCGGTATCGACCAGCCTCGACGCAGAACAGCGCCAGGCCCTGGAACAATGGCTGCGGGAGATCCCCGACAACCCGGCGGAACTGCTGCGGCGCAAATTCTGGTATGAACAGCAATTGCAACAGGAAAACCCACGATGAGTCGCTTCGGCGTCTTTCTCTTCACCCTGCTATGGGCTGTACTGGCCCACGCCGAACCGCTCCTGCAGGCCAGCGTCGACCGTACCCGCCTGGAAGCCGGCGAAAGCCTGGAACTGACCCTGGAAAGCCAGGACGTCACCCAGTTCGGCAAACCCGACCTGCGGGCCCTGGAAGGCGACTTCGAAGTGCGCGGCACGCGCCAGCTGAACAGCCTGCACACCCTCGACGGTGAAACCCGTGCCAGCACTCGCTGGATCATCACCCTGCTACCTAGGCGCAGCGGCAGCCTGCGCATTCCCGAACTGCAACTGGGCCAGTCACACAGCCAGGCCATCGAACTGCAAGTACTGCAGGCCGATGCCAGCCGGCAAGACACCTCTCAAGTGTTCATCGAGGCAACCCTCGACAGCAGCGACGTCTACGTCCAGGCCCAGGCCGTGCTGACCTTGCGCATCTACCACTCGGTAGCGCTGTATGACGACAGCAGCCTGAGCCCGCTGCAGCTGGAAAACGCCAAGGTCGAGCCGCTGGGCGAATCGCGCACCTATGAGAAGGAAATCAACGGCGTACGCCATGGCGTGATTGAAACGCGCTATGCCGTTAATGCCCAGCAAAGCGGCACCCTTGAAATCCCACCGTTGACCTTCACCGCTACTGCTGCGGCCAGCAACGACGAAGCCGCGCAGACCAACGGCACGGCCCGCGCCGGTCGCCAGGTGCAGGTCAGTTCACTGCCCTTGCGCCTCAGCGTGCGGCCAATTCCGGCAGCCTGGCCTGCCGGCGTGCCGTGGCTGCCAGCGCGCAGCCTGAGCCTGGAAGAACATTGGAACCCCGACCCCGGCAGCCAGCCGGTGCAGATTGGCGACTCGCTGACGCGCAATATCACCCTGCGCGCAGAAGGCTTGTCCAGCACCCAGTTGCCACCACTGCCGGCCACTGAGATCACCGGCCTGCGCCGCTATCCCGACCAGCCGCTGCTGCGCAACGAAATCAACGAACGCGGCATGACCGCCAACCGCGAAGAGCGCGAAGCCCTGGTACCGACCCACGCCGGCACCCTGGCCCTGCCGGCCCTGGAAGTGGCCTGGTGGAACACCCGCGAGGACCACCTGGAGCACAGCAGCCTGCCGGCGCGCACGCTGAACGTGCAGGACAACCCGGCGCTGAGCGCCGACACCCCGGTGGGTGACAACAGCAGCGCCAGCACCCTGCTGTGGCCCTGGCAACTGGCCACACTGGTGTTCGCCCTGACCACCGTGCTGGGCTTTGCCCTGTGGTGGCGCGCCCGTTCGCGGCCGGCGGTGCTGCGCGCCGCGCAGAACGGGCCAAGCCCACGCACCTTGCTGGACGACCTCAAGCGGGCATGCCAGGCAAACGACCCCCAGGCTACGCGCCAGGCGCTGGATGCCTGGGCCCGGCAGCAACCGGAAACCCTGGCCGAGATGGCGGCGCGCTTCGTGCCGTTGTCGGATGCGCTGGATGGGTTGAACGGGGCGTTGTACAGTGAGAGTGGGCAGTATTGGCAGGGGGAGGATTTGTGGCGGGCGATTGGTACCATTCCGCCGGCTGAACAGGTGCTGCTGCCGGCGGGTGAGAATGGCAGCTTGCCGCCGCTCTATCCCAAGTAGGCGGCGGGGGTTCGTCGTAAGGGTTTCAGTGCCTGTGGACTCGAGCGCCGCCCGCGCGGCGCATCGCGAGCTGCGCTCGCTCCTTGTATGTTGTGTCTGACCTGGCCAGAGAGGTTATTCTCGTCAGGTTCAAGAAGCACTTCCGGGGAGACCGATCGCTCCTGAAG
>NZ_QJRL01000058.1 GCF_003205205.1 Pseudomonas sp. LB-090624
CGATCCTGCAGCGCGCCGGGCTCTGGCAGCGCCTTGCGGTCGAGTTTGCCGTTGGGGCTCAGCGGCAGGGCTTCGAGGTGCATGAACAGCGCTGGCACCATGAATTCCGGCAGATGTGCCAGCAGGGACGTGCGCAGGGTTTCCACGGTTTGCGGGTGACCGGTGTAATAGGCAACCAGGCGCTGCTCCTTGGCCAGCACCACCGCTTCCTTGATGCCCGCGATGGCGGTAAGGCCGGCCTGGATCTCGCCCAGCTCGACCCGCAGGCCGCGCAGCTTGACCTGGTCATCGTTGCGGCCGAGGTATTCGAGGTTGCCGTCTGGCCGGTGGCGGGCCAGGTCGCCGGTACGGTACAGGCGCCCGCCAGGCATGAACGGGTCATCGATGAAGCGCTCAGCGGTGAGCTCGGCCCGGTTGAGGTAGCCGCGGGCGACCTGTACGCCACCGATGTACAGCTCCCCCGCCACCCCTTGCGGCACCGGTTGGCGCTGCTCGTCGAGCACGTACAGGGTGGTGTTGGCGATGGGTTTGCCGATGGGGGTGTTGTCCGGGGCGGTCACGCAGTGCCAGGCGCTGACATCCACGGCGGCTTCGGTTGGGCCGTAGAGGTTGTGCAGTTCGACCGTTGGCAGCTGTGCGTGGAAGCGCTTCACCAAACTGCCCGGCAAGGCCTCCCCCGAGCAGATCACGCGCACCACCTGTGGGAGCTCGCTTGCGGTCGAGGCCAGGAACACATCCAGCATCGAAGGTACGAAATGCAGGGTGGTGACGTGTTCGCGGGCAATCACTTCACGCAGGTACTCAGGGTCGCGATGCCCGCCAGGGCGGGCCATGACCAGCCGTGCACCGGTCTGCAGCGGCCAGAGGAATTCCCACACCGACACGTCGAAGCTGAACGGGGTCTTCTGCAGCACCACGTCATCAGCACCCAGCCCATAGGCGTCCTGCATCCACGACAGCCGGTTGACCACCCCGGCATGCGCGTTCATCACGCCCTTCGGCAGCCCCGTAGAGCCCGAGGTATAAATCACGTAGGCCAGGTGGCGTGGCGTCAGCCCGGCCACGACCGGGTTACTGGCTGGCGCTTCGCCCCACACCGGCCTGTCCAGGTCGATGACCGGGCCCGCTTCCGGCACATGCCGGGTCGCGCCATGCACCAGCACCGCCACCGGTGCGCTATCGCTCAGCATGTGGCGCACGCGCTCGGCCGGGTAGTCCGGGTCTACCGGCACATAAGCACCGCCAGCCTTGAGGATGGCCAGCAGGCCAACCACCATCGACAGCCCACGTTCGACGCAGATCGCCACCCGATCATCCGGTTGCACGCCCAGCCCGATCAGATGATGCGCCAGGCGGTTGGCCTGCTCGTTGAGCTGCCGGTAGGTGAGCTCACCTTCTTCAGCCCGCACGGCCACGGCATGCGGCGTGCGCGCGACCTGCGCCTCGATCATGCCATGCAAGGTTTGTTCAAGGTCGTAGTCAACGGCCGTGTCATTCAACTCCAGCAGTAACCGCCGGCGTTCATCCGCAGCGGGCAGGCCTACGTGGGCCGGGATCGCCCGGTCACCCGACGCGAACGCCCATAGCACCTGCTTCAGATAACCAGCAAAACGCTCGATGGTCGCCCGGTCGAACAAAGCGGTCGCGTAGACGATGCCGCCGGCAAAGCCATCGGCCCGCTCGCCCAGGCTCAAGCTAAGGTCGAACTTGGCAATGCTGGCCTGGCTACCCATAGCGGCTACTTCAAGATCAGCCAGTTGCAGGGGTTGGCCGCCGGGGTTGGCATCCCAGTCCAGCGACACCTGGTACAGCGGCGTATGCGCCAGGCTGCGCCTTGGACGCAGGATTTCGACCACCTGCTCGAACGGCAAGTCCTGGTGCGCCTGCCCGGCCAGTATCACGGCCTTGACCCGACCCAACAACGTGGCCACATCCGGTGCCCCGGACACATCCACGCGTACTGCCAGCGAATTCACGAACATGCCGATCAGGCCGTCTACTTCCGCGCGTTGGCGGTTGGCGACCGGCGAGCCGATCACCACTTCATCCTGGCCAGCCAGACGCGCCAGCAACACCGCCCAGGCGGCCATGAACAGCATGTATGGCGTGACGCCATGGCGTCGGCACAGCGCCTTCAGTTCGTCGCTCAAGCGCGGGTCCAGGGTCAGTTCCACGCTGGCTCCGGCGTACTGCTGGCGTTCCGGTCGGGGTCGGTCCCAGGGCAGGCTGATCAGTGCCGGCGCGCCGCTGAGCTGGGCGTTCCAGTAATCAACCTGCTCTTGCAAGGCAGCACCACACAACCAGCGGCGCTGCCACATGGCATAGTCGAGGTACTGCACCGGCAAGGCGGGCAATGGGTCGGGCTGGCCGGTACTGAAGGCCTGGTAGAGCGCAACCAGCTCTCTCACCAGGACGCCCAGCGACCAGCCATCGGCAACCAGGTGGTGCAAGGTCAGCAACAGGACGTGCTGGTCCTGGGCCAATCGCAGTACCTGCCCGCGTATCGGCAATTCACGGTCCAGCACGAAGGCCCGGCCGGCTTCATCACCCAGTAACAGTGCTAGGCCTGGCTGGTCCAGCCCGGGGCAGTCTTGCCAAGCCAGCGCGAAGCCGCTGCTGTCGCTTGCCAGCACCACGTGGGGTTCGCCGTCCCGCTCGACAAAACAGCTGCGCAAGCTTTCGTGGCGTTCGATCAAGCGCCGCAGCGCCCGCTCCAAGGCTGTGCGCTGCAGCTTGCCCTCCAGCCGCAGTGCCAACGGGATGTGATAGGCCGCGCTGGCCTCCTGCAACTGGGCCAGGAACCACAACCGTTGCTGCGCGAACGACAGCGGCAGCAGACCTTCACGCGGCATGCCGGCGATGGCCGGCAGCCCCTGGCCCTCGCGCCCCAGGCAGGCAGCGACCGCCACCAGCCTGTCATCGACGAACAAGTCAGCCAGTGCCAGCTCACTGCCAAGGCGTTGCCGTACCTGAGCCAGCATGCGCATGGCCAGCAACGAGTGGCCACCGAGTTCGAAGAAGCGGTCGTTACGGCCGATCGGCTGAACTTCGAGCAACTCGGCCCACAGCGCTGCCAGGGCCTGCTCGCGCTCACCTTCAGGGGCCTCGAATGCCGCCACCGCAAAGTCTTGTGGGCACGGCGCAGGCAAGGCCTTGCGGTCGACCTTGCCATTGTTGTTCAGGGGCATTTGCGCGAGCGCGACGAAGGCCGACGGCACCATGTACTCGGGCAAGCGCCCGCGCAAATGGCTGCGCAGGTCCAATGCCGTCAACGTTGCCACCTGCCGGGTGTACCAGGTTACCAGGCGCAACGGCCCTTGTTCATCGGCCACGGCCATCACCAGCACTTCGCCGATACCCGGTACCTGGGCCAGTTGTTGCTCGATCTCGCCCAGTTCGATGCGGAAACCGCGGATCTTGACCTGGTCGTCATTGCGCCCCAGGCACTCCAGCAGGCCATCGTTACGCCAGCGTACCAGGTCGCCTGTGCGGTATAGCCGCGCGCCGGGTTGCTGGCTGAACGGGTCGGCGATGAAGCGTTGGGCAGTGAGTTCCGGGTGGTTCAAATAGCCAAGGGCCAGCCCATCGCCGCCGATATACAGCTCGCCAACCACACCCTGCGGTAGCAGTTGCTGCGAGGCATCCAGTACATAGGCCTGGGTATTGCCGATGGGCCGGCCAATCGGTATCTGGCCGGCGTCTGCTGCTACCTCGCAGACCTCGCAGACGACGGCGAACGTGGTGGTTTCGGTCGGCCCGTAGCCGTTCAGCAAACGCAGGGCCGGTGCCCGTTGCCGCAACGCGCGGAACGCGGCCGGCTCGGCACGCTCGCCGCCGCTTATCAACAGCCGCAGGGTGGCCAATGCCTCGGGTACCAGCTGCACGTACTGGTTGAACAGCGCAGTGGTCAGGAACAGCACGCTAATCCCCTGCTCCACCAGCGCCGCAGAAAAGCGCGGGGGGTCGATCAATGTGGCGTGATCGATCACCCGCACCTGGCCGCCATTGAGCAGCGCGCCCCAGACTTCCAGGGTGCTGGCATCGAATGCGGGATTGGAGACGAAGCCCACCCGGTCGGTATCCAGCAGCTCGGCGTAGCCATTGTTCAGCACCAGCCGCGCGATACCGCGGTGCGGCACGCAAACGCCCTTCGGCTGGCCTGTAGTGCCCGAGGTATACATGACGTAGGCCGTGCTGCCGGCATCCGACGCCACTGCGGGGTTGTGCCCAGGCTGGCAGGCGAGCGACAGACGGTCCAGTTCGAGCCGCCGCACCGGCAGGTCAGCCATGACGCTGGCAACGGTCAACAGCAAGGCCGCCTGGCAGTCCTCTACCATGAACGCCTGGCGCTCGGTCGGGGCATGGATGTCCAGTGGCACATAGACGGCAGCGCACTTCAGCACGGCCAGTTGCGCGACCAGCAGCGTCAGCGAGCGCGGTAGCAGTATCGCCACGCAAGCACCTGGTTCTACGCCGCTGGCAATCAGAGCGTGAGCCAGGCGGTTGGCGCGCTCGTTCAGCTCGCCGTAGCAGAAGGCCTGCTCGCCGTGCACGGCAGCCAGGGCCAGCGGGTGGCGGGCGACGCGCTGCTCGAAAAGGCGTTGGACCGGCAGGTCACGGGGGTAGCTGTACTGCGTGGCGTTGAGTGTTTGCAGCAAGGTCTGGCGCTCTGCCTCGCTCACCAACTCCACCTGGGTCAGAGGCTGCTGGTCATCGTCTGCCATGGCCCACAGCATGCGCTCGAAGTAACCCATGTAACGCTGCACTGTAGCCTCGTCGAACAGCGCCGTTGCATAGTCGAGGCTGCCGGCCAGGGTGTCGCCCCGCTCGCCGAGGTTGAGGGTGAGATCGAACTTGGCCACGGCTGCGGCCTGGGGCACCGCCTGCAATTGCAAGCCGTGCAAGTGCAGCGACGCACCCTCGGTGGCCTGCCAGTTGAGGGCGGCCTGAAACAGCGGGGTGTGCCCCAGGCTGCGTGTTGGGCGAACGATTTCCACCACCTGTTCGAAAGGCAGGTCCTGGTGCGCCTGAGCCTCTAGCACACGGCTACGCACGTGTTCCAGCAAGGCCTGCGCAGCAGGCGCCTGGCGGGCGTCGATGCGCATGGCCAGGGTATTGACGAACAGCCCTGCCAAGGGTTCGAGTTCGGCTCGGCCGCGCCCGGCCACCGGGCAACCGATCACCACCTCGGGCTGGCCTGCCAGGCGACTGAGCAAGGCGGCCCAGGCACCCAACACGGTCATGTACAGCGTTACCCCGTGGCGCTGGGCCAGGGTTCGCAATGCCGCGGTCAAGCGCGGCCCGACATGCAGCGGCAGGCTCGCACCGGCGAAATCCTGGCGCTCCGGGCGCGGCCGGTCGGTTGGCAATTTCAGCAGGCTGGGCGCGCCCTCCAGCGCCTGTCGCCAGTATGCGGCCTGGCGTTGCAACTGCTCACCGGCCAGCCAGCGCCGCTGCCACACTGCGTAGTCACCGTACTGAATCGGCAAGGCCGGCAGCGGGTCGCCCGTGCCGCTGCACAACGCCCGGTAAAGGACGCTCAGTTCGTGGGTCAGTACCCCCAGCGACCAACCGTCGGCAACGATATGGTGAACGGTCAACGCCAATACATGGTGTTGCGCCCCCAGCCGCAGCAGGTGTGCCCGTAGCAGTGGCCCGTGGGCCAGGTCGAACGGCGCAGCCGCTATTTCGCCCAGGCGCTCCGGCAAGGCCTCGGCGCGCAATTCCTGGTACTGGAACCAGCCCGCCCCCGGGGTGGCGGCGATCACCACCTCGGCGCTGTCGTCGCGCGGGATGAAGCGGCTGCGCAAGGTCTGGTGGCGCTCCATGATGCGCAACAGCGCGCTTTCCAGCGCATCGGCATCCAACGGGCCGCGCAGGCCCAGCGCCAAGGGGATGTTGTAAGCCTGGCTGCCGCCCTCCATCTGCGCCAGGAACCACAGCCGCTGCTGGGCGAACGACATGGGCAGCGCAGGCGCGTGCGGCACCGGCAGGATCGCCGGCAGCGCGCTACGCCCGGCGCTGGCCAGGACCTGGGCAACCGCAGCAAGCTCGGGGTTGGCGAACAGTTCTGCCAGGCTCAATTCCACGCCCAGGCGCAGGCGCACCTGCGAAACCATGCGCATGGCCAGCAGCGAATGGCCGCCAAGGCTGAAGAAATGGTCATGCCGCCCCACCCGCTCGACGTTGAGCAGCTCTGCCCACAGCTGCGCCAAGGCGTGCTCCAGCTCGCCTTTGGGCGCCTCGTAGACGTGTTCGAACAACGCAGCCCGCTCGGGCCGGGGCAGTGCCCGGCGGTCGAGCTTGCCATTGGCAGTCAGCGGCAGTGCTGGCAACTCGACGAAGGCTACCGGCACCATGTACTCCGGCAGGTGCGCCTGCATCTGGGCGCGCAGGCCTTGCGCGGTGAGCGGCTGTACATCGGGCCTGGCTGTGAAATAGGCCACCAGCTGCGGCTGGCCAGGGTGGTCCTCACGGGCGATGACCACCGCTTCGTCGATCCCGGCCAGGGTCGCCAGGCGGCTCTCGATTTCGCCCAGCTCAATGCGTACGCCACGGATTTTCACTTGGTCGTCGTTGCGCCCCAGGTACTCCAAGCTGCCGTCCGCCAGCCAGCGCACCAGGTCGCCCGTACGGTACATGCGCCCACCGCCCTCGGCGGCGAACGGGTCATCGACAAAGCGCTCGGCCGTGAGCTGCGCACGGTTCAAATAGCCACGCGCGACCCCTGCGCCGCCAATGTACAGCTCACCGGGCACGCCCAGTGGCACCGGCTGCCGCAGTGCATCGAGCACGTATAACCGGGCATTGTGCACCGGCTTGCCGATATGCAGGGCAGCCCCTGCTTCCACCACGCCAGAACTGGCCACTACGGTAGTTTCGGTCGGCCCGTAGTTGTTGATCACGGCGAAGCGCTGGTTGCGGTTGAACTGGCGCAGGCGGTCGCCACCGATCAGCAGGGTGCGCAGGGTCGGGTGCTCCAACTGATGATTGAACGCGTGTTCAGCCACGGGCGTGGGCAGGAAGCTGACATCCAGCGGCTGCGCCTGCCACCACGCGAGCATGCTGTCCAGATCGTCCCGGCCCTCGGCCGAGGGCGCCAGGTGCAGCGTGGCACCGGCGCACAACGCGGGCCATACCTCCCAGGCCATGGCGTCGAAACCGAAACCGGCCAGGCTCGAGGTATGCCGGCCCTGGCGCAGGTCGAAGGCACGGCAATGCCAATCCACCAGGTTGTTGACGGAACGGTGCTCGACCATCACGCCCTTGGGTTGGCCAGTCGAGCCGGAGGTGTAGATCACATAAGCCAAGTGGTTGGCCGCAAGACCCGGCACCACCGGGTTGCATGTGAACGCCGGCCAGTTCGGCTGATCGAGCAACAGCACTGGAGCGTCCAGACCTCCCAGGCGATGCTGCAGCGCCTGTTGCGTCAGCACTGCCACCGGGCTGCTGTCTTGGAGCAGATAGGCTACGCGCTCGTCCGGGTGGGCCGGGTCTACCGGTACATAACTGGCGCCGGCCTTGAGCACGGCCAGCAAGCCCACCAGTGTGTCCAGGCCGCGCCGAGCCACCACGGCGACCCGGTCATCAGGCTTGATACCCAAGGTGATCAAGTGGTGGGCCAGCGCATTGGCCCGCCGGTTGAGGTCGGCGTAGCTGAGCTCGACCCCGGCGCTGGTGGCGGCAATGGCGTCAGGGCACATCACCGCCCGCTGCTCGATACGCTGATGCAGGGTCAGGTGCTGCTCGTAAGGGGCAGTGCAGTCGTTGAAGCGCTCCAGCAACTCGGCGCGTTCGGTGGCCGGGAGCATGCCCAATCCGTTGACGGCAACGTGTGGCGTTTGCAGCAGATTTTCCAGGGTCTGTTGCAGGTAGGCGCAGACGCGCCAGGCGGGCACTTCGGCGCTGGCCAGCAAGGTCAGGCGAAACGCCTGGCCAAGGTCATCCACACTCAAGGTCAATGGGTAGTTGGTCGCTTCGGCCGACTCGACAATGTCGATACCAGCCAATGCAGCCCGGCGCGGTTCCACCCCGCCCGGCGCGCTGTGGCGGTAGTTGAGCAAGGCATTGAACAGCGGCGCAGGTGCGGCGACGCCACTGCAGCGCTGGGCCAACGCCAGCGGCGCATGTTCATGGCGCATCAGCGCGCTCAGCCGCTGGTGGGTGGCACGTATGGCACTGCCCAGGTCGGCGCCGTCCAGGTCCACCCGCAGCGGCAGGGTGTTGATGAAGATACCCAGTGCCCGGTCGGTGGCCTCGGCGCCCAACAGGCGGCCCATCAGCACCGTGCCGAATACCACCTGCTGGCGCCCGGTGAGGCCACCCAGAACCCTACCCCAGGCCAGGTGGAACAGGCTGGCGACGCTCACCCCCAAGTTGCGGGCCTGCTCGCGCAGGCCCTCGCACAGGGCCAATGGCAATTCGACCTGGTGCTCGTTGTGCACCTCGCCATCACCCTGTACGTCCTGCAGCCCATAGGCCAAGGTCGCTTCGTCGATATCGCCGAGCATGTCGCGGAAGAACGCTTCGTGCTCGGGTTCGCCGATACCCAGCACCGCTTGCGCCACATAGTTGCGGAACGGCACCGGTGCCCCCAGCTTGGCTTGTTCACCGCTGAGAAAGGCAATCAGCTCGTGGCGTACCACGTCCAGTGCGCTGTGATCCATGGCGATGTGGTGGAATTGCAGGGTAGCAGCAAGTGTTCCGTCAGCCCCGGGCGCTTCGCGCAGCAGGCGAATCAGCGGCGCCTGGGTCAGGTCGAGCCAGTCGCCTCCGGCAGCATCGGCGGGCAGTGCCAGGATCACCAGTTCAGCTTTGCGCCACACCACCTGCACGGGTGTTTCCAGCCCCTGCCAGTGCACCGAGGTGCGCAGGATGTCGTGGCGGGCGATTACCCCGCGCAAGGCGTCGGCAAATGCCTGCAGGCGCGCCTCACTGGCGAACACGAAGCGCGCCTGCATGACGTAGGGGTCGCTGTCGGTGGCACTGGCATGATGGAACAGCATGCCTTGCTGCAATGGCGCCAGCGGGTAGATGTCCTGCACATTGGCCGCGCCGCCTGGGATTGCGTCGAGGATGCTGTCCAGGCTGGCCTGGTCGAGCGTCACCAGGTTAAGCATCTGTGGGGTGATATGCGCACAACTCGGGGGGATCAGGTTGCCCGGAACCTGCACAGCGCCCTGCCTCACCGCGACGTACTCGCCGCGCTCGATCATGCCCACCAACGCGGGTTTATGCGCGCGCAATTGCGCCACCAGGGCGCTGTCGGTCAGTGCCTGGCGGTTGCCTTGCACCACCAGCTGGCCATCCTTGAGGGCCAGTTGCACGTTGTGCGAGGTCAGCGTTGCCAAAAGTTGGTCGATGCTCACAGGACGATCTCCATTCTGTCTGTGATGGCTGCATAGCCGGCCAGGGTCGGTTGGTCGAACAGGGCGCGCACGTCGGCCTCAAGGCCTTTTTCGCGTAGCCGCGACGTCAGTGTCACTGCCAGCAGCGAATGGCCGCCCAGTTCGAAGAAGTTGTCGTTCCGCCCTACTTGCTCTACCCCCAGCAGCTCGCACCAGAGTGCAGCCAGCAGGGTTTCGGTTTCGCCTTCGGGGCATTCGTACGGCCGCTCTTCAAGCGCGCCAGGTGCTGGCAGCGCCTTGCGGTCGAGTTTGCCGTTGGGGCTCAGCGGCAAGGCTTCGAGGTGCATGAACAACGCTGGCACCATGAATTCCGGCAGATGTGCCAGCAGGGACGTGCGCAGGGTTTCCACGGTTTGCGGGTGACCGGTGTAATAGGCAACCAGGCGCTGCTCCTTGGCCAGCACCACCGCTTCCTTGATGCCCGCGATGGCGGTAAGGCCGGCCTGGATCTCGCCCAGCTCGACCCGCAGGCCGCGCAGCTTGACCTGGTCATCGTTGCGGCCGAGGTATTCGAGGTTGCCGTCTGGCCGGTGGCGGGCCAGGTCGCCGGTACGGTACAGGCGCCCGCCAGGCATGAACGGGTCATCGATGAAGCGCTCAGCGGTGAGCTCGGCCCGGTTGAGGTAGCCGCGGGCGACCTGTACGCCACCGATGTACAGCTCCCCCGCCACCCCTTGCGGCACCGGTTGGCGCTGCTCGTCGAGCACGTACAGGGTGGTGTTGGCGATGGGTTTGCCGATGGGGGTGTTGTCCGGGGCGGTCACGCAGTGCCAGGCGCTGACATCCACGGCGGCTTCGGTTGGGCCGTAGAGGTTGTGCAGTTCGACCGTTGGCAGCTGTGCGTGGAAGCGCTTCACCAAACTGCCCGGCAAGGCCTCCCCCGAGCAGATCACGCGCACCACCTGTGGGAGCTCGCTTGCGGTCGAGGCCAGGAACACATCCAGCATCGAAGGTACGAAATGCAGGGTGGTGACGTGTTCGCGGGCAATCACTTCACGCAGGTACTCAGGGTCGCGATGCCCGCCAGGGCGGGCCATGACCAGCCGTGCACCGGTCTGCAGCGGCCAGAGGAATTCCCACACCGACACGTCGAAGCTGAACGGGGTCTTCTGCAGCACCACGTCATCAGCACCCAGCCCATAGGCGTCCTGCATCCACGACAGCCGGTTGACCACCCCGGCATGCGCGTTCATCACGCCCTTCGGCAGCCCCGTAGAGCCCGAGGTATAAATCACGTAGGCCAGGTGGCGTGGCGTCAGCCCGGCCACGACCGGGTTACTGGCTGGCGCTTCGCCCCACACCGGCCTGTCCAGGTCGATGACCGGGCCCGCTTCCGGCACATGCCGGGTCGCGCCATGCACCAGCACCGCCACCGGTGCGCTATCGCTCAGCATGTGGCGCACGCGCTCGGCCGGGTAGTCCGGGTCTACCGGCACATAAGCACCGCCAGCCTTGAGGATGGCCAGCAGGCCAACCACCATCGACAGCCCACGTTCGACGCAGATCGCCACCCGATCATCCGGTTGCACGCCCAGCCCGATCAGATGATGCGCCAGGCGGTTGGCCTGCTCGTTGAGCTGCCG
>NZ_QJRL01000059.1 GCF_003205205.1 Pseudomonas sp. LB-090624
AGCGCCGCGCGGGCGGCGCTCGATTTCTGCCACACCCTAAACCCCACGCCCAACACACCCGGCCATTGCGCAACCGCATGCCATGCGGGGTGGCTTGGTAAGGGTACGGCGGTAGAGGTGCGTCGCGTGGAAGACCGAGCGCCGCCCGCGCGGCGCATCGCGAGCTGCGCTCGCTCCTACGGTTGTTTCGGGCCAGTTGTTTCTGGGGGATTTGCGCGCGTACGCCTTGGCGCATGACGCGATATCGCGTCGTACAAACAAGGCGTACGCGCGCGCCTGTCACAGGCGTGACTGGCCCGAAACAAATGTAGGAGCGAGCGCAGCTCGCGATGCGCCGCGCGGGCGGCGCTCGATTTCTGCCACACCCTAAAACCCACGCCCAAACACACCCGGCCATTCCACAACCTCATGCCATGCGGGGTGGCTTCGTAAGGGTACGGCGGTAGAGGTGCGTCGCCTGTGAGATCGAGCGCCGCCCGCGCGGCGCATCGCGAGCTGCGCTCGCTCCTACGGTTGTTTCGGGCCAGTTATTCCTGCGGGATTTGCGCGCGTACGCCTGGGCGCATGGCGCGATATTGCGTCGTACAAACAAGGCGGTCGCGCGCACCCGTCACAGGCGTGACTGGCCCGAAACAAATGTAGGAGCGAGCGCAGCTCGCGATGCGCCGTGCGGGCGGCGCTCGATTTCTGCCACACCCTAAAACCCACGCCAAACACACCCGGTCATTCCACAACCTCATGCCATGCGGGCTGGAGCATTCAACATTCGGCCGCTGTTACACTGTCAATCGATGAAATTGGCAAGCCAGAGCAAGGGTATGAATCCGACGCGCTACTCCACCGTGGCAAAGGACTTGATGCAAGCGATTGCCAGCGGCCGGTACCCCGTGGGCAGCCTGCTGCCAACCGAGTTCGAGCTGTGCGACCTTTACGGTGTGAGCCGTCACACAGTGCGTGCCGCTATCGACCTGCTGCTCACCCAAGGGCTGGTGTCGCGGCGCAAGCGCGTGGGCACGCGGGTAGAGGCCAGCAGCCCGCGCGGAGGGTATTCGCAATCGTTGGCCAGCGGGGCCGACCTGGCGCACCTGGCAGACACCCAGCAGCGTGAAATCCACAACGTGCGCCATTTTGTCGCCGACCAGAGCGAGGCAGCGAGGCTGGGGCTGGTACCGGGGGAGCATTACTTTTGTGTATCGAGCATCCGCGTCGACCGGCAGCACAATGGGGCGCCGCTGTGCTGGACCGACGTGTACGCACAACGCGACTACGCCAAGGTCATCGAGCTGGCCCGCGAGCACCCTGACCAACTGATTGCCGAGTTGATCGAACAGCACTATGGCCGGGCGATCTCAGTGGTCGACCAACAGGTGCGCGGGGTGTTGCTGACAGTGGAAATAGCCCAGGTGCTGAAGGCCGAGGCAGGCTCACCGGGGCTGAAGATCATCCGCCACTACCGCGAGGAAAATGGTGATTTGATGGCGGTCTCAGAGACCGTGCACCCGGATGACCGCTTCACCTTGGTCACCCAGATGCGCCGCGACCGCTGCCCCGCCTGATCAACCAGGCGCGCACGGGTCGTTTAACTTTCAGCGTACGAACACGGCAGTGGCTGCCAGAGCGCCAACTGGGGAAAGCGGTTACAGGGAAGATCGGCCAGGTCTATAAGCGCTCAACTTAACATGAGGTCAACAGGCATGGCGGCGGACAACACGCGGATGCTCACAGTGGGTGAAGTGGCCAGACGCAGCGGCGTGGCGGTGTCGGCGCTGCACTTCTACGAATCCAAGGGGCTGATCGCCAGCGTCCGTACGGCAGGCAACCAGCGCCGTTTTCCGTCGCTGGTGCTGCGTACGCTGGCGATCATCAAGGTGGCTCAGCGCACGGGTATTGCGCTGGAGGAAATCAAACAGGCCTTCAGCCGCTATGCGCCCAACAGCAAACTCACGGCAGCACAATGGGGTGAGATGTCCACGGCCTGGCGCGAAGACCTGAATGCCCGCATTCGCACACTGGAGGCACTGCGCGACAGCCTGGACAACTGCATCGGCTGTGGTTGCCTGTCGCTGGAGGACTGCCCCCTGCGCAACCCCGAGGATGTACTGGCCAAGGAAGGCCCCGGGGCGCGGATCCTCGAGAACAAATCCCGTTAGCCTGCAGAATCCACGCGGCACGCGCCAACTTGGCAGTATTGAGAAAGACAGCTGCGTCGACAAAGGTCAGCTTGCGCCACCCCGTTTGTCAACCGTGCTGATGACAGAAAGGGTTTGGAACCATCACCGCCCTTCACCGCCCTAACCCTGTGCTGCTACCCCAAAGTCGATCACAGGAAGGAACAAAGTCATCATGAAACGTGAACAGATTGAAGGCGTTGCTGAAAACCTCGCAGGCAAGGCGCAAAGCGCGGTAGGCCGACTGGTCGAAGATCCGGCGCTGGAGGCCGAAGGCGATGGGCGTCAGGCCGCAGGCCAGCTGACCAAGACTTATGGTGACGCGCTGGACACCGTGTCCTCATTCGTCAAGGAAAAGCCCGTCGCCGCACTGGCCATCACCGCCGCCGTCACGCTGATAGTCTCTCGCCTGCTGCGCCGCTGAACAGGGCTGCGCAAGCAGGGCCAGGGCCGGGTGTGTGATCCGGCCCGCGCCATTACCAGATGGCGATATCGTAGGTAAGGTACAGACGATTGCTATCGCGCCCACGGGCGAAATCCGAACGATAGACATAGTTTCGCCATTTCACCCCCAGACCTTTCAGCGGCCCGCCCTGCACCACGTAGGCCAGCTCGGCGTCACGCTCCCACTCCTCGAGGCCCTCGGCGCCTGACCGGCCATTGTCGCCACTGAGGTATCGCGCCATGAAGGTCAAACCCGGTACCCCAGCGGCAGCGAAGTTGTAGGCGTAGCTGGCCATCCAGGTCTTCTCTTCCTCTTCGATGAACTTGCCGATGCCGACGTTGCTGAACGAATAGACCGTTGCTCCACTGATATACGGCAGCCCCGCTTCACCATCGAGCACCTGGTAACCTGCGCCGACGGTATGCCCGGAGTGGGCGTACGACAGTTGGCCACTGAACATGTCGTTGTCGATGCCACCGCCATACGCCGTACCGCTGTCGCGGCTTTTGAAGTAACGCAGGTCGGTGGTCAGCACGCCGCCGCCCAGCGTCAGGTCGTGCACCAGCCCGGCGAAGTCCTGGCGGTAGAAATGCTCGAGCTCGCCATGGAAGAAACTAAGGCGCAGTTGCTTGCTGACGGCATAGTCAGCACCGGCGAAGCTGAAGTCGCCAGACGCTGGGCCGCCATACCCGTCCAGGTACAACCCGGTGCTATTGGATGAGTCGCGCTGTTTGAAGCGGTCCAAGTGGCCGGCGGTAAGGGTGAGGTTGTCGATGTCGGTGCTGGTCAGCTGGGTTCCCTGATAAGTCTGCGGCAGCAGGCGTGCATCGTTGTACACCAGTATCGGCGTCTTTGGCAGCAAGGTGCCGTGCTTGACCACGGCGCCGCCTAGGCGGGCTTTGGCCGTGACCCCGGCACTGGCGAACTCATCCGCCGCGCGGCCATCGTCATGCACCGGCAGCAGCCCAGTGCCGCTGCGCGCACGGCCAGAGTCGAGCTTGAAGCCGACCAGGCCCAAGGCGTCGAGACCCAGACCGAGAGTGCCTTGGGTGAAGCCGGACTGGTAATCGAGCAGAAAGCCCTGGGCCCATTCCACCCGTTCGCTTTTGGCAGTGGCGGCAGCGCGGGGGCTCATGCCCTGCTCGTCACGGAAATTCTCGTTGAAATACACGTTGCGCAATTGCAGCTTGAGCTTGCTGTCATCGACAAAACCGGAAGCGCCGGCAACAGGCAGCCAGCCGCAAAGCAGGCCACAGGTGGCCCCACGGAACACAGCTCGGGACATGATCGATACTCTATTGTTGTTTTCGAGATCAGCAGGCGTTGCGCCTGCCAGCGCCAGAAGCGGTCACACGAAGAAGGACAAGGCGCCGGTCAGCAGGGCCAGCGCAGTGATCACCAGCGAGGTGAGCACGGCCCATTTGAAGGTGGCTTTCTGAAAATCACCGATATCCCTGTCGACCATCCCCACCAGCAGCAGCGTCGAGGCAACCAGCGGGCTCATGAGATGCACCGGCTGGCCAAGCACCGAGGCGCGGGCGATCTCTACCGGATCGATGCCGTAGGCGGCGGCCGCATTGGCCAGGATAGGTACCACGCCAAAATAATAAGCGTCGTTGGACAGCACGAAGGTCAGCGGCATGCTGGTCAGCGCGACCACCAGCGGGAACCAGTGGCTCCATGCTTCCGGAATCCAGTCCACCAGCGTCTGGGCCAATGCATCGACCATCTTGGTGCCCGAGAAAATGCCGGCAAAGATGCCAGCGGCGAACACCAGCAGCACCACGGTCATGGCGTTACCCGAATGGGCCAGAATGCGTTCTTTCTGCACATTCAGTTGCGGGTAGTTGATCATCAGCGCGGCGACGAAGCCAATCATGAACAGAATGGCCGCATGCATCAGTCCCAACACCAGCGCGGTCATTACCGCGATCACCAGCACCAGGTTCACATAGGCCAGGCGCGGGCGCTTGTGCGGGTTGTCGCCGAGGATTTCCTGGATGTAGCAGTTGCCGCCACCAGACTCCAGGGCAATATTGCCGATACGCCGGCGCTCGGCACGGCCCAGCAGGTAGGCGGTGAACACGACCCACGCTGCCCCACCAATGACCGTGGGCAACATGGGAATGAAGTACTCGGTCGCATCCAGGCCAAGCGCGGCAATGGCGCGGGTGGCGGGGCCACCCCACGGGCTCATGCCACTCATGATGCTCAAAGACAGCATCGATACGGTCGCCAGGATCATCGGGTTCATGCCGATACGCTTGTACAGCGGCAGCATGGCAGCGCAGGTAATCATGTAAGTCGTGGTGCCGTCACCGTCCAGCGCAACCAGCAGCGACAGCAGGGCGGTGCCGATAGCGATCTTTATCGGGTCGCCATTCACCCGCTTGAGAATCTTGCGGATCAGCGGGTCGAACAGGCCGGCGTCGATCATCAGGCCGAAGAACAGGATGGCGAACAGCAGCAGCGCGGCAGACGGGGCGACCATTTTCAGCCCATCGAGCATCATCTTGCCCAAGTCTGGCGCGAAACCGCCGATAACCGCGAAAACAATCGGCACGATCGTCAGTGCGACGATGGGGGACAGGCGTTTACTCATGATCAGGTAGGTGAAGGTCACCACCATGATCAGGCCCAGAAGTGCGAGCATGGTTTGTTCTCTTGTTTTTATTGTCTATGTGGCCACCTGCAGCACAGACGGCCCCCTACCCCCACCCGGCAACGCCTGGCGGGGGGCTGTGAAACGCTTGAGGGTGTCAGGGCTCAGCCGTGGCGGTGTGGTTCGGCGACCCACTCGGCGGTTTCAGCGCCGGGGCTGCGCACCGGTTCGCCATTCAGGCGGCTGTGCAGCGTCTGGCGGTCACAGGCGTTTTCCGACAGCGAAACCACCACCGTCGCCACTGCGTTGCTGGCAAGGCTCGTCAGCGCACGGGCTTCCGACATGAAGCGGTCGACCCCGATCAACAGGGCCAGGCCGGCCAGGGGAATGTCATGGATCACGGTAAGGGTCGAGGCCAGGGCCACGAAGCCGCTGCCGGTGACCCCTGCCGCGCCCTTGGAAGACAGCAGCATGATCGCCAGCATGGTGACCACCTGGCCCAGGCTCAGGTCGATGTTGCAGGCCTGTGCGATGAACACTGCTGCCAACGATAAATAGATGGCAGTACCGTCTAGGTTGAACGAATAGCCAGTGGGCAGCACCAGGCCAACCACGCCTTTCTTGCACCCAAGCTTCTCGAGCTTCTCGAGCATTCGCGGCAGCACCGGCTCGGTTGAAGACGTGCCCAGCACCACGAGGAACTCTTCGCGGAAATAGCGCAGCAGCTTCCACAGGCTGAAGCCATGGGCCCGGCAGATGCCACCGAGCACCACCAGTACGAAGAACGCGCAGGCGATGTACAACGTGCCTACCAGCTTGGCCAGTGAGCCAAGAGAAGTAATGCCGTACTGGCCCACGGTGAATGCCAGCGCGCCGAAAGCGCCGACCGGGGCAAAGCGCATCAGGTAGCCGAAGATGCGGAACACCATGGTCGAGGCCGACTCCAGCACGTCCAGTACCGGCTTGCCCTTTTCGCCCATCGACGAGAGGGCGAAACCGCTGAGTACGGCGATGAACAGGACCGGCAAGACCTCACCCTTGTTGAAGGCCCCTACGAAGGTGTCCGGGATGATGTGCATGAAGAACTCCACCACGCTCAGCTTGGCGGCCGACGCGGTGTATTGGCTCAGGCCCGCCGTGCTCAGGGTGGCGGGATCGATGTTCATGCCGGCACCTGGCTTGAACAGGTAAACCGCCGCCAGCCCGATCACCAGGCTGACCACCGTCAGGCCCAGGAACAGCAGCAGGGTTTTGCTCATCAAGCGCCCCAGGGAACGCTTGTCGGTCATGCCGGCGATGCCGGTGACGATGGTGCAGAACACCACCGGCGCGATCATCATCTTGATCAGCTTGATGAACGCATCACCCAGCGGCTTGAGGGCCACGGCCTGTTGCGCCCAGAAATGTCCGACCACCACGCCCAGCAGGACGGCGCAGAGAATCTGGAAATACAGCGATTTGGCGAGTCTCATGAGGCATCACCCATTGTTGAAATTGTGCGGATGCGCTTGTGGTGAATGTGCAGGTCTGGATCAGCCCCTGGAGCTACCCGGCCAACCTGCGGAATGTAGGGACGTAGACGAACCCTGAGAAGAGCCGCCGGGCGGTTCGTACCACCGACGCCTGGATCGTGTTGCCATCGACACCGCTGCGGGTCAACGCGATATCGATGCCGCCACTTGGATGCTCCAGGCGGACCTCGGCCAATTGCTGCGCACCTTCGCCCAACAGGTCGGCAATCACGGTGCCAGGGCTGACGCAGGCAGTCGCCAGCCCCACTGCGCCGGTGATCGCCAAGGCCCGATGGCAGTTGTGCGGCATGAAATAGCGAACCTGCAGCGTGCCGTCGTAGCGCGGCTTGGACACCAGTACTGGCTTGGGGATGACCATGCCACTGACATCGCCCAGGCCCATGGCCTTTCCGGCCTTCAGGCGCAACGCTTCCAGGCGTTCGAGCAGTGCGCTGTTGGCGTCCAGCTGAGCAGGGGTTTCCGCGCCACTGACCCCCAGCTGGCTAGCCTCTACCACCATCATCGGCATGGCCATGTCGATGCAGGTCAGCGCAACGCCATCGATCACGTCCTTGGCCTTGCCAGTGGGGAACAGCTTGCCAGTCTTGCTGCCGACCGCGTCGAGGAAGGTCAGGTGCACCGGGGCGGCAGTACCCGGAACCCCATCGATCGCCGTGCGGCCTTCGTAGCGCACGATACCGCCGGGCGTCTCGACCAGCGAATTGACGAAGGTTCCGGTGTTCAGGTTGCGAATGCGCACCAAGGTCTTGCCGTCCTGACCTTTTACCAACCCCTGTTCGATGGCGAACGGCCCAACAGCACAGAGCATGTTGCCGCAGTTGGGGGCGGTGTCGACCCGGCGCTGAGCGACCATGACCTGCACGAACAGGTAGTCGACGTCGGCATCGGCGTGCAATGACGGGCTGATGATCGCCACCTTGCTGGTCTGTGGGCTGCCGCCACCAATGCCGTCGATTTCCAGCTCATGGCCAGAGCCCATCAGGTTGATCAGCAATTCGTCGCGCTCGACCACATTGGCAGGCAGGTCCCAGGCGTGGAAAAACGGCCCTTTGGAGGTACCGCCGCGCATGAGTACGCAAGGAATTCGTTGCATGATTTCGCACTCTTGTTGATCAATGGACATCATTGATGCTGTGAGCAAAAGAGTGACAGGGATGGATAAATCAATCCAATGCAAATATCGTAGCTATTATTCCGATCAATGCATGAATAAAACGCAAGATTATCAGCAGGTTTGTTATGGAATATGAGCTGCAAGACATCAGATCTTTCGTGAAAATCGCCGAACTTGGCAGTTTTCATGAGGCCGCCGAAGCGCTTCACCTGTCCCAGCCAGCCCTGAGCCGGCGGATCAAGAAACTGGAGGAAGGCCTGGGCACCTCGCTTCTGGAACGCACCACTCGCCGGGTCAGCCTGACCAGCGTGGGCCGCGACTTCCTGCCCAAGGCCAGGCGCCTGCTGGATGATTTTGAAGACTCTATCCTCAGCATCCGCGAGCTTGCCGAACGCCAGACCGGTCAGGTTACCCTCGCCTGCATCCCTACCGCAGCGTTCTACTTCCTGCCGTCGGTGATCCGCGATTACAACGAGCAATACCCAAAAATCCGCATTCGCCTGCTGGACTTAAGCGCCAACGACGGGCTCGAAGCCGTGCTGCGCGGCGAGGCCGACTTCGGCATCAACATGATGAGCGGCCAGCACCCGGACATCGAGTTTGTCTCACTGGTGCAGGAGCACTTCGTGCTGGCCTGCAGGCGCGACCACCCACTGGCGAACCGCGCCTCCGTTACCTGGACAGAGCTGGCTGATTACCGCCTGATCGGCGTCGGCCGCCTGAGTGGCAACCGCATGCTGCTGGACCATGCATTGTCCGGGCTCAACCTGCGGCCCAAATGGTTCTACGAAGTGCAACACCTGTCCACGTCGCTGGGCATGGTCGAGGCCGGGCTGGGTGTGTCGGCCATGCCCAGCCTGGCCATGCCCGACGCCGACCACCCGACGTTGGTCAGCGTGCCGCTGATCGAACCGCAGGTTAGCCGCACGCTGGGGTTGGTGTACCGGCGCGGCGCATCGCTGTCGCCTGCCGCGGAGAAATTCGTTTCGATTTTGCTGCAACAGTGGCCCAACCGTTGAGTCGCCGCTGCGCAGGCAGGTGAGGTCAGGCGTTCTTGCCCAGTACGAAGCGGTCAAAATGCTCGATGTGCTCATCCAGGTTGTCTTCGAGCATCATCCGGTACTGCTCGCAGAAGTACTTCAGAATCTCCTCCCGAGCTGCCGCCAGCTCCGCGCCCGACTTGAAGCTGCGGGCGCTCATCCAGGCACTGAAGCGCGTGGCGCCGAAGGTCAGCGAGGCACTTACCTTGCCCAGGTCTTCAAATTTTTCAATCTGCTGGTTGGCCAGGTCGATGTGCGCGTCGGCACGGTCATAGAAGGCCTGATCGGTAGCTTGAGTCATTGCGGTTCACCTTGTAACGGAAGCCCAAGCCTTGCATGGCGGCGCGCATACGTGCAAGGCTGAAAAAGGACTCCCCATGACGAAAAGGAAACGAAGCACCTTATGCTTGGAATCACACGTATCCATCGCTATTTGCGCCCACTGCCTGCAAAACCGACTGCAGCCAGTGGGCGTGACCTCAAGGCCAAACGTGCCGCCCGCCTCACCTCGAAGCTTGCCAACCTGCTCTGCACCCCCCGCTCCGCCCCGCCTTACCTCTGCAT